>NZ_JBQSYK010000001.1:0-1173470 GCF_052379225.1 Halomonas sp. AOP12-B1-6
GATTCCTCACTTGTCTTGTAAGAAAAGCCGTTAACCGGAAACGGCGCCCGCCAAGCAGGCACCTCCTATCAAATGCTAACGTGTTATCAAATACCGACTTGAAACACTTAACCTAGGCGCCGCTAGGCGCTAATAGCCGAGCCACGCCCTAAAATTCATGTGCGCGTTTGATTGCCACAGCGTTGAAAAACGCTACCAATTTGCCACAGCCTACCGGCTAGCAACAATAGCCACTGGTTCAAGCCTGGATCATAAGGCTGGGGAACAGCGCGGCATAGCGTTGAGAAATGCTGCTTTAGCCATCGTAGGCGTGACGTGACACAGGTATTATGCCTATGATGAGCAACAACCAGAAGCAAACGACCGTTTTAAATTAAGGCCAGCCTTTTATGCGCTAGCTCTCTTATCAGCTAGTTTCAGTAATCGGCGGCACTTAAAGAGAATAAGGAGAAACCGGGTGGAAACTGTTGAACGCGATGTAATGGACTTCGATGTCGTCATTGTCGGCGCCGGCCCGTCCGGGCTTGCCGCTGCTTGCCGCCTCATGCAACAGGCCAACGATGCAGAGCAAGAGTTCACGGTCTGCGTGGTAGAAAAGGGTTCCGAGGTCGGCGCGCACATTCTGTCAGGAGCGGTGTTTGAACCCCGCGCGCTAACAGAACTATTCCCGGACTGGAAAGAGCGCGGCGCACCGCTGACGACCCCAGCGATTCGCGACGATGTTTTCTTACTGAAGGACGCCGACAAAGCGCAAAAAGTGCCTAATGCGCTCGTACCTAAGAGCATGCATAACACCGGCAGCGAACAGCCACGCTACGTTATTAGTGCGGGTAATCTATGCCGTTGGCTGGGCGAGCAGGCCGAATCGTTAGGCGTTGAAATATTCCCAGGCTTCGCTGCCCAAGAGGTCATTATTGAAGATGGCGCCGTGCGCGGCATCCTCATTGGTGATATGGGTGTCAGCGCCGACGGCACGCCCAAAGATGGCCATATGCCCGGTATGGAACTGCGCGCCAAATACACGCTGTTCGCAGAAGGCGCGCGCGGCCACCTAGGCAAACGTTTAATTAAAGACTTCTCGTTAGATGCAGGACGCGACCCTCAGCATTACGGCATCGGCTTAAAAGAGCTGTGGGACGTGCCTGCTGATAAGCATGAACCCGGCCTAGTAGTACACGGTTCAGGCTGGCCGCTAGATAAAAACACCCACGGCGGCTGGTTTCTCTATCACGCGGAAAATCAGCAGGTCGTGGTGGGTTTGATCATGGATTTAGGCTATCAGAATCCATGGCTGTCGCCGTTTGATGAGTTTCAGCGCATGAAACACCACCCGGTGCTTAGCCAGTATTTAGAAGGCGGCAAGCGGGTTGCTTACGGCGCCAGAGCCATCACCAAAGGGGGGTTAAATAGCCTGCCCAAAATGACCTTCCCAGGCGGCCTTCTCATCGGCTGTGATGCGGGCACCCTTAATTTTTCTAAAATTAAGGGTCTGCATACCGCCATGAAATCCGGCCTGGTGGCGGCAGAGAGCGTATTTGAAGCAATCAAAGGTGGTGATGAAGGCGCGCAGGAATTAACCAGCTTTACTCAGAAATGGGAAGCCAGCTGGGCCTATCAAGAGCTGAAGGAAAGCGCCAGCTTCGGCCCTGCGATCCATAAATACGGCACCGTGGGCGGCGGCGCGTATAATTTTGCGCATCAGCTGCTAGGCAATAAGCTACCTAACGTGCACGACACCACCACTGACTATGGGGCTCTAAAGCCTGCGGCTGAGTTTGAAAAGATCAACTATCCCAAGCCGGACGGTAAGCTTTCATTCGACAAGCCTTCCTCTGTGTTTCTGTCGAACACCAACCATGAAGAAGACCAGCCGTGTCATTTGCACCTGGATGACCCGGAGCTACCAATCCGCGACAACTTGCCAAAGTACGCTGAACCGGCACAGCGCTACTGCCCGGCCGGTGTCTATGAAGTGGTTGAGGATAGCGCCGGACAGCCACGCTTTCAGATTAACTTTCAAAACTGCGTGCACTGCAAAACCTGCGACATTAAAGACCCTGCGCAAAATATCACCTGGGTAGCACCAGAAGGCGGCGGTGGGCCTAACTACCCCAATATGTAATCCATACTCTGCGATGCCATCAGTCGCGTTATGGCTAGCGAATAGCCGTAACGCGCTGAACACACGTGCTTTCCCGCCACCCTATCAAAGCACGGCTTTTTGCGGCGTTTCCAGCAGTTCAATCGGTGCACGACGCGCAATAAGCCGCCGCCGTCCGGCCTGCTCAAAGCGCACATCAATGACCGGATCACTGGCATTTCCCTCTACTGCCGCGATTTCCCCCTCTCCAAACACCGCATGCAAAAGCCGCTGACCGGGATAAAAATGCGTGCCTGCAGCATACGCTGCTTTAGCCTCTTCAACCTGCGCTGCGGCAAGCACAATATCGTCACGACCTAAGCGCATTAAATAGCGCTCAACCAGTCCAACCGAAGTCACCTGCAACGAAGTCGCTGGCGCACTGCCACTCGCCAAGCAAGACGCCACGCGCATACTGTCCTGCCAAGCGCTTTCAGCAATAAAGCGACTAGGACGATGGGCACCACCATCATGAAGCACTAGCAGTTGCTCTTGAGCCCGCGTAATCGCCACGTAGAAAAGCCGCCGCTCCTCTTCCAAGCGCTCATCGCTGAGCGGATTATCGCGACTGTAGTGGGGAAAATCTTCCTCATTGACACCGGCTACGGCAACCAGCGGCCATTCCAGCCCTTTGGCGCCGTGTACGGTACTAATAAGCACGCCACCCGCCTGATTTTCTACCGGGCGTTCTAGCAGTTCGATAAAGGCATCGGGATCTTGGACGCTCTGCGCCTGTTCGATCAGCACGTCGAGAAGCCGAACGTCCTCTTCGCCCTTGTCGCGACGCGCGGCGGCCCGCTTGAGCGTTTTTTCCGCGTCAACGCTGTCAACGACATGCCTTAACAGCTTCGCTGGCGGCCAGGCACTCAGTTGAGGCAGCTCACACAGCAGTACCCAGCGCTTTTTTAACGTGCGCCGCTGGATTGGCTTTAACTCTGTCAGCACCGGATCATGCCGCTCTGGCCACTGCTGAGTAGCGGCCAGTTGCTGGGCTAAACGCTGCAGCCGCTCACGGGCAACAAACGGAGTCGGCTGAGAAAGTAGTAACAAGAGCTGCTGTGGGTCACGCAGAAGACCTGGACGGCGCGATAGTTTTAAATAGCCCGCCAGCGCCTGCACCAGCGGCAGGCGAAAGACAAATCGATCCTCGCGCTGAAGGCGAAACGGAATCCCGGCCTGTAACAACGCCAGTTGAAACGGCACCGACAGCGCCCAGCTGCGCACCAGCAAACTGGTTTCATTCAGCACTCGCCCCTGGGCCTGCCAGTCCATCAACGCATCAAGTAGCAAGCGGCTACCTTGCCCTACTAGCAGCCGGGTCTCTGGATTATTAGGTGCAGCGAGGCACAGCTGGTTAGGGCGACGCTGGTTAGCGGCGATAGCATGATTAGCGGCCAGCGCCAGGGCATGGCCGTGGCGAAAGGTAGTCGAGAGCGGATAGTCGGTAGCATCGCCAAAGGTGGCGGTAAAATTCTCTAGCATGGTATCGGGCTTGGCACCGCGCCACTCATAAATACACTGATTGGCATCCCCGACGGCCATTACGCTGGCGTGAGTACCAACGAGCACGGATAAAAGACGCTGCTGCGCGGCGTTAATATCCTGATACTCATCAATAATGACGTGATCGAGAAATCCTTCAACGCGATCCCGTAGCGCGCTATCTGCCTCTAAAGCCTGCAGCGGCCGATAAAGTAAGTCGGCATACGTCATCACACCTTCTGACTCTAATAGCCGCTCTGCTTCGACAAAAGCGGCCGGAAAATAGTCGGTATCGGCATCGAAATTAAGCCGCTCGTAAAGCGTCTCAGGCGTGATCATTTCCGCTTTCACTAAGCCGCAGAAGTGCGCCAGGGTTTCAAGCCGGTCGCCTTCCAGGGCAGCATCACGGCGCTCGACGGCATCACGCAGCACATTAAGGCTCGCTTGACGAAGCAACCTTTCTAACTGCCAATCGGCGGATAATAGGTGACGTGAGGCAAGCGCGCCCCAGCGGCTTAGACTTTGCGTTAAGCGGTGCCCCAGCGAATGAAAGGTCCGCACATCGGGCAGCACTTGCCCGGCGGGCGCCATCGACGCTAAGCGGCGCTGAAAATCATCCTTCGCAGAGCGGTTAAACATCAGTACCAAAATACGCTTGGACGGCACGCCGCTTGCCAATAAATACAGCACTCGGGCAGCCATGGTCGTGGTCTTGCCTGCCCCCGCCACGGCCGCTACCCGCGCGTGCCCAGTACTATGATTAACAACGGCTTGCTGTTCAGCGGTTAACTTCACGGCGCCTCGCCTGTTGAATCATCGTCCAGCTGGCCCAGCGCAAACCAGCCCCCGGCGCTGACTAAGCCAATCTCGGTCACGCCATTGCCAACATCGCGGGCCTCTGCGGCCTCAACCAACTGATAGTAGACGTTGCGATGCAGCCGTGCGGCTAGCCCAAAACGTACCGGCAGCTGCGGCACCCGCTCACCCTGGGAGTTTAAAGTAACGCTAAGCGGATGGTCGGCATCTAAGCGAACGACGTCATCAAACTGGGTGGTGAACCACCAGGCATCGTCATGAAAGTCAGCTTCAACGGCGACCAGCGGAAGATCTTCAACCTGGACGCGCCAGCGCTCAACTGGCGTCACTAAGCAGTAGCCATCGGCATCTTGGCGCAGCAACGTTGCTAGCAAACGGGCCACCTTGGTGCGGGCAAACGGCCGCCCCTCGTGCCACCAGGTGCCATCAGCATGAATACTTAGATTCATGTCACCGCAAAGCGCTGGATGCCACTCATCTAAAGGAGGGATAGCGCTGGCATTTTCTTCTGCTGAATCGCGCTGCTGTATCAATCGATCAATATTCATTACCCACCTCGTTTAATCATGCCGATGGCTCTAACGGGCTACACAAGCCCCGATTTTGCCAGCGCCTCTTTAACATGTGCGGGAGTATCAGGTGCGGCCGCACGAAAAAGTTGATAAAAATTCGCGGTGGTTTGCATCGCGACTTCATCAACGCTGATGCCCCGTTCTTGAGCAATGCACTCGGCGACGGCCACTACCCAGGCAGGCTGGTTGGGCTTGCCACGATGGGGCACTGGCGCCAGATAAGGGCTATCGGTTTCAATAAGCAAGCGATCCAACGGCAGCTGGCGGGCCAGCTCTCGCAGCGCCGCTGCATTACCGAAAGTAATAATACCCGAGAGGGAAATATAAAAGCCTAGCCGCACCGCTTCACGCGCCATCGCTAAGTCCTCAGTGAAGCAGTGTAATACACCGCCCACTTGAGGGTCGCCATACTCTCGCAGCAGGGCCAGGGTTTCCTCTTTGGCTTCTCGCGTGTGAATAATCACCGGCAGGGCAAGCTCTCGCGCGGCCATCAAATGACGCTTGAAGCGCTCATGCTGAATTTCAACCGCAACGCTATCGCGGTAGTGATAATCCAGGCCCGTTTCACCGATGGCTACCGCGCCGTATTGCTCAGCGGCGTCTTTAATATCCTCAACGCTGGGCTCCCTTTCGGGCGTATGCAGCGGGTGCAGGCCAGCCGAAATCGCTACATCTTGATGATCACGCGCTATCGCCGCTAGCGCGGGCATATCATCTAAGTTGACCGCAACGGCCAGGAACTGACTAACGTGGGCAGCGCGCGCAGCCGCCAAGGTGGCGGCGAGATCGCCTCCATGGGTCTGGTCGGATAAGCGATCTAGATGACAGTGGGAATCGACAAACATGCGGGTCTCGGCAGCGAAGGAAAAGAAGCTAAACAGTGTTATTCAGAGCTGTGTTATTCAGAGAAGTATTATTCAGAGCGTGAACGAGGGCGCGACGCTATCTAACTGGCCGGCAAGCAGCGTTTCAATCCGCTCACGTACGGATGAAGCGTGCGGGCTAAAGTGCACGCCAATACCAGCAATACGTTGCCCGCTAACGCCTTCAGGTGATACCCATGCAACCTGGCCAGTCACCGAGCGACGCTGGCTTTCGCCCGGCAGCGTGAGTAATAAAAAAACCTGCTGGCCCATCGTGTAAGGCGTTAGCGTGGGTATAAAGATGCCGCCGCGGTTCAGAAAAGGCATGTATGCAGAGAGCAGCGTTGCTACATCGGGGACGTTGAGTGATAGCGCTTTCTGAGCTGTCATAGCGACCTCGTTGCACGGCGAGCGATAAGAGCGTTAACGCAGCTATGAGCGTAGCAGCGCCGCCCAGCGCACTAGCCATGCTTCTAGCACTAGCTGGGGATTGGGGTTGGCCCCCACCGACAATAGCCGCCGCTGCTCACGGGCGTAGTCCAGCAAGCGAAACCAGTCTTGCACGCGACCATTTTTAACCGCTTGACGATAGAGAGGCTCAAGATCAGGGTTGTGCAGTACCGCCGCATCACCGGATAAACCTAAGCGAATCAAGTCTTCAAGCCATGCAATACCGTACCACAAGATGGCATCAATCGCCTGGCGATCCAAACGCGCGGCTTCTGAAACGGGCTCGGCGCCGCGCACTAGCTGCTCAAAACTGTCGTGAATTTTATGGCGCAGGGCGCGCTCTTCCGGCGCCGCCAGCTCAACGGCAAGTAGCGGCAGACCGCCCGCCACTTGCCACCAAAAGTAGGCTTCATCAGCGCTGCTCAGCTGCTCAATTAGCCATCCACGGCACGCTTCAAAGGCAACGGTGGGTAACGACCACTGTTGGCAACGAGAGCGAATGGTAGGCAGCATGCGCGAAGGCACGTCTGACAGCAGGATAAACAGCGTCTTTTCACCGGGCTCTTCAAGGCTTTTAAGCAGCGCATTGGCGGCAGCGATATTCATTGCCTCCGCAGGAGAAATAACGATGACCCGGTAGCCACCCTGCTGAGCCGTTTGCGAGACAAAGCGGTTAACCTCGCGAATGGGATCAATACGAATCTGGCGTTTGCCCTCTTCCGGCGAGACGCGCAGCAGGTCCGGATGATACCCGGATGCCAGCATGGAACAGCTATGGCAGTGCCCACAGGCAAGATCTGCAGGGCCTGCACATAGCGTTCGGGCGATCAACGCTTCGGCAAGCTGCTGCTTGCCAACGCCATGGGCACCGTTAATGAGGAGCGCATGGGGCATTCGTCCTCCGTCAGCCAAGCGGATTAACTGCTGCCAGGTGGCTTGATGCCACGGCATAACGCCGGTTAATACCATTCAGCAATCCGCCCCATCAGGGCTTGACGAATTTGTGCTTGAACATTTTCTAGTGTGTGCTGGGCATCAATCACGGCAAAACGCTCGGGCGCCTGCTCGGCGCGCGCTAAGTAGGCACTCCGCACGGCCTGGAAGAAATTGACGTGTTCTTGCTCAAAACGATCCCGCTGCTCTGAGCGGTCACGTAGTCGTGACTCTAGGCGTTGCTTCGCAGCTGCCTCAGGCATATCGAGCAGCAGCGTTAAATCGGGCGCAAGCCCCTGCTGAACGAACGCTTCCAATACGGCGATGCGCTCTACGGGGATGCCACGACCGCCACCCTGGTAAGCAAAAGTAGCATCGGTAAAACGGTCGCACACCACCCAGGCGCCCCGGGCCAGCGCAGGAAGGATTTTTTCCGCCAGATGCTGTGCTCGGGCAGCAAACATCAACAGCAGCTCAGCGTCGACATGCAGCGGCTCTAGAGGAGCGGGGTCCAGCAGCAATGCGCGCATAGCTTCGCCGCGCTCGGTGCCACCCGGCTCGCGGGTACGCACCACCTCTAGGCCCTGGGTTTCCAAACACTCGGCGACGAAGCCTACATTAGTGGATTTTCCCACGCCCTCACCGCCTTCCAGCGTAATGAAGCGTCCACGCTTGGTCATCGTGCTTCCTTACTGTGGTGATGAATCGTCAGTGATCAATCATTGGCGAAAGATCCCGACGATTATCGATTACGAATATAGCGATTGACGGCATTATTATGCTCACGCAGCGTACGCGAGAACTGGTGAGTACCATCCCCACGGGAAACGAAGTAAAGCGTTTCACCCGGTAACGGATTCACCGCGGCCTCTAACGACGCGCGCCCCGGCATGGCAATGGGCGTGGGCGGCATGCCGTCAATCACATAGGTATTGTAAGGCGTTGCCTCACGCAGGTCAGCACGGGTAATCCGCCCGTCATAACGCTCGCCCATACCGTAAATAACCGTTGGGTCTGTTTGTAAACGCATGCCTTGCTCCATGCGCCGTTTAAACACACCGGCAATCTCATTGCGCTCCTGCGGCGCACCGGTCTCACGCTCAATTAACGAGGCCATAATGAGCGCTTGGTAAGCAGACTCAATCGTTAAGTCATCGCCGCGCTCTTCCCAAACTTCGTCAAGAATACGCTCCATGCGCGCTAGGGATTGCCGCAAAACATCCACATCGCTCATGCCTAGGTGATAGCGATAGGTATCGGGGAAAAACCAACCTTCCGGAAATACGTCTTCGCGGCCAAGCAGCGTCATGACCTCGGCATCGCTCATATCTGCTGTACGGTGTGCAAGCTTCGGTGCTGCATTCAGCAGCTCGCGCATTTGCCGAAACGACCAGCCCTCAGGAATAGTCAGCGAGTAGGTCACGACTTTGTCACTGCCCAGCAGCGCCATCATTTCCAGCCCGCTCATTTCAGGCAATAGCTGATACTCGCCGGTACGTAAACGCGGCACACGCTCTGGCTCAACCTTCGCCAGCAGCTGGAATGCCCAGGCATCGTCTACTACGCCTTGTGCCTCTAGCTGCGCAACCACCTGATTGAACCCGGCACCGGAAGGAACCTGGTAGAGCATGGGTGCATCCAGGGCGAGCGGTGCATTTAACCGACTCTGCCAATAAAAATAGCCGCCCACCACGCTTGTAGCCCCAACGACCACTAGTACTAACAAAGCGGTTAATAACCGTTTCACCATGACACCTCGTTGAAAATTGCGGGGCGATACCTAATAGGATTCTGGCGCATAGCCTAATAGCTGGTGCGCCAAATGCTGCAGAGAATCCGCTTTACATGCAGGCCAGCGCTTTAGCACCGACCCGTCGGCTGCCAGTAGCGTGGTAACGGGCCACATGCCCTGAACAGAGTTCGCCACCCAGCATTGCTCTACCGCCGGCAATTGACTAAGCCGCAGCGTTGCTTGCTTTACAGCCCCTTGATCCATTAATGCAGCACTCAGGGTTCCCGCAACACCGCACTGGTCAGTCAGCGGTGTAAACACCTCCCCCGCCTGCTGCCAGAACACGTTCATGCTGGTGGCCTCCACGACAGTATCATCGCTATCGACGAGCAGGCCTTCAGCAATACCGGCATCGGTCCACTCTTGGCGAGCCAGCACATTTTCTAAACGATTAAGATGCTTTATACCCGCCAGTCGCGGCTGACGACTTAGGCGAAGGTCACAAAGCCGTACCGTGATCCCCGAACGCCAGCGCTCAGCCGAGGGCTGAAATGGCGCTCGTCGGCTGAGCAAACGCGGCGCTACTGTGTCCGGCTGGGCATAGCCCCGGCCACCGCTGCCACGAGTAAGGATGATTTTCAGCACTTCCAGTGTGGCCGTAGGCGCGCCCTGCCATGTCGCGTCAAGCGACGCTGAGCAAGGCACGTTGATCCCCAGCCGCTGGCAGCCTTGCCTCAGGCGCGCCATGTGGTAATCCCACAAGACGGGCTTGCCCGCGCGCAACAGCACGGTTTCAAACACACCGTCACCGTATGCGAGCCCACGGTCATCGAAGGGCACTTGACCCTCAAACGCAGGCTCATCAGTTGACAGTGGGGGCGGTATCATCGCTAACTAAACTTTCTTAAATAGCAGCGAGCCGTTAGTACCACCAAAGCCAAACGAGTTGGAAAGCGTCATATCAATACGCATGTCACGGGCGGTATGTGGCACGTAATCCAGATTGCAGCCTTCCTGCGTGTTATCCAAATTAATCGTTGGCGGTGCCACCTGGTCACGGATAGCGAGGATACAAAATATCGCTTCTACCGCACCAGCCGCACCCAGCAAATGCCCAACCATTGATTTGGTCGAGCTGACGGCCACGCTATTAGCGGCATCACCCAAAACGCTTTCAATAGCACGACTCTCGGCCAAATCCCCTGCGGCTGTCGACGTTCCATGAGCATTGATATAATGCAGTTTGGACACATCTATTTGGGCATCTTTAATTGCATTACGCATAGAGAGCGCCGCGCCGCGGCCATCTTCGGGTGGCGAGGTCATATGGTACGCATCGTCACTCATGCCGAATCCCACTAGCTCAGCATACATGTGCGCGCCACGGGCTTTGGCATGTTCATACTCTTCAAGTACCAGTACACCGGCACCGTCAGACAATACAAAGCCATCACGATCCTTATCCCACGGACGGCTAGCAGCCTGCGGATCATCGTTGCGCGTGGAAAGCGCGCGCGCGGCAGAAAACCCACCCAGACCAAGCGGCGTGGTGGCCATTTCTGCACCGCCACAGACCATTACGTCAGCATCGCCATAGGCAATCGTACGCGCGCTGTAACCAATATTATGCGTGCCCGACGTGCAGGCCGTCGTAATCGCAATATTGGGCCCTCTAAAACCATGCTGAATCGCCATGTTGCCGGAAATCATATTGATGATAGAGCCTGGCACAAAGAACGGTGACACCTTACGAGCGCCGCCTTTATTCAACGCGTTGTGGTTATGCTCAATCATTGGCAAACCACCAATGCCTGAGCCAATAGCCACACCGATGCGATCGGCATTTTCTTCGCTGCACTCGATACCCGAGTCTTCAACTGCCTGGGCACCCGCTGCCATGCCGTATTGGATAAATAGATCCATTTTACGGGCGTCTTTAGGGCTCAGATACGGACTAATATCAAAGTTTTTAATAGAACCACCAAAGCGCGTGTTAAATCCGCTGGTGTCGAAATGTTCAATCGGTGTAATGCCACTTTTGCCTGCAACAATGTTAGCCCACGACTCATCAACACTATTACCCACCGGAGTCACCAGGCCTAGCCCAGTTACCACTACCCTTTTCCGTGCCATCTGCTTTCCTCCATGCATCCATGGTGATGCAACCCACTTGGGTCATTTGCTGCTTAAATTTGGTCAATAGTATAACGGACTTTGAACGTTATAAGCATTGTTGCAGCAAAGCAAAAAAGCCGTCCTGCGAAAGGACGGCTTTTAAGGCGGGTGCTAGCACCCCACCCAGGTTCGATGCATCGATACAGCCCTTACTGGTGGGCGTTCACGTAATCGATGGCTTCTTGAACCGTGGTGATCTTTTCAGCTTCTTCATCAGGAATTTCAGTATCAAACTCCTCTTCCAAAGCCATTACCAGCTCAACGGTGTCGAGCGAGTCAGCACCCAAGTCTTCTGTAAAAGAAGAACTGTTTTGGATGTCTTCTTCTTTAACGTTCAGGCGCTCTGCTACAACTTTCTTCACGCGCTCTTCAATAGTACTCATTAACGTACTCCAGTCGTTCACATTAGCCGTTTTTGATAACCAGCTATTTGGAAACCGCAAGCCAAAAGCTGCGGGGTAGTTTATAGACGCCCTTGGATCGACGCAACCGCCAAGCCCAAGGCCATCAACGCATATTCATGCCGCCGTTAACGTGAAGCGTCTCGCCGGTGATATAACCGGCTGATTCACTGGTCAAAAACCCCACCGCTGCGGCGATCTCTTCAGGCGCCCCTAAGCGGGCCAACGGAATTTGCTTAAGCAGCATTTCATGCTGCGCCTCAGGCAGCGCTCCGGTCATATCAGTGGCGATAAACCCCGGCGCCACTGCGTTAACCGTAATGGCGCGCGAGGAAACCTCTCGAGCCAAAGCGCGACTAAAGCCCTCCATACCTGCTTTTGCGGCCGCATAGTTAGTTTGGCCCAGGTTGCCCATGGTTGCCACCACAGAACTAATCGACACGATACGCCCAAAACGTGCTTTGGTCATACCACGCAAGCAGGCTTTGCTTACACGGTAGACAGATTTCAAGTTGGTATCCATGACGGAGTCCCACTCGTCCTCTTTCATGCGCATCAGCAAATTGTCGCGCGTGATACCCGCATTATTAACCAAGATAGTCGGCGCACCAAAGCGCTCAGTGATGGCTTTCAACACTTCATCAATGCTGGTCTGATCAGTCACATTCAAGCATAGCCCGGCCCCGTCGATGCCATTCTCTTTGAGATCGGCATCAATTTTTTCAGCGCCGGACTCGCTCGTGGCCGTGCCAATCACAATGCGACCCTGGCGACCTAACTCGCGGGCAATTGCTTGCCCAATGCCACGACTCGCGCCAGTTACCAGTGCCACTCTACGTTCTTGCGTCATAACGTTCTGCCTTCAACCGTGTCTACACGTTAGGATAGCGATCAAAACAGCTTGCGGTCACGCTTTGCCAATCAACGCTTCACGCGCTAGCGCTAGCGCCGAGTTAAGGCTGTCAGGGTCGTTCACTGCCAGCCCCTTGCTACCCTTCACGATACGCTTATTAAGACCAGTCAACACCTTTCCTGGCCCGCACTCAATAAATACCTCAACGCCCTGACCCGCCATCACTTCAACGCAGGCACTCCAGCGCACCGGCTGATACAGCTGCTCAATAAGGCGTGTACGCAGTGTAGCAATATCGGCATGGGCCTGGGCATCAACATTCTGGATTACTTTATAGCGCGGCACTCGCAGTTCAATATCCTGCATAGCCGCCTCCAACCGCTCAGCAGCGGGCCACATCAGCGCACAGTGCGATGGCACCGAAACCGGCAGCGCCATAGCGCGCTTAGCCCCCGCCTCTTGGCAGGCTACCATTGCCCGCTCAACGGCCGCTTTAGCGCCGGCAATAACCACCTGCCCCGGAGAGTTATAATTCACGGCAGACACAACATCACCTTGAGCCGCCTTTTCACAAGCGGCCTCGACAGCATCATCTGCCAAGCCAAGAATGGCCGCCATGCCGCCCTCACCCGCGGGCACTGCCTCCTGCATAGCATCACCGCGCAAGCGTACTAAATTTACGCCTTCGGCAAAGCTCATGACGCCAGCGCACACCATCGCACTGTATTCGCCCAAGCTATGGCCAGCCATCACACTCGGACGCGGCCCTTCTAACTCCTGCCAGACGCGCCAAATAGCCACGCTTGCAGAGAGCAGCGCAGGCTGGGTGCATGCAGTTGCATTAAGGGATGCTTCAGGACCTTCTTGGACGACTTTCCACAAGTCATAGCCCAAAGCATCAGACGCTTCCTCAAATGTCGTTCCCACTACACTATAGCGCTCGGCCAGCTCTCGCAGCATTCCCAACTGCTGAGAGCCTTGCCCGGGGAAAATGAGGGCAAGGGGTTGAGACATGTTGTTCACCTTTGCTCTTGTAGGCATTTGCTCATATGAGCGATAGGCGAGGCCATTGGCACATCCTGATGCCACCTAATAGCCCGCAAAAAATTCTTACCGTTTATTATCTACTCATGGCTAGCGAGCGCCATCGCTTTCAACTAATGACGCCTGCCAGCGGCCTGCGATCCTCGCAGGTAAATTGTGTTCCACTTCCTTTAGAGCTCGCTGAATAGCGTAGTAGAAACCATCGGCATGCGTACTGCCGTGACTTTTCACCACAATCCCACGCAGCCCTAACAAACTAGCCCCATTATAGCGAACGGGATCAAGCTCTCGCTTCAACCGCTTCAACACAGGCTTGGCCAGTAGGCTTGCCAAACGACCGCTCAGACGCGACTCAAAGGCCATCTGTACGCGCTCGACCAACATACTTGTCAAACCTTCGCTTGTCTTAAGCACAGCATTACCTACAAAGCCGTCGCATACCACTACGTCCAGCTGGCCCTTAAACAGATCACCACCTTCAGCATAGCCTTCGTAGGTAAAGGCATCATCGTTAGCATACTCGCGCAACAGACGATCGGCCTCCCGCACGCTAGCGCTGCCTTTGGTCGCTTCTGAGCCAACGTTAAGCAGCGCCACCCGAGGCATAGGCGTACCATCGACACACTGCGCCATCGCCGCACCCATGAGCGCAAAATCGAGCAGTCGACTCGCAGGCGAATCAACGTTAGCACCCAAATCAAGCAAATAGCAGCGATGCCCACCGCGGGCCGGGATTGCAGTACTGATCGCTGGGCGAGAAATACCCTTGATCATTCCCAGCTCTCGCCTTGCAAGCGCCACCAGCGCGGCCGTATTACCCGCACTAACACCCGCATCTGCTTCGCCCTGAGCAACGCTGCGCAACATATGCGCCATGCTACTCGAACGGCCTCTGCGTAATGCCCAGGCAGCCGTTGCTGATGGCATGATGCTATCGGGAGCATCACAGGCCACCAAACGCGACGCTGCCGCAGCCAAAGGCTGCGGCAAGCGCGAAAGCTCAGCAAGAATCTGCTGACGCGGGCCAAACAAAATCAGCTCTAGGCTTGGGTTTTCTACCGCAGCCCTGGCAGAGCCAGCGACAATTGCACGAGGGCCTTGGTCACCCCCCATTACATCAATCGCTAGGCGCATACCGCACCGAATCCGTTTAGCCGCTTAACAGTGCCGTTGAGACTTATACCTCAACAACCTTACGACCACGGTAGAAGCCATCTGAGGCAACGTGGTGACGCAGGTGAGTAGTACCGGTTTCTTTGTCCTGAGACAAAGTCGGGCCGGTCAGTGCATCGTGGCTACGACGCATGCCGCGCTTGGAACGAGTTTTACGATTCTGCTGAACTGCCATGGGTGTTTACTCCAAGGTATTTAAGGTAAAGGGTGCTTATTTTTTGCCTTTCAAGACATTCAGCACCGCGAAAGGGTTCGTCGCTGGCGTTACTTCTGTCGCCACGCCTTCTGTTTTGCTGACCAGCTGCTCCGCCGAGACATGACATTCGGCTTCATCGTGATAGACCACCTGAGGCAGGCTAAGAATCAATTCATCCTCAACCACGGTCAGAAGATCCAGCTGTTCCTTTTCCACCAGCACCGGTTCATGACTCGCAGGCAGCTCGGCCGCTAAGGCTTCATCAGTGATCATTCCAAGCAGAAAGTCACTGTCCACCTGTTGAGGCAGCGGCACCAGGCAGCGTCGGCAGGCAAGCGCTAATGTCGCTTGCAAGTGGCCACGAATTTCACGACGACCTTGAGCATCGACGCCAAACTCAAGCACGACATGACAGTCGCCAGTTTGGGCACCCGCTTCATCGGCAAGACGTGGCAGCTTATCAAGCGCTACCAAGCCTTCGATTCGTTCGTGGCGGGCTGCAAGCTTATAAGGCTCAACCCGGCTGGGGAGTTGTGAGGTCAACATAGGCGCGCAATGATAGGCACTCCCCCTGCTGGTGTCAAAGCCGTCGGTGCAATTCTTCATAGCTTCCTCAATAAATAACCCGAATAGGGCTCAATAAACAGCCCATCTGGGGCTTAATCAACCCCCCAATAGGCAGGCTTAACTGCTTTCGCTACACTCTACTGCTTAGACCGCTCTACTTAGACACTGCTTTAACCTAATCACAGCAGAAACAACCGATGCCATCACGCTGCCAGGAGCTTTTGTGACTTCACCAATGATCGAACCATTAACAACCGAGCTGGTACTGGCCTCCAGCTCACGCTGGCGACGCGAGCTACTTGACCGCCTGCAGCTTCCTTACCAATGCTACTCGCCTGACATTGATGAAACACCGCGTAGCGGCGAAACACCGCATGCGTTAGTGCATCGCCTCGCGCTTAGCAAAGCCAATGCTGTTGCAACGCGCTTTCCACATCACTGCATTATCGGTTCCGATCAAGTCGCGGTATTTGAAGGCGACATTCTCGGCAAGCCGCATACGTCAGAAAAAGCACGCGCCAACCTTGCTCGCTTTTCCGGCCAGCGCGTCACATTTCTCACAGGGCTCGCACTTTTAGATACACGCCATCAGCGACATCACGTGCACGTGGAGCCTTTCGAGGTCGTTTTTCGCACCCTGAGCACCCAGGAAATCGAAAATTACGTCACCAAAGAGCAGCCGTTGGACAGTGCTGGCAGCTTTCGGATGGAAGGATTAGGCATTGCGTTGTTTGAAAAACTGGAAGGTCGCGACCCCAACGCGCTGATTGGGCTACCGCTGATCGCACTGTGCGATATGCTACGCCAAGCAGGGCTAGACCCGCTTGGCGCTTCATAACAGGCAGCCGCTTTATCTATACAGGCATACCCATACGGCGCACTCAAGCTAAAAGCGCAGCGGCGTGCTAGGCGCGCGCACACCCAACACCTCAGCAGCAACCTGGGCAAAGCGTCGCGTCAGGCGCTCAAACGGATCAAGGCTCGGCGTGTAATCAATCCATTCGGTATCGCCAACCTGCTCGCGCGCCACCTGCTCAAGGCTACCCAACTGATCGACTAAACCTAGCTCTAGGCTCTGCTCTCCGCTCCAAATCAGGCCAGAGAAAATATCCGGACTATCGCTGAGCCGATCGCCCCTTCCTGCACGCACATCGTCAATAAACTGCCGATGGGTCTGGCTAAGCACGCCCTGCCAAAACGTCTCGGCGTCGTCATCTAGCGGCTGAAAAGGATCTAAGAAGGCCTTGTTCTCGCCCGCGGTCAACACGCGACGTTCAACGCCGAGACGAGATATCGCCTCTTCAAAACCAAAGCCCGCATAGATAACGCCGATTGAGCCGACCAGGCTCACAGGCGATGCGACAATTTCGTCGGCCGCCGCGGCAATGTAATAGGCACCGCTGGCACCGATATCTTCAATGACCGCAATAATCGGCTTATCGCCTTGCTCTCGTAGCCGCATGATCTCCGCATAAATTCGCTGTGACTGCACCGGACTACCGCCAGGACTATTAATATGCAGCACCACGACGGCTGCGCTTTGCGCCTCCCAGGCGCGGTTAAGCCCCAGAATAATACGTTCAGCATTGGCAGGAGAATCACTGGCGATCACGCCATTAACCTCCACAATACCTAAATGACGCTGGGAAGGTGCGGCCGCGCCAGGACTATTCCAAAACAGCCCATAAAGCGTGGCGAATAGGACCACTAACACCACTGCGAGTGTCATCAAACGGAAAAACAGCTTCCAGCGCCGCGTGCGGCGCTGCTCGGTTAAAACACCGCCGACCCAACGATCCATCATATCCACCTGCGCCAGGCGTTGACGCTCACGCAGCGTTTCAGCGTCGTCTCCGGGCGCACCTGCCACTGGGTCTACGTTTTCTGATGAAACTTCAGCACCTTCTGTCCAGCGATCGTCACTCATAAAATATCCTTATATAGACGTAGGCTACTCGCTATGCAATCGCTCAAAAAGCTCACCGACACTATGCGCTAGCCACTTAGGACGGCTCAGCGAGAGGCGCTCTGGCGTATGCACACCATAGGTTACCCCGATGCGGTCCATGCCAATCGCTCGCGCCATTTCCAAGTCATACTCGGTATCGCCCACCATCACCGCCCGCTCAACCGGGACCGAAAGCTCTGCCAACAGCTCGGTAAGCATTTGCGGATGGGGCTTCGAGCGCGTCTCATCCGCCGTACGACTGGATTCAAACCACGCACCGCTACCCGTCTCCGCAAAAATGCGATCAAGACCACGGCGACTTTTACCCGTCGCTACTGCCAAACGCTGCCCCTCGCGTTCGCGCAGACGAGCAATGTGCGTTTCTACGCCGGCAAAAAACATCATTGGCGTTGCGTCGGCGTGCACAAAATGGTGCGAATAGCGCTCGCGAAGGCGCTCCGCCTGAGCCGGAAGAATGCCTGGGCAAAGTTTAGCAATCGCCTCGGGCAGGCCTAGGCCGATAATATCCTCAACGTCCGGTGCTGAGAGCGCGCCCCACTCTGCTTCTAAGGCAGCAGCCTGCATGCACGAGACAATACGCGGCACCGAGTCCATCAGCGTGCCATCCCAATCAAATATTATCAGCTCGTACTGCATTACAGATCCTTCTTGGCAGGCATATAAACAAACGGCCGCTTATCGACGGGCGCGCTTGAGGGTTTCTTCCAAAACCTCTGGCAGCGGTGCTTTAACCGTTACCGGGCGGCCATTCGTAGGCTCAGGAAAGGTCAGCGCACGGGCATGCAAGAAAAGTCGCCCCAGCCCTAGCTGCTTAGTAAGAAAGCCACTTTCACGGGTGGCGTACTTATCGTCCCCCAGCAGCGCATGGCCTGCATGGGCAGCGTGAACGCGAATTTGATGCGTGCGCCCCGTCACCGGCTCAGCTTCGATCAGGGTGACTTTCTCAAACGCTTCAACCACCGAAAAATGCGTCCGCGACACCTTCCCGTTAGGATCAACCCTAACCCGCCGCTCCCCATTACCTGCATCAAACCGGTCCAGACGAGCGCTTTCATAGGTTTTGCGCGCAGGCCAGCGCCCGCTCACTAAGGCCAAGTAGCGCTTATCCATGCCGTGCTTTTTTAATGACTCATTGAGCGTCACTAGCGCATCGCGGGATTTAGCAAGCAGCAAACAGCCTGACGTATCGCGATCAAGCCGGTGAACCAGCTCTAAGAAACTCAAATCATCACGCACTTGGCGCAGCGCCTCGATCAAACCAATTTTAACCCCACTGCCACCGTGCACCGCCAGCCCTGAGGGTTTATTGAGCACCATCCAATCAGGGCCTTCCATAATGACGCTGCCGACTAACAGATCACGCAGATTATCACTGACTTCTTTCACTGCCTCACGCGGTGCCAAACGCAGCGGCGGCACGCGAACCAAATCGCCGGCCTGCAACCGGTAATCCACCTTAACGCGCTTTTTATTAACGCGGACTTCACCCTTGCGCACAATCCGATAGATGAGCGCCCGCGGCGCTCCCTTCAAACGTGTCATGAGAAAATTATCAATTCTCTGCCCTGCTTGTTCTGGGGCAATATCCACCCACTGTACTTCACGCCCTTCGGACATTACTTGCTTACTCCTGCTGTTACTCTATGACGTCAGGCTAAAAACGGCATTCTAGCGTAGACCCAAGAGCATTGCGTCAATTGCTGGTCGTTGTCTTTACTGTTATATTCAAAAATGCTCACCAGCCTAGCGCAGAAAGCTGTCTTATCTAGCGCTATCACTAGCTGATCAATAGCTAATTGGCAAAATTACTTAGCAGAATGTATCAACGCTGAGTTTGGTTAATGCGCCTGCCCGACAAACACGCAGGCCAGAGCACGAAAAGCGGCACCAGTGTACGCATTGCCCGTTTTTCCGGCATCGAAATATGATCTAAAAATGCAACAAATCTGCCGCCCGTTCTTTTTGTCGGCAGATGAACGTAAGCCCAGCCCTTAACGGCGGGTAGAAACTTAAAAAACGCCACGTGCTGAGCAGCCCCTCCTTTTTCGTCACAAGGTGCCGACTGACTCAGGACGACCAGTTCAACGCTGTGCCGGTGGCCGGCGTTGGTGAATCGATGAATGCCAGGTGTTGGCGGTGTCAGCAGGGCCGGATGGACGTGACAGCCACCGGAACATGTCCTGCCTCCGCCACGTACTCAACGCCCTATTGGCCGGGTCGGCGATGACGCCCTCCCGGTTTTACGCGTCAGCATAGCTATGCGCCGAGCACAAGCACGCAGCAACCAGCGATTCACCTACGCCATGCCGTAGTTAGTTCGCCGGCACGTAACGCTATGTGAGACAACATGAAACGGATGCTTATTAATGCGACCCAGCCTGAAGAGCTGCGTGTCGCCTTGGTTGATGGACAACGCCTGTACGATTTAGATATCGAATCCGGCGCTCGAGAACAGAAAAAAGCTAATATCTATCGCGGTAAAATCACTCGTGTAGAACCTTCACTAGAAGCTGCCTTTGTCGATTACGGCGCCGACCGTCACGGCTTTTTGCCGCTTAAAGAAATCTCTCGCGAGTACTTCGTTAAAGACGTTTCCGGGCGTCCGAGCATTAAAGAAGTGCTCAAAGAAGGCCAAGAGGTCATCGTTCAGGTCGACAAAGAAGAGCGTGGCAACAAAGGTGCCGCGCTGACCACGTTTGTCAGTTTGGCAGGCCGATTTTTAGTTTTAATGCCGAACAATCCTCGTGCTGGCGGTATTTCGCGTCGCATTGAAGGAGACGAACGCAGCCAGCTCAAAGATGCCATGGGCCAGCTGACCGTGCCTGACAAAATGGGCCTGATCGTGCGCACCGCAGGCATTGGCCGCAACCCAGAAGAGCTGCAGTGGGACCTGGATTACCTAGTCCAAGTATGGGAGTCCATCACTACTGAAGCTGCTAAGCGCTCTGCTCCGTTCCTGATTTATCGTGAATCTAACGTCATCATCCGTGCCATGCGCGACTACTTACGTCAGGACATCGGCGAAGTATTGATCGATAGCCCAGAGGTTCATGCCGAAGCGCTGGGCTTTATCCGCCAGGTTATGCCCTCTTATCAGCAAAAAATTAAACTCTACTCTGATGAAGTCGCACTGTTCTCCCGCTTCCAGATCGAATCGCAAATCGAGACAGCCTATCAGCGCGAAGTAAAGCTGCCATCTGGTGGCTCGATTGTCATCGATCACACCGAGGCCCTGGTCTCCATCGATATCAACTCCGCTCGCGCCACCCGCGGCAGCGATATCGAAGAAACCGCGCTGCAGACCAACTCCGAAGCCGCCGATGAAATCGCTCGGCAGCTGCGCCTGCGCGACATCGGTGGCTTGGTGGTTATCGACTTCATCGACATGGGACCTGCACGTAACCAGCGTGACGTTGAAAACCGCATGCGTGACGCGCTCAAGCTAGACCGTGCGCGAGTGCAAATCGGCCGTATCTCGCGCTTTGGCTTGATGGAAATGTCTCGTCAGCGCCTGCGCCCTTCGCTGGGTGAAACCAGCGGTGTGGTTTGCCCACGTTGTAATGGCCAGGGCACCATCCGCGACGTGCGCTCGCTCTCGCTTTCCATCATGCGCCTGATTGAAGAAGAAGCCATGAAAGAGAATAGCGCGCAGATTCGCGCCATTCTGCCGGTACCGGTCGCCACCTACTTACTTAACGAAAAACGCAGCGTGTTGGCAGATCTTGAATCCCGCCAGGGTGTTCGTGTGGTGCTGCTGCCTAATCCTGATATGGATACGCCGCATTACGATGTCCAGCGCCTGCGTGATGACCATCTGGACGAAGACGACACCCAAAGCCTTTCAAGCTTTGAACTGTCTACCGATACCGAAGTAGGTAAAGAGCCTGCACCGAGCTTTGTACCCCCCGCTCAACGTGCTGAAGCTGCCGTTAAAAGCGTTACTCACAACGCACCGGCACCGGCGTCGCTGCAAACTGAAGAAAAAGCGCCTGCGCCTGCTCCCACGCCTACTGCGACCAAAGCAGCTCCAGCCCCTAGCGAGCAGCCTAGCGTTATTGGTCGCTTCATGCGCGGCTTTGCAAAGCTCTTAGGCAGCGACGATACGTCCGCTGAGCCAGCGGCTGCGGCGAAGGTTGAAACGCCAGCGCCACGTCGTCCAAGTGAGCGTAGAAGCAGCCAGCGTAACAGCGAGTCTCGTCAGCGCTCCGCGCGCGGTGAGCGCAATGACAGCAATAGCAGTAGAAACGAGTCGCGCAGCGAAAGCCCTGCCAAAACTGAGCAAAAGGCTGAGCCACGCAGCAGCACGCCACGCTCAGTGAGCGATGAGAATAGCGATAAACGCAGTGGCCCTAGCCGCACGCGCAATCGTCGCCGCCATCCTCAGCAAAACGAAAACACTGCGCAAGACAGCGTTAATACCGCAAAAGACAGCCACAGCAACAATGTTGCTAGCAAGCCCGCCGCCCAGAAAGAGCCGCGGCGCGAACCAGCTCGCGACAATCAGCGCGAGGAAACGGTTCAACAGCCGGCTAATGCTACCGCCCAGCCGAAAGTCCAGCAGGATGACGATAAGCCCAAGCGTACGCGTAACAACCCACGTAATCGTTCGCGCACCCAGGCTATTAATCCTCAGGCAGAAGCCGAGCAGCTAAAACTGCAGGCCGAAGCGCCAAGCGAAGCACTAGAGGCCACGCCAACGCCAAGCGAAGCACCTGCCGAACAGCCCGTGGTCAGTGAAGCGACTGCTAGTGAAGTGCCTGTTAGTGAAGCACAGACGGCGAAATCGGCAGATAACGACAATGACGCTGACAACACGACGACGGCTGAACGCCCCGTGACGGAGAATGCCAAAGCGCGCAGATCAACGCACCAGCGCCGCCAGCCTAAAGCGGCTCCGACAGCGCCTGAGGCAGAAACTACTGAGCTGCCAGAAGCCTTTGCTAAACCAAGCGAGCCGGTGACCTCAGCCAGCAACGCGCCTGCGGCAGAGCCTTCGCAAGCGACCGAAATTGAAACGCTTACGGAGCAGCCAGACGTTCAGCAGGCCCCGGCAAGTCAACATGCGTCCCACGCTGACGAACCCGTCATGACTGAACGCGCTGAAACGCCGCGCGCCGCCGATCCGACCATCAGCGCGGATCAAAGTGAATCAAGCAGCAATAGCCAGTCCGCTGCCTCCAGCGACGCTGACGAAACTCACCAGCAAGCAGCCGCTTCTAGTGTTCCTGAACATATCGTTGAGGCTCAACAGCCAGCGCCTGCGGCTGAAGAACAGCCTAGCGTGATATTGCAAGGCGCTGAGCAACAGGCATCTGGACAGCAGGCGTCTGAGCAACAGGATTTTGAAAAACAAAGTTTTGAAAAACAAGACTTTGAAATCCAAGAGCCTGAAAGCCAAGAGCCTGAAAAACAGGCTGCCGAGATCAGTGCTGAACAATCAGTCGTTGAGCCACAGGCTAGCCCTGCACCAACAGCGCAAGCAGAGCCTCAGCCCAGCCTCCCGTTAGCCAATGAAGCGCAAGCTGAGACAACGACCGCTGAAGAAGTACCTGCTGAAGCATCTGTTGAAGCATCTGTTGCAGCACCTATTGAAGAGATGCCGAAGCCTCGTCGGCGCACTCGTGCGCACAACGATCCACGCGAGAAGCGTAAACAGACACAGCAAGACACGCTCCCAGAATAAATTGATGGTGTGTGGCAACAGCAAAATCCCCGCTTCGGCGGGGATTTTTTTGTTTCGCATTTGCATTAGCTTATGTATTGGCGCCGCTCAGTTTAGGGCAGATTTAAGGATTAATTAAACGCGGCTCTGGCGATAGTCGTACGCCAAAGCGCGCCTCCACCTGAACAGCAATGTAGCTGGCTATTTTCATCAAGCCATGGCGATCGCCGCCACCAAAATGCACCAGCACCAGCGCCTGATGTTGATGAACCCCAAAGACACCATCACGCATCCCCTTTAAACCGCACTGGTCGATCAACCAGCCAGCCGCCAGCTTTGTCTGCCCTTTCATTTGAGGGAAATGCGGCATATCAGGATACTGACGCAGCAGACGGGCCGCCTGGTCATCAGATATCAGAGGGTTTTTAAAAAAACTCCCTGCATTGGCAAGCACCTTTGGGTCAGGCAATTTTTCACGCCTAATCGTACAGACCGCCTCAGCGACCTCAAGCGGCGTGGGCACCGGCGATAACCGAGCGGCAAGATCACCATAGCCAAGCTGCGGGGCAGGCTTTCGTGATAAGCGCAAAACTAACTGAGTAATGACTACTTTATCCGCCATCGCCCCTTTAAACACGCTGTCGCGATAGCCAAACTGGCACTCCTGCGCGCTTAACCAGGCAAGTTGGCCGGAGGCAACCTCCATGACCTGCACCGACTGAAGCGTATCGGCAAGCTCTACACCGTAGGCACCAATATTTTGCACCGGCGCCGCTCCGCAGCTGCCAGGGATCAGCGCAAGGTTCTCGATCCCCCACAGCCCTCGCCGGGCGGTCGCCATTACTAAGGCATGCCAGTTTACGCCCGCGCCCACATGCACTAGCACATGGCCCTGCTGCTGGCTGAGCCACCATTGACTAAGCGCCGGACGTACCGTCAAGCCCGGTAACTGCTCGGGCAGTAGCACATTACTGCCGCCGCCTAATAGCGTGATTGGCCACTCCTGGCAGCGCGCTTTCGCTAGGGTACTACGCAGCGCGGACAAGGTACCTGGGGCTGAAAAACGCTCAGCCCGGCATGGTAGCGCCAGCGTATTGGCGGACGTGAGATCCACATGACGAGTAATATTCAACTCAGCCACTTTAAGCACTTGGCTCGGCAAATAGCGCGCGTACTCGCTCTAAATCCTCAGCGGTATCGACACCGGCGGGATTTACTTCGCAGGCTAAAGCCACCTGAATAACGTGACCATGCTGTAGTGCACGCAGCTGTTCGAGCTGTTCGAGCTGCTCAAGACTCGACGCAGGCCAATCGAGATACGCCTCTAGGAAACGCACACGATAAGCATAAATGCCGATATGACGCAGCCATTGATCGCTCGCTAGTAGCGTGGGCGGCTGTTTAAAATGCTCGCGATCCCAGGGAATCGGCGCACGAGAAAAGTACAGCGCTCGCCCCTGCAGAGTGCGCACCACCTTGACCACATTGGGATTAAACAACGACGCCACGTCGCTAATCGGCTCTGCCAGCGTTGCTATCGATGCCTCTTGGTCCTCAGCCAGGCGCAAAGCCACCTGGTCGATCAACGCTGGAGGAATCAACGGCTCGTCGCCCTGGACGTTAACCAGCAGCGCATCTGCCGGCAAGGCCAAACTAGTCGCCACTTCGGCCAAGCGATCAGTGCCCGAAGGGTGATCATCGCGCGTCATGATCACCTCAGCGCCATAAGCCTGCATAGCATCGCGTATGCGCGCATCGTCGGTTGCAATCACCACCCGACTAGCATGGCTTTGGCAAGCACGCCGCCAAACGTGAGCGACCATTGGCTCACCGGCAATCTCAAGCAGCGGCTTACCGGGTAATCGAGAAGAGCCATAGCGCGCGGGAACAACAGCGGTAAATTCAGGAAAGGTGACGCCAGGCGTCGTAAAATCAGTAACAGCCATTAAGCGTCTCCAGTGCGTCCCGGCGACGTAGGCAGCTTTTCATCGGCATCCATTGCGCGGGCTTCTTCCGGCAGCATGACAGGGATACCTTCTTGAATGGGATAGGCCAAGCCATCGTAATGGCAGCGAAGCTCTTGCCCCTCACGATCATATTTTAGCTTAGCGTTACACAACGGGCAGACCAGCATTGCCAGCAGTTCCTTATCCATGCGAACGTCTCCTTTAGGAAAGTGCCGACAGTCGCGCTGCCAGCCAGTGCTCAAACTCTGATGGAAGCGTCGCTTCCACGTCTAATATCCAGCTATTGGGCGGTGCCAGGTCATAACACTTTACGGCGTCTTTGGCCGTCATCACCACTGGCCGCGACTCTGCAAAGCTTAGCGCCTCAGCACTAAAACGCTGATGGTCTGCTAACGGGTGCCAGTCACCCTCGACTCCGAGGGTAGATAACGTCCGAAAAAAACGCTCGGGATGACCGATGCCCGCCACGCCATGCACCGGCAATGCAAACGGCAAAGGTGTTAACGGAAAGCGAGTGCCGTCTGCCAGTCGTCGCCAGCAGACCGGTGCCAGCTGCATATGAGTGACCGGCGCAACGGGTAGCGACTGCTTTAGATCCCCATTGACGATCACCGCATCGACTCGCTGTAGCCGACTAGGCGATTCGCGCAGCGGCCCGGCTGGCAGGCAATAACCGTTACCAAGGCCTCGGGTGCCATCAACAACGAGCAGCTCGATATCTCTAGCCAGTGCCAGGTGCTGTAAACCATCGTCACTGAGAACAATATCGCACCCCGCCGCTATCAGCGCCTGCACACCCCGTACGCGATTGGGATCCGCCACCACCGGCAGCCCGGTTTGCTGTGCCAGCATAAGCGGCTCATCGCCACTTTCAGCCACCTTCGTACTGGCCGTCACTCGCAGTGGATAATGCGGCGCTTTTCCGCCATAGCCGCGCGTCACAATCCCCGGCGTGTAGCCCTGCCCCACCAGCCAACTAGCGAGCCAGGCCACCAAAGGGGATTTACCCGTTCCACCAAGGGTGATATTGCCAACCACAATGGTCGGCACCGGCGCCTTCCAAGAGGCTTTTCTTCCGCGCCGGTAGGCTTGTTCACGACGCGCCATGCCCCGCTGGTACAGAGCCCCTAGCGGTTTAAGTAGCGCTAGCCAGCGGCTGCCTTGATAAGCGGCTTTTAGCCATCGTTCTGCTAGCGTTTTCGCAGGCAGCTTCATACCGCTTCTTGGAACTGTAGTTGATACAGTGCCGCGTAGGCACCGCCCACTTCAAGCAGCGCCTGATGGGAGCCTTCCTCGATGATACGCCCTTGATCCATCACCACAATTCGGTCGGCTCGCTCAATAGTCGAAAGCCGGTGTGCAATGACCAGCGTGGTGCGCCCCTCACAAACTCGCTCAAGGGCTTTTTGAATATAGCGCTCAGACTCAGTGTCCAGTGCCGACGTTGCTTCATCTAGTATTAGCAATGGCGCATCCTTAAAGATGGCTCTGGCAATTGCCAAACGCTGACGCTGCCCACCCGACAGCATAACGCCATTTTCACCGACCGTGGTGGCATAGCCGTTGGGCAGTTTATCGATAAATTCATGCGCATAGGCAGCCTCGGCGGCGGCTTTAATCGCCTGCATATCAGGATTGGCTACACCGTAAGCAATGTTATCGGCAATCGAGGCATTAAATAGCGTCACCTGCTGAGAGACCAGCGCAATCTGCTGACGCAGCGGCCCTAGCGCGTAGTCATCAACATTGATGCCATCAATGGTAATCGCGCCCTGGCTAGACCGATAAAATCTCGGTAACAGACTAACCAGTGTCGACTTTCCGCTCCCCGAGCGCCCGACGATGGCGACTAACTCTCCAGGTGCCAAGTGAAGGTTAATGTCATGCAGTACGTCAGGCTGGTCGTCGGCGTAGCGAAAGCTGACGTTATCAATCACGACATCGCCTTTTAAACGGCTGGCTATGTGCTTTCCAGTGTCCTGTTCAGGCGACATATCCAGCAGTCCAAATAGCTCCGATGCCGCGGCCAGTCCTTTTTGGATTTCACCATTAATCTCAGTCAGTTGGCGCACTGGCTTAATCATCAGCGCTGCCGCTGTAATAAACGCCACGAACTCACCGGGCGTCATGCTGGCCATTAGCGAGGGCGACATGGCAAGCCAAACCAGCAGCGCCATGGAGATGGCCACGAGCATCAAAATCACCGGCGAGCTAACGGCGCGCGTCATGGCTTCCTTCATACTTTGACGGCGGTTCTCTTCGCTCACTCGCGCAAAGCGCTGCTTCTCATAAGCTTCAGCACCATGCGTACGCACGACGCGATAACCCGAAAGGGCTTCCGAGGCAATGTGGGTCACATCGCCCATAGAGTGTTGAATGCGTTTTGAAATACGTCTAAATCGCTTACTTACATAGCTAACCACCACGGCGATGATTGGCGTCACACCCAAAAACAGCAGTGTTAACATCCAGTTCGTCCAAAGCAGATAGAGAATCAAACCAATTACGAAGAGGCCTTCGCGAAGAATGATGGTCACTGCTTTGGTGGCTGCTCCGGCCACCTGCTCAACATGATAGGTTACTCGCGACACCAGCTGGCCGCTCGAATGATGATCAAAAAACCAGCCGGGAAGATGAAGCAAATGGGCGAACACATCGCAGCGCAGCGTGTGGATCACGTAGCGCCCAACGTAGGACATGAAATAGGTACTTAGGAAGGTGCCAACCCCACGGGCGAAAAACATAATAATGACAAACAGTGGCAGAAATAGCCGGAAGGCTGCATCTGGGTTTTGAATGCCATCAATCAGGCGCTTCATCATCTCCGCCAATGCGGTGCTTGATGCGGCATAAACCACAAACCCCACCAGCGCCAGCGCAAACGCCTGCCAATGTGGCTTAACGTAGCTCAACAACCGCTTATAGACATCCCAACTTGAATCGGTCACACGCGCTCCTGGCAATAGTGTGCAGTGCGCTGAATTCTACCTTAAGGCGGCGTGCTTCAACACCGGTTGCGTTGTCCAGATAGCTTACGTGTCGTTTTGATTTGTATGAGATCGTTAGCATCTAGCCAAAAACGCAGCGCGCCATCCTGCGCGGTGCTCCATAAACAGCTATTTTCATAGCGAAAACGTCGTACCACTTGATCAGCCGGGTGTTGGAACTGATTGCTTTTTCCTGCGCTGAAAATAACGTGCTGGGGCGTCGTATGGCGCACAAACTGAATACCCGAGCTAGTGCGGCTGCCGTGATGCCCAGCCACCAGCACACTGACCGGCGGGCGCACGTCCTGCAACATGTCGTGTAATAAGCGCCGCTCTATGTCGGCACCGACATCGCCGGTTATCAACAGTCTGTGCTCGCCTACGCTGACTTCCAATACGCAGGAGCGATCGTTAGCAGAAAGCGTATTAGCACCGGCAGGTGGCCAGAGAATACGAAAGCCAACCCCATCGCGCTCCCATGCCTGGCCTCGCGCGCAAGCAACGCTTGGCACGGGCAGTGATTCTCCTAAGGGGGCCAGCCACTGATTGACCTGGTGATCAGAGAGTAACGCCTCAACCCCACCTGCGTGGTCGTTATCGGCGTGGCTAATAATCACTTGATCAAAACGCTGCCCCGGCGACCACAGCGTCTCTAAGGGCATAAACCCACCCCTAAACCGCGGCCCTGCATCATAGAGAAGACGATAGTGCTGACTACGCAGCTCGATCAACTGCCCCTGGCCCACATCGTGCACGCTCACTCTAATAACGCCTGGCGCAAACGGCGGTGCAAGCGACCACCAAGGCAACGCAACTATCAGCGCGGTCGAAAGTAGCCGTAGTCCAGGCAGAACACCCGGCAACCCCCAGCACAGCGACAATAGCAGCAGTGCAAAGGCTAGCGGATACGTCAGCAGTCGGTCAGGCTCCCAAAGCGGCCATTGTTGCGACGACAGCGTCAGTAAAAGATGAAAAACGTTGAGCGCTGCCTCAAATATCCACCACGCCACATGGCCCACGAGAGGAAATGGCGCTAGCAGCCAGCCTAATAGCGCCGTAGGCACCATGATCGAGCTAACCCAGGGCACGGCAACTAAGTTAATCAGCGGAGCCACCGGGGCCACTCTGCCAAACGCCACCAGCACAGCGGCGGCCATGAGCGGGGCTAAGAGTAATTGCGTTCGGATCAGCGCCCAGCACCACCCTTTAATACCCCGCGGGCGTTGACGCCCCTGCCAAATAACGATTAACCATGCGACGGCAACAAAGGACAGCCACATACCAGGCCGCCATAAAGCCAGAGGATCAAACATCAGCACTAGCGCGAGTGCCAGCCACCATGCTTGCCAAGCGCCGGGGGCATGTCGACCGCTAAGTACCCACAGGCCAATTAGCGTCATCACCATTGCTCGCATAGCGGGTGGCGCCATTCCTGCAAGCACGGCGTATGCAACGCAGCCCACTGCTGCTGCCCACCATGGCCAGACTCGCATGCGCCAGTTGCCGGGAGTTAATAGCCGTGCAGCGAGCTTTGCTAATAGCAGTACAAACGAAGCTACCAAGCCAACGTGTAATCCCGAAATAACCACCAAGTGGGTGGTGCCGGTGGCATTTAGCAGCGACCAATCATCTTGTGTCAGCTGGCCGCTTTCACCTAGCGTCAGCGCCGCCAACCAGCGCTGGGTGCGTTCGCTGAGTGCTTGTTGTGATAAGAAGTCTAGCGCTAGCTGGCGCAAGGAGACGCTAGCGGTCGATAGCCGTTCAGCCTGGGGGTCCTGACGCAGATACCCCGTCGCATGAATACCTTCTCGCCAGAGCCACTGCTCAAAATTGAAAGTATGCGGATTGGCAAAACCACCAGGAGGACGCAAACGCAGCGTCATTCGCCACTGTTCCCCTGGCTTAAACACCTCATCGCTATAGGCCGATACCCGCACTTTGGAAAGTGACGAGCAGCTAGGGCGCTGCGCCGGGCTATGGCACGTATCAAGCGCAAGCAATAGTCGAGTAGCCTGAGAAGATGGTACAGAGAGCGGCTGAGCTGTTAAAACGGTTGCTTCAACAACAATATCTTCACCGCTTAACCCGGCCGGCAGGCGGCCAGACCACTCGCGCTGTACACTAATAAAAACCCATAGGCCGATTAAAAGCCAAATACCAAGACGCGGGCGCCACGTCATCACAAACAACGTAGCCACCAAACCCCATCCTAGCGCGCTGGATGTCATATCTGAAAAAGTGCTATACCAAGCAAAAATGCCCCCGCTCAGTGCCGCAAAAGCGGCTGGCATAGCAACACCGAACCGCATACAGCTCTCCTTTGCGTTAGCTCATTCACTGTCCAGCATAGCTTAAGGGCGGCGCTATATGGATAATAGGCGAGATCGATAGGTAAGAGTGTCCGCTATGCCGCGCCGATTCCTGCAGCGCTACATGCCCAAACCCGACACTATCAGGAAACAGCGCTCATTACGGTTCTTAGCGCCGCTGATTGCAGACCCGGGGTTGTGGCTTTTAACTCGCCGAAGCGTTGCGAATGCGTTTAGCGTGGGCGTGTTTTGCGCCATGCTGCCCATTCCTTTTCAAATGGTGGTGGCAGCGCTGGGCGCTCGCTTAACGCGCTGTAACTTAGCGTTATCAATCGGCCTGGTATGGATTACCAATCCTCTAACGATGCCACTCATTTTCTACGGCAACTACCGAATTGGCACATTTATACTCGGCGCGCCGGTACGGGAGGCTCCTTCTAGGATTTCAACGCACTGGATTGCCGAACAGATGCACGACATTATGCCGCCGCTGATCGTCGGATCATTAGTAACAGCGTTTTTTTTAGCCATCGTCGCCAATATTGGTATTCGCCTGATTTGGCGCTGGCACGTTTCTTATAATTGGAAACGCCGCCGCCTAAAACGTCGGCAGCGGCGTGCGCGCATCGAAGCAGAGTTTGATGACTGAGCTGGATGACTAAAGGGCGGGCGTTTGCTCGATAAGTTTTCCTGCATCCAGCTTGAGTACGCGATCTTGATGAGCAGCCAAGCCAACGTCATGAGTCACAATGACAAACGCGCAGGCGCTTTCTTTTGCCAACTCATCCATCAGTGCCAAAATAGTGGCTGCCGTGGTCTGATCCAGGTTGCCCGTCGGCTCATCCATTAAGACCAGGCTTGGATCCGTCACCAGCGCACGAGCGATCGCCACGCGCTGACGCTCGCCTCCGGACAGCTCACCAGGCCGATGATTAGCCCGCGGCGTCATGCCTACTCGCTCAAGTATTTGCATAGCGCGCTGCTCGGCCATTTTTTTCGACTGACCGCGAATAATCAGCGGCAAAGCGGCGTTTTCAACAGCGCTGAACTCCGCCAACAAATGGTGGAATTGATACACAAAACCAATATAGCGATTACGGAAGTTGCCAAGCGCCGTTTCATTTAAGCCTGCTAGCGGCTCTCCGGCAATGGTCACGCTGCCTTCACTGGGGCGGTCAAGGCCGCCCAGCAAATTCAATAGCGTTGTCTTACCTGACCCCGAACTGCCGACGATAGCCACCCGCTCTCCGGCACGCACCTGCAAGTTGAGCTGGTCCAGCACCGTAAGTTCTTGGGGCCCTTCGCTATAGACCCTGCTCAGCGCCTGGCAATCGAGCATCACCGCCGCGTCTTGGCGTGTGTTCAGAGGCATCGTATTCATAGACATCCTGGCATCCTTATTGCTGCTCTCATTATTGCCGCTCTCATGACTACTCATAGCGCAATACATCGGCAGGCTGAACCCGCGCTGCGCGCCAAGCGGGATAGAGCGTTGATAGGAACGTCAATCCAAAAGCGGCCAACACGATACGACTGACATCACTCCACTCCAGACGTGAGGGCAGATCACTGATGAAGTAAACCCCGGCATCTAGGAACTGAATGCCCAGCGTTCCTTCGACCCAACCAATGAGGTCCGCAATCGTTAGCGCGAGCAGCACCCCCACCGCAACACCAATGGCGATACCAATAATCCCGATCGCCATGCCTTGAACAATAAAAATGCCCATAATCGAGCTTGGCTTAGCACCAATAGTACGCAGAATGGCGATATCTGCCCGCTTGTCGGTGACGACCATGACCAGTGTCGAAACGATATTAAACGCTGCCACGGCAATAATAACGGTGAGCAGTAGCGCAATCATGCGCTTTTCCATTTGTATCGCTTGAAACAGATTACCCTGGGTAAACGTCCAGTCGCTGCCGCGATAGCCGGAACCAAGCTCATTGATAATGGCCTGGGTTTCGCTGCTAGCCGCAAACAGATCATCCAACTCTAGACGCAAACCGCCCACTGCATCGCCTAAACGCGCAAGGGTCTGCATATCTTCAATATTGGCATAAGCCAAGTTGGCATCAAGCTCAGCGCCGACGCTAAAAATACCGCTGACGGTAAAGCGCTTTAAGCGCGGAAAGACCCCGGCGGGCGTAATCGATGCTTCGGGCACTAACAGCGTGACCCGATCGCCCACGCCAACACCCAAACTGCGTGCCAGTGCCGAGCCCATCACCACGTGCCATTCACCGGGCACAAGGTCAGCCAACTTACCTTCACGCATGTGATCGCTGATGATGGACACCTTATCTTCCCACTCAGGATTAATGCCATTGACCATGGCGCCTTGATTGCGACCACCGACCGAAAACATACCCTGCTGTTCAACATAGGGCGCTGCGCCGATAACACGCTCACGCTGCATCAACTGCTCAGCCAACGACTGCCATTCAACTAAGCCTTCCCGGGACTCAATTTTAGCATGGGGCACCATCCCCAAAATGCGTGTGCGCAGCTCGTGATCGAAGCCGTTCATCACCGACAACACCAGGATAAGGACCGCAACGCCCAGCATTAATCCCAGCATTGAGGTCAGCGAAATAAAAGAAATAAAGTGGTTTCGGCGTTTAGCGCGCACGTAGCGCAGCCCCACCAGAAAAGGCAAACGATCAAGCATGGCGTGATTCCTTATCAATAAGCGCTCATGGTACGGTTTTTTTAATGTCTCTGCATGCTCAAACAGCCATTAGAGCGGTCTACACCGTGAGCGTTCACAGCGCATGCTTGCAACTTACCTCGCCACCGCCTACATTGCGGCGATTTACTGCTTGTCGCAGAGTAAGCTAGTGTTTCTAGAGGCTGCCTGCAATCTACTCGATACACTCTTCGCAAAGGGCATTCAAGACGTTGGCTACTATGACTTATCGCTTACTACCCGAATGGCATCCACAGGATGGTATTCAGCTTACTTGGCCTCGTCACGACGGCGATTGGGCGCCCCTGCTGGCTTGCATCGAAGCGACTCTTGAACGCATTGTAGTGGCCACTACGCGCTATCAACGCGTCCTTATTTGCGTACCGAATGAGCTGACGAAAGAACGCCTAGCGGCCACCTTCACGGCCTATCAAGTGCCGAGTGAACGACTACTGCTGATCGTTGCCCCCACCGATGATACCTGGGCGCGGGATCATGGGCCGATTACCGTCGTAGACGAAGATGACCAGCGATTAATGCTCGATTTCACCTTCACAGGCTGGGGCGGTAAGTTTTCCGCTGAGCACGATAATCAGTTGACTCAGCGACTTGCTGACGCAGGCGTTTGGTCATGCCCCATAGCGTCGCGAGATTTAGTGCTGGAAGGCGGCGGCATCGAAACAGATGGCGAAGGCACTCTACTGACCACCGAAGCCTGCTTACTGAACGCTAATCGCAATCCCACGCTCTCGCGTACAGACGTAGAAGCACAGCTGGCGGCAGATTTTGGCGTTGACCGCGTGCTGTGGCTGGCTAACGGTCATCTAGAAGGCGATGACACCGACAGCCATATTGATACGCTCGCACGCTTCTGTGATCCGGCGACCATTGCCTACGTGCGTTGCGATGATCCTAATGACGCGCACTACCCGGCACTAGCGGCGATGGAGCAGGAGCTTCAACACTTTCGACAACGTAATGGCGAGCCCTACCGTCTTATTGCGCTGCCCTGGCCACAGGCCTGCTTCGACCCAGACGACGGCCATCGCCTACCGGCGACGTACGCTAACTTTTTGATCATCAATCAAGCCGTACTAGTACCCACCTATGGTGACCCAGCCGACGTCGCAGCCCTTCAGGCGCTAGCGTTAGCATTTCCAGAGCACACGCTTATCCCGATCGAGTGCAATAGCGTTATTCGCCAACACGGCAGCCTACACTGCTTAACCATGCAGCTACCCCAAGGCACGCTGGCAGCGCTCACTACTTGATAAAGGAGTCATCATGTCGACTACGCTAACCGTAGGGGTTGTTCAACAATCTGCTTGGCCAGATAAAGCCCAAAGCCTAGCCGTGAGCGAGCAAGGTATTCGCGATGCCGTTCGCCAAGGTGCTCAACTGGTGTTGCTTCAAGAGCTACATGCCACCCATTATTTTTGCCAGTTTGAGGATCCTGCCCTGTTCGACTTGGCTGAACCGCTTGATGGGCCAACGGGACAGCGCCTGGCCGCGCTCGCACAGGAGCTTGATATTGTGCTGGTCGGCTCACTATTTGAACGTCGCGCGCCGGGCCTATATCACAATACCGCAGTGGTATATGACCGGGCTAAAGGCCGCGTAGGTCAGTACCGAAAAATGCATATCCCCGATGACCCGGGCTTTTACGAGAAATTTTACTTCACCCCTGGCGACTACGACAGCGCGCGCGGCGAAGGATTTACGCCGATTGAAACTTCGCTAGGGCGCCTGGGCGTGCTGGTCTGCTGGGACCAATGGTATCCAGAAGCAGCGCGACTGATGGCTCTCGCGGGTGCGGACTTATTGCTTTATCCGACGGCGATTGGCTGGGACCCAAGCGATGACGAAGCCGAGCACGTTCGCCAAAAAGACGCCTGGACGATCATTCAGCGTGCTCACGGCGTGGCGAATGGCCTGCCTGTGATAGTAGCCAACCGGGTAGGGTTTGAAGCAGACCACTCTGGCGTTGGCGGCGGCATTCAGTTCTGGGGCGGCAGCTTTATTTGCGGACCGCAGGGGGAGCTATTAGCGCATGCAAAAGAAGACGCGGAGCAGCTAGTGGTTACACTAGACATGGCGCGCAGTGAAAACACGCGGCGTATATGGCCCTACCTGCGAGACCGTCGCGTGGATGCCTACGCAGATATGACCCGCCGCTATCGTGACTAGGTAAAGCCAAATGTTCTTCATACGTTAAACGCAACATTCGTTTCACTAGCACACAAAAACGCCTGCCCCAATGAAGATAGGGGCAGGCGTTTTTCATTCCACACTGGCGGCTGGCTAGCGGGTAGACTACTTCCAGAAATCGCGAATCGACGCGATACCTTGAGCACCCACGGCGCGCGCATGATTCGCGTCAAAGCGGGTCATGCCTCCCAGTGCAAAAACGGGCATACCTGCACGCTCAACCAATTGCTGGAAATCATGCCACCCAAGCGGTGAAACTTCCGGATGCGAGGGCGTGGTACGTAACGGCGAGAGGCTGACAAAGTCGCAGCCTAAAACCGCCGCTTTTTTCAGCTGTGTTTGGTTATGTGTTGACGCAGATAGCCATTTATTTTCCGCAATGGGACGACGCTCAAGCTGCATTAAACGTTCGCTGGTCAGATGAATACCGTCGGCATCAACCTCCTCTAGCAGCGCTGGTTCACCATTGAGAAGCAATCGTGCGCCGTGCTCGCGACACATTTGCAAGGCTCGCTTCGCGCGCGCAACGTAGGCCGCGTCGTCCAGCTGCTTTGCGCGCAGCTGAACTAAGCGCACATCATCTTCGCGCAGCGCGCGTTCTAAAAATGCATCAAACCGCGCATCGTCAGCCTCTTCCCCAGTGATCAGGTACTCGGTGGGCAGTCTTACTGCACGCAAGATAGGCAAATTAGCAGCGGGGAAGGGATAGTTTGAAAGCTCGCTCATGGGCACCCAGCGAACCGCCTGCCCTTCACGGCCAAAAGGTTCGCCAGCAAACTCATGCACCTGCCATACATCCAACAAAATATGCTTGTCAGGATACTCATGGTGCACGCGAATCAGTGGCTGGGCACAGATAATTTCAATCCCAAGCTCTTCATGCAACTCACGCTTTAGGCCTTCAAGCCCGGTTTCGTAAGGTGCAAGCTTGCCCCCCGGAAATTCCCATAGCCCGCCATGGTCAACGTTTGACGGCCGACGAGCGATCAATACTTGCTTCCGATCGGCGCTCACAATTGCAGCCGCCGCGACGTGAACCCGCCGTTTCACCTTTACACTCATTGCGTCTTTATCCACTGTCTGCGCAGCGACGCTACTGCCGCCGCTGCTATCTCACTGCGTTTGCCCTTTACCCCAGCCATCGCGTCAGCGCTGGAGGTAATTCGTTAGCTACGGTAATCCGCGTTGATAGACACATAGTCATGGGAAAGATCAGACGTCCACACCGTGGCACTTTCGTCACCGCGTCCCAAATTAATGCGAATAGTAATCTCAGACTGCGCCATCACTGCACTTCCCGCTGCTTCGGTGTAGCTGGCTGCACGTCCGCCATTTTCGACTAAGCGAACATCGCCTAAATCAATCACCACACGATTAACGTCAAAATCGCTGACAGGTGCCCTACCCACTGCTGCTAAAATACGCCCCCAGTTAGCATCCGAGGCATACAGCGCGGTTTTCACCAGCGGCGAATGCGCAACAGTGAAAGCCACATCAAGCGCCTCTTGGCGGCTGTTCGCCCCATCAACGTGAAGCGTCACAAACTTCGTTGCCCCTTCTGCGTCGCGAATAATCGCCTGAGCAAGCTCTGTCATCACCACCTGCAACGCATCGCGGAATGCCGACACGTCACCCTTATCGACAATGCTAGGCCCCGTACCGGTGGCCGCTAACATGCAGGCATCATTGGTCGACGTATCGCTGTCCACGGTGATGCAGTTAAACGAGTGGTCGACTGTCTCGCGCAGCAGGCGATCTAACAGCGGCGTCTCAATGGCAGCGTCAGTCACCACAAACCCCAACATAGTCGCCATGTTGGGCTTAATCATGCCCGACCCTTTGGTAATGCCGTTAATCGTCACCTGCTGGCCATGAACCTCCAGCGTCGCGGTTGCACCTTTCGCTCGAGTATCGGTCGTTAAAATACCCTGGCCCGCATGCTGCCAGGCGATATCGTCACTAGACAGGCTTTCAAGGGCGGGAGCCAAGCCCGCCAACAGACGATCCATCGGTAGCGGCTCACCAATCACACCGGTTGAAAACGGCAAGACATCCTGCGCCGAAACACCTACCTGCTCAGCAAGCGCTGCACAGCTGGCGTAGGCATCGCGCATGCCTGCTTCGCCGATACCGGCGTTTGCATTGCCGGTATTAATCAGCCAAAAACGTGGTGATCGTCCTTGAGCACGGCAGTGCTCAAGGTGCTGCTTCGCCACTGCCACAGGCGCCGCACAAAATGCATTGCGGGTAAAGACACCGGATACCGTTGCTGACTCAGGTAGCTCAATAACTACTAAATCACGACGACCCGGCTTTTTAATACCCGCCATTGCCGTTCCCAGGCGCACCCCGTTAAGGGGCAGCATCTCTGGAAAAGGAACATTTCCAACTGCCATGATTCTCTCCTTTAGGCAGACCCATATTGAGACGCTTTCGCCGTTAGCTCAGCTTGCCGCAGCACTGTTTGTACTTCTTACCCGAGCCACAAAAACACGGGTCGTTGCGACCTACTTTAGGCCCTTCCCGACGCACGGGCTGTCCATCAACGACTGGCTCATCTTGGGCATTTTCCAGCTGTTCTTCGGCAGGATCATCGTGCCGGCTTGCCGCGGTGGTCGCTTCGCGCTCCAACGTTTCACGCCGGCTACGCTCAAGGGCATCTACCTCTTCAGGTTGACGTACCTGAACGTGGCTAAGAATACGCGTTACGTCTGCTTTAATATGGGTCAGCAGGTGCTGGAATAGTTCGAACGATTCGCGCTTATACTCCTGCTTGGGGTTCTTTTGAGCATAGCCGCGCAGGTGAATGCCGCGACGCAGGTGGTCCATTGACTGCAGGTGCTCTTTCCAGCGAGTGTCTAACACTTGCAGCATTACCTGCTTCTCAAAGCGCCGAATAAGCTTCTCACCCGCCGCATCAATTTTGGCGGCATAGGCTTCGCGGTGCATCGTTTGCAGTCGTTCGCGCAGCTGCTCCTCGCTGAAACGCTCATCTTCTGCGGCCCATTTAACGACGGGCACATCAAGATTAAATTCCGTCTTGAGATGCGCTTCTAAGCCAGGCAAATCCCACTGCTCGGGCAGACTCTGAGGAGGCACATAGTCGCTAATCGCCTCTTCCATTACCTCTTCGCGGATGCCAATAACGGCGTCAGCAACGTTGTCGGCAGCAAGAATGTCATTACGCTGCTCATAGATAACACGACGCTGATCGTTAGCAACGTCATCGTATTCCAACAGCTGCTTACGAATATCGAAGTTGCGGCCTTCAACTTTCTTTTGCGCACGTTCAACGGCGTTGGACACCATCTTATGCTCAATCGCTTCACCGCGTTCAAGACCTAATGCCTGCATCAAACGCTTGACACGATCAGAGCCAAACAAACGCATCAGGCTATCTTCAAGCGACAGGAAGAAACGCGTTGAACCAGGGTCGCCTTGACGCCCAGCACGTCCGCGCAGCTGATTATCGATGCGCCGTGACTCATGGCGCTCAGAGCCCACCACGTGCAAACCGCCAGCAGCTAACACGCCATCATGACGCACCTGCCACTCGGTCTTCAATTCATCAATTTGCACTTGGCTAGGGTTATGCAGTTTGGCAACTTCAGCCTCCCAGTTACCCCCCAGCATTATGTCGGTACCACGACCCGCCATGTTGGTGGCAATCGTAATCGCACCTGGGCGGCCTGCCTGGGCAATAATTTCGGCTTCACTTTGGTGCTGCTTAGCATTAAGGACGTTAAACGTGAGTCCTGCTTCGCGCATCAGCGTGGCCAGATATTCCGATGTTTCAATCGAAGCAGTACCGACTAAAACCGGGCGCCCTGCTTCCGTCTCCGTCCTTACGTCCTTAATGATCGCTTCATATTTTTCTTCAGCGCTCAAATAAACCAGGTCGTTCAGGTCTTTACGTGCCAACGCCCGATTGGTCGGAATAACGATCACGTCGAGGCCATAAATCTGGCGGAATTCAAACGCTTCAGTATCGGCCGTGCCCGTCATCCCGGCTAATTTCTCGTACAGCCGGAAGTAATTCTGGAAAGTGGTCGATGCCAGCGTTTGGCTTTCACGCTGTACGGTGACGCCTTCCTTTGCCTCAACGGCTTGATGCAAACCTTCCGACCAGCGGCGGCCAGGCATTGAGCGGCCGGTGTGCTCATCAACAATCACCACCTGATCTTCCGACACAATGTAGTCAACATCGCGGTTATACAGATAGCGAGCGCGCAGCGCTGAATGCATATGCTGAAGCAAATTAAGGTTTTGTGCGGCGTAAAGAGACTCTTCGACACCTAGCAGGTTTTCAGCTCGCATGAGCTCTTCAACCTTGTTATGCCCCTGTTCGGTCAGCTCGACTTGTTTTTGCTTTTCATCAACAACAAAGTCGCCGGTTACCGGGGCATCTTCATCTTCAGATGCTTCGCCTTGCTCAAGCTGCTGGGCAAGTACGTTAACCACTTTGTAAAGATCGGTATTTTCATCGACCGCCCCAGAGATAATCAGCGGTGTACGCGCTTCATCAATAAGAATCGAGTCAACCTCATCGACAATCGCGAAATGCAATCCACGCTGTACCTTATCCTCCAACGAGAATGCCATGTTATCGCGCAGGTAATCGAAGCCAAACTCGTTGTTGGTGCCGTAGGTTATATCGCACTGATAAGCATGACGCTTCTCTTCACCGGTTTGGCCAGAGAAAATAACGCCTATGCTCAGGCCTAGAAACTCATAAAGCGGACGCATCCACTCAGCGTCACGACGCGCCAAGTAATCGTTCACGGTAACGACATGCACGCCTTTACTGGTCAGCGCATTGAGATAAACCGCCAACGTAGCGACGAGTGTTTTACCCTCGCCCGTTTTCATTTCAGCGATACGGCCACGGTGCAGCGTCATCCCGCCGACCATCTGGACGTCAAAGTGGCGCATCCCCATCACGCGCTTACTGGCTTCGCGAACGATAGCAAACCCTGGCGCTAGCAAGCTATCTAACGATTCACCCGCATCCAGGCGCTGACGAAACTCGGCAGTCTTGCCCTGTAAGTCAGCATCGGTAAGAGCCTCAAACTCCGCTTCAAGAGCGTTAATCTGCGGCACATTTTTATGCATGCGTTTTACTTCGCGGTCATTCTTAGACCCAACGACTTTACGTAACAAATTATTCAGCATGGAGTATCCAGATATTCACGAGCGCCCCCTCAGGAGCTACCCTTTTTTTCTGCAAGCTCTTTTTATTCAAGAGCAGAGACAAAGTAGCTTTATGAACGAATGTCTCGGCATGAGGGCGGGCCGCGTTGGGTCAAAACATCGCTCGCCGCGACAAGGGCTATTAGCGGGGGAAGCCAGTTAAATCGCGCCCGAATCGGCGTGACACTACGGCGACGCTGAGACCAGCGGCGCAGTGCTCGACGCCTTTTTGCAACCCAGTGCGACTGGGCGCGCAAAATAGCGGGCACCCAAAAACAGATAGTAACGTTGCGTTCACCGCCGCGAAAAGCGTCCGCGGGGCTTAAGCTCGCAGGTAGGAGGCAACTTACAAGCAAACCAGCCAGCCACCAACGTGCTATACCGTAGCGGCGCTGGCGCCGCGGCAGAGCAGTTTGTACTTCAAGCGTAGGCGACATGCTGTAGACCGGCTCCTGAGCGTGGTAGGCTCTGCAAATGGGTAATCGGCTTGAATCCGCCGATGCAACGATTTAGGGGTAGCTAGGAATTAAGTGTATGAGTATAAAGGTTAAGCGTTCTCACGCACAGCCCATCGCCCGTCTGCTGTCAAAGTCCGGTGATATTAGCCAGTTAATGCGCCTATCTCGCTTAATCGATCAGGCGCAGCGTCACCTGCGCGCTCATTTACCCGAAGACATGCGCGAACATATCTTCGTGGGCGGCTTTCGCGATGGCCGCCTAACCGTTATTAGTGGTCAAGCTAGCTGGCTGACTTGGCTGCGCTTCGAACAGCGCCGCCTGCTAGACCTGCTTCACCAGCTGCCTGGCTTTGAAGGCGTGAATGGCTTTACGTTTAAAGTTCGCCCAGTACGCCCCATCGTGGCCCCTGCACGCAATACTCGCAGCCTGTCATTAGATGCTGGTAAAACATTAGCTGAGTGTGCTGAAGACACCACCAACCCCGCATTAAAACGGGCTCTTGAAAGGCTTGCCTCACATGCTCGCCCACCAACCAAGCAACCGCTCTGACGAATACACAACTAGCCTCTTTAAGCGGGCCTGAAATGCATAAAGCACCACATGAGTGGTGCTTTATAAAACTGACAATTAACGATTCAGTAATGAACGCCGACCTTACGCCATAGCAGGGGCTGCATAAGAGATCGGTGCAACCGCTTTTTCTTCTTCAAAGGTAATGATTTCGTAAGCATCGGGCTGCGCCATTAGTTCTCGACACAGCTGATTATTAAGCGCGTGACCTGATTTTACACCTCGGAACTCACCAATCAGGCTATAGCCCAACTGGTATAAATCACCAATCGCGTCCAGGACTTTATGCTTAACAAACTCGTCTTCATAACGCAGGCCACCTTCGTTAACAATGCGATAATCATCTACCACGATCGCATTATCTAGACTGCCGCCTAGCGCCAGATTATTAGAGCGCAAAAACTCTAAATCACGCATAAAACCAAAGGTACGGGCACGCGACACTTCTTTAACGAAAGACGTGGTTGAAAAATCAATCAGCGCCGTCTGCTTTTGCTGTTCAAACACGGGGTGGTCAAAGTCGATCGCGAACGAGACCTTAAACCCTTGGTGGGGCAGAAAAACGGCTTCTTTATCGCCATCGGTGACGGCCACACGACGCTTGATACGGATAAATTTCTTAGCTGCATTCTGCTCTAAAATACCCGCCGACTGAATCAAAAATACGAACGGGCTAGCGCTGCCATCCATAATGGGCACTTCAGGCTCGCTTACATCAACGTAAGCATTATCAATACCGAGCCCTGCAAAGGCGGACATTAGATGCTCAACCGTGGCTACTTTAACCCCGTTATACGCAAGCGCCGTGCATAGTCGAGTATCTTCTACCAACTCAGCTTTCGCGGGCACGTGCGCAGCGGGCTCCAGATCGGTTCTAACAAACACAATCCCTGTATTGGCTGGCGCCGGACGCAAAGCCAGATGGACTTTCTTGCCAGAATGCAGGCCCACTCCGGTAGCGCGAATGACGTTTTGAAGGGTGCGTTGTCTGATCATGGATAGTAGTCGTACTCTTATGACGGTGATTACCGCAGGGAAAAAGTTATCAAACAGTGTTCACTTTAACAGTAAGCGAGCGTTTTAGCCAATAAAACGCTTGCTCACTGTTAAAGCCTGCCCGATAAAGAGGATCAATCCGCCTGGCGGCGTAGAAACGCTGGGATGTCCAGATAGTCATCGGCTTCAGTCGACCGGCGCTTTTCAGAACGTGGTTTAGCATTGGCTTCAGGCGCTTCAGAGCGGGCCGTCGCCTGCTGACGCATCACGGTTGGCTGTTGCAGTTTACGATAGTCAGATGAAGATTCTGCCGCCGAACGACGTGCCGGTTCACGCGCAGTCGTTTTAGCTTTGTGATTGCCATCTAAGCCTGCAGCCACAACGGTGACACGCAGTTCGTCGGACATTTCCATATCAATGGAGGTGCCCACAACAATAGTAGCGTCTGGAGAAGCAAATTCTTGCACCGTCGCGCCCACATCATTGAACTCACCAATCGACAGATCAGGTCCTGCAGTGATGTTAACCAGAATACCGCGCGCACCATGAAGATCGATATCTTCCAATAGCGGGCTGCGGATAGCTTTTTCAGCTGCTTCACGAGCACGGTTCTCACCCGTCGCGCCGCCGGTACCCATCATCGCCATGCCCATTTCGGACATCACCGTACGCACATCTGCAAAGTCGACGTTGATAATACCTGGACTTGTGATCAGCTCGGCAATGCCCTGAACCGCCCCTAGCAGCACATCGTTAGCGGCGCTAAAAGCTGTCAACAGCGTGGCATTTTTACCCAACACAGAAAGCAGCTTTTCGTTGGGGATCGTAATCAACGAATCAACGTGCTGAGAGAGCTCTTTCATACCCTCTTCAGCTGCACGCATACGCTTAGGCCCTTCAAAGGGGAAGGGGCGTGTTACTACCGCAACTGTCAGTATCCCCAGCTCTTTGGCGACCTGTGCAACAACCGGCGCACCGCCAGTGCCAGTACCACCGCCCATACCGGCAGTGATAAACACCATGTCAGCGCCTACCAGCAATTCAGCAATGCGCTCACGGTCTTCCATGGCCGCCTGACGACCCACTTCAGGATTGGCACCTGCGCCCAATCCTTTAGTGATCTCACTGCCTAGCTGCAATACCGTTTTAGCTGACACGCGCTTTAATGCCTGCGCGTCAGTATTGGCGCAAATAAACTCTACGCCCTCAATATTGCTTTCGACCATATGGTTAACAGCATTGCCGCCACCGCCGCCAACACCCACCACTTTGATGACCGCACTGCTCGAGGGTGCGTTATCTACCAATTCGAACATAAGCCCCGTCTCCTGAACCGCGCTTGCGGCCCTGTCAGAAATTTCCTTTGAACCAGCCTTTAAATCTTGCCAGCGTCGAATGGTCTTCCTTGATATCACGCCGGGCAAGTTCGTTGCGGCCTTTATGAGCTGCAACAACTCCCCCGTGGCTTTTCAAGCCTTGCCCATAACGCGTTTCCTGCAAGGCATAGTGCAGCAAGCCAACCCCCGTCGCATAAATCGGGTTACGGACGACATCCGCCAAACCTTTTACATTTTGAGGGCAAGCGATACGAACAGGCATATGGAAAATTTCTTCCGCCAATTCGCTAACGCCTTCCATGCGCGAAGTACCGCCGGTAAGCACTATCCCTGCAGCGACCATATCCTCATAGCCACTGCGACGTAATTCATCTCGTATTAGCGTAAACAGCTCTTCGTAACGTGGCTCTACCACCTCAGCAAGCGCCTGGCGTGATAAATCACGAGCAGCGCGATCGCCTACGCTAGGAACTTTAATCATTTCATCACTTGCCGCTAAATGCGTCAGCGCACAAGCGTATTTAACTTTGATTTCTTCAGCATGCTGCGTGGGCGTACGCAATGCCATTGCAATATCGTTGGTGACCTGGTCGCCAGCAATAGGAATAACCGCTGTGTGACGTATAGCACCTTCGGTAAAGATAGCCATATCGGTAGTGCCGCCGCCGATGTCTACCATGCACACACCCAGTTCACGCTCATCTTCTGTGAGTACGGCCATGCTTGAGGCAAGCTGCTCTAAAATAATTGCGTCTACTTCTAAGCCACACCGCCGCACGCATTTTTCGATATTCTGCACCGCGTTTAGCGCCGCGGTGACCAAATGTACCTGAGCTTCTAAACGTACGCCTGACATACCTAATGGCTCACGAATGCCGCCCTGAGCGTCAATCGAAAATTCTTGAGGTAACACATGAAGGACGCGCTGCCCTTCTGAAATAGCACGAGCACGAGCCGAATCAATAACACGCTCAATATCTGAAGGGGTTACTTCACGCTCTTTAATGGCCACGACGCCATCAGAGTTCATTGAGCTAATATGGCTGCCTGCGACGCCAACATATACCGAGTGAATATCACAGCCAGCCATTAACTCAGCTTCTTCTACTGCGCGCTGAATAGACTGCACGGTGGATTCAATATTGATCACCACGCCGCGCTTCATGCCACGCGAAGGATGCGAGCCAATACCGGCAATTTCAATTCCGCCGTCATCGGTAGGTTGACCGACTATCGCGACGACCTTGGACGTTCCAATGTCCAGCCCGACCACCATATTGGATGCGTTGGGTGAGCCTGCCATGAGTCGGTAAATCTCCTTGCGTCATGTTTAAAGGTAAATATAAATAGGGAGACGCTTAATCCAACGTTAAACATTGAAGGCGTACAACCCGAAATAATCAGTGATGTTTCTCAACTCTTGCTAAGTACAAATAGTCGAATTTAAAAACTATTTAACCAGCGCTTGGGTCATAGTATAGAAACAATAGTAGCAATACGACTAGTACAAACACACAATAATAGGCTTTGAAAGCAAAATGAAGCCTAATATCGACTTTTCAGCGATTGCAACCACTCACTTTTACACCTTATTTGCACTAAGTAATAGCATTGTTACTCATCTGGCTCCTCAAATTCACTTTCTCCATGCCACGCAACGGCAACGCCATTAGGGTAGCGAAGATCAATATAACGAATCTTGTCACCAAGAGAATATAGCTCTCGTTGCCATGACGCAGACAATCTGGCTAAGCGAACTTCGTGCTGCCGACGGCCCAACATTACCCAAACACCATCATTTAACTGTAACCGCCAAGCCCCCCTTGGCTCTAAACGCAGTTGCGTTAGATCAAGCGATAACTGCGCAAAGTGAGATTTTAACCGCTGGTAATAGCGCAATACCTCTGCACTGTTTCCGTTAGGCCCTGCTAAATCTGGGAGCCCGGACGGTGGAGAAAGCGGCGCAAAGGCAAAAGCCTCGCCCTCGGGATTAACTAAAAAGTCATCATTCCAACGTGCCACGGGCTGCTGCTCAACCAACTCAAACACTAAGGCATTGGGCCATTCACGGGAAATACGAACTTCATTCAACCAGCCAATATTAAGGGCTCGATCACGAAGTTCACCCAGGTCTGCCGACAGCCAGGTGGCATTAACGACTAGCGGAGCAAGCTGAGTGCGCAAATAATCAGCGCTCACGTACTCCCATTCGCCACGAATAGATACCCGCTCAATGGGGCGATCTAGCCACAGCCAAAGCGCACGCCCTCCGGCCCCCATGAGCAAAGCGAGCAGGATAATCCCCAACCAAGCATTACGCCTTTTCATAAGGCACTTTTTAATAAGGCATTATTCATGCTGTCACTGCTCGCTTGCGGTGTTGAGTATTTGTAGCACGAGATCATCAAAATCAATCCCAGCGTAAGCGGCCGCCTGAGGAACCAGGCTATGACCGGTCATACCCGGCACGGTATTGACTTCCAATAGCCAAAAGCGCCCTTCGCCGTCGTGCATAACGTCAACACGCCCCCAGCCCTCACAACCAATGGCGGCAAACGCCTGCTGGCAGAGCACGGCAAGTGCTGTCTCTTGCTCAACAGACAAGCCGCAGGGCAGATGATACTGAGTCGTGTTGGCGATATATTTGGCTTCGTAGTCGTAAAATCCGCCCGGCACCTCAACGCGAATCGCCGGCAGCACCTGATCGCCCAGCAGCGCGACGGTGTACTCATCCCCAACGACAAAACGCTCCGCCATGACGCGCGCATCAAATTGCGCTGCTTCTTGGTAGGCCGATTCCAGCGCTGCCTGACTTTTCACAATGCTGATACCAAGCGTTGAGCCTTCATGCACCGGCTTCACCATCAACGGCAAACCAAGCTCAGCTACCACGGCAGACCAGTCAGAGCTTGCATCCAGCATAATGCTTTCAGGCGTTGGTAGACCCATCGCGCGCCATACTTGCTTAGTGCGCTGCTTATCCATACCCAGCGCAGAGGCAAGAACACCGCTGCCCGTATAAGGGATATTGAGCAATTCCAAAGCGCCCTGTAGCGTTCCGTCTTCTCCACCACGTCCGTGCAGAGCGACAAACACCACGGAAGGCGCCAGCTGCTCCAAGCCAACTAGGCCTTTATCGCGAAGATCATAGCCACATACCGCCACGCCTTTACGCTTCAGCGCATCCAGAATCGCGGTACCGCTTTTGAGCGACACATCACGCTCAGCAGACGTGCCGCCGTAAACCACAACGACGTTTTGTGTATTGGTCACATCAACGCTCACAGTTCTACCTCATTCATCACTAGCTGCGCCTGCGCCAGGCGAAGAGAAATTCCGCCCACATCGCCGGCCCCTTGAGTAATTAAAATATCACCGGGGCGTAGCACGTTGGCGAGCAGAGTTGGCAGCTCATGCTTATGCTCTACAAATAGCGGGTCTACTTCGCCACGTTGGCGAATAGAGCCTGCCAGCGTTCGCCCTTCTGCACCGGGAATCACGGCCTCACCGGCACTATAAACATCCAGCAGCACCAGCGTATCAACCTGGGAAAGTACCCGCACAAAGTCTTCGTACAAGTCACGAGTCCGGCTATAGCGATGGGGCTGATAGAGCATTATCAAGCGGCGTTCGGGCCAACCTGCGCGAATGGCCTGAATCACCATGTCGACTTCACGCGGATGATGACCGTAGTCATCTACCAACATGATGTCGCCATCTCCTTTTGGTGCAGGAAAGTGGCCATGCACCTGGAAACGGCGCCCTACTCCAGCAAAGCCCGCCAAACCGCTTAAAATAGCGGCATCACTAACGCCAGCATCGGTGGCCACGACAATCGCCGCCATGGCATTTAATGCATTGTGACGCCCAGGCATCGCTAAACGTACCTTTAGCGGTTCAACGTCTCCCGGGCGCAGCGCGGTAAATGTGACTTCACCGCCGCACTGAGAAAAATCTACAATGCGATAGTCCGCATCGCTGTCAAATCCATAGGTCACGAATTGGCGCTTAACTTGCTCGCAGAGGCCGCGAATGTGCGGATCATCAATGCAAAGCACCGCCAACCCATAAAACGGTAGGTTGTGCAGAAACTCGATAAAGGTGCTCTTCAGACGTTCGAAGTCACCGCCATACGTCGCCATATGATCAGCATCGATATTGGTAACAATGGATACCATCGGCTGAAGATGCAAAAACGAGGCATCCGATTCATCGGCTTCCGCGACCAAGTAATCACCGGCGCCCAAGCGTGCGTTAGCGCCGGCACTGGTGAGCTTCCCACCAATCACAAACGTAGGATCAAGCCCACCTTCAGCTAGCAGCGTCGCCGTTAAGCTGGTCGTCGTCGTTTTACCATGGGTACCGGCGACGGCAATGCCATGTCGAAAACGCATCAGCTCTGCCAGCATTTCTGCCCGGCGCACGACCGGCACGCGGTGCTCGTGGGCCCAGCGAATTTCCGGATTCGTGTCATCAATGGCGCTTGATACGACCACCACATCCGCGCCATCAACGTGGGCTTCAGCATGGCCAATATCGACACAGACGCCGCATTGACGCAGCCGCTCCACCGCGGAGGAGGCGTTCATGTCACTGCCACTAACGGTGTAACCCTGATTGGCGAGCACCTCGGCGATACCGCACATACCGACGCCACCGATGCCCACAAAATGAATACGCCGGATGCGGCGCATTCCCGGGGCCGTGGTACAACCACGCTGGGGCGTCATGGACTTGATTAAATCGGTCACGCGGAGTCTCCTAACGACACCATCGCCAAACACCCTTCCGCTAAGCGCTCTGTGGCGTCTAAATGAGCGGCTTGGCGTGCTTTAGACGCCATCATTGCCAGAGTATTCGGGACGAGCAATTCATTTAAAAAATCGGTTAAACGCTCAACGGTCAGATCTGACTGAACAACGCACTGTGCAGCACCGGCGTTTACCAGCACCTGGGCATTGATACGCTGATGGTCGTCAACCGCAAACGGAAAAGGCACCAGCAGCGCTGGCTTAGCCGCCGCGGCCAGCTCAGCGACCGTTAAGGCGCCCGAACGGCATACGACAAGGTCAGCCCAATCATAGGCAGCGGCCATGTCATCGATAAACGCACTGACCTCCGCGACAACACCGTATTGCTGGTAAAGCGCTGCTGTATCTGCGTCACGACCTTTGCCTGCCTGATGGCGCACTTGGGGGCGTTGCTCTTCAGGCAGCTGCGCCAAAGCAGGCGCCAAGCGCTCATTAAGCGCAACCGCGCCAAGCGAGCCACCCACTACTAACAATCGTAGAGCGCGCGCGGACAGTACAGTCACATCACGCGGCGCACTGCCTAGGCTGGCAATATCGTCACGCACCGGGTTGCCGATAACGTCAGCTCGCGCGCCAAAGGCTTCCGGAAAAGCCGCAAAGGTGCGCTTGGCGAAGCGTGATAAAACGCGGTTGGTGAGCCCCGCCACAGCATTCTGCTCGTGAATAATCAGCGGAATGCGCATTAGCCATGCTGCCAGCCCACCGGGGCCGCTGGCAAAACCGCCCAGCCCTACCACAGCCTGGGGTTTGAAATCGCGAATAACTGCGCGCGCCTGCAAAACGGCGCGGGTAAGATTGAGCGGCGTCTTGAGCCAGCCCATTAACCCGTTGCCACGTAGCCCGCTTACTGCAATGGTGTGCAGTGTAATGCCTGCCTCAGGAACAAGGCGATTTTCAATGCCCCTGGGGCTGCCTAGCCATTCAACGTCTACTTGCTGCGCTTGCAATGCCCGAGCGAGTGAAAGCGCTGGAAACACGTGACCACCGGTTCCACCTGCCATGATCAGCACTCTTCGACGTGCGTTCGTGGTCACATTAAACTCCTAAAATGCCTACGATAAACGCGGCTCATGGCGCGGCTTATAAGGGGTAGAGGCACGCCGAGGACGATGGCGTGTTTCGGCATCGACGCGCAGCAGTAGCCCCACCATCATACCGGTCACCAACAGGCTCGAGCCGCCATAGCTTATCAGCGGCAGCGTTAGCCCTTTGGTAGGCAGCAAGCCTGAACTGACCGCAATATTGATAAATGCTTGAGCCGCGATGACAAAGCCAATACCGTAACTGACATAAGCACCAAACAGATGGCCCGCCAGCTCAGCACGCCGCCCAACCCACATCGCGCGGGCTATAAAAAGTGTAAACAGTAAGACAACAATAATGGCGCCAATCATGCCGAGCTCTTCAGCAATGACGGCAAAAATAAAGTCGGTGTGCGCCTCAGGCAAATAGTGCAGCTTTTGAACACTGTTGCCCAAACCAGTGCCGGTAACATGGCCACGACCAAACGCAATTAACGCCTGAGTCAACTGGTAGCCCGTAGCGAACTGATCCGCCCATGGGTCGAGAAAACTGGTCCAACGCGCCAGCCGGTAGGGTTCAATAACGACCATCATAACGGCGCCAAACCCCAGCAGCCCGCCACTACCGAGCAGTAACACCAGCGATGCCCCGCTCATCATCAGCATGCCGATGACACAAATAGCGAGCACCACCATGCCGCCAAAATCGGGCGCTAGAAACAGCAGGCCAACAGGTGCCGCCAGTACAGCCAGCGGGCGCCACATGCTAAATGCCCGCTGACGCAGGTCGTAGGTAAAGCGCGACATAAACGCCGCCATGTAGAAAATAAGCCCAATTTTGGCAAACTCAGAGACCTGTAAGCTAGGCAAGGGTCCCGGCAGCGCAATCCAGCGTTTACTACCATTAATTTCTTGGCCAACGAACAGCACCAGAATCAACAGAAAAATACTGGCCATGAGAATCAGTGCGGCATTTTGGCGCCAAACTTCAAGCGGCACGCAGAGCATAAAGATACAGGCGACAATAGAGATCACTAGAAAAACGCCATGCTGACGCGAGTAGTGAAAGGTATCTTCCAACAGGCCAATCGATGCTGAGCTGACCATGACCCACCCCAGTCCCGCTAAAGCAACGGCTGCGATAATCAGCCAAATATCGCAAGGTAGATCGCGGGTCGTAAGTGCACTGCGCAAACGCTGAAGCCTGCTCATAGCGAGGCCTCGATGGCACGCTGCGCCCTCTGCTCTACCCAGCGTCGAAACATATCGCCGCGCTCTTGATAATTGGCAAACTGATCTAGGCTGGCACAGGCGGGGGATAAGAGCACGCAATCTCCGGGTTGAGCGAGTTTAAAGGCAGCCTCCATGGCTTGGGATAAATTGTCTACTTCTTGAACACTCACATGCTTAATTAAGGCGTCAGCTAAGCGCGGGGCATCTAAGCCGAATAGCAATACATGCCGCGCGCATGAGGCAAGCGGCGCCGCTAAAGGAGAAAAATCCGCCCCCTTACCTACTCCGCCAGCCAATAGAATCAAGCGCCCGTCAAGCGAAGCGCCAATACCATTAATGGCCGCTAACGTAGCCCCTACATTGGTGCCTTTAGAGTCGTTCACCCAGGTAACGCCGTTAATACGCGCCACCACTTCACTACGATGCGCCAAGCCTTTAAATTCACGCAGCGCATCACACATGGGCGCTTCGGCAAAGCCTAGCGCCTTCCCCATGGCCAGCGCGGCAAGTGCGTTGGCGTAATTGTGCTGGCCGGTCATAGGCATCTCATCAGCCGCCAGCCAAGGCTTATTACCCTGCATTAACGTCAACGTATCGTGATAAAGCGCCAAGCCCCATTCAGAACTGCTGGGCGCTTTCATTGAAAAGTGAGCAATCTGGGCAACCGGCTGGTCCGGCCACGTTAAAGGCTCATCGGCGTTGACAACGGCGTGCTGGGTTCCGATAAAAATTCGCTGCTTTGCCGCGCGATAACCGTGCATATCACCATGACGATCCAGATGATCTTCCGACAAATTTAAAAAAGCTGCACAGCTGGCGCCTAAACGAGGCGTTGTCTCAAGCTGGAAACTGGAAAGCTCTAGTATGAAAAGTTCAGCATTAGGATGGCTGGCCAATAAATCCAGCGCGGGAGTGCCTAAATTACCGCCGACAGCTGCATCAACACCGGCGACAGCCGCCATGTCGCCCAATAGAGTGGTAACCGTCGACTTCGCATTAGATCCTGTGATCGCCGCAATAGGTGCATGGGCTGCACGCACAAAGAGCGCAATTTCACCGACCACCATTGGCTCGCCGGTGTCAGGGTTTAACCGATCAGCAAGGCTTTCTAGTCCCGCCATACGAGGATCAAGACCTGGGCTCACTACTACCTCTTTTACATCGCTCAAATCAAGCGCTGTGAGCGCGCCACAGTGAATAGCAACCCCAGGATGAGCAGCGCGAAAGTCATCCAGCCCCGGTGGCGCGACGCGTGTATCGGCGACCATATAGGGCAGATTTAAGCGCGTTAAATGACGGCAAATAGCGCGACCTGAAACCCCTAGCCCTACTACCAGCGTCAAACCTTTAGCTACTCGAACCATCAACGGCTTCCTTGTCGCACAATGCCACGCCCATTAGGCGTAGCCGTCATGACCACGTGCATTAACGAATTTTGAGCGTCGCAAGGCCGAGTAACACCAGCACTACGGTAATAATCCAGAAGCGTACGATGACGCGAGGCTCGGGCCAGCCTTTCAATTCATAGTGGTGGTGCAACGGCGCCATACGGAAGATGCGACGCCCGGTAAGTTTGTAAGATCCCACCTGAAGAATCACTGACACTGTTTCGAGGACAAAAATGCCGCCCATGATAAATAGCACTATTTCTTGGCGAACAATTACCGCCACAACGCCGAGCGCAGCGCCCAGTGCTAGCGCGCCCACATCGCCCATAAAAACTTGCGCGGGATAGGTGTTAAACCACAAGAAACCCAGCCCAGCACCGGCAATCGTGGCGCAAAAAACCGCTAGCTCACCGGTGCCGGCAATAAACGGAATGTGCAGGTAGTCGGCAAACACGGTGTTGCCGCTCGCATACGCGAAAACCGACAAGCCCATCGCCACAAGCACGGTAGGCATGATCGCCAGGCCATCAAGACCATCGGTCAAGTTCACCGCGTTGGAGCTACCCACAATGACAAAATAGGTTAGAACGATATAGAAAACGCCCAAAGGCAGGGCAACGTCTTTGAATAGCGGCACGAGCAAACTGGTTTCAACCGGCGTAGAGGCGGTGACATAAAGCAGCACCGCGGCACCTAACCCCACGATAGATTGCCAAAAGTATTTCCAGCGAGCAGGCAGACCGCGCGGATTTTTCTCAACCACTTTACGATAATCGTCCACCCAGCCAATGGCGCCAAAACCTAAGGTGACCGCCAAGACAATCCAAATATACAGATTCGTTAAGTCACCCCACAGCAAGGTACTGATCGCAATGGCCAGCAGTATCATTGCCCCGCCCATCGTGGGCGTGCCTGCTTTAGAGAGATGAGACTTAGGCCCATCATCACGCACTGCTTGACCAATTTGCCCTTCAACCAAACGCCTGATCATCCATGGCCCTAGCCACAGGCACAGCATTAATGACGTGAGGGCACCTAAAATCACCCGCAGGGTTAAGTAATTAACAACCTGGAAAGCAGATTGGTACTGCGATAAAAAATTCGCCAAGTGAAGTAACATGAACGGCGTTTACCTTATTTCATCCGAACGCAGCGCTTTAACGACATTTTCCATGCCTGCGCTGCGCGATCCTTTCACCAGCAACGTGGTATCAGGCGGCAAAGTATTAGTGACATGGCGCGTTAGCGCCTCGTGGTCGTTAAAATGCAGCCCTCGACCAAAGGCATCGCTGGCGGCACGGGCGGCCTCGCCTAGCGTCAACAGCTCATCAATCCCCAGTGCCGCGGCATAGCGGCCAATCTCTGCATGCAGCGCGTCCGACTCACGGCCTAGCTCACCCATCGCACCTAGCGCACACCAGCGGGGCGCAGGAAAGCTTGCCAGCGTATCCAAAGCCGCCTTGACCGCGCCAGGGTTAGCATTATAGGTATCGTCGAGCACATTGGCCCCACGTAAACCGGGCACAACGGCCAACCTACCTGCTAACGTTTGCAGAGACTGAAGGCGTTCAACAACCTGCTCTGCAGTAACGCCTAGCACTAATGCCGCTGCTGCCGCAGCCAGCGCATTACTGACATTATGCTTACCCAGCAACCGCAGTTGAACGCGGCCTAACGCTGCACCATTATGCATAAGCGTGAAAGCATAACGTCCTTGAGGATCACAGGAAAGCGCTGAGGCGCTAACATCAGCCAAGCTGTGAAAGCCAAAACTCACTAATCGCCGAGGTGCATTGCGCGCGGCCCAAAAGGAAAAATAGCGATCGTCGCGATTCACTATGGCTGTACCGCTCTCGCTTAGGCCGTCCAGCACTTCGCTTTTCGCCTGTGCGATCTGGCCCATTCCGCCAAACTCACCGACATGAGCACCGGTCACGTTGGTAATAAGCGCAACGTCAGGCTTTGCCATGTGAACCGTCCAGGCAATTTCACCTAGATGGTTCGCCCCTAACTCTATCACGGCAGCGGCGTGACTCGGCGCTAGCCTCAACAGCGTAAGTGGCGCACCGATATCATTGTTCAGATTGCCTTGAGTGGCTAAAACATTGCCCAAAGGTGCCAGCAGCGCCGCACACATTTCCTTAACGGACGTTTTACCACTATTGCCAGTCACGGCCACTAAAACGCCATGCCATGCTTGGCGATGCGCCCCGGCGAGCAACCCTAGACCTAAACGCGTGTCGGGGCATACCAGCTGAGGCACATCGCTATCGATAGGCGTATCGACTAAAACCGCTGCAGCGCCGAGTTCATAGGCATGTTTGACAAAGTCATGGCCATCAAAAGTAGGCCCTCTTAGCGCCACAAACAGGCACCCTGGCTCAATTTTACGGCTATCGATGACGATCGAGCTGATCAACAGCTCAGCATTGGCGGTAGGCACGGCAATGCTGAGCATTGTGGCTAGCTGACCGAGCGTCCAGCGCATCACAAGGCTCTCCGTACAGCAAAGGCGCGCAGGATCTCTTGACTGTCTTCATAGGCGTGGCGCACCCCTTGCACATCTTGATACGCCTCATGCCCTTTTCCAGCGATCAGCACCACGTCCTGAGCACTAGCATCATGAATAGCGGTCGCCACGGCCTGGCGACGATCCGCTATTTCAATAGGCTGTGCAGCAGCGGAGAAGCCTGCCAATATTTGCTGACGAATGTCTGCAGCTGCCTCATACCGAGGGTTATCATCGGTAACCACAACGTTGTCCGCGAGCTGTTCGGCGATCTTGGCCATTTCGGCACGCTTTCCCGTATCGCGATCGCCACCACAGCCAAATAAGCACCATAGCTTACCTGCACTGCCCAAGTGCGCTCGCAGCGCTTGCAATGCGCTGCGCAGAGCGTCTGGCGTATGAGCATAGTCGACGACCACACTAGGCGTATCAGTATCGCGGTAGAGCGCCATGCGGCCGGGTACGGGAGTAAGCGATGGCGCGGCCTCAAAGAGCGCATCAATCGACTCTCCGATCCCATAAAGCACAGCCATTGCCTGCAGCACATTGTCTAAATTAAAACGGCCCATCAGTTTTAACGACAGTATCTTCTCGCCTTCCGGCGTTGCAATCATTGCCTGCTGACCATGCTCAAAGGCCTGCCAGTCCATCACTCTGAACGTGACCGCCTCGTCTTGGCCCGTCGCCAAGACACGAACGCCTTTGGTGCAGCCTGCCAGCATTAAACGCGCCAACGGATCATCACCGTTCACAACGACTAAGCTAAGCTCTGAGCGACGAAATAGCTTCGCTTTTGAGGCCGCATAGGCTGCCATGCTGCCGTGGTAATCCAGATGATCGCGGGTCAAATTGGTAAACACGCCCACGCTAACGTTGACGGCCTCCAAGCGCCGCTGATCAAGCGCGTGAGAAGAGACTTCTACCGCGACACGACGAACGCCCTGCTGCGCAAGCTCGCCCAGCGCCGCTTGAAGCATCAGCGGACCCGGCGTTGTTAAACCGCTATCATTAAGCGCACCTGGACGCCCCATTCCTAACGTACCAATGACACCCGCTTTTGTTCCCAGCGCCTCGCTGAGAGCCGCGATGTAATGCGTCACTGAGCTCTTACCATTGGTACCGGTAACGCCGATGACTTCAAGATCAGACGGCACTTTAAACAGCGCGCTGCCGAACTCGCCCAGGCGCGCCGACAGATGAGGAAGCGCCAACACCCGCCCCTCTAACTGCATATCGTCATCCAGGCCTTGCGCCAAGACAAGCGCAGCGCCAGCTTTAATAGCCAGCTCAATAAAATCGCGCCCGTCACGCTGGCTACCCGGCACCGCCACAAAAATGTCGCCCGGCTGAAGCTTGCGCGAATCTGTTTCGATCCGCACCTCTGCTGGGAGCGTAGGCAGGTCAACGGGCAGCGGTGACGCTGGCCATACCTGCCTGAGCGCCGTCAACACATCGCCTTGACTCAGCGTCATGCCATCTCCTTAAAAGCTACTCCGCCTCGTGATCTGGCGGCACATCTAACAAGCGTAAAGCATTACCCGTTACGCTGGAAAACACGGGCGCTGCAACGGCTCCGCCGTAAAACCCACCCTCTTTGGGGTGATCAATCATGACAACGGTAACAATTCGCGGATCTGAAATAGGCGCAATCCCAGCAAAAACACTGCGATAGGCATCAGTGGTATAGCCCTGCTGGCCTATTTTACGCACCGTGCCCGTTTTACCCCCCACGCGATAGCCTTCAACGCGTGCTCGTCGTCCGCCGGTATAGGCGGCAACCGAGGTTTCAAGAATATTAAGCAAGTCATTGGCAACCGTAGGCGACATCGCCGGTATACCCTGAGGCGGTTCAGAAAGGCGCAGTAAAGACGGCGGCAAACGTTCGCCATTGTTTGCAATAGCGGTGTAGGCACTCGCCAACTGGACCGCTGAAACGGATAGGCCATATCCATAGGCAAGCGTTGCCCGCTCGCTGCGCGACCAGCGTACTGGGGCAGGCAAACTGCCCGTCGACTCACCGGGGAAGCCGGTGCCAGGTGCCTGCCCTAACCCTAACTGATTGTACTTTTCCCAAATCGCAGTATCGCTGAGTCGTAGCGCCAAACGAGACATACCCACGTTTGAAGAGTGCTCAAGGATCCCCGCTAGATCTAACTCACCGTAGTCACGAAAATCGCGAATGGTAAACTGATCCAACCGCATCCAGCCAGGCGAGGTGTCTACCAAGGCATCACGATCTACGACACCACTTTCCAGCACGGCGGCCATTGCCAATGGCTTCATTACCGAGCCTGGCTCAAACACATCCACCAGCGCCTGATTACGCAGCCCACGAGGATCAAGCCCCGCCCGGTTATTGGGGTTGTAGGAAGGCAGGTTGGCCATCGCCAACACCTCCCCAGTGCGTGCATCCATCATCACCAGCACACCGCCATCCGCGTCATGTTTGGCGACCGCCGCTCGCAGCTCGCGGTAGGCCATGTACTGGATGCGCTGATCAATCGCTAAAATCAGCTCGCCCCCTGGTTGGGCCTCACTAATCACACCCAGCTCGCGTACCAAGCGGCCGCGGCGATCTTTAATCACGCGGCGCTGCCCCGGGTGCCCGGCTAAGTAGGACTGATAGGAGAGTTCTAATCCCTCCTGGCCGACATCATCCACGTTGGTCACCCCCAGCAGCTGGGCAGCCACCTCACCGGCAGGATAATAGCGCTTATATTCACGCTGGGGATAAACGCCCGGAGTGCGCAAGTCGAGAATTCGCTGAGCGGCAGCAGGCGTCATTTGGCGACGTAAATACATAAATTCACGTTCACTATAACGCGAGACCCGCGATTCAAAATCGTCCAGCGTCATTCCTAGCGCTTGCGCTAACATCACGCGTTGAATAGCGTCTGCTGGCAATTCCTGTGGATTGGCCCACAGCGTTACTACGGGTGTAGAAATTGCCAGCGGCTCGCCATTGCGATCTGTAATCATACCCCGGTGGGCAGGTATCGCTTCATGACGAAGGGTTCTGGCATCCCCCTGACTCTGCAAAAAGGGACGATCAATAACCTGCAGAAGAGTGATACGGCCAATGAGGATCGTAGACGCCAAAGCAACGGCGATAAGAATAAAAAGAAAACGCCCGCCGCCTAAAGGAGGCGCAACGGGCTGCTGACGAGAGGTACCGCCTCGACGCTCACGCATCATGGTCGAATCACCTCTACATCGTTGACATCGGGAATTCGCATACCCAGGCGATCAGTAGCAATTTGCTCAATCCGTGCAGGTGTTGACCAAGCGCCTTCCTCAAGCAATAGCTGCCCCCATTCAGTTTGCAACTGACTCTCCTCTTGCTCTAGCTGTTGCAACTGAGCAAATTGAACCCGCGTCATGTAAGTCGTGACGACGACGCCCAACCCAGAGGCCATGCAGAGTAAAAACAACAGGCTAATAATGACGGGCCAAGTGCGCAAACGCAGCTTAAAAGGCCATTCGGTGCGTAGCGTGGTTGCCCACTGCTCAATCCGATCCATGCTCATGATTACATCCGTTTACGCGCAGCCCGCATCACGGCGCTGCGTGAACGAGGATTAGCATCCACTTCCTCTCCGCTTGGCCGCACGCCTCTGCCCAGCGCTTCAAGGCGGCGATTCAGCTGATCGTCGCGGATAGGCACGCCGCGCGGCAGATGAGTATCGCCGCGCACATGATGACGAATAAAACGTTTCACACGACGATCTTCCAATGAGTGAAAGCTGATCACAACCAAATGCCCACCGGGTGCCAGCGCCTCTAACGCGGCATCTAGCGCGCTGTCCAGCTGCTCAAGCTCACCATTGACAAAAATGCGCAGCCCTTGGAATGCTTTCGTTGCGGGATGCCGTCCTTTTTCCCAGGCGGGATGAGCGACTTTCAGCACTTCTGCTAAGTCCACCGTATGGGTGAACGGCCTTTCAATGCGCCGGGTCACCACGGCACGCGCTAGGCGTTTGGCATAGCGCTCTTCGCCATAGGTTTTGAACACGTAGGCAATATCGGCTTCGCTCGCCCGCGCCAGAAACTCAGCAACGCTTTGTCCCTGGGTAGGATCCATTCGCATGTCCAGAGGGCCGTCGCGCATAAAACTAAAGCCGCGCTCAGGATCATCCAACTGAGGCGATGAAACGCCCACATCTAGCAGTATCCCTGAAAGCTTGCCGAACACGCCCTGCTCGCGGGCAAACTCGCCCAGCTGGGCAAACTCACGCTGGGTAATGTGGAAGCGCGAATCGTCTATTTCAGCGGCAGCCGCAATGGCCTGAGGGTCGCGATCCATCGCCAGCAACCGGCCATGCTCATCAAGCCGGTCCAAGATCACGCGTGAGTGACCACCTCTCCCGAAAGTACCATCCAGATAAACACCTTGGTTGTCATTGACCAAGGCATCGACAGCACCCTCCAGTAATACGCTGGTATGGCGAAAGCGGTTAGCAACCTGTTCAGCGTCAGGAGAAGGCATGTTTCTCTCACAGAAAATTTGGGAAGGCGTGCATGCACGCCTTGGTATAAAAAAGGGGAGTCGGCCGATAAGCCGGGTTCTGTCGTGGACAGCCATTCCTCTAGGCGCTGCGTTACCACAGCGCTCAAGCAACCTACCCGGACCCAGCGCGGGCCACGCCATTGGGTCCCTATTTGGTCTTGCTCCGAGTGGGGTTTACCATGCCACGCACTGTTGCCAGGCGCGCGGTGCGCTCTTACCGCACCCTTTCACCCTTACCGGCCCCCAGCATCTATATCCGGGGGCTTAGGCGGTCTACTCTCTGCTGCACTTTCCGTCGGCTCGCACCGCCCAGGCGTTACCTGGCACTCTGCCCTATGGAGCCCGGACTTTCCTCCCCCGACACCTTTTAAGGGGTATCAGCGGCGACTGTCTGGCCAACTCCGGCGGCAAGCATACCAGCGCCCTCGCCTAGCCTCAATGCTCACCTTTGATTGCTTGCAAACGAGCGTACCAAGCTTGCTTGCGTCCACCAAGCATTCGCGCGGCAATTGCGGCTCCCTGCTTCACTCCAACACCCTCCGCCAATAGCGCTTCTAATAGCGCATCCGCTGAAATATCTTGGCGTTCACTTTGCACAACGGGCGGCGCACCGGCCACGATCACCACAAATTCGCCACGCGCTTGATTCGGATCTTCCGCCAGCTGTGCCAATAACAGCTCGGGAGTGCCATGAAGAAACGTCTCAAAGGTTTTCGTCAATTCACGTGCCAACACTACGTCCCGCTCAGCCATCTGTTCTTGTAAGGCCTCCAGGGTATGCACGATGCGATGAGGAGACTCATAAAACACCAGCGTCTCTTCGCGGGTTTTCCAAGACTCTAACGCCTGACGGCGAGCGCCTGGTTTAGCAGGCAAAAAACCGCCAAATACAAAACGGTCTGTTGGCAAGCCTGCCCCAGACAGCGCGGTAATTAATGCACAAGGGCCCGGGATCGGCACAATATGACGATTACGAGCGCGCAGCTCACGCACCAGTACAAAACCTGGGTCGCTAATCAGCGGCGTACCTGCATCACTGATCAGCGCAATGTCTTCGCCCGCAGCAAGATAGCTGTCTAACGTATCTACCCGGCGCGCCTCATTATGCTCATGCAATGAGAGCATCGGCTTATTCAGCCCTAAATGTGCCAAAAGACGGGCACTATGACGAGTATCTTCCGCGGCAATGCGCGATACTTGCCCTAATACTCGGGAGGCACGTGAGGTTAAGTCTTCTAAGTTCCCAATTGGCGTAGCAACCACGTACAATGTGCCCGGATTATGATCTGTCATTGATGACTCTCGATTCGTTGATGGCTTGCTCTGCCGGTGCGCTATGCTTGTGCAGTGGCCTCGTCAATCGCAGGCAAGCTGCGACAGCGCAAATGGACATTTTAAGGAAGGATACATGAAACAGTCATTACGTGGCTTACTCGCCGCTGCCCTCATGGCACTTCTGGTTGCTGGCTGTGCTATGCAGCCGCCCAGCGTGGTTGACCGCGCGTCCGGCGAGGACGCCGGCCAATTACTCAGCCAGGCAGAACAACAAGCACCGGAGCAAGCCGCCAAAACCCGCCTCGAAGCAGCCAGCATTTTGGCCGGTCAAGGCGAGCGTGACAAGGCGTTTGAAACCGCCGATGCCATTGATGAAAGCCTTTTATCGGAAGGCGATCGCGTGCGCTGGGCGCTGCTTTTCTCTGAACTGGCACGGGCGCTAGATGACCCACGTGCTGTGCTACGCGCCACTCAGGTACTCAACGACGAACTGCCGATGCAGGCTAATCAACAGGAAACCCTGGAGGAACGCCAGCGCTGGGCACGAGAAGCGTTAGACCAGCAGGGCATGGCCAATGTTGCGCTACCCGAGCTTGAAGGCCAAGAAATACGCCGCATTGTGGTTGCCCTACCCGAATCGGGCCCGCTTAGCAGCGTTGCCAACACCATCGCGACCGCCATGCGCAAGCACCATGACACTAAAGGTGATAACACAGAGCTCAGCTTTCTAGATGCCTCACGCTATTCACTGGATGAGCTGTACCAGCAGGCTCAGCAAATGAATGCCCAGCTAATGATTGGCCCGCTTGATAAAGACCAGGTCACTCAGCTAGAACAGCGCGACAGCGTACCCCTGCCGACACTGGCGCTCAATTACGGCAGCGGTGACCACAACCAGGCACAACGCCTGTTCCAGTATGGTCTTTCCGCTGAAGATGAAGCTCGCCAAGCCGCTCGCCGCGCTTGGCAAGATGGTCACCGTCAAATGTCAATGATGGTGCCCGATAATGGCTGGGGGCGCCGCGTAGGCGAAGCCTTCTGGAACGAGTGGAAAAGCCAGGGTGGCGAAATTACCAATGCCGTTCGCTACAATCCTGAAAGCTCTGTTTCTACCGCCGTCCAAAGCGCACTCAACGTAAGCGGTGAACGTGCGCGCTTAGGCAACATTGATGCCCTCTTTCTGCTTGCCTTGCCAGAATATGCTCGCCAAGTACCACCTACGATGGATTACTACTACGCCCCCGACTTACCCATCTACGCCACCTCACATCTACACGAAGGGCGCCTACAGACTCGCCTGGATCAAGACCTTAACGACGTGATGTTCATGGATATCCCGTGGCAAATTCCGGACGCGGCCGTCGGTGGCGAAGAAGCATTGCCCTTCTCAGCCTCTTACCGCAGCTTTCGCGATGAGTCCGATGCCTCGATGTTCCGCCTAATGGCGATGGGCGTTGATGCTTACGAGCTGGCTATTCGCTTTTCTAACCTAGCGGAGTTAGAAGGTTTAAGTGGCAGCACCGGTACGCTGTCCTTGAGAAGCGACGGACGCATTTACCGCGAACTGCCGTGGGCGAAATTTCAAAACGGCGCTCCCGCACCTATTTTAATTCCTAACCTGGATAACAGTGGCGAATAATGCCCAAACCGCTCGGGCGCGCGGCGCGGCCATAGAGCAAATAGCTGCTCAATGGCTGTGCCAGCAAGGCCTCACCCTCGTTACGCAAAATCATTACGTGAAAGGGGGTGAACTTGACTTGGTGATGCGGGATGGCGATATTCTTGTGTTTGTCGAAGTCAAACATCGCACCACCACGCGCTACGGGCACCCGCTGGAAACCGTCACGCATCAAAAGCAGCAGCGCCTAATACGCGCTGCAAGGCTATATCTCGCTCGCGGCGGGCTTTCATCGCCCTGCCGGTTTGATATCCTGGCAATTATTGGCAAGCCGCCCAACCTAGAGTTTCACTGGGCGAAAGCTGCTTTTGATGCCTTTTGACTCTATCTAACCAGGAAGCCCTGATGGACTTTCAGACTCGTATACTTGGCCATTTTAACGACAGCATTGACACCAAAACCTACGCCAGCGAAGTACTTCCACCGTTTATTGAAGTGGCGAGCCAAATGATGGTGCAGTGTCTGGTCAGCGAAGGAAAAATTCTTTCTTGCGGCAATGGCGGTAGCGCAGGAGACAGCCAGCACTTCTCATCTGAGCTACTCAATCGCTTCGAGCGAGAGCGCCCTAGCCTGCCTGCATTGGCGCTCACCACCGACACATCTACGCTTACGTCGATTGCGAATGACTACAGCTATAACGAAGTCTTTTCCAAGCAGATCCGCGCGCTCGGACAGCCTGGCGATGTACTATTGGCCATTTCCACCAGCGGCAATTCCGGCAACATTGTACAAGCCATCCAAGCCGCCCATGACCGCGATATGACCGTGGTTGCGCTAACCGGGCGTGACGGTGGCGACATGGCTTCACTGCTAGGGCAAGATGACTGCGAGATTCGCGTACCCGCCACCTCTACGGCTCGCATTCAGGAAGTTCATCTACTGGTTATTCACTGCCTATGCGACCTCATTGATGAACAGCTGTTTGGCAGCGCCTAAACGCCTATTGGCTTCGAATTTTTTATCCGTATTTTTCTTACCAACATGTTTCATATATAACTATGCGTAAACCACTTGCCTCATGGAGCTATACGATGACCCAGCGCCTCTCTCCCCGCAGCTTAATGGCGGCCACCCTTTGCGCAGTATTGCTGCTCAGCGGCTGCGCCAATAACTCCGCGTCCAATCAATCTAACTACTCCCAGCGTAGTAACGATGTTGAAGCCGTTGATGCCACAATCGAGCGCGAAATTCAGCGCGCGCTAGAACGAGCCGATGCGCGCCTGGGCGATGCGCGTATACGGGCTAATAGCTTTAATGGCGCTGTCTTACTGGTTGGTCAAGTACCAAGCGAAGAGCTTCGCGACATGGCCGGCGAAGTGACCGGCAATTTGCGAGGCGTTGATGAAGTACATAACGAGCTGACCGTTGCGGCACGCCTTCCCGCCAGCCAACGGCTGACCGATACGTGGCTTACCACTAATGTCGTCAGCCATTTAGCGACCAATGATCATATCGACTCTGGAAAAATAAAAGTGACCACCGAAAACGCTAGCGTCTACCTGATGGGGATTGTTACGCGTGAAGAGTCAGACCGTATCGTCAACGCCGCTTCCGCCGTGGGCGGCGTGCAGCGCATTGTTAAGGTGTTTGAATACATCGATTAACTGCGCCGCCATTAAAAAGCCTCGCTCTTATCTAAGAGCGAGGCTTTTTTATTGCGCAATGCAGGGCTGATTACTTAACGACCCTTAGCGTTGGCTTTTTCTTCGGCTTAGCATCGTCACCCGATGCTTTTGAAGAAGCCTTGGAATTACCGCCTCCCTCAGAAACCGGTGCGGTTATCGAAAGTTCTGGCTTGACTGAAGGCTCACGCTTAACTGAGGGCTCTGGCGAATCAGAAGCGCTGGCATCATCCTCAATATCACCAAAGGACTCGGCCCCATCTTCAAGTTCGGGCTCATGACCAAACACCATCCCCGCGCCGTTCTCACGGGCGTAAATGGCAATTAATGCCGGCGTAGGAATCATCACCTGCATCGGCTGGCCACCAAAGCGAGCATTAAAACTGATCGCTTCGTTTTCCATGAAAAAATCACGCACCGCCGTCGGCGCCGCGTTTAATACAATCTGGCCATTTTGCACTAGCTGGCGAGGCACCTCGACACCTGGCTGAGTAGCATCCACCACCAAGTAAGGAGTTAACTCATTATCTAACAACCACTCATAAAGCGCTCGGGCGAGATAGGGGCGACTCGACTTCATCTAGACTCCCTCCTCCAACAGTAAGGCTCCCCGCCTTTACTCAAAACAAGGGAGCCGAATGAATTCAAGCGCGCATCTCTTTTTCACGCTCACTTAAAGATGCCTTAAACGCTTCACGCTCAAATACTCGCGACATATACCCCAACAGCGGCTTAACCTGCTTTTCGGGCAGGTCAATATTGAGATCAGGCAAACGCCATAGAACCGGTGCTAAACAGCAATCCACCAGCGTAAACTCTTCACTCATGAAGTAAGGCATGTCTTCAAAGATCGGCGAGATACCAATAAGGCTCTCGCGTAGTTCTTTACGTGCCTTATCCGCTTCTTTTTTTCCACCGCTGCGAATTTGGTCGACCATTGGGCACCACTCGCGCTCAATGCGGTGCATCCATAGGCGGCTTTGTGCACGCGCCACAGGATAAACAGGCAATAGCGGAGGATGTGGGAAACGCTCATCCAAGTACTCCATCATGACTTTGGATTCATAAAGCACCAGGTCACGATCCAATAGCGTCGGTACGCTATTGTACGGATTGAGGTCTGCCAGCTCTTCCGGTGGTTTTTCGTCGAGTACATCGACGATATCAACGGCAACCCCCTTCTCGGCCAACACAATGCGCACACGATGACTGAAATGATCATCACTACCCGAGTAAAAGATCATCGACGACCGCTTGGCCACAACACCCATGAAAGCATCCTCGCATCAAAACAATCTTGGATAATAACACGCCAGCACTCCCTTAGGGGAAGCTAGCTTGCTTTGCTTTTGTTGCCATGCTGACAGTCAAAAAGGCGCGCGACCTTTGTCGCGCATCCCATTGCCCGCCAGAACCGGCGAATTAGTGAATGTCTCGCCAATACTCGCGCTTGAGCAGGTAAGCCATCACCCCAAAAATGAAAATAAAGATCAGCACTTTAGGCGCCAATGCCTGAGCCTTAAGCCTGGAAGGCTCACCAACATAAGCGAGAAAATTAGTTAAATCATAAACCGCCTTCTGAAACTCAGCGGGTGCCAGCTCACCTGGCTCCGTTACTTTCAGCCCCTCGCAGGGTTGGCTTTGAGCCGACAACGCATTCGCGTCTCGGCCATCTTCTTCAGCGCAGACCAGCGTCTGCACACCTTGCAAAGGCTCCAGCACATTAGGCATGGCCACTAAATCGGATAGCGTATTGTTAACACCCGTCGGTCGACTAGAGTCTTGATAGAAACCAAGTAAAAAAGCGTAAATCCAATCAGGACTGCGTAGGCGCGCCTGCAGGGTCAAGTCTGGCGGCACAGCACTAAACCACCCCTTGGCATCTTCACTTTCAAGCGCTATAAGCATTTGATCGTTATAGGCTAATTCAGACGAAAAAATTAGATTTGCCTCGACCAAGTCCTGCGGGATCCCTAAATCATCAGCCGCACGAGAAAAACGCTGATATTCTAGCGAATGACAGCCCATGCAATAGTTCACATAGAGCTTCATGCCATTTTGCAGCGACGCTTGATCGTGAAGATCCGGCTCCATCGAATGGGCCGCGCCAGCACTAGCTGCTGCCAACATGGCGGTAAAACACCCAACGACTAACACTCTCAATCGACGCTTTCTCATTAGCCGCTCACCCTGTCAGGAAGCGGCTTTGTCTTCTCAAGCTTGGTATAAATCGGCATTAACAGGAAGAAAGCAAAATAAACAAAGGTACACACCTGCGCCAACATGGTTCGTCCCGCGGTTGGCGGCAGAACACCTAAAACCCCTAAGAGCACAAAACTAACAACGAACAAAAGCAGCATCGCTTTGGACATCCATCCCTTATAGCGCATAGACCGCACCGGGCTGCGATCAAGCCAAGGCAAAACGAAAAGCACCGCAATGGCCCCTCCCATAAACACAATGCCCAAGAACTTAGCCTCTAAGCCAAACACTGAGAAGGTGATCGCACGCAGAATGGCGTAAAAGGGCGTGAAGTACCAAACGGGCGCAATATGATCAGGCGTTTGCAGAGGATTGGCGGGCTCAAAGTTGGAATTTTCAATAAAATATCCGCCGCCTTCCGGAAAATAAAACACTACCACGCAAAAAACGAACAAGAATATAGCTACGCCAACAAGGTCTTTGACCGTGTAGTAAGGATGAAAAGGTATTCCATCTAACGGCACACCTGCCCCATCTTTGCGCTGCTGGATATCAATACCGTCAGGGTTATTGGAACCCACCTCATGCAGCGCAATAATATGCAGCACTACCAGCGCCAGAATAACGATGGGCAAAGCAATAACATGTAGCGCAAAAAAACGGTTAAGGGTAATACCTGAAATAAGATAGTCACCGCGTATCCACTGAGCTAGATCAGCACCCAACCCCGGAATAGCCGAGAATAGCGAGGTAATGACCTGCGCACCCCAATAAGACATTTGGCCCCATGGCAGCAGATAACCCATAAAGGCCTCGGCCATTAATACGAGATAGATGCTCATGCCAAATATCCACACTAGCTCGCGCGGTGCCTTATAAGAGCCATATAAAAGCCCCCGAAACATATGCAGATAAACAACGATAAAGAAGGCAGAAGCGCCCGTGGTGTGCATATGGCGGATCAACCATCCCCACTCCACGTCGCGCATAATGTATTCGATAGATGCAAAAGCCCCCTCAGCAGAGGGATTAAAACTCATCGCCAGCCAAATGCCTGTCAGGATTTGGTTAACCAAAACCAGCAGTGCCAATGAACCAAAACAGTACCAAAAGTTAAAATTCTTCGGTGCGTAGTAGCGGGAAAGGTGCTTTTGCCACATTTGTGTGGCAGGGAAGCGGTCATCTATCCAGCGCATGGCCCCTTTTTCAGCCTTAGCCTTATTGGGTTTTTCCATCAGGCCTCCTCATCTTCGCCAATGACAATAATGTCATTGCTTGCAAAGCGATAAGACGGCACCTCAAGATTGGTTGGCGCAGGAACGTTACTGAACACGCGGCCCGCCAAATCAAAGCGCGAGGCGTGGCAAGGACAAAAGAAGCCGCCCGGCCAGTTATCAACACCCACACCGGCGGCATCTGGCTCTGGCCGAAAAAGCGGTGAACACCCCAAGTGAGTACAAATACCCACAAGCACGCCAATTTCTGGCTTGATAGAACGCAAACCACCGGCAATATAGGCTGGCTGCTGCGGGACATTGGAATCTGGGTCTGCCAAGCTCGCCACATCTATTGCCTGCGTTCGCGCAATCATTTCGGGCGTGCGGTTAATAATCCACACAGGACGGCCGCGCCACTCAACGGTCACTCTCTGCCCTGGCTCAAGACGCGAGATATCTGCCCGAACGGGAGCACCGGCCGCCTTGGCTCGGGCACTAGGCTGCCAAGAAGCCACAAAGGGAACCGCCACCCCGACAGCCCCCACCGCCCCGACAACGGAGGTGGCCACCACGAGGAAACGGCGTCGGCTTTTGTTAATGCCGCTATCTGCCATTTCAGATCCCTCCCCCTAGCCTACTCGCTATGCTGAAAAGCCTTGCGGTGAATAATAATGACCGACCGTACACGACGATGACAATTCGGACAGCCTATCTTTTTGAGATTCCAATAAAAAACGCCCAGGTCGATGACCTGGGCGTTTTGCAGCGCTGGTTAAAATTAGCGCTTGGAGAACTGCGGACGACGACGTGCTTTGCGTAGACCAACCTTCTTACGCTCAACTTGACGTGCGTCACGCGTTACGTAGCCAGCGGCACGTAGCGAAGGACGAAGGTCTTCGTTGTAGTTCATCAGGGCGCGAGTAATGCCGTGACGAATGGCGCCAGCTTGAGAAGAGCCACCGCCACCAGCGACAGTCACAAAGATGTCAAACTGGCTTACCGTTTCAGTCAACTCAAGCGGCTGACGAACAACCATACGACCCGTTACACGACCAAAATAAAGGTCAAGGTCTTGATTGTTGACGGTAATTTTACCAGAGCCCGGCTTCATAAACACGCGAGCGGTGGAAGTCTTGCGGCGCCCGGTACCGTAATACTGCTGTGTCATGGCGAAGATTTCCTCAGATGTTCAGTTCAAGCGGCTGTTGGGCAGCATGCGGATGCTCAGCACCGGCGTACACTTTCAATTTAGTGTACATGGCGCGGCCCAAAGGACCTTTCGGCAACATGCCTTTAACGGCAGACTCGATGATGCGCTCAGGGGCATGATCAAGCATTTTGTCGAATGTCATAGAGCGCAGACCGCCCGGGTAACCAGTGTGGCGATAGTAGGTTTTAGCCTTCGCCTTGTTACCGGTCACGTGGACTTTCTCTGCGTTGATCACGACAATGTAGTCGCCAGTATCAACGTGAGGGGTAAATTCGGGCTTATGCTTGCCACGTAAGCGGCGAGCAATCTCGGTTGCCAGACGACCGAGCGTTTTGTCCTTAGCGTCGACAACATACCAGTCGCGCTGGACGGACTCAGGCTTAGCACTGAACGTCTTCATGGATGAAATCACCAGATTAAATGTATTGGGCGACTCACACCGCTTACACGGCGAAGCACCATCCCTATTTTTCTTGGTTGCTTGCATTGCAAATTGCAAGCAACGTGTAGCGAGGCGGCATTCTACAGCAAGGACCGAGACAAGTTAAGCCGCATCACCACTTTTTTACACTATCGGCAATGCCTAGGGTTTATGTGCTAACGCCAGATACTCCTGCGACTGCATTTCTTGTAGGCGTGAGAGAGTACGCTGGAACTCAAATGTCAGCTTTCCACCGCTATACAGCTGCTCGACGGACACCTCTGCCGACATCAGTAGCTTGACGCCGCGATCATAAAACTCATCGACCATATTGACAAAACGGCGCGCCTGATCATCCGTTTTGGCATCCATACGCACAACGTTAGACACCAGTACGGTATGAAACTCTCGCGCCAGCTCAATGTAGTCATTCTGGCTGCGCGGGCCATCACATAGCTCTAAAAACTCAAACCAAGCAATATCTTCATGCAGTCGGCGCGCTTTTAGCACGCGACCATTTATCTCTAACGAGGCGTCTGACTCGCCCTCATGCCCTGCTATCTCTCTGAAGCTTCGCGACAGCTCACGCTCAGCCAAATCATCCAGCGGCGAGTAAAAAATGGCGGCACGCTCTAGCGCTCGCAACCGGTAGTCCACGCCAGAGTCCACATTCACCACGTCACAATGACGATTAACAAGTTCGATAGCCGGTAGGAAACGCGCCCGCTGCAGTCCTTCTTTGTACAAATCGTCAGGCACGATATTAGAGGTCGCGACCAACACCACACCTCGTTCAAAGAGCGCTTCCAGCAGGTTGGAAAGAATCATTGCGTCGGTAATATCTTTGACAAAAAACTCATCAAAGCAGATCACTCGATACTCGGTCGCAAACTTTCCAGCAATCAGTGTTAAGGGGTTTTTTTCGCCTTTATAGTGCGTCAGCTCATTGTGAACGCGCTGCATAAAGCGATGAAAGTGAGTGCGCATTTTGTCGGAAAAAGGCAGCGCCTCATAAAATGTATCGACTAAGTAGGTCTTTCCACGCCCTACACCGCCCCAAAAGTAGAGCCCTTTCACCTGAGGCAACATGGGCTCACGCGAAGAAGAAGACTTCTTTCCCATCAGCCCCGCCATTTTGGCTTTAAGCCCCTTGTGGGCAACCAACGCCTTGGGCATGGTTGTTGGCGCCGCGACAAGCTCATCGTAAAGTCGCTGCAAGTGCTTTACCGCTAACTCTTGCGCTGCATCATATTGAAAATCATCGCGTTCTAAGTCCGCGCGATAGCGCTCTATAGGCGTCGCAGGACGCGCTTTTGGCACAGACCTACCCGCAGCAGATGTTGATGACATGCAATCGCCTCCTACAGCGTGCAAAGCGGTAGCCACAATCGTTACTACCCGCCTTAAAAGGCTGCGATTATACCCACTGAGGCACCATAACGCATGAGCGGATTGACCCGACTAGCGGACTGACGCCTATAATGGCAGTCTGTTAGTTCACAACAGCTGGCTAATAACGTCGGCTGTTATATACAAGGCGCCAGGGAGAACACTGTGGACGCAAGCTCACCATTAATCTTTGCTGTTATCGGTCTTATCGTCGGTTTTATTATCGGAATGGGCTGCTATCGCCTATTCAGCAAAAGCCAGCGCGAGACGGCCTCCATGCGCCAGCAGCTACTTGAACGCGAACATCAAATCGCCGAAATGAAGACCAGCGTAGGCAGCCATTTAACCGGCATCTATGAACGTCTCAGCAATATTCGTGATGAAGCTAACCAGCTGGAGCTTCAGCTCAAAGAGGATGCCGAGGAATGGAACATTCGGGATGCCACCATTCAGCACAGCCTTGATCTTTCCGGCATCAATTCAAAGCAGCAACCGTCAGAAGATAACACCACGCCCGCGATGCCGCGTGATTACGCTGACGGCAAAGGTGGCACGCTATCCGAAAATTTCGGCTTAAAAAGCCATGAGGTAGCCACTCCCCAGCCACCACGCTATTAATCGATATAGCAGGCCCCGACAGCCGTCAAAAGCCGTTATTCGCGACTGATGGCTAAAAACGCGCCGGGGCCCATTGATTAGGAAGGCCTCTAGGCAGGATTATCAATATCCACAAACCGGTGTTCGATCGCATACTCATCGGCCAGCCACTCCCCCAGCGCCTGAATACCGTAACGCTCGGTAGCATGATGGCCCGCGGCGATATAATGAATCCCCATTTCGCGCGCAAGATGCGTGGTTCGCTCAGATATCTCACCCGATACAAACACCTGCGCACCGGCTTCACACGCAGAGGCAATCATGTCTTGAGCCCCGCCTGTGCACCAAGCAATACGCTCAATTTCGCCCACTTGCGGCGCTTCAACCACCAGCGGCTCACGCTGCAACGACTGCGTGATTTGTGCAGCTAACGCGTGTATCGAGCTCGGCTGAGTTAAACGCCCAGACCATAAGAGCCCTTCCCCCAGCTCACCATCAATGCACCCCTCAACTTTCCAACCCAGACGCCTAGCCAGCTCGGCGTTATTACCTAACTCTGCATGCGCATCAAGGGGCAAGTGATAAGCGAGTAAATTAATCCCATGATCGAGCAGCGTTTTGATGCGTTTCTGCTTCATACCGGTAATCGCAACAGGCTCGTTTTTCCAAAAGTAGCCGTGATGCACCAGCACCATGTCTGCCTTCCAAGCGACCGCTTCGTCCAGCAGCGTTTGGCAGGCCGTCACGCCCGTCATCACACGCTTAACACAGTCAGTGCCTGCGACCTGCAGCCCATTAATCGTAAAGTCTTTGAATTGGGCCGCGCGCAGCTGATGATCACAGGCTGCCACTAGTTGGTCGCGATATATCATGCTGACTCCTTTCGTTAATGGTTGAATTGCACCCGTGAGGAACTCGCTAAGAAAGTGTTACCATACGGCCATTGTTAAACTCGCTTCTTTTGTCACGATTGGCAAGACTGACTCGTTAAGGAATTTTTTGCATGAGACGCTATGTGCTGCCTTATTTATGGCCAGTCATCACTGGCGTATTGATCGCTTTGCTGATCTTACCGGGGCTCCCAGATCTATTATCGAACCCGTTTCAAAGCCCAGCGCCGCAAGCACCTGCCCCAGCAGTGGTCACGGTACCGGCCGTTGTCGAACCAAGCCCCAATCGCCCCGCTCCCGAGATACACCAAGCAGAACCGATGGCGCGTAACCAAGGACCTTCTAGCTACTCATATGCGGTGGATCAAGCTGCCCCCGCCGTCGTCAACATTTACTCTTCGCGCATTGTAGAGCGCGACCAGCATCCGCTGATGTCTGATCCTTTTTTCCAGCAGTTCTTTGATGACCAGGGCGATGATACGACCACCCATCAGCGCATGCTTTCGAGCCTGGGCTCTGGCGTTATCGTGAGTGACGATGGCTATGTGCTCACTAATCACCATGTCATCAACGGAGCTGATGAGATACAAGTGGCCTTACGCGATGGACGTGAGACGCTAGCTGAAGTGATTGGGACTGATCCTGAAAGCGACCTGGCAGTACTGCGTATTGAGCTAGACGATTTGCCGGTGATTGAGCTGACCGACTCAGCAGACGTGGCGGTTGGTGACGTAGCGCTGGCCATCGGTAACCCGTTCGGCGTGGGCCAAACGGTGACCATGGGCATTATCAGCGCCACTGGGCGTAATCATTTAGGGCTCAATGCCTACGAAGATTTCATACAAACCGATGCCGCCATCAACCCAGGCAACTCGGGGGGGGCTTTAGTCAATCCTGACGGTGCGCTAGTTGGCATCAATACGGCTATTTTCTCGCGCTCAGGCGGCTCACAGGGTATTGGCTTTGCAATCCCTGCCAATCTCGCCCACAGCATACTCGATGAGCTTGTCACTCAAGGGCGCGTCATTCGTGGCTGGCTGGGCATCGAGGCACAGGCACTTTCTCGCGAGCTTGCCGCCTCTTTTGGCCTGCAAACACCGCAGGGCGTTATCGTCGCCGGGGTTGTCAGTGATGGCCCAGCCGCCGAAGCAGGGCTGGAGCCTGGCGACGTACTGCTCGCCGTTGATGGGCAGGCTATCTTGGATGCGCGTACCGCGATGAGTGACATCGCCTCTATTCCACCGGGCACTTCGCTGCCACTGACCATCGTACGTAGCGGCGAGCGTATGGACATGACGCTAGTGGTGGGCGAACGACCGCCGCCGGCTATCCCTATTAACGAAGTCGTGCCGCGCCAACGCGACTCATAATAGTGTCACGTTGGCGTAGCGGATCCGCCCCCAGCACTATTCACAAAGAAAGCTACGAGAAGCTTAATCGCAGATGCGGTATTCAGCGGAGCGTGCGTGAGCCGTTAACGACTCGCCCCTGGCCAATACCGAAGCGATCTTGCCCAGCTCAGATGCTCCAACAGCAGAGCAGTGAATGATGGATGAACGTTTCTGAAAATCATACACGCCTAGTGGAGAAGAGAAACGTGCGGTGCCTGACGTGGGTAGCACGTGATTCGGACCGGCACAGTAATCACCTAAAGCTTCTGCGGTGTAACGCCCCATAAAGATCGCACCGGCGTGACGAATATCGTCTAGCCATGCCTCAGGCGCGGTGACCGATAGCTCTAAATGCTCTGGCGCAACGCGATTGATGATCGTCACGGCCTCTTCGGCATCCTGGCAATGAATGAGGGCACCGCGGTTGCGCAGCGACTCACGCACAATGCCTTCACGCTCTAAACTCGGCAGTAATCGCTCAATTGCAGCCTCGACAGCGTCCAAATGCTCGGCATCCCAACTAATTAATAGCGCCTGAGCATCTTCATCGTGCTCTGCCTGAGAAAACAAATCCATCGCCAGCCAGTCAGGATCAGTTTGCCCATCGGAAACGACCATGATCTCCGATGGACCGGCGATCATATCAATACCCACCTGACCAAACACCGCACGTTTAGCCGTCGCGACGTAAATATTGCCCGGCCCCACAATCTTGTCGACCCGAGGCACGCTTTCAGTACCATAAGCGAGCGCGGCGATCGCCTGCGCACCGCCGATAGTGAATACATAGTCGACACCGGCCAAATGCGCCGCGGCTAGCACCAGCTGGTTTAAGACGCCATCCGGAGTGGGCACTACCATGACTATTTCACGCACCCCTGCCACATGAGCGGGAATGGCATTCATCAGTACCGACGACGGGTAAGCCGCCTTACCGCCTGGAACATAAATACCGGCGCGATCAAGCGGCGTCACTTTTTGCCCTAACACCGTGCCATCAGCTTCTTCATACTGCCAAGAATTCGGCTTCTGACGCTCGTGATAGCGCTTAATTCGCTCTGCTGCCTTCGTCAGCGCATCGCGCTGGCTGCCGGGCAAGTGGTCATACGCGTGCTTCAACTGCTCATGCGTTAACCGCAGCTCGTCCATACAAGTAGCGGAAAGGCGATCAAAACGATTAGTGGCATCGATCACGGCAGCGTCGCCATGCTGCTTAACGCTAGCAAGAATTTCATCAACCCGTGCCTGCACCGCTTTATCGGATACGCCCTCCCAGTCCAGCAAAGCATCAAGACGCTGGTGGAAGTCAGCAGCGCTGGTCGACAGGCGTGATACCGTGGCAGCAGTTTGTTCGCTTGTGAGCTCGTTCATGGATTACCTCAGATCAATCGGCAAGTGCTATCTGGCGCTTTTTGACCGCGCTTTCTAAACGCGCCAAGAGCGGCTGAATACGCTCATGCTTCATTGTCATGGCCGCTTTATTAACCACTAATCGCGTACTGATATGGGCAATGAACTCACGCGGCTCCATCCCGTTCGCCCGCAGAGTATTGCCGGTATCGACGATATCGACAATCTCATCGGCTAGGTTCATCAGGGGCGCAAGCTCCATGGCGCCGTAAAGCTTGATCACCTCAGCCTGAATCCCCTGCTCGGCATAGTAACGGCGAGCTATATTGACAAACTTAGTCGCCACACGACGCCGGGCGCGAGCAGGCAACTGGCCCTTAACCCCAGCCGTCATCAATTTGCAGCGAGCAATATCTAGATCTAGCGGCTCATACAGGCCTTCAGCACCATGTTCAAGCAGCACATCTTTACCTGCGATACCCACGTCCGCAGCGCCTAGCTGAACGTAGGTTGGCACGTCGGTCGCCCGCAGAATTACCAGTTTCACATCGGGCAGATTGGTATCAAATAGCAGCTTGCGGCTTTTGCTTAGATCCTCTGCGGGCGTGATACCCGCATCGGCCAATAGTGGCAGCGTTTCTTCAAGAATACGGCCCTTCGAGAGGGCTAAAATCAGTTGCTTACTCATCGTGTCGGCCCGTCGGTTTTAACCTGGAATACGGCGAATACGCGCACCCAGCAGCTGCATTTTCTCTTCGATACATTCGTAGCCACGATCAATGTGGTAGATCCGATCTACCAGCGTTTCGCCCTCGGCCATCATCGCCGCGATGACTAGTGACGCGGAGGCACGCAGATCGGTGGCCATCACTGGCGCGCCGGAAAGCTTTTCAACCCCTTCAATCAAGGCCGTATTACCTTCCAGTACGATCTTAGCGCCCATTCGATTAAGCTCTTGAACGTGCATGAAGCGATTTTCAAAAATGGTCTCAACCACGCGAGAGTTGCCTACGGCCACCGCATTCATAGCCACAAACTGTGCCTGCATGTCGGTAGGGAAAGCAGGATAAGGCGCCGTGCGAATATTAACGGCCTTGGGGCGCTGACCATGCATATCCAATGCAATCCAGTCATCGCCACTGGTAACCTCGGCACCGGCTTCTTCTAACTTAGCAATAACGGCATCAAGAATGTCTGCACGGGTGCGTTTAACCTTTACCCGCCCACCGGTCATAGCAGCAGCGACCAGGAAAGTACCGGTTTCGATACGATCAGGCATTACATCGTGCTCACAGCCGTGCAGCTTATCGACACCCACAATAGTAATGGTATCAGTACCATGGCCGCTGATTTTAGCGCCCATTTTGATCAAGCACTGCGCCAAATCAACAATTTCAGGCTCGCGGGCAGCGTTTTCGAGAATCGTTTTGCCTTCGGCCAACGTGGCAGCCATCAGCAGGTTTTCGGTGCCGGTTACCGTTACCGTATCGAAATATATAGTGGCGCCCTTCAGGCGGCCATCGACACGCGCACGGATATAGCCTGCTTCAACGCGTATCTCCGCCCCCATGGCTTCTAAGCCACGAATGTGCAAATCCACCGGACGCGAACCAATCGCACAGCCGCCGGGTAGCGATACATCGGCCTTGCCAAAGTGAGCCAGTAAGGGGCCTAAAACGAGGATGGACGCACGCATCTTTTTAACAAGTTCATAAGGCGCGTGGCAGTGAGTAACCTGCGAACCATCCAACTGTATGCTCAGCTTTTCGCCCATCACCGGTTCAACGCCCATACGGCCTAGCAGCTCTAGCGTGGTGGTAATATCTTGAAGATGCGGAAGATTACCAATAATCACGGGGCCATCGGCCAACAGGCTGGCACACAGAATAGGCAGCGCTGCATTTTTAGCGCCGCTTGCCCACACTTCACCGTCTACCGACCCGTTGCCGGTAATGAGTAATTTATCCATAGGAATGCCGTTATTGAACGTTCTCCGACGCAGTTTGCCACTGCGTCGGAGTAAACGTTTTGATGCTAATAGCGTGGAGAGCACCCGAAGCGATTTCGTCGCTGAGCGCAGAGTAAACTAACTGCTGACGTTTGACCGGAGAAAGGCCGTCAAAGGCTTCGCCAACCGCAATCACCTGAAAATTACAGCCTTCACCCTGGATGTGAAACTGGCATCCGTCGATACGGGACTCAAGCAGTGCTTTTACCTCGTTGGGTTGCATGGGGCAGAAAACTCCTTTGGGGTCATCGTGATTAATGAGCGTAAGCGGGTCGACATAATAAAGAAAAGCGGTGCACTTGGCGATGCCGCACTGTTAAACGGCTAGCGCCGTGGACGGGTTCTCAATTAGATCGTCCAACTCAGCCAATGACGCTAGCCGCTTAAGCGGCTCAGACAAATCAATCGCATCAACGCCGATGGCACGCTGCTGGCAAATACGCAGCCATTCAAACAGCACGCTAATAGCAACGCTGCTGGCTTTATCAACGCCGCTAAAATCAAACGTCACGGCGTCTAGCTCAGTGCTTTTCAGCCACTTAACGCCACTGGCGGCCAAATCGGCCGCCAGTGCTACGTTTACGTCGCCTATGACCCTTAGAGTCGTGGTTTCTACGTGAATAGAGACGTCAGTGTGCGAATACAGCACTGTCACGCATCGCCTCCTTGTTCCAACTCTTCAACGCCTACTTCGGGCGACCACCCATTAATGACCGCATCATAATCGCGGTTATTATCACGCATCGCCTGGTCGAACTGATTACGGAATGTTAGGCCCAAATTAATGCCATTGACGATTACATTGACCACACGCCATTCGCCACCTGAAAGTCTCAGGCTATAGCTCACGGGATACACTTGGCCGTTGTTGGCAACTACTTCCATGGCAACACTAGCTTGGTCGTCGTAGCGCTGAGCCTGCTGGGAATCCAGCACTCGCAGCTCGTCATAATCAAAGGTCACCAATCCACGCGTATAGGTGTCAATCAATGTTTGACGAAACACATCGGCAAAGCGGCTACGCTGCTCCGGCGAGGCATTGCGGAAATAGTTACCCATGACGCTGGCACCGATATAGCGAAAGTCAGCTACTTGATCGAGGCTGCTATCCACCAGCGCTTCAAGCTCATTCAAGTTATTGGCGTAGTAGTCTTCTCTACCGTCAAGATCCGCCATTAACGAACTTATATTGTCACGGATCATATCTTCGGGCGATTGAGACTGCGCCAGCGCCTGAAAAGGTAGCGACATTGCAACCAGCATGGTGGCTGCGACAAGCCAACGGCTAACGGCGTTATTTGCTTTTTTCATCACTTTAATCTCCCTGTTCGTTATCCTATGAGAACGGCGTTTAACGTCCTGTTGCCATTAACTACTTGCCATATTGGACACAAATTGTTGAATAAGTTCTTCTAGCACCAGCGCAGACTGGGTGTCACGAATCGAGTCGCCGTCTTCGAGCATGTCAGGATCACCGCCTACACTCAGGCCAATATACTGCTCACCCAGAAGACCTGCGGTTAGGATAGAGGCAATGGAGTCGCTAGACAGCTGGCCTTCAAGCTCGCTATTCAAGCTCAATACCACGCGGGCATCATACCACTGCTGGTCTAGCTCAATGCTTTCTACCCGTCCTACCGTTACGCCTGCCATGGTGACCCGCGCACGCGGCTTTAGCCCGCCGATATTGGCAAAGTTAGCTTCCAACTGAAACGACTGCGAGGGCGCTGAAAGCGTTAGCCCACTGACGCGCAAGCCGAGGAATACCAAGCCCAAAATGCCGGCAATCATAAACAGGCCAACACCAAACTCCATGCTTTTACTACGTCTCATGAAACGACTCCACCCATCAAAGGCCGCCAAACATAACGGCCGTCATCACAAAATCAAGCCCCAGAACTGCAAGCGACGAATACACAACCGTGCGCGTGGTGGCACGTGAGATACCTTCAGAGGTAGGCACCAGATCATATCCTTGAAAGACAGCAATCCACGTCACTACCAGGGCAAAGACCAAGCTTTTGATCACGCCATTGCCAACATCGTTAACGAAGGCGACGTTAGCCTGCATATTGCTCCAATAGGAGCCTTCAAACACGCCTAGCCACTCAACGCCGACTAAATAACCACCCCAAATACCCACCACGCTAAACCCGACGGTCAGAATAGGCAGTGACACGAACCCCGCCCACAGCCGTGGCGCCACGACTCTGCGCAATGGATCAACGCCAATCATCTCCATGCTGGTTAACTGCTCAGTGGCTTTCATTAATCCAATTTCTGCGGTCAACGCAGAGCCGGCGCGGCCAGCAAACAACAGCGCGGCCACCACCGGCGCGAGCTCACGCAGCAGAGACAGCGCCACCATTTGACCCAGCGCTTGCTCAGCGCCAAAATCGACCAAAATGGTGTACCCCTGCAGCGCCAGCACCATGCCGATAAACAACCCTGACACCAGCACAATAGCCAACGAGAGTACGCCAACAAAGTGCATTTGATGCACCCATAACCGCCACCCCTCCCGAGAGGGAACGCCGACTGCCGACTGGGCAAGAAACACGCCAGCGCGGCCTAAGGCTTCCATTAAATCGCACCCTTTGCGCCCCAGACGGGTAATACGCGCGGTGCCGTTTGAGAATTTTGACTGCATTGACCCTGCCTTTGTACATTTTGCCTATTGTAGTAGCGCGGCTTGCCCCAGAATATCGCGATAAAACGCCTCAGCGGGGTAGTGAAACGGCACGGGACCGTCGGGCTCGCCATGAACAAATTGACTAACCCGTGGATCCTGGTTGATATCCAGCGTTTGCGGCGTGCCATGCGCCACTACCTGCCCATCAGCGATCAAATAGAGGTAGTCCGCAATACTCAAGGTTTCTTTAATATCGTGCGAGACCACGACAGAGGTCAGCTGTAGCGCTTGACTGAGGCGCTTAATCAGCTGAACCAAAACGCCCATTGAAATAGGGTCCTGACCAACGAAAGGCTCATCGTACAAAACCAGCTCGGGGTCTAGTGCTACGGCTCGCGCCAAGGCGACTCGCCGCGCCATTCCGCCTGAAAGCTCTGCGGGAGTTAATTCACGCGCTCCACGCAAACCTACCGCCTGCAGCTTCAGCAGCACCAGATCACGCACCATCGTGTCGGGCAAGTCGGTGTGCACGCGCAGCGGAAAGGCGACATTTTCAAACACGTCTAAATCTGAAAATAACGCACCACTTTGAAACAGCATACCCATGCGTTTACGTAGCGTGAACAGCGCTTTGCGTGAGAGGCGATGAACGTCCTGACCATCAATTAAGACTCGTCCTCGGTCCGGCGCCAACTGGCCACCTATGAGCTTAAGCAGCGTTGTCTTGCCGGTGCCACTGGGCCCCATGATAGCAGTGACTTTACCCCGCGGAATCGTCATATTGACGCCACGAAAAATCTCGTGATCGCCACGAGAAAAATAAAGATCTTCAATTTCTATGAAGGGTGTCTCTGTCATAGCTCAGTTGACTCTTAGCGCGACGCGGCTAGGGCTAACTATTATACGCCACTTGCCGCTGCCGCATTTAAAAAAACAGCGTTCTAATACATTATCGAACAACGTACTATAACTCTACTAAGCGCTATCACGCTAACCGATGTTGCGATTATTAAGCACAGCATATCTCAGCACATCTGCCCCAATAGCAGCTGAAGTACTGCCTACTAGCACTGCCAAGATGTTATTCTTAGCGCTTGTCGCCTTTTATATTTTCAATCGCCAAGAGATATCGCTATGCGCCAGCCTCTCGCCTCCCTCAGCTTACTGCGCGAAAGTGCCTTACGTACGCTGCAAATTGAGCAGGCAGCTATTGGTGGCCTGCAGGCCAAGTTAGATGAAAACTTTGACCGCGCCTGCGAGCTTATACTCGCCTGCCAGGGGCGCGTCGTGGTCACTGGCATGGGTAAATCTGGCCATATAGCCGGCAAGCTTGCCGCCACCCTAGCCAGCACCGGCACACCCGCCTTCTTTGTTCACCCAGGTGAAGCCAGTCACGGCGACCTGGGCATGATTACTCGCGCCGACGTTGTGTTGGCCCTGTCTAACTCAGGCGAAACGGCCGAAGTGACCGCCCTTCTGCCGCTACTGAAACGTTTAGGTACGCCGCTGGTCAGCATGACAGGGCGGCCTGGCTCCACGCTCGCTAAGCATGCTGATGCGCATCTAAATAGCGGCGTTGAGCGCGAGGCATGCCCGCTGGATCTCGCTCCCACTAGCTCGACCACTGCCGCCCTAGCGCTGGGTGATGCGCTCGCCGTAGCACTGCTGGAAGCCCGAGGCTTTACGGCAGAAGATTTCGCTCTTTCCCATCCGGGTGGCAGCTTAGGCAAGCGCTTGTTGCTGCGCGTGAGAGACCTTATGCACGATGGCGCACGCTTGCCGCAAATTCCGCTAGGCAGCCCGCTGCGCGACGCTTTATTGGAAATTACCCGCCAAGGGCTGGGCTTTACCTGCGTGGTTGATAGTGACGGTCGTTTAGCCGGGGTATATACCGATGGCGACCTGCGGCGCACGCTGGATCAATACCACAACTTACGCGACGTCTTAGTCGATGATGTCATGACTCGGCCAGGTAAACGTATCGGCCCCGACATACTGGCAGCAGAGGCGGTACGCATTATGGAAGAGGGCCGAATTACCGCACTCGCGGTGGTTGATGAACAACAGCGCCCGGTTGGTGCCTTACATATGCATGACTTGCTTGTTAGCGGCGTTATTTAACGTATTTATCGCAAGATTTAGCGACTTCTTAAAAGAATGGAGGCTTTATGACCCTATCTGCAGCCCTACTTGATCGACTTCGCCGCGTTCGTCTATTGGCGTTAGATGTTGATGGCGTACTCACCGATGGTCGACTTTACTTTCAGGCTGACGGCATCGAAATTAAAGCCTTTCATACTCAGGATGGCCATGGTCTAAAGCTGCTTAAGCGAGTCGGCATCCACGTCGCGCTGATTACTGGCCGCGATTCGCCCATGGTTAGTCAACGTGCCGCAGCGCTGGGTATCGACCATGTCTTTCAAGGCTGCGAGGATAAGCTCGCCACCTTGCGCGGCCTGTGCCAGCGTTTGGATATAGAGCTAGAGCAAGTCGCCTATTGCGGCGATGATCTCCCCGACCTATCGGTTATCAAGCGCTGTGGTGTCGGCATTACCGTCCCCAATGCGCCGGACTATATGCACACTCATGCCGACTGGACAACGGAACGGCTTGGCGGGCACGGCGCGGTACGCGAAATTTGCGATACTCTGCTTGAAGCCCAAGGGCACTGGAGCGCAGTGCTCGACACTTACTTGCACGGCCGCACATAAATGCTTAAGCATCTTAAAACACGCCTAGGATTAACAGGGCTTTTTATCGCCTTGGGCGTGCTATTGGTGTGGCTTGGCCCAGGCGGGCCTCAAAAAACCGCTATCGACCCAGAAGCGCAGGCCCAAGAGCCAGGGCACGTCCTGGAGGATGCTGAAATCACTCTGTTTGGCGACAACGGTAACGTCTTGCAGTCATTAAAAACACCGCGCCTCATCCATACGCCGCAAAGCGGGGAAACCTGGTCTGAGAGCCCTCAGGCCACCCTGTATGACAGCGATGAGCGCCAGTGGCTAGCCAGTGCCGATGTGGGCACGCTTAATACCAATACGCAGTCCCTCGTTATGTCCGGCTCCGCGCGACTTATTGCGCCAGACGAAGGATGGCAGCTGGATACTGAAGAACTGCACTATGATGGCCTCACTCAACATGCATGGAGCGAGGCACCGGTATTACTGCAACAGCCGCCCCAGCAAATGAATGCTTCACATATGGATGTATGGTTAAACGATAGCCAGGTCCGCTTATCTGACGGTGTGCGCGGCACTCATCCACCGGCCACACAACGCTAACAGGAGTCGCCATGAAAGCACTTATCTACACCGCCCTTTTTGCGCTTGCCGTGCCGCTATCCGCGGCAGCCCAAACCAGCTCGTCTTCACAACAGGCCCCCGTGGAGGTCGAAGCCGACCGCCTAGATCTTGATCAGCGCGCGGGCACCGCCGTCTACACCGGGGATGTCAATATTCGCCAGGGCGAAATGCAGCTGCGCGGCGAACGAGTGGAAATTCAACGCAATGAGGCGGGCGAGCTTTCACGGGCAACGTCGACCGGTGAGCGTGCTTATTTGCGCCATCAGGCCGAAGGGCAAGAAGGCCCGACGGAAGGCTGGGCTCGGCGGATTATTTATCACGTCGCCGAACGCCGAGTGGAGCTCGTTGATCAAGCTGAATTGACACAGCAGGACGACAAATTTACCGGAGGTCGGCTTGAATATTTCATCGACCGTGAAGTGATTCAAGCGCGCTCAGACGTTGAAGGTAGCGAGCCGCAGCGTATACGCATGACTATTCAGCCTGAACAATAGAGAGTCTATCGATGGCAACTGCTGACAATGCGCCGATAAAAACACTATATGCCCACCACTTGGCAAAAAGTTACAAACGCCGCCGAGTGGTTAAAGATATTAACTTGGAAATCTCCCAAGGCAGCGTCGTTGGCTTACTCGGCCCTAACGGCGCGGGCAAAACCACGTCGTTTTATATGATTGTCGGGCTGGTCAAATCTGACGCCGGCAAAGTGGGTATTGACGACTTAGATTTAACTCGTGCTCCGATGCATGAGCGCGCAGCGGCAGGCATTGGCTACCTGCCCCAAGAAGCGTCTATTTTTCGCAAATTATCGGTTGCCGATAACATTATGGCGATATTAGAAACGCGCAAAGAGCTCGACCGCCCAGGTCGCGAAGAGCGCCTGGAGGCTCTGCTTGAAGATTTCCATATCACCCATATTCGCGACAACCTAGGCATGAGCCTCTCAGGGGGAGAGCGTCGCCGTGTAGAAATTGCCCGCTCGCTAGCGACCGAACCCGCCTTCATCTTGCTAGATGAGCCCTTTGCCGGGGTTGACCCCATTTCAGTGGGCGAGATTAAAACCATCATTCGCGCGCTGAAACAGCGCCACATTGGCGTTCTGATTACCGACCATAACGTCCGTGAAACGCTGGACATTTGCGATATCGCTTATATTGTCGGCGATGGCCATATCATCGCCAGCGGCCCCCCGGCATCTATCCTCACTAACCAGCAAGTCAGGGATGTTTATCTGGGCGCAGATTTTCGTCTGTAGGCTTATTTTTGCCCATAAATCCCGCCTTATAACGCTTTAACTACCAATGGCATGCTTATTGCACTTGCACCCAGCTCCCACTCGCACTAGGGTAAAGCATTCCGATTAACGAGTGGTTCTCAAATGGTCATGAAAGCTTCTCTTCAACTGCGCATTGGGACACAGCTGACCATGACACCTCAGCTGCAGCAGGCTATCGCCCTGCTGCAGCTATCGACTCTGGATCTTCGTCAGGAAATTCAGCAGGCCTTAGATGCCAACCCCATGCTGGAACAGGAAGATGAGTTCGGTGAAGAGGCCGTAAGCGAGCCTAAAGAGGAGGAGTGGTCAGAGAGCATTCCCACCGAGCTTTCCGTTGATAGCGACTGGTCGGACACCTATCAAGACATTGGCGGCACTGGCAGCAGCAGCGAGGGCCCTGATTTTGAGCGCCAGGCTGCCGAACAGAGCCTTCATGGCCACCTATTGTGGCAACTCGCCATGACCGATTTTAGTGTGCGTGAACAGCTGGTTTCCGAGAGCCTCATTGATGCACTAGATGCCAACGGCTATTTGACCCAGCCGCTTAATGATATTCGTGAAGGGCTACGCGCCCAGGGCATTGATAGCCTTAGCCAGCGCGAAGTCGAAACGACATTATTAAAACTGCAGCAATTCGAGCCCACCGGTATTTTTGCCCGCGACCTGCGTGAATGCTTGATGCTGCAGCTCGCCGCCCTGCCAGATGATACGCCACTGCTAGTGCCTGCTCGTAGGCTAGTGCGTCAGTTTCTTGAAGCGCTCAGCAAAGATGACATGCGCTTACTCAAGCGACGCTTAGGACTCGATGACGAGCAGCTAGCCGATGTCATCCAGCTAATTCGCAGCCTAGATCCACGCCCAGGCAGCGCTTATGGCGTGACCAACGACAGCTACATCACGCCCGACCTGGTGGTGCGTCATGATAATGAAGGCTGGCATTTAGAGCTCAATCAGGACGCCCTGCCTCGGTTAAGAATCCAACCTGATTACGCCAGCCTGATAAAGCGTGCGGACAAAAGTCAGGATAATCAGTTTTTGAAAGAACACCTGCAGGAAGCGCGCTGGTTAATTAAAAGCCTTTCGAGTCGTAACGACACGCTGCTGCGAGTGGGCCGTGAAATCATTACCCGTCAAATCGGCTTTCTCGAACATGGCGAAGAATCCATGAAACCGCTGATTTTGGCCGATATAGCCGCAGCCGTTGAAATGCATGAATCAACGATTTCACGGGTGACAACGCAGAAATATATTCATACGCCGCGTGGCGTGTTCGAGCTGAAATACTTTTTCTCTAGCCAAGTGAGTGGCCAGGATGGCGACAGCCACTCCAGTACCGCGATCCGCGCCCGCCTGAAAAAGCTGGTTCACGAAGAAGCGCCCAGCAAACCGCTTTCTGATAGCCGCTTAGTGACATTATTAGAAGAAGGTGGCATTCAAGTTGCAAGGCGTACGGTAGCCAAATATCGTGAAGCCATGGGCATTCCCTCTTCCAGTGAGCGGCGCCGTTTGCGCTAGGATCTGCCAGGTTGCAGCGAAACTCTCGACAAGGGCTTTGCAACGGGGCAAAAAGGGTTACAATCAAAAGGGCTACATATCTAAGTACTAAGTACAGTCCCTAAGTACGGTTCCTAAGCACGGTTCCTAAGTACAGTCCGATAGATAAGGAGTACGTCAATGCAAGTAAATATCACTGGTCATCACGTAGAACTGACTGACGCCTTGCGTGACTATGTTAATGAAAAGCTTGAACGTGTTGAGCGTCATTACGACAATATAACCACTGTGCAGGTCACCCTATCGGTGGAGAAAGAACGCCAACAGGCAGCCTGCACACTGCATGCAGCAGGCGCTGACTTACATGCAGAAGCCCTAGACAGTGATATGTATGCCGCTATCGATGCGCTAGCGGACAAAATTGATCGTCAACTCGTTAAACATAAGGAAAAAGCACAAGCTCGCGCCCAAGGCGCAGGTGTGCGTTAATTCAATGACGTTGGAAACCATACTCCCCCCAGAGCGCGTTCTTTTCGACGTCCCTGGGGGCAGCAAAAAAAGGGTGCTGGAATTTTTCAGCACCTTTATCGCCCAAAATACGCCCAGTTTAGATAGCCAAGAAGTGTTCAGTCGCTTAATCGGCCGAGAACGCTTAGGTAGCACAGGGATTGGTAACGGCGTGGCTATTCCACATGCCCGCAGCCCTCACTGCTCTACGCCTATTGCTGGTTTTTTAAAACTCTCAGAAGCGATTGATTTTGATGCTATCGACGGCGACCCCGTTGATCTAGTGTTTGTGCTGCTCGTACCGGAACAAGCGGATGACACACACCTCTCTTTGCTAGGCCAAGTAGCCACCATCATGAATGATGCGGATACTCGCCAGCGGCTACGCAAAGCAGGCAGTCAGCGCGAACTACTCGACCTCATTACAGCTAAAATTCGTGAGCATTCAGCGGATTAAGCGACAATCAATGACCATCAAGTCCCTATTTAAGCCGTTGGATTAACGCGAAGAGAAACTCTATGCAACTGGTCATCATTAGCGGTCGTTCTGGGTCTGGCAAATCTATCGCCTTACAGGCGTTGGAAGACCTAGGCTACTACGCGATTGATAACCTTCCCGTCATGCTGCTGGGGTCACTGGTCGACGAATTACGCGACCAGAGTGATCGTACCCATCTGGCGGTCAGCATTGATGCACGCAACTTACCGGGGGCTCTTGAACGCCTGCCCTCGCTATTACAAGAGTTGCGCCAGCGCACCATTGATTTCCAAGTTATCTACCTAACCACTGATGCCCGAATTCTTCTAGAGCGTTACTCCGCCACACGCCGCCGACATCCGTTGACGCGCAATAGTGAAATGACCCTTGAAGAGGCTATCAATAAAGAAGAAGAGACCCTGCATGACATACGTGATCTAGCCGATCTATTGATCGACACATCGCGACTGTCAGTACACGACCTACGCCGCCGGATTACTGACCAGGTGGCTCACCAGCAGTGCGACCAGTTGACGTTGACGTTTGAATCGTTCGGTTATAAGCGTGGGGTACCCTTGGATGCTGACCTCGTCTTCGACGTGCGCTGCCTGCCCAATCCTTACTGGGACCCAACGCTGCGACAATCGACAGGCCGTGACGCCAACATCGTTGCCTTCTTAAAAGGCTATCCCGTTGTGGATGCCATGAGTAACGATATCCAGGCATGGCTTGAGCGCTGGTTACCGGCTTATCAGAATAGCCAACGTAGCTACATGACCGTTGCTATTGGCTGCACCGGTGGTCAACATCGCTCTGTCTATATGGTGGAGCAGCTAGCAAAAAGCTTAGCGGCTCGTGTGGGCGAAGTTCAATTGCGCCACCGCGAGCTAGGCCTGCAATATACGCTGAGCGAACAGCCCCCAACGCCGTTGACCAGTCTCTCCTCGACCAGCGATCAATTACCAACGACTTAAGCACGTCTATTGATTAATGACACCACTCGGCGAAAAGGAACCAGGGTGCCAGAAAGAACACTCACACTCACCAATCAACGCGGACTACATGCCCGCGCGGCGACGAAACTAGTTAAATGCGGCCAACAGTTCACGGCTAATATACGTGTCTATAAGCAGCAGCAGGCTGCCGATGCCGCTAATATTATGTCGCTATTAATGCTCGCCGCCCCGTGCGGTACTGAGCTAGCTATACACGCCGAGGGCGACGACGCAGAACAGGCGCTTGATGCGATTCAAGCGCTGTTCGAGGCTCGCTTTGAGGAAGATCAGTAGCCATTTACGCCGATTAGTTACCGGCTACTGTCATCGCATCAATCAACCAGCTACCCGTGTGCACGCTGCCACGGGTATCGGTATCATCACCAATGCCCACTAGGCCCGCGAACATCCGCTCCAGATTACCAGCGATCGTAAACTCTTCGATCGGGTATTGAACCTTACCGTTCTCGACCCAAAAGCCGGCCGCCCCACGGGAGTAATCGCCGGTAACGCCATTAACGCCCTGGCCCATCAGCTCCGTCACCCAAATACCTTTCCCCATCTCTTGCAGCAGTGCTTCGCGAGGCTTCAGCGGTGCTGTCAGGCGTACATTGCGCGCCCCACCAGCATTGCCCGTGGTCTGCATACCCATCCGCCTAGCGCTGTAGGAAGACAGCATATAGCTTTCGATACGCCCCTCATCGATAAAGCGATTATTGCGCGTTTGCACCCCTTCGCCATCAAACGGTGAGCTCGCGGTAGCGCCCACTTCCATGGGTCGCTCTTCAAGGCTAAACCAGTCAGGAAAGAGCACAGTACCAAGCCGATCACATAAAAAAGATGACTGGCGATACAACGCTCCACCGGCGATACCGCCCAACAAATGCCCGATCAAACCACCGGATAACGACGGATCAAACAGCACTGGAAAGGTCCCCGTGGGCGGACGCTGAGCACCCAGCCTACGCAGCGTACGTGCGGCGGCTTCACGCCCCACGTCAGCGGGGTCACGCAGTGCTCTGGGATCACGCGCAGAGGTATAGTCGTAGTCACGCTGCATGCCGCCGTCATCTTGAGCAATCAGCATGCATGATAGTGAATGGCTACTGCCTTTTTGAGTGCCTAAAAAACCATGGCTATTGGCATAAACGCGCACCCCTTCACCGCTGGACAGCGAGGCACCATCCGACTGAGAAATACCTTCCACGTCACGCCCCGCCTGCTCGCAGGCAAGCGCTAATTCAATCGCTTCATCCGTGGTAAGCGCCCAAGGATAGTGCACTTTCAAATCGGGCAGCTCGCTTGCCATCAGCGCCGCATCGGCTAGCCCTGCGGCGGGATCTTCACCAGTATATCGAGCAATCGCCAACGCTTTCTCTACGGCGGCCTGAATCGACGCGCTGCTGGCATCTGTAGATGAAGCGCTACCCTTACGCTGTCCTACGTAAAGCGTCACGGCAATACCCTGGTCTCGGGATAGCTCAACCGTCTCAACTTCGCCCAGACGCACGCTCACGCCTATACCCTGATCCACGCTTGCGCCCACTTCGGCGGCATCTGCGCCCATACGTTTTGCCAACGCTAGCGCCTCTTCGGCCCGCGCGGTGAGTAGCGACTGCTGCGCGGATGCATCAAATGCCTGTGCCATATGGCCTCCTTTTTCGCCGAATCTCTCTCAATAGAATGTCTTCGGCGAATCAATGTTGTACTCGCAGCTGGTATAATGCCGCAACGAATCTTGTCTGTGAGTCACATTATGCGTAAGCAACGTCCCGATCCAGTTGAAGTAGAAGAACAGGAAGAACGCCCTAGCAAGTCGCAACTCAAACGCGAAATGCATGCCTTACAGGCACTTGGGGAAACATTGATCGCTATGCGACCAGCAGAACGCGCCCGTTTCCCCCTCTCTGACGATATGCTGCGCGCAATTGAAGAAACCGCACGCATTCGTTCTCATGAAGGTCGCCGACGTCATATGCAGTACGTTGGCAAATTAATTCGTAAAGAAGATCTCACTGCCATTCAAGGCGTATTCGATTCCATTGATCAGGAACAAGAGCAGCGCGATCACGCCTTTCATCGCCTCGAAAAATGGCGCGAACGCTTAATTGACGAGGGCGATGAGGCTGTCGATCTGTTCATGACTGAACACCCCGACGCCGATCGTCAAACGCTGCGTCAGCTCATTCGCAATGCCCAGCGAGAACGCGAAGAGGGCAAGCCGCCAACGAGCTCGCGCAAGCTCTTCAAACACCTGCGCGAAACCCTGGCACTTTAAGCCCGAGCGTAAGACAGCGCTTACGAATGAGTACCGCCGACCGTCAGCTCATCCAACTTGAGGGTGGGCTGACCAACACCGACCGGCACCCCTTGGCCTTCTTTACCGCACACACCAATCCCGGTATCAAGGGCCATATCGTGACCGATCATCGAAACGCGCCCCATCGCCTCAGGGCCATTGCCAATAAGCGTTGCGCCTTTGACCGGCACAGTCACTTTGCCATCTTCAATTAAGTAAGCTTCACTGGCGGAAAATACGAACTTACCCGACGTTATATCAACCTGGCCACCCGCAAAACTTACTGCGTAAATGCCACGTTTTACGCTTTTTATAATATCACTAGGCTCATCCTGACCAGCCAGCATGACGGTATTGGTCATTCGCGGCATCGGCATGTGAGCAAATGACTCGCGCCGCGCATTTCCTGTCGGCGCCATTCCCATCAAGCGAGCATTGAGCTTGTCCTGCATGTAACCGGTCAAAATACCGTCTTCGATAAGCGGCGTGTATTGGCCAGGCGTACCCTCATCATCGATACTCATTGAGCCACGACAATCGGTTAGCGTCGCATCATCTACAATATTGACGCCCTTCGCGGCGACCCGCTTGCCCATCTGCCCTGAAAAAGCGGAGCTTCCCTTACGGTTAAAATCCCCTTCAAGACCGTGGCCCACGGCTTCATGCAGCAAAATGCCCGGCCATCCTGACGCCAAAACCACGGGCATTTGACCCGCGGGCGCATCAACGGCTTCGAGGTTCACCAGCGCCTGACGCACAGCTTCTTTAGCATAGCGCTCCGCCACCTGCTCATCACGCAGCTTTGCCATTGAATAACGGCCACCGCCGCCCGCGCTGCCGCGCTCACGACGACCGTTTTTAACGGCAATAACGCTAACGTTAAAGCGAACCAACGGGCGAATATCCGCCGCCAGAGTGCCATCGCTGGCACGCACCAATACGACTTCATAGGTACCGGAGAGAGAGGCACTCACTTGGCTAATGCTCGGGTCCGCTGCACGCGCCACGCAATCGGCCTGCTTGAGCATGGCCACCTTATCTTCCGCGCTCAGACCTGCCAATGGATCAATCCCGACATAGCGTGACATAGCAGACACCGGGCGGACCAGTTGCCCAGGCAGGCGCTTACCGCTGCGCACAATGCCTGCCGCGGTGCGGCCAGTATCCATTAGCGCATCGGCGGTAATTTGATTTGAGTAGGCAAAGCCGGTTTTTTCACCCGCCAATGAGCGCACGCCAACCCCACCATCAATGCTGTAGCTGGCTTCTTTTACTTCGCCATCTTCTAATACCCAGCCTTCTTGCCAAGTACGCTGAAAATACAGATCAGCGTAGTCTATGCCCGCGCCCATCGCGTAGCCAAGCCCGGTTTCCAGAGCATCTAAATCCAGCCCCCCGGGTGTCAACAAAATGGCGGCAGCCGTGTCTATATCACTTTTATATACGGTCATAGGGGGCCCTCTAAAGTAACCTGCGGCGAAGTCCAAGGGCCTCGCACGCGATAATGAAGTGTCGTGACCCGATCTAGCGCGTCACCAAAAAGCTTGTCTGCGATAAATAGCGCACCGCCAACAATGGGCGCACCGACAGCAATTGCCGCGATAGGTAAACTTTGTGTCACTGGCAGTGTGACGCCAAGCCGCTGATCAAGTTCACGCGTAACCAGGTCGACATTGCCGGTAAGCGTTAAGGTGGTAGCCGGGGCATCAATTTCCAATGGCCCTCGCAGCGTTAGCAGTCCACCGGTGACATCGGCAGTACCACTGACACTGTCAAACGCCGTGCCTTGGCCGGTAACGTCAGAAAAATCTAAGCGTATGCGGCGTAAAATATTATCGAAATTGAGCAGTCCGATTAAACGCGCAGGCGCAGATTCTAGGGTGGCAAAACGGCCATCACGCATATCCGTGCTTAGGGAGCCATCGGCATTGCGCAAATCGAGCTGCCAAGGCGCTCCCGGCCAGTTCAGCGATGCTTTTACGTCGGTACTGCGGCTACGCATCACCACAGGCTGATCAAGCCGCTCAAGCGCCGTGCCGATGTCTCCACCTTGAATAGAGATATCCGCCCAAGTGTGGCTGGTGGTTGAATCTCCTTCCCAGTGAAGCTCGCCACGAGCGGAAAGCTGCCCCATGGTGAGACCGACTGGGGTCAGCGAAAACCGCTGCCCGTCGGTTTGCCAATACGCGGTCAACGGACCAAAGCGACGCGTGCCCATGGCAATCTCTGCTAAGCGTAAACGGCCATTCGGCACATCGGCCAGCCACTCGGGAATCACCGTCGGCGGCTTGCGCTGGGTCTCAACCGCCTGCCACCAGGAATCGGGTGCTGGCGTCTCGCTGTCATGCTCGACATTAGCGAGTTTCAACAAACGGTCTAGCGCAATGCCATCAATCGCAATATCCAGCGGCTGCGGCGAATCACCATTGTACAGCAAATGCCCGGTGACTAGATTACCGCCCACATCAAGATCGACCTGGCCGCCGCTGACACTACCTGACGCGTTGACATTGCCTAAACATTCCGCCTGATAAACCACACAGGACGTTGTTAGCGAGATATTCAGCGGCATTTGGCTATCTGCGCCACTCGGTTGAGGTGCGCTTAGCGCCATCATTGGCTTAATAGCCTGCTGCCACGCCAGTGGATCAATACGCGGCACATTCGCAACGAGATTTATCCCAGGCTGAGCTGGCCAAGCAGGCACTTGCTCTGCGGCACTGCCCAGATGCATCGTGCCGGCCAGCGCTTGATGACCGAACAGCCCTCGCGCAGAGAAAATATCAGCTAAGCGGCTTTCAATGCGTCCGGAATCGATATCCGCGGTCAACACCCATGGCCAGGGCTGCTGTGACGTTTTTGCAAAGGGTTCAGGTAGGTGGCTAGTAACGCCGACTAAACGACTTTCCACTCTCACGGTCGGTGTGGGCAACAGGCCAACGTGGCCCTGCCACTGTAGCTGTCCCTCTAGCGGCAAGCGCCCCTGGCTATCGTCTAACCCAGCCAAACCGAAAAGTGCCGCCGTCGCAACGCTACCTTGCAGTTGAATCCCGTCGCCCAGCGTATCAATATCGGCGTTTATTTCACCGCCCAAGACTTGGCCACTCGCCGTGCCAACCAGCCCTCCGTTTTCGCCATTTTGTAACCAGCGTAGATCCCCTTCGGCCGACCGGAGGCGCACCCCCAGCGGTAGATAAACAATCTCAGAGAAGCGTGGCTGCGCATTGATTTCTAGCTGAAGTGTCTCGGGCGTTTTCAGCGGCAGCGAAAGCGCAATATCGCCATCAACGTCACCGGTTATCCGCAAATCACTCAGCTGCGAAAGATCAATATCAGGCATGGCCTGAAGAAACGACATAAGCGCCGAGCCTTCCGACTGTAATTCCCCGGAGAGCTTAAGCGTCTCATCTTCCATTACCAGCTCGCCCTTGGAAGCTGCCACGCCATGGCTCTGGGCACGCTCTATCTCCGCTTTTAGCACTTTATCCTGCCACTTGAGGCGGCCCTCAATATCGTCAAGGCGCGGCCAGCCGGGCGCAATGGGCAAATGTCCTTGGGTAACGGCCAGCGCTAGCGTCGCGGTAAAGTCATCAGCGCCGACGGTTTCACCAATCGGCAAACTCAGCTGTAATGATCCTTCGGTCACGTAGCCGCCAATATCATCAAGCAGCCAGTCCTGAAGCTCATTATCCATAACACTTAGCGGCAGCCATTGAGCCAACGGGCGTTCAAGGGCATCCACATCGCTAAAATCAAGGTCTAAACCAAAATGGCCGCGCTGATTACCGCTGACCAATCCGAAGCCACCCGACACCTGAGCCCCATCCCACTCAACGTTTAGCTGCTTGCCGCTAACCATCGTGTTAGGGCCGTCGTATACCCACTCAACCTCTCCTTCGGCGCTTTGCAACTGCATGGGAGCGGCAAAAAACTCGGGGAAATAAAGGGTGCTGTCGCCGTCACTACTAAACTGCACACGACCGCGAAAGTCACGCGCTTGAACCCAGGCATCAAGCGGGCCGCCGCCGGGCACCTGCTCCCAAGGCGATACTTCGACATCGCTAAGGGCGGCGTCTACTCCCCAACGACCATCCTGCTGCCCCACCTGCAGCCCCTGCACCTGACCGCGCGGCGAAAGCGTTTGCAAAACGCGCGTCAACGATTCGGGCAGCAAGACATAGTCACGCCAAGCAGTAAGCGATGCGAGTTCAAAGGCACTGGTGCGCACTTCCCACCGACCTGGCTGATGCGTGGCATGCCAATGTCTCGGTAAGGCGGGTCCAACGCTAGCACCAGGCGGCTGCGCCCACTCGACCCTGTCCGCATCGCCACTTAGCCATGCCTCACCGCCATCACCGTCGCGCTGCCACAAACCGCTGGTTTTAATATCCCTTAATACCGCGTACTGAACGTCATGGCGCAGCGTCAGTTCAGGAACTTTGACAGAAACCCTCGCCTCTTCAAGACGCCCGGCGCTCCAACGTCCCCACAGCCGCGCACTGCCACCCGCCTGCTCTAAATAAGGCATATGATCGGGGCGAAACATAGCAGCTAGCACGACCAATTGATCTAACTGAATATCCAACTGCAAAGCAGCCGAAAAGTCGCTAAAGCCATGCTGGCCAGGCTGCATTTCGACCTTTATTTCAGCCGCAGGCAAAGCAATCTCGTGTGCCTGCTGCAGTGACTGTGCAATATTGATAGCACCTTCAAGCCGAGTACGCCGCTCATCACCGGTCAGCAGCAGGGTCTGGGCGTGCAGCAGCACGGTATCTTCCCGGCCATGCAACACGACACGCGTGTCATCGACCCACAGCCGTTGGCGCAAAATTAAGCCGGTCCAGTCGTCGACAGTGGCTAGATCCATATCGGGGTCAGGTGCCAATAGCGGGAGCTTAGCAGGCTCAGGCCACTGCCACGCTGCGCCGGCGCCCTGATAAAGATGAAACTGCGTGCCGGTAATGCGAGCGTCGCTAAAGATCGGCGCTAAATTGGCAAGTGACGCCCATGTATCCAGCTGCAAGCCCGCATGGTCCAGCGAAAACAGCGCCTGACCATCCGGCGTCTCCGCATTAACGCCGTCAAGACTTAACAGCAGATCATTACGAGAAAGAGATAGCGACATGCGCTCGATAGTGACAGGCACGCCGATACGCGCTTCAAGCAGCGCTTCAATACGCGGGGTTAAGGCATCGGACTGGCTCATCACCAGGCGGAGTAACAGCAGCAGCACGGCGATGCTGCCCAATACCCATGCCGTGGCCGCCAAGCTCCAATGCACCAGTAAACGAGTCTGCATGATTTACATCAGCACGATATCGTACTGCTCTTGGGAATAGTGCTGTTCAACCTGAAAGCGAATCGTTTTGTTGATAAAGGTTTCCAGGTCTGCCACCGCCGCTGACTCCTCATCCAGTAACCGGTCAACGACTGACTGCGAGGCAAGCACCATGTAGGTTTCAGCACTGTAGGCGCGCTCTTCGCGCAGAATCTCCCGAAAGATTTCGTAGCAAACGGTTTCTGGCGTTCTCAGCGTTCCCCTGCCACTGCAGGTGGTGCAAGCTTCACAGAGCGTTTGCTCCAAGCTTTCGCGGGTACGCTTGCGGGTAAGCTGAACAAGCCCAAGCTCTGTGACGCCCGTGCACTTGGTTTTAGCATGATCGCGCTCTAAAGCTTTTTCTAAAACGCGCAAGACCTGGCGCTGGTGTTCAACGTCAATCATATCGATAAAGTCGATAATGATGATGCCACCTAAATTGCGTAGCCGAAGCTGGCGAGCAATCGCTGTTGCCGCCTCCAGGTTGGTTTTAAAGATAGTCTCTTCAAGATTGCGGTGGCCGACATAGCCACCGGTATTAACATCGATGGTGGTCATTGCCTCGGTCGGGTCAATCACGAGATAACCACCAGACTTCAGCTGCACCCTACGACCCAATGCCTTTTGGATCTCATCTTCGACGCTATAGAGATCAAAAATGGGCCGCTCGCCAGGATAATATTCAATGCGATCAACGGCATTGGGCATGAACTCTTCAGCGAATTCCACTAGCTTGACAAAATTTTCACGCGAATCGATACGCACTTTTTCGATGTCATCACGCATCACATCACGCAGCGTGCGCATGAATAGCGGCAGGTCATCATAAATAACGGTTTGTGGGGCCGCACTGACTTTCCGCTCGCTGACGTTACGCCATAGTCGCAGCAGAAAATTCATATCGCCTTTAAGTTCTTCGTCGCCCACACCTTCGGCCGCCGTACGAACAATAAATCCACCCGTCACTTCTAGCGTTTGCTCGCTAATACTGGCATCCAATAGCGCCTTTAAGCGCTCACGCTCATGCTCATCTTCAATGCGCTGAGAAACACCGTGGTGTGGCGAATCAGGCATATAAACCAAGTAGCGCGAAGGGATCGAAAGATGTGTAGTTAAGCGCGCACCTTTACTGCCAATAGGATCTTTGGTCGCCTGCACGACGAGCGCCTGACCTTCATGTAGCAGTTGAGCGATCGTTTGCTGCTCATCCTGAGGCGTGCCGGGCGGCATCACTTCATGCACATGAATGAAGGCTGCGCGCTCAAGGCCAATATCGACAAAAGCAGCCTGCATACCAGGCAGCACGCGTACCACTTTGCCTTTGTAGATATTGCCCACGATGCCACGCCGTCGGGAGCGCTCGATCAGTGCCTCTTGCAAAACGCCATTTTCCACCAGCGCAACGCGGGTTTCCATTGGCGTTAAATTGATGAGAACTTCACCGCTCATGCACAAATCCTTATAGGTTGACGTATTCCTTGCTAGCGATACATGCGCCGATCTATCCATGCTTAGCGCGTTAAATGCACTGCCAAATAGGAACTCCCTGTCGGCGCAGCAAGCTCGTCGTCTCAAATAGCGGCAGCCCCACTACTGCAGAATGGCTGCCTTGAATCTCTTTTACAAATATCGATGCTAAACCTTGGATGGCATAGCCTCCCGCTTTATCAGCCGGCTCACCGGTCTGCCAATAGGCAGAGATTTCCTGCTCGTTAATTACGCGCATCGTTACTTGAGTGGTGACGCAGCAAGAGAGCATACCCTCCGGCCCGGTCACGGCTACTGCCGTGAGCACTTGATGCGAGCGACCTGACAATAGGCGCAGCATCGAGGCTCCATCTTGAGCATCCGCCGGCTTACCTAGAATACGCCCATCAACAGCAATAGCGGTATCGGAACCTAAGGTTGGCAAGTCAGTAAGCGACATAGCCGCCTCTGCTTTGGCAATCGCTAAGCGACTCACATAGGTCGTCGCCGACTCCCCAGTTAGCGGCGTTTCATCAATATCACAGGGATGAACCGTTACCGGCACCCCGATGGAGGCCAGCAAAGCACGCCGACGCGGCGAAGCGGAGGCCAGGCACAAGACCGGCACTGAAGCGCTCATGAAGCGGCTAACCGGCGTTCCAATGCTTGGAACATCGTGGATAGCCAAGGCCACAGCAGAGCGCTAATCAAGGAAGGAATCAAAAAGGCCAAATGGATCGAAAAATCGCCCACGATAGTACGCAACCACTGCGCAACAAGCTGCACTAAACCAATGAGCACCAGCACGAGCGCCGACTGCTGCACCAGCGAATAGGCGCGGAATCGGGGGTATACCAAGGCACATAAAAAAGCCAGCAGCGCATAAACCATCGCATGCTGGCCTAGCGCAGTGCCTTCTATTAAATCCATCAGGATGCCCAGCACAAAGCCGTGAAAAACGCCGACTCTATCGGGCGTGCGCATACACCAGTAGACCAGCATCAGGCCCAGCCATTCAGGGCGATATACCTGCCAGCCATCGGCCAGCGGCATTACCTGAAGGCACAATGCTAATAACAGGCTTAGCCAAACAAACAACAGCGGAACAATCGGTGCGCGGGCCATCAGGGCACCTCTTGGGATGATACATTTTGATCGGGATTGGATAGTTGAAGCGAAGAGCGCAGCGCTGCTGCGGAAATATCCAACGTCTCATCCCATGCATGTTCGTCAATCTCTTGCTGGGGAGGTGGAAAAAGTAGCAAGAAGTGGCGCGAGCGCTGCAACTGCGCCATTGGCTCAGCCGTTACGCGTGCAAAAGGTTGACCCGGATCATGATAGACCTCGGTCACTCGGGCTACGGGATACCCGGGAGGAAAGCGCCCGGCCAGGCCTGACGTGGTTAGCAGATCACCCTCACGAATGTCTGCAGTATCCGGCACGTGCATTACATTGACGCTGCTGTAGCGCCCGGCACCCTGCACAATAAAGCGCAGACCGTTGCGATTTAGCTGCACAGGCAAAGCATGGCTGGCATCGGCCAATAGCAGTACGCGGCTAGAGTAAGCCGAAACCGCCGTAATTTGGCCGACTAAACCCGATGCATCGATGACAGGCTGTCCCACGTAGGCACCGTTGCGGTGCCCGCGATTAACCACCATTTGATGGCTGAAGGGATCGTTATCCAACGACAACAACTCGGCGGTGATATAGGGAATGTCACGTCGCTCGGCGGCATTGAGCAAATCACGTAATTCGCTATTTTCTGCCGTCAGGTTAGCCATACGCTGACCGCGATGGGAAAGCGTTAGGATTTGCTCGCGCAGACGACGGTTTTCGTCCACCAGCGCCTGCTGATCGGAGAGCGCAAGCGAGCCCCAGTTCAATAGATCGCTAGGCACACTAACGATCCATTGAACAGGCGCCACAACCATCGACATTTGCGCGCGCACCTGCTCCATACGCGTGAAATGATGGTCGACAAACATCAAAGCACTGGCGGCCAACGCGCAAAAAAACAGCCGGTAGCCCGGCAATGGCCCGTGCGAAAACAGCGGTTTAATAGGCAATCCCCCCGCATTAACCGCTGAGATCAGTCGCTCGACAGCAACTCAAAGGTATGCTGATCAATCATTTCCAGCGCTTTACCACCACCGCGCGCAACGCACGTCAGCGGGTCTTCAGCCACAATCACCGGCAGCCCTGTTTCTTCAGCAATCAGCTTATCCAGATCGCGAAGCAAGGCACCGCCACCGGTCAACACCAAGCCACGCTCGGCGATATCAGAGGCCAATTCTGGCGGCGACTGCTCAAGAGCGCTTTTGACCGCGGAAACAATGGAGCCAAGGGTTTCTTGCAGGGCTTCAAGCGTTTCGTGAGAATTTAGCGTAAAGCTGCGTGGAATACCTTCAGCCAGGTTACGTCCGCGCACGTCTATTTCGCGCAGTTCGCCACCCGGATAAGCACAGCCAATCTCTTCTTTAATGCGCTCGGCCGTCGCCTCACCAATCAAGCTGCCATAGTGACGACGAACATAGGCGGTAATGGCTTCATCAAAGCGGTCGCCACCCACCCGAATAGATTCGGAATAGACCACGCCGTTGAGTGAGATAATCGCAATTTCAGTGGTACCACCACCGATATCCACCACCATTGAACCCTGGGCTTCATCAACCGGAAGGCCTGCGCCAATCGCTGCCGCCATGGGCTCTTCAATCAAGAACACCTCGCGGGCGCCGGCACCTTCCGCCGACTCACGAATCGCCCGTCGCTCAACTTGCGTTGACATGCAAGGAACGCACACCAGCACACGCGGGCTAGGGGTTAAAAAGGTGCTTTGGTGCACTTTGCGGATAAAATGCTGAAGCATTTGCTCGGTCACGGTGAAATCGGCGATAACGCCATCTTTCATCGGACGGATCGCAGTGATATTGCCAGGCGTACGACCCAACATTCGCTTGGCATCAGTACCGACTGCCGCAACGCTGCGCATAGTGCCAGACTGGCGAATAGCGACCACGGACGGCTCATCAAGCACGATACCGCGACCGCGTACATAAATCAGTGTATTGGCCGTACCCAAGTCGATCGACAGATCGCTGGAAAACAGCCCCCTCAAACGTTTAAACATGGATGTCGTTACCTAGTGCAGACCGGGAACCCTGTGCGGATGCAAACGGTATCACCGCAACCCCCTGGCAGCAAGCACGAGTCGTGCCTAATACTGCCCGTTAAGGCCAAGATGTGGTACCTTTTGCGGCTATTTTCCACGTCTGCGACACAAGACGTTTTTTTGATATCGGTATGTATACCGCTTAAAGCGGATTATGTTCCCTTACGTTTATGAGGAAATTCCGATCATGGCGCTTGAAGAATCTCATGTGCGCCGGGCTGCCCACCTAGCCCGACTCGCCGTCAGCGATGACCAAGCCAGCGGCTTTGTAGATGATCTAAGCCGGATTCTGGACATGGTCGACCAACTACAAAGCGTTGATACCGAAGGTGTTTTACCGCTATCTCATCCGCTAGATGCGACCCAGCGGCTGCGCGCCGACGAAGTCACTGAAACCAACCAGCGCGATACTTTTCAGCGCTGTGCTCCGGCAGTGGAAAACGGCCTGTATCTCGTCCCCCGCGTTGTTGAATAAATTTGTTGAACAGAAACGCGTTCGAGATTACTGAGCCGCCACTTTCGCCGCTATTTTTTTCGCCCCTGAACGGAGCTTCTGGGTCATGTATGAGAAAACATTAACGCAACTCGCTGTCGCCTTAAAAAAAGGCGAGTTTTCGAGCCGCGAACTGACCACACATTATTTACAGCGTATCGAAAAGGCTGATAGCAAGCTCAACAGCTTCATCAGCGTAACCGCAGAGCAAGCGTTGGCGCAGGCTGACGCAGCCGACAGCACGCGCGCCGCTGGCAAAGCAGGAGCGCTCACGGGCATTCCTCTAGCGCTCAAAGATATTTTTTGTACTCGCGATGTAAAAACCAGCTGTGGCTCCAAAATGCTGGATAATTTTATTGCGCCCTACAATGCCACCGTGGTTGAAAAGCTCAACGCTGCGGGCACGGTCAGCGTGGGTAAAACTAATATGGATGAGTTCGCTATGGGCTCTTCCAATGAAAATAGCTTTTACGGCCCGGTAAAAAACCCCTGGGATCTGAGTGCAGTACCCGGCGGCAGCTCCGGCGGCAGCGCGGCAGCAGTGGCAGCAGGCTTAGTACCCGCGGCGATGGGCACCGATACTGGCGGCTCCATTCGCCAACCGGCGGCGTTTTGTGGGATTACCGGTTTAAAGCCTACTTACGGCCGAGTGTCGCGTTACGGCATCATCGCCTACGCTTCAAGCCTTGATCAGGCAGGCCCCATGGCACGCAGCGCTGAAGACTGCGCGCACCTGCTAGGGGTAATTGCAGGCCACGATGGCCGCGACTCCACCAGCGTTGCGCGTGGCGTACCGGACTATGTAGAAGGGCTTAACGCCCCGCTTTCAGGGCTCAAAATCGGGTTACCTAAAGAATATTTTGGCGACGGATTAGACCCCGCGGTTGAAAAAGCCGTGCGTGAAGCGGTCAGCGTTTACGAGTCGCTGGGTGCCACGGTGCGTGAAGTCAGCTTGCCGCATACGCACTACGCCATTCCGGCTTACTACGTTATCGCTCCCGCCGAAGCATCTTCAAACCTGTCACGCTACGACGGCGTGCGCTTTGGTCACCGCTGCGAAAACCCCAGCGACTTAATTGATTTATATACCCGCTCACGCGCAGAGGGTTTCGGTGAAGAGGTCAAGCGGCGCATTCTGATCGGCACTCATACGCTCTCAGAAGGCTTCTTTGACGCCTACTACACCAAGGCACAAAAAGTGCGCCGCCTGATCCGTCAGGACTTCTTAGACGCTTTTCAAGACGTGGATGTACTGATGGGGCCAGCCTCGCCTACGCCAGCTTTCGACCTGGGTGCTAAAAAAGACCCGGTGTCGATGTACCTGCAGGATATTTACACCATCGCCGTTAACCTAGCGGGCATTCCCGGTATCAGCGTACCCGCCGGTTTTGTCGGCAAGCGTCCCGTTGGCCTGCAGATTCTAGGCACCCACTTTGCTGAGGCGCAGCTGCTTAACGTCGCCCACCAATTTCAGCAAGCGACCGACTGGCACCTACAACGTCCTGCCTTTGCCGAGGAGAACGCCTAATGCAATGGGAAACCGTGATTGGGCTTGAAGTCCACGTTCAGCTCGCTACGCGTTCAAAAATCTTTTCCGGCGCCTCAACGGCGTTTGGCGCTGAGCCAAATACCCAGGCCTGCGCGGTCGACTTGGGTCTGCCGGGCGTGCTGCCAGTGCTCAACGAACAGGCCGTCGCCATGGCCGTTCAGTTTGGCCTGGCGGTGCATGCCGATATTGCTGAAGTATCAATATTTGACCGCAAGAACTACTTCTACCCTGACCTGCCTAAGGGCTATCAGACTAGCCAGATGTATCACCCGATTGTGGGCCCTGGTGATGTTGAGGTCACTTTGGAAGATGGCAGCACCAAACGCATTCGCATTCATCATGCGCATCTTGAAGAGGATGCAGGCAAGTCGCTGCATGAAGACTTCCAAGGCATGACGGGCATTGATCTCAACCGCGCGGGAACACCGCTGTTAGAGATCGTGTCTGAGCCAGACATGAGCAATGCCAAAGAGGCCGCTGCGTATCTTAAGGCGATTCACTCAATCGTTACTTACCTGGGCATTTCCGATGGCAACATGGCGGAAGGCTCTATGCGTTGCGATGTGAATGTCTCGGTGCGTCCGAAAGGCCAAGCAACGTTAGGCACTCGGGCTGAAATCAAAAACGTTAACTCGTTCCGCTTTGTCGAGCGCGCGATTGCCTTTGAGGTTGAGCGCCAAATTGAGCTCATCGAAGACGGTGGCAAAGTCGTTCAAGAAACACGTCTGTTTGATCCGGACCGCGATGAAACGCGCAGCATGCGTACCAAGGAAGAAGCCAACGACTACCGCTACTTCCCCTGCCCGGACCTATTGCCGATAGTGCTTGATCAGGCCTATCTGGACCACCTGCGCGGCCAGTTGCCCGAGCTGCCTGCCGATAAGCGCGAGCGCTTCCAAAGCGAGCTGGGCCTGTCGGCTTATGATGCCAATGTCATCTCTGCTAGCCGGGATATGGCCGAGTTCTTTGAAGCAGTGCATAACGTATGTGGCGATGCCAAGCAGTCGGCCAACTGGGTGCAGGGAGAGTTTTCCGGTGCGCTTAATCGTGAAAACCTGAGCATTGCCAATAGCCCCATTTCCGCACGCCAGTTAGGCGAGCTGATTAGCCGTGTACTCGACGATACGATTAGTGGCAAGGCGGCTAAAGATGTTTTCCAGGCGCTTTGGAACGGTCAGGGCGAAACAGCCGATGAGATCATTGACGCTAAAGGCCTCAAGCAAGTCACTGATACCGTTGCTATTGAAGCCATGATTGATCAAGTGATCGCAGACAGCCCTGCTCAGGTGGCCCAGTATCGCGACTCAGAGCCCGACAAGCGCGGTAAAATGATTGGCTACTTTGTTGGCCAGGCGATGAAAGCGTCACGTGGCACCGCTAACCCACAGCAGGTAAACGGTATATTGAAGCAGAAATTGGATGCGCTGCTTTAATCTCGTTTGAACATTCTTAGACGTTAGTGGCTGCCTCGGCAGCCGCTTTTTTATGGCCTGTTAGCCACTCGCCAGTTGGCTAGGCTGGGTAAAACTCACTAATTGCGCGCAGCCTGCAGCCCATATCTCGCCTGTCAGCTCGGCAATAGCCGCCGTAGGAAAACCAACGCCCTGAGCGCGGCTACCCCCCACCAGCCAACCCGCCAGATCCCCCACCAAGGGCATATGGCTGACCAACATTATCGGCGCACCTTCTGCCTGCTCAAGCAGCCAATCGCCAACGGCCGAGGGCGCGTCATCGGGAGTAATAAAATCCAGCGTTTCCAGCCCAATGCCCAGCGCATCACACAGCGCCTGTGCCGTCTGCTGCGCGCGCACATAGGGGCTAGCGTAAAGCCTTGGCATGGGCAGCTCGCCCTGGGCAACACGCTGCGCCAGCCAGCTCGCCATTGTTTCAGCTTCCTGCACGCCACGTGGAGTCAACTGGCGTGCATGATCGGGAGATCCCGGCGCGGCCTCACCATGACGCATAATCAGCATACGCTGCATGCTAATCCCCTTTCTTAAGCGGTGACGGGGTTTGAGAAGAAGCATGCTGATTAGGCTGATCACGATGGGCCTGCAGTACGGACTCGCGAGGCAAGATAAACTCTACATCACTGCTCTGCTCCCCCATCATTAATGTGCGCGCCATATCCTGTGCCGGCACGCCATCAAATAATACGCGAGAAAGTCCCTCAGCTAAGGGCATATAAACACCCATTTCACGCGCTTTAGCACACACCAATTTGACGGTATTGACCCCTTCTGCGACCTGGCCAAGCGAACTGACGGCCTCTTCCAGCGTGCGCCCCTCACCCATGGCATGCCCGACTCGATAGTTGCGCGACAAGTTAGACGAACAGGTAACGATTAAATCTCCGACCCCCGCCAGCCCCAGAAACGTCATCGGATTAGCGCCTTCAGCGACGGCAAAGCGGCTCATCTCTGCCAAGGCACGCGTCATCAGCATACTGCGGGTGTTTTCACCCATGCCCAGCGCCGCTGCCATTCCTGCGGCTATCGCATAAATATTTTTCAACGCACCGCCCAGCTCGACGCCATGGCGGTCATCGCTGGCGTAAACTCGAAAGTAGCGACAGCCTAATGCTTGCTGAACTCGAGTTCGCGTTAATGGATCGGCGCTTGCAATCACGGTAGCAGTGAGCTGCTTATCGGCAATTTCCGAGGCCAAATTGGGGCCTGCAATCACACCAATATGCTCAAAGCCGGTTTCTTGCTCAAGCACTTGGCTCATTAATAAAAAGCTATCTGGCTCGATCCCTTTCGTAGTGCTAACCAAAATCTGCTCAGGCGTTAACCATACTTTGGCCGCTTGCACTACGCTGCGAAAAGCCTTTGAGGGAATCGCGATCAGCACCAGCGAGGCATCGGCCAACACGGCTTTAAGATCGGTTGAGGCCTGCACGGCAGGGTTGATAGCGTAATGGGGCAGATAACGCCCGTTACGATGTTCCTGGTTAATCTGCGCCACCAGCTCTTCGTCACGCATCCACTGGCGAACGCGGGCGTTATTATCCGCGGCAATGCTTGCCAGCGCCGTACCGAAACTACCGCCTCCAAGCACCGCAACATTGATGGGCACCGCGCCGTTGATTTGCTGCTCAGCCATGATGATGTCCTAATAAGTCTCGCGGAACGTATAGCTACTGTATCAAAATCGATTTATTAAAGCAGACGGCCCGCTTGGATAACCAAACGGGCCGACGGCATAGCAACGCTACATTACCGACATTGCCTAAGGGCGTGCGTAAAACAGCGCCTAAATTAGGCGGTCAGCACGCTATTAAGACGCTTCACGTAAGCGGCGGGGTCATCCAGATGTCCGCCTTCGGCAATAATCGCCTGATCTAGCAATATGTAGGAAAGCTGGGTGAACAGTTCGCCCTCAGCGCTTTCAAGGCGTGTCACTAACGCATGATCCGGATTAAGCTCAAGAATCGGCTTCACTTCAGGCAGCGGCTGTCCCGCAGCTTCCATAATACGGCGCATTTGATAGCCCATTTCATGCTCGGGCAACACGACGCACGCCGGCGAATCGGTCAGGCGGTGGGTCACTTTAACGTCTTGAACACCGTCACCCAGCGCTTCTTTGACACGCTTGACCAGATCTTCTTTGGCTTTAGCCGTTTCTTCCTGGGCTTTCTTTTCCTCTTCGTCCTCGACATCGCCAAGATCGAGTTCGCCTTTGGCCACATCGGCAAAGGTTTTGCCATCAAACTCGGTTAAATGACTCATCAGCCAATCATCGATACGGTCAGAAAGCAGCAGTACTTCGATACCTTTTTTACGAAAGATCTCCAAGTGCGGGCTATTTTTTGCCGCATTGAGGCTGTCAGCGACCACATAATAAATCTTCTGCTGACCTTCTTTCATGCGCTCAACGTAATCGACTAAGGCGTGTTCTTGGGCAGCAGTATCGGTATGCGTTGAGGCAAAACGCAGCAGGCTGGCAATTTTTTCACGATTGGCTGAATCTTCTCCAGGACCTTCTTTTAACACGCTGCCGAAGGTATTCCAGAAGGTTTGATACTGCTCTTTGTCGTTGGCAAGTTTTTTCAACATGTCCAAGCCGCGCTTGGTGAGCGCTGCCTTGATCTTGTCGACCTTAGGATCTTGCTGGAGCAGCTCGCGAGATACGTTTAGCGACAGCTCGCGGGTGTCCAACACGCCTTTGACAAAGCGCAGGTATAGCGGCAGGAACTGTTCGGCATCATCCATAATAAAGACGCGCTGAACATAGAGCTTAACGCCGCGTGAACCATCACGATCGAACATATCGAACGGCGCACGGCCGGGCACATACAGCAGGCTAGTGTATTCAAGCTTGCCTTCAACCTTATTGTGACTCCAGGCCAGCGGATCAGAAAAATCGTGCGCCACGTGCTTATAGAACGCTTTGTACTCGTCCTCGGAAACATCACTCTTCGGACGCGCCCATAGCGCTGTCGCTTCGTTAACTGTTTCCCACGTCGTTACTTCACTACCTTCAATGCTGTTGCCTTCGTCATCTTTAGCCGTTTCAGTTTTCGGCATGCGGACCGGCACTTCGATATGATCCGAGTACTTACGCACTAAGCCTTGCAGGCGATAGTCGTCGGCGAACTCTTTTGCATCTTCTTTTAAGTGCAGAGTAATTTCGGTACCGTGCTGCGCGCGCTCGATATCGGCAACGGTAAACTCGCCCTCGCCTTTTGAACGCCACTCAACGCCTTGAGCCGCATCGGTGCCTGCTTTACGGGTACGTACCGCAATTTCATCGGCAACAATAAAGCCTGAGTAGAACCCCACACCGAACTGGCCGATCAGCTTGGCATCTTTTTGCTGCTCGCCGGAAAGCTGCTTAAGAAACTCAGCAGTACCAGAGCGCGCAATCGTGCCCAGGTTGGCGATGACATCTTCGCGATTCATACCCACACCGTTATCGCGCAGGGTAATAGTATTGGCATCGCGGTCATGCTCAATTTCGATGCGCAGCTCACTGTCGCCTTCATACAGCGCATCGTTATCCAGCGCGGCATAGCGAAGCTTGTCGCAGGCATCTGCTGAATTCGAGATAAGCTCGCGCAAGAATATTTCGCGATTAGAATACAGGGAGTGAATCATCAGATTCAGGAGCTGCTTAACTTCCGTTTGAAAGCCAAGAGTTTCTTCATGGGTAGCAGTAGTCATGCGCTTAGCCCCTTATTTATGGATCACGTTTTAGGATCAGGTTGAGTCATGCGCCTCTGCGCCATGCGCCCAGAGGCATAATCTAGTTTCGTGAGCCTTATATGGTGTTAAGCAACGTTTTTTCAAGCAGGTAGGTGATAACTAGCGGACAAGTATTAAGACGGCGTCATATCGGGGTTGGTGTATTTCCAGGCACGATAGCCTTCTAAGCGCTGATCAATACGGTTTAACAGCCATCCCACAATTAGCACATCATCAATAATGCCAATCAGCATCAAAAAATCGGGAATCAGGTCGAACGGCATGACTAAATACGCCAGTGCCAATGCCATCATGGCGAATGCCGACCAAGGAACAGGCCGAAAATCGCCTCGCAAGACGTCCCGGGTCATGGGTAAAAACAATTTTAAAGCCCGCAGAATGCGTTTTGTGACCCAAACGCGTGATTTGAGTCGACGCAAGAACCACCAAGTGGATAATGGAGCCATCGTAATTGAATCCTCCTAGTCTCTAAGTTGTCGGATCATCATTGTAAACATTGGTTCATTTTAGCGGTTGCTCAGCAATCCCTCAGACCTAAATAGACGTCAATCAATAGAGAGAGAGCACCATGTTGGTTTCGCCATTTCGCCATACCGCTCGTGTGCTGTGTACGGCACTGCTGGCTGGAATTCCCACGCTGTCCTGGGCCGCTTCAGATAGCGACCTCCGTGACGCCCTCAGCGCAGCCAGGGAGCAGCAGTGGCAGCGCGTCGACGAGCGCTTGATTGAAGACCACCAGCTGCGCGGCTACGTTGATTATCATCGCATAAGAGGACAGCTGCCGAACGTGTCCCCTGAAAGGGTCCTGCAATTTATGGATCAGTATGCGGATTCGCCACTGGCCGGTTGGATCCGTGGTCAAGCCATTGCTAACTATGGCCATGCGGGCCGCTATAGCGACTTACTTAGTGTGGCTGATGGCGAACCGGCCGGCACCGCGCGCCAATGTTACTACTACACTGCGCTACTCAACGCCCAGCCGCAGCAGGCCAATCAAGCGGGTCTTGACCTGTGGCTGACTGGCGGCTCTCAGCCTGACGCTTGCAATACGCTTTTTGAGCGTCTTCGCGCCAACGGCACGATTGACGCCACGGCGATCTGGGAGCGCAAGATGCTGGCGTGGCAGGCAGGAGAAAACAATCTCTCAAGCTACCTGGGCGGGCTTTTAAGCGGACAGTGGCAAACCGCTCTAGACACCGTTGATGACGTTTCAGCACGCAGCCGGGCCATTACCCAGGCCCCGCTATGTTTGGGCCCTGAGTGCGCAGCAACCGCAAGCTTCTATCGAGCGGCGATGCAACGCTTCACCCGCGAAGACACCCCCGCCGCCTTTGCCGCGTGGCAAGAAATAGCACCGCGCCTAAGCCTACTGCCCAGTGACCAGCAGGCCATTGAGGAAGAGCTGGCTTTTTATGCGTTGGTGCGCGAGGTTCCGGGTACGCTTACCTGGGTCGACAGCGTACTTCCATCACTGGATAGCGAGCGCGTACTAGAACTGCGCGTGCGCCGTGCACTGGCAGAACGCCGCTGGGATGATGTCGTCCATTGGATTGCCGAAATGCCGGCCGGCCAGCAAGAAAACAGCCGCTGGCAATATTGGTTGGGACGTGCAAACGGCCAGCTTGGCAATCAGGTAGCCGCCGAATCGCGCTATCAGCAGGCCGCCACGGATCGCAGTTTTTATGGCTTTGCCGCTGCAGAAAAACTCGGCCAGCCTTACCAGTTGAATCTTGAACGCAATCATTTTGACGCAGCATCGCGGCAGCGCATCGCCCAGCTACCGGCCGTCCAGCGTACTGAAGCATTACTGCGCATTGGTGAAGATGGGCTAGCTAACAGCGAGTGGCTACACGCCGTTCAGAGCGGCACACCCCAACAGGCCAGGGCGTTGGCAGACTATGCCGCCAGCCAGCAGTGGCACGCACGTTTGGTGCAAACCACCATTGCAGGGGAGCTATGGGACGCCCTCGACTGGCGCTTCCCCCAGGCCTATCACGACAGCTTCCTACACTGGGGCAGGTTAACCGGCGTAGATCCTTACCTGCTCATGGCCATTACACGCCGTGAAAGCGCCTATAACCCCAATGCCCTTTCACCTGCAGGCGCACGCGGATTAATGCAGCTGATGCCGGGCACTGCCAGCCAGGTCAGCCGCGAACTGGGGATTAGCGATCCTGGGCCTTATGGCGTGCTGGACCCTGAGCTAAACATCCGTTTAGGCAGCACCTATCTGCGCGATAAGCTACAGCGCTATCAAGGCAATCGTCTTGCAGCGACCGCGGCTTACAATGCAGGTCCGGGGCGCGTTGACCAGTGGCTCGGCAATAGCGTAGAAGAGTTTGATCTGTTCGTGGAAAGCATTCCTTTTCGTGAAACTCGCGACTACGTGCAAGCGGTGCTCAGCTATCGAGTGATTTTCGAGAGCCTCGCAAACGGCGGTAATAGTGAAGGCGTTTCTCTGCTTAGCGACGCTGAACAGCAGGTACGCTATGATCGCGCGCTACTTGCCCGCCGCTGAATCTAAGCCAACGGGCGAAGCCGCTTAGCGTGAAATTGCCATTCACAAAACCATGCATTGCTCAGCGCCCCCTCTATAGGGGGCGCTGCGTTAGCGCAAGCCGGATACCAAAGGCAATCAAAACGGTGCCGGTCACAGCATTTAAGATTTGTGCAACCCGCGCACTGGCCAACCACTTACTCGCACTGCCTACCATCAGCACGACGCCAATTTGCCAAACGTTGGCAATCATAAAATGCACGCTCGCTAGCCACAGTGACTTCAGTAAAACAGGGTCGCTTGGTGCAATAAACTGAGGCAAAAAGGCCATATAGAACACCACCGTCTTGGGATTCAACACATTAGACAAGAACCCCTCTTTAACGGGTTGCCAGCGAGAGACGGCAGCGCCCCCTTGCAACACTCCGTTAACGGGCAGCGGCTGCCCACGGCGTGCCGCCAAAAGGCTCGTCACGCCCAGCCAAATCAGATAGCCCGCCCCGACCAGTTTAAGCAGATGAAACGCCCATGCTGACTGCAGTAGAATCAGTGAGATTCCCAACGCAGAAATAGTTGCATGAGCAAATAGCCCGCAGCAAATAGCAACGCTGGTAGTGACTCCATCACGAATACCGCCACGCGCGGTATTACGAATCACCAGCAGCGTATCCACCCCAGGGCTAATGGTTAATAGCGTGATCGCCACCAAAAAAGACAGAAACTGCGGGTCAATAAAGCCAAACTGCATCATGATTGTGTGCTCATAACGAAATGAAAAAATCTTAGGAGTCTGGCTGGACGACAGCCTAATTTACATCTAGAGTAATTGTAGCGGGTGGACAATTGAGTTGCCCGTTTGATTACTAAGCAAGTTAAGGAAATTAGAAAATGGCAACTGGCACAGTTAAGTGGTTCAACGATACTAAAGGCTTCGGCTTCATCTCTCCTGATGACGGCGGAGACGATCTGTTCGCCCACTTCTCCGAAATTCAAGCTGAAGGCTTCAAGACCCTTCAGGATGGTCAAAAAGTCAGCTTTGAAGTGACTCAGGGTAAAAAAGGCCTTCAGGCTTCCAACATCCAACCCGCTTAATTGCGAACGGATGGACAAAGGCCCGCTAATGCGGGCCTTTTTTATTGCTAGTTATTAATTCTGGCGTTCCGATGGTAACGCTGGCCCGCTCTGAGCCTCCTCACTCTCCATCTCTTTAAACTGCTCCTCAAGACGCTGCTCGGCTTCTTCAAAGCGGCGCTCAGTATCTTCAATTAAAGCGTCTACATCGGTAGATTCAAGACCGTCGTCTAACGGCGTGCGCTCTGGAATACTGCTGTTGGTTTCCCAGCTAGGCGGGATATCTTCACTTTCCATCGGTTCAAACGCGGGAGCCTGCTGCTCAACCTCCTGAAACTGTTCCTCAAGACGCTTTTCGGCTTCCTCAAAGCGACGCTCGGTTTCTGCAATCATCTCGTCCACATCGGAACGCGTTGCCTCACCGGGCATTGCACTATCTTCATTAAGCGCATCGTCAGGGTCAGCGGCCAAAGTCTCTTCACCTGCCTCTAACGTTTCACTCTGTGTGGCCCCCTCAGTATTGCTTTCCTCTGTTTCGTCATCACGCAGGGCATCGGCGCGCTCAAGCTGCTCCTCGGCCTGACGCGCCTCGATGTCATTTTCTACTTCTTCAGGCGTTGCCATCTCTGCCGCATTTTCAGCCGCAGCGGGCCCTTCATCCTCGCGTACCATTTCGTCATCCGCCACTTCAGCATTATCAGCGGGTGCCACGGCAGGATCTTCTTGAGAGTCTCCACAGGCGCTTAGCATTAATGCCACGACGGCAAGTGCAGGTATCCACACGCGATTTGCCATTTGATACGTCTCCTTCATAACAATAAAATTCTGAGTCCACCCATTAATGCTGATGGGCGGAAGATAGCAACGGGCAATCCTCGGGTATCAGCACGCGCAGCGCAAGCGGCACCGCTTCAGCACAGAAATGATCGTACCAGCGCGCCTCGCCGTCTAGGGTAAGCGGCCAAGGAGGATCATCTGCCTGAGTGGTCACTGTCAGTTGGCTAGTCGTGAAATAGCGAACAAACTTTCCGTCATAAGGAAAATCTTGCAGCTCACCAATCAGCTTGGTCAGCTCAGTGACGGAGCTAAAGTCTTTCACCAGCAGCACATCTAAACGCCCGTCATCAAGCTTAGCGCGAGGGGCTAACACTTGCCCGCCGCCTGACTGGCGGCCATTGCCCAATGCCAGTAGCAGCAGCGATGCCCTCTCCTCCTTGCCATCCCAGTGAAGCGTGCCGCGATAGCTGCGATGGCGCCAAGCCTTTAGTGCGCCCATCAGCGAATAGGCTCCACCGCCCAACATACGCTTGAGCGTTTTGGGCGTGGAGGAGGTAATTTCAGCGCCAAACCCGCCGGTAGTCATGTTGATATAATAGCTGGTCGTCGCTTCGCCCTCCTTTCCTGCCGTCACCCGTATAACGTCAATGGGGTGTGAGCTTAGCGTCATCGCTGCCGCTAACGCCTGGCCGGGCTCCAAAGGCAAGCCTAACGAGGTAGCAAAGTCATTCGCGCTGCCCAGTGGCACAATACCCAGTGCGGGACGGTGATCGTGGGGCAGTCGCATTAGACCATTCATAACTTCGCTGACAGTGCCATCACCTCCACAGGCGATCACATGCGTGATACCCATCGCCTTTGACTGCTCGGCAATATCAGCAGCATCGCCGCCCTCCCAAGTAGCGCGAACGGTGATTAGCATCCCTGCTTGGCGTTGCTCATCAACGGCTTCACGCAATGCCGGATTACCGGCAGATTTACCATTAATAATCAGTAAATAATGCTGCTGAGAGTCTGTCACCGTTATTTTTCCTTTCCTTGGTTAACCACCGTTGCTGACCGTCATGCCAACGCCTTCTCAACCACCTCATATACATTGGAAGATAGCGGTTCTTTTTGAATACGCTCAAGTTGAGACCGCATTAATCCCTGACGGGTTTCATCGAAGCGCTGCCAGCGCGTTAACGGCGTAATCAGACGGGCTGCAATTTCGGGGTTAAGTCGGTTGAGCTCAATCACCACATCGGTCAGCAATTGGTAACCCTGGCCATCTAAACGGTGGAAATTTACCCGGTTCTGAGCAAACGCCCCGATCAGTGCGCGAACCTTATTGGGATTTTTAAGTGAAAACGCAGGGTGCTGCATTAAATACTTAACTCTCTCCAGCACATCCGCCTGAGGACGCGATACCTGAATGGTGAACCACTGGTCCATCACCAACGGGTCGTGCGCCCATTTTTCCCCGAATGCTTTTAACGCCGGCGATGCAAGGTCATCACGATCACTATGCACCATCAGCGTCAGCGCTTGACGGACATCGGTCATGTTATGGTCGGCGCTGAACTGCGCTTCGCACAGTGCCAAGCCCTGCTCATCTTCAATCGACATCAAGTAGCAAAGTGCAATGTTCTTCAGACTGCGCTGGGCAATTTGCTCTGGTGTCGGCGCGTATGGCTGCTCAGTCATATTGGCTTCGTAAACAGCGATAAACTCGTTGCGCAGAGCAACCGCCAGCGACTGGCGTACGAACTCACGGGCAGCATGAATTGCATCGACATCAACGATTGGCTGCTGCTCGGCGATATACGCTTCAGAGGGTAGCGTCAGCATTTCTGCCAGTACCGCCTTATCACTCATTGATCCGGTCAAAAGCGTCTTAAAGGCTTCTGTCACCCGGCTATCCATGACCTTTTCCACGCCGTTGCGATGGGCCGCAATCAAGTCATCTAATGCTAATAAAGCGAGGCGCTGACCTGCATCCCAACGGTTGAAGCCATCGCTATCATGGGTCAACAAAAACGCCAGATCTTCTCGCGAGTAGGGATAATGCAGCTTCACCGGCGCAGAGAATTCACGCAGCAGTGACGGTACGGGCGCTTCAGCCACATCGGTAAAGATAAACGTATTCTCATCATCACGCAGATGAATGACCGCATCTTTGCCTAATTCTTCACCGTTTAATGTCAGCGTGAGATCTTGCCCAGACTTAGTGCCAACTAGCCCCATACGCACAGGGATATGCAACGGCAGCTTGTTTGGCTGCCCTGGCGTTGCCGGCGTGCGCTGGCGTAACGTTAGGTGATATTCGCCGTGAACGTAGTCATATTCGCCATGAGCATCAATATCCGGGGTTCCTGCCTGAGAATACCAGCGCATGAATTGGCTAAAATCCTGGCCGGAAACCTCCGCCATACAGCCGACAAAGTCTTCAATCGTCACCGCTTGACCGTCGAAACGCTCAAAGTAAAGATCAGAGCCCTGACGAAAACGCTCTTCGCCAACCAAGTTGCGCAGCATGCGTACGACTTCGGCCCCCTTCTCGTAAATCGTCAGGGTGTAGAAGTTGGTAATTTCAATAAAGCGGTCGGGGCGAATCGGGTGCGCCGTGGGGCCAGCATCTTCGGCAAACTGCGCGGTACGGAAAAAAGACACGTCTTGGATGCGCTTAACCGGCGCAGAGTTCGTATCCGCCGAAAAACACTGATCACGAAAGACCGTAAAACCTTCTTTCAGCGAGAGCTGAAACCAGTCTCGGCACGTCACCCGATTGCCGGACCAGTTGTGGAAATACTCGTGAGCAACAATGCCCTCTACATTCTGAAACGCAGCATCGGTGGCGGTATGAGGATGCGTTAATACGGCAGCAGAGTTGAAAATATTGAGGCCTTTATTTTCCATCGCCCCCATATTGAAATCATTGACGGCGACGATCATAAACAGGTCAAGATCATACTCACGGCCGTAGGCCTGCTCATCCCATGCCATCGCTCGCTTTAGCGACGACATCGCATGCTCAGTTTTATCGACATTGTCTTTTTCCACCCAGATCTGCAGCGTGACCTCACGCCCGCTCATGGTGGTGAAGTGGTCTTCGACGCAATGCAGATTGCCTGCCACTAGAGCAAACAGGTAACAGGGCTTGGGATGTGGGTCTTCCCACGTGGCAAAATGGCGACCGCCTTCCAAGTTGCCGCGCTCAATAGGATTACCGTTGGCGAGCAGCACCGGCTCACGCTGCTGGTCACCAATAACGGTCACCTTGAACGTCGCCATTACATCCGGACGATCAGGATAAAACGTAATGCGCCTAAAACCTTCAGCTTCGCACTGAGTACAGTACATGCCGTTAGATTGATAAAGGCCTTCTAACGCCGTGTTCTCCTGCGGAGCAATTTCAACGTCGCTTTCCAGCACAAACCGTTCAGGTACCTGGGCAATATGCAGGCCCTTTTCATCAAGCTGATACGACGATGCATCCAGCGCCTTTTCATCAATGGCGAGGGAAATCAGTTTTAAGTGCTCGCCGTTTAATATTAGCGGCGTGTCGGCGTCAGCGTCGGAATGACGCTCAATCGACAGGCGCGCTTTCACACGGGTCGCGGCGGGGTCAAGATCAAACGTCAGCTCGGCATGAGTAACCCGGTAGGCGGGTGGCTGGTAGTCGCTTAAAAAAACCGGCTGCGGATCAGACATAGTGCTTGACTCCTGTATAAAACAATCATTCACATGATTAAATGAGGGCGATGACGGTGGGCTGCGTTAAAGCCCTGGACTAGTCGCGAAAATTATCAAACTGCAGCGGCAAGTCGGGCCCTTCTTCAGCGCGTAGTAACGCCATGACGCCTTGTAAATCATCGCGCTTTTTACCCGTGACGCGCACTTTCTCACCTTGAATTTGCGCCTGTACTTTTATCTTGCTGGCTTTGATGCGCTTGACCACATCTTTTGCCTCTGCTGCATCAAGTCCCTGCTTGAGCGCAACTTCTTGGCGCGCCTTAACGCCGGAAAGTACGGGGTCTTGAATATCCATGCAGCGGGCATCAATGCCGCGAGCAATTAATCGCCCGCGCAGTACGTCCAGCATTTGCTTGAGCTGGAAATCAACGTCTGCCTCTAGCTGCACTTTATCGGCTTCAAGTGTGAAGCTGGCATTGACGCCTTTAAAGTCAAAACGAGACTGTACTTCGCGATTTGCCTGATCAACGGCGTTAGCACCTTCGTGCTGATCAAACTCTGAGACAATATCAAATGAGGGCATGATTCAATTCCTGACAAGACATGGCCCACCATTCTAGAGCAGGCAGCCCCCTACCGGCCAATTCTCTTCGCTTTCTGTGTGTTTTAAGCGCCCATTCATTAAACAGCTCTTAACGCAGGTTCATAATTAGTTGTACACAAGTTATTCTAAAGAAGACTCAAAAAAATGTTCAACGCAAAGTGGATGGCTTACGCTAACGCGCTACCTTGACCATCGTTATGATTAAGTGCTTTCCAGGAGACACCATGAGTGATCGCGACACCCGCCACAAAGCATCGATGCAGAAGCTCAAAGCACGCGTAGATGAGAAAGTCGCCAGCGCCAATGAGCAACGCGGCCTCATTATCGTCAACACGGGCAATGGGAAAGGTAAAACGACTGCTGCCTGGGGAACGGTGACCCGCGCCTTAGGCTATGGTTACAACGTGGCGGTTGTGCAGTTTATTAAAGGATTATGGGAATGTGGTGAGCGCAATCGTTTAGAAGAAGATAGCCACCTAGAGGTGGCGATTATGGCCACAGGCTTTACTTGGGATACGCAAAACCGACAGGCAGATACCGAGGCCTGTCACGCGGTGTGGAAAGAGGCGGAGCGCATGCTGGCCGACCCAGAGATGTACCTGGTGGTGCTGGATGAAATTACTTACATGCTTAAGTTTGGCTACTTAGAGATTGAAGCGGTGAAACAGGCATTGGAGAATCGCCCGCCGGAACAGACGGTCATTATTACCGGTCGCAACGCCCATCGTGAGCTGATCGCCATGGCCGACACGGTAACCGAAATGCAGGAAATCCGCCATGCTTTCAACAACGGACTTCAGGCGCGTAGAGGTATCGATTACTAGCCTTCTACACAAATCGATTTTAAATACGCGACGTTTAGTCCGCTGTTTTAAATATAAAAAAGGGGCAATTTAATTGCCCCTTTTCGCATCCTCCAGCTTACGCTCAGCCGGCGCTACCCACCATTAGCTTGTGAAGGGATTACGCAATACGATCGTTTCCATGCGGTCCGGGCCGGTGGAAATGATATCGATGCTGGTGCCTACCTGCTGCTCAAGATAGCTAATGTAAGCACGTGCATTGGCGGGCAAATCTTCTACTCGCTTAGCACCCAGGGTCGACTCCTTCCAGCCCGGTAAGTCTTCATAAAGCGGTTCGATGGCTTCAAAGCCCTCTGAATCCACCGGGTTATCCATCACATCGCCATCTTTGCTGCGGTAACCAACGCATACACGGATATTTTCCAACCCGTCTAATACATCAAGCTTGGTCAAGCAGATACCGGAGACGGAGTTAATTTGCACCGCGTGGCGTAGCGCCACAGCGTCAAACCAACCACAGCGACGTGCACGCCCAGTGGTAGCGCCAAACTCATGACCGCGCTCGGCAAGGTGGCGCCCGTCTACGTCAAAAAGCTCAGTCGGGAATGGACCAGAGCCCACGCGCGTGGTGTATGCCTTAGTGATACCAAGCACGTAATCCAAATACAGCGGGCCAACGCCAGAACCGGTTGCAACCCCACCAGCGGTCGTATTGGAGCTAGTAACGTAAGGGTAAGTACCGTGATCGATATCCAGCAGTGAACCCTGGGCACCTTCAAACAGAATGTTCTCACCGGCCTTACGCAGGTCGTGCACCATGCTGACCGTATCGCATACCATCGGGCGCAGCTCTTCAGCCATCTGCATGGCCGAGTCGAGTACTTCTTGAAAATCGACTGCCGGTTCGCCGTGGTAATTAACTAGCACAAAGTTGTGGTAGTCGAGCACTTCTCCCAGCTTAGAAGCGAAACGCTCGCGGTGCAGCATATCGCCTAAACGCAGGCTACGGCGCGCCACCTTGTCTTCATAGGCGGGGCCAATGCCGCGGCCGGTGGTGCCAATCTTAGCGATACCACGGGCTTTTTCACGCGCCTGATCCAAACGTACGTGGTACGGCAAAATTAGCGGGCAGGCCGGCGAAAGGCGCAGTCGCTCACGCACTGGCACGCCCTTGGCTTCCAGCTCACGGATCTCTTTGATCAGCGCTTCTGGTGAAAGCACCACGCCATTGCCGATCACACACTTTGTGCTTGGGCGTAGAACACCTGAAGGGATCAGGTGAAGGACGGTTTTTTCACCGTCGATGACCAGCGTATGGCCAGCATTGTGGCCACCCTGAAAACGTACCACGGCAGATGCGGACTCGGTTAGCAGATCAACGATCTTACCTTTGCCCTCGTCACCCCACTGGGTGCCCAGCACTACGACATTCTTACCCATTATGATGCACTCGTCTCTTGTGTCAGGGTCGCTGGCTGCCAACGACCATCGATAAGCTCAAGACAGCGGTCACAGTCGTGCTCCGCCGGCCCAGTACGCTGCCCAGGCAGCGCTTGAATCACGCGTTCGCCCTGCTCACGCAGCGCGACAATGGCAGCGTTGAGCGACTCATCCTGATTAGCAGGCGCCCAAATGCTACCGCGACTAGGCGATGCTAACGCCAGCGAGGCTAGCTGTTTCAGATCCATAGAGAAACCCGTGGCCGGGCGCGCACGGCCAAAGGCCCGACCAGTATCGTCATAGCGTCCGCCTTTGGCGAGCGCATGCCCATAGCCAGGCACGTAGGCGGCGAACATCATACCAGTATGGTATTGATAGCCACGCAGCTCAGCCAGATCAAAGTACAGCGACACGTCAAAGCGTGCGAGCACCCCTTGATAAAGAGCATCCAGCTGATCCAATGCCGCCGTTACCGTGGCGGGCGCGCCCGCAAAGCGATCGCGCGCCTGATTTAATACATCCGCCCCGCCGTGCAGCTCGCCAAGTGCCAGCAGCATCTCGGCCAATGCCGGCTCTGAGACACTCGCCTGCACAACGTCCGCCAGTTGGCCGGGAGACTTTAGTGCCAGCGCATCAAAGAGCGCTCTTTCTTGCTCATTACTCAGCGCCGCCGCCTCAACAAGGCTACGATAAATACCGATATGCCCCAACGCTAGATGAATTTCTTCAGCGCCAGCAGCCTTTAAGCTGGCCAAGGCGAGATAAATAATTTCACTGTCGGCATCGAGACCCGCATGACCAAAAAGCTCTGCACCTACCTGCACTGGGCTTCGCCCGCCCTGATGCTGATCAGCCTTAGCGCGCAGCACATTAGTACAATAGCATAGCCTCACCGGGCCCTGGCGTCTTAATGAGTGGGCATCCATACGTGCGACTTGCGGCGTAACATCCGCCGAAACCCCCATCATACGGCCCGTTAGCTGATCGGTCAGCTTAAAGGTCTGTAGATCAAGGTCCGTACCGGTACCGGTGAGCAAAGAGTCTAAAAACTCTACCGGTGGTGGCATTACTTGTTCATAGCCCCAGCAATGGTAAAGATCAAGCAGCGCACGGCGCAGTTCTTCCATACGGCTTGCCTGAGGCGGAAGCACCTCATCCATGCCGTCGGGCAGTAGCCAGCGGTCAGCGATGGTCATGTAAACAATCCTACAGACGATGAAGGCCCAACAAATTCAAGCAGTAACGGCTCAAGACCGTTAATGCCGCTCGCATTAAATGAGGGCCACAAAAAAACCGGGCGACGCCCGGTTAACAAATTCTATCACGTTTATTGGCTAGGTGAACCCCGCCTGGACGTCAACCAGCCAAGACGAGGAGCACCACAACCATCGGCGAATTATTCGCCGCTGTCGTCACCACTTTCCGGCTCAGCGCTGCGCAAATAGCGGAAGAAGTCACTATTAGGTTCTAAAACCATCAAATTGCCATCGCCAGCGAAGCTTTCACGATAAGCATTCAGGCTACGCCAGAAAGAAAAGAACTCCTGATCTTGACCATAGGCTTCGGAGAAGATCGCAGCGGCCTGCGCATCACCCTCACCACGTAACGTTTCAGAACGTTCGTTAGCCTGGGCAAGCAAGACCTGACGACGACGATCCGCATTAGCGCGAATACGCTCGGCCTCTTCTTGACCCTGTGCACGCCACTCGCGCGCCTCACGCTCACGCTCAGAACGCATACGCTCAAAAACAGCAGCGGAAACGTCGTCAGGCAAGTCGATTCGCTTAATACGAATATCCCGAATGGCCACGCCCAGCTCTTCACGCATCAGCTCATCAAGCTCAGCGGTTGGCCCAACCATCAAGTCATCACGGCGTTCAGCGATAATCTCTTGAAGATTAAGGCGGCCGAACTCGTTACGCAGGCTTTCATCAACGCGAGGCTGAATCAAGCGAACGGCCATCAATTCATCGCCAGCCGTTGCTTCGTAGTAACGGGTGGGATTAATGACCTGCCATTTCACATAGGAATCTACGATGACCGCTTTCTGCTCAAGCGTCAGATAGCGACTGGTATCGGTGTCCAATGTCAGTAAGCGAGTGTCAAACTTACGGATCGTCTGGGCAATGGGCACTTTTGCGTGCAAACCAGGCTGAATATTTTCTTCAATGACCTCACCAAAACGCAATTTAACAGCGCGTTCGGTTTCGTCAACGACGTACAAAGTGTTGCTCGCAAGCCATGCGACTGCGGCTAAAACACCCACCACTAGCAAGGATCGATTATTAATCATTTACCGGCCCTCCCTGCGGATGGAGCTACTATTGCTATTGCCTGAAGAGCTGCTCTGAGTGCTGCGTAAACGCTCAATCACGTCAGGGTCTAACTGCTCTTGGCTGCTATCACTATTGCTATTAGACGATGAGCCGGTTCGATTACCACCACCGCTACCGCCACGCATCTGATCTAGCGGAAGATACATCAAAGGCGCGTTCTCACTGACGTCTAAGAGCACTTTCGGCGTACTGCTGAACACGTCTTCGATTGTGTCTAAGTACATGCGCTCACGCATGGTCTCAGGCGAGTTACGGTACTCGGTCAACAGCGAGTTAAATCGGTTGGCCTGACCTTGCGCCTCGGCAACAACCGATTCGCGATAACCTTGACCCTGCTCTACCACACGCTGCGCCTGACCTTGGGCCGCAGGAATGATAGCGTTCGCATAAGCCATCCCTTCGTTAATCGTACGCTGGCGATCCTCACGAGCGCGGATAACATCATCAAAGGCATCGATAACGGGCTCAGGCGCAGTGGTAGACTCAATGTTAATGGTTTGCAGACGAATACCGGCACCATAGTTGTCGAGGTAAGACTGCAGACGACTAGAGACAGAGCTGCCCAAAATCTCACGCCCAGAGGTAAGAATATCGATCATATCGGTACCGCCGACCACGTGACGCAGCGCAGAGTCCAGCGCGTTCTCAATCGAAATGGCGGGATCACGAACGTTTAGTACAAAATCGCGAGGATTAGCGACTTGGTACTGCGCCGAAATTTCCACTTCTACAATGTTTTCATCGCGCGTCAGCATCGACTGCATTTGTGTCAATGAGCGCACTCGCGTCACGTTAACCATGCGCACTTCATCTATCAGCGGTGGGTTCCACTGAAGGCCTGGATCGACGATACCCTGGAACTCACCGAAGCGCAGCACAACGCCACGCTCAGATTGGTCAACTAGGTAGAAACCCATGGCAGCCCAGATAGCCAACGCAACAACAATCAGTAGGCCGGGTAAAGCAAGAGGATTACGGTTTTTACCGCCACCGCCCCCATCACTTTTTTTACCGCCGCTCTTCTTGCCACCGCCAAAGATGCCGCTCAGCTTTTCCTGGAATTTCTTCAGCGCTTCATCAAGGTCAGGCGGGCCTTGGTTATTGCCCCCTTTATTACCATTGTTGTTGCCGCCACCGTTATTGCCGCCATTATTGCCACCGTTACTGCCATCTTGGCTTCTGTCGCCGTCGTTTCCACCTCGTCGGCCACCGCTGCTCCACGGGTCGTGCTTGTCCCCACCACCAGGCTCATTCCAGGCCATACATCGTCTCCACTAAGAAATTCACTAACGGACGTGACTCCATCGGTAAGAGAAGCCGTCGCGTTTTGATATTATTGCTATATAAATCTTGTCTCATTCTTATGCGAAACAGAAAATCGGCAGTGCACTGAACATCTTAATAGCAAGACTACCACTCATCGGTTTCACGTAGTGCTTTAGGTAAATACGTATTAGCGCGCTCGCCCAATTGCGCCATCAGCTGATTAAAATCACGCCGAGGCAGACGCACACCCAATACAGAATGACCCTGTTCGTCAAAAGACTCTGTGCGAACGGCATTAAGCTCATGCAACCCTGCACGCAGCTTACCTTGCTCAGGACTGAGTGTCAGCGAAAAGCCAATGACATCGTTTGCCAATCGCTCGCTGAGCGCCTCATGCAGAAAATCAAGGCCTTGCCCTTCCTGCGCCGAGAGCCAAACGACTTCCGGCACGCCTTGGCCATCACGTTCTATGCGCGGCGCGCTGCCCAGCCTATCTATTTTATTCATAACCTTGAGCACCGGCACATCATCAGCACCGATCTCTTTTAACACTAACTCTACCTGCTTAACGTTGAGTTCGCGGTCAGGGTCGGCAGCGTCAATGACATGCACCAGCAGTGACGCTTCAGACGCCTCCTGCAGCGTTGCCTGAAACGCCTCAACCAACTTATGTGGCAAATGGCGAATAAAACCAACGGTATCCGCCATAACCACAGGGCCTACGTCTGCAATCTCAAGGCGCCGTAGCGTCGGATCCAGCGTGGCAAACAGCTGATCCGCGGCATACACATCGGCATTGGTTAACGCGTTAAACAACGTTGACTTACCAGCGTTGGTATAACCCACTAACGAGACGCTGTGGATTTCAGCGCGAGCACGGGCGCGGCGATTCTGATCGCGCTGACTACGCACCTTATCAAGCCGTTTATGAATCGATTTAATCCGACCACGCAAAAGGCGTCGGTCAGTTTCAAGCTGAGTTTCACCCGGGCCACGCAGCCCAATACCGCCTTTTTGGCGCTCTAGGTGTGTCCAGCCTCGCACTAAGCGAGTGGACATATATTCAAGCTGGGCAAGCTCTACCTGCAGCTTACCTTCATGAGTTCGTGCCCGCTGCGCAAAGATATCGAGAATAAGACCGGTACGGTCTAACACTCGGCATTTGAGCTCTTGCTCAACATTGCGCTCTTGAGAGGGGCTTAAGCTATGGTTGAAGATAACCAGTTCTGCTTCATGAGCCGCAAGCAATGCCCGCAACTCTTCCAACTTACCGGATCCAATAAACGTGCGTGAATCTGGGCGATGTCGGCTAGCAGTGAGTAGAGTCGCAGGCTCTGCACCAGCAGAGCGCACGAGCTCTAAAAACTCACCCGGGTCTTCACGTTTTTGTTCATCATGGAAATCAACGTGAACAAGAACTGCCGTTTCACCGGCGTCTGGGCGTTCGAAAAACAATCAATACCTCGTGGACTCTCTTGCTTATCCAGCGGTGTTAAATCTCTGCATCCTGCTCTGCCGGATCTTGCGCAGGCAAACGTACATTGCGAGAAGGCACAACCGTGGAAATAGCGTGTTTATAAACCATCTGGCTGACGGTATTACGCAATAAGATAACAAACTGGTCAAACGATTCAATCTGGCCCTGCAGCTTAATGCCGTTGACCAAAAAGATTGAGACCGGAATGCGCTCCTTGCGCAAAATGTTCAAGTAAGGGTCTTGAAGGGACTGCCCTTTGGACATGTTGCTCTCCCTAAAACTGTCGTTGGGGTTAATTATCAATGGCGCGCCCTACTGGTGCTACGCCGCAATCTTGTTGCCCGAAAGGCCAAGCCAACTGGCCGCTCGAAAACACACATTCACTAGATCACCATCTTACGCTAAGCACTGCTTTCACGCACGATTTTCAGCACCTTATCCATCAAGTCATCACGCTGCGAATCTATCCACGTTAACTCTGGCCAGCTTCTTAGCCACGTCAATTGACGCTTAGCAAGCTGGCGCGTTGCTATGACACCCCGCTCAACGAGAGTGGCATAATCGTACTCGCCATCCAGATATTCCCAGACTTGGCGATAGCCAACGCTTTTCATTGCAGGCAGGCCTGAATGTAAGTCATTACGCTTTTTGAGGGCGGCGACTTCATTTATCAAGCCTTCACCCAACATTAGTTCAAAGCGCTGCTCGATACGCCGGTGCAAGAAGCTGCGATCGTTAGGCGCTAATGCTATCGACAGCACCCGCCATGGAAAGGTTTCCGACTGCTGCTCGGCCCAAAGCTCACTCATAGGCCGTCCGCTGGCGTAATAAACCTCCAGGGCACGCATGATGCGCTGAGGATCATTAGGATGAATGCGCTCAGCGGATAGCGCATCAACCTGTGATAAGCGCTTATGGAGCGCCAAAAGCCCCTCCGCCTGGCACTGATCCTCAAGCTGCTGACGGATCAACGAATCCGCTGAGGGAAGATTGGCAACGCCCTCAATCAGTCGCTTGAAATACAGCATGGTGCCGCCCACCAGCAGAGGCACCTTGCCAGCCGCGCTAATTTGTCGCATGTGCGCCAGCGCATCTTCACGAAAATCAGCGGCCGAATAAGGCTCTGCGGGGTCACGAATATCAATCAAGCGATGGGGCGCACGGGCGAGCTCTGCAGCACTCGGCTTTGCGCTGCCAACATCCATGCCGCGGTAAACCATGGCTGAATCAACGCTAATGAGCTCGTGCCCTAAGCGCTCATGCAACGCTATAGCGGCATCGGTTTTACCCGCAGCCGTAGGGCCCATCAAAAAAATCGCCCAAGGGCGCGTATCAGCCATGCGCAGTTGAAACTCCCGATTAAAAAAGGCGCCTTAGCGCCTGTTGAACAAACCATCACTGGCCAAGCGAGTAGCGGCTACTGACCACGTAGAAATAAACGATCAAGCGCCTTTAGGCCCATTTGCGTCCAGGTGGGGCGGCCGTGGTTACACTGGTCGCTGCGCTCGGTGCGCTCCATATCGCGCAGCAATCCATTCATTTCATCAAGAGTAAGCCGCCGATTGGCGCGCACGCTACCGTGACAGGCCATCGTGGAAAGCAGCTCATGCAGCCGTGCCTCAACCTGGTGAGTACGGCCATAGCGGGCGAGCTCCTCCAGCATCTGACGCACCAGCGTTTCAGGATCAGCCTGCGCCAGTAGCGCTGGCATCTGACGAACCAGCAGCGTCTCTGGCCCGGCAATATCAAGCTCAATACCCAGCTTGGCAATCGCCTCCTGCTCGCTCTCGGCCGTCGCCACCTCCGCCCCACTGGCAGCAATAGAAACAGGTACCAGCAGCGGCTGAGCATCTAAGCCTTTCGCGGCTGCCAGCTGTGTTTTCATGCGCTCGTAAACAATGCGCTCATGAGCAGCGTGCATATCCACCAGCACGAGCCCCTGCGCATTCTGCGCCAAAATATAAATACCGTGCAGCTGGCCTAGCGCAAAACCAAGCGGCGGCGGCGCTGTCGGATCGTCAGCCGGCATTGCCAGCGGCACTTCTCGCACTTCGCTAGCACCATGACTGCCGCCCATTGCGCTAGCGCTTAGATCAGTCGGGCCGCCGGACTGCGGGGTCAACAGCGTTTCTTCATGATTGGGGTGAAGGGCCTGATAGCCCTGCATAAAGCGGCGCACGCGCTCAGCGCCCGGATGACGATCCGGCGAGTGGGTAAGCGCAATCCCCTGCTGCTGCCAGCGCGGCTGCTCAGCGTTTTCCGCTATGCCCTCTTGCTGATGACCGCCATCGCTCTCATTCGCCTCATTGCCGTCGGCATCATGATCAGCCGCGGGCTTAGAAAACGCCAGGCAATGGTGCAGACTCGAATACAGAAAATCGTGCACCATACGGCCATCACGAAAGCGTACTTCATGCTTGGTCGGATGAACGTTGACATCGACAACGTCAGGATCAAGCTCAAGATAGAGTACAAACACCGGGTGACGGCCATTAAACAGCACATCACGGTAAGCTTGGCGCACCGCATGTGCGACTAGCCGGTCGCGGACCACACGCCCATTCACAAAAAAGTATTGCTGATCGGCCTGCGAGCGTGAATGAGTAGGCAGCCCCACCCAGCCACTTAACCGCAGGCCGCCCGCCTCGCGTTCAATATAACGAGCATGCTCAATAAAGTTCTTACCTAGCAGCGACGCAATTCGACGCTCCCGGGCTGCGACAGAGTGCCCCGAAGGCAACTGATGAATGACTTTCTGATTGTGCCGCAGCACCCACGTGATGTCGTAACGCGACAGCGCCTGTCGGCGAAACGCCTCTTCTACGTGAGCAAATTCTGTCTTTTCGGTACGCAAGAATTTACGCCTGGCAGGCGTGTTAAAAAACAAATCGCGCACACCAACACTAGTGCCACGGGGATGCGGCGCTGGAGTAACTCTAGCCTCCATCCCACGTCCCTCTGCCACCACTCGCCAGCCATGGCGAGGGTCATCCTCAGCGTTAGAGATCAGCTCTAAGCGTGAAACCGAGCTGATAGACGCCAACGCCTCACCCCGAAAACCTAACGAGCTAACGCCTTCCAAGTCTTCCAGGCTACCGATTTTACTGGTCGCGTGGCGCGCCAAGGCCAGCGGCAAATCCTGCTCACCGATGCCGATACCATCGTCACGCACCTTGATGAGCCGCGTACCCCCTTGCTCAATATCGACATCAATACGCTGGCTGCCGGCATCAATGGCGTTTTCTATCAGCTCTTTGGTTACCGATGCAGGGCGCTCAACGACCTCGCCAGCCGCAATCTGGTTGGCCAAGCGCGGATCGAGCACATGAATACGCGATGCGGTAGCGGTTATATCAGTCAACACAGCACCTCATAAACAGCACCTCATGAGCTGGGAATCTGTAGTACTTGGCCAACGCGAATGGCGTCACCGTTTAAGTCATTGGCTTGGCGAAGCTGGCCCACTGGCACTCCGTGGCGTACGGCAATCGCCGACAGCGTATCGCCAGACTGAATGCGGTACTCATTACCTGAAGGCCGGCGCTGGTTATCACGCTGCCAAGAAAGCAAGCTGGCGGGCGGCGGGTAGCGCTCAAAATGCTCGCGCAAGCCGCCAAAAATAGCCTGTGACAGCCCCGTTTGATGCACTGGGTCACGTAAGCGACGCTCTTCATCAGGGTTGGAAATAAAGCCAACTTCAATCAATAGTGACGGAATATCCGGCGATTTGAGCACCATAAACCCGGCCTGCTCGACGCGTGTTTTATGCAGTTGATTGACTCGGCCAAGCTGTTCCAGCACCTGTCCACCGATAGATAACGAATCGTTCAACGTGGCCGTCATGGTCAAATCTAGCAGTACGCCACGCAGCACTTGGTCCTTATCACGCAACGAAAGACTGCCATCAACGCCGCCGATAAGATCAGAACGGTTTTCGCTATCGGCCAGCCACTGCGCGGTTTCCGAGGTTGCCCCGCGTTGAGAAAGCGCATACACCGAGCTGCCTTGAGGACGCGGACTGGTGAAGGCATCGGCATGCACGGAAACAAAGAAATCGGCTTTTTGCTCGCGAGCCAGCGCTGTACGCTGACGCAGGCCTATGTAGTAATCACCGTCGCGTGTCAGTACCGCCTTGAACCCTTCGGTGCTGTTCACTTCAGCGGCTAAGCGCCGGGCAATTTCAAGCACGACGTCTTTTTCACGGGTACCTGAAGGACCAATGGCGCCTGGGTCTTCGCCGCCGTGCCCTGCATCGACTGCAATAATAATATCTCGACGCGGATGCGGCCTGGCTTCCTGCACTTCGGTCGGCGGGCTTGGCACAGGCGGCGATACGACACCCGGCACCTGCTGCTGAGCGATCGCACGCTGAGAAGACTGAATTTCCTGATCCCGAATCATTGCTTCAATCGGGTCAATGGGGTTTTCAACGGCACTCTCACCAGGATACTCAAGGTCAACAACAAGACGATGTCCGTATTGATCGTTCGGCGTTAGAGTGAAGTGGCGCGGCTCTATCTCGCGATTAAGCTCAAGCACTACCCGCAAGCCACCACCGTCGCGCAGCCCTGAACGCACTGATGTGATGGCACTGTCATGAAGCGGCAGCGTACTGGGATCAGTATCCATTTGCGTATCGTCTAAATCGATCACTAACCGCGCGGGATTTTCCAACGAGAAGACATTGGCATTCGCAGCAGCCGACAAATCAAACACTAGGCGCGCATGATCAGGTGCCGCCCATAAACGCATACTCTCCACGGTGGCCGCCTGGACATTGACAGCCACTAAGGTAAAAAGCCCCGTGGCCAGCAGACGGCATGCGCGCGCTACTGCGCCCTTCATTTCCATTGAATCACACCATTCTCCAGCTGGTCGGAACGAACCTGACTTATTTCACTCACTTGGCTTTGTAATAATGCCAGCACAAGCCTACCTTTATCACTGCACGCCGTTAATGCGGCCAAACGCCCGTGAGCAGCTACCTCTAGCGCTAAGCGAAGATCAGGTGCAGGCAACCACCCCTCGCCACGACTGGGCCACTCGACAATACTAAGGGCATCGTCGGCCAGCACATCGCGACCACCGATAAATTCAAGCTCCTCTGGATCAGACAGTCTATACAAATCCAGATGATACACCCGCTGAGATCCTATCTCGTAAGGCTCTACAAGCGTATAGGTAGGGCTTTTTACGGCCCCTAGATAACCATAAGCACGCAAAATGCCGCGTGATAGCGTCGTTTTACCGGCGCCTAACTCACCTTCAAGATATACCAGCCCGCGGCCTTGCAAAGCATGCCCTAGCGCTTCGCCAAAAGAAACCTGGGCATCTTCATTGTCTAATTGCACCTGCATGTGGGCTGCCTTCAAGGATTAATCAATTTTCGCGCATAGGATGCCAGATCGCTGGCCAGCAGGCCACGCTCACCTTCTTGCTCAGCCGCACGATCAGCGGCTAACGCATGCACCATCGTGCCAAGCCAAGCGCTGAACTCAACCTCGCCACGCTGGGCAATCAGCCCGCCCAGCATGCCGCTTAGCACATCGCCCATTCCACCGCTGGCCATGCCTGGATTGCCATACGGGCAAACGACTAGCCCCGCAGGGCCAGCGATTAAGCTGCCTGCGCCTTTTAATATCACCACGCCGCCGCGTGCTCGCTGCAGCGCCTGAACAGCGGCGGGCCGATCAGCCTGGATATCGGCCACTGTACATCCCAGCAGCCTTGCGGCTTCGCCGGGATGCGGCGTCAAAATCCAGTTATCCCTACGCACATCAGGCCACTGGCGCGCCAAAAGATTCAAAGCGTCGGCATCGATGACCAGCGGCGCATCCGCTTGCAACGCGCTTTGTAGCACGGCCTGTCCCCAGGCCGCCTGCCCAAGCCCGGGCCCCACAACGACAACATCTGCATTGTGGGGCAACTCGCCGGCCTCAGCACCACCGCGCACCCCATGCGCCATCACTTCAGGGCAGCGCACCAGGCTGGCAGAGATATGTTCGGGCGCCGTTGCCAAACTTACTTTCCCCGCCCCCATGCGCGCAGCCGCCTGACACGCCAACAAAGCGGCCCCACCAAACCCTGGCGCGCCCCCCATCACCAGCACGTGGCCCATTGTGCCTTTATGACTAGTGCGCAGGCGCGGTGTAAAAGCGCCTGCTAAAAGGGATTCATCCAGCCGCCAAGCGGTGGGGGGAATATCAAAATATGCCTGGGCTTTAACACCCAGTGAGCGAAAATCAATCTCGCCGGTGCAGGCCGGCGCATCGCCCGTGTGTAAACCGACCTTATCGCCGATAAAAGTCACCGTGCAGGCAGCGTTAACAGCGACACCGGGCATAGCACCGGTATCGGCTACCAGCCCAGAGGGAATATCAATCGCCAGTACCGGTCGACCAGCCGCATTGATCATTTCAATGACACGCTTGAAACGCCCTTCTACTGCGCCATTCAAACCGGTCCCCAGCAGCGCATCAATGATCACTTCGCCCGTTAACGCAATGCCCGCATGCCACTCTTCGCAGCCAACACCCGCCGAAGTTGCCAGCTCTGCCGCGCGGGCCGCGCTACCGCTCAGTTCATCAAGAGGCTTAAGCGTTATCCGCTGAACCTTTAAGCCGGACTGCATGCCCAGCGCCGCGAGCACGTGACCATCGCCGCCGTTATTACCATGGCCACACACCACCGTTAAACTGCGCGCTTGCGGCCAGCGTGAGCGGAAACAATGCCAAGCACTGGATGCAGCGCGCTGCATTAATGCAAAGCCATCAATACCGCCGGCAATCGTACGTCGATCAAGCTCGCGCACCTGGGCGGCTTTATATAGAGGGCGTAGCATGGAAGTATTCGGGACCGTCACGATCTCTCCTTTCACGTATTTTGATGGCTGCCAATGCGTTAGCATAGCGCGCTTATAGCCTTGCCGTAGACTGACGGCCGCTTTGCTGGCGACTGCTTAACTTGCGTTACTAGACTGACGACGACCTGACTATATTATTTAACTCACTCTCTATTTGATTCACTATTTATTGACTAACTATGCCGGATTCCACTGCCGTTAAACGTTCTAGCGATGCACTGACTGACGAAAAGCTTGCTCGCCTTGCCGACCTGATAAAGACCTGGGGGCAGGAGCTCGGCTTTCAGCAAGTCGGCATCACCGATACTGAACTGTCTGCCCACGAGGCGCATCTCGACGCATGGCTAGAAAAAGGCTATCACGGCGACATGGGCTTTATGGCCAAACACGGCACCAAACGCACGCGACCTGCACAGCTAGAACCTGGCACCCAGCGCATTATCTGCGTCCGAATGGATTACCTACCCCCTGAGGTAGAAACCACCAAGGTGCTTGGCCAGCCCAGCAAAGCCTACGTATCGCGTTACGCGCTGGGGCGTGATTATCACAAGCTAATCCGTAAACGGTTAGCCCTATTAGCAAAAAAAATTGAGCAGGAAGTCGGCGCGTTCGGCTACCGCGCGTTTGTTGATTCAGCGCCAGTCATGGAGCGCGCTTTGGCCCAAAAAGCCGGACTGGGCTGGTTTGGCAAAAATGCCATGCTGCTCAATCCCAAAGCAGGCTCGCTGTTCTTTCTTGGCGAACTGTATACCGATCTACCGCTGCCTATTGACGCCCCCTTTGAGCATGAGCACTGCGGCAGTTGCAGCACCTGTCGTACCGCCTGCCCCACCGGCGCCATCGTTGACGACAAAGTGGTCGACTCACGCAAGTGCATCTCATATCTCACTATTGAACTGCATGACGCGATTCCAGTGGAGTTTCGCCGCGCCATGGGCAACCGGATTTATGGCTGTGACGATTGCCAGCTAGTCTGCCCTTTTACTCGCTTCACTCGCATTACCCAAGAAGATGACTTTGCACCGCGCCATGATTTAGACCGCGCAACGCTGATCAGCCTGTTCGCCTGGGGCGAAGCGGAGTTCCTGGACAAAACCGCGGGCAGCCCCATCCGGCGCATTGGCTACGAACGCTGGCTGCGTAATGTCGCTATTGGCTTAGGCAACGCACCCTGGAGTGACGCCGTTGAGACAGCCTTATGGGCGCGGCGTGGCTTTCCCAGTGCGCTCGTGCGCGAGCACGTTGCCTGGGCACTGGAGGAACAGCACATCAAGCGTGGCGAGCTGATCGCCACCGCCTAAATGGCTACTCTTTTTCGTCGCGGCGCTGATCAACGCGTAAGAAGGTCGTGCGATAGTGGGCCAGTTCAGCAATAGACTCTTTAATATCGTCCATTGCCAGGTGCACGTTGCGCTTACTAAAGCCCGCCAAGGCGCCTGGATTCCAGCGTTTAGCCACTTCTTTCAACGTCGATACATCCAGATTGCGATAGTGAAAAAAGTTGAGCAGCTCAGGCATTTCACGCTCTAAAAAACGCCGATCCTGATGGATACTATTGCCACACATCGGTGACGACCCCGCCACGGCGTAGTGTTTTAAAAATGCCAAAGTTTGCTGCTCAGCGTCTGCAGTTGCCACTTGACTGGCTTTCACCCGAGCGACCAAACCCGATGCACCGTGAGTCTTCTGATTCCAATCATCCATTTTCGCTAGCAGGCTGTCGGGCTGCTTTACGGCCACAACAGGCCCTTCTGCCACTACGTTCAAATCCGCATCGGTAATCAGCGTAGCCACTTCAATAATGCGCTCTTTGTTAGGATCTAAACCGGTCATTTCCAGGTCAATCCATATCAATAGGTCATCGCGGGGCACGGCGGTCTCAGTCGTATCATTACTCATTGGGTTCATCCCTTTGCCAAAATAGCCGTTATCAGCGTGCAATTATGGCGTAAAGTCAGTTTAAAATCAGAATAGTGCCTTAAATCGCATTGCCAAGCAGCCCATGCAGGACAGCTTGGCTACTTGATAGGTACAATGGCCGCTATTGTACTCAGCATCAGGTGGACATGAGCAAACGCAAATTAAGTCGCCAGCAGCAGTGGCGAGTCGACAAGGTTCAGGCAGAACGCGCCCAACGTGCTGAGAAGCGCGATGTGCAAGACGCTGAAAAGCTCTCTGCTGGCGAATACGGTGCCGAACAACCGGGCCGAGTCGTTGCTCACTTTGGGCGTACCCTAGAGGTGCGCAATAGCGATAATGAACCGGTGCGCTGCCACTTACGCGCCAACCTAGACGGCCTGGTCACCGGTGACCGCGTGATCTGGCGTGCCGGGCAAGAAGGCTCTGGCGTCGTGGTGGCGCGAGAAGAACGCGACAGCGTACTCAAGCGCCCCGATGCCCGAGGCCTGCTGAAACCGGTGGCAGCTAATATTGATCAACTGCTGATTGTGTTTGCCGTGGAGCCCGCGCCCCACGCTAATTTAATCGACCGCTATCTCGTCGCTGCCGAAGCTACCGGCATTGCGCCAGTTTTGGTCCTCAACAAAACGGACTTACTGCCCGAGGATGGCGGCGAACTGGGTAAACTTTTGGAGCGCTACAGCGCTTTGGGCTATCCGGTCGTGCGCACCACCACTGCCACAGACTCGGGGCTTAATGAGCTGCGCAGCCAGCTTGAGGGACGCACATCGGTATTTGTTGGTCAGAGTGGTGTGGGCAAATCATCGCTCATCGACCTGCTGTTGCCAGATGAAACCCTGCGCATTGGCGCGCTCTCGGAAGACTCCCGCAAAGGCACACATACCACCACGACAGCGCGCCTTTATACGATGAGCCGTGAAGAAGTGGCCGACGGTGATTTAATCGACTCACCGGGCATTCGCGAGTTTGGCCTGATTCACCTCAACGAGCAGGAAGTTACCGACGGCTTTATTGAGTTTCACGCCTTTATTGGCCATTGCCGCTTTCGTGACTGTCGTCACCGCGCCGAGCCCGGCTGCGCGCTACTCGAAGCCGTTGAGGCCGGCAAGATCCATCCCGCCCGTTTCGCCAGCTATCGACGCATCCTTGATAGCCTGGATGGCTAACGTTTACAGGAGTTACCCATGAGCACTGAAAGCCCATCGTCAGAAGCCAATCTTTTTTCGCTGATCGTAGAGCCCGAACAGCTTCAGGAACACTTAAACGATCCTCAACTGCTGATTATCGACGTGCCTGTTAATGGCGATAGCTATCGTCAGGGCCACGTGCCAGGGGCTGTTTTTCTCGATTTTCGCTATTTAATGCGCGGCGAAGGACCGGTACCCAACGACGTTCCCAGCGTTGAAGCACTGTCCCGCCTGTTTAGTGCCCTAGGCCTAACACGCGATACCCACGTTGTGGCTTGCGATGATGAAGGTGGTGGCTGGGCAGCACGCCTTCTTTGGACGCTAGACCTGATCGGCCATACCCGCTACTCCTATCTAAATGGCGGCATTCATGCCTGGCGCGACGCGGGGCTTGAAGAAAGCACCGAATCGAAATCGCCAACGCCCAGCGACTACCAGGCTGACATTCTTAATCCGCACGCCCTGATTACGTGTGAAGAGATCAAGTCAAAGCTGGGCGATAGGCAGTTCGCCGTATGGGATGCTCGCTCGCAAGGTGAATATGACGGCAAGCGGGGCAACAACAAGCACCTGGGTCATATACCGGGAGCGGTGAACATGGATTGGCTGCAGGCCATGGATCGCCATCGCGCTTTGCGTATTCGTGATTATGCCGAACTCATCACTGAGCTGGGCGCTCTGGGCCTAACGCCGGATATGGAAGTGGCGACCCACTGTCAAAGCCATCATCGCAGCAGCTTTACGTGGCTGGTAGGCAAAGCACTGGGCTTTAATATGCGCGGCTACGCTGGCTCTTGGGGCGAGTGGGGCAACCGCGACGACACACCGATTGAGAAGTGAACCGACCACCGTGACCGTTTCCCAAAAAGCTTTTTCGCTACTTCAATACCCGCTGCCACACCACGCGCTTTCGCGCCTGACGGGGCATTTCGCTCAATGCGACAACCCCTGGGTGAAAAATCACCTGATTAAAGCGTTCATCAAACGCTTTAATGTGGATATGAGCCAAGCCTTAGAGCCCGATCCTAGCGCCTACGCAACCTTTAACGACTTCTTCACCCGCGCCTTAAAGACAGATGCACGCCCGCTGGGCGAAGGCATACTAAGCCCGGCCGATGGCACGCTGTCGCAATACGGGCGCCTGCAGGCGGGTCAGCTAGTCCAGGCCAAGGGCCACACTTACTCGGCTCAGACGCTGCTGGGTGGCGATACCGCCCTGGCTGAAGAGTTTCTCGGCGGCAGCTTTGCCACCGTTTACCTTTCACCACGGGACTACCATCGCGTACATATGCCGGTAACCGGCACGCTGCGGGAAATGATTTATGTCCCTGGAAGGCTGTTCTCCGTGAATCAAGCGACGGCCACTTACGTGCCGGGGTTATTCGCGCGTAATGAACGCTTGGTGTGTATTTTTGACACCGAGTACGGGCCGCTCGCGATGGTTTTAGTCGGCGCGATGATTGTTGCGGCGATTGAAACCGTTTGGTCCGGGCAGGTCACGCCGCTGTCGGGCCAGCCCCAGCGCATGCAATTTGGCCAACCTATTACGTTAGCCAAAGGTGCTGAGATGGGACGCTTCAAACTCGGCTCTACGGTGGTGATGTGCTTTGCCAAGCCCGTAAGCTTTGACGAATCGGTTCAAACCACGGCGGTTCAGATGGGCCAATCCTTGGGCACTACTGAAGGCCTCAAGAAATAGCCATCGACATTAGGCCTGCGGGCGGGCAACACCAGCGAGAAATATGTCCACGCAGCGCTGGGCACGGGCATTACACTTTGCCTCGTCAAGCTGCAGGTCGCGGCCTAGTAAGGCGTCGATATGCCACTCGCCAAGCAACATGCCCATGAAAATACCGGCAGCCTCACGGGGCTCTTCAAGCGCTAGGCGGCCACCTTCAACCTGATCACGCAGGTAGCAGGCGAGCGCTTGGCGTGTGTGATCAGGGCCGCGGGCCAGGAACATCTCGCCAAGTTCAGGGGCTCGCTCGGCCTCAAATGCTAGCCCTCGCACCAAACGAATCACGCCTGCATCAAATACCAGCATCAGCATGCGACGCCCCAGCTCGTAAAGCACCTGCTCGGGGGCCTGCTGATCCCGACGCCCCTCTTCTAGCACGGCCCAAGCAGTGGCGATATGCCGCTCCATCGCCGCCGTAAACAGCCCCTCTTTATTACCAAACTGCTTGTAGAGCGTTGCCAATGAGCCACCTGCACGAGCAACCACTTCATTAACACTGGCGCCCGCATAGCCCTGCTCGAGAAACACATCTCGCGCCGCGTCTAGCAAGCGTTCACGACGCGCCACCCCGCGCGACGTCAGCATCACATCGCTTTTGTTAGCATCATCGGCCGAGTCTTTCATAATTGAGAGAGGCATCCACACTCCAATATAGAGGCATGCTAAAAGAGCATTAATTATACAGACGCTGCGCTAAACAGTTATTTTTTACGCTAGTCATGTAATGTAGCATTCATTACACTATATATCCTCACAACCTTTCCCGCCTGCGTTCAGCATGTCACTTCTCGCCATTGAGCAGTCTTTTCGGGGTGATAGCGTTTCTTAGGGATGACATCGTTAAGGAGTGTCCATGTCGGAAAATGGCAAGCAAGAAGCTCATACCGGTAAAAAATCTAAGGGCAAGATACTAGCTGTCATCATCGTCTTAATCGCGCTAGGAGCGCTGATTTGGTGGGGCGTCGGCTGGTGGCAGACCGGGCGTTTCATGGCAGAAACCGACAACGCCTACGTGCGCACCGATAGTGTCGCCGTGCGTGCAGAGCTGTCAGCACGCGTCGCGCAAGTGGCTGTGCATGACAACCAAACGGTGAGCCAAGGCGATCTACTCATACGTCTGGACGATGCCAGCTATCGCGACCAGTTGGCTCAAGCTAGAGCACAACAAGCGGTGGCCGCCGCATCAATCGTTCAGTCACAGCGTCAGATAGCCTTACAGCAGGCATCTATCGACCAGGCCAATGCCCAGGTAGATGCCGCCGAAGCCGATGTCGGCCAAGCTCGCCAGCACCTTGAGCGCTCGTCTTCTCTTGCCGCCAGCAACTATGGCTCTCGCCAGCAAAACGAGGACGATCAAACCACGCTCAGGATTGCTGAGGCCAACCTGGCTCAGACCCGCGCCGCGGTTATCTCGGCCAGGCGTCAGCTGGAGGTGGCCGAAAGCGACGTGACCCGCGCCGAAGCCAATCTGGATGCTGCAGGCGCTGATTTCGACTATGCCCAACACCAGCTCGACAAAACGCGTATCGTCGCGCCGCGGGCGGGCATCATCGGCAATCTTCAGGTGAAGGCCGGCGCGCTGGCGCAGCCATCCCTAACCCTGCTGCAACTGGTGCCCATTGAATCAGCCTACGTAGCGGCTAATTTTAAGGAAACCCAACTTGAGCGGATACGCGTCGGTCAGCCGGTCAATATTCATTTAGATGCCTACCCGAACATCACATATCAGGGCGTGGTCGACAGCCTATCCCCGGCCACGGGCACTGAGTTCAGTCTGTTGCCTCAGGATAATGCTACCGGCAACTTCAATAAAATCGTGCAGCGCGTGCCCGTCAAGATTCGCTTTACCGGCCCACAAGATGCGTTAAATCTACTGCGTGCAGGGCTTTCGGCGGTGCCGGAAATCGATACTCGCAACCTTGAGCCAGGCAACGACACAGGGGTTGCCCACGTAAATACCCCGGGTAGCACCCAGGAACGCCGCGACTTATGAGCGAGGCAGCAGGAAGCCCGTCCACAGGCGTTAGCGACATGCCATCCTGGCGCCAGCGAGTCGGTTTTATTGCCGCGGTGTTTGGCATGTTTATGGCGATTTTGGATATTCAGATCGTCGCCAGCTCGCTAAACGAGATCCAGTCAGGTCTTTCGGCTAGTGCAGACCAGATATCCTGGGTGCAAACCTCTTATCTGATTGCAGAGATAGTGATGATTCCGCTATCGGGTATGCTGATGCGGATTCTTTCAACGCGCGTCGTCTTCACCCTTTCCTGCGCGGGCTTCACCTTGGCAAGCCTTGGCTGCGCCATGGCTACTTCAATTGAACAACTTATCGTACTGCGTGCCATTCAGGGCTTCATGGGCGGCGCGATGATTCCCATTACGCAAGCGGTCAGCTTCTCGATCTTTCCTCGCCGGGTGATGGGCAGCGTACAGGCAGTCATTGGCATGGTGGTGACCATGGCGCCTTCAATTGGCCCCACGGTGGGCGGCTACATCACTGAAGCCCAGAGCTGGCACTGGCTATTCTTAGCCAATATCATTCCGGGAATACTGGTGTGCTGGGCTTCATGGAAGTTTCTAGATATCGACAAGCCTAATCACGCGCTGGCCCGCAAGCTTGATCTTATCGGCCTGGCCCTGATAGCGGTGTTTCTAGGATCACTTGAGTTCGTCCTTGAAGAGGGCCCGGGCGACGACTGGTTCGCCAGTGATCGTATCGCTATCTTCAGCGTGGTGTGCCTACTGGCGGGCGTGTGGTTTTTTACTCGTACATTGCGAAGCGATCACCCGATTGTCGACTTGCGCGCTTTCGCCAACCGCAACTTCGCGATCGGCGCGGGAATGGGCTTTATTATCGGCATTGCACTGTATGGGCTGGTTTATATCATGCCGCTGTTCTTTGGCTACGTACGCGGCTACTCAAGTCTACAGATCGGCCAAGTCATGTTTGTCACCGGGGTAACGATGTTCCTGTGTGCCCCGATCGTCGGCCAAGCGACTAATCATCTAGACCTGCGCGTGATGCTATTTTTCGGTTTACTGCTGGTAGGCGTGGGCACCATGATGAACAGCAATCTCACCGTGGAGTCGGGGTTCTGGCAGTTCTGCTTGCCGCAGATTGTGCGCGGCATGGGGCTGATCATGTGCATCATTCCGGCCTCGCGAATCGCGCTAGGCACCCTTCCACCCAGCGAAGTGGGCAACGCCAGCGGGCTCTTCAACGTGATGCGCAATTTAGGCGGCGCCATGGGGCTTGCACTGCTTGATACGGTGCGCGATATCCGCGAGGACTTTCACTGGAATCAGCTAATTCCGGCCATCGATACCGGCCGAGAGGTGGTGGTGACGGAAATCGCCAAGTATGAAGCCATGCTCAGCGGATCGGTACCTGATGCCTACCACGCGGCCGTTGGCTTGCTCGCGCAGCGGGTCTCACAGCAGGCCCAGGTGCTGGCCTTTAACGATATTTTTACGTGGATGGGCCTGATCTATATCGCCACGGTGCCGCTGGTGTTTCTACTCAAACGCATCAAGGCATAAGACGTATGCCGCCCTAACAATTGGGTGTTGAAAATGCGAGCACGTCTTCCAGGCGTGCCTTTCCCAGCGCCAACTGAATAAGACGGTCGATGCCCAGCGCCACGCCAGCCCCCTCGGGCATACCGTGCTCAAGCGCGGCCAGCAGGTTCTCGTCAATATCCACTTCCGGCAAGCTTAAACGACGCCGCTCGGCGTTATCATCATTAAAGCGCCGGCGCTGCTCTTCTGCATCGGTTAGCTCATCGTAGCCATTGGCCAGTTCAATACCCTTAACATAAAGCTCAAAACGAGACGCCACCCACTCGCCATCCGCATCCTGATGGCGGCGAGCCAGCGCCGCTTGGCTGGTAGGGTAATCGGTGACCACGCTAAGCTCCTGCTGGCCAAGCTGAGGCTCAATGACCATGCTCATCAATAAGTCCAAACAGGTATCACGCCCTTCATCGGCCAAGGCATGAGCAGACATTTGCCCCCGCTCTGAGGCCAACGCCCGCAGTTTTTCCAGCGACGATGTAAAGGGGTCGACCGCCAGGTGGGTATGAAACAGCTCGCGGTAACGATAATGCACGATGCCTTCAGGAACTGCTGGCAGCAGAGCCATAACCAGCGCCGCCGTTTCTGCAATCATCTCATTGAGCGAGAACTGAGGCCGATACCACTCAAGCATGGTGAACTCGATATTATGCCGCGCACCCACTTCACCATCGCGAAAACTTCTGGCTAGTTGAAAAATCGGCCCACTGCCGGCAGCCAGCAGTCGCTTCATATGAAACTCAGGCGAGGTTTGCAGCCAAAGACGGCGCTGCCCTCGGTCAGTCCGTGCCAGGGTATTCAGTGAGACCAGATGCACATCCGTGCTGCCGCCCTGCCCTAACACCGGCGTTTCGACTTCTAGCACATTACGCACAGCAAAAAATGCCCGCACGCTGGCCATTAAACGCGCACGCTCGCGCAATGTTTCGATAGACGCTGTGGGGTGCCAATCAATGGCCATTACGACTCCTAGGGCAAGGCACGAAAAAAAGCCACGCTCGTTGCGTGGCCTTTAAATCATATCATCGGCAGCAAAACTGATTAAGCGCGCGAGACGTAATCGCCGCTGCGCGTATCAATTTTTAGCACTTCACCACGGTTGATAAACAGCGGCACGCGTACCACGGCACCCGAGGTAAGCGTTGCAGGCTTAGAGCCGCCCTGGGCCGTATCGCCCTTCAAGCCAGGGTCTGTTTCGACGACTTCCAGCTCAATGAAGTTGGGCGGCGTAACAGAAATAGCCTTGTCGTCCCACAACGTAATGGTATAAGGCACCTGCTCCTTAAGCCATTTTGAGGTATCGCCTAGGGCTTTCTTTTCCACGGCATACTGCTCGAATGAGCCATCGGTCTTCATGAAGTGCCACATGTCACCGTCGGTGTAGAGATATTCCATCTCTAAATCCATGACATCGGCGCCTTCCAGCGAGTCACCGGATTTGAACGTCTTCTCACCCACACGGCCAGTCATCAGGTTACGCATTTTAACGCGGTTAAACGCCTGCCCTTTACCTGGCTTGACCAGCTCGTTCTCGACAATCGAACAAGGGTCGCCGTCGAGCATTACTTTCAAACCGGCTTTGAATTCATTGGTAGAATAGTTCGCCATATCGCCTCTCAATTACCTATTCTTAGCTACGTGGTCTGCGAAGCCGCGGCTTCACGCTTATGATCAGTGCGTCGCATGATAACCCGAAGGAGGGCTTTTTTGCAGGAGAACATCATTATTGCCGCGTCTAAGACGCCCCTGACTTGGCAACAGCAACTTTCTATGGCCATTCGCGACCCGCAGGTGCTGTGCGACCGGCTAGGATTAAGCAGCCAGTGGCTAGCAGGCGCACAGACGGGGCATGCGCTGTTTGACGTGTGCGTGCCCGATGCTTATCTCAACAGAATAGCGTATGCCGATCTAAACGATCCGCTGCTACGCCAGGTTCTGCCCGTCGATAAAGAGGCGCTTACGCCCCCAGGCTATGTGGCTGACCCGCTGGAAGAGAGCGACCATCAACCGGCAAAAGGGTTAATCCACAAATACGCTAGCCGTGTACTGTTAATTGCCAGCCCGACCTGCGCGATCAACTGCCGCTACTGCTTTCGCCGTCACTTTCCCTATAGCGACAACGCCCCTTCGCGGGCGCAGTGGCAAGAAGCGCTCGACTATCTGCGAGCAGATACGTCGATCCATGAGGCGATTCTTTCCGGGGGCGACCCGCTGGCTGCCAATGACCGCCAGCTAGCATGGCTGGTTGATCAACTTGAGGGCATCCCGCACATTAAACGGCTACGCGTTCACACCCGCCTGCCGGTGGTGATACCTGACCGAGTTGACGACGCCTTATTGGCATGGCTAAGCAATACGCGGCTACAGAAAGTGATCGTCTTGCACATCAACCATGCCAACGAAATTGACCAAGCCGTGATAGATGCCTGCACGCGCTTGAAGCAAACAGGCGTGACGCTACTTAACCAGAGCGTGCTGCTGCGCGGCGTGAACGACAATGTGACGACGCTGGCCACTCTCTCCGAGCGCCTGTTTGAAGCAGGCATACTGCCTTACTACCTGCACGTATTGGATCCGGTGCAGGGCGCGGCGCATTTTGATGTGGCGGATAACGAAGCAAAGGAGCTGATCGCCGAGCTTCGTGATCACTTGCCCGGTTTTTTGATGCCACGCCTAGTGCGGGAAATCCCCGGCAAAGGGAGCAAAACGCCGCTTTAATATCGCGGCACTCATCTGCCGGATCGACTTTTAGCGCATTACTACCCACTCACAGCGGGAAGATTTTCTGAAAAACAGATCTCCATTGCCGTCGGGGCGGGCTCTGGGTGATCACCATGTCCATCACGCCTTCGATTAACATGCCTCGGGTATCGGGAGTCAGCCCATGGCCTATGAAGCTGGCGTGATGATCTCTTTGCTTTTTCGCGCACTGATATTGGTCGTGGCCACAAACCTTGAAAAGCAAAATCGCAACAGCGGCATGAGAAGCCATAAAACAGGTACCAGTATCCAGCGCCAAACAAAGCGCACCATCAGAAGAACCGGCAGCAGCACCAACAGCCAGATGACAAACTGCCCCAGCCATACTGGCAAGCTGAGCCATTTCGCCACATTGGCTCCCAGTGCACTTACCAGCGACGGATGGCGAACCACCACATAAGCAGTGCCAGCAACCGCCGCCACTTTGGCCATACGTGGCAGGCTGGCAAAGCGCCCACCACCTGCCGCTAAACCTGAGCGTAATCCAGAGCGAGCTCCCTGTGCCTCAACACTGCTTAGACGTGCGCCTCGCGCAACACCCCCTGCCCGCAGAACCTTAACGGTGCTCGCCATCAATAACAGGTCTACGCCCGCCCAACCTATGTCCGCGACACCAATCGCTTCATCACGACGCCATTGATTTTCCAGATTACGTAGGCCGCTGGTAAAAAAATCGCTGAGACCCGCCACGACCCGCTCACCTTGGAGCCAGTGCACATCGCCCGCGCTATCCACCACAAACTGATTGAGCAAGCCATGACCTTCAGCTTCCAGTAAGGCAATGCCCATTTGGCCTCGCCGGTATGAGCTCCAAACGGAGGCTTCTGTTACCTCGCCCTGTCGCTGCGCCTGTTCAGCATCCTCATTCCACCAGCGGCTCAACTGTTGGTAGTGCTCACCCACCCAATGCTGAGCACGCAGCGTGGCGATATCATTATCGCGATAATAGGTAATTGGCAGTACGGCATCGGGACCGAAACGTACCAGCACCTGCTGAAACTCAGGCAGTGCGGCATACTCAAGTAACGCAACACGGGCGATATCGCCATAACGCATGATGGCCATCTGGGCGTTCATCCAGAGCGCCTGATCGCTTGCGCAGTGAAGAAAAACTGCGTTGAGATCGGCCGACTCTTGGGCCAGCGAATCTTCAATGGAAGGTAGTGTGCGCTGCGCTTCAAGCCGTACTAGTCGTGGTTCAAAGGCCTCACTGGAGGCTAGCGCCGATAGCCCGCCCGCCAATACGGTCGCTATCGCAAGCATTGTCAAAAAGATACGCATACTTCGCTCTTCTTATTGGGCAGAGATTGCCATTGTAGCGCGCTCGCTCATCCACAAAGTTAACTATTAAGCAGCGTTTTTAGCATTACCTATCATTTCTGGCGACCCAAACCGAGCAATACTTTATTTTCTTTCTATACTCTGTATATACCCACCCCGCCTCGTCGGGGTTTTTAACACTTCAAAAGAAACAACCAGCATCTACGGGCAAATTAGATGCGAACAAACATAGCCCTATGATAAAGTTACCAGGCTAACTTTATTCTCAATATTTAGTTCGTGTTAGGGCATTCCCACCTGGAGACCAGAACGCCATGTCGCAACCACTCAGGGCTAAAATGGGCGCTATCGTGCTATTGATAGCTTCGCTCTTCGGGCTAGCCATCGCCCTCTATGCCTACTTCACACCGCTGACCGGGGTCACCGGCACACTCGGTGTGCTAGTCGCTAGCGCGGCTTGTTTTGCACTTGCGGTGATGGCGCTGCTTCTTATGGTGGCCACCGGGCGAGGCGCCACTATCGTATTGCGACTGCTGATCCTTATTGGACTTGCCGGCACTTTCTTCGCTGGATTTCTCCTGCACCAGTGGTGGGTCGACGCTGCCATGGTGGTCGGTCTGATTGGTCTTATTATTGATATGGCTCGTCCATCATCCCATGCCCGCCCCACCCACGCCTGAGGAGCCGTCCATGCCGATTTTTTTACCTGTTATCAATACCCGCTTCAAAGCAGTTACATCTGGGTTGGGCACAGCTACCGTTATAGCCGCTTGTCTAACGCCGCTCACGCTGCTAGCACAAGATCAGCCAGGCTCGCCAGAGACTCGCTCCCAGCCACAAGGACAGCAGGCTGACGCTGACCCGATTCCACTAGTACCCGGCGAGCCGATCTGGAATAGCTTTCACGGCCAGCTCAATGCGCAAAAGTACAGTCCGCTTGAGCAGATTAATACCGACAACGTGGGTGACCTAGAGAAGGTCTGGGAAGTGCATACCGGCGATGTTTCAGATGGGCACGGCGATCTGCCGCCGACCGTCTGGTCCGCAACGCCGGTATTCGCCAACGATACGCTCTATATCGGCACGCCGTTCTACCGCATTCTGGCGCTTGACCCGGGTACTGGCGAAGAAAAGTGGAGCTTTGACACACAGTCCACTCTCGAAGCCTTGACCCAGCCCGCCTTAAAAAATCGTGGCGTCGCTTACTGGGAAGCCGATGAGCCTGATGCTGGGGAAGCCTGCCAGAAGATCGTCTATCTAGGCACCATGGATGCGCAGCTGTTCGCAGTCGATGCCGATAGCGGCCAGCCGTGTGCCAGCTTTGCCGACAATGGCGTACTGGATGTGAACCAGTGGAATAACACCAACGCTGAGTGGCCGCTTTCGCTGCTGCAGCCGCCGACCGTGGTCGGTGATCATCTAATACTCGGCTGGGCAGGCAAAGACTGGGCGTTTGAGCAGGCGCCTCCAGGCAACGTGTTCTCGATCAACGCGCGTACCGGCGAGCGTGAGTGGACGTTTGAGGTACTGCCCGAAGAAATGCGTGAGCAAAGCGGCACAGCAAACGTCTGGACGCACATGTCAGCGGACGAAGAGCTTGGATTGGTCTATCTGCCCGTCTCCTCGCCGTCACCCAACTACTGGGGCGGCAACCGTACCGAGAGCGCCCCACTAGCGACGTCGACGACGGCACTCGATATCGAAACTGGCGAGGTAGTGTGGTCGCGCCAATGGGTACATCACGACATCTGGGATTACGATATTAACTCGGCCCCCACGCTGATGGATATTACCGTGGACGGCGAAGAGATTCCGGCTCTGATCCAAGCAACCAAAATGGGCTTCCTGTTCGTCGTAAACCGTGAAACCGGCGAAGACGTTTGGCCTATTGAGGAACGCCCGGTGCCAGGCGGCGATGGCTCGGTTGAAGGCGAGGTTTACGCCCCGACTCAACCCTTCCCAACGAAGCCCGCACCACTACTAGACCAATCAGAGAAGCCTAAGGTGTGGGCACTTGCCGACGCGGTGAGCTTTGGCCAATGTTCAGCGCTGTGGGAAGATCTTTGGTATGAAGGCATGTACACCCCGCCAACCACCCAAGGCGAAGGTGCACTCACTTACCCAGACAGCTCCGGCGGCGTTCAGTGGGGAGGCGTTGCCTTTGACCCTGAGAACCAGATTGCGGTGGTCAACACGTCTCACATCGTGCAATACGTGAAACTTTACAGCCGGGAAGATTACGATAAAGCGGATAGCGGTTCAGGCAACGAGAGTGGTTTTTCACCTCAAGCTGGCGCGCCCTATGGCATGCGTCTTGAGGTAGCCCGCAACTGGCTTGGCATGCCTTGCTGGGAACCGCCTTTCGGTGAACTTGTGGCGCTGGATATGACCACCGGCGACGTCAAATGGCGTCGGCCAGTAGGCGTATCGCAACAGTATGGCTTCTTCATGCCAGAGAGCTGGGGCTCACCTACTATTGGCGGCCCTGCGATAACGGCTGGCGGCATTATCTTCATCGGCGCATCGATGGATGCCAAGGTGCGTGCCTACTCTCTGGAAACAGGTGAAGAGCTGTGGTCTGATCAAGCACAGGCGCCGTCTGTGTCCATTCCTGCCGTCTACGAATATGAAGGCCGTCAATACGTTGCCTTTATCGCCGGCGGTAACTCCATTCTCAAGGATCAGGTCGGCGATCAAATCGCGGTCTACGCACTACCTGAGTAACGCCAGTAAAACCTACGTTAAAGTAGCGTAGCCTGACGGGGTGGCCCTTTGCATTGCAATGGGCCATCCCGCTTTGCTTTCAAACGGCAAAAAAATATCATCAATGGTCAGTATGGTTACTAACTGAATCCTTCTGTGGCGAGTGCCCGTCGCGCTGAGCCAGCGCTGATTCCATTCGGTCAAGCTGTGCGCGTAAATCCCGCACATCGCTACGCAGCCCCTTCATTTGGGCAGCATCACCGTCATCATTCTCTAAATCGAGTAGCGCACTCTCCTTCTGCATCACGTCCAACACAATGCCAATCATCATGTTGAGAAAAATAAAGGCATTCAGAAAGATAAACGTTAAAAAGAAGATCCAGGCATAGGGATAAACTTCCATGGTGGGATAAAGCACGGCCGTCGCCCAGCTTTCAAAGGTCGCCACCTGGAACAGCGTTAGCATCGCCAGCGAAATATTGCCCCACAGCCCCTCATCAACGGTATGAAATAGAAAGCTGCCAATGGCGGCATAAATATAGAAAATGATAAACATCAGCAGAACGACATAGCCCATCCGCGGCACCGACTTCACCAGGGCATTGAGCAGCATCTGCAGTTCAGGAATCATCGACACCAATCGCAGCACTCTGAAAATACGCAGCAGCCGCGCCAACAGGACCATTTCAGAGTCATCCATAGGGATTAAACTGGCGGTCACAATCAGAAAATCAAAAACGTTCCAGCCCTTTTTGAAGAAGCTCAGAAGAGTGCGCTCAGCGGCCATCCTGATTAAAATTTCTATCAAAAAGAAGATAGTGACGGCGACATCTAAATACAGCAGCCACTGCTCAATCCGAGAGGTTTCTTCATAGGTTTTGGCCCCTATCACTAAGGCCGAAATAACGATAATGGCAATCACTACGGCTTCGAAAAGCTTGTTTGATCGCAGCTTTTCAAAACGGGCTTGCCAGGTATTAAAGGGTTCACTCATGGAACAAAAAATCTCTCATCGGTTGACCGGCACACTTTATACTAAAATTACACAGCTACTGCACAAGTGATATCCTCTTGTTCCACTTGATGTATCCTGCACCACCAGAACCCTCTCCAGGCGCTCAGGAGGTGTTCTTTTGACTTTTTTAACTTAGCCGCTGGATGACACCCATGACATTGCTTTGGATAGCCTTGTTGCCTTTGCTAGGCGTACTGGTGCCGCTACTCACCGCACGATTTGGTCGCAGTGTCTGTTCACTGACAACCGCCGTGCTACCAGCGACCGCGCTAGCAATGATGCTACTCAACGTGCCGGCGCTACAAGATGGCGAGCAGCTGCGTTTTTCAGTCACCTGGATGCCGGAACTAGCGCTAAACTTAGCGTTTCGGCTGGACGGGTTATCGCTGCTTTTTAACCTGCTGATACTGGGCATTGGGCTACTGATTATACTTTATGCCCATTACTATCTCGCAAAAGATGAGCCGTTTGGCCGATTTTACGCCTCCTTGATGCTATTTATGGCATCAATGGTGGGCATTTCAATGTCGGACAATTTGATTCTGCTCTGGTTTTTCTGGGAGTTAACCAGCCTCTCGTCATTCTTACTTATTGGTTATTGGTCACATCAATCAGATGCTCGTAAGGGCGCCCGAATGGCGCTAACGATCACTGGGGCCGGTGGGCTTGCCCTGTTAGCGGGCTTGCTACTGCTTGGCAACATGGCGGGCAGTTTCAGCATGGGCGACGTATTAGCAAGCGGCGACGCAATTCTTGCCGACCCGCGCTACCCACTGATGCTGTGCTTAGTATTACTCGGCGCGTTTACCAAATCAGCGCAGTTTCCTTTTCATTTTTGGCTGCCCCACGCAATGGCCGCTCCCACGCCGGTGTCGGCCTACCTACACTCTGCCACCATGGTTAAAGCGGGCATTTTCCTGATGGCGCGACTGCATCCTGCGATTGCCGGCAGCGAGCTATGGAGCGTGGTTGTCTCGCTGGTCGGCATTATAACGATGCTGTATGGCGCGTGGTTTGCACTGATCAAGAGCGACCTGAAAGGCATATTAGCGTTTTCCACGGTTAGCCATCTCGGCTTGATTACCGTGCTACTGGGCATTGGCAGCCCAATGGCAATTTTGGCGGCCCTTTTTCATATTCTCAATCACGCCACTTTCAAAGCCGCGCTATTTATGAGTGCGGGCATCATTGATCACGAAGCCGGTTCCCGCGAACTTAAGCAGTTGGGTGGCCTGAGAAAAGCGATGCCTGTCACGGCGCTGCTAACCACGTTGGCGGCAGCGTCCATGGCGGGTGTCCCACTGTTAAACGGTTTCTTATCTAAAGAAATGTTCTTTACCGAGACGCTGGCAACCCCCGTGTTCGGCGGAATAAGCTGGCTATTGCCCGCGCTAGCAACGATCGGCGGCGTTCTGTCGGTAGCCTACTCGCTGCGCTTGGTCCACGCAGTCTTCTTCAAGCCCGCTCGCGAAGCACCGCCTAAGACGCCTCACGAGCCGCCTCGCCTGATGCGCCTGCCGATGGAAATACTGGTTGCCTTGTGCGTGGTGGTCGGGTTATTTCCCGCAGTGATGGCCACCAACATCTTAGAACTTGCTAGCCTGGCCGTGATTGGTAGCCCTCTGGATATCCACCTGGCGATCTGGCATGGCGTCAACCTGCCGCTGATGATGAGTGTGCTCGCTTTTGTAGCCGGCATTGCGCTTTATTGGCGCTACGGCAACGTTCAACGTTTTACTCAGCAGTTTGTGGGCGTGGATGCTCGCCGCATATTTGAACGTATTCTTATTGCCATTAGCTTTCGCGCCGAACAGCTTATTACTACGCTCGACGGTAATTCCTTACAGCGCTATGTAGGCTGGCTATGGTTAGCGGCGCTATTAATGGGCGGCATAGGCCTCGTTCAAATACCCGATTTAACCGGCGCGGCGGGCAATCAACCCTTAGACGGCGTGCTGATTTTAGGCGCGGGAATGCTGATGTTCGGTGGCATAGCGACCGCTGCCACTCACCGCTATCGGCTTATTTCGCTGCTAATGCTATCGGTGGTGGGCCTGTTTGTTGCTCTCACCTTTGCCCGTTTCTCAGCGCCCGACCTTGCCCTGACACAGCTTTCGGTCGAAGTTGTGACCATGATTCTGCTGATGCTGGCGCTATTTTTCTTACCGCAGAAAACCCCTAGAGAATCCAGCCCGCTGCGTAATATTCGCGATATGTTGCTGGCGGGGTCGCTAGGGTTAGTCGTTGCTAGCCTTAACTATGCGGTCATGACCCATGATACCCAGTCAATTTCTAGCTTCTTTTTAGAAAACAGTAAGCCTGGCGGCGGTGGCTATAACGTAGTCAACGTTATATTGGTCGACTTCCGTGGCTTCGATACCCTGGGTGAAATTACCGTGCTGGCCATCGCGGGCTTAGCGATATTTAAGCTATTGAATCGACTGCGTCTGTTTATGCCGCACAGCGACGGCGAAGGCCGTGTATGGTCTCCTGACCGTTACCCTGCGGTGCTTACCTCCATTTCAATGACGCTGCTTCCGTTGGCGCTGCTGGTCTCTGCGTTTATTTTCTTGCGCGGCCACAACCAGCCAGGCGGCGGGTTTATTGCCGGCTTAATTACCGCCGTGGCGCTTATTCTGCTGTATATGGCGCGTGGCGTGGCGTGGGCACAAGAACGTTTGGATTTCCCATTCCAACCAGTGGCGGTTATCGGGGTGGCCGTGGCTACGCTCACCGGACTAGGTAGCTGGCTGTTTGGGCATCCGTTCTTAACCTCCGCTTTCGGCTATTTTAGTCTTCCACTGATCGGCACGTTTGAGCTGGCCACCGCACTGCTGTTTGATCTGGGCGTGTACTTGGCCGTCGTCGGGGCCACGCTGATGATTCTTGCCAACCTTGGTAAAGTCACCACCGCGCACCGCCCGGTGACCGAAGCGACGGAAAAAGATATCGACGCCCCCCCAGCCTCTTCAGCTACTCAGGAGCCCCGTTAATGGAATTGCTTTACGCGATGACCACCGGTGTATTGACCGCTTCTGGTCTCTATCTCACGTTAAGAGGCCGTACCTTTCCCGTCGTGGTGGGCCTTACGCTGCTCTCTTACGCGGTAAACCTGTTTCTGTTTTCGATGGGCGGACTGACCACTGACGGCGCCGCGATTGTGTCCGAGGGCGGAAACGTTGCCGATCCTCTTCCTCAAGCGCTGGTGCTTACCGCCATCGTTATCGGCTTTGCAATGACGGCTTTTGTGGTGATCCTGGCAATGCGGGCACGCAGCGAAGTGGGCAACGACCACGTCGACGGCAATAAGGAAGACCGAGAATGATGCAGCACCTGATTGTTTTTCCTGTTGTCCTGCCACTGATTGCGGGCATCTTAATGCTCTATCAGCGCCAAGGATTAGTGCGCTATAAGCGCACGGTTAGCGTGGCGGCTACGCTGCTGTTACTACTGGTGGCAATAGGCTTAGTACGCCAAGCCGCCAGCGGCGACGTGACTTACTACGCGCTGGGCGATTGGCAGGCACCCTTTGGTATCGTGCTGGTGCTGGATCGCCTCTCTGCGTTAATGGTGCTGTTAACCGCCACCCTAGCAGTGGGTGCCGTGGTGTTTGCCTGCGCGGGTGACGACGAAAAAGGCAGCAATTTCCATGGTCTTTTTCAATGGCAGCTGCTGGGGATAAACGGCGCCTTTTTAACCGGCGACCTATTCAATCTTTTCGTCTTTTTCGAAGTACTGCTGCTGGCGTCTTACGCGCTGCTGCTGCACGGCGGTGGCAAAGCGCGCATTCAAGCCAGCGTGCACTATGTGGTGCTCAACCTAGCGGGTTCTTCGCTGTTTTTAATCGCAGTGGGCATACTCTATGGCGCAACGGGCACCCTCAATATGGCCGATATGGCGATTCGGGTGGCTGACCTGCCGGTTGAGCGCGAAGGCTTAGTCACCGCTGGCGCACTAATGCTACTGGTCGTTTTTGCTTTAAAATCCGCTATGCTGCCGCTGTATTTTTGGCTGCCCAAAGCCTATGCGTCAGCGCCGGCACCGGTCGCCGCCCTTTTCGCCATTATGACGAAGGTGGGTGTTTACGCCATCCTACGTGTCTATTCGTTAATTTTTGGTGATAGTGCGGGCGATTTGGAAGCACTGGAGCAGCCCTGGGTTTGGTGGCTGTCGCTGGCCACTATTGCAGCCGCAGGCGCTGGCGTAATGGCCGCACGCGACTTACGCCTATTGGTTGCGTATTTAGTGCTGGTATCAGTAGGTACGCTGCTGGCCGGCATCGGCATAGGCACGCCTCAAGCGATCTCGGCACTCTTGTACTACTTGATACATACGACGCTGATTACCGGCGGACTGTTTCTGTTAGCAGAAATGATCGGCCTGCAGCGTGGCAAAGCCGGTACCCGACTAGTTAAGGGCCGCCCCATGGTGCAAGGTACCGCGCTAGGGATTCTTTTTTTTGCAGGCGCGATCGCCGTAGCGGGCATGCCGCCACTGTCAGGCGCCATTGGCAAAGCTCTGATGCTCAATTCAGCAGAAGGCACTCAGCGGCTATGGCTATGGCCGCTGTTACTGGTCGCGGGGCTGTGTTCCATGGTCGCCCTGGCGCGCGCGGGGTCTACGTTGTTTTGGCGCAGCTACCGCGGCAACATTAGCGGCAGTCCGCTACCGTATCGCCAGTGGTTTGGCGTTATCTGGCTACTTAGCGCGGCTCCCCTGTTAGTGGCATTGGCTGGGCCAGTGAGTAGCTATACACAGGCCACGGCTGAGCAACTCGCTAATCCGCAGGTGCTTATCCGCACGCTACTGCCTGATCAAGCTACTGATGCAGGAGAAGCACAATGATTGCTCCACGCGCCTGGCTGCCCACGCCTGTTTTATCCCTATTACTATTGGTAGTTTGGCTGCTGTTAGTGCGCAGCTACGCCATTGGTCAGTTTGTGTTAGGCGGCTCCTTAGCCATTTTGATTCCCCTGCTGACCCACCGCTTTTGGGATGCACGCCCAAGGATCGCCAAGCCTTTCGCTCTACTGCGCTTTTTCTTTCGAGTGCTCGGCGATATCGTCATCGCCAACTTTGAAGTGGCTTACTTAATTACCAATCCTTGGCGCAAGCTTCGCCCCCACTTTATTGAATACCCGCTGATACTTGAAGAACGATTCACCATCACCCTACTGGCCAGCACTATTAGCCTGACGCCGGGCACCGTCTCGGCTAACTTACGCCTGGACGGTAAATCACTGCTGATTCACGCCTTAGACGTGGATGATGAAGAGGTGCTGATCGAGCAAATACGCGAGCGCTATGAACGCCCCCTTAAGGAGATTTACGAATGTTAAGTATTGCACTCTACATCACCTTAACCCTGGTCGTGATGGCACTACTGCTGAACCTTTATCGGCTCACCATCGGTCCTAGCCTGCCTGATCGGGTATTAGCGCTGGATACCATGTACGTAAACTCAATTGCGCTCATTGTGCTCTTGGGGCTATGGCTTAACAGCAAAACGTATTTCGAGTCAGCGCTATTGATCGCCATGCTAGGGTTCATCAGTACTGTGGCAGTGTGTAAATATATTTTGCGCGGAGATATTATCGAATGACGCACATAATGGACGCCGACAACAGGGAGCAGTGGCTATGTCGATAATAGTGGAAGGGATTATTTCACTGCTGTTGATCGCGGGTGGTGTGTTTGTGTTTATCGGCTCGCTGGGCATGGCTCACCTACACGATTTTTATATGCGCCTGCACGGCCCTACCAAAGCCACCACGCTAGGTATCGGCTGCATGCTGATTGCTTCGATGCTGCATTTCTGGAGCGTGGACGGTAAGCCGGATATTCAAGAGATGCTCATTACGCTATTTTTGTTTATCACTGCCCCCGTGAGCGCCCACCTGCTGGCTAAATCCGGCCTGCACATGCGCTTAAAACATACCGATAAAACCCAGGGCAAACCGTTGGAACTGAAGACCGAAGAAGTCGGCGAAAAACCGGTGCCACATCCCGACAAGGGCCATGGTTAAAAGCAATCCCATAGCGTCTCGCACCAACGACATAAGGCGGTGCTGAAAAGCACCGTCTTATATGCATTTTAAGGCGTTAAATCCTGCTGACGATAGCCCATCACGTACAGCAACGCATCAATGCCTAGCGTTGAGATTGCCTGACGTGCCTGGGCACGCACCACGGGTTTGGCATGAAACGCGACGCCCAAGCCAGCACTAGCGAGCATTTTTAGATCGTTCGCACCATCGCCCACCGCAATGGTTTGATTCAAGGTAAAGCCTTCACGCTCCGCAATGGCGGCTAATAGCTCCGCTTTGCGCTCGGCATCGACAATAGGCTCGCGAACGTCACCGGTCACCTTACCTTTCTCAATCACCAGTTCGTTAGCATGGATTTCGTCGAAGCCTAACGTCTCCTGCAAGTAGCGAGCAAAGTAGGTAAAGCCGCCGGAAAGAATCGCCGTGCGGTAACCCAAGCGCTTTAGGTTGGCCATCAAACGTACAACGCCATCCATCAGCGGCAGTTCTTTAGCGATATCCGCCAGCACCGACTCATCCAAACCGGCTAGCTTACTCATGCGCTCGCGAAAGCTCTGCTGAAAATCTAGCTCACCACGCATGGCGCGCTCGGTAATCGCAGCGACTTCGTCTCCTACCCCGTGACGACGCGCAAGCTCGTCAATCACTTCGGCTTTGATAAGCGTGGAGTCCATGTCAAAGCAGATCAAGCGTGGTTGAACCTGGCCACGCAGATCATCCTGGATAACGACATCCACGCCTAGAGTCTCACCCAGTGCTAATGCCGCTTTACGTACCGCCTCAATATCAACGCTGTCACCGACCAGGCGGTACTCGATGCAATCAATTATGTCGCTCTGTAGCAGTGAGGCATCGGCAAGCCGCTGGGTACTTTTCTGCTCAAGGCCAAATTGTGCCACTAAGGCGTCTACCTGCGCTTGAATATCCACAGTCAAACGCGACCCTAAGGCGGTTAGAATAAAATTACCGCGTGCCATTACTTATTCCCCTGCCTCTAAACGATCTACTTTTTGGAAACCGCGCGGTAGTTTACTGCCACGCCGTCCGCGCTCACCGCGGTAATAGGCCAAGTCATCGGCTTTAAGCGTCAGTTTGCGCTTACCGGCATGCAGCATCAGTGCATCTCTGGCAGCTAATACCACAATCCCACATACAAACTCTTCCCGGCGTGCCGCTCTAGGGCCAGGTATATCGAGCATTTTATTGCCTTTGCCTTTGGACATCTCGGGCAATTGAGCCAAGGGGAAGAGCAGTAAACGTCCTTCATTTGATACCGAAGCAACCCACAGCTCCTCACCTTCCGGCACCTCAATCGGCGCCATCACGTTACAGCCCTTGGGCAGGCTCAGTACCGCTTTACCGGCTTTGTTTTTACCGGTGAGCGTATCGAGCCTAGCGACAAAACCATAGCCGCCGTCAGTGGCCAGCACGAAACGCCGCTCGGGCGGTGCAAACATCAACCCCGCCATTTTCGCCCCAGCCGCCACATTGGCGCGCCCAGTCACCGGCTCACCCTGGCCCCGAGCACTGGGAAGATTATGCGCTGACAGCGTATAGGCACGGCCGGTATCATCCAGCAAGACCAGCGGTTGATTGGTTTTGCCCCGCGCCGCAAGCTGGAAACTATCACCCGCTTTATAGGAAAGCCCCTCGGGATCGATATCATGCCCTTTGGCTGCTCGAATCCAGCCTTTGTCTGATAACACCACGGTAATGGGATCAGCGCCCAGCAGCTCTACTTCCGAAAGCGCCCTGGATTCTTCACGCTCAACGAGCGGTGAGCGGCGCGCATCGCCGTGCTCTTTACCGGCGGCGCGAATTTCTTTTTCAATTAGCGTGGTGAGCTTAGCTTCGCTGCCCAGCAAACCCTGCAAGTACTTACGCTCTTTTTCCAGCTCATCCTGCTCGCCACGAATTTTCATCTCTTCGAGCTTGGCCAGATGACGCAGGCGCAGCTCTAAAATGGCTTCTGCTTGTCGATCAGAAAGACTAAACGTGGAAATTAGCGAAGCCTTGGGATCATCCTCCTCACGAATGATGCGGATTACTTCATCGAGATCCAGATAGGCAGTCAGCAGGCCTTCCAAGATGTGCAGGCGGTCTTCGACTTTACCTAATCGATGCTCTAAACGCCGACGTACGGTGCTGCGACGAAACTGCAGCCATTCGCCGAGCATTTCAGGCAGCGGCATCACCCGTGGCCGACCATCCAGGCCGATCACGTTCATATTCACGCGTACATTCTTTTCTAAATCGGTCGTGGCGAACAGGTGCGCCATCAGCGACTCAACGTCAATGCGGCTGGAGCGCGGTTCAATCACCAAGCGCGTTGGCTCTTCATGGGTCGATTCATCGCGCAGGTCGGCCACCATGGGCAGCTTTTTAGCCTGCATTTGAGCGGCAATCTGCTCAAGCACCTTGGCGCCACTAACCTGATAAGGCACCGAGGTAATAACGATATTGGCTTCTTCACGAATATAGCGCGCGCGCAGTTTCACCGAGCCACGGCCTGATTCATAGAGCTTACGCAGGTCCGCAGGCGGGGTGATAATTTCCGCGTCAGTAGGAAAGTCAGGCGCGGGCACGAATGCCATTAAATCAGCGGTGGTCGCCTTTGGATTACGCAGCAGATGACAGGTCGCCTCGACAATTTCAGCTACGTTATGCGGCGGAATATCGGTGGCCATACCCACCGCAATGCCCGTACCGCCGTTTAGCAATACGTGCGGCAATTTGGCGGGCAGGACCAGCGGCTCCTGCATGGTGCCATCAAAGTTGGGCGCCCAATCAACGGTGCCTTGGCCTAGCTCGCCTAACAGCACTTCGGCAAACTTGGAAAGCTTCGCTTCGGTGTAACGCATGGCGGCAAACGACTTAGGGTCATCGGGGCTGCCCCAGTTGCCTTGACCATCTACCAGCGGATAGCGATAGCTAAACGACTGTGCCATGAGCACCATGGCTTCATAGCAAGCGCTGTCGCCATGAGGGTGAAACTTACCCAGCACGTCGCCGACGGTACGCGCCGACTTTTTATACTTAGCACTAGCGTGCAGCGCCAGCTCGCGCATGGCGTAAATAATGCGCCGCTGCACGGGTTTCATGCCGTCGCCCACATTGGGCAACGCACGGTCGAGAATCACGTACATCGAATAATCGAGGTAGGCTTTTTCGGTATAGTCGCGCAGGGACAAACGTTCGACGTCGCCCTCTGCTACTTGAATATCCATGGTCATCGGGGGTTATACCTCAATGTCTGCGAGGTTGCCGTAATCTTCCAGCCACTTTTTGCGGTCACCGGCACGCTTTTTGGCCAGCAGCATATCCATAATTTCCATGGTGCCGTCACCTTCGGTCAACGTGAGCTGAACCAGTCGACGGGTTTCCACCGCCATCGTCGTTTCACGTAGCTGTAACGGGTTCATTTCACCCAGGCCTTTAAAACGCTGCACGTTAGGCGTACCGCGCTTACTGGCCAGCTGTTTAAGAATCGCGGCTTTTTCGCTTTCATCTAGCGCGTAATGCACTTCTTTACCTAGATCGATGCGGTAAAGCGGCGGCATCGCGACATAAACGTGCCCGGCGTCTACCAGGCTTGGGAAATGACGAACAAAAAGCGCACACAGCAGCGTGGCAATGTGCAGGCCGTCGGAGTCGGCATCGGCGAGAATACAAATTTTGTGGTAGCGAAGTTTATCCAGGCCGTCGCTGCCGGGGTCAGCACCAATGGCGACCGCAATATCGTGGACTTCCTGAGAGCTGTAGATGTCATGAGTCTCGACTTCCCAGGTATTCAGAATTTTACCGCGCAGCGGCAGGATTGCCTGAGTTTCACGGTTGCGCGCCTGTTTGGCACTACCGCCGGCAGAGTCGCCTTCCACTAAAAACAGCTCGCTTTGCGCGGGGTCTTGCCCGGAACAGTCGGCCAGCTTACCGGGCAGTGCGGGGCCGGACGTGACCTTTTTACGCAGCACTTTTTTGGCTTTTTTCTGGCGATTTTGCGCTGCGCTAATCACCATTTCGGCAATCGCTTCGGCTTGATCGACGTGGTGGTTTAGCCACAGTGAGAAAGCGTCTTTGACAACGCCCGACACAAAGCCTGCAATGGTTCGCGAAGACAGCCGCTCTTTGGTTTGTCCGGCAAACTGCGGGTCGAGCATTTTCACCGAGAGCACAAACGAGGTGCGTTCCCACAAATCATCAGCGGTAAGTTTGATGCCACGAGGCAGCAGGCTGCGGTATTCGCAAAACTCGCGCAGCGCGTCCAGCAGGCCGGAACGAAACCCGTTTACGTGGGTGCCGCCTTGGGGCGTGGGTATCAAGTTCACGTAGCTTTCCAACAGCGCCTCCCCGCCTTCGGGTAGCCACTGAATTGCCCAGTCAACGCCGTGCTCATCATCATTGAAGTGGCCAACAAAAGGCTCGCGGGGCAGCACTTCATAACCGTCCGTTGCTTCTACCAAATAATCACGCAGGCCGTCAGCAAACTCCCACTCGGAGGACGTGCCATCCGGCTCTACTAGCGTAACTTTTAGCCCTGGGCAAAGCACCGCTTTGGCACGCAGCAAATGTTTCAGCCGCGTTAGGGCTAATTTGGGGCTATCGAAATAGCTTTCATCTGGCCAGAAACGCACCAGAGTGCCGCTCGCCCTCTTTGGCGCTTTGCCAATTTCATGCAGCTCTTCGACCTTCTCACCAAACTCAAAGGCCATGGCGTGGCGCGCGCCATTACGGGTCACTTCTACGTCTAATCGACGAGAGAGCGCGTTAACCACCGACACCCCAACGCCGTGCAGGCCACCCGAGAAGCGATAGCTTGTGGAGGAAAACTTACCCCCTGAGTGAAGCTTGGTAAATATCAGTTCAACGCCCGATACGCCGTGTTCTGGATGCAGGTCGATAGGCATACCTCGGCCGTTATCCTGCACTTCAATCCCGCCATCGCTTTGCAGCACAACGTTGATGATTGAGGCGTGACCTGCCAGCGCTTCGTCGACGCTATTATCAATGACTTCCTGAACAAGATGGTTGGGGCGTGAGGTGTCGGTATACATACCGGGACGCTTACGTACCGGTTCGAGCCCGGACAGGACTTCGATGGAACTCGCACCGTACTGAGAGGCATCAAACTGGGTCATGTAACGTCGATTCCTGAAAAAAGTGCTGGCAGCTGGCAAAGAAACACAGGATAGCTGAAAAGCAAAAAGCTGTATATCTAGCCATGCTTATTGGCAAAGCGTCAGAGTAGCCCTGCCGCACGGTGGCAGGGCCATTACTTATTCTTGCTCAGCGGCCCAAAACGCCTCAATCAGGCCGCGGCTAGAAGCATCCATGAGTGAAATATCACCTTGATGATCAATAATTTTTTGCGTATCCGTGGCAATTTTCTTACCTAATTCTACGCCCCACTGGTCAAAGGGGTTGATATCCCAAATCACCGCTTGAACAAATACTTTGTGCTCGTAGAGCGCGATGAGCGCCCCCAGCGTGAATGGTGTTAGCTGGTCAAGCAGCACCGTAGTCGAAGGCTGGTTGCCACGATAGCGTTTGTGCTCCGGACGTGGCCCGTCGTCTTCTAAAGCGTCATCACCCAGCATCAGCACACGCGACTGAGCAAAGCAGTTAGCCAGCGATAAACGGTGCTGGGTTTTAAGGTCACGACGGGTATCCGGGTCTTCTACTTCATCATAGCGCTTAAGCGGCGCAATGAAGTCGCATACGACGGGCTGAGTGCCCTGATGTAGCAATTGATAAAACGCATGCTGAGCATTAGGACCTAGCTGACCCCAGAGCACTGGGCAGGTGGAGTAGTTAACTGGCTGGCCTTGGCGGGTCACCGACTTACCGTTGGATTCCATTTCTAACTGTTCGAGATAGGCCGCGAAATATTCCAGCCGCCCGTCGTAGGGCAAAATAGAGTGCGCGCGAATGTCCAGAAAATTGACATTCCAGATGCCGGCCAGCCCAAGCAGTATGGGCAAGTTATCTTCCATAGGCGCTTCGGCAAAATGCCGATCCATGGCATGGGCACCGGCTAGGAGTTCGCGAAAATTATCCATCCCCACTACGAGTGCAATCGGCAGTCCAATGGTGCCCCACAGCGAATAGCGGCCGCCGACCCACTCCCAGAAGGTTAGCTGATGGTCTGGCGTAATGCCCCATTCGGTCATTTTATCCGGGCTCGCCGAAACGCCAATAAAGTGTTGGCGCACAACCATCTCAGCACTAATAGGCGTCGAACCATGCTGCGTTAACCGACCCAAGAGCCACTCACGGGCAGTATTGGCGTTAGACAGTGTGTCGATCGTCGTAAACGACTTAGAGGACAAAACAAAAATGGTCGTTTCAGGATTTAAGCGGCTTAAGCAGTCGGCAAGCTGCGAGCCATCCATCGTGGAAGCAAAGTGCACTTCTACGGGATGAATACCTTTGGGGCGAAAGTCAGCCAGAGCGTGGGTTACCATCAATGGGCCTAAGTCAGAGCCGCCCACACCTAGATTGACGACATCGCGAATCGGCTTGCCGGTCGCGCCACGCCACTGCCCGGCGTGCAAACGGCTGACCAGGCTTTCCATTTGGGCAAGGCTTTCCTGCACCGCGGCAACGATATCATCCCCTTCTACGTCCAGCGTTGCATCGGCGGGCAAGCGCAACGCCGTATGCAAAGCGGGCCGATTTTCACTGACGTTCACACGCTTGCCGCTAAGCAATGCCTCTATCGCCGAAGGCACGCCCGCTTCAGTGGCCAGCGTAAAGAGATGCTCTAGGGTATCGTCATCCCAACGCTGCTTGGAAAGATCCAGCGTTAAGCCCGCCACTTGGCGAGTGAAGCTTTCCCACCGCGAAGGCTCGGTGCCAAACAGCGTTTTCAAGTGAACGTTCTGCAGCGCTTGCGCATGATGCTTCAACGTCTGCCAAGCGGGTAACGTATCGGGAGTAGCGCTTGATGCTGAGGCCATGTGATATCTCCAGTGGCGTCGATCCATGCAGCAGGGTCTGTTATAGACATATCAGGGCGGGTAAACTATGACGCCCCATCCATGATCCCGGCTTGCCCATGAGTGATGCATCTTACCGTGACGCTATCTTTTCGACACCCCTTGACCGAGTAGCGCGGTTTTCATTCGATGAAAAGGTGGTCGCGTGCTTTCCTGACATGATTCGTCGATCGGTGCCTGGCTACGGGCAAATTCTGGGCATGCTGAGTCTGATTGCCCAGCGCCATTTGCGCCATGGCGCCCACGTTTATGACTTAGGCTGCTCACTTGGCGCTTCAGGGCTTGCCCTGGCAGGCACGCTGGAACCAGACGCTTTTCGCTATACCGGGGTCGATCTTTCACCCGCCATGGTAAGCCAGGCACGCCAAACCTTCCTTGCAGAGTGCTCTGATCACGCCATGCAGGTGGAAGAGGCCGATATTCGCACGCTTGAGTATGCGCCATCTGGGTTGATCATTCTCAACTTTACGCTGCAGTTTCTTCCTGCGGCTGATCGCGATGCCCTGTTGGCTAAACTGTACGCAGCGCTTGAGCCCGGCGGCGTGCTAATTCTTTCAGAAAAAACCGTGGACGCAGACGAACGCGACAACGCCTGGCGCGTTGAACGCTACCACGACTTTAAACGTGCCAACGGTTACAGCGACTTAGAAATCAGCCAGAAGCGCACCGCGCTTGAGAACGTGCTGGTACCCGATACGCTGGATGCGCTTCACGGGCGTTTAGCAAACGCAGGATTTCCCCGCTCGGTAACGTGGTTTCAGTACCTGAACTTTGCCTCGCTGATCGCGTTTAAGGAGGGCTGAGGTGGATTTACCCGAGCATCATCGCGCCCTTTACCAAGCTTTTTTGGATCAAGCGGTCATAGACCCGTCGCTCACCGCCTGGCTCGCCAAACTGCCCGAGCAGCTTGCCCAGGGGCTTGACCGCAACCGCCACGGCGATCTTCCCGCCTGGGAGAAGGCCGTTGCCAAACTGCCCGCGCTGCCTCGCGAGCGTAACGTTGATCTCAACAGCGATACCGTCAGCGTTGAGCTCGCACTCAATGATAGCCAACAGCGCCAATGCTTTAATCTACTTAAAAAGCTCGCGCCATGGCGCAAAGGCCCTTTTCAGCTGGGCGGGATTCATATTGATACAGAGTGGCGTTCAGACTGGAAGTGGCAAAGAGTCTTACCGCATTTGGCGCCGCTAAAGTATCGCAAGGTGCTGGATGTCGGAGGGGGTAGCGGTTATCACGCGTGGCGGATGGCCGGTGCCGGCGCAGCGTTCGTACTCGTTATCGATCCATCGCCGCGTTTTTATTGGCAGTTTCAGGCGGTTCGCCACTTTGTAGGCGATGCCGACAGCGGGAGAACGCAGTTTTTACCCGTCGGCATAGAAGATGTGCCCGAGAACCTAGGCTTTTTCGACACGGTATTCTCTATGGGCGTGCTCTATCACCGCCCCGCCCCGCTTGAACATCTTCAGCAGCTTAAAGCAGCCTTGGCGCCTGGCGGCGAACTGGTGCTGGAAACACTGATCGTGGAAGGCGATGAGCAAACGGTGTTTGTTCCCGGCGAGCGTTACGCTGCGATGCCCAACGTCTACTTTCTACCTTCATCAAAAGCGCTTTGCCACTGGCTGGAGCGCTGCGGCTTCACCAACGTGCGAGTGGTCGATGAAGCCGTCACCACGCTCGAAGAGCAGCGTTCAACCGAATGGATGACCTATCAGTCGCTGGCTGATTTTCTTGACCCTGACGACCGCACCCGAACCATAGAAGGCTACCCCGCGCCGCGCCGGGCAGTCATTTTGGCCAATAAGCCTTTCTAGGCATACCATTGTCGATAAGCTATTTTCAATCAATCGCGCTATTAGACAGGGCTGGATGATGGCACGTTTTTTAATCGTCTGTTCTATGTAGTTAATGACCACATTTTCACCGATGATAGGGCTCATTATTGCACTCAAACGTGGTCCCCAAACATAGCAAGAGCAAATTACTCGACAATTTATTCAACTCATCGTACTTCATATTAAGGTGAGCTATTCAGCACATTTTTTAATGCACTTACCTCAACCCCCTCATCATCATGAAAATAATTACAAACCAACTCAATATACTGTTTAGCAAAAAAGGATAGCGAGGTATTCTTATTATAGATTAGCGATGCCTGAACGCTAATATCAAACGCTGTGGGCAAGGACACCAACCCCTTGTAATATCCCTCTGAAATGAGTGAATCATCAAGAATACCTATACCAACACCATTACTGATCAACTCATAGGCTTGTATCGTACCTGCTTCAATTTGTGGTGTTAAAGTAATCCCTTGCGCTTGAAATGTACGCTCTACTGCTTGGCGCAAATAAGTACCACTCCGGTTAAGTATTAGCTTTTCAGTAAGGATATCATCAATATCTAACATTAATTTTGACGCCAAGGGGCTGCCTTCACGTACGATGCAACGATACTGTATTTTTTTCAGCGGCAACGCTTCAAGCACTTCACTCTCTTTAGTGCCATAAATAAACCCAACATCAAATGAGCCTACTTCCACATTACTAATAACTTGGGAAGACTGCCCTGCGTGAATTGATATACGAGCACGGGGGTGCAATTCAGTGAATATTTTAATCGTTGGTGCAACAAAACGCTTGGACATTGAGTGAATCGACTGAACCGCTAAAAAGGCGTCGCCACCCTGGACGATATTATCAATTTTGGCCTGCATGTGTGCAAAGTGGTCAAATATTCTCTCTACCTCTGGCAGCAACTGAACAGCTTCTGGCGTCGGAGATAGACCGAAATTTAACCTGTTAAAAAGCGGTACGCCGATAATGTCTTCCAAGCGTTTAATAATCCCGCTGGCTGTTGGCTGAGATACATTTAATTCAATGGCTGTTTTACTGACAGACCCCGTATGCATCACTGAACGAAATACTTCAAGACTGCGAATACTGGCTTTCATATTTCCTCCTTCTCTTTCGGCCGATCCTCATTAGAGCCGACCGCACCATACCCACAGCATCCTCACTTAAACCTTAAGACCTCTCGGACTACTTCCATGGAGAGTTTTCCCAAAGCTCTGTGACTATTTTATCCTGAGCTTCAGCTAACGTTGTCCATTCCACTGCATCGAAATAAATCGCAGGCACCGCCTCACGTCCCATATCCTGAATAAACTGAGGATCATTAAACATCTCTGTAAATGCAGAAAGATACTGTTCTACAATCTCCTGCGGTGTTCCGGCAGGCAACACATAGCCTCGAGTAGAAGCCATCTCAATATCATAACCTTGCTCTATAAAAGTTGGCACTTCTTCTACATATTGAGAACGAGATTGATCCATCACACCAAGGAAACTGAGCGCCTCCTGGTAATTATAAGCCGCGCTGACATTCACGACGGCCAAGTTAACATGCCCCCCCATTACGGCTGTTCGGGCTGGGCCATCCCCACCCAACGGAACATAGGTGAAGCTACACCCTAGTTTATCTTCAATTTGCCGGGCGGCAAAATGGTCTTCACCACCGAACCCAGCAACACCCAATGTCAGACGCTCTTCACTAGCACATGCTTCTGCTAGCTCATCAAGGGTCTCTATACCGCTTCCTTTCAATGCGACTAACGTATTCGGGTCTGATGCTACACCTGCCAGAAAATCAAAACTATCCAGTCCATATGAAACAGAGCGATCTTTCATCCTACCGTTAGATGCAGGCACATTAAATGCACCGATGGTATAGCCATCAGGCTCGGCTCGAGAAACTTGAGTTAATGCAATGACTCCGCCAGCACCTTGAACGTTTCTCACCACAACACTGACATTCCCATCTAGGTATTTCTCAAGATACTGAGAAACCACGCGTGCGGTTATGTCAGACCCTCCTCCGGGACCATATCCAACAATAATCGTAATATTTTTTTGAGGAAAATCAGCCTGGGCTACCACTGGCGCTAACAATGCAAACATCGTTGCTAATAAAGTTTTATTGTAATTCATTTCAAGCCCTCACTTAGGTTGGTATTTTTTGCCGATCATTGCCGAAACCTTATCTTTCAGCAGAGTTAAAGCTATTAGCCCGAAGACTAATACTATCAAAACTACAGATGTTATAGACCCCCACAAGACGCTAATATCATTACCACTCATAAGCATAGATAGCCGAAAGTTATACTCCATAAAGCCACCTAAAATAACACCAAGGACTACTGGAGCCATAGGGAATTTCAATTTATCAAGAATATATCCAATAACGCCAAAACCAAGCATTAAATAAACATCGAACATAGATTCATGAATAGAATAAGCCCCCACAACCATCAATGATAAAATGGTGCTTGCGAGCAATTGCTTAGGCAAGTAAAGAACTTTCGAAAAAATTCTCGTTGCTACCGATCCACCAAGAAAAATCAACATTACTGAGGCAATTAAGAACTGCCACATAAAGCCAAAAACAGCATCTGGATGCTCTCGGAACAAATTGGGACCCGGCTGAAGACCGTGAATTAAAAAACCACCAAGCATAACGGCGGCTACCGAAGTACCAGGTATACCAAGTGTCAACGCAGGAATCATTGAAGCAGCAGTATCAGCATTGTTGCAAGTTTCTGCAGCAGCCACGCCTTCTGGTTCCCCCTTACCCCAGTCATCCGGATTACGAGCATTGCGTTTTGCTTCATTATAGCTAATGAAGGTTCCAAATGATCCACCTGCTCCTGGCAAAATACCTACTGCAATACCGATCAATGAAGATCTTATCCAAGTTTTCCAAAATCTTAACATTGAGATAAAAGATGCAACACCTCCAGCACTATAGTTATTTTGGTGTTGTTTATTATTAGATGAAGGATTAGTTAGCGTATCAATTACTGGAGGAAGAGCGTATAGACCGATAAGAAGTACAATGACACTTATACCATCACCAAGATATATAGAACCAAATGTAAAACGCTCACTTGCACTTACGGGATCAATGCCAACAGTAGCCACAAAAATGCCTATGCCTGCACTAATGAGGCCTTTTATTGCATTTCCCTTAATTAACAACGCAATACTCAAAATACCAAAAACTGAAACCCAGAATATCTCAATAGGCCCAAACATGAGTGTTGCACTGCCTAGTGGAGGTGCTAAAAGCATTAACGCTAAGCCACTGGCAATACCACCAATAGCGGAAGAAACTAATGCAACCCGTAAAGCTTCATTTGCGCGCCCCTGCTGCGCCATCGGGTAGCCATCAAATGTCGTCGCTACTGCAGAAGGCGTCCCAGGAATATTAAGCAGAATAGCCGGAATAGCTCCACCATACATTGATCCATTATAAATCCCTGCCATCATACCTAAAGCAACTTGGGGACTTAACCCAAAAGTAAAAGGCAGTAATACAGAAATACCTAGTGTAGCGCTAAGGCCAGGAAGAGCCCCAAGAAATATACCGGCGACAACACCCACTGCAATTGCCAATAGACTACTTAAGTCCAAAATACCTGGCAATGCTTCCCATAATGCATGAAACATATGTCAACCTCAGATCAATAGGCCGTGGGGCAAACTTCTTCCCATAGCAATTTCAAATAGAAGATAAAGCATTATTGTAAATACAGATGAACAAATGATGCTTCGCGACCAGCATTGATAACCAAACACCTTGCTCACAATAGGAATCATTATAAAGGTAGAGAAGAAAAAACCTATAAAATGAACAGCTAATACATATATAGCTGTAAATAAAATCCCTAGCAAAACCTTACCAATAGGAACTGATAAGTCTTTAACAGCACTATCTGATGCCTTAAAAAGGCCCTCTTGGAAAAAAAGAATGATACTAAGGGCAGAGATTGCTACTAAAATAGTGACAGGAAAAAAAGCAGCATCAAAATCCAAACGACTCCCTATCACTACAAAGAACAATGCGGCTCCTAGTAACCCTATACATGCACAACCTGTTGGCGTGACTCGCCTTAAAAATATTTTCATTAAAACCCCTCCGTTAGAAATAACACTTTAAATAAAAGGCCAAGGGCAATCGAATGCGTTTTTTGTCAAAAGATATAGCCTCGACCTATACCCGACAAAAATTAAAAATATAATTAAAAAAAACTTAAAAAACAATAGTTTAAAAAATAATAATTTAAAAAAACAATCTACAACAAAAGTCTATTAGACTAATTATTAACATCTTTTCAATTAATCATATACACGGCTCCACTCACAGCATGCTGCTAAATTTGATTCCTAGCGCATGGTGCTATCTTTAGGAACTACAAAAGCCAATCATATAACGCATAAAAAAATAATTAAAATAATTAAAATAAACAATATAAAACCCATCGCTTTTTAGAATAACTTATCGCTTTTGAACTTTTTGTGTTGCTGCTACTGCTACTGAAGCTTTCGTTTCTTTCTACACTATTGACTTCTTTACAATCTACCCAGAGGACGATACAGAGTATATGCATACAGCTAGAGTATAATCATTAGCTTAGCGACAAGACAATGAGTTGACTTTATTTAACGATCGTTTCAAGTATCTAGCGAGGAGAGCTTTACAAGTTCAGAAGCATCCGAAAAATTCTCTATACTCATGACCGCGTTGGAGAGTTTCTTTACAGCACTAGCCTTCAATACCAAAGAAGCACAGCTTTCAAATTTTTCTAGGATCAACTCTAATGGAGCAGGCTCGTCAATATGTCGACCTAGCGGTTGTTCCATTCGTTTTTCGAGCCAAATACCGTCCTTCATTTGTATACGCAAATCCGTTAGATAGTTTCCAACCGAAGATTGTTCAGGGGTGGGATGTGGAAACACTTGAATTTTTGACATTAAAGCCTGCACCTTAGAGTTTTCGTATGCCAAAGGCGAAAAGCTATTAAAATCAATCTTTTTATCAATTAACATGCATGCAATGCAGTACTGAACACTAAACTTTGCATCTGTTGCGCTACGAAGATTAGGACGATTGATATGGGTTAACCTAAGAGGATGGATCATTACCTCAATTCGCTCAATATCAACCTCATTGAACTGATGCTCAGCGTGTAAAAGACTTACGGCATCGATACTAGTATGGGTACTATCACAACATGGATAAAGCTTGATGCCAATACCAGGGGATACTATGTCTAGAGGAGCTGCCCACTCTTCAAACGCACGATAAAAGTTATAGTTACCTTTACCATTAAACACATTAAAGAACCCCTGTTCGTGTTCGAATGCATCTGCACTAGCGGTCCATCCTTGGCGTGCCATTAATGTAGCCATTAGCCCATGACGCGCGGCATGGCCCACATGAAAGGGCTTTGTCATAGTGCCAAAATTAGCTTTCAACCCACTGGCTAGGCTTGCACTAAATGCGAGCGAAGTTGCTACTTGCTCCTCATTCAGTTTCATTAACTTAGCGCAGGCAGCAGCAGCACCAAATACTCCCAGCGTGGCGGTAGGGTGCCATCCTAGTTGATAGTGATGAAAGTTAACCGCACGCGCCAAACGAGTCTCTGTTTCAAATCCCGTTATAAATGCTAACAGCAGCTCTCTTCCAGAATATGGTGCAAGTTCGCAGCAAGCCATTAATGCAGAAAGTACAGGGGCGGAAGGATGCCCCCCCATGGCTGTATTTACATCGTCAAAATCCAAAGCATGCGCCGCCGTGCCATTAACCAGCGCCGCATTGAGTACATCTAATCGTTCAGTTCGGCCAATTAACCTAACGTTTCCTTTCGTAGCAATACCAGGAGTGGTAACTAACATTTCGACGGCTGGCTCATTCGCACCAGCTAAAGCGCAGCCTAATGTATCCAATATAACCGTCTTCGCATTATCCAGAGCACTTAATGTAAGATCTTCATCACATAAAGATATAATTAATTTTGATAATTCCCTTGAAAACATCATCGCAAACTTCCTCTAAAGATAGAGAAGAGAGTATTCAAAAACTCTGAATATAATTTAATAAATAAAAAATTTATTAGCCAAAGAGATTATGCAAAAGACAAAAGCTCTCTCACAAACTTTAGATCATTTAACAAACAAACAGTATTAATCGGCAGGCATGCGTCCATCGTCCAATCCTATTGACATAGTTAAGCACATAATAAGTACTACAAAATGTCATAGAAGAGCGCGGCTCAACAAATTGGTTTTTTTAAGGGGGGTATAAATTATTTGAATACCGATCTAATTAATGCAGCAGTATCCCTAAAATAGCTATTGATAGGCGCTTTAACACACTCAGTAGCTTTAGCGACATGCAAAAAAACGTTGCGTACCTGCTGGATAATGCAGCACTGACCATCAGTGTTGGTATTGAAGATGTACCCAAGAATCTGGGCTTTTTCGACACGACATTCTCTATGGGCGTGCTCTATCACCGCCCCGCACCGCTTGAACATCTTCAGCAGCTCAAATAGGCTTTGGCGCCTGGCGCCGCGCCGGGCAGTCATTTTGGCTAATAAGGCCTTTTAGACACGCCATTTTCAATAAACTATTGTCAGGAAACACGGTTAGGCTCAGCGCCGTAAAATCACCAGCCAGCGGCCTAGGTTTATGACGCTGGCGAGCGATGCCGCCACATAGGTAAAAGCGCAGGCGGTAAGCACGTGCCGCGCGCCGGCCATGTCATTAGGCGGCACGTATTCCTTCAGCAGCGGCAGCGCCCGGTTAAAGCTTGCGTCAAACTCCACGGGAAGCGTCACTAGATGCACCAGCGCGGCGGTACCGAAACTGATCACCGCCAATACAACCACGATTGCCAGCCCGCCAGGCAGCCGCGTTAATAGGAATAGAAAAGGCGCGGCCATCATTAAAATAGCGCCAAGCTTCTCAGCCTTTTGGGCGACCCCAACTAAACGGCTGCGTGCCAGCAGCGGTGAATAGCCTTGATGATGCTGAATGGCATGACCAACCTCATGGGCAGCCACCGTCACCGCCGTTAGCGATCGGCCATCATAATGATCAGGCGAAAGACGCACACAGCGCGCTTCTGGGTCGTAATGATCCCCATATTCAGTGCGTTCCACGTTAACGCCCTGAACGCCTAGTCGACGCAGCAAGTGTTCAGCAAGTTCAGCCCCCGTTCCAGGGTAGTCATCCCGGCCACGCGTATGTCGTTTGAGCACCCACTTAGCCCATACATTGGGGAGCACAAAAATAGCCAGCGCCAGCACGATTAACACAACGACCATGGCAATTCACCGCAAATGAAGGGGCAGACTCAGTGCCCCAAGCTGTTTAGGTAGGATCAGGATCGTTGCGATGTTCTTCAACATCGCGCTTCACCGCCGCTAGGCCATGGGCTGAGATATCGCCCTGAGCGTAAGCATGCTCCGCGATCAGCACGCTGTCGGCAGCTAGCACCAAATCACACTCGGTACCGGCCAGCTCATCACGCAGCCGCTGAATAGCTTTTTCACGCTCAGGGTCTTTATCAACTCGCCGGATGTAAATAGCCTTAATACGATGCGGGTAGGCTTTCACGATCTCGATATAAACCTCTGGATCGTGCTGCCCACTGTCGCCGATTAAAATACACGGCATATCATTGTAAAGGGTAAGCATTCGGTCGATCAGATCACGCTTATGGTCTTCTGCACGACGCGGCCAGGGGCGGCGCCAAGAGATCCCCCACTCGCGAAGAAACAGAATAGGGCCGACGGGAATACGATTAATCTGAAAAAAGATTTCAAGCATTTCGTAAATTGCCCAAGGGCCGCGGGAGACATACAAAATGGGCCTTTCGATGCGTTCACTAGCGCCACGATGAAGCGCTTGATAAAGCGCTGCTACGCCGGGAAACGCGGTACGGCGGTGGGGTTTTTTTACAAACAGGCGATAAAGCATTTTAAGCTTTTCCGCCACGCCTGTGAACATGACGGTGTCGTCGATATCACTGATCACCAGTAAGTCCGCTTCAGGCGGTGGTACGTAGACTTCAACGTGAGTACGTACCGGCGTCTCGCCCTGGCAATGGACCAGAATATCGGCACGATGCCACGATACATCAATAGGCAGGGTATGACTGATCGGCAGATGCATGTCGAAGTAGCCATCCCGATCGGTGCCGACACAGAGTTGATTTTCGCCAAGATGAATTTCAACCTGGGCATGGGCCAGGCCGCGACGAAAAATCCGGCGTGCAACGTCGGCAGTATCACGCAGCATTCCATGCCGAGGGATAGCGCGGCCTAAGGCAGCCTGACGAAAGACTCGCCCCATGACAAACACTTCATTCTGCGAGCCATAACCTCGATAGGGGTGAACCACCATGCCACCACGGCCACTGTCGCCCTTAATAGGCTTGGCAATAATGTGCACTACCCTTTTTACAAAGCTTGCCCACCGGCGCATTAAGCCCATCAAGCGTGTTGACCAGCGTAAACGGGGCCATTCAATGATTGATTCATCATGCATTCCTTTTCGTGATGATAGACGGCAGCCGTCCAATATCAGTTTGGCGTATATAGTAACAGCGTCAAGCACTCCTGCTAATCGCTTAACGCTGATGAATAACGATGCACAATTAATGCCCGTCGGGTGTGCAATTATGGGCTGTTCAGTACATCATGCTTAATTACACATAAGAATGATGCCTACGTTCCATGCCAACCAGCCACTATGCTAACCAGTGACAATGCCTTTAGCACTGCCCTCGCTCTCATTCTGAGTATGGACAGCGCGCTCATTTCCATCGTGATGCTGTCACTGCAGGTATCACTCATGGCGGTAGTGATCGCCGGCCTATTAGCGCTGCCCTTAGGTGCGGCTCTCGCCCTTTGGCGGTTCCCAGGGCGTAATGCCGTTATCATCGTTCTCAATGCATTAATGGGACTGCCACCCGTCGTAGCAGGGCTGTGCGTGTATCTACTGCTTTCACGCGCCGGCCCATTAGGCAGCTGGGGGCTGCTATTTACGCCCACCGCCATGGTCATCGCCCAGGTCATTTTAGTACTGCCCATCATCGCCGCACTGACCCGCCAGCAGATTGAAACGCTGCATGGCGAGTATGCCGAGCAGCTGCAATCATTAGGACTGACCCGCCCACGCATGATTCCAACGCTGCTGTGGGATGCGCGCTTTGGGCTTCTAACAGTCATTCTGGCGGGCTTTGGCCGCGCCAGCGCAGAGGTAGGCGCGGTCATGATTGTAGGTGGCAATATCGATGGAGTCACTCGCGTGATGACTACCAGCATTGTCTTAGAAACCAGCAAGGGCAATCTGCCCATGGCGCTCGGCTTAGGGATTATTTTACTCATCCTGGTGACGATGATTAACGCTATCGCGCACATGATCGGCGAAACGGCCAAAAAGAGGTTGGGATGAATGCAAGCCAACCGCCTCCGGTGGCGACGCTTGCATTTGACGGCGCTGCGTTCACGCATCGTGGCCATACGTTACTAAAGCCCACCACGCTTCGCCTATCGGGCTGCCAGCGTACGCTGATCATGGGCCCTAACGGTGCAGGAAAAAGCCTGCTAATGCGCCTAGCTCATGGCTTACTGCCCCCCACCAGCGGTGCTGTGGGTTGGCAAGGCACAGCCCCTACTCAGGCCATGGTATTTCAGCGCCCAGTGCTGCTGCGTCGCTCAGCGCTTGATAATCTCACCTATGTCCTCGCCATTAACAAAACGTTGCGGCCAGCGCTCAACCGCACAGCAGGTCACAGTATTTCTCGCAAAGCCCAGGCCATGCAGGCACTGGATACGTTTGGTTTAGCGCATTTAGCGCAGCGCCCTGCGCGGGTACTATCTGGCGGGGAGCAGCAACGACTAGCGCTAGCGCGGGCCTGGCTGCTGAATCCGCAGGTACTGTTTCTCGATGAGCCTACCTCCGCACTAGACCCCGCGGCCATCAAGGCCGTTGAAGATGCAGTGCTCGAGTTTCATCGCCGAGGCACACGCATCGTGATGTCCACCCATGACCTGCACCAAGCACGCCGCTTAGCCGATGACGTCGTGTTTCTGCATAATGGGCATTTGCTTGAACACACCCCCGCCAAGCAGTTTTTTTCCGCACCCGCCTCCCGCGAAGCAAGCGCGTTTATTCGCGGCGAGCTGGTCTGGTAACGCTGGCTTTGCTTCACATTAGCACTGATGAACCATAGCATTGATGAAATACAGCATGGATAAATCCTGGCAATGATGAGCAGCGCTCAAGGAGCACTACAATGAATAAGACTACCGCACTGATAACCGCTGGCGCTCTAAGCCTAACGTGGAGCGGCACGCTGCTAGCAGACGATGACTACATTACGCTGGCCTCGACGACCTCTACTGAAAACTCGGGCCTGTTTGGCGCCATTATTCCCGCGTTTACTGAAAAAACCGGAATTGACGTACGCGTCGTGGCCGTAGGCACCGGTCAAGCATTCGAAATAGGTCGTCGTGGCGATGCCGATAGCCTGTTGGTTCACGACACGGCAGGTGAAGAGCAGTTTGTGGCCGACGGTTACGCCACGGAACGCCTGAATGTGATGTACAACGATTTCGTGATTGTGGGCCCCAGTGATGACCCCGCCGGCATTAGTGACAGCGAAACGGTTGTCGATGCCATGCAGCAAATCGCTGAAAGCGAATCTCCTTTCGCCTCGCGCGGTGACGATAGCGGAACCAACCGCGCAGAGCTACGGTTGTGGGAAGACGCTGGAATAACACCGCAAGGTGAGTGGTATCGTGAGCTGGGCAGCGGCATGGGGCCCACGCTAAACACCGCCGCGGGAATGGATGCTTACACCTTCACCGACCGCGCTACCTGGGTTGCGTTTGAAAACCCGCAGGACTTAACGCTGCTGTTTGAAGGTGACGAGGCGCTGTTCAACCAATACGGTAGCCTGCTGCTTTCAGCAGAACGTCACCCGCACTTGAAGCATGATCTCGCCGCGCAGTGGCACGAATGGCTAGTCTCTAAAGAAGGTCAGCAAGCGATTGCCGATTTCGAAGTCGATGGGCAGCAACTGTTTTTCCCTAACGCTGAGTAACCCTTTCCCGCCTAAACAAAACGGCACGCCCTCAGGGCGTGCCGTTTTGCTGTATGCCGCTTTTAAAAACTGCACTTTAGAGCTATTTATTAATAGCCCATGGCGGTTTATCGCGTTAACAGCTTACTAATATCGTTAGCTTCCCAATGGGGAAAATGCTTTCGAACCAGCGCATTGAGGTCGTGTTCAAAGGCCGCCCAGTCGGTTGCATTGGCCGCAACGCTAGGTTCACCGGCGGCTCCCCTAATCATTCCAGCACCGACAGTCACGTTGGTCAGCCGATCAATGATGATAAAGCTGCCGGTACCAGGGCTGGTGCGATAATCATCAACTGGAATAGCGGCGGTCAATTCAACATCACAACGAGCGATAGCATTGAGCCCGAGCGAGTCCGTGGCATGCTTTTCTAGCGTATTCACATCGATTTGATAATCAATGGTACTGACTTGGCCGGAAAGATCGCGCGTTGCTAGTTTGAAATCGTAAAGCTTGCCGGGGGTTAATGCCTCTTCCTGCATCCAGACAATATCGGCTTTAAAGGTATTTGAGAGCGGCAGCTCGCTTTCCGCGGCCACGATCCAGTCGCCGCGTGAAATATCGATCTCATCTTCCAAGGTAACGGTAATTGCCTGGCCTGGATAAGCCGCCGCGAGATCACCATCAAAGGTCACGATTCTTGCCACCGTGGACACTTTACCCGAAGGCAGCACTTTAATAGCTTGCCCAGAGTGCAATACGCCCGCCGCTAAGGTGCCGCAGTAGCCGCGAAAATCAAGATTTGGACGGTTCACGTACTGGACTGGCAAGCGCAGATCACTGAGATTCTGATCGCGGCTAATTTCAACGCTTTCAAGTAGTTCAATCAGCGTTTTCCCTTGGTAGTCGGCGGTGAAGTACCAGGGCGTTTGCTCGCTGCGATTAACTACGTTATCGCCATTAAGCGCGGACATAGGCACAAAGCGAATGTCCGGCGCCTGAAGGTTCGTGGCAAACGCGCGGTATTCAGCCACTATTTCGTTAAAACGCTGCTCGGAAAAACCCACCAAATCCATTTTATTGACCGCAATCACCAAATGCTGGATACCCAGCAGGTCGGCAATAAAGCTATGGCGACGAGTTTGCGTCTGCACGCCGTAGCGGGCATCGATTAAAATAATCGCCAGACTCGCCGTTGAGGCACCGGTGGCCATGTTGCGCGTGTACTGCTCGTGCCCCGGCGTATCGGCGATAATAAACTTGCGTTTATCGGTGGAGAAAAAACGGTACGCCACATCGATCGTGATGCCCTGCTCGCGCTCTGACTGCAAGCCATCCACTAACAACGCCAAATCGACGGTATCACCGGTGGTGCCATTGATTTTAGAGGCTTGGGTAATGGCAGCCAGCTGATCTTCGAAGATCATTTTCGAATCGTGTAGCAAACGCCCAATCAGGGTAGATTTTCCGTCGTCGACGCTGCCGCAGGTGATGAAACGCAGCAGGTCTTTGTTTTCGTGCTCGTGCAGATACTGCTCGATATTGTCAGCGATTAAAGTCGATTGATGTGACATTAGCCCTACTCCTTTAGAAATAGCCTTTAGAAATAGCCTTCGCGCTTTTTCTTCTCCATCGAACCGACTTGATCGCGGTCAATAGCACGGCCACTTCGCTCGCTCGTTCGGGTCAGCAGCATCTCTTGAATAATTTCTGGAAGCGTCGCGGCTTCGGATTCGACGGCACCGGTCAGCGGATAACAGCCAAGCGTTCTAAACCGCACGGACTTTTGTTCCGGCACTTCACCTGGCGCCAGCGGCAGGCGATCATCGTCAACCATCACCTGCATACCGTCGCGCTCGACCACCGGGCGCTTGGCCGAGTAGTACAGCGGCACAATAGGGATCGACTCTAGGTAGATGTACTGCCAGATATCCAGCTCGGTCCAGTTGGAAAGCGGAAACACACGGATTGACTCGCCTTTATTGACCTTGGCGTTATACACATTCCACAGCTCAGGGCGCTGATTTTTAGGATCCCAGCGATGATATTTGTCGCGAAATGAGTAAACGCGCTCTTTGGCCCTCGACGCCTCTTCATCGCGGCGCGCGCCGCCAAAAGCGGCATCAAATCCATGCTTGTCTAGCGCCTGCTTGAGCGCCTGAGTTTTCATGATGTCGGTGTATTTAGCGCTGCCGTGATCGAACGGGTTGATATTAGCGGCCCGCCCCTCTTCATTGGTATGCACGATCAGCTCCATACCCGCTTCTGCCGCCATGCGGTTACGAAACTCGATCATCTCGCGAAATTTCCACGTGGTGTCCACGTGCATCAGCGGAAATGGCGGCGTACCGGGATAAAAAGCTTTGCGCGCTAGATGCAGCATGACCGAAGAATCTTTGCCGATCGAGTACATCATGACCGGGTTGGAAAACTCAGCCGCCACTTCGCGAATGATATGGATAGACTCAGCTTCTAATTGCTTAAGGTGGGTCAAGCGCGCGGCGTCAGGTGTAACAGAAACCTCGCGCAGCGACGCTGAAGATACCGTCTTGGAAGACGGTATCTCTGAGGACAGTGTAGAAAATTGGGTCATGGCCCATACCTCGCAAGAACTAGCTCGTCGTACAAGCTATAAAATACAGTGTACGTTCTTAAAATGTACGTTCGAATGCAGGTAGGGTAACGCCGAGCCCATAATAACCCAAAAGAATTAATAACTATCTTTTTATATCTTTATCGCCTATCGAGATATTCATAGCCATAAATTAGCTATACCGCGACTCGCTCGACCCAGGTCTGCCACTCACTTCCGTCTAGGTCGATCACCCGATAGCCGGGCCGCGACGCTTCATCAATCGCAAAATGCTCAGCCCCCGGTAAAAACTGATCGGCCATTGCCGGGCAGCCGTATACGCCTATTTCATGGTGGCCCACTTCATGGCTACTTATTTCATGACGCCGAGCATAGGCTTGGTGTACATGGCCAAACAGGATGATCCTAACCTGAGGATACGCGCTCAACAGCTGCCAAAAAGCTTCTCTATCTTGCAGGCCAATGGCGTCCATCCACGCGGCGCCAACGTCCACCGGCGGGTGGTGCATCACAATCAGCGTCGGCCGATCATCTGCTTTTAGCTGCTCGTCTAATGCCGCTAGCCGCTCGTTGCCCAGCTCCCCAAAAGGCTTGCCCTCCACGCGCGTATTAAGCAGCAGCAAACGCCATGCACCACATGCTACGTCCTCAATCAGCGGGCGCTCGGCGGTCATTAGCGCCAGCTGATCATGATTGCCGGGCAGCCAATACCAGGGGCACGGCAGAGTGTCCATGGCCTGAACCGCTAAGGCATAAGAAGCGGCGGACTCGTCTTGGCTGATATCGCCACTGAATAGCACGATATCAGGCTGCTCATCCGCCACCGCGCTTAGTACCTGCTGAAACTGCCGCCAGGGCACGCCCGCCCGAGAACGCGCATTGATATCAGCGTAAAGGTGGGCATCGGTAATTTGCACAAGGCGCATTAGGGAATCTCCGGCACGTCAATGCTGTGGCCGTGGGCAAGGCCATGGGCCAACCATTCACCTAAAAAGCGATTTAGCTGAAGCTTTTCATCCGGTTGATGCATGCGGGCATTGGGATACCGATAGCGGCCGTTGAAATGGCGCTCGCGTTGAAAATCGGTCACTTCAGCCATGCGTACATCGTGATAAAGATGCACGCGCATACGCGGGCTTTCCATGACGGTATCTAGCGGCCCGCTTTGAAAAACATCCACCATCGTGGTGTAAGGCGCCTGCTCATGAATATAAAGATGTAAGTCACCAAAATGCTGCTTATCTCCCCGCAGGGCGATATCACGTCGCTGGCCGGCCTCCATATCGCCGACCAGGCGCACCAAGCGTAAGTAGTTGGCGCTGCACTCCCCCTGGAGCGATTTTAAATCGGTGACATAGGCCGTTCTCGCCATGTTCACTCCTCGTTTTTTCGCTTTTGCATGTATTTTACGTTAGGTCGACGCCCGCTGTGACGCGGCTCGCAGCGACGCTCGTTGGCTATTTAACCAATGTAGCCCAATCAAACACATGGCGTTGTCGAGTCTTCCCAGGCCCAAGAGTTCCCAAGCATTAGCAAAGGGCACCACGTGGACACGAATATCTTCATGCTCTTCATCTAACCCATGGATGCCGCCTAATCCTTGGGTATCTACCAAACCACAAAATAATGTCACTTGCTCGTTGCAGGCACCGGGACTGGGGTAATAAGTGTGCAGCTTGGTTAGCTCCGTCACTTTACAGCCTGCCTCTTCCCACGCCTCTCGGCGGGCAACGTCTTCCAGCGACTCGCCTTTTTCCACTAAGCCGGCCACAAATTCTAACTTCCATGGCGATAAAGCATCGTCAATGGCGCCCGCACGAAACTGCTCGATTAACACCAGTGAATCGCGCTCTGGGTCGTAGAGTAGCACCCCTACCGCATCAAAGCGGCTATGCACTTCTCTGCGCATAGGCTCGCTCCAACCGCCTTCAAATAGGCGGTGACGAAGCTCTAGCCCATCGAGGCGAAAAAACCCCTGGTGCAGCGTTTCACGCTTGAACAGCTCAACGTCGTCGCTATTTAACAGCGCAACGCTAAGCGTGGTGTTCTTAAAAGGAGCGGCTGGCTGCGCGGAGCCTGGAGAAGATACGTTCTTAGAGCGGGTCGCCATGAGGCACTCCCAGTGATGATAATGACGCTATTATCAATGCTTGCCACTGGGAATGCCAATTCAGGCGATAGGTTAAAGCTCGCTTAGCATTGCCTGCGCATCACGGCGCAAGGCTTCATCAGACGCTTGTCGGCTATCGCGGGCGGTACCTTCCACCGCGCGCTGTGCATGCTCCCGCGCGGCCTGTTCATTGCCCTCTTCTTTTAGAAAAGCAGCGTAGTAATAATTAACATCAATGCCGTCTGGGCGAATCTCTAAAGCACGTTGGAACATCCGCTCGGCGGTATCGCTATTACCAAAACCGATGGGGCGCCCCGGTGCACGGTCGTATAAAGCACCTAGGGTGACATAAGCCGAGCCGTTGCTACCCTGGGGATCAATCTCAATTGCCCGTTCAAGCACATCACGAGCATCGCCCGCGGTGCCCAGTGCACCTAAACCGCCCCGTTCACGGGCATAAGACGCCAATATAATGCCCTGCCAAACCAGCACGTCGGCGTTATCGCGCTGTTGCTCCGCCAACTGCCCCGCCTCTGCCGCCAGCGCCTTCAGCGTGCTTTCCCGCTCATTCGCGGGCATGTCGGTAACGGTATGTTCCCAGCGATTCTTCAGCGAGAACAGCTCGCCTTCAAAGGCCTTGGCGGCAAGAGGTGACAGCGTAAGCGCGCTGCCAATGAGGATGGCCATTAATGAACGCTTTAAAGGTAGACGTGCAAAAGACAGAGTTCGCATACATGCTCCTAAATTATTGTTGTCCCGTGGAGACCTAACAACGGCGGGCCTCTCCAACAATGTAACGAACGTTTGAATGATTCGCCAGTCGCATGTTGCTTGGTATGCTTCCCGCAATTAACGTAAGGTAGATAGCTCGATACATAATAGGGAACCGGTAATGAAAGGCCGCAACATGACCCGCTGGCGCGATCCAGCAAAAGATCCGCGTCAAGCCCCTAAGAGCAACCTGATTACCAGCGAGGGCGCTTCACGCTTACGCGCTATTTTAGATCACCTTTCACGCGTTAAACGCCCGGAAATTTCTGCCAAAGTCGGCGAAGCTGCCGCTCAGGGCGATCGCAGTGAAAACGCTGATTACACCTACAATAAGAAAGAGCTAAATCGCGTGATTGCGCGTATTAGCTACCTGACGACACGTTTGGATGAGCTGCAAATTGTCGACCGCCTGCCCGCCGACACCAGCAAAGTATTTTTTGGTGCCTACGTGAGCCTGGAAGATGAAAAAGGTGAGCAGGTACATCTTAGAATTGTTGGCCACGATGAGATCGATACCAAAAAGCGCTGGATTAGTATCGATGCCCCCATGGCCAAAGCACTACTAGGTAAGCAGGTCGGTGAAGAAGCGAAGGTGCTTACGCCTAACGGCTATACGTTTTATACCATCACCGTCATCGATTACACCGGCTAATAGCAACGCTGTAAGGCTCAATCCTGAAGCGAGTAGTCGACCGTAGTCACAACGCGCACGCGCTTGGTTTGCGGCGTGTAGCTATCTAGATCGTCAATCGAAAAGTAGCCTTGGGTCGCTTGGCGTATCTGACCCACTTGGCTACCCGAATCTTCAGCAAACTGCTGTGCAGCGTTACGCGCATCTGCCGTTGCGGCCGCAATCATTTCTGGCTTAATGGCATCCAGGCCCGTAAACAGAAACTCCGTGCGGTATTCGTAGCTAGGTGAAAGCAGTACGCCTTCTCGCACTAACGAGGTCGCGTTAGGAATCGCTTCAATCACGCCCTCAACGTCGGGCGAGCGCAGCAGCAGCGTCGCTTCTGCGCGATAGCGTTCATCCGGGCGCTGAGCACCATACTGATTGCTGAATTGATCGGTAATTCTCGGCGGTGTCGAGCTCACATGCTCTGGGGCAAAGCCTTGAGCCTGAAGAAAATCTCGAATCGCCCCCTCGCCGCTGCTTAGCTGCTGCTCTAGATCGCTTAAACTATTGGCGCTCACCGTGTAGTTAAACGGCCACAATACCAAGTCGGCCTCGACGTCTCGCTCGGCCAACCCTCGCACGGTGACGCTACGCGACGACTGCTGCCATACCTCAGCGGCACCTTTGATGTAGCTGCCGCTCCATACTAGCCCTAACGCGAGAAGGCCGCCTAGCAAAACAGCACTGCCCAGAACCGCAGTATTTCGAACGTTTCCTGTCATAACGGCCACCTCGACTCACGTCTGTTAAATCGTCCAATGCGTATGACACATCATAGACCCGAACGGTTGTTTCGTCGGTGGTTGAATGTGGCAATTTCAAGGATAAAGGCGCAGAAGAATCTTCTGCGCCTTTATCTATTTAAACAAGCGGGGGATATACACAGAGCGGTTAGAAAACTAACGCGGGCAGGGCAAGAGAGATCGCTGGCACAAAGGTTGTCAGTAGCAGTATGCCTACCATCACCATCCAGAATGGCATGACCGCACGTATAAAGTCCGCAACCTTGACGCCAGTGATGCTGCAGGTAGTGAACATGACCGTGCCTAAAGGCGGCGTTATGGTTCCAATCGTGGCATTAATGATAAAAATGATACCAAAGTGAACCGGATCGATGCCGAACTGAGCAGCCACAGGGGCTAATAACGGAGACAGCACAATCAATATCGCATTGCCCTCCAAAAACATTCCCAGTACCAGCAACAGCAAGTTGGCCAACAGCAGGAAGACAATGGCACTACCGACCTCTGAAGACAGCAGCATAGCGATTTCTTGAGGGATCTGCTCCCAGGTAAGAAAACGCGCAAAGCCCGAAGCGACAGCGATGATAAAGAGCACATTGACCGATGCCAACAGTGACTCATTGGTGGCCAGTGCAATGCTCTTGACCGACATCTGCTTGTAAACGAAGACACCCACAATCAGCGCATAGAGCACCGCAATAGCGCCAGCTTCAGTTGGCGTGAAGACACCAATACGAATACCCCCGATCACAACCAGTGGCAGCATTAAGGCGATGATGCCAGCCCGCGTGACGCTAACCCATTCATGGCGCGTCACTTTGCTGCGCTCAGGCGGCTGATAGTTATTCCGACGGCATAAATAAGATACCAAGACCATTAAGCTGATGGCCATTAACACGCCGGGCACAACCCCTGCCAGAAATAGCCGCCCAATCGATACGTTATTGACGTAGCCATAGACAATCAATGCAATACCGGGGGGGATTGTAGAGGTAATTAACGATGAAGCTGCCGTTACTGCACTGGAAAAAGGCTTGGGATAGCCTTTGGCGGTCATGCTAGGCACCAGCAGTTTTGAGTTCATCGCGGCATCGGCAATGTTAGAGCCAGACAGCCCGCCCATAAAGGTGCTTAACAGAACGTTGGCCTGCGCCAAACCACCGTGCATACGCCGTGTCAGCAGCTCTGCTAATTTAAGCAGCCGGTCCGTAATGCCGGAATAGTTCATGAACACGCCGGCCATAATGAAAAACGGTATCGCTAATAACGATACGGATTCCAAGCCCCCTGCCAGACGTTGAATCAGCAACATCGTCGGCTGATCGGCCCCGACAATGAAGTACAGAAACGTAGAAAAAAACAGCGCGAAGGCGACGGGCGTCCCTACAAGAAACAGTAAAAACAGTGCGCCAATAGCAATACTCACAGCCATTTGATTGAGCTCCTATGGTGTATGTCGCTGAATCAGCCGGACCACACAGTGATAAATCATCACCACCGCACTGACAGGGATAGCTACGTGAATCCAGTAATAGGGAATTTGCAGCATCGGCGTGCTGCGAAACGCTGAGAAGCTGAGCAGCTGAGTTCCCCAATACAACATGACCAAGGCACTGATCAAAATGATGCCAACGCTGAACACCTGCTCATTCCAATGTGCTAAGCGAGGTGGAAGCTTGTCAGTAACGAAGCTGATAAACACATGCTCACGGCGCCTTACCAGCGCACTGGCGCCTAAAAAGGTGGCCCAGACCAGCAGCAATTGGAGTATCTCTTCTGTCCATGCCAGCGGCGAACCAAATAGATAGCGCATAAATATGTTGCTAATAGCCACCAGGAAAAGAGCAAAAACAGCGGCGGTGGCGATAACCTCATCAAGGCGCATGACCCGATCCAGCCACGTAAAAATACGCTTCATACCAGCCTCCTCGATTAGGCTCCCCGGCACGCCGGGGAACCATAAAATCACACGCTAATCAGCCGTTGATAATCTTGTAGACGTTGTCGTAAAGACCGTCAGTCCACTGCGGAAAAGCGGAGGGAATTTGCTCGGCTGCCCGCTCACGGAAAGGAGCGGTATCTATTTCGTGAATCTCCACGCCTTCGCTACGCAGTTTCTCCAGCGCCTGCTCACTATCTTCAGCAACAAGCTCAGCCAGGTATTCAGCCATTTGCTGGCCTGTATCGGTCAGAATTTGCTGCTGCTCTTCATCAAGCTGTTCCCAGAAGGCCTGGCCGGTAACGAAAGGCGCGACGGTATGCATATGCGCCGTTAAGCTCAGGTGCTTGACCACTTCATAAAATTTTCCGCCGTAAAGCACGGCAGCCGGGTTTTCGACACCGTCGACCATTCCCTGAGCCAAGGCGGGATAGACATCACCCAGCGACATAGGCGTCGGCGTTGCGCCCATGGCGCGAATCGCTTCAACATACATCTGCGAGTTCTGTACGCGCACGCCTACACCGTCGAGGTCTTCCGGCGTATTAACCGGCTCACGCGTGAGCAAATGGCGAACGCCATACACCGCATTAGGGATGACAATGTGATAACCGGACGACTGCAGCAGGGTCATTTGCTCAGCGAACCACTCGGAGTCAAAAACCTTGAGCTTAGAGTCGAAGTCTTCGCTTAAATACGGCGCATCTAAAACGGCTAGATCAGGCACCGAGTCAAGAAAATTACTGTAGGCGGTAATCGAAATAATGGCTGAGCCAAACCGCGCCTGCTCCATTACGTCGGTTTCCGAGCCTAGCTGGCTTGCGGGGAACGCTTTCAGTTCCAGCTCACCGTTACTAGCCTCGTTCACCCATTCGGCCCACTGGTTGACAGCAACGTCCACCGGCTCGCCTGGCTGGTTGCCATAAGCCACGCGAATCACCGTGCTGGCATTCGCGGTGCTAACAATGCCAATACTGGTTGCGGTCGCAAGCGTAATAGCAAGAGTGAGTTTATTAAGGCGCATGTAGTACTCCACTTTTTTTGTTTAACTGCAGTAATAGTGACGGCCAAACACATGGTAAGCCGCGGTTGCCTATGCTTATCGCTCAAGCGCCTTTTCAAGCCGAGGCGTTAGAATGTTGTGTTGTTTAGCCATGCTCACTACGGGTTTCAAACGACGTTCCAGCTTGTCGTGGTGATAGTTCGCGATATCTGCTAAGCGGTGATCCAGATACGGATTATCGAATCGCTCCAGCGTGCTCTGCCAGTAGCTTTCTAAGTCCATGTCGGGCAGCTCACGGGATAATGTGGGCAGCACCTCCTCTGCTATCACCTCATTAAGCGCCGTACGCAGCCGCGGCTCCTGCATGGCTTCTCTTACGTAGGTTATTGATTCACTCAACCCCAGATAGCGCCACTGATCTATCAGGTAACTGTGCGCCAGATTGAGAATATGCAGTTTGCGTAATTCATAAGGCTGCAGTGAGTGCACCACTTGCACGGCAGAATGTTCAAACGGCATGACTAGGCCTGGCGTTTGTTGCACGGCCCAAAGCGCATAGGGTTCGGCAACGGCGCCGATGGGTTCAAGCGGTGCTGAAACGATGCGATCCACCAGCGTATTGACCCAGCAGCACTGGGATACCAGCCAAGCGTCAAAGTCGGCATCTTGATAGTCCAGTCGAGCCAAGGTAGCGACAAGCTCTTTTAGCACGTCACCGTTGCGGCTAATCAACTCGCAAGGAAGCAGCGTCAGTCCCGGCCGCCCTGCCTGAAAACGCGCATAAAGCAGCTTGGTAAGTTTGCCTGGGAAACTTGAAGGCACATCCGCCAAGCTGGAATCATTGGCGACCTGATAGCCGCTATCGCCCGTATTGGACACCACCCAGCGGGCCGTATCGATAAAGTGGCGCGCTAATGACGCCCACTCTTGTGCAGCCACCATACAGCCAGCCACACTGCCAACCGCATACTGATCATCGACAGGTAAGCCGTCGCGCAAGCCTTTAACATGTAAAGGGTAGCTAGCCTGCTGCGCCAAGGCCGAGGCTTTGGCTTTGCCTTCCGGACGATCAGAGGTCTGCACTACCAGTACAGCCTCTTGGCTAACGCCTTGAACTATGGCCTCGCCAGCAAAGGCGGCCACGTGGCCCAGCAGAAACCGGCTGGTGCCAAACTGAATGATGCTTGCTTGATGCAGCGGGAGACTCACAGCGAGACGCCTCGCTTCCAGGGAATAAAGTCCAGCTGTGACAGCCGCACTGCTTTGGTGACATAGCGCCCCGATGCGGTGTCGATACACATCGTCAGCAACTCATCAGCCAGTGTCGCGATATCGGTTTCACCGCGAATAATAGGACCGGCATCAAAATCGATCACGTCGCTCATACGGCTGGCGAGTTCGCTGTTGCTGGCAATTTTCAGCACCGGTGCAACGGGGTTCCCGGTCGGCGTACCCAATCCGGTCGTAAACAGTACAAGGTTGGCGCCGGAGCCCACTAAGCCTGTCGTCGACTCCACGTCATTGCCAGGGGTGCACAGTAGATTAAGCCCCTTACGCGTCATGGGCTCGGTATAATCAAGTACGTCAACCACAGGGCTATCGCCGCCCTTTTTGGCAGCCCCGGCTGACTTCATCGCATCGGTGATCAAGCCATCACGAACGTTGCCCGGCGAAGGGTTCATAGAGAAATCGGCGCCGACCGCATGAGCATGACGCTGATAGGCTGCCATCAGCGAGCTAAACCGCTCGGCAACGTTTGGATCACTACAGCGCGCAAGCAGCTCATGCTCGACACCGCACAGCTCAGGAAACTCACTCAAAATACCGCTGCCACCCAGTGCCACTAAACGATCAACAACTGCGCCCACTAGCGGATTGGCAGAAAGCCCGGAAAAACCATCTGAACCGCCGCACTCAACGCCTAGCGTGAGCTCAGAAAGCGGTGCGGGCTGCCGGGTGACTTGATTGGCCTGCTTGAGGCCATCAAAAATAGCCGTTAACGCATCACGAATTAACACTTCTTCACTCTCAGAGCGCTGCTGTTCGAAATAGCTAACGGTTTTGTAGCCCGCTGGATCACGCTCTGCGATAGCATTTTGTAGCATGGTGATCTGCGCTTTCTGACAGCCCAGGCTCAGCACCGTTGCTCCCGCTACGTTGGGGTGACAAATATAGCCTGCCAGCAGCTGACAGAGAGCTTCGGCATCGCCGTCCGTACCGCCACAGCCCAGTTGATGAACCAGAAAACGCACGCCATCAACGTTAGGAAATAAACGCTCATTTGAAGACATCGTAGACTCAGCCGCACTGTCGCCATGCAATAACTGGCGCGCCATGCGCTTGTAGTCTTGAAAAGGGTCGTCACCCAGCGCGTCAGCGACACACTGGCGAAGCACCTCAATATTACGGTTTTCACAAAACACCAACGGCACTACGAGCCAAACATTGGCCGTTCCAACTCGACCATCGGGGCGGTGATAGCCGTCGAACGTGGTCGTCTCGAATGCGGTGACCGCGGGCGGCTGCCACGCAGTTTGTTGGCTATTCGCAGACAAATCATCCGTCGAATGCACTAGGTTTTCGGTGGTAATAGCGCCGCCTGCGGCAATAGGCTGAGTCACTTTACCCACCGTGACGCCGTACATGACAACCAAATCACCAACCGCCATGTCACCCAGTACGAACTTGTGCTTATGGCGCACGGGGCCAGGGAGAGTAATCTGCGTATCTTGATCTTCAATCACCGTGCCTGCAGGCAGGTCGGTGAGTGCCACTCGGACATTATCCAGCGCGTGGACCCGCAGGGTGAGATGGGGCGTTTGCGTCGCAATCAGGTCACTCATGAGTGCGCCTCGTCAGTATCGATGGTGATCATGGCTTTAATGACGTGATTGGCAGGATCACACCACTGCGGCATTTTGGCGGGCACATCCGTGAGCGGTGCACGATGCGTAATCATCGCATCGGCATTGATAGCGCCACTTTCCATGAGCGACACGACACAGGCAAAGTCCTCAGGCGTCGCATTGCGGCTGCCCATCAGCGTCAGTTCTTTCTTATGGAAATCAGGATCGTTAAATGCAATGTCGGCTTTGACGATACTGACCAGCACATAGCGGCCGCCATGGCCGGCAAGATCGAAACCTGCCTCCATCGCGCGAGGATTGCCGGTTGCATCGAAAACAACCTCTGCCAGCGCCCCACCGTTCAATTGGCTGATGCGTTCAGCAACATCATCTTCCAGGGGATTCGCAACGGCATCGGCGCCCAGCACATCGCGGCAAAAAGCTAACCGTGAGGCATTAGTGTCTACCATCAGCGTACGTGCGCCATGGCTCTTAGCTACCTGCAGCACGCCCATTCCAATAGGACCGGCGCCAACGACGACGGCCAGCTCATCCACCTGCAGCTGACTACGTCGTACCGCATGCGCGCCAATAGCCATACATTCCACTAACGCTAGCTGATCAAGGCTCAACGTTTCTGAGACCACAAGGTGGCTGATTGGAACGGCTAAGTACTCCGCCATTCCGCCGTCTCGGTGCACACCAATGACCTGCATGTGCTGGCAGCAGTTGGTTTTTCCCTGCAGGCAAGCGCGGCATTCACCGCAATGTAGATAAGGAATCACGTAAACATTCTTACCGACCCAATGCTGCGATTGCTCGTCCTCGGCCTCGACCACCTCCCCCGCCAGTTCGTGGCCTAGCACCCGTGGATATTCAAAATAGGGCTGGTTGCCACCGTAGGCGTGAATATCCGTACCGCAAATACCAATACGGCGAATACGAACAACCGCGTGGCCAGGGGTACACGCTGGGCGGCTGGCCTGGCTTAGTTCGAGGTGATGCGGTTTTGAACAGACGAGAACTTGCATTAGTGCATTCCTTTTCGCGTAGCACTGGTCACCAAGCACAGACCGTGTGCCACACAGCCTGATAGGTACGTTAAATGAATAGGTACATTGATCCAGTGGTCAGACCTTTGGCGGCGCAATATCCCGCCATCTAGTGGTCTGACAATCTCATTGAGTGAAGCGCCAGCGGCAAATTAAGCCGCTAGCGCCGACGTTAGATTTAACTGACCTTTTTCATCTTATGCTTGAACAACGCGCTGGAGCTGCTCACCCAGGCCATCGATGCCTAAGCGCATTTGCTGCCCATCGCGAAGATAAATCGCTGGCTGCTGGCCCATGCCCACACCTGGGGGTGTTCCGGTGGAAATAACGTCACCGGGCTGTAGGCTCATGAACTGGCTCAGGTAGCTAATCAGAAAAGGCACCTGATACACCATCGTGCGGGTGTTGCCGTTTTGATAGCGGTGGCCATCGACCTCAAGCCACATATTGAGCTGATGAGGGTCAGCAACGTCATCGCGTGATACAAGCCAGGGGCCCAAGGGGCCAAACGTATCGCAGCCTTTACCTTTGTCCCAGGTGCCGCTTCGCTCCAGCTGATACGCACGCTCAGAGACATCGTTAACCACACAAAAACCCGCCACGTGAGACATGGCATCGGCTTCATCAATGTAACGCCCGCCCTTACCGACAATCACGCCAAGCTCTACTTCCCAATCGGTCTTCTTAGAGCCGCGGGGAATTTCCACGTTGTCGTTGGGTCCACACACCGCGCTGGTCCATTTGTTAAAAATGACCGGCTCTGGCGGCACTTCAGCACCGGTTTCCGCAGCGTGATCGGAATAGTTAAGGCCAATGCAAATAAACTTACCAATGCGGCCAACGCAGGGCCCTAGACGAGTATCCGCCGCGACTTCTGGCAATGATGAAAGATCCAGGTCGCGCAGTGCCTGTAGCCCTTCATCGCTAAGCACATCGCCGGCAATATCATCAACGATGGCGGAAAGGTCACGCACAGCGCCCTGGCTGTCGATAATGCCCGGTTTCTCTTGGCCCGGCTGTCCAAAACGTACGAGTTTCATATTATTATGACTCCTATAATAATCAGTTGGCCCAGCCACCATCAATTAACTGAGTGGTGCCCGTAATGAACTGCGACTCATCGCAGGCCAGAAATGTCGCTAGCGCTGCCACTTCTTCAACGCGCCCTAGCCTGCCCATCGGCTGCCGCGCCTTAAACGCCTCAAGCACGTCGGCATCGCTGCGCCCTTCTTGTCGGGCCTGTTCAGCGATACGCTGCTTCAACGAAGGCGACTCAACGGTACCAGGACAAATCGCGTTACAGCGAATACCTTGGGTCATAAAGTCGGCGGCTACCGACTTGGTTAGCCCAATCACCGCCGCCTTAGAGGTGCCATAGGCGCAGCGATTGGGCACACCTTTAATACTAGACGCCAGTGACGCCATGTTGATAATACTGCCGCCACCGTTGTTTAGCATACCGGGCAGGAAAGCCTGCAGGGTATGAAACATCGAGGTGACGTTCAGGTCCATGGAGCGCTGCCACGAAGCTTCATCGCACTCCAGAATGTTGCCACCGGCAACCATGCCTGCGCAGTTAAACAGTATGTCCAATGCTGGCAGCGAGCTAGCCAGCTCATGAATTGCCTGGCTGTCCGTTACGTCTAGGCGATACGCCTCAACGCCCGGCATATTTTCTAGGCTGCTAATGTCGATATCTGTGGCGAATACCCGCGCGCCTTCGGCAACAAAGCGTTCAACGCTGGCACGCCCAATACCGTTCGCAGCGGCGGTGATCAGTGCAGTTTTATTCTTGAGTCTCATGCTATATCACACCTTTAATAGCGATGGCACGTCTCTGAAAATCGTGGGAACATACATAAGGCCAAATCATCCGGACATCCAATGGCCTGACCAATGAATCGAGTATGAGCGAACTTCTTTCATCCTGGCAAGCCACAAAAAGACCAAATAACGGTTTTTTAAGATGAACTTTAGTCGCTATAAACTTTAGTCTTTATAAGCTGTGGCCTTTATAGGCTTTGGTATTTTTAAACTTAGCCGTTACCTCTTTTTAGCCGCTACGCCTTGTAGCCGCAAACCATCGATAACATGGACGGGAAGCACCACGAATGCCGATTCAAGCCATCCGCTCACAGCGCCTCTATCGTCAGATTGCTGATCAGCTTCAGCAGCTTATCAGCGAAGGAGAATTCCCTCCGGGAACATTGCTCCCTCCTGAGCGCGAGCTTGCCCTATCACTTGGCGTTAGTCGTGCATCCGTTAGAGAGGCTTTGATTGCCCTGGAAGTAGTAGGCCAAGTGGCCGTGCGTGTTGGCTATGGTGTGGTGGTGCTCGACGCTCGCTATACGCCTATCGAACCGGTGATGCGCGCAGCCGCACGCACCGAACCCTGGGCGCTGGACCCTGAGTTCGAGAGCGAAATCGAACTTAATTTAAATGAAGAAATTCCGCCCTTTTCTCTCCTTCAGACGCGCCGCTATCTGGAGCCAGAAATTGCCGCCTTGGCAGCCCAGAATGCATCTGAAGAAGATCTGAAAGCGATGCGCTTAGCGTATAAGCGCAACGTGTCCGACAACGCCAACGGCGGGCGCAACTGCGCGGGGGATCGCCTGCTGCATATCCGCATTGCCGAAGCATCGGGCAATGCGGCCTATGCGCTGTTGATCAAGCACCTACTCGGGCATAAATACGGTCCCATGTTCCGCCGCCTCCAAGACTTATTTATGGAAACGGACATGCCGCAGCGCTCTCAGGACGACCACGAACGAATCGTTGAGGCCATTGAAGCACGTGACCCCGATGCGGCTCGCCATGCGATGGAAGTACATCTCGACCACGTGCTCAACGTTTTCTTTGCAGAGTGAACCGCCGTGCTTAAGCCATCGCACTAGCGTGATGGCTTGATCGCTGAATACACTTTGAAGCGACGGTTATCCGCTAGGGTTTGAAAGTCTTGAAACGCACGCTGCAAGTGCTCTGGATAAGGCAAAAAGCCATTGGCGACAATCACTAAACGACCGCCTGCGCTTAGATGCTCTGGCGCTCCGTTTATTAAGCGCTGGCTGGGTCCATAGCTAATATCACGCTCTTTGTGAAACGGTGGATTGCTGATAATCCAGTCAAACTGCTCGCCTTCCAATGCACTAAAGACATCACTATGCAGCACACGCCCTGCTAGCCCATTAGCGGCCAACGTACGCTTACAGGCCTCTATTGCAAAAGCGCTGACGTCGACAGCGGTCACATGATGGCCACGCTGCGCCAGCCAAGCGCTCACAATGCCGTCACCACAGCCCATATCGAGCACTTTAAGCGGCTTGTTTGGCAAACAACTGTCGATACTTTCCAGCATCAGCAGCGTGCCCTCGTCCACTTTGCCATGACCAAACACGCCTGGATGGCTCTCCAGCGTTACTCCGACGGCCTCAAAACGTTGCCAAGCGCTATTGCTGGCTCCATTCCCACTGGCTAAGTCTAGCGCCGCAGTGCGAGTGACAAAAAGCGAGCAGCGCCGCGCATTATCTCGCTTATCGCACGGCATACCCAGCTCAGCCAATATTTTAGGAACTCGCTTAATGCCCCCCTGATGCTCACCCACTATTTCAATGGATGTACCGGTGGGTAGCTGCTCGCATAGCCACTTAAGCCACCAGATACCCAGCTGGTGCGCTTTGGGCCAAAATAATACGACCTCTTTGCCCAACGGCTCACCGACAGCTCTTTCAAAGGGATTGTGGGCTTGCTTGCCTTTGGCGGCCCACTCGTTCAGCACGCCCTGATTGCCACTGACCACGCCCTCTGACTGGTCAGCCAGCCAGCTATCCATGGGAGGGTCGATGACCCACAGCGCGGCATAATTATCCTGCTGACGTTCTAGTAACTGACACGCGGGCACTCTTGCGCTCATTCAGTGATCTCCGGTTTGCTTAATGTGTAAAGTAGATAGCGGCCTAGGCGCCAATGCGGATCTTGGCGACAGTACTGTTTTTCCAACGCCAGCAGCGTTTCACGCTCAACGGGTGTCGTAGGCGGCTGGCGCAAATAATCTTGGAACACACGAATACCGGCGACGGCCTCTATTCGCAGCCCGTTCTCAGCGCTCCACTGCTCAATATCAGCGTGGGTCACGGGTGAAATGGGCGTCAATCGTTGGCGCTTACCTTTGCCCGCTAAGCGATCGCTCAAGGCCTTTTCTAGATTACCTTTGACCGCGTTCGAAAAACGCAGCGCGTCGCGATTGAATACCATCAAACTCAGCTGCCCGCCGGGCGCTAATAAAGTGCTCAAAGCAGCGACTGCCGCCCGCGGATCGCCCAGCCACTCCAGCACCGCATGACAGGTAATCAGCGCCCATGGTCCGGGTGCCTGATCGACTAATGACTGCAGCGGCGCCTGCACATAGGTAACGGCCTCTTCCGGTAGCGATTTCGCGTCACGATGCCAATGCTTAGCGTAATTCAGCATATCCTCTGAAGGCTCAGACATGGTCACCGCGTGCCCTCGCTCAGCAAACCACGCCGCTTGCTGACCTAATCCCCCGCCCACATCTAGCACCTTTTGGCCGTTTAGCTGCAGCATGGTGGGTAGCAAATAGTCGAGCATGGCTAAGCGCAGCTCGCCTCGGGGCGCTTGATAAAGAGAGCGGGAAAATTTGTCGGCTAAACCGTCAAAATAGCGATCGCCAGCCTGCGTTAATTCATAACTATTTATGAGGTTGTTCTTCGACATATCGTTGGGGTGCATACCGCAGGCGTCGCTTTAGGCATAAAGGGGCCCGTAGTTTACCTTCCTTAGCCGTCAAACGCTTGCTTGTAAATCGGTTGCTCCCACGCGCTAAACCTTTTATCGTGGGAACGTTCCCATTTCGCAGTCGATCGCTATGTCTACCGCCGCTCGCCGCTCCACCCTTCTTGAAGTCGCTCGCTTAGCCGGCGCGTCTAAAACCAGCGTTTCACGTTACTTCGGCGATGAGCGCGAACGGCTGTCTCCGTCACTACAGGCACGTATTGCCGAAGCGGCAGAGCGGCTGGGCTATCAGCCCAACCAAATGGCACGCGGCTTAAAAGGCGGCCACTCCAAGCTAATCGGTATGCTGGTAGCGGATATACGCAACCCTTTTTCGGTCGCGATTACGCATGGCGTTGAACAAGCATGCCGCCAGCATGGCTATTCGCTGCTGATGTGTAACACCGATAATGACCCCGAGCAGGAACGTCAGCACCTAGCATTGCTGGGTGCTTATCAGGTGGCAGGCTTGGTGGTTAATGCCGCCGGTAGTCCCGAGCGCCAGCTGCATCGATTTATCAGCCAGGGAACACCTGTTGTCTTGCTCGACCGTGAAGTAAATCACGTCGATACAGAGGTGGTGGGCCTCGACAATCAGCGAGCCATAGCGCTGGCGCTCGACCATCTCACTGCCCAAGGATATCAAGCCCTGCTGTATGTCAGCGAAGCGCCTGAGCGGTCGAGTAGCCGACAGCAGCGATTAACCCACTTTATCCACGACGCCACACAGCGCGAATTGACGCACGCCACGCTGCTGCTGCCAGCCGATGGCGATACCGCTGCGCTTGAGACGCTTCGCCGCTTTCTCAGCGAGCACAGTTCGCTATGCTGCGCAGTTCTATGCGCTAACGGCAACGTGACGTTAGACGTCGCACGGCTGTTTCAAAAACTCGGGTTACGCCTGGGCGAGGTAGGCCTAATGGGCATTGATGAACTCGACTGGTGTGCACTCGTCGCCCCGGGCATCACAACACTAGCGCAGCCCACCAATACGATCGGCAAAACTGCGGTGCACTGTTTAATGCACCGCATTACGCCTACCAAAGTGGCCATGCCCAAGCAGCTCAGCTTTCCACCCAAACTGATGGCACGCGGCTCTACGCAGCGCTAATATTTTTGCAGTACAAATCAATCACAGGTATCACGAATTAATCATTGCGGTCACAAATGGTATCGTTCCCATATCGGGCTAATCACAACATTACGAGATGACTTATGCCTCCTTCATTTTCAAATCATCCGGAAATTCTCACCTTTGGCGAGGCCATGACCATGTTTGTGGCGCAGTCGCCGGGCAAACTTTCGGAAATAGAACATTTTCAGCGCCGCATTGCAGGAGCAGACACTAATGTCGCGATCGGCTTGGCGCGTCTAGGGTTTCATGTTGGCTGGTTGAGCCGGGTGGGCAGTGACAGTTTTGGCGACTTTATTCGCCAAACGCTAGAGCATGAAGGGCTCGACTGCCGCTATCTGCATAACGATAGCGAGCACCCTACAGGGCTGCTTTTCAAAGAGCGTGCGCTGGAAGGTGCCGACCCTAGCGTTGAGTATTTTCGTCGCGGCAGCGCCGCCAGCCACCTAACCCCGCAAGACGCTAGCAATGTCGATTTCGCGGCGCTTCGCCATATACACGCCACCGGCATTCCCCCGGCGCTGTCTGCCAGCGCCCGCGAGCTTTCCTATCACATGCTCAAAGAGGCACGCGCGGGCGGTGCCAGCATCTCCTTTGATCCCAATTTACGCCCCAGCCTGTGGGCCAGTGAATCTGACATGCGCGAGACGCTCAATGCCCTTGCCGCCTTGTCTGACTGGGTATTGCCAGGGCTTTCAGAAGGCCAGCTACTCACCGGTCAGAAGACGCCCTATGACGTAGCAGGTTACTATCTTGACCAAGGCGCCAGCGCCGTCATTATCAAGCTGGGGCCGGAAGGCAGCTATTATCGCGGCCATTTAGACGGTCAAGAAGAGAGCTTTACTGTAGACGGTTGCCAAGTAGACGAGGTTGTGGATACCGTAGGTGCCGGCGATGGCTTCGCAGTGGGTGTTGTCAGCGCCTTGTTAGACGGCCGCTCGGCACGCCAAGCGGCCATGCGCGGCAATCTGATCGGCGCTCAAGCGATTCAGGTCATTGGCGATATGGAAGGCCTGCCTGATCGCGAGCGGCTAAGCACGCTTGAAGCCGACCAGCCAACTGCTTAACTCGACACAATTTTAATAAGGAAGTATCAGTGAAAAAACGCTTAGTGGTTCAAGGACGTCTTAACGATGCTCAGCTATCAGAACTTAGCGGCTTGTTTGAGGTAGACGTACTGCCTAAATCAGCCAAGCTTGATGCCCCAGAGAGCCGCGCATTATTAGCCCAGGCCCATGGCATTGTGGGTTCTGGCCTGCCGATTACGGCAAAGATTTTGGATGCTGCGCCCAATCTTGCCGTCATCGCGACCATCTCTGTTGGCTATGACAGCATCCCCGTTGATGAGCTCACTAAGCGCGGCATTATGCTGTGTAATACGCCTGACGTACTCACCGAGACCACCGCTGATACGGGCTTTACGCTTATTATGGCCACCGCACGCCGCGTGGTTGAATTAGCCCAATGGGTCAAAGATGGCCACTGGCAGGCTGGCGTTGGCCCTGAACAGTTCGGTAGCGATGTGCACGGCAAAACGCTGGGCATGGTCGGCTTTGGACGCATTGGCCAGGCCGTCGCTCGGCGCGGTGCCCTGGGATTTGGCATGAAGGTGCTTTACGCTAAAGCCTCTGCCAAGCCTGAATTAGACCGTGAGCTGGGTGCCCAGCACCGCGAACTTAGCGAGCTGCTGGCTGAATCCGATTTTGTCTGCGTGACGGTTCCTCTTACCGCTGAAACCGAGCGTCTGATCGGCGCCCAAGAGTTTGCACTGATGAAGCCGTCTGGCATCTTCATCAATATCGCCCGCGGCAAAGTGGTCGATGAAAATGCGCTGATCCAGGCACTCGAAAACGGCGTGATTAAAGCGGCCGGCCTGGATGTGTTTGAGCAAGAACCGCTGCCAGCTTCATCACCGCTGGCCACGATGGCCAATGTCGTGGCCTTGCCTCATATTGGCTCTGCCACTCATGAAACGCGCGATGCGATGGCCCAACGTGCGGTGGATAATATTCGCCTGGCGCTGCAGGGCGAGCGGCCCATTAGCCTGGTCAACGAAGAAACATGGCGATGAGCAGCGCGACGCCAGCAGCGGCGCCTTTCTGCCTGCTTTTTGACTGCGACGGCACGCTGGTTGATAGCGAGGTGCTGCTCGCCGATGTCATGGGGACGATTCTTCCCGAATTCGGTTTGCCGTTTTCCGCCCAGCAGTACATGGAGGAATTTCGGGGGGTGCGTTTCCAGACCATCGTTCAAACGCTGGAAAGCCGCTTTCAAGCACTCACTGACAGCGAGTTTTCGGCGCTTGAAGCAGGCATGCGCGCACGCATGGAGACACGCATGCGCTCAGAACTTGAAGCTATTCCCGGCATGCCCGCCGCGCTGGAAAAGCTAGGAGCCCACCCTAAAGCGGTGGTTTCCAATGGCCCTGAACCCAAAATCCGCTGTGCGCTAGAAAGCACTGAGCTTGGCCATCATTTTGGCGACCGCCTATTCAGCGCCTATACCCTTAATGTGTGGAAGCCCGACCCTGAGCTGTATCGCCAAGCGGCCGCTGCCATGGGCTACGCCCCCCAGGCGTGCATCGTTATTGATGACGCGGCCGTGGGCGTAGAAGCGGGACTAAAAGCAGGTATGCACGTAGTGCATCTCAATCACTTTCCAGAAGAAGAGCGCACGCCTGAAGGCGCGGTGGGCATTCATCATGCCAGTGAATTGCCCGCCGCTATCGCGCGCTTATCTCTGCAAGCAACCGTCTAGCCATTGACGGTGGTTGGCTCGCTCGCTAAAAGCAGGTAGCCAAGCGTTCCTTAACGTTGAGGTCGGCATCTATCAGCATCAGTTGGCGCCATTTATCGAACGTTAAGCAAGGATGGGAGGCGCCAAAAGCGAGAATGTCCCCCACCTTGATATCCGATACCCCTTCGGGAAGCTTTATAAAGGTGTGCTGATCCATAATGTTCGTCACCTCCCAGCCGGCCACTGACAAAAGCTGCGCTGGGTCACCGCCTTCCCGATAGCGGCGTAAGACCACCGGTAACGGGTCATAGCCAATATCGCGTTTTCCTAGCGCAACGATGGCAAGCCCCTGCTCAGGAAGCGACTGTACCTGGGCAAAGACTTCCAGCGCTGGCTCCAGTCCTTGATGCAAATCAGGGCGGCGTTCTAGCACCGCAGACTGCGCTTCACGGTATAGCCCGTGATCGTGTACGACGTAACAACCGGGGCGCAGTACGGGGGTAAACTTCTCCTGAAGCAGGGATGTTTGAAAGGCTTCAGCAATAACGTCGTACCAGGCAGAACCCGACGCCGTCACAATGGGGTTGGGCTCTGAAAAGCGCTGTTCAGCCTCAAGCTCTAGAGCAACATCCACTAAATACTTGGCATAGGCACGAATGCCCGCCTCTGGATTATCACCGTGAACAACGCCTTCATAGCCTTCTAAACCCGCTAATGACAGAGCCGGCTCACCGGCGATGGCTTCCGCCAGCGAGAGAATTTCCTGCTGATTGCGGCAACCACAGCGCCCCCCCGCTACGCCCACTTCAATGAGAACCGATAACGTCAAGCCACGTTCGGCAAAGAAGCGCCCTAATTCGCGCACGTTGTCATGATTATCAACCACACAGTAAAACGTAGCCCCCTGCCCGATCAGGCCCGCGACAATCGCCATATTCGCCTGCCCAACTAACTGGTTGGCCATTAATAATCGCGTGGCGCCGTGAGTGAAAGCGGCACGACACTGTGGCGCGGTCGCCAGGGTTATGCCCCACGCCCCCGCCTGAAGCTGGCGACGAAACAGTGCTGGCGTCATGGTGGTCTTGCCGTGGGGCGCTAAGCGAGCACCGTGGGCCTCTGCAAACCGTTGCATCCAAGCCAGGTTATGGTTAAGCGGCCCTTCATGCACTACGGCGGCGGGCAGGCTGACACCGGACAAAAGATTGGGACCCAGTTCCACGCTGCCTTTTTCCATTGCTAACGTCACTACTTCCATGCGCCCATCTCCTCGCTCTTTGCCTGCGCCTCATCATCATGAATGACAAAGCGGCAATGTTAGATACTTTCACACTTATTGACTTCAAGTTAGAAACTAACATACTTTTAAGGCAAGGCAACCTTCAGGAGCCCACGGTGAGCCAAGAAATAGATATTTTATCCCGTATTACGACTGACGTTAGCGCGCTTCGCGATGCGGAAAAAAAAGTGGCTGAGCTTATCTTCGCCGATATCGATTTTGTCACCGAAGCAAGTATCGGTGAGATTGCCCAGCGCGCCGGGGTTAGCGATGCAAGTGTGACTCGCTTTGCACGCGCCGTCGGCTGCACCAACGTACGCGACTTAAAAACACGCTTAAATCGAGCGTTGGCAGCAGGCCGACGCTTTATTCAAGAAGCGACCCCTGACGATAGCTCAAGCGTGGTGTATGACATTGCTATGCAGACGCTGGCGTTTAACCGAGATCTTCTAGCTCAGGCGGATATACCCGGAGCCGTTGAGCAGCTGGATAAAGCGCGACAGATCCTCGTTTTTGGCGCGGGAGGTGGCTCTAGCATTCTCTCGCAGGAGCTTCAGTTTCGCCTAGTGCGCCTTGGCTATGCAGTGTGCGCCTACCCTCAAGCGCTGTTGCCTCGCATGGTGGCATCGACGCTTGAACCGGACGATGTGGTGGTCGTGCTGTCCGCCACCGGCTACACCCCTGAAATGGTGGAGTCTGCGCAAATTGCCAAGCAGTACGGCGCCACCGTTATCGCTATTACGGCGATGAACTCGCCACTCGCCAACACTGCCGACATTGTGCTGCCGGTGACCTCGCGTGAAACCGACTTTATCTATCATCCTTCGGCATCACGCTACGCCATGCTTGCCGTCATCGATGTCTTGGCACTTGAGCTTGCTATGCGCCATCGCGAGCGCTCGCGCACTAAGCTGCGCCGGCTCAAGCTGAGCCTAGATGACCATCGCGGTGGTGATAATCGCCAGCCATTAGGAGACTAAAATGGTCTATGACCTGCTAATTCGTAATGCCAATGTGCTCGATGGCTCTGGCGCCCCACATTTTCGTGCTGATGTTGCTATTCAAGGCGAACGCATCTGCGCCATCGGCAATATGCCCGATGCAACGGCCACCACCATTATTGATGCGCAAGAGCGCTACCTAGCGCCGGGTTTTATCGACGTTCATACCCACGACGATACGAATGTCGTGCGTACTCCAGCAATGCTGCCAAAACTAACCCAGGGAATAACCACCGTGGTCGTGGGTAACTGCGGCATTAGTGCCAGCCCCGTCACACTAACCCATGACGTTCCCGACCCGATGAACCTATTGGGCGATTTAGAAGACTTCCGCTATTCAAGCTTTGCAGCCTATGCCAACGCGGTAGACGCCGCGATGCCCAGTATTAACGTGGCGGCATTAGTGGGACACACCAGTTTGCGTAGCCAGGTCATGGATAGTTTCTCGCGACCTGCCAGCGAAGACGAGATCCATTCGATGGCTTCACGTCTGCGTCAAGCGCTTGATGAGGGCGCGCTTGGGCTAAGTTCAGGACTTGCTTATCGTAATGCGATCCACGCGCCGAGCGCAGAGATGGCCCCGCTAGTAGCGGTCGTCGGGGAATCGGGTGGCGTTTACACCACTCACCTTCGCGATGAGTTTGCCGGCTTACTGGATGCGATGGACGAGGCCTTTAGCACTGCTCGCAATGGCAAAGTGCCACTAGTGATCTCACATCTAAAATGCGCCGGTGCAGGCAACTGGGGCGGTGCTGGGAAAGCACTTAATAAACTTGAAATCGCCGCACAGCATCAACATGTTCACTGTGACTGCTACCCCTACACGGCAGGTTCTTCTACTCTCGACCTGGGCCAAGTGACCGATGAAATTGAGATTACGATTACCTGGTCACACCCCCACCAAGAACAGGCGCGGCGCCCGCTGAAAGACATCGCTGCCGAGTGGAACTTGTCATTACTGGACGCTGCAAAGCAGCTGCAGCCTGCAGGGGCGGTTTACCACAACATGAGTGAGGCGGATATGCAGCAAGTGCTCGCGCATCCGCTCTCCATGGTGGGCTCCGATGGCCTGCCCAACGACCCGCACCCGCATCCACGGCTATGGGGCGCCTTCCCGCGCGTTCTTGCCCATTACAGCCGTGATTTAAACCTAATGCCACTGGCAGAAGCGGTGCGCAAGATGACCAGTCTTTCAGCGGCCAACTTTGGCTTAACGGATCGCGGCACTGTGCGCATCGGCGCCTACGCCGATCTCACTCTCTTTGATCTCGACGCATTAGAAGATACCGCCAATTACGAAACCCCCATCGCGGCGGCCAAAGGCATCGATATGGTCGTGGTCAATGGCAGGATCGCTTATTACCAAGGCGCTATTACCGACCAGCGCCACGGGCGAATGTTACGCCGCACTGAGCGTATTCCTCAAAACAATTTCATCGTTCAACCCAACCAGGAGCAAACACCATGAGCATTACTCGATACGGCACTGAAGGCGGCGTAGGCACCGGCGGACAAAAGCTACCCTTTGCACGCGCCGTAGAAGCAGGCGGCTGGCTATATGTATCTGGCCAAACGCCTATGACCGACGGTGAAGTCGTTGAAGGCAGCATCGTTGAGCAGACCCGCCTCGCGTTCGATAACTGCATCGCCATCATGCAAGAAGCCGGATATGGCGTCGAAGATGTCGTTCATGTCACCACCGTGCTAACGGATGCACGCTATTTTAGCTCTTTCAATAAAGTCTTTAAGGAGATATTTGGCGATAACCCGCCGGCGCGCATCTGTAGCGTTCAGGACTTAGTGGTGGACTGCAAAGTGGAAGTAGACGTGAAATGTTACCGCGCTGACCGCGCCTAAACGCCATAAAGAAAACGCCGCACCCCGGCAAGGGTGCGGCGCCAGATTACCGCGTGATTAGGAGAAAAAGCCTCGCGATAGTCGCTTCCATTGCCTACTGACGGCCGCGGCAACGGCCGGATAAACAACGATAAGAGGTTACCATGAACAGTCAAATATTCCTCACCACCTTTGTGCTCTACATTGTCGCGATGGTGGTATTTGGATGGTGGGTTTCAAGACACAAACGCGGCAGTGGCGACGACTTTTTACTTGGCGGGCGCAGCGTTCCCCTCTTTCTGACGGTGGGCACGACGGTGGCCACTATGGTGGGTACCGGTTCCAGTATGGGTGCCGTCGGTTTCGGCTACGCCAATGGATGGGCCGGTGCGCTATACGGGCTCGGCGGCGCTGTGGGCATCCTATTGCTAGCCGTTTGTTTTGCGCCGGTTCGTAAGTTTCGGTTTATGACCATGAGTGAAGAATTGGCCTACTACGTTGGCGCTAACCGTCTAGTACGCAACGTCGTTGCCCTGCTGATCTATATCGCCTGCATCGGCTGGCTGGGCGCGCATATTCTGGGGGGCGGTCTGTATCTTTCCTGGATGGCAGGGATTGATCTAACCACTGCCCGCATTCTCGTCGCCTTAGGCTTCGGCATTTATTGCGTTGTGGGAGGATATTTTGCGGTTATCTGGACCGACACCATTCAAGCCGTTGTGCTCTTCGCGGGCTTCATTTTAATGGCGGTGCTTGCCTTGATCGAAGTCGGCGGTTTCTCAGGGTTAACGGCAGGCATGGAGGTCAGTGCCACAAGCTTTCTAGGCATTGATAAAATAGGCGCGCTCCCCGCCCTTTCGTTAGCGGCCGTTATTGCTATTGGCGTGTTGGCAACACCGTCTTTCCGCCAGCGTATTTATTCTGGCGAGTCAGTGAAGTCAGTCCGTCGCTCGTTCTTGATTACCGGGGTGCTCTACCTAGGCTTTTCTATCATCCCCGCGATCATTGGCATGGCCACTCACGCCCTTAATCCTGGGCTTGATAATAGTAACTACGCGTTCCCCTTTCTGGCGACTGAAATCATGCCACTCGGGCTAGGGTTATTGTTATTAGTCGCCGGCCTTTCTGCGACCATGTCGAGTGCAAGCTCAGATGCCCTTGCCGGTGTTTCCACGCTGATTCGTGATTTATATGTGCTCGTAGCGGGACGCACACCTTCAGCACGCAACGTCGTGCGTTTTTCACGTATTGCGCTCGTCGCCACTATTGGCCTGGCGCTACTCTTCGCGCTTGCCTCAGACAATGTGATCACCTACATCACCCGCATGATCTCAACGATACTGTCAGGCCTGTTTGTGACAGCCATGCTGGGTCGTTTTTGGCCACGCTATAACTGGCAAGGCGCGATCGCTACGCTAATTTTCGCTTCAGCAACCTCACTAATCATTATTGCTAACAGCGAATGGACGGCTTCCTGGGGTAATCCGAGCATTCCCGCAGTGCTAGCCGCCTTGGCCGCTGGGGTGATCGTTACTCTCATCACACCCGCCTCACGCGTCACTTCAGAGCAGGCGCTGGCGATTCTAGACCAGGAGCGCCAACGTATGGAGCAAGTGCCTGAGCCAACCTTGACGAATACGGAAACATCCGCGAATAGTTAGCGGCTAACCGAGTAAAAAAGCCCCGCTGGTGACAAACATCAGCGGGGCTTTTTGCATTGCGCATTAAGCGACTAACTTAGGGCTAACTGCCGCACGGCAAGCTCTACACCGCGAAGCTCGGCTAGGCCACGCATGCGCCCGTAAAGCGGGTAACCGGGTGCCGTATTACGCTGCTGATCATCCAGAATGTGATGGCCGTGATCGGGGCGGAGCGGCAAACGCCCGCCACCCTCTTTTTCACGGCGGGACTCCTCTTCCACCAGCGCCTTTATGACGCCGACCATATCCACGTCGCCATTGAGATGCGGCGCCTCGTGAAACGAGCGCGCATCTTCTTCGCGCTGCGTGGCGCGCAGGTGGATAAAGTGAATATGCGGGGCAAAGTGGCGCGTCATGGCAATCAAATCATTGTCTTCACGAACGCCGTAAGAACCCGTACACAGCGTCAAACCATTGGCCGGGCTTGGCAGGCGATCAATGATCCACTGGGCATCGTCACGAGTTGAGACAACCCGAGGTAGCCCCAGCAGCGGCCGAGGCGGATCATCCGGATGAATCGCCATACGAATACCCACTTCTTCAGCCACAGGGATAATGGCCTGCAGAAAATAGCCTAGATTATCCCGCAGTCGCGTCGCATCAATCTCAGCGTACTCGGCCAGCACGCCTCGAAACTGCTCCAGCGTATAGTGCTCTTCAGCACCGGGCAGCCCTGCAATCAATGTATTGACGAGCTTGTCGCGGCCACCGCTATCCAATCCTTCAAGATAGCGGCTCGCCTGAGCCTTATCTTCATCGCTGTACTCTTGTTCGGCACCTGGGCGCTGAAGCAGATACAGATCAAACGCCGCAAAGGCCACCTGATCAAAGCGCAACGCCAGCGCACCATCCGGCAATGCATAGGTAAGGTCCGTACGCGTCCAGTCGAGCACCGGCATAAAGTTGTAGCAAACGGTATCGATTCCGCAGGCCGCCAGGTTGCGCAGCGTTTGGCAATACGTTGCTATCAGCGCATCGCGCTCGGGCAGGCCTTTTTTGATAGCTTCATTTACCGGCACGCTTTCAACCACCGACCAGCGCAGCCCGGCGGCTTCAATCATAGCCTTGCGCGCTTGAATGGCCGCTACCGGCCACACCTGATCATTGGGTATCTCATGCAATGCCGTGACAATGCCGGTCGCACCTGTTTGGCGTACTTCCTCAAGCCGGATTGCATCATTAGGGCCAAACCAGCGCCACGTATGCTCCATTACTTTCTCCCTATTGTTCGCTGTTTAGCGCGGCTAGCGCCCCGTTCAGCCCGCCTTGTTTCAGCACGCGATACGCTGACACTACCGCGTCAACAAATGGCTGATTCGCGGCAAGCTGTGCAGGCACTATTTCATCGATTGCCAAAAACGCGCCAACCAGCGCATCCGGATGATCACCGTGAATGTGATGCAGCTCAGCAAAAAGTATAGCCATCGGGTCATCGACAGAATATGCCTGCCCGTTTAAATCATAGCCCGCGGTATAGTGGATCCATGCCGCCACCCCCAGCGCCACACACGGCGAAGCCTGCCCCGCATTAGCGCGAGTCAAGGCACCGGTTAACCAGCGCTGAGGCAGCTTTTGACTGGCATCCATAGCAATTTGCTGTAGGCGATGACGCAGGCTGTCATTAGTAAATCGCGCCAGCAGCGAATCCGCATAGACGACAAGGTCAGCCCCTTCCGGCATATCGAGCGTAGGGGCTGCCTCTTCGAGCATATAGCGACGCAACAGCGCACGCAGCGCTGGATGGCCTACGCCCTCAACCACCGTTTCGATACCCGCTAATGCGCCAAGGTAAGCCAGCAGTGAGTGGCTGCCGTTCAACATGCGCAGCTTCATGGTTTCAAACGGCGCGACGTCACGCACCATCTCAACCCCTTCGGTTTCCCAGCGGGGTCGGCCTGAGGGGAAGTTATCCTCTACGACCCACTGCGAAAATGCCTCGCCCACGACGGCGTTAGGGTCGTTAACATCTAATGCCGCAAGGCGCTCGAAATCCGCGTCGGTCATGGCGGGCACAATACGGTCAACCATGCTGCTGGGGAACGCGACTCGCTGATCAATCCAGCGAGCCAGCTCAGCGCTACGCTGTTCGGCAAGCCGCAAAACGGCCATTCGCGTACGCTGGCCGTTATGGGGCATGTTGTCACAAGAAAGCACTGTGAACGGCTCAGTGCCCGCGCTATAGCGTCGTGCTAACGCTTCTACCAACAGCCCTGGCGCCGTGCGGGGCTGCTGAGGCGAGGCAATGTCGCCCGCCACCATCGGGTCATCAATGCGCAGCTCGCCGGTAGCCGGATTAAGGAAGTAGCCTTTTTCCGTAACGGTTAACGTCACAATACGGGTCGTCGGCGCGGCTAGCCGAGTAAGCAGCGCTTCTCGATCACGCCCCCAGTTACCTGCGGCATCACAGCCAGAAAATAGCGTTTCTTCGATAACTCCGATTTCGCGTAGCGTTAGCGTTTGTGCATCGGCATATTCAGCCACATGGTAGCGATAATCGGCCCCGCGCAAGCTATCAACTAATGCAATACTTGAGCGTAAGTTTGCGCTGCATACGCCCCACTCACCGTCGCCGCTACGCCGTCGATAGCGCTCAAGGTAAACCGCCTGATGCGCACGATGAAAGGCACCTAAACCTAAATGCACAATCCCAATCTGGCCCGTTTTAGGCATCGCGTCTATGCGCTGTGTCGCCATTGTTAATTACTCCCCATCAATAGATTAGGCAGCCAAAGCGAAATGGCAGGCACGTAGGTCACCAGGAACAGCACAGCTAAATTGCACAGCAGAAACGGTACGATCGCTCTGGCGACAGTTAGCATCGGCAGCTTGCCAATCCCGGCGACGACAAATAGGCAGACGCCCACCGGCGGCGTTGTCAGTCCTATCATCAGGTTCATAACGGCGATCACCGCAAAGTGCACCGGATCGACGCCAACGCCCGTCGCCACGCCGACCAGCGCGGGGAACAGAATGATCAGTGCTGCAATGGTTTCCATAAAGGCACCCACAAACAGCAAAATTAAATTCAAAATCAAAAGTACAATCAGTGGATTATCGCTGATGGATAGAATCAGGCTCGCAATCATCTGAGGAATTTGCTCGCTGGTCAGTATCCAGCCAAACAAGTTTGCCAACCCCACCATTAGCAGCAGCGCCGACGAGGTTAAAACGGTGTCGGCTAAGATCGAGGGAAGCTTTCTCCACGTCAGTCCTTTATAAACGTACATCCCGACTACCAGCGCATAAAGGCAGGCGACAATCGATGCTTCGGTCGGCGTGAAAAAACCGCCGATAATGCCGTAAAGAATAATCACGGTCATCAAGAGTGCCCAGAACGCCGTTTTGGCTTCTTTAAGCAGCTGCATTACCGGTACGCGCTTCTCTTTTGGATAGCCGCGACGCACGGCCAGAACGTAAACCGTGATCATCATGGCAAGCCCCATCAGCAGGCCTGGAATGGCACCTGCGAGGAACATGCGGCCCACTGAAATGCCACTCAGAGAGCCCGCAATAATCATTGGCACGCTGGGGGGAATAATCGGCCCTACGGTAGACGATGCAGCGGTGACCGCCGCCGCAAACGGCTTGTCATAGCCTGAGCGCGCCATGCCCGGAATCATTACCGCGCCAATGCTCGCTGAGTCCGCGACAGCCGTGCCGGAAATACCGCCAAAAATCATTGACCCGCCTACGTTGGCAAGCCCCAAACCACCACGAATATGGCCTAGTAACGCATTCGCAAAGCGCACAATATGCTCGGTGATATTGCCTACATTCATCAAATTGCCTGCCAGCACAAAGCCGGGAATACACAGCAATACAAAGGTGTCTATGCCTGCATACATACGTTGCGGCACAATCGTTAACGAAATACCTTCCAACAGTAGATAAGACAGTGACGCGATGCCGAGCGCAAACGCGATGGGCATTCCCACTACCAGTAAGACTAAAAAGACGCTAAAGAGGATAATAACTTCCATGCTTACAACTCCTGATCAAGCGAGGCAGAGGAGCGACACATTGCGATAATTCCTTCAAGGCATCCTAGCAAGCTGTAAACCAGGAGCAGCGCAAAGGTGACTACCGTTGAGAAAAAGATATACAGCATAGGTACACGCAGCGTTGGCGAGGTCTGCCATGCGCCGTTTTGTGCATACTGCCAAGCGTACGGCAGTACTAGAAAAGCAAATAAACCAATCATTAGGTAAATCAGTGCCTGAAACCCAGCCTTGGCGCGTGGGCCCAGCATGTGATGAAAAAGCTCAACGCTGATATTTCGGTTCTGACGCAGTACAACGCCTGCCGACAAAGCCACCATATAAATAAACAAATAGCGCGAGAGCTCTTCGGTCCAGGCAATGGAAAACGGTAGAAACAGCCGTGAACAAACTTGCAGCAGCACCGTGGCAGCAATGGCAATTAATGCCAGAACCGACAGAGTCAGAAAACAGGTATCCACCCAGCCAATCATGCGCCCAATGGGGCCTTGGATCTTTGGCACCGACGACATCGAATCCAGACTGTCTAACGCTTCCTGTTCAAGCGCTTTTTGATCCGAGCTCATAAACGTATCCTCATGGGCAAGCTGTTCTTGCAGATGGCCGATGAGCTGGCACGAAACCAGCCCACCCGCATTACCAATTCACTACAAATTCATTACCAACGGCCTTACAGGTCTTGGATAGCGTCGAAAAGCTCACGCTGCTCTTCGTTTAACGCCTCAAGTACCGCTGGGCGCGCTTTTTCGGCGAACGCATCAAGATCGACTTCCACAAATTCCATACCGCGTTCCTGCAGGGCCTGCTCCAGACGAGCCTGGTCCTCGATGAACAGCTCAGATTCATACGTCTGCATGGTTTGCGCCGCATCGCGCACTACCTGCTGAAGCTCGTCAGGCATGTCTTCAAGCTGATTACGTCCGATTACAACGTAGATCCAGCTACGCACGTGCCCGGTCATGTTGACGTAGTCCTGCACCTCATTGAAGCTGGCACTTTCAATCAAACTAAGCGGATTTTCCTGGCCTTCCAGCGTGTTTTGCTGAAGTGCGGTAAACACTTCACTAAATGCCATGGGGGTAGGACGAGCGCCCATTGCCTGCCAGGTATCAACGAACAGCGGCACGTTAGGCACACGCAGGCGCAGGCCATCCAGTTCATCCGGCGTGCGGATAGGACGGTTAGACGTCAGTTCACGCGGGCCGCGCTCAAACCACGCCAGCGGAACCAGGTTTGTCCGCTCAGTGATCTGCTCTTCAATCTGAGCGCCTACATCGCCGTTAATGGCGGCCTGCATATGCTCAGAGTCCCTGAAGGCATAAGGAACGGCCATCATGGCGGCCTTAGGCGCCCAGTTTTGCAGGCTCTCGCCGGTAATCGTCATATCCGCTGTTCCCAGCTGGATACTGTTAATCACGTCCAGTTCGCTCCCCAGCTGTTCACTGGGATAAAGACGAACTTCGATACGACCGTCGGAATTGGCCTCAACCTCTTCCTTAAACTTCTCCGCCGCCTGGTGCCAAATATTTTGCTCGTTGGCTAAGTGACCAAAACGCAGCGTGTAGTCTGCCGCTAATGCCGCTTGGCTACTCAGCAGCATCGTTCCAAGTACCGCCGTTGTTAATAGCTGTTTAATCATTTTCTACTCCTGCACATTTGCATTGTTTATTGTTAGTGGAACGTGAGTTGGCATGCACCGTTAGGCACTAATTTGAATCAGTACCTTCCGGACTTCTTCAGGGCGGTGGTCAAGCATATCGATGGCACTTGGCATGTCGCTAAGCGGTAGTCGATGGCTTACCAGCGCCAGTGGATCGAGCTGGCCACTGGCCATTAGCCCAAGCACTTCTGGAAACTTGCGGTTATTAAGACGCGACCCCACGAGGGTCAGCTCTTTCTTAATAACCTCTAGTTGCACAAGGTCGCTTGGCTGAACGCTAAAGCCGAGCAGGCCAATACGCCCGGCAGCTGATGCTAGGCGCAGCATTTGAGGTAAAAGCGCGGGAACACAGGCCGCATCGGCAATCAGCGGTACGCCCTCGCCTTGCGTCAAGGCGAGCACTTCTTTTTCAACATCGTGCTCGCGGCTATTAAATACGTACGTGGCGCCCAGTTCTTTAGCCGCTGCCAAGCGCTCGTTAATCACGTCCGTGACGATGACGTCTTTAATCCCCTTCGCTAAGGCCATTTGTAGAATCGTCATGCCAATAACGCCTGCACCAAGGATCATCAGGCGATCGCCAGGATGCGGCTGCATGCGATCAAGCACGTTGGCCGCGATGGTGTAAGGCTCAACCAAAGCAGCGGCATCGAGCCCGATGTGATCCGGCAAACGGTGCACATTAGCCGCGGGAACGGCCACCAACTCTTCAAAACCGCCGTCACGATGCACACCGATGACTTCCAGCGAGCTGCACACATTAGGGCGGCCAATTCTGCAGGGATAACACTTACCGCAGCTGATCACCGGATCAACGCATACGCGATCTCCAACAGCCACACCCTCGACGTTGTCGCCTAGGGATTCGACGACGCCAGCAAATTCATGACCGGTAATACGCGGAAAGCGGACAAAGGCATTATCGCCATGGATGATGTGCATGTCAGAGCCGCAGATACCGGCAAACGCCACCCGCACCAGGACTTCTCCCGCGTGCGCCTTGGGCGTATCAATATCGGCAACCTGGTAATCGTGCGGCGCCTTAACTTGAAATGCTTTCATTTACCGAATCTCCTTACCCGTTCTCAAAGTCACCAATGCCACGAATTTACCAATGCCATAGGGTGCCGTCTTCCAACCGATTAACCGGTAAGCTTGCGCGCTTATAGGGGTATTGTTTGGCTAACTCTTCGTCGATATCGACGCCATGCCCTGGCGTTTCACCCACGATAAAGTGACCGTCTTCGAACCGGTAATCGTGTGGAAATACCTGATCAGTGGCGGTGGTGTGCGGCATATATTCCTGGATACCAAAGTTGGGCACCCAGGTATCAAAATGAATCGCCGCGCCCAGGCATACCGGCGAAAGATCCGTTGGCCCGTGAAAACCGGTGCGTACGTGATAAAGACCCGCCAGATCAGCGATGCGACGCACGTGAGTAATGCCGCCCGCATGGGTGAGCGTGGCGCGAATATAGTCAATCCACTGGTTTTCAATCAGCGCTTTAGCGTCATAAATGCTGTTAAACACCTCACCTACCGCCAGCGGCGTGGTGGTGTGCTGACGGATAAGCCCAAAGGCTTCCTGATTTTCAGCCGGTACGCAGTCTTCAAGCCAAAACAGATGATAAGGCTCTACTTCTTTACCTAGCCTTGCTGCCTCAATCGGTGTCAGGCGATGGTGCACATCGTGAAGCACGTGCAAATCTTCGCCAAAACGCTCGCGCACGGCGGCAAACAGCTTAGGCACATGGTTTAGATATTTGCTGGTGCTCCACACGTGCTCTGCGGGCAAATCAGCATCGGCGGGCTCGTAAGGCTCGCCATCTTTTTTAGCGACGCCATAGATGCTGGCAATACCGGGCACGCCAGCCTGGACGCGTACCGCTTTATAGCCTTCATCCACATGACGAGCGACTTCTTCCAGGCACGCTTCAATATCGCGCCCCGTCGCGTGGCCATACACCATGACGCGATCACGGCTCTTGCCACCCAGCAGTTGATACAGCGGCATGCCTGCAAGCTTGGATTTAATGTCCCAAAGTGCCATGTCCACGGCGGCAATCGCGCTCATCGTGACGGGACCACGACGCCAGTAAGCACCGCGATAAAGGTAGTGCCAGATATCTTCAATTCGCTGAGGATCGCGCCCTATCAAAGCAGGAATGACATGCTCATCAAGATACGCAACGACGGCCATTTCCCGGCCGTTCAAGGTGGCATCACCAATGCCGTAAGTACCTTGATCCGTTACTATTTTCAAGGTGACGAAGTTACGTCCCGGCGAGGTCACAATGGTGTAAGCATGCTCGATCTTCATTGGATCGCCTCCTGCATCAGGGTTGGGGTGGTTGTGCGTCGAACGCTTCTCGACCTTCAAACATGGCGGGGAAACGGCGTACTAAATCAGGCATAGACACTAGTATTTCGCGTAAATGAAGGCACATTGCCTGCTCTGCTTGCTCGACATTACGCGCTTCAATAGCCGCAACGATGTTGGTATGTTGATCCACCAGCCGTTCCAGCGGAGTGCTGTGCGGCACACTCAGGTAGCGTACGCGGTCAAGCTGCGCCTTAACTTCTTCAATGACCTTCCAGGCAGTCTGCTGTTTTACGCCCAGTGAAAGCGTGCGATGAAAGGCTTCATCCAGCCGATAAAAACGGTCGTGATCATGCGGCTCCACACAGCGCCGTTGCCGCGCTAACAAATCATGCAGCTCCGTTAAAATGGCTGCATCAATGCCTCTTTCTGCTGCCAACTTCACGACCGCCACTTCCACCGATTCGCGAACAAAGCGCGCTTCTAACACCGCTCGCTGCGATATCTTAACCACGTAGGTGCCGCGCTGAGGCTTCACTTCCACCAAGCCAGCCTCAGACAGCCTTATAAAGGCTTCCCGCACTGGCTGGCGGCTGACAGAGAACGTGTCAGCGATTTCTTTTTCCGACAGCGCTTGGCCAGGGGCCAGCACCATTTGAATGATCGACTGCCTTAATACTTGAAATAGCCGCTGGCGAACTGAATCGCTGTCACGGGTTTCCTGCCATAGCGTTTGTAATGTCGTCTGCATAAACCTGAATCCGGATATGAAAGCTTGCCGGCCGTGGCGGCACCTTCTGATATGACTAGTATGGTAGTATGGATGAGATAGAGAAAGCCCCCACCGCTTATACTTTAGTCGCTCGACACTAGCGTAGCGCGCTGTCTTTTTCTGACCAAGCTGCACGTTATGTATATTGAACGGCGCTTTACGACAACTTTTTTGCTGCTCACGACGACACACTAGTAGGCGAACAAACTGCTTATTAGAGAGCACGCTATGAATCGCAATGTCATCCTTACCTGTGCCGTCACTGGCGCAGGTGATACCACCGCTAAAAATCCCAATGTTCCCATTACGCCCAAGGCCATCGCAGCCTCTTGTATTGAGGCTGCCCATGCTGGGGCCAGCATCGCGCACATCCACGTTCGCGATTTGGAAACCGGCGGCATTAGCCACTCTACAGAGCAGTTTCGTGAAGTGATGGAGCGCGTACGCGAGGCCGATGTGGATATCGTCATGAACATCACAGCGGGCGGTGGCGGTGACTGGATACCGGATGTGCAAGACCCCTCTCGCGGCGGCCCGGGCACTGATATTCAAACACCGGCAGAACGCCATGCACCGGTGGGCGAGCTACTTCCTGAGCTTTGTACTCTAGACTGCGGCAGCCTCAACTTTGGCGACATGGTGTACGTAAACCCTGCCGATTGGCTGCGTGAACATGCTCGTCTCGTTCAAGCCGCTGGCGTTAAGCCGGAACTAGAATGCTTTGACCTAGGCCACGTCTGGTTTGCCCGCCAGCTTCAGCAAGAAGGCTTGATCGACGGCGACCCGCTTTACCAGCTCTGCTTGGGCATTCCTTGGGGCGCCGAAGCGGACACCGAAACCATGTTAACGATGCGCAACAAACTTCCGAAAAACGCTAACTGGGCAGCCTTTGGCATAGGCCGCCATCAAATGCCGATGGTTGCTCAAGCGGTGCTGCTGGGTGGCCACGCACGGGTTGGCTTGGAAGATAACCTGTTTCTGGAAAAAGGCGTGCTGGCCAATAACGGCCAACTGGTCGAGAAAGCCGCGACCATCATTGAGAATCTTGGCGCCCGGGTGATGACACCTGCTGAAACCCGCGCCCATCTTAAATTACGTGACCCAGCCGGAGGTGGCCTATGAATCGCTTAGCCATTATCGGTACCGGCGTGATTGGCAACGGCTGGATTGCCCGCGCACTCGCACAGGGTTGGAATGTGGTTGCCTTTGATCCTGATCCGAACGCACCAGCGCGCACCCAAGCGTTTATTGACAACGCTTGGCCCTCACTAACACAGCTTGGTCTGGCACCCAACGCCAGCCCGGAGCGACTAACGTTTGCAGCGACGATTGAAGAGGCTATTAACGGCGCGGACCTGATTCAGGAAAACGTTCCTGAGCGACTAAAGCTTAAGCAAGAAATCCTGGCCGCCATTGACGCCGCCGCGACACCCGACGTCATCATTGGCTCGTCCACCTCGGGCTTCAAACCTACCGACCTGCAGCAAAACTGCCAGCAAGCGCCGGGGCGTGTCATCGTCGCCCACCCCTTCAACCCGGTATATTTATTGCCGCTGGTTGAGCTTGTCGGGGGCGAAGCCACACAGCCCGCGCAGATTGCTAGCGCCCAAGCGCTTTATCAGTCGCTCGCCATGCGACCACTGGTGGTTCGTCGTGAAATTGAGGGCCACATCGCCGACCGCTTAATGGAAGCGCTGTGGCGCGAAGCCTTACACTTAATCAACGATGGTGTGGCCACCACTGAAGAAATCGATGCCGCCGTGGTTTATGGCTGTGGTCTGCGCTGGCCGCTGATGGGCACGTTCCTCACTTTCCACTTAGCCGGTGGCGAGCCTGGCATGCGCCATATGCTGGAACAATTCGGCCCCGCGCTAAAACTCCCCTGGACCAAACTGGAGGCCCCAGAACTCACCGATGAGCTAATCGACAAAGTGGTCGAGGGCTGTGAGCACCAAGCCGCCGGGCGCTCAGTAGCCACGCTGGACCGGCGTCGGGATGACTTTTTAGTCGAACTGTTGGAGGTAGTACAAAAATACTGGCCGGAAGCCGAAGGGCTAAAGGGACGCATTTAATGATCATCCATGAAACCCACGTCGCACCCGAGTGGGTCGACTACAACGGGCACATGAACGACGCGGAGTACGCCCGCGTCTTTTCCCAAGCCTGTGAATCGTTGATTGACCACATAGGTTTAGATGAAGCGGGCCGTGAGCACTATGGCTATACGATTTATACCCTGGAAACCCACCTGTGTTATCGCCGCGAAGCGCAGCAAGGCCAACCGCTCAATATTGACCTAACGCTGCTTGATAGCGATGCAAAACGCCTGCACGTGTTTTTCGCCATGTTCGACGATGAAGGCAACCTATTAGCGACCAGCGAACAAATGCTGATGGGCATGGCACAGGACTCTGGGCGACCAAGCCCGTTTCCCGAAGCAGTTGCACATCTTGTAGCAGCACTGCCACGAGCAAGCAGCGATGCCTGGCCGGAACTTGCTGGCCGCACCATAGGCATTCGACGCTAATAGGTACAGGAAAGATGAACGTAGAGGCCTTTATTCAGCACTTTAGCGCAGGACTGGCGGCGATGGATGAGCTGCCCTTGCCACAAGCGCGCAGCGCCTACAATAGGCTTTGCCGCACGTTTGCTCCACCTGACCCGCCGGGAATGAGAATTGAAAATACTGTTTTGAGCGGCGTTAGCGTGCGCCGCTTTATTCCCCAGCAGCTAACGCCGGGCTGTGTGCTGTTTATCCATGGCGGCGGATTTACCATCGGCTCAGTGGAGAGCCATCACGGCCCCGCCGCCAGCTTGGCTCAAGCGTTAGGGCATGAAGTGGTCAGCGTCAACTATCGGCTGGCGCCAGAGGTAGATTACGCGGCTATGTTGGCAGACTGCCAAACGGTGCTAACAGCCGTTCAACCTATCGCATTAGTGGGTGACAGCGCCGGTGGGCGGTTAGCTATCGACCTTGCACATTCACTTATCGAGGCGCCGCCGTTAGGGTTGATTTACCCGCCGGTTGGCGAACTGTTGCTGGAATCTCTCGGTGAAGATGCACCGCTGCTGTCACGTAGTGACGTACTCGGCATTCAAAAATACTGCCCAGAAATCAATGCACATCAGTTTGATCGACGCCCTCCTAGCACGTGCATTGAAGTATTGACGGTAGCGCACGACCCGCTAACGCTGCCAATGGAAGCTGCCGTTACTGGCTGGCGTAAAGCGGGGGTTTCGGTTGGCTATCGATGTGCACCGCAAATGGTGCACGCCGCTCTTCACGCCCAATCGCAACTTCCCGCAATGGGCGCGGCATGGCAGGACTTTTGCCTTAAACTAAAACAGCGCCTTACTGAATAAGGCGCTGTTTTAAGAGCAATCGTTTTAAGATCAGCCGTTTTAAGATCAACCGATACGTTAAGAGCCGAACTGCGCACGCACCTGATCAATGGCGAGTTCGCCATCGCGGGTTTTAACGCCGTCTAGCCATTGGGCTACAGTGTCTAAGTTATTACTAATCCACTCCTGCGCGACATCATCCGCCGCACGCTCTTCATAGCTATACTCGTGCACCCAGTCATTTTGGTCTTCAATATCGATCACGTATTGTGACAAAAAGCGGTGAACCTCGGGGGCTTCCTCAGCTAGGCTGGCAGGTGTGACCGTCCACACGGTGCTTTCAATTGAGGCTACGCCTGCATCATCACTATCGGCTAAATACGCCAAATCAAAGCTCACGTTCATCCAGTGAGGCTCCCAGCCGACAAACGTCACCCACTCTTCATCGGCTATTTTTTGTTCAGCTTGGGCCAGCATGGCCGAGGTTGAGCTTTCACTCAGTTGCCAATCCCCCAGGCCTGCAATGTCGTTATCAATGGCGTTAAGGATCGCCTCGTTAATACCGGTGCCCGCTTCAATGCCTTGGATTTCTCCACCGAATTGATCACGATGTTCGGCCAACTCAGCCACGGTGGTCACCCCTGCATCATAAACATACTGCGGCACGACGAGCCCTGAATTGGCGCCTTTGATATTGGAAACCACTTTTTCTACTTTTCCGTCAGCCACCAGAGGCTCGATCATGTCAGTCTGGACGGGATACCAGCCGCCTAAGTAAATATCCAGATCGTTACGCGATAAGCCGCCCAGAATAATGCTCACGGCTAAATCTTGCTGGCGCGTTTTATACCCCATTGTCTCAAGTAGTTGAGCAGCCACTTCCGATTTCACGGTAACGCCAGGCCACGGCGGCACGCCAAAACGAAGTTCATCAAGCTCCGCCATCGCTGGGGCGGCAGCGAACGCAGAAAGTAAAAAACCCGCTGTAAGTGACAATGACTTGGTAGTGTCAGACATGAGGCTAAACCTTTTATTAACTGGATTATGTTATTAACTGGATTAAACCAGTATGCGCCGCTACCTGCAGGTCACTAAGCATGAAGCGACACTTACCAACCACAAGGCGCCACTTCTTATTTAAAGGGCTTTTCTATGACCGCTGGAAATCATCGGTAGCGAACGGCTCTTGGCGAGTAGCCGTAATGGGCACGAAACGTGCGCGCAAAGCTTGATGACGAACTAAACCCACAGGCCAGCCCCACCGCCAGCACTGCTAAATCGGTCTCGACCAGCAGCCGCTTGGCGCGTTTAACGCGTAGCTGCAAGTACCACTGGCGAGGCGTCATGCTTAGCTCTTGCTCAAACAAGCGCTGCAACTGGCGAACCGACACCTCAACGCGGCTTGCCACTTCTTCCAGGCTGAGCGGCTCTTCAATGTTCTGCTCCATTAGCGCAACCGCTTCTACCACGTGCCGGTTATGAGTGCTTAGCCGCTTTACCAACGCCGTGCGCTGCTGGTCGCTGCGCGTTCTAATACGGTCGTGAATTAGCTGCTCAGAGACATCAATCGCCAGCTTCACTCCATGGCGTCGCGCAATCACCTCTAGCGCCATATCCATGGCTGCCGCCCCACCCGCGCAGGAAAAACGCCGCTCGCCTAGTTCGTACAGTTCGTCGGTTGTCTCGATACCCGGGAAGCGTTCGCGAAACGCAGGCAGGCTCTCCCAGTGCAGCGCCACCCGTTCATGCGTTAGCAACCCGGTGGACGCGAGCAAGAATGCCCCAGTATCAATACCGCCTAAACAGCAGCCCGCCTGGTCTAACTGATGCAGCCATGCCATTAAGTGCCGAGTAAGATGGGCTTCTGGCGTGAAACCGCTGCACACTGCCAGTGAGGGCAAATGGTGCACCTGGCCAGTTGATTGATCCGCCATTAGCGTCATGCCGTTCGACGCCGTTACCGGCCCACCGTCAGCGCTAATCAGCGTCCAATCAAACAGTGGGCGATCAGAAATACGATTCGCGATCCGTAACGGCTCAACCGCTGCGAAGAAGGCCATCATGGAAAACTGCGGTAACAATAAAAACCCCACCATTTCAGGTAAAGGGCCTTGGTAATCAAGACGCATAGCATTGCCTAGAATTGAAACGTTTTATAGAAAAGCGGCTCTACCATAGCGTGTTCGGCTCTCAAGATCGGAAATCCATCGAAAATAATGGCGTCGTATATTCAATATCGGCCAGCCAAAACAGTGCCGCATAGGGGACGTAACCATGAACATTACACATTTAGAGCACGTCATTATTGCGTTGATGATTCAGTGCGCCTTGCTGTGGCTAGTCTCGGCGAGGGTGGGAGGCAGTATCGCCATTGCGCTGCTACTGGGAAGAGAGATTGCACAGCACGAATATCGGCTAGGTATTCAACGCGGCTGGGAATGGGGTGAAACATTACCGGTCGGCATGTTCGAGGGCGTTTGGCGCGGCTGGACCCTCGACTCAGCGCTCGACGTACTGCTACCAGCAGCAGCCTGTGCCGTACTAGCCACTGCCATTAGCGTTTGGCGTAGAAAAAGCAGCGCGCTCAAATAGCCATGTTTACAGCTTCTGAACTCTGGCTCCTGACCTCTGAGTTTAAACACGCTTAAACTGGCAGCACCGAACACTGATCAGTCATTCTCCATCCGCTCGTTACGATAGAGCTGCCCCTGATTTTCTACTCGCCCATCGGGTAAGCGGCAGTATCTTCCGGTGCCCAGGCTGGTTTCTTGAACCTCCGTCTCACCGCCAATACTTTCGCAGTATTGAGCTGCGCGCTGGGTCATATAGTTTTGCGTGTTATCGCCCCCACCCTCGCTTGCACAACCTGCCAGCAACAGCAAAGCGCTCATTAAAAAAACCTGACGGCCCTCACGCATCAGCCTTTTAACGTTACACCCTGCCTCTACCGGCGTTGAAATCATCCGCATGGCGGCCTCCTTTATGTTTCGAACACTCATTCATTACCTTAGCGCCGCACGCTATCAATGGCTATCTTATTGATGCCACCATTTGCTGTTATCAAAAATGGTAGCTAAGCTGTAATCAGCCTCGCAGATGTATAGCTCTTGTAGATAGGCATGAGCTGTATCTGCGGGCAGTACCCTGATCATAAGGCCAAGAGCGAATTCAGACGGCCAATATCGAATTCATAAGGAGAGTGAAGCTATGTCCAGCCCTGAACATAAGCAAAAGATCTGGAAGATGATCAAAGATATCAAAGTTGGCATGCTGGTGACGTTAGACAACGACACCCCGCGCGCCCGGCCAATGCACTTAGTGCAAGAAGAGTATGACGGCACCCTGTGGTTTTTTACTCGGCGCAGCGCCGAAAAGGTGTTTGAAGCCAAACGAGATCATGATGTATGCCTTAGTTTTTCTGATCAAGAAGATGGCGTGTACGTTTCGCTTTCCGGAAAAGCTAACCTTACCAATGATCGCGATCTGATCGAGAAATACTGGAACTCTTTCATTGCAGCCTGGTTTCCTGAAGGCAAAGACGACCCGGATGTTGCGCTGCTGGAAATTAAAGTAGAGATGGGCGAGCACTGGAAATCAAAAGAGAGCAAAGCCTTCCAGCTTTACGAAATTGCGAAAGCTAACCTGAAAAAAGACGCTACGCCGAACCTCGGTGAAAACGAAAAGTTCGGCGGTTAACGTCATACCCAAGCGCCCTACTACGGGGCGCTTATTCCGCTACGCCGTTACATCTACATTCTTATATCGCATAGCCGACCTGAATCGCGTCAAGGCTAGAAGCGTTGACTATCAATCACCGTAATGAACGGCCGTAATAGCATTTTTAGGCGACCCATCCACTAGCCGAGTGCTGTAGGTAAGATAAACAAAGGTTTGCGTTTCGGTGTCGTGCATACGCACAACACGCAGATTTTTGAACAATGCTGAGCGGCGCTGGGTAAAAATCACCTCTTGCTCCTCCACATCAGCCGGGGTAAACACTATCTCTCCCGTTTGCCGGCATACCACGCTGGCCTCACTTGCCTCTTCAGCCAGCCCAACCGCTCCGGAAATGCCGCCGACCTGCGAGTAGGAAATGTAACAGGAAATACCCTGCACCTTCGGGTCATCAAAACGCTCTACTTCAATGGTGTTATTGGGCCCAAGCATACGGAACTCGGTACGCACGCTGCCAATATGAGCATCCTGAGCAAATAGCGTGGGCGGTAGTAGCGCAAACATCATGGCAAGTGTGTTTAGAGCAATGCGTTTAGAGAAAAACATGGGGAGTGTCCTTTCCGTAAGTAGCGGAGTAAGCGTTAGACGCAGAGCATGGCTAACGCCTACCATTTAAACGGCAGCCGCTGAAAATCACAAAGCAAAACGAAGACGCAAAAGAAGAAAAACGGTGTTGGTGGAGATATGGCGTCCCTATAAACACCACAGTGCTGTGTCTATCCATCGCAAGCACAGCCACTTGGCTGATGGCAGGTATAGCTGCGACTGATGCAGGAGTTGCCGCACGCTTTACCCTTCCGGCAAACTTTACAGCAACCGCCTTGGGCTAAGGCCAGCTCTGTGGGCAGAGTATCAAAAACCAGACCGCACTCTGCGCTCTCCTCACTCACTTGCAGCTCAGCTTGGGTTATCCATGTTTCTGAATCGACTGCTGGCCACTCAGCACTCACCGCCCCGGCGAAGCATAGCGCCAGTACTAATATTATTGCTCGGATAGTCACCTGCGTTCCCTTCGTTTATTTTTTTGGCAGCGGAGTATAAGCGGGAACGGATTAAATAGGGATTTCTTAATACCCAGGCTGACGCTGATCAGCCATTTAAGCTTCGAGCTTAGGAGGGATTCCAATCTGGATGCGGCCTAAAGACCATAATGGCGGGGATTAAAAAAGTGGCAGTGAAGACTAAAACAAGTGATATGGCGTCCCTGGCAGGAGTCGAACCTGCGACCTGCCGCTTAGGAGGCGGCTGCTCTATCCTACTGAGCTACAGGGACTTAAGCTTTCTAAAATAAGCGGGCGGCAGTATAACGCGTCAGCCCAGGTAGGGCCACCGAGGAGGCTAAATCCAACCCAGCAAGCGTAGGACAAAAACGCCGACCGTCACGGTAATGCTCGCCATGAGTGTGGTAATCGCGATGATATTGGCCGCTAATGCCACATTACCCCCAATCGCTTTAACCATTACGAAACTTGCCGCAGCGGTTGGGCTGGCAAAGAATAGGAACAATAAACCTAGCTGCTCGCCCGAAAAGCCCACCATCCACGCCGCTAAGGTGGAGAGCACCGGCAATGTCACCATCTTCATCCAGCTTGCGCCTAGGGCTACCTGGCTACCGGCACGCATACTCGATACTGAGAGCGTTGCACCGATACAAATCAATGCTAGAGGCAGTGTTAAAGACGCAAAGTAATCGCCTGAGGTAATCAGCCAGCTAGGTAACGGGATCGCAAATACGGTAAAAGGCAGTGCCGCAAATACGGAAATAATCAGCGGATTGGTGGCTATGTGTTTTAACAGACTGCGCCAGTCGGTCGACTGGCCCGGCTGATAGAATGCCAGTACGACGACCGAAAATGCGTTGTACATCACAATCACCACGCCTAGCAGCAGGCTACCCGCTGAAATGCCATAGTTACCGTACATGCCGGCTGCCAGCGCCAGCCCCACCACGCCGCAATTGCCTCGAAACGCCCCTTGCACATAAATGCCGCGATCTTTACGTGGTACACGAAAATGCGCCCACAGCCAGCTGAGTAGAAACTGGCCCAGCGTGGCAGCAGCAAAGAACACCATGAGCGATACGTCCAGCGCAACGCTTAAGTCGGCTTTTATCAAACTGAGGAAAATCAGGGTAGGCAGCGTAGCTCTAAACACAAGCGCAGAAGCGGTTGACACAAACGTACTATCGATCCACTTCAACCGTTTTAGCACTAGACCAACAAATACCATCGCAAACACAGGCAGCGTGATATCAAGCGTGCGGGCAAACAGTTCAAGTAGGTTCACAACAAGATCTCGGTCAGTTAAGCACCTGCTTATACTCTACTGCCAAACGTGATTTGTCGACTGGCTAAGCCACGAATGATCGATAGTAGAGGGCTGAGAGCTAACATAAAACGTCATTTCGCTACGTTTTTTTTGCGCAGTAATCACCGTTAATCGAATAACGCTGACGAATCACGATCGTTAGAAGAAACATTCACTACGATATTATCCCGGCCAAGGTTTTTAGCTTCATAACTGGCTACATCAGCACGCACAAGTACGTCAGCCACATTGGTATCGCTTTCATTAAACGTCGTGACGCCAATACTCATTGTCACTCTGTGCTCCTTACTTTCATGAATAACCGAAACAGCGCTAACAGCGCGGCGCAACGTGTCTGCAATTTTTTCTGCTTGCGATAGAGTGCATCTTGAGAGCAGCACACCAAATTCATCACCGCCCTGGCGCGCCACATGGTCGCTACGACGAACTTTCAAGACCACCACTTGGGCGACTCGTCGTAACATTTCATCGCCCAGAGCATGGCCACCTTGATCATTAATAGGCTTAAAGTGGTCTAAATCAAACAGTAGCAATGCCGAAGAGGTATTGGTTTTTTTAAATTCAGCAAACGCCTCTTCGAGACGTCGTTCAAAGCCTCGCCGGTTCAATAGACCGGTCAGTGGATCGTGCTCGGCTTCCCAGCGCTGAATCGCTTCTCTTTCGCGACGCTCAGTGATGTTCTTCACAACACCCACCCAACCTAGCGCCTGCCCACCCCGCTTAAGCACAACCGCTCGCGCATGAAAATCCAGCCAATACGTTTCGCTATCACTGCGCATAAAGCGCAATTGCCTAACGAAATCACTGCCATTCTTCAAGCTATGCCGCCACATGTCTTTAGCGCCAGCACGATCCTCATGATGGATATGCTGCAGCAACTCCTCTACTTGGAAGGCGCTATCAATTCCGAGCATTTCCAGCAACGTCGGGTTCATGTAGGTGATAGCTCCACCACAATTGGTAATAAACATTCCTTGAGGCGTAGCATTGAGCACAGAATCTAAAAAGGCTTGGCGCTCTTGTAAATGTTCGACGAGTAGTTGACGCTCGCTTTCGACCCTATTAAAGGTGGTAGCAACCTTCTGCAGCTCTTCCATGGTCGTAGCTAAAGCAACCTGCTCACGCTGGCCTACCCCCACCTCACCAATTTGGATCTCTAAATGCTTCAACGGCGTTAAAACGCGCGCAAGCACCCACCACATTAACGGCATCATTAAGATGGCAAGCGTCAACCACGTCCACCACAGCCGATAAATAAATTCTGATAGCGGAAGCTGGGCCTGATCGATAGGCAGATAGAGCCCCACTACCCAACTGGCCGGCCATACCTGGGCGTATGATTGCAGCGCCATTTGACCATCTCGCAGCATTCCAGTGCTATCGCCTTCCCATCCATCCAGTGCCAAGTCCAACCAAGGGTTAAATGTCGCACTGGGTACAAAAGAATTAATCAGCGATTTATTTGGGTGATATAAAACTTTGCCCGAAGCCGTAGCGACAGCCGCATAGCCTTTCTCGCCTAACCGAACCTTTGACAACCGGTCAAACAAGCCACCAGAGCTGAGGCTCACAATGCCGCCAATCAAACCGATGAATTCACCCTCTTCGTTGAGGCGAGGAACGCTCACCAGCACCATTTGCATGCCACTCACAGCCCCCACAAAGGGTTCGCTGACGTAAGGCTGACGGGTACCACGCAGCATACCAAAGTGCTCACGGCCCGAGGTTTCAAGTCCAACACGCCCGCCAATGGCAGGCCAATCAGCCACCACCCGCCCAGTAGCATTTACCACTATTACACCCTCAAACCATGCGATTAAAGCATCATTCACTCGCAGCTGTTCGCTTAACCATTGCGTATCGTCATTATTACCAATAATGGTGTCTAAACGGTTAAGCGCTTGAAAGCGCGTCTCTATTTGTTGGGTAACTTCATCGGCTAATAATGTTGCTTCGTAGCGCAGATGAACCATATTGGTCTCCTGCACCATAACTTTGCCTGCTTGCCAAGCCATGCCAAGCACCAACGTCACGACTAACAGCCAGGTAAAAGCCAGGCCCAGCAGGAGCCGACCTTTTAAAGAATGAAAGCGAGGAAATCGCTTTAATGTTAAACGTTGCGCTAATGGCACCGGACTACCTTGCTATAGATCACATTCATTCGCTGCAACTAAAGCCTCAGTATTATTAATTATATTCACATCATGAGGTTATCAAAAAAGAGCATTGCGCGCGCGTTAAAACCTGCAAGCTACACGGACATTTACTACTATTAAATAATCGCGTTCAGCATCGCATTGCAGGTTTTTGTCAGCAGCATTCACAATCAGCAGTGCTGAATTGATACCTACCGTTATTTCACGTATGTTCGCCCGCCTACTCTTTTGTCACCTCACCGCGGCCTTATTTATGGCGAAACGAACAGCAGGCTACACGTCATCAGGTATCCTTAAGGTTAGCGCCCTGCCTGCACTGCTGACCGAATTTGATCGTTTTGAACGTATCCATCCCGTGAAACGCAAACCTGACGCGGTGGTCGGCTGGGGATTAAAGCCCACCAGCGTGCGTGCTCGGGGGTATGCCCAACGCCACCAATTGCCCTATATCGCCTTGGAGGATGGCTTCCTGCGTTCGCTAGGCCTGGGTGTTAATGGCTTTCAGCCGCATAGTCTCGTCGTCGACCATACCGGCATTTATTACGATGCCTCGCGCCCCTCTGACTTAGAAAACTGGCTCAACACCGATACATTTGATGATGAAGAGCTAGACCAAGCAACGCGCTGTATGGCGTTGATTGCCCGCTATCGGCTATCCAAATATAACCACGCCGCGGACCACCCTCTTCAGGCATCACACCAGGCACGTGTATTAGTTGTTGATCAAACCGCTGGCGATGCGTCCATTCATTATGGCGGCGCAAGTGCTGAAAGCTTTGAGCAGATGCTTGAAGCGGCCTTAAGCGAGCATCCCGATGCTGACATTTTGGTTAAAATTCATCCGGACGTCATCGCGGGTAAAAAACAAGGCCACCTGCTAAAAGCCGCTGAGCATCCTCGTTGTCATGTTATCAGTGAAGACCTCAATCCTTGGGCGCTTTTTGATCACGTGGATCACGTCTATGTGGTGACCAGCCAACTCGGCTTTGAAGCCCTGCTAGCGGGCAAGCAGGTCAACTGTTTCGGCATACCATTTTACGCAGGCTGGGGATTAACACAGGATCAAATTCCCTGCCATCGACGCCGCCAAGCGCGTACGCTCACAGAAGTGTTTGCCGCAGCCTATTTGCGCTACTGCCGCTACGCTAACCCTTACACCCAGCAGCCCGCCACGCTGGAAGAAACTATCGCTCTGATCACCGATCAAAAGCGCCAGCAGGAACGCTACCGAGGCACATGGTTAGCCTGTGGCTTTTCATCTTGGAAGCGTCGCTTTATTGGCAATTTTCTAGGTGCCGCCGCTCAGATCGAATATCAGCCAAAGCTACCTTGTGCACTAAATGCTGAGCCTGGTTCAAAGCGGCTACTGGTCTGGTCAAGCCGCATTGATGCGAATTTTAAACGCCAATATGCCCAGCACATGGAAACATTATGGCGGATGGAAGATGGCTTTATTCGCTCGGTGGGCCTGGGGGTCGACTTAACTCAGCCGCTGTCACTCGTCATTGATTCCCAGGGCATCTACTACGACCCCGGCCAATCCAGTGACTTAGAAACACTGCTCAACAGCACCACGTTTAGCGATGACCTGCTGCTTCGCGCCCAGCAGCTGCGTGAGCGGCTCGTGGCGCTCAAGCTCTCTAAATACAACGTGCGTGGCCAAACAGACATTGATCTACCTCAGGATCGTTATACGATCCTGGTACCCGGCCAGGTGGAAAGTGACGCCTCTATTGCTACAGGCTCGCCCCATATCACCACCAATAGCGGGTTATTAAGTGCCGTGCGTAGCGCCCATCCAGATGCCTTTATCATTTATAAAGCTCACCCTGACGTATTGAGCGGAGCGCGCATCGGTAAACTCGATACCAATGCCAAACGCCTGTATGATCTAGAGGCCAGTGATATCGATATCGCGGCGTTATTAGAGCGTGTTGACGCCGTTCACACGATGAGTTCCTTAACAGGGTTTGAAGCACTGCTGCGCAAGCGTGAAGTGTGCACGTATGGCTTGCCATTTTATGCTGGCTGGGGGTTAACACAGGATTCGCTTAGCTGCCCACGCCGCACGCGTTCACTCTCGTTAAACGCGCTGGTTGCAGGCACGCTGATTTTGTATCCCGGCTATGTGGACCCAGCGTCCGGGCAGCTATGCAATGCTGAAACGGTCATTAGCCTGTTGGAACAGGCAAGAGCACAACATTCTACCCTTACATGGAAACAGCATCTTTACCGCTGTTATCGTAACTTGTTGATTAAAAGGCATTGAGTTGAAGCATCCGAAGCGTGCATTCTTATTTTTGCAGGGCGTTTGCTCACCGTTTTATCCTCGCTTAGCCAAGCGCTTGGTGAATGACGGGCATCGCGTTGTAAAGGTCAACTTCAATGCGGGCGATATCGCCTACTGGCAGCGCACCCATGGAGAAAACCACCTCTTTCGCGGCGCTGAAGACGAGCTACCCGGTTACATCAAAGCACTTTGGCAAAAATATGCCATTACTGATCAAGTGATGTTTGGTGATCGTCGGCCTATTCACCGCCCCGCGGTCGATAATGCGGAGGCAGCTGGCGTACGCACTCATGTCTTTGAGGAAGGCTACTTTCGCCCCTTTTGGATTACCTTAGAGCGTGACGGCGTTAATGGTCATTCGCTGCTGCCCCGTGATCCACGCTGGTTTTACGAGACAGGCAAAGCGTTGCCCGAGCTGCCCGCCCCGGTACGCTTTCGATCCTCCTTTAAGATTCGCGCGATGCATGACGTTAGCTATCATTTGGCTGGCCTGGCGAACCCGCTAGTCGCGCCCCGCTACCGCAATCACGCGCCGATTAACGCCCCCGTTGAGTATGCAGGCTACGTTAAGCGCTTCACCCAGCTAAAATTCTGGAAAAAACGCGACGCCCAGCGTATCAAACAACTGATTGAGAGCGGCCGCCCCTACTTTATGCTGCCACTGCAATTAAACAGCGATGCCCAGATCCGCCACCACTCTCCCTACGCCGATATGCAGGAAGTGATGGAGCATGTCATGGGCTCATTTGCGAAGTACGCACCCAGCGATGCGATGCTGTGCATTAAGAATCACCCACTGGATATGGGCCTTGCCAACTACCCTAAAATCATCAGCCGGCTCGCTGATCATTACGGCTTGCAAGGGCGCATTGTGTACCTGGAATCTGGCGACCTTAACGCGCTGCTCAAGCACGCCAAAGGCAACGTAACCGTTAATAGTACGGTGGGTATCGTTTCGCTTGAAAAACATTGCCCAACGTTCGCACTAAGCGACCCCATCTACAATCTCGCGGGGCTCACCGACCAAGGCATCCTTGAAGATTTCTGGCAGCAGCCACAGCCGCCTAGCGCAGAGCTGTTTGGCTATTTTCAGAAAACGGTGATGCATGCGGTTCAAATCAATGGCGGCTATTACTGCCAGCCTAGCATCGATTTAGCCGTCGACAACGCCGCGCGGGTGCTCGAAGCCTGCCCGTCGCCGCTGGAGGAACTGCTATGACCACCCTTCAGAAAACGGCTGCAAACCACCACCGGTGCGTCCTGATCACCGGCGCGACCGGTGCCATTGGCGGCGCCCTGGCGCGTGCCTACGCAGCTCCGAATACGCAGCTAATTCTGCACGGGCGACAGCAGGATAAACTAGAGGCCCTGGCCGAGATTTGCCGCCATCAGGGTGCAAAGGTCACGCTTTCGACCATCAATCTAACCGATGATCATGCTCTAAAGGCGTGGCTGGACGAACTATGCGCCAAGCAAGTTCCGGATATCGTCATCGCTAATGCGGGCAAAAACACCCACCCCCAAGGAGCGGACATGTTAGAGCCCTGGGGAGAAGTACAAGCGCTGCTAGACCTTAACCTCAAGACGCCTATCGCGATGGCACAGCATTTAGTACCGGCTATGCAAAGCCGCGGCAGCGGCCAGCTGGTCTTTATTAGCTCGCTTGCCGCATGGCACGGCTTGCCCACTACGCCGAGCTACAGCGCTAGCAAAGCAGGCATAAAAGCCTACGGCGAAGGCCTTCGCGGGCGGCTTGCCCCTCACGGCATTGGCGTGACAGTGGTGATGCCCGGCTATGTTACCTCCCCCATGTGTGACGCCATGCCTGGGCCCAAACCTTGGGAGTGGCCACCCGAGCGCGCCGCTAAGGTGATTAAGCACGGCATCACGGCTAATCGCTCGCGCATCAGCTTTCCATTCCCGCTCAACTTTGGCACCTGGTGGCTTGCCGTACTGCCCGCTGGCATTTCTCAGTGGCTAATTCAACGTCTGGGCTTTAATGATCACGGGGAGACACCTCATGATTAGTGCACTTATGTGGCCACTCCTTGTGGGCCTGATAATTTGCAGCGCCTTTGAAGCCTTGCTTAACCCGCGACCGCGCCCATTTTGGCAGCGCAGCATAGCGGTTAATGTCACCCATATCGGCTCTTGGCTGCTGCTCTTTGGGCTGCTGGCATTGCTCCTACAGCGCCCCTGGTTTGCGGTAGTGGTGGTGCTTTCGCTGCAGTTGGTTGTTATTCAGTCGAGCAATAGCAAATCACGCACGCTCAACGAGCCGTTTATCTGCCACGATTTTGAATACTTTTGGGACGCCATGTTGCACCCACGCTTATACGTCCCTTTCTTTGGCGTTGGGCTAGCGATTGCCGCCAGCAGCGCAGGGGCTGTGGCTATTGGCGCTTTTTTCTATTGGGAAACGTCGCTTGTCACAAGCGAAGGCGCGAGCCGCTTTTTAATCGGTGCGTTTGAGATCATTGCGATAGGCGTGCTGCTCCTGTCATTTAGCCTGCCCAAGCAGCCTGCCATCACGTTGCAACCCGTACACGACATGCACCAGCTAGGACTATTTGCTAGCCTCTGGGCCTACGGCGTGGCGCTTATGCGCGCCCCCGTGCCTAAGCCTGAGCAATCGCCCTTTCATGCATTAACAGAGGTAGCGAAAGCGCACCCAACTGAGCAATCACTACCCAATGTGGTATTAATTCAGAGCGAGTCATTCTTTGACCCACGTTCGTGGTGTGACGACGTTGACAGCGGTCTTCTGCATCATTTTGATACCACCCGCGCAAACGCTACGCTTCACGGCCCGCTAAACGTGCCTGCCTGGGGCGCCAATACTGTTCGCACTGAATGCGCTGTGCTAACGGGCATCGCACCTGAGGAATGGGGCGCGCGCCAATTCAATCCTTACCGTACGTTATCACGTCACACGCTTCCCAGCTTGGCAAGTTCTTTTAAAGCAGCAGGTTACCGTACGGTCTGCGTGCATCCCTACCTGGCAAGTTTCTATTTTCGCCACAAAGTGATACCGCAAATGGGCTTTGACCAGTTCATTGATATCAGTGCATTTGAGAGCAATGACAAAGCAGGTCAATATATCAGTGACCAAGCGGTGGCACGAAAGATTGGACGCCTGCTTGAAGATGACGATAATAGGCCGCTATTTGTTTTTGTGATCACCATGGAGAATCACGGCCCGCTGCATCTAGAAACGCCCAGTCAAGACACGCTAGCCTCGACTATGCCCGGCGCGCCTTGGCCATTACCGGATCATTTACGCGATCTTGCTGTCTATTTGCACCATCTTGGTGAATCGGACAAGATGCTAGCGAGCGTTAAGAATGCATTAAATACAGCAAATAGGCAGGGGCTGCTAGGCTGGTATGGTGACCATGTGCCCATTCTACCGGAGGCCTATGAATATTTTACGCCGCCGGATAGCCGCACCCCCTACATGATATGGTCAACGCAGGGCCCGGAAGCACAGCACTTGTTAGCAGCAGGCGAACGGTTGGCAAGCGCCAACGAACCTTACGAATTAGCCGCAAACGAACTTGGCGTCCAGTTATTCAAACAAGTGTTTGGACACGATATAAGTAGCGTTATGATCAAGGCAGAACCAGAACCTCAGGAGCAAGAATGACTAAACGCGTTGCCATTATCGGCGCCGCCCATCGTTTCCCCGGCACCACCCCTGAAACGTTCTGGCAGGACCTGCAAGCCGAAAAAGATTTAGTCACTGAAGTGGCAGCCGACCGCTGGAGCCATGAAGCTTTCCAGCACCCTGACAAACGCCACCCCGGCACCAGCGTGACGTTTGCCGCCGGTAGCTTGGGTGATATCAGCGGGTTTGACGCTGAGTTTTTTGGCATTTCGCCTCGCGAAGCGGCCAATATGGATCCTCAGCAGCGCATGCTGTTAGAGCTCGCCTGGGAGGCCATGGAAGATGCCAGCATTACACCCAGCTCCCTGCGCGGTAGCCAGTGCGGGGTATTTTTAGGCGTCGCAAGCTTAGACTATTCCTATCGCATCGCAGACGATATGGCGGCGATTGATGCCTCAACCGCCACTGGCAATACGTCGAGCATTGCATCGAACCGTCTATCATATGTGTTCGATTTACATGGTCCCAGCATGTCGCTGGATACCGCCTGCTCGTCTTCCATGGTGGCCTTTCACCAGGCCTGCCAATCGATTCGCAGTGGTGAAACTAATATGGCGCTGGCAGGCGGCATTAGCCTGCACCTGCACCCTTACGGTTTTATTATTTTCTCCAAAGCCAGCATGCTCTCGCCGACGGGCCGCTGTCAGGTATTCGATGACTCCGGAAATGGCTATGTGCGCTCGGAAGGCGCCGGCATTTTCCTGCTCAAAGAGTATGATCAAGCGGTTGCCGATGGCGACAATATTATAGCCGTTGTGGCAGGTTCTGCGGTTAACACCGACGGTCACAAATCCGGCCTGACCGTCCCTAACCCCAACGCCCAGATTGACTTGATGAAGCGCGCCTATCAGCAGGCGGGCATAGCACCCGATGAGATCGACTACTTAGAAGCTCATGGCACAGGCACCGCGGTGGGCGATCCGATTGAAGCTCGCGCCATTGGCGAGGCGCTCGGTCAGTACCGTAAAACACCGCTACTGATTGGCTCGGTTAAAAGCAACCTTGGCCACCTGGAAACCGCCTCTGGCGTTGCTGGGTTAGCAAAAGCGCTTTATAGCATTCAGCACCGTGAAGTACCGGCCACCATTGGGATTCGCAAACTCAATTCGCGCATCAAATTTGATGAGTGGAATCTGTCGGTGGTTACCAAGGGCCAAGCGCTAAAAAAACAGGGCCGCCTGGTTATTGGCATTAACTCTTTCGGTTTTGGCGGGGCCAATGCCCACGTTATTTTAGAAAGCCCACCTGAGCGAACTCAGCCAACGCCACAAACACCCGGCGCACGACTACCCATTCGCCTTAGCGCGCGTAGCGAAGCCGCGCTCATACAAAGCGCCGATGCGCTGGCCAGCTATTTGCGCGAAAACGGCACTACGCCGCTGTACGATATCGCCCATACCCTGTTTAACCGCCGCGACCAGCATAGCCATGGCGCCCTGTTTTTTGCTCAGACGTCAGAAGAAGCGGCTATCGCTCTGAGTAAATTTGCAGCGGGTGAAACCAAAAGCACCACCCTACTTACGCGCTTATCCAACGCGGCGGGGCCAGTTTTTGTTTACGACGGCAACGGCTGTCAGTGGGAAACCATGGGGCGTGACCTGCTACAGGATTCACAGGTCTTCGCTGAGGCGATAGACCGTGTTGATGCATTATTTCAGCAGTACGGTGATTTCTCTTTACGCGCCGAGCTTGAAGGTCGCAATACTGAAAACCCGCAGGCCCAAGCCCCGGCTGAACAAGACCGTTTTGCGCTGACTGAGATAGCCCAACCTGCCCTATTTGCGCTGCAGGTAGCGCTCACAGAGTGGCTTCGCCATCAAGGCATTACGCCCACCGCGGTTTTCGGCCATAGCGTCGGTGAAGTTGCCGCCGCCTGGGCCAGCGGCGCGCTAAGTCTGGAAGATGCGGTCAAAGTCATTTACTTCCGTAGCGACTATCAAGGTAAAACTCGCGGCCAAGGCGTCATGACCGCCGTCGCTATCAGCGCCGACGACATTGCTGAATGGCTGGCAAAGCCGGCATTCGATAACGTTTGCTTGGCCGGCATTAATAGCCCGAAAGGCATTACGTTGGCAGGCGACAGCGCACAGCTAGGCGCATTGGAAGCGGCCCTGAGCGACAAGAGCATCTTCGCTAAGCGTTTGCCACTGGATTACGCCTTCCATAGCCCGGCGATGGATAGCATTGAGGCTGGCGTCATTCATGCACTGGCCGACATAGCCCCCCAGGCCACGCAAATTCCCTACTATTCCACCGTGACCGGCACACTGATTGATGGTCGTGATCTAGATGCCACCTACTGGTGGAAAAATATCCGTGAACCGGTGCTGTTTGACGATGCTGCCAGCGCATTGATTCAGCAAGGCCATAACGTGTTTATCGAGATCGGCGCACATCCTATCTTGCGGCGTTATCTCAACGACTCTCTGCGCCAGTTAGAATGCCCGGGCCTCGTTCTTGGCACCATTGAGCGCCATAAGTCAGGGCTTGACGGATTACAGCGCTGCTTAAGCCAGCTGCTGCTGAGCGGCCTTGCTCTAGACAGCAACTTTTTCCCCGTTGAGGGTAAGCGCGTACCGTTACCGCGCTATGCCTGGCAACGTGAGCATCACTGGGTGCAAAGCACCAGCGACAGCCAAGGCCTGCTCGGCCGTTATTATCAGCACCCACTGCTGGGCTACTCGCTGTCTCAGCATGAACACACGTGGGAAAGCCAGCTCGACACCCAGCGCCAGCCCTGGCTTGCAGACCACGTCGTTGGCGAAGGGGCAGTCTTCCCCGGCGCCGGGTTTGTCGAGCTCATGCTCGCGGCAGCGCTGCAGCTAAAAGATACTCCGCTGCTGGATATAGAAGAGCTAGAAATTCGCGCCCCGCTGCTGCTAGACGGCACTCATGGTCGCACCATGCGCCTTGCCTATCTGCCCGAAGACGGTCGCCTAGAAATTCACTCGCGCGAACCAGCTACCAGCAGTGAATGGCAGTTGAATGCCGTGGCACGCACAATGCGTGAGAGCCGTGGCTTCCTGCTTAATCGCAAAGCACCTGCGCTCCCCAGTCGCGCGCCGGACTACACGCTAAACGATCATCTGCAAATGGCCGAGCGCATTGGCCTTCACTACGGCCCTTCTTTTCAAGCCATTTCACGCGGATGGATTGAAGGCGATGCGGTCATCGGCGAAATTGCCCTGTCGGAGGCGGTTCAAGCGCAGCTCACCACGCTGCACGTACACCCCGGTATTCTGGACAGCGCCTTTCAAATGTTTATACCGCTGCTCGCGCAGCACAGCGAGTTTGCCGCACAGCTGGCCTTTGTGCCGGTACGCGTTGGGCGCATTCAGGTAAATACCCAGGCAGGCGCGCCCGTATTAGCCCGTGCGGTGATGGGCAAGCGTGCACCGCACTCGTTTACCGCTGATTTTGAGCTGTATGACGCGGCCGGGAACGCTGTTGCCGTACTGAGCAAAACTCGCTTTAAAGCAATTCGCCTCAACCGCGCCCATCATCAGCACTTTAGCTATCTTGATATTGAGCTTACGCCAGCGCCACTTCAGGCCAAACCGCTGACATTACCAGCCGAAGCACTGGCGCAACTGGCCAATATCGTCAGTATTTACACTGAACGAACCGGCCAGCGCTATGGCAATGAAGTAGCGCCGTTGCTTGATAGCCTGAGCGATGCGTTTGCCCAGCAAAGCCTGGCTCAAGAAACAGGTCAAGAAACGTCGCAAGAAGCAGATCAAGCACAGCATTCGCCAGACGTTATCTGGCAACTGCTGGTGCAAGACTACCCGGACTACTTTGCCCCGATTCACCTCGTAGGCCGTTTAGGACTACATCAAAATGCACTGCGCAGCGGCACTAGCGACTTAGACTCTTTAGGCATTAGCCATGACCACTTAGCGCGCTTAAATCGTGTTCTAGTGGGTGAAAGCGGTTGGCAAGCCATCGCGGGCGAGCTGGGGCAGCTGGTAGATGCACTGTTAGCGTCCCTACCCGCCGGGCAGCGTCTGCAGCTTCTGGAAGCCGGCCCTAGTGCGCCCGCGCTGGGCGAGCGTTTGCTGGAACGCAGCAGGCACGCGGCCAATAGCGACCTCAGCCATTATCGTGTGATTACCACCCACGACACCGCCCGTCATCAGGCAGAGCAGTTGCAAGAACGCTTCCCGCTGATGGACGTACAGCACCTGAGTCAAGAAGGTTTTTCCTCGCTTACTGAGCCCGCTTGCGCTGAAAAAGCACAGCTGGCATTCGCCAGCGTCAATGTCACTCAGCCCACAGCCACGCGCCAGTTAATTGAAGCGCTACCCACGCAGCTCGCCCCTGGCGCTCAATTAATGCTTATTGGCATTGTTCCCAGCCGCTGGCTTGATGATCTGCTGGCCACACCGGATATTGATCAAACCGCGCTGGAACAAGATACGTTGATCGGCTGGCTAAACGATCAAGGCTTTGTCGTTTCTGCGCCTATGGCACTAGAAGAAAGCGGCAGCGGTGCTTATCTTCTGCATGCGCATTATCCCGAAAAATCAGTTGAAACAATTTCCAGTGCACTCTCACGTCGCCACTTAGTGGTCGCTGATTCAGCTAGCAAAACAGTCGCTGCAAGCTTGGTTGAAACACTACAGCAACTGGGCGCGTCTGCCCTGCTCAGCATCAGCCAAAAAGTGCCTGCTGCGCTATTGGCCGATGCGCTGTCCGAACCAATGTTAGCGAATCATAGTGACCTAACGCTTAATGTGATCGACTTACGTGGGCTAGGCGCTAGCAGCACAGCCGAGCAAACTGCACGCTGCGAGCACGCCTTGCAGTGGACGCTGGCATTAGAGCAGCAGTCGCTCGCGGCCTCGCTATGGCTGGTCACCCGAGGCCTTAGCTCGCTTTGGCAAAGCGCTAGCCACACACCAGATGATCACGATGCGCCCGGTGATGCTGTGCTATGGGGCTTTGGCCGCTCGCTTGCCAATGAAGCCGTAGGGCACAGCGTTTATCTGCTGGATATACCGGCGGCCATTAGCGTGCCGGCTCTTGATACATGGGCGAAGCTACTCAGCCAGCCCGATAGCGAAAACGAAGCGCTGATCGACAGCCAAGGCCACCGCTTTGCCACACGGCTACGTACGCTACCTGCGCCGCAGCCTGAAACGGCAACCTCAAGCGAGCAGCCCCGCCAGGCGATGACGCTGGGCTTTGCTATGCCCGGCCAGCTACGCCAGCTAGCATGGCGCCCGCGCCCTCTGCCGGCAGCCAGTGCTGACGAAGTGGAAATTCGCGTTAAAGCCACTGGGCTGAACTTTCGCGATGTCATGTATACCCTGGGCCTGCTTTCTGATGAAGCGATTGAAAACGGCTTTGCCGGGCCAACGCTAGGCCTTGAGTTTTCGGGCGTGGTTGAAGCCGTGGGCAGCAACGTGACGCACGTGACACCGGGGCAAGCCGTAGTGGGCTTCGGCCCGGCCAGTTTCAGTGACTGCGTCATCGCTAGCCAGCATGCCGTTGCGCCATTACCGGAAGGCATTAGCTTTGCCGCCGCGGCCACCATTCCCACCACTTTCTTCACTGTCTATTACGCGCTCAAGCATTTGGCCCGGGTAGAGCCAGGCGAAAAGGTACTGATTCACGGCGCAGCAGGCGGTGTGGGCATCGCGGCTATACAAATCGCTCAGTGGCTGGGAGCGGAAATTTACGCTACGGTCGGCTCTGACGAAAAACGTGATTTTCTGCGCCTGATGGGCATCGAGCGGCTTTACGATTCACGCTCGCTCACCTTCGCAGAAGAGATTCTCGAAGATACCCAGGGCGAAGGTGTTGACGTAGTGCTTAACTCGCTAGCCGGGGAAGCAATCAATCAGAACCTACGCGCGCTGCGCCCGTTTGGTCGCTTTCTAGAACTAGGTAAGCGCGACTTCTATGAAAATACTCACATTGGCCTGCGCCCTTTCCGCAACAACCTGAGCTACTTCGGCATCGATTCGGACCAGCTCATGAAGGTACAACCTGCGCTCACCCAGCGCCTGTTTGGCGAAATGATGGCACTGTTCAATGACGGCACTCTGAGCCCTCTGCCGTTTACCTCGTTCAGCCACAGCCAGGTGATCGATGCCTTCCGCTATATGCAGCAGGCGCGTCAGATTGGCAAAGTGGTTGTGACTTACGAACAGCCCATTGCACCGCCCAAGCACGACTTATTAGGCACGGCGACAATGGCGCTCCCTGAACAGGCCAGCTACTTAGTGACGGGCGGCCTCGGTGGCTTTGGCTTAAAAACGGCTCAGTGGCTGGTAGCAAAAGGCGCGCGGCAGCTGATTCTGCTTAGCCGCAGCGGCCCCGCCACAGAAGAGGCTCAAGCAGCTATCGCGGCGTTTGAGCAGCAAGGCATTAAGGTACTCGCCTTGGCCTGCGACATTACCGACCGCTCCGCACTGGCAGCGGTACTTGAGCGGGCGAAAAGCGAGCTCGCGCCTCTGCGTGGCATTGTTCACGCCGCCACGGTGATTGACGATGGCTTGATTCGCAACTTAGATGCCGAACGGATCCAGAAGGTATTGGCACCCAAAATCGACGGCGCCCGTCATTTAGATGCGCTAACTCGCGAGGCGGCGCTGGACTTCTTCATTCTCTATTCTTCTGCCACTACGCTGTTCGGCAACCCGGGCCAAGCCAACTACGTGGCTGCTAACCACTGGCTAGAAGGCTTTGCCGCTAACCGCCGTGCGGCTGGATTGCCAGCAACCTGTGTCCGCTGGGGCGCGATTGACGATGTCGGCTTTTTGGCCCGCAACACCCGCACTCGGGACGCGCTGCAAGAACGTCTAGGCGGTTCGGCGCTGCATTCAGATGACGCTCTTAACGTGCTCGAACAAATGCTGTTAACGCCAGGGCCAAGCCTGGGCGTGCTAGAGCTTGAGTGGGGTGCGCTTGCTCGCTTCCTGCCAACAGCTGACGCGCCTCGCTTTAACGAAATTGCCCGCGCCAGCGACGACGATAGCAGCGTGGACGCAGACGATGACATCAGTGCCCTGCTGGCCGACCTTTCCCCTGAGGAGCTGCACAGCACGGTAACGGAGCTACTGCGCACCGAATTGGCCAGCATTTTGCTGATTGATGAAGAGAAGCTCGATATTCATCGCTCGGTTTACGACATGGGCTTTGACTCGCTGATGGGTGTTGAGCTAATGACGGCCATTGAGAACCGTTTGGGCGTCCAGGTGTCAGTCATGGTGCTCAGTGAAGCATCGACATTGGATAAATTGGCGGGTGTGTTGATTCAAAAAATGCATCAGCACGACGACGTTGACGACGACTCGCAGAATGCGATTGCTTCGCTGGCTGCACAGCACGGCACGGAGGGTTTCGGCAGTGAAGAATTGGCCGCCGAGCCGGTGCCCGCGACATCATCATCGACAACCGAGACATCATGACCGCTAAGCGCTCTGACCTGAAACAACAGCTTCTAGAACAAGCACGCAGACGTTCCACGTCGCGTGCTAGCAATGCCCCTTCATCTGAAGGGGCCGAGCAGCGCTCGGTGCCCGAGCGTTTCACACGCTTTGATGCCCAGCCTGGCTATCAGCAAATTGCCATGATGCGTCAAGCTGCAGAGCAGTTGGGCCTGATCGATCCGTTCTTTAAAGTGCATGAAGGCACCGCAGGAGCGACCAGCGTCATCAATGGACAAACCTGCATTAATTTTGCCAGCTACAACTACCTTGGCTTCTCCGGCGATCCGCGGATTAACCAGGCCGCCTGTGATGCCGTAGCACGCTATGGCACATCGGTTTCTGCCAGTCGCGTGGTTTCCGGTGAGCGGCCCATTCATCAGGAATTGGAACAGGCTATTGCTAAGGCGTATGACGTTGAAGATGCCGTTGCCTTTGTTAGCGGCCACGCGACCAATGTGTCAACGCTTGGCTACCTGCTTGGCCCGAAAGACCTGGTACTTCACGATGAATATATTCACAACAGCTCGTTAGTCGGTGCGCAGCTATCAGGCGCCAAACGCATGTCGTTTAGCCATAACGACCCAGCAGCGCTGGAAGCTCTGCTAGCCCGTCATCGGCATCAGTTTGAACGTGTTCTGGTGGTGATTGAAGGGCTTTACAGCATGGATGGCGATGTCCCTGAGCTACCCCGTTTTATCGAGCTTAAGCAGCGCTACCAGGCATGGCTAATGGTTGATGAAGCACATTCTTTTGGCGTGATGGGGGACACCGGCCTGGGGTTACGCGAATACTTTGATATCGACTCGCAGGACGTGGATATCTGGATGGGCACCATGAGTAAATCCATGGCAGGCTGCGGAGGCTATATTGCCGGCAGCAAACCGCTGGTCGAAATGCTTCGCTACCTCGCGCCAGGTTTTCTCTACAGCGTTGGGATGCCTGCCCAGGTGGCAGCGCCTTCATTGATGGCCTTGGAGCTCCTTCAGCAGGAGCCGGAACGCGTACAGCGACTTCACAGCATTTCGCGCTACTTCCTTGAACAGGCAAAAGCACGCGGGCTGGATACGGGTAAAAGCATCGGTGCGGCGGTCGTACCGGTGATTATTGGCAGCTCTGCCGCCGCCGCCCGGCTTTCCCACGGGCTACTAGCCGAGCACATTAACGTACAACCGATTTTGCACCCGGCGGTTCCTGAAAAAAGCGCACGGCTACGTTTTTTCCTTTCGTGTGATCACACTCGGTCGCAGGTTGATCAAACGCTAGATGCACTCGCCAAGCTGCTGCCTTAATAAATCAGCACGTTAAGGCTAAGGATGATCGTATGGACGTCGACGAAAGCTCTGACAACATAGTCTCTGAAAACATAGCCTCTGAAAACCTGGTCTCCAAAAACCCAGTCTCCTCCTGGTATGTTATTCAGTGTAAAGGAGGCGAGTCATTTCGCGCTGCGGAGCACCTCGCTAACCAAGGTTATGAGGTGTTCCACCCGGTACTGAATGCCCAACGCAAACGTCAAGGCAAGCTAACCACTGTCGTTGAGCCCCTGTTTCCTTATTACCTGTTTATCTGTTTAGACCAGATAGTCAGCAACTGGCGACCCATTCGCTCCACCCGTGGTGTCCTTCGGTTGCTAACTTTCGGCGACAGGCCAGTGTCTGTGCCCGCATCGCTGGTCGAAACGTTACGTGCACAGCCACATCGCCAGGAAGGCATTCATAGCCACTTCTGCGCCGGAGAGAAAGTCACCATTACCGACGGCCCATTTAAAGACTTAGAAGCTATCTTTTCACGCTGCAAAGGCGAAGAGCGCGCTATCGTTTTACTCAATGTTTTGCAGCGCCCTCAGCACATCGAACTGCCTGTGGATAACTTGGTGAAATCCTAGCGTCGCCTAGCGATGAAACTGCTTTTCGCGCTCTGGCTGCCAAACGATAGCATCGATACGCAGGCGCACTTCGGTGTTATTAGGTAATGGCCACTCGATGACACTGCCGACCTTGAGGCCAATCAACGCTGCACCGATGGGGGCCATCACTGAAATTCCATCAGCCACACTGTCCAGCAAGTGTGGGTACACTAAGGTGCGAACCATGCTGCGCTCCCTAGACAAATCGGTAAAACGCACCTGGCTATTCATACTGACAACATCGTCAGGAATTTCTTGAGGATCGATAACTTCCCCACGAGACAACTCTTCTTCGAGTAGTTCCGCCACCATCAAGTCCTTGTCAGATGCATTATCAATCAGGCGCTGAAGGCGCTCGGCATCAAGACGGTTAATGGTAATAGGAGGACGCTGCCCCATGCTTACTCTCCTTAGAAAGCAACAAAATCAAAAACTTAATTTGTTTTGAAGATGAATTAACGGTATGAAAAGCTACCAACAAAAACAGCCCTCCCCCAGAAGGGAAGGACTGTCTGCCACCAGTATAGGCGATTCACATGAGAAAGGCGATTAGGTGACGCCTTGCTCAATCATGGCATCAGCGACTTTTCGGAAGCCGGCTATATTAGCCCCTAGGACTAAATTGGTCGGCTCACCAAACTCTTCCGCCGTAGTAGCGCACTGCTGATAAATATCACTCATGATTTGCTTGAGCTTTTGATCGACTTTTTCCATCGGCCAACGCTCCATGCTGCTATTCTGCGCCATTTCCAGCTGGCTCGTCGCGACACCCCCGGCATTAGCCGCCTTACCCGGGCCATAGTCAATCTTTGCTTCCAAGAAGAGGTCTACCGCCTCTGTAGTAGAGGGCATGTTGGCCCCTTCACTCACACAGCGCACGCCGTTGGCTAGCATTACCCGCGCATCGATTTCCGTTAGCTCATTTTGCGTGGCGGAAGGGAAAGCCACATCACCTTGCAGATGCCATACAGCATGGCCACCCTTAGGATAATCACGCACGGAAATATAGTGCGCATCAGGCCGCTCATTGACATACGCTTCTAAAGAAACCCGCTTAACTTCTTTAAGCTCCTTCAGCAAATCAAGGTCAATACCGTCGGGGTCATGAATAGTCCCCTGAGAGTCGCTGCACGTGATTGGCTTGGCGCCTAGCTCGTAGAGTTTCTCGATGGTATAGATAGCGACATTGCCTGCCCCAGACACCAAGCAGGTTTTGCCACTTAGCGTTTCATCTCGCGCCGCCAGCATATTCTGGGCAAAGTAGACGGCGCCATAGCCCGTCGCTTCTTTGCGGCCAAGCGAGCCGCCCCAGCTAAGCCCTTTACCCGTTAGCACGCCTTCATAACGGCCTGTCAGGCGTTTGTATTGGCCAAAAAGGTAACCTATCTCACGTGTTCCCACGCCGATATCACCAGCAGGAACATCGCTATTAGGACCTATATGCCGATACAGCTCCGACATGAAAGACTGACAAAACCGCATAATCTCATTATCGGACTTACCTTTGGGGTCAAAATCGGAGCCCCCTTTTCCCCCACCGATGGGCAAACCCGTCAGAGCGTTCTTGAAGATTTGCTCAAACCCCAAAAATTTGATGGTGCCCGAAGTAACGCTAGGGTGAAAGCGCAAGCCGCCTTTATAGGGCCCAAGCGCAGAGTTGAACTGGACGCGGTAGCCTTTATTAACCTTGACCTGACCAGCATCGTTTAACCAGCTTACGCGAAACATCACCTGGCGTTCCGGCTCAACTATTCGCTCGATAATACTGTGATCAAGATAGTGCGGAGAGCGTTCAAACAGCGGCCGCAGGCACTCAAGCACTTCTTCTGTGGCTTGATAAAATTCTGATTGGGCAGGGCTGCTTTTGGCAAGCCGAGTAAGCGTGTCGTGAACGTAAGGCATAGAGCGACATACCCTTGCAGTTTCAAAAATCAGTGGGCTGGCCAGAGCGTTGTCGTATTTAACTGCGGGCGCGTCTTCCTGCATACCCTATGCCGGTTTGGTATAACGTGTTTATGCGCAAAATTAAGACCAAAGTCTATAATATTTTGCACAAAGCTGGTGCGCAGGATAAATCAAATAAACCTTTTTTAAACGAAGAGCAGTGAAATTAAAGGCTTTCAATAATCTTCTGTTAGTCTTTGGCGCTGCCTAAAAGGCAGCGCCAATGTGTGTGGCAAGAGGCCTATACGTCGTAACCTGCTTCTCGAGCGAGAACAGTATTCGCTTTCAACCAGCCCTCAATGTGACCGCAATCAAAGGTGCGGCCGGTCATGCGGAAAGCCTGCACTGAATGCCCCTCCTGCATTAAACGGTCAATCGCATCGGTCAGTTGGATCTCGTTACCGGCACCGGGTGACTGGTCACTCAATAGCTCCATCACACGGAAAGGCAACACGTAGCGCCCAATGACAGACAGGCGCGAAGGCGCTTCTTCTGGCTTAGGCTTTTCAACCACGCCACGCATATCAGCGCTTTCACCAGCATTCGGTTCGCTGCCGCCACAGTCCACAATGCCGTAGCGATACACTTCATTCTCCGGCACGGCTTCCACCATGATTTGCGCGGCGCTGTTCGCATCCCAACGCATCACCATGTCACCAAGATCACAGCGAGCATCACCCGCCTGTGGCTTGACCAGCACATCGGGCAGAATCACAGCGAAAGGCTCGTTCTGGCTTAATAAATGAGCTGCGCAAAACACCGCATGCCCAAGGCCTTTTGCATTAGGCTGACGCACGCTGGTGATTTTTAACTGCGGTGGCGCGATGGCTGCCAATACTTCCAGCAACGCATCTTTACCTTTGCTAGCCAGTGAGTCTTCAAGCTCGGCATGCGCATCGAAGTGATCTTCAATGGCGGACTTTCCGGATCGCGTTACCAGGATAATCTCATTAATACCCGCCGCCAGCGCCTCTTCCACCACATGCTGAATCAAGGGGCGGTCGACTACCGGCACCATCTCTTTGGGAATTGCCTTACTGATCGGCAATAAACGGGTACCAAAACCTGCCACGGGAATAATCGCTTTACGCACCTGCGTCATTTATAGCCTCCTTGATTAAATTACAAGTTACTTGATTCGTGAACTAGTCGAATGCCTTGCTGATACCATTTATTGGGTTACCCAGCGATAACACGCTATTCAACCATGCGAAAAGCAAGGAGCGTCAGAAAATGCCAGCCCGTCAGCATCCTTACCTGATAGTGTTGGCAGCTTACCATCCGCTAGCGGCCAATTAATCGCTAAGTCAGCATCTTGCCAATGCACGGATACCTCATCACCCGGCGCGTAATAATCCGTACACTTGTACTGAAACTCAGCTTCATTGCTGGTGACGTAGAAGCCATGCGCAAAGCCAGGAGGAACCCACAGCATATGTTTGTTTTCTGCGCTTAGCAGCACTCCTACCCATTGGCCAAATGTAGATGAGTTTGTGCGCATATCGACTGCAACATCAAACACTTCGCCACTAATAACGCGCACCAATTTTCCCTGGGGCTTCTGATATTGGTAGTGCAAACCCCGTAATATACCCTGCACAGATTTACTATGATTGTCTTGCACAAACTGATAGTTGCCACAGTTAGTTTCAAATTCACTTTGGCGAAAGGTTTCCATAAAGAAACCGCGCTCGTCGCCGAAAACTTGCGGCGTGAGCAGAACCACATCAGAGATGGCGAGCTTCTCGTACTTCATTATTAAACCGTCAATGGTGAATAGTGAGTTATGAGTGTCGAGGGATGGTAGCCATTGACTTACTTCTCGCCCGTCACTGTGTGCTTTTTACTTTTCAAAAGGCGCTGGAGATATTGACCATACTGGGTTTTGGCAAGGGGTGCTGCGAGCAAACCTAGGTGGTCGTCGTCAATCCAGCCCTGCTGCCAAGCGATCTCTTCCAGGCATGCAATTTTAAGCCCTTGCCGATGCTCAATCGTCTGAACGTACTGGCTGGCCTCAAGAAGACTGTCATGAGTGCCTGTATCTAACCAAGCAAAGCCACGCCCTAAGCGTTCTACGCGAAGACGGCCCTGCTTTAAATAGGCATTATTAACACTGGTAATTTCTAGTTCACCGCGCTCGGAGGGCTTCACAGCCTTGGCAATTTCCACAACGTCATTATCGTAAAAGTAGAGCCCGGTAACAGCATAGGTCGATTTTGGCTTTTGAGGCTTCTCTTCAATGGATATGGCTTTACCCGTCTCATCAAATTCAACGACCCCGAAGCGTTCAGGATCTTTCACCAAATAGCCAAATACTGTCGCTCCCTTCGCATGACCACTGGCACGCCTTAACTGATCAGAGAAGTGCTGGCCGTGAAAAATATTATCGCCAAGCACTAAGCAAACAGAGCTATCACCGATAAATTCCTCACCAAGAATAAATGCTTGGGCCAATCCATCGGGGCTAGGCTGCTCAAGGTACTCAATGCTCAACCCAAAATCTTCACCGCTACCCAGTAAATTTTTATACTGAGGAAGGTCTTCAGGCGTGGAAATAACCAGAATTTCTCTGATGCCAGCCAGCATCAGCACCGATATCGGGTAGTAAATCATCGGTTTGTCATAAATTGGCAGCAGCTGTTTGGAAACACCCCGTGTAATAGGATGTAGCCGTGTACCAGAGCCACCCGCAAGAATAATGCCCTTCCTATATGCAGCGTTATGATTAATGGGAGAGGTGTTCATGGGCTAATTATCCGTCAGTATTAAGGTGTGAAAGATAAAGCGGGACTGATGAAGTTGAAGTAAGTTGCTTCTGATGCTCACTATTCACTTCTCATAAAGCTCTTTAAGCGTTAGCGATAGCTGGCTTTGCCAAGTGGGCATGGTGATGCCCAGTGCAGCTTCGAGTTTACCAAGCGCCATGCGTGAATTGAGCGGGCGCTGTGCTGGTGTAGGATAAGCTGCCGTGGCTATACTCGCTACGCGCTCAGACTTAATAGCCAGCTTTTTACCTAATAAAAGAGCATGCTCAAAAATTTCGCATGCAAATCCATGCCAGCTTGTCTCGCCTTGCGGAGACAGATGGTAAATGCCGGTTGGGATGCCAATAATGGGTGGCGAGTGGTGAGTAATTAAGGCAAGACGCGTTATCTGAGCAATAAGGCGCGCAGGAGTCGGTGCACCGACTTGATCATTGACGATGGTCAGGCCCTCGCGCTCGCAACCCAGGCGCAGCATTGTTTTCATAAAATTGTTACCGCGGGCAGCGTAAACCCAGCTAGTGCGAAAAATCAAGCAGCTTGCACCACTTTGACTAACCGCTTGGTCACCTTCTAGCTTGGTTTGGCCATAAACGCTTAACGGTGCGGTAGAACTATCTTCCCGCCAAGGAATAACACCATCCCCTGGATAGACGTAGTCGGTTGAGTAATGCACTAACGGGATATCGTGTTTAGCAGCATATCCAGCAAGCTGTTTCGGTAGCTTAGCATTAAGACATTTGGCGAGCGCAGGTTCACTTTCGGCTTTATCGACCGCTGTGTAAGCAGCAGCGTTAAGAATTAGCTCGGGTCTGTGCTCATTTAAGTAGGCATCCACTGCATGGGCATTAGTTAAATCAAGCTCATGTCGTGTCGGTGCCAGAATAGGACCGAAGAGCGAGAACTCACGCTGAAGTTCAAAGCCGACCTGGCCGCTGCCGCCGGTTATTAAGATAGCCATAGAAACCTTATTGCTAAATGTGAGGGCGTCTTGCTAAGCAAGCTTCCTGGGAAGCCGCTATGTATCTTCTCCACGAATGTACTAGCAGAGCAGCTAAGTTAATTTACCTACAGGGCATGAGGTAGCCACATACAAGTGTTAAAGGCTGCCTAGTCGTTGACCTTGATAGCTGCCATCTTGGACGCGCTTCCACCAAGTCTCATTCGCTAAATACCATTGCACCGTTTTGCGCAGGCCGGTTTCGAACGTTTCATTTGGCACCCAGCCTAGCTCACGCTCAACTTTACTAGCATCAATGGCATATCGGACATCATGGCCTGGTCGGTCAGTGACGAACGTGATCAAGTCACGGTATGAGCTTTTGCGCGGCACAAGCTCTTGCAGCAGGTCACACAGTGTTTCCACTACGGTAAGATTGGCTTTCTCGTTGTGACCTCCAATGTTATAGGTTTCGCCTACCTGACCTTCGTTAGCTACTTTAATCAACGCGCGTGCATGGTCTTCAACAAAAAGCCAATCACGAATCTGCTGCCCATCACCGTATATCGGCATTGGCTTACCGGCTAAGGCGTTAAGAATCATCAGAGGAATAAGCTTTTCTGGAAAATGAAACGGGCCGTAATTGTTCGAGCAGTTAGTGACTAACGTTGGCAGGCTGTAAGTGCGCTGCCAAGCACGTACTAAATGATCGGAGCTGGCTTTACTAGCCGAATAGGGCGAGCTCGGCGCGTAGGAAGTATCTTCCGTGAAGAGGTCATCGGTACCGTCTAAATCACCATACACTTCATCGGTCGAGATATGATGAAAACGGAAGGCGTTAGCTTTGACAGCATCTTGTTGCTGCAAGCCGTTCCAGTAGCTCCGCGCAGCTTCCAGTAGAACAGCGGTGCCAATCACATTGGTTTGAATAAATTCTGACGGGCCATCAATAGAACGATCGACATGACTCTCTGCGGCAAGGTGCATCACCACATCAGGCTGATACTGCTCAAACAGTTGCTGCATGATATTAGCATCGCAAATATCAGCCTGAACAAAAGCATAATGTCCACTGGCCTCAACGTTCGCCAGCGATTCTAAATTACCAGCATAAGTGAGTTTGTCTACGTTCACTACACGGTGATTTGTATTCTGAATAAGCTCGCGTATAACTGCAGAACCAATAAATCCAGCGCCGCCGGTAATTAAAAACATTTTACTCATCAACGGATCTCAACACACTCGACAATAACACCAGGGCACTCTCAATCAGCTCATCTAAGTGCTGCTCGCCTTTAAAGCTTTCTGCATAAACTTTGTAAAGTGACTCAGTGCCACTGGGGCGTGCGGCAAACCAGCCGCTTTCAGTCGTGACCTTAATACCGCCAATAGAAGCGCCGTTACCCGGTGCAGCACTTAGCACAGCAGTAATAGCATCACCTGCCAGATTTTTTGCGTTCACGCTCTTTGCGCTTAACTTTTTAAACGCAGCTTTCTCTTCAGGCGAGCAAGTAGTGTCAACACGCTTGTAGAAAGGCTCGCCAAAACGCTCAGTGAGCGCACGGTAATACTCACTAGGCGTTTTGCCCGTTACCGCCATGATCTCAGCCGCTAAAAGACACAACACAATGCCGTCTTTATCAGTAGACCATGCACTTCCATCGCAAGTCAGCAAGCTGGCACCAGCACTTTCTTCGCCACCAAAGGCCAACCAACCTTCATGCAGGCCTTCCACAAACCACTTAAAACCTACCGGCACTTCATAAAGCTCGCGCTGATGGGAAGCCACCACGCGATCAATCATGGAAGATGAGACCAGCGTTTTACCTATTTTCAAGGTGGCTGCCCACTCTGGGCGATGCATGATCAGATAATCAATACACACGGCTAAAAAGTGGTTGGGGTTCATCAGTCCGCTAGCATCGACAATGCCGTGACGATCCGCATCAGGATCATTACCAAAGGCGATATCGAAGCGGTCTTTAACCTTTAATAGATTGGCCATGGCAGCGGGGCTTGAGCAATCCATACGGATCTTACCGTCGTGATCCGGCGGCATAAACGCAAAATCAGGATCAATGGTGGTATTCACCACCTCAAGATTCAATTGGTAATGCGCCGCGACCGCCTGCCATACCGGCAGCGCCGTGCCGCCCATCGGGTCAGCACCCAGCGTTAGGTTCGCCTTCTGAATCGCGCTCATATCCACCACGGTGCCAAGCTGAGCCACATAATGCGCGGTGTAATCGTACTCTTGAGCGTGGGCAATTGCCTCTTCGATAGAGACGGTGAGAACATCGTCTAACTGGCGAAGCAGATATTCATTTGCGCGTTGCTCTATCCAGCCCGTCGCATCCGTATCAGCGGGGCCGCCATGGTAGGGATTGTACTTAATGCCACCATCTTCAGGAGGATTATGTGATGGGGTAATGATCAAGCCATCGGCCAATGCGGTACTAGGCTCAATCTGACCTTGAGGACGATTATGTTGCAAAATGGCGTGGCTAACTAAGGGTGTCGCGGTGTAGCCGTGAGCTTTCTCCACAAAGACCGCCACCTTGTTAGCGGCCAGCACCTGGAGCACGCACTCCCATGCCGGGCGGGAAAGCGCATGAGTATCAAAGCCTAAAAACAGCGGCCCTTGATAGCCCTCTTCACGTCGATAGTCAACGACCGCTTGGGTGATCGCATAAATATGTGATGCATTAAACGTTCGCTCAAGTGAGCGGCCACGGTGACCGGATGTGCCAAACGAGACTAGCTCTTTAGCCACGCTAGCATCGGGCCGTTGTTCGTAAAACGCCTTTAAAATGGCTTCCATGTGTAAACTCCTTTTAACAACAAGACCCGCAAGCGATGACCACAAGTGTCAAGTCTATAATAACGAGAACCATAATAACTAAAGCCCCTGAACAAGGGGCCATACCATCATTAATGCTGCCATTTCAACGCTGCCTGTTTTTCAATCACTGCCAAACAGGTCGCGGGTATATACTTTCGCTTCTACGTCACTAAGCTCAGCCACCATTCGGTTAGTCAAGATGACGTCACACTTGTCTTTAAAGGCGGCTAAATCACGCATCACGGTTGAGCCGAAGAACTTGTCGTCTTGCAATACCGGTTCATAAACAACCACCTCTACACCTTTTGCCTTAATACGCTTCATAACACCCTGCATAGCGCTGGCACGAAAATTATCCGAGCCTGTTTTCATGATAAGCCGATAAACGCCTACCACGGCCGGATTGCGGCGCAGCACTGATTCAGCAATAAAATCTTTGCGCGTGCGATTAGCATCCACAATCGCTTGTACCATATTACTCGGCACATCCGCATAATTGGCGAGCAGCTGCTTAGTATCCTTCGGCAAGCAATAACCGCCATATCCAAAGCTTGGGTTGTTGTAATGCTTACCAATTCGCGGGTCGAGACCAACACCTTGAATAATCTGCTTGGCATCTAAGCCGTGAGTTTCCGCATAAGTGTCTAATTCATTGAAATAAGCCACCCGCATTGCCAGATACGTGTTCGCAAATAGCTTAATTGCCTCGGCCTCGGTGCTATTAGTCAGCAGCACCTCAACCTCTGCTGCCAGCGCCCCTTGCTTGAGAAGGCCAGCAAAAGTCTCGCCCCGCTCAGAGCGCTCACCGACAATGATGCGCGAGGGGTAAAGGTTGTCGTAAAGTGCCTTGCCTTCACGCAAAAACTCAGGCGAAAAAATAAGATTTTGGGTACTAAAACGCTCCGAAGCATCCTTGGTGTATCCCACCGGCACGGTGGATTTAATCACCATCACTGCCTCAGGGTTAATACGCATGACTTGCTCAATAACAGCTTCGACGCTTTTAGTATTAAAATAATGAGTGTCCGCGTCGTAGTCCGTGGGGGTTGCGATAATCACGAACTGAGCACCCGCGTAGGCCTGTTCAGCATCCAACGTAGCCGTAAAGTGCAGATCGTTGCGACTTAAAAAATCTGATATTTCAGCGTCTTCAACCGGCGAGAGACGATTATTCAGCAACTCGACTTTCTCCGGCACAATATCCACTGCGACCACCTCGTGGTGTTGTGCTAACAGCATCGCGTTGGAAAGCCCTACATAGCCGGTTCCTGCAACGGCAATTTTCATACTGATAGCCCCTAAAAAACTAGCCCAGAAAAGACATAAATCACTCGAAAGCGCCGTCCACTGAACGGCTGCGGCTCATCCAGAATGCCTCTGTTTTGAGCGGATCACCGATGAGCTGAGCATCTACTGCAGCCTGCTGAGCCATACGAGCCGTCGCTATTGGGTTGTCCAGTAACTGCTGTAGGCTATCGCACCATGCTGTGAGTGAGTCTTCCACCAATAGACCGTTTTCACCATGGCGTACCACCTCAGTATAGGGATAGCGATTGGAGTAAAGACCCACCCCACCCATCGCGGCAATATCCAAAAACTTAATAAACGATTTTCCTTGGTTGAACGGCGTTTCTAATAGCGGCGCCAAACCAATATGAAAGCGGTGCTGGCGTTGGTACTGTTTGAACGCTTCCCAGGGCAACGGCGCCGGTGCCCTTACCCGCGGCAGCGCTGCCAATCGTTTCGGGATATGCTGACCCAACATCACCTCAAGCTGGGTATCATCACGCTGCTGCTGGAGTGCTTCCAAGGCTGGCATGATGTGCAGTAAATCTTGAAGATGCGCCCGCGTACCGTGAAAGCCTATTTGCCAGGGCAATTGCGCAGAAGGAGAACCCGCAAAATGTTCGAGGCCTGGCAACGGCGCCAGCAACGGTGGTGTGAGTACTGAAACGTTAGGATGGCGAGGTGTAAAGTAACGAGCGAGCTGGTCGCTACAGACCACCACTTCATCGGCCAACGCCAATAAGCGCGGCTGAAGGCTAGCAATACGCGCCATGCGTTTGCGGTAGCTGCCGGGCAGCATGTTGTCAGTAGCGGCAGCGGAAATGTCATCATCAACCAGATAGACAATATAGCCAAATGCATTACGGTTACGCTCTAAACAGCGCAGCCAGCTAAGGGGAAGCGAACGGCACAGCAGCAGGTTAGCCCCAGCATAGTTGCGCATAAATGAACGCCCATGCAGCCACGCAGCGCCAAAAGCACGAGAAACAGGAAAACGTTCGGTTCGCACGCCCTGATGATGCATGGCAGTCGCGGCCGACTCATAAAAATAGATATCCTCAGTTGGCCTCGCGCCATCGCTAAGCACCAACCAATGCGTATCTGGCCGCTCTCTACGCCTTCCCCCTAAAATCATCGTAACGAAAAATCCTCATTTGCCAACGTCAAATTAGGATTATAGGCAGGGTCCTTATCGAGCAACGGCCCCCACTGCTCTCGCATATAGCGAGCTTCTTTCAAAGCACGGGCACGCTTTTTAGGCGTATCATCAGCGCCACGGGAAATGGACTCATGGTGGTAAAGCTCAGCAAAGGGTGTCCACAAATTGCGCAATCCCAGCTTATGCACCTTTAAGCACAAATCTACGTCGTTGTAAGCGACCGCTAAATCAGGTTCGTTAAGGCCACCTACTTGCTCAAACACCTCACGACGCAGTAGCAAGCATGCTGCCGTTACAGCCGTTAGGTTTTGAACAAGCTGTAGGCGACCCGCATAGCCTTCTTCGTTGTGTTGGAAAAACCGGTGCGCATGCCCCGCCACTCCGCCTATCCCTAATATGACCCCACCATGCTGAATGGTCCCATTTGGGTAATAGAGCTTCGCACCCACACACCCCACTTCCGGCCGGGATGCTTGGCTAACCATTTCTGTTAACCATTCGCCATCGATAGGCTCAACATCATTGTTAATCAGACCGATGATATCGCCTTTAGAATGCTGGGCACCAAAATTATTAATTGCAGAATAATTAAAATCGTGGTTCCAGCGCATGACTTTTACCCGCGAATCACGTTGTTCCACTTCTTCCATATAAGCCAGTGTTTTAGCGCAGCTGGACTGGTTATCTAGAATCAATAATTCAAAATGCCGGTAAGCGGTTCTCTCCAAGATAGCATCCACACATGGCTTCAGTATTTCAACACCATCACGAGTGGGTACTAACAAACTAACGAGAGGCTGAGGCGAAGGGACTGGCCACATAACCCGCGCTGAATTCACCACACGCCCAGGGACAACCTGAGCAGAGCAGCCCATCTCATTGAGGCTGAGAGACACTAGAGCCGCATAATCATTAGCAAGCGAAAGCGGGCTCGAAACTGCACGATGAAGCAGAATGCGCCCAATACTTTGTATTTTTCTAACATTACTGGCTAACACGTTAAGCGCCAGCTTAGCCTGCCAGCTGCCGATTGATGTAGCGCAAGGTAAGCCGCCGGCCGGCATTATCTCTGAGAATTTATCGCCACGTACCCATATCGCACATCCAATATAGGGCTGCGAAAGCAACAAGTCTGGGTTCCATTGGGGTTTAAAAAGCGGAGAATGTCGCATGCCTTCAGCATCTAACTGATCCTCATCGCTATAAAGCAACTCTGCATCAGGATAACCTGCCAACATGTAAAGCGCATGGGCTGATAGCTTATCGCCAGGGCTAAGAACAGACACCCACATGGAGGCAGAGAGTGTCATTTTTCGAGGCTCAGATTTTGTATCTGATATCGTAATGCGTGGGTCTTCCGCCACCATTTTTTCAAGATACGGGAGCACATCCGCGGCGCAGCCTACCGAGGGTAAAAGCACAGCTCTCCAGCTATCTAGCAATTGGAGCTGAAGGCTTTTTATCGTTTTTACAAGAGAATCAGCATCATGAATACCTGCAACAGGAATATAAAAAAGGTATTCACCTACCAGTTGCCGCGCTTGAATTTTCGTTCTTATTTTAGCCCCATCTGGTTTACTTTCGAACTCACGCACCCAAAGCCTATAATTACGGCGTGAGCACAAGCTAATGTAGGTTGACTCATACTCTCGAATGGCTGTTCGGCGCCATGACTCACCGCTCGCGCGCGCACGCAGGCGAACTTTTCTGGCAGCCTCTTGCTGTGAGATATCGCGATAGTCCTGATGAATGTTAATCAACCGCTGCAGTAAACGATCACGGGCGAACGAAGCAGTGACCCACACAAGGCGAAAGTGTGGCAATGAAAAATGTCCCTTGGCATTCATTGGCCTGAAAGCAAAGGACTTAACTCCCCAAGGCACATGCACTAGGCGCTTACTCAGTTTGCCAACCCGCAAAGGCATATCAATATTGAAGGTCCTACGACCCGCCACAAAACGAAAGCTAGCGGCCACCGAGGTTACCGAGCGGTCTACCATAAGCTCAATCATATACCAGCCGGGTAAATAGACGCCGCCCTGAGCGGTAAACTCCATGGACTCGTCTAGCGCTTCCCAGCGATGGTGATAGGCATCCCATACAACATTATCTTTAGGCGCTAGGGCTTGCTGAAATGTCAGCGTGCCGAGCACCACTTGCATATTGGCTGTGATCATTACGCGCTAAACCATTCTGAAGGAAGGCAGTCATTCCATTTTTCTAACCCCCAGCTGGCTAATTCGGCGTGATCAGCCGAAATGCTTCGTGCAAGCGCTAAGGTGCGATCATCCATGCTTATGCCTTCTATTTTTTCAAGAATGATATCTTGTAAAGACCACGTTAACTGCGGGGCCCTCACCATAAAACGTGCGTTGGTTTGCACCAACACCACCTGTGCAGCGACAGCGTTAACAAGCGCCACATCGATGTTGCCTGCGCTATGTACAAAGACCACACGCTGAAAAACTCTCACTAAAAACGGAAACATCATATAACTGGATGACGCCCCCATCACCAAGCAGCACTGATCAAGTAAGGCATCGCTATTTTCCCACACCATCACTCTGCCGAAATTGGGCAGGCCGTTGTCATAACGCAGCAAAATGCGATGATCAAATGACGCCAAACGCTGGGTAGGTGCCATACGAACAGGGCTTAATTTACTGCCCAAGTCTCCCCTGACCCGTACCGTTTTATACTGATCCTCAGCAAACCAGCTCTCCACGACGTTTTTAGCCGCTAAGCCCAGTTGGGTGATCACCTCACAAGTCGCTCGCATAGCACCTTGCTGAGTCCAATGGGTATCCGTTACATGGTAGGCATCGTCTCCCATCGCTTTCAGCAAGTTTTCTGGGTATAAATAAAACGTTTCTGGGAGGGCTTCCACCACTTGCTCTACCGGCGAAGTGCCCCCCTTGGGGTAAGGGTGATAGTCGCTCATCACTTGTTCTTTGCTAGGCGCCACCACCATCAACACTTTCGCATTCACCTGATGTGTCAGCGCCAGCAATTGCTCGGCGTAGTCCACCCAGGTGGCGATCACGTTATGATCTAAACAAATATACCCCAGGTGCTGGTATAGGCTTGCATTGGTATCTTGATCCAAAAACAACCAGCCCTGCTTGCCCACCAGTGCGCTTGCCGGTGACTCCTGTGCTAACGCATCAGGCATCAGGGTTAACGTCTCAAGCGCAACGCACTGTTCCCCTGCCTCAGTCGTCAGCAAGGCCGACAGCCCTACCTTTCCTGAACGAACCGGCAGCTCAAGACGGAAATGAACGGTATCACCCAGTTCCCCACCTTCATCCACACGATGGCTAGGAAACACACACGTCACGCCCTCTTGCCAGGTACAGGCAAGCCTCACGTTATCTTTCGCCAGCGATACCCCTGCAACACTCACACTTGCCTGAAGCAACACACCACGCTGGGTGAGTATTAACCGCGACTGCTGGGGCCATGTTCGCTTCCAGGCAGTAATGGGCGGTTCCAGAGGAGCCGTTTGAGAACGCATAAATACATAACGTGTGCGCTGCCACCAGGATAAAGACGACGCCAGTATTTTACGCCACCGCGACTGCCGAGGCGCATTAAAAGGGATAGCAAATGCGCTGCTACTAGGTAACGAAAGTGACTGCAGGTGTACACGGCCAGCCCATGCCTGAGCGACATAACACTCACGCCCATTTCGGTCAAAACGCGAGAAATAAGCCTCACCTTGGGCGGCTGTCAACGTACTGGTCAACGTACTGGTCAACGTACTGTCAGTGCGATGCAATACCTGCCCAAGCACAAACTCTTCCACTGACTTAACCGCATAATGATTAATGCGAGCGCCCTGCCAACACACCCGGCGACTTACGCCAAGCTGCTCCTTGGCCAATTGCAGTGGTGCACCTTTGCTATTAACGTAGCGGCCCGTTTTTAGCGCCGCATGGCGCTCGTTATCAAAGTGACTAACCCGCGAAGGCCTAACCACGCTTTTGTAAAGACGATTATAGCGAAATTTACTGTAAGAACGCCGGGTGAAACGCTCGATCACCAAGCCATCGCCACGAAAGCGCTCCCCGGAAGAGCCAAAGCATGCAGAATTAAGCGCCAGTGCGCTCACCTCTGGGTCACTGAATATCTTGCCAAGCCAGGTGCGTAACCCATTTTCCGGTAGCGTATCGATAGAGCTTTCTTGCGAAGAACTGTCTTGAGAAGAACTGTCTTGCGAAGTGCTGCCTTGAGAAGTGCTGTCTTGCGAAGCGCTGTCGTCATCCAGTGGCAGTAAAAACTCATCCGCATCAATGAAGGCGACGATATCCAGCGTGGGGGGGCAAGCCGCCAATAAAGCGCGGTAGTCTAAAGGTTCACCTGATGAGCGCTCCCCGTCATTAAGCCTCACTAGTGTTACTAGCCCAAGGCGTGAGAGTTCATGTAAATAAGCGTATGAGCCATCGCTACTGCCATAATCAGCAATGATAAAATGCTCGACACCTACCGCCAAATGGAAAGCGATCCACTCCTGTAATGTATCGATCTCATTTTTAATGACTGCTGCAACACCTAATCGGGGCAGCGTATTCGACATTGAAATAATCCCTGACTCCTAATCGCTACTAACCGAAATACCGCTAGTTAACTTTCTGTTTAGCCACTAATCACGTCATACCCGTTAACCGGTTAAACACCACTAGGCCCGGCTTCCACCGTCATGGCAGGAAAAAGGTCACTTAGCGCGTCTGCCATCGCCAACTGATGGGCCTTCACATCAAACAAATCACTAGCGCGCTGGCGCCCAGCACGCCCCATAGCCGCAAGCAGTTGGCGGTTCGTCGCTAATACTTCAATCCACTGGGCTACGCACTCCACATCACCTAGAGGAGCTAAAAAACCTGTTTCACCATGCTCAATAAGCTCGGGTAATGCCCCCCAGTGGTAAGCCACCACTGGCCTTCCAGCGGCCATCGCCTCTAATACAGTACGGCCAAAAGACTCCTGAAAACGAGAGAGGTTCACCACAACGTCCAGGTTTACCAGCGCATCCCTAGGGTCTTCCACATAACCCTTATGGACCACCGCCCCCTTATTTCCCATTTCAATACGCTGAGCAAACAGTGCGTCTACATCAGGGGTTGGCGCACCGTATAAGCAACACTCTACCGCGACGCCCCTATGTGCCAAGGCATCCGCAAGTGCCGCAAAGTCCTCAAGGCCTTTTTTAAGAATCAAACTTCCCAGCAAACCAACACGAAGTGGCTGCTGTATCTCAGCCTGTAAAGAAGGAGCGGGTTGTAAAGAAGAAACTGGCTGTAGAGAAGAAACTGGCTGTAAAGAAGGAACTGCCCGCCAAACATCCATATCCACCACATTTGGCACAACGGCTACTGGCACGCCCCGGTGCTTAAACGCCTCCGCCGTACATTGAGAGTTCACAATCACCACATCAGAATGCTTAACAGCATGCGCTACCACGCCTTCAGCCGAGCTATTCATCGCTTGGCATAGGCCAGGGTCATGCATTGGTAGCTCACGAACATGTGTCAACACGGGCAAGCCCAGCCGCCTAGCGGCAACCGAGGGCGCTTGCAGCGTTAATGTGTTCACATACACGGCATGGGGGCCGGTGGCTTCAAGTAGTGCTTGGATGGATGCTAGCGTAACGGGGTGATCTATTTCTCCCTCACGCCACCAGCCATAAGGCATGACATACACCGCCCGGCTAACGCACCGCAGCGCCTCCAGGTAGCCTGGATTACTAGCGTTGGGCACCACCACTACGGTAGCAACACCGAGCTTTTCCAAAGAACGCAGCACATCTAACAAGCTACGTTCCGCGCCATACAAACGCGGACCTACGCTATGGGAAAATACGGCTAAGCAAGGCTGTCCCTTGGTAGCCACTTGCGTACCACTACCTGACAAACAGGGGATGGGGCTTAACCCTTGCCAGCGCCCCCACCACCAGTAATGCATAATGGCATAGCAAGGCTGCCACACCTTATTGCGGGCATACCGGTAACCATAACCGCTGATACTAATACGTGGTGAGGGTTCACGGCCCTCAGCGAGGCCGTATAGCAAGTAATGGGCGAAGGCATTCCCCCCTGCTGCTGCCACATCCTGGTAACGCTGCAAGTACCATTGTTTGTCAAACAGCCCGGCTGCTGCCCAATACAAAAAAGGGTAGCGCCAGCCATGCTGCCGCCACCCCTTCTTGTGGTGTGCCCATCCCAGGCTTCTCATCGCCTGCCACACCGTCATAACACTACTCGACCACCACCAGCTAGATACGCAGTTAATAATTCTGCTTGCGCAGCAGGTAGTGGCTTACCGGTTAGATCGCGCACCCCTTCACGCGTCATTAGCTGCGGCACGCTATCTGGCCAGCTAACCGAAGGTGCAAGGGTTTGCACACGCACTTCGTCACAGCGCAGTTTGATGCCACCATGGGCAACGGCAATGCCTTCTTCGTGGCATAGCTCCCACATGTCATCCGCCAGCCAACGGGTGTTAAAATCATCTGGCCTGCTCCAGGGGCAAACCACAACGCGGTACCCCCCTTGGCGCAACCGTAATATTGTATTCAGCAACTCCAGTAGTGCTGGGTTACGCGCAGAAACATCGGCCACAATAGCTATATCGTACTGCATACAGGGCCATGGATGATTCCCAAGTGGGGTGGGGAAAAGCCGTCGCGCACCTTCATTAGACATCACCGCCACCACTTGCCGTTCCCGCCACCACGAAGCCGCCTGGTGATATAAATGACGAACACCACCGTGGATAGTACGCACATGGGTCGCCTTTCGCTGGGTTAACGACGCTGCTTGCACCAGTGAAAATGCCAACGGCACATCAGTCGCCACTTTAAATAGCGCATCAACGCCATAATGCTTCTGAAGCCGCTCTACAAATTCATTATCTGCCGCTACCGCCACCTCGTCCCACATCCCCAAGGTGTCAAACACCTCTCGGCGAACCATCACAGAAGCAGGGTTTGGCTCTAGCCAATCAGCACATAAATGCCATGGCCCCAGCGGCTGTAAGTGCTCATCTACGCGCACCCAAAACGACTGGGTAGCCATCACACTGGCACGTTGCATCAGCGCCAACACCTGGCGTTCAATCTTTTGCGGATGCGACCAGTCATCACTGTCATGCACCGTAACAAATGCCCCTCTGGCCGCCTTAACACCGGTATTTCTAGCGCTGTAAGCCCCTTGGTTTTTCTCATGCCGGATCAGCGTAAGCTTAGGCTCTAAGCGCGCCCTCTTTTCTACCCGCCTAGCCGTGCCATCGGTACTGGCATCATCCACGACGATAATTTCAAGATTGGGCCAGCTTTGTGCTAATAACGACTTCAACGCCACAGTAATCGTATTCCCTGCGTTATAAGCAGGCACCACCACCGACACCAACGGCATACGTCGACGCACCTTGGACCTCACCCGGCTTGTTTTTAACCGCCCCAAGCCACTTTTCGACTCCAACGGCAACAACGGCACCAGTTTGCGGCGAGCGAACCACTGATTGAGCGGTGCTAACCGCTGCTCTAAGGGCAAATTAACCGACGCCAATTGCAGCATTACCTCATCCAGCCCATTGCCAGGAAAATGCTGTTGGTCACGTAGCGCATTTAGTTCGTCTTGCTTGCCTAAGCGTACATAACATTTCAGCAACGCCTGCAAGACCCACTGCCGGTACCGACCAGCATCACCTTCCGCCAGCGTTTGTAAATAGGTAATCGCCTGTTCATAACGGGATTGACCATAATACCAACCGGCCAAATACCACAGCGCCGCGGGCTGCCCTTGAGCTGCCAGTGCTTGTAATTTAGGAATCGCCACACCCGCGTGGCCATGCCATGCCTGATGATGCAACCAAACAGCGTGGCCTTGAAACAAGGGGAAATCACTAATATGCCTATCAGCAGCAGGCAAGCGCCCTTCGTGAATGCCATAGCGCAGGAAGTGCAACAACGGGTTCACTTTCGCCCGCCCTATATCCACATAGCGAGAGGTATACCACTGGGCGTCAAACCGAGGGCTAGGGGTTAACCCCGCACGCCACCCCAAACGCAGAAAATGCAGTTCAGGCCTTACCCATAGCCACCGCTGCCAAGCAGGCATTTGCGACTGATAGTACCCCCGCACGAACTCGCCGTGCTGGGCTAACAAACGTATATCGCTGCGCTCTTTTGCATTGGCCAGCGGGTAAAGCGCTTTTAAAAAAGAAATAATAGCCACTAATAAGCTCAACTACACGTTGGATAATTACAAAAACGCTGAAGGAAATGATCTTCGGCAACTGACGACAGCACACATTACGAATGCGCTTAACTGGCCTGGCTTCGGCTTAAGGGATAGCCAAACTCGCATCTAGCTCAAACATCGCTCCTAAATAAAGATCCGCCTGCTCGCCATAGGAGTGGTAAGTACCCGGTACCGGCGTTAACTCACCCAATACCGGCCCCTGGCGGGCTTCGTATAAATCCACCCGGCAGAAAGGAGTAGGCAATGCGGCAGAAACACGCTCCGCCATTTTTAGCAATGCATCTGGGTTGCGCGGGGGCAGTAACGCCGAATCGATTGCTTCTTCATATTTGCCCGTTGTAACGGGATACCAATCACGATCATACCAACGATAATACTGCCCCTCGGGCTGGCGAGCTACCTGCAAAATTAAACCTATGCGCCCACGGAATGCATAAAATTTGAAATCATCCACTGGGCGCAACAGGCCTGAAGGAGGCAAAAGTAGCTCTTCTAGCTGCCAATGGTTAGGAAACTGATGCTCTCGCATTTCCTGATAGAGCTGTTCGAGAATATCTACCAAACGTAAACGGCAGCGTAGCTGCAAACAATCAAACGTTACCTCATCTACCCGTTTGAGCGAGAGCACCCCACGGGAACTATGGGCTTCTTTAGGTTTAATCACACACGCATCGATACCTTCCAGCACATCACGTAAATGCTGTAAGGAAAAGTCATCCTTAAGGATTTGTGCCGTCAGCACACCCAGTGCTTGCATTTGGCCTGCTACCCACCCGCGGTCCCCCGCCAGCTCTGAAAAGCTGCTAACCCCTGGCTGCTGCTCTTCACGCTGATAGCGACGAACCAGCGCATCCATCGTTACCCGAAAGGACGGTGGCACGGGTAGCGTGCCTTTGCGAGCCGGATGAGAAGCTTGAACCCAGGCCTGCTGCTCTGGCTGCAAAAGAAAATCATGAAACGAAGGGAAAAGTGACGAGGTCATTTAAACAACTCTAAGAAGGCCACCTAATCGCGCAACATATGCATAAACAGTAGCCATTCAGGGGTGATTGCTGTTAGCAACATCACCACCGGCACAGCAAATGGTTGGCGACACGGCGATACAAATGAAGAAAAGCGGCATTCAAACCTTCGGCTCTACAAAAATACGATTGCAAAGAAAGGCTATTATAAAGCAAGCAGTAGCACTAACACATGTAGTGCAATGTACGTCAATGCGACTGCTACGCTTGATCACTCAGGCTGCCAGAACAAAAAATAGCGTTGCTTAAAAAAGAAACGAAACAACCCTTCTAGTATTACTGCTACTACTGACTAACACGGAAATCAAGGAAGGAAGAACCAGTAGTTTAGGCAAGCTTCCTTTACAAGACAAGACAGTGACAAATCGATATTGTGTAATGTCACACTCCACACCTTCAGCGCCTATCTGTTGAAGAACATCATCATACAGGCGCTTGTCAAACTCGCCTTCAACCTCGATAAAAATACCCGTATAACTAGCGCCTTCAATGGCTGTATCAATATGAGAATAGTCCTTTCCCCACTTTCTATGCAAAACGGAGCATAAAAATTCACGTGCTACATTGACAGACTTCCCGTACATAGGAAAGTGAGCAGATGAGATCGCAGGGCTTGTATTAACTTCACAAACACATGCCTGCTGTCCTTCAATTGGCTTAGTGTAGTCCTCAAGAATTAAATCTACACCAGCCTCATGTAAACCCTCAACACCACTGGTAGCTTTAACTGCTGCAGCTAGTACCGAACTATGAGTGGTATCGATTACTGAGCGACTATCTGCCCCTTGGCTAATAGAGAAAACAGGGCTAAGCGTTACGACCTCACCAGCGTTAGGAACTGATTCAAACGTCATTCCCTGTCGACCTAATTGAAACTTAGCAGCGGAGCCTTTCTTTAGCTTGCTATTAGAAAGATTTGGGTTTTTGGATCTTAAATAATTCTTATGATCAACCAGTACCGAAATGTTATGCTCACCATCACCAGTGACATGAGGCTGAATTCTTTCTACTGCACTCACCGCTTTTCCACCTGCGACTAAAATCCGAAGCTCTTTACCAGCAATGTGCTTTTCTAGTATTAAGGTGCCATCATTCCTTTCGCTGGCCAACTTACTATTGGAGATTTGATCAATCGCCCACAGTAATTCTTCAGCATTGGAGATATTTGCAGTGACACCAACACCACCGGTTCCCACTCCCGGTTTAACCGCAACAGGCCAGCCCAGCTTTTCTGCATAAGCAACCATGTCAGCTCTATTATCATTAATACTATACGACCTGCCCTCTGCGACAGGAGCACCCGCCGACTTAAACAACTCCTTGGTAACCGCTTTCTTTTTACACGCCAACCTTGTGTCTTTAGGCAGGCTTAACTCTAAGGTCCAAGAGAATGTCGCTGTATTATTGGACGAAAAAACGGAAAACCTGGTTAAAGAAGAGCGAGTAGTACTAAGTGCAAGAAGCAATGCTTCACGCTCAATCAAGTGGTTATCAAGCTCTTTAGGGGAAAGAGGAAGCAATTCTTGGTTATTATAAATATTTAACAACTTATCAAAAGGCAATGGCATTTCAAAAGATAAACCTCCACCTTTTGAAATCAAATCCTCCTTAAACTCCTCCAAAGCTTTATAATCTAAGTCAGACCCTAGGCCTGGGCCGCTCCCTAGAAGAATTTCATTTGTTGAAGCTGAAACATAGCGAAGTGGATTTTCTGCAAGATTTTTTTCAACATTTCCAGCCGGTGATGTGGTGCAAAGATCAACCCTTGGAAGTGCTTTATAAAGGTTATAAATAGCCCTACCCATGATATCACTGGTGCCAATCATACCACCTATATAAACCATCGTTTCCGGAGAGTTTTTTTCAACAAACTCACCAAGTTCCAACGCTTTAATCAAACCACCAACTTTAGGTATCTTTATATTAATTGCTTTACAGCCACCATGACTCATCAGCACTTTAAAATCGTCCAAATCCCATAATGACTCATCTGCCATAATGACGATTTTACCATGTTTCAGCAGCAGCAAGTCATCACACAACTGCTGTAGCGAGCATAGCTCTTGCACATATTCCTTAGGAATAGGTTGCTCAATAATCATTAACTGGTTTTCATTATGCTCTTTGCTCATCCAGTCAATAATCAAGTGTATAAACTCGACGGCGCTTTCAGGAGAAAGCGCTTCATTTAAATCCAACCAGTAAGATGTATTTTTTGATAGCTCCTTATTAACACTTCGCATATGGTTTAACTTATCAAGGTTTTCAGCATGATCTGCCGCACCTTTGCAACGGAATGCATCAAACTTTGTTGCTTGCCGATGTAATCTACTTAAGATCTCCGCAGCACCTTTGGAGGCAGAAAGTGTGGAGGCAGATACATACACACGCTCTCTCTTTTCACCCAATAGAGACGACACAGTGATATCAAGTTTTTTAGCAGCCAAATCCAACAAGGCAATATCAAAGCCTGAAAGAATCCCTCTAAATGGTTTATTTTTATTAACCTCGTTTGCATTTTTCGCCGCACACCCCTCCAGCTCTGCGTAGATAGCTTTGATTGATGTTAATGCTGAATGCTTATCGCTAAAGTCAATAACACTACCACTGACAATATCAACCATTTTTTTAATGACGATAGAAATATACTTTTTATGATCGCCTGTAAGCTTAGTCCCCCGAGCGGCAGCCTCGCCAACACCAACAAAACCATCACATTCCAGCCGGATTATATAATTAGTTGACTTAGTACTTGTAGAACGAGAAGTCGAAAATGGCTTTATTAACGGAACAATAGCTTTGTAGCACTCTGCTTTGGAGATCTTGCAAAGAACGTGTTTTTCTGTGGCTTCTTTACCAACTAAATAATTTAAAAATTTTGACAGCATATAAATATCCAAGTTTAGATAAGCCAACTACTACTATTTTCGTGTTCTTGGACATTTCCCAAGAGACGCTTAGGCTGGTGTAAGTATAAAACACCACTTTAGGCGCACATTTAGCCTATTGATGACTTGTGATTAGCCACTTGGCAAAACGAGTCCGAAAAAGCCTAGATCATACCTTCATTATCATCACCACCCCACTGGATCAGTATCAATAAAAACAGTGACTGATGTACATGGGTGAGCTGGAGTAATGACACTATCAGTAACGCCGAAAAACGTATCATTGGTATAACTCTAGCCGAATATTGGCATGATAGAATATTTTATCTCATAACAACGTTAATAAAAGTAACAATAAAAGGACATCAGGTGGTTATTAAGGATCATGCTAGGTCTAGCCGCCATTCAAGCGTTGCCAGCGGGCCACTTGCGCAAAGCGATAATTCAGGAAAAACCGCCCATGAGCCCCAACGCCTGTATTTGGCCAGCCAATCAAACACGATTACCCGCCAGCTCAGGAAAACGGCTAACCCCTGGCTGTAACTCTTCACGCTGGTAGCAACCAGCGCATCCTCCTCAGAACGGAGAACGGAATAAAGGCGGCGCAGGAAGATTACCTTTACGGGCAGGATAAGAAGTTTGTACCCAAGATAGGTATTCTGGCTGCAAAATAAAATTACGTAAAGAGGCCAAAAGTGTAACCGTAATTCACACAGCTCTAAGAAGGCCAGCTAATTAATTAGCCCATAAACAACAGGCCTTTTAATATTATAATATTTTAAAAGATTCATTCCGTTCGTGTGGCACAAATTCGTAATGAATATCCACCGGCGTTATCTTACCCGGGCCAGCAGCACACATTCTTAGGACAGAGTCAATAGAGTTCTTACTACCTTCTATTAACACCTCAACAGTCCCATTTAAGTTCTTACAATATCCTGTCAGTCCAAAAAGCACAGCTTGTCTTGCAAGCCACTTTGTATAACCGACACCCTTAGACTTACACTGGATCACCACTTTAGCTGCATGGTTCAACTCTAACTCATCATCCGGAAAGTAGTGGTCAGCTATATAGGAGGCTACGTCTATAGGCCTACCTATTGCTGGCCAATGATGTATTGGTATATCGCAATTTACGTTAATTTCAATAACTGCATGAGATTGTGCATCAGCAGGCTGAGATATATCTGATAGCATCATATCAACGCCACAGCATTCGACATCATCAAAAGCTCGCCAGCAGTCTTCTGCTACTTTTATAAAGTCTGGGTGAATCATATCTGTAACATCTTCTCCTTCACCACCAGACCCTATATTAGATACTGTTCTTAAGTATATTCGCTGCCCCTTTTTAGGTATACCATTAGAGTCAATACCTTGCTCAGAAAGGAGTCGCAGTGACTCATCATTAATCACAACAGGAAACCTCCCGTCGAAGGGGTTTTTTATTCTTGTTTTATTTTTTAACTGCACAAGCTCATGAACTGTTAACCTTCCATCACCAACTACATTTGATGGCCATCGTTTCATCGCTGCAATTACTTTCCCACCAACCACAAGTATTCGGTGGTCAAATCCGTCAATATGCTCTTCTAAAACAAGCTTTTGAGAAATCGAGTTTTGAAGCGTAGTCTTAAGCTTGTGAGCTGAATTAATTGCAGATACAATCCCATTGCCATGAGAACCAGATATTGGCTTAGCAACCACTTTCTTATTCTCGAGTGTATTAAACCAATCAAGCGCTTTATCAAAATCGCTTGCATCAATAACTATACCCTTAGGGACTCTTATACCTGATTTATTAAGAATTTGCTTGGTATTTTCCTTATCATTTGTTAACCTCCTTGCACCCGACAACGTTTTTATTGGCATTGTTTGGTTAAAAGCAATCGTTTTATTCTTTCCTTGCGCTACCCATTTCCTACTTGACCCTTTCTCGTCCTTAAAAAACTCAATTACAATATTTTTCTGACGAAGCGCCCTTCTTAAAACATGTGCTTTATAACCAAGCAGCTTATAAAACTTTTGACTTTCATCAAACTTAAAATCTTTGATCATTGAAAACTCCTTGAATGTCTGCTGGGAAACCATCATAAAGTGCTTCCATACTTTCTCAGTAAGGCTTCAAAATATGTAAAAAAGCTATTCACAAAATAGTACTCGAAGTTGATCTATATCGGCACCGCAATCATTTTGCAAAAGCTATGTTTACTATTAATTTCCAAACTAGATGGTTCTCATGATTGAAATCAATATCTGAGCCAAGCACTTTGCCTTCAAAAAAATAATAAGTGAGTTGAATATTTCATTCATTGAAGCCCACCATCAAACAGTGATGGCAGTTACCGCAAGAATAATCACAATAGATATTACTAAGTGAGCTACTTATATTAGAGATTAGAAAAAAACTTGAAAGCTATATATATTACAGCCAATTAAAAGCTCGATGAAGAGCAATTATTTCAATTCCGAAAACGATTATCTACAAAAAAACCTTGGCATACAGTGCCTTTCCATTTCCGTTCAGAAACTTCGACTTGTAAGGCACTATTTACCACAGCAATAAATTTTCCAATTCGACTTGCACTAGAAGAAACAAGAATCAAGGCATGACTACCTTCAGTCTCAACCTTCCCATTTAGCTCTAAAGCTTGAGCTTTAGAAATAATCCCTTTCAATAGAGCATCGTCATCAAATTCAAACGTAAGCATCACACTTTTAATCTTGCCACCTCTTCTGTATCTAGGTGGCGTGAGAGTAATTTCTTTAGCAACACCATTCTTAATCAAATGCAAAGTGGACTTCATGTCAAAAATCAATCGGTTATAAAACTGATTTTTAGGTCTAGTAGAATCAGGGAAAATTTCATCAATGATATCCTTGGGTACATTCGCCCCAAAGCCATCAGTAGGATACATATTGACTCCAATCTGAGCTCTTGAGTTAATCTCTATGACGTTACAACTTCCTGATACACTATCATATAAAACATCAACGCCACCCTGAAATAAACCTGGTATAGAATGGATAGCAGAGATAGCTAATTTTTTGACATCATCAGATATTGTATCGGTAACATCAACAACATCGCCACCAGCAGAAGCATTTGCTTTTCCTCTAAGCTGTAGAAACTCCCCATCACGCAAAATACTATCAATAGAAAAGCCTGCATAGCTAATATACCAAAGAACTTCTCTGTCAACTTTTATAAGTCCTTTGGATAAGAAAGGATTCTTTTTTCTAATAATATTTTTAGCATTTATCAGTTCTTTAATAGTTCTCTTACCGTCCCCAACAACATTAGCAGGAACTCTTTTAACAACTGCCGATGCCTTTTTTCCAATTACAAATACTCGATAGTCTTCGCCTTCAACATGTCTTTCTAATACGATATTATTTTTTCTCAACTCTTTCGTCAAATAATTATAATCATCTAAAAGGCTATCAGCGTTTTTAATATTTGTTATGACCCCCTTTCCAAGAGAACCACTTACCGGTTTAAGAACCACTGGATAACCAATTTGACTTGCATATTTTTCTATAGGAGAAAAGCCTTCGCTAACTGAAAACTTACTACCTAATGGAGTTGCAACACCAGCTTTTTCAAAATAACCTCTAGCCGTTTGCTTATTAATAACGTTTTTAACCGCCTCTGGCGAATTCAAAGAAGCTCTTGACCTGTTAAATGAAACGACTTTATTAGAATCTGATATTTCAAACCTATCAAATCCTGAATCAAGTATCTTTACATTCAGCCCTCTTCTCCATGCCTCTAAAGTTATTGTGTAGCTACAAAGCTTGTTACCGAAAGCAGGCTTAACCTGGCTTACACGAAAACCTTTAGGCCAAAAAGCATCACTCACAATACTCCCTCCTTTTAGAGGCTAGATAACTTAATATACAAGGAATAACAAATGAATCAAAATAAGCATCATTTAAGAAACTTAGGCACGCAACCTTAGAAGACAATAAAAATAGAGCATTAATGTTTATTTAACTCCAAATAAACTATCAACCAGTAGTAATGCTACATCAATACTGTCACCCTCGTTCGGATAGTAATGCCCTCGTATTCCAGGAGCTCTATTTAACTCAATGACTTTAAAATCACTTGATTCATACCTGGGGTCTTTTTCAAACATTACATCGACACCGCACAATACTAAGTCAGGAAACACTGACACTGCCTTTTCAACCGCCTCTATCGTACTCTTACTTAGTTTATCTGTTATATTAACTGATTCACCACCAGTAGATAAATTTGAATTATTCCTTAACTTAACAAAACCCCCCGCTTCAACAATTGATTCAGGCGTTAAACCCTGCATATCCAAGCTATGGATAACTTCGTGATCAATCTTAAGTGATCTAGCACGTTGGATTTTATTCTCAAGGCGAAGCTTAACCTTATCTTCTATTAGCTGCGCAATTGAATTAGTACCGTCTCCTAAAACATTGGCAGGCAGTCTCAATGAAGCAGCAACAACTTTTCCAGCAACAGTAATTACTCTCGCATCAAAACCCGTCAGGCTTTCCTCAAGTAATATATACTTTGTTTTGTTTTCAAGAAAATTAAGGGCTTTATCGACACTGACTTCAGAATTTAACGAAGGGAAAACACCCTTCCCTCCTTTGCCGCTAACAGGCTTAATGCATACGGGATAACCCATATCCTGCACGAAACATTTAATAGCTGCTTTCGATGCCACTGGCAACATAAAGCCTGTAGGTACAGGTATTTTCTCAGCGCCTAAAATTACTTTTGTCGCCATTTTATTTCTAAGAACACAGTTTGTTGATTTTCTTATTGTATTGACATAACCATTATTGAACGTATAACTTAAACCATTCACATCGGTCATACAGATCTTGCCTTTTGGCAGATCTTTAACAAACAGCCCCCTTTTTTGGGCTGCGACCCTTACTAACTCATTGCTGGAAGCCATATAAAGCCCTATTAGTTCTTATTTAAAAGCACAAACCAATCAGGTTCGAAGCTACATTCAGCCAAATCATCAACACTCAAACCTAAAGTATCAAAAAACATCTCTTTCAAAGTATCTGTGCTAACAGCGTGAGTATTAAACTCTGTCAACTTATTATCTACCAACACAGGAAGCAGTTTTAATCTCGGATAATTCATACCATTTTCGGAAAAATCCAATTTAATGATAGCACTTAACGGAGGCGCTCCTGTTTTTGAAAATTGGCCTTGTGAGTTAAAGACAAAATTGCCTATTGAATGAAAAATCCAGCATCCGTTATATTTCTCAGCACTACCAAGCGAATGTGTGCCATGGCCAATAATCAGATCAGCACCTGCATCGATTCTTTCTCTGCAGTAACGCTTAATAATATCGCCAACTTCACCGTAATCTTTCCCTTGCCAATGAGGATATAAAACAACAAATGCTTTTGGATCTTTTAACTTTATTGACTTTATTTCTTCGTCAACCCTAAAAGCCGTTGATTTTGCCAGGCCAGGCTTATTATTTTTAGCAAAAAACCCATATTCAGAATACCTTCTAGATGCTCGCAAAGCTCCTAAAATGTAAACATTTCTACTTCTTTCAGATCCCTCATTCACTTTTACGACTGCAGGCTTTAAGGAATTTTTTCGACTCGTCCCAGCACCAACAACCTCTATCCCTGCACTCTTTAAATAAACTATGGTTTCTAAAAGCTTTTCAACTCCAAAATCCATAGCATGATTGTTTGCTAATGAGACGGTTTTGGCGCCAACAAAATCAAGACATTTTAGTGTATTTTCAGGATCATCGATACCGCAATAGAGCTTACCTAGGGCTGGCTCGCCCTCAGTCTCTGAGAGAACAGTCTCAAGGTTGAGTACCAAATGATCAATATTTTGTAATGAAGGCTTAATCCCGCAAAAAAAGGAAGTTGGGTTATTTTTGACTCTATCAAGCACATTCTCCCATTTAGGGCTTTGAAAGTAACGATAGCCGAGACTTGTATCTCCACCAAAAGCAATTGTTTTAATACCCATGTTATTTATTGCCTTCCATTAGTTCTGCAAATTCAGTAAATTTTTTACCTTGGATTAAATCTTGCAAAATTCTACTACGAGCCTTAGTGTGCTCTTCGCCCAGCCAACGATCATAATCTTCTGTAAACTCATCCCACTGCCCAGGCCTTGGCGTAAACTCTCCAAGAACCATCTCACCTTCACTCTTGAGCATGTCGATACGCATAAATGGAACGGGTATTTTTAGACTTACTTCTTCTACACTTTCTATTTGACTCAGCGCGATGCCTTCACCAACCCAATCATCGCCAATATATTTACCAGTGTCAGCCAAGCGTTCTCCATCTCTTGACCAAAAACAGTGCCTGACCTTTTCACCCCTTACTATCTCTAAAACAAAAACTACTTTGCCATAGAAAGTATAAAATTTGAGATCTCGCCCAGGAGTTTTATTTTCTTTACTTTCTAAAATCAACTCCTCAAGCATCCATTTATCACGTATACCTTGAAAATTTTCATCATTTTTCAAAACATACTTTTTAGTATATCCACAAAAGTCTTCCCAAGAAGAAAATTTCTTTTTATCTCTTAGCAATACAATATCATTATCTGAATAGAAAAAAGCTACACCTCTAGCGCCTGTAGATTTAACAGGCTTTAAAACCATTGGCTTTGTAGGCTTCTCAATCTCATCAAATGTATAAGTCTGATTATTACAGTCAGGCCGTCTTAAGCCTATTGAATCAGCAAAATTATAGGCCTTGGTTTTTTCATCAAGCTGCCACCCCAGCACTGGTGAACCTATACGCCTCTCTTCAGACTCTTGCATCATTATTGTATGAAACGACAATGCTCTTTTAACTGAAAGCTTCCTTCTTTCAATATGCCTAAGCATGATATGGCTAATCTGGCGGGGGTGCGCTAAAGAAACGAGTGTATTGAGCTGTTTTCTATTGTAGCCTCGTTCTTTATCTAAGTTTTCCCGTGTTATTCGGTACTTGTAGAACTGTTGGCTTTTCTCTTCAATTATGTCTGACACGACTTTAGGCAAGTCTAAACGTAAACCTGCTGCACGCGGGCTTTCAAAAAGTTCGTCAATATATTTTAGAAACAATGATTTCTTAATCTCACCGACTTCACCAACAGCCCGCGTCTTGCGAATCTTAAAGCCGTCCGCCACCTTAATATTCGACTTATGTTTCTCAAAAGAATCAACTTTAAACCCACTTGTTTCTTTCATAATTGCAATATAAAAACTTGCTAGGCTCTCTTCATTGCCACTAACAAGAACTTCCACTCGACCATCGTCTAGGTTCCTAACCCAACCAGATACATTTAACTTACTAGCTTCACTCTTTAAATACTTTCTAAAACCAACACCTTGAACCTTACCACTAACAAATATCTTTTTGGTCATCATATTATACATAGTAATTCCTAATTAAAATATCATGAAACTTTTACACTAGTTGGCACTTCGTTTATGCCCAACCCATTTGCATAAATCCACGTTAAGCTGGCTAGCGCCCAGGAGGGGCCACTTAGCTCGAAGTGAACCCGCCCGATCACTTCATCCAACTCATCTAGTTTTAACGTTAGCGCTAGCACGTTGGCAACATCGGCTAGTTCCTGCTTTAACCGTTGCCCGTTACTCACCCCTGAAAGCTCTACCTGTATGGTGGCTTCCTTTGATAAGTCTGGCATTTTGCATTCTGCTACCTGCTCTAAAATGGCTTGCGTGGTATCAAAATGATCAGTGATGAGTTTGTAGCATTTAAGATGTTCAGAAAGTGCGATGACCACATGGTTGTCGTCGCTTGCAGGCGTTGCTGGGTTGTCGACGATTAAGTCAACCCGCAGGAAGTCCATTCCCTGAAGTACCTTTGCGACTTTGTGGCCAACGGCTTTATAGCTTTCATGAATATCAGCGCTTTGCTGCCATTGCTTGGCGCCTACTGGCTTGGTAAGTGCCGCCACGACACTGCCAAAGGCCACTATCAGCCGTAACTGCTGGCCTTCCTGCTGCTTTTCGACCATATAGCGCACACTTAACGGCAGGAATTTGCGGCCATGCTCGTCGATATGGTCTTCAGAAAGCCGTGTCATGGCATAGGGTGATGCCGATAAATCACTGGCTTTTTGCTTTTTCAGCTCACGAGATTGCCTGAACAGAAACTCCAGTTCGGCATCGTTTTTAATGTCTTTGATGTACTCTTCAAATAGCGTATTGCGTATAACGGGCTTTAGCACGACGGGGTAACCAACTTTTCGCGCGTAACGAATATGGTCACGTATTGAGCGGCCCGAAAACGAGGCGGCTTTAACGACTTTAATCCCTGCCCGCTCTAACCTGGCACGCCATGCGCGAATGTCCTGGCAAAAGTTAACTTCGGGCAACAGGTTGCGGCCACTAACACCACACACATAACCACTGGGCTTAACGTTTTCCGCTCCGGCTTCTGGCGTGGGTATTTGCTGGTAGTAGTAAGCCAACTGACGGGGAAGCAGTAATGATTGCGCACTGTTGGGCATACGCAATGCATGCACTAACAACCCTTCTTTCGTAATGCTGGGCAGCTTTTCAAGCAAATTTGTGAAGTTATCGAGACTTGCATCCATCACGGGTTAGCCTTCAGGGAATAAGAGTGAATTCATCGAGGTGGGTCACATCGAGATGCGTTGTGCGAACCGAGGTTGGCAGCGCTTCGGATGGCCCACGAATACACGCGGTGGTTAGCGCGGTAATCCCGACTAGCGATCCTTGCAGCACTGTTTCCACCTCTCTTGGCCCTACGTTTTTCACGTAACCGGTTAGGCCGCTGCGCTGTGCGTGACGTGCAAGCCACTTGCGGTAACCAACACCAGTGACTTTGCCGCGAATACTTACTTTTACAGCAATGTTATCTTCCGGCAATGGCATGAGCGGCAGCTTATTCTTGATCAGCACTTCTTCAATCGCGTCTCTTGGCACATTTACCGGTTCACCAAACATGGTGTAACACGCCGTGCCAATCGCCGCGTGAGCATTCAGTTCACAGATACCGATATCGGTCTCGCCAACGGGTTTGCGGTGGTCTTCAATCAAGAAATCAATACCGCAATAATCAAGCCCTGGCACTGCTTTTACAGCGTCTTCCGCGACCTTGATTATGCTCGGGTGCATCTCATGAAGAATATTGACGCTGTCGCCCCCTTGGGAGAGGTTACACGAGCCCGAAAGTATGACCTGCTTACCCGCCGCTGGTACGCTATGCAGCGTAAGCTCCTGTTTGTCCAACTGATAACGAGTGGCCTCGCTGAACACAATGGGACGTGATTTCAGGTGCGGAATGTTTTGGCGATAACGGTTTTTGATGAGTATCAATTCGGCAATATTATGCTTTCCATCGCCGGTTACATTGGCAGGCGCCCTGAGGGTTGCGGCGCGCACCGTGCCACCAATCACCATAATGCGGTAGTCTTCACCGAATATGTGCTTTTCTACGATAAAGTCATCATGGCCTAGCTTACTGCTTTCAAGCACATGGAAAGCGCTTTTTAGTTCGGTGTCGCTGGTGATATTTGGCACTACGCCAATACCACGTACACCTGTTGCTGGCTTAACAACGACAGGGTAGCCAATCAGATTGGCAAATTTTGTGGCATTTGCGTAGTCACCGGGAGGAAACATTCTCCCACGAGGAACCGGAAAGCCTAACGGTGCTAGAAATTCACGGGTGGCTTCTTTATGGGTACATAGCGAAATAGCATCAATGCTAACCAACGGTGAACGGCTTAGTTTGAAATAGAACCGTTGCTCGTTGTTATCAGCCGTAAAAACACCTTTTCCTGTACGCAGAATATTGTATCCCTGGCGTACGCACTCGCGTTCCATCAAATGGCTTTTGGCATCCATCGTTCCTAATGGAAGCATAAGTACGGTGTCGTTAGAGCTATTAGGTGGCAGTGGCTCTGAAGGGGTTTGAGGCGTACCTTTGATCGTGGGCTGATAGGTGTATGTTGGCGGCTCTGCCTCGGGCAGGTATAGAACATTTTCTGCCCTATGAAACAGAGCCTCAACCAGCGCAGTATCGGAGGCAGCTTTTTCAGCTGCCTTTTGTTGTGCTAGCGCTTCAAACACCTTTTCTAACAGCTTGTAAGTACCAGTAACCGCAGACTGTATTTTGCCCCACTGACGCTTATCGCTGATTCCAGCGTTATCAATCAGGCCATCGGTAGCTTCCACCCATTTGATTGCCGCGCTGGGCAAGCTACCGCTCTGAAATACTTCCGCCGTTAACTGGCTGCCCATTAAACGTGACGCTACTGTTTCCAGGTAATCCCAGTAACGGGCAGCCATCGGTTTACCGTTACGCTGCCCCAGCCCCCCTTCAATAGCCACTACGCGCTCCTCACCCGCACCAGTAACGGCCACTTTAAGGTAGAAGTTGACCTGTGTGTCACCATTTGTCAGGACATTATGTGCAACAGGCTCATTATATGGCTTGTCATAGGCAATTAGCTCAATGCGTGTAACAGAGAAGAGGTCTGGCGACATTTACAACACCATTATCGAGTCGAGTTGAGGGTGGCTTCTAGCGCTGTGTCAGAGTAACTGTAACGCTGTTGTTCGGCTAGTTCCCGGTCAATGAACCGATCATCATAAGTACTTTCGAGCAGTGCTTTACGTACCTCGCGCTTATTGGTGCGCCCTTCGGCGCTAAACGCGTACAGCTCGATTGAACGCTTACGCACCCCTGAGCGGCATAGATTAGTTGCAAAGCCAGGACCTTCTGGGACCTGTAGCTGGTTATTTTCAAGCGTAACGTAGGGATACACTAACCGCGTTTTGCCCTCTTTTTTGAACGAGGTCGAGAAATAGCGGTTAAAACGCATGGTACTGGCTAGCGATACCATCGCAATACTATTGAAATTGGTAGTACCTGCAACGCCTGCAAGATAGACCCCGCCTTTAAAGCCTAAACGCTCTGCCTCTTTTTCAGCTTCCAACACTTGATGGTAGCCACCGGCTTTTTGTGGAACTATTTTAAGGTCCACATAGGGTAAGTAGACCGCCAAACGGCTAATAGATTCACGCCCCCAAACTGGCTTAGAAAGCATAATACCTACTGGAGTGCCTTCCATTTTGGCAAATGCTTGCTGGTAAAAAGCATCCGAATTTTCATGGAAAGGGTCTTCAACGATAATTCTGATTTTTTGTTTGTCCGCTAACCCAGTGAGGACTATTCCGTCGCAGAAATTGTTCCACTCCTCTAGAGACCAACGCTGGCCTGCGTTAAGAATGATACCTTTGATGTCATGAGGCCGATCCGAAATGGAAAACAGCAGTGAATTCACCAGTGCACTGGCCTCTTGACTACTGGTGCGTTTACCAAGGCGAAGCCAACCACTTACTTGCTTGCCGTTAGCGATCGCGCGCTGCAGGCGCTCAGGATTTTTAAGCGGCTCATTGAAAACATTACGTTCAACATTCGCTAGCGCATCAGAGCTGGCTAATTGCGCAACACTAACGCTACGGTTTTTGGCCATTAAATCGAGTAAAGCGCACTCTGTTGCAAAGCAGACGGAAGGACTTGGACGTCGTTCGCTTTCTACATTACCCTCTATACCAAAAATTTCGCTAATAATCTCTTGGACAATATCATTGACATGCTCAGTGGGCATTTCCGATGTCAAATCCAATTGTTTACCAATAAGGCGCTTTGCCATTTTGCGGGCATAGCGCAAGGTGCTTTTCAATGCTTCTCCACTGCCATTGGTGGGTCTCGCTTCGCCTAAACCTATCAAAGGAGCCCCATCATACTCTCCAGTCACTCTGATAAAAATTGAGTGTTCACCAGGCTTTTTAGCTCGCTCTTCTTTTGCAGTTACTTCGCGCTCAGAACGTTTTAGAGGCGTATTCTTTAAAAGAACTACTTCTGTATTGCAAATTTTCATACTACCACCTTTAATAAAATAGGAGTTAATACTTAATCAGAAGCTAATAACATCAATCAACACCACACCTATTGAATGATATTATGTTTAGCGTATAGCTCAGCAACTTGATAATCACTGAACAATGGTTCATGCATCTGAAAAAGTCTTACTTGGCTATAACTATTCCCTTCTAACACAACAAATTCATCATCTTGAAGTATTAGATCAAAGCCGCAGTACTTTAAGTACGGCAACTTATTAAACAAGGCCAGTAGCTTATTTTTATGTGTTCGCCAATTAGGAATATAAGCACCCGTGATTTTTTCACCAGTATCAGGGTGCGTCGCCCATCGCTTGCCGGTAAACCGGCCTGCTGCCGCGACCGCATGGCCTAACTCCCCACTTTCTTTATTAACTTCTATACTTAACCCACCCAATGAAAAGTTATCAATGGGGTAAGATTCACTATTACCTACTCTTAATACAGCACGTACTAAACATGGCTCACCATTCGTTGGATCACGAACCACTAGTGCACGCACGGTATTAACAGTAAGTGGATAAAGACGCTTCGAAAAATCTCCTTGTTGTACATATTCATTAATAATAAAGGGCACCCGCTGGCGGCTGAATACTTCGCCTAGCGCTTCCGTTTTAACATTGAAGCGTGGAGTAATGGCATCATTAGTCTCCACTACGGCATGGCGTTTATCGATACGTATGAAGTACACGCTGCCACCACCGCCGCCACCTAAAGGCTTGGCTACCAACATTAGCGGGCCTGCCCGTCCGGCTTCTATCTCTTGCCATAGGTCCGTATGGGGAATCACTCGGCCCTGCCGGCATACCGCCACCGTACGTGGCACATTGCAATATTGGCCAAATACCTGGTCAAACAGTATTTTGTTGTTAAAAACAACGCTATAAGGGCCATTAACAAGGCGGGTAAGCCAACGCTGAACATCGCTTAGGTAAGTATCGACATTGTCGCGGTTAAGCCCATATAACCTTGCTTTTTCAGGCAGAAAACCACGCTCATAAAAAAACTGAGCTTCTTCCGGGCTTAGTTTTTCCAGATCTGGGTCGGCATGGAAGTCGAGCGTAAAGCGTTTTAGTAGCGCTAGCTGTTCCGTTTCCTTAAGACTTTCCATCAACCGTTTGTGGTGGTCTTTCGGTAGCATGGTGTCGCTAGCAGCTACCGTTACCTCATCAGTTGAAAGGATCTTGGACGTATGCTTGGGGGCCCAGAAGGTGGTGTTAGGGTTCATATTCCAAACTCCCGCATGAAATCGATGGCTGTTTGGGTTTGCATTAGCGGGCCATGTACTTGGAAGTCTTCTACCGTAGGAGTGGCAGTTAAATGAATCAGCCTTGGCTGCGGTGTAGAGATATCGATATCTACTTGCACAAATGAGTAAAGCGATTCTTTTTGAATAGGAAAAATAATTTTCTTATGCGCTTGCTGCCATGCCGCTTTATAGTCATACCGCTTCCAGGGAATAGGCTTGCTAGGGCCCACAACAACACCGCTTGTGTTAAAGCGAACCACACTTCGGGTGCGGCCACTATTGGGCGACAGCTCCATACTTAAGGCCATGCCCATCGTCGCGGCAGTGGGTTTTCTGGTAGCTACCACTGAAAGCGGTACCAATCCGGCACCTGCAGGGTCTAGCATTAAAATGACTTTAAGTATTGCGCCAGTGGGTTGCTCTTGTTTTGCCATCATAGGCAGGCGGTGGTTGTAAAGCTGCCACTGCAGTTCTGTGTCTTCCAGCACAGACTGCATAGGGCCATTCGTCTGGGCTAAGAGGTTAACCTGCAAATCGCTAATATAGGCATCCACTCGTGTATCAGGCAACTTATAGAGCCTTTTTCGACTAGGTAGAAAACCACGATTATGTAGGTATTCGGCCTCTTGCTGGGTGAGCTTTCCTTGCTGCTCTCTAAAAGCAAGGCTAAATTCCCGCCATACCTGGACACTATGTTGGTTATCCAGCCTTTTAATACGGCCAATGTGACTTAGATCTGCGCTTCTGCGTGTTTTGTAAATAACACGGTGGTGCTTAGCACTGCCCTGATTGTACAGCGTGCTTTGTACTCCCCCTAAAAAGGGAGTCGATCGGCGGTCTTCATGGCGGCCAAAGCGTAAATAATGCAGCAGAGGGTTAATTAAGGCTTCCCGCACATCGTCGTACTCTTCCAGGTACCACTGGGTATGAAACCCAGGCCCTGGGTTGTGCATTTGCGCTATACCAACCGCTAAGAAGTAGCCTAACGGATCCTTGACTGCTTTTGGTTCGTTAAGCAGCTCAGGGTAATTAGCTAGATACCATTCTGAATGAAAATAGCCGCTTTGCTCTATTTCTGAGCGAACAAGGGCATCTTGGTAGCCTAGCTGCCTTTTCAGGCGCCATTCAAGCGTCTTGAATAGCGTTGGCATAAATTGCATTGACATATTTAGCCACTCATCTTGTTCAAGTGATTAGCAATGCCGGGGTGCTCAAGTAGTGGTTGGTGCATTTGGTGTGCCGCCATTACATCCGTGTTGGTTCCAAAAAAAGACAAGCCTGTCTCCGTGACTACAAAGCTTAAACTGCAAATGTGCAAATAGGATGATTCATCAAAAAATTTCAGTAGCGCTGCTTTAATCGCTTCCCAATGGGGTAGGTGTTCACCGACAAGGGGCTGGCCTGTCTCTGGATGCAGTGAACAGCTTTCTACGTTACCTTGTTGCAAAAGTGTCAGGCATGCCGTTATAAGCCCTGTTTGAGGGTTAATGCTGGCACTAAGCGCACCATCTTCCACTTTCGCCGGAGAGCTGGCGTGATGTGCACTATTTCCTATCGTCAAGCTGGCAGCAGCTATCTCGGGAAGACCATCGCTCGGTTCGCGTACCAGTAGTACATGAAGTAGATGATAGCCGTGAGGGCTTACCGCGGTTAACCAGCGATGCTGCATGGGTGCCGTGGAGATAATTAATGTCTCGCCAGTTTCTTGCGCTTCATTAGTTAACTGTTTAATGAATGTTTTTTGGAATTCTGGGGAGCTACTATGCTTGCCTAATTTAACGGTTCTATAGTGCGCGTAGCTACCTGGGTTTAAAGAGTGTATTTGTACTGTATCTAAAACTGCCGTTTCATCTTTCCACCATGGCGCCGCTAACCACTGGGCCCCATTGCTTGTGATAAGGCAGTAGTTCTTTTCAACTTCAAAGTAATTCGCCATTACATGGCTACATAAAATTCGATTTGACAAAACTGTTTGATATTTTTGATTTATCGATTGAAGCCTATGTATTTGGTAATCGCTTAAGTAGGCGTTAAGATCATTTTCCGTTAAATCGTATAAGGCTGCTCGGCTGCTGTAGAACCCGTTATGAAACAGCTGGCGGCTTTGCTCTTCTTTGGGAATTGGCGCATTTTCTTCCCAGAACCTGAGTGTGAAGTCTTTCCAAGCGTGTAGGGAGGCGATGTCGTCGGCTTGCGCGATGCTGTCTTTATGTGTTGAGAACATAGTGTTTAATAGCCACCTGTAAATAATTTATTCATCGTCGTTGGCTTCTTGAAGAGCCTTAAGCGCGGCCTTGTGGGTACGTAATGTTTTAAGCTTGGCATTCATATCGCGTTTTAATTCAGTTAGCTCTTTGGGTGGCACGCTGTTGCTATCACTGGCTTCTTTATAAATTGCCCTGGCTTCCCTGTAGATTTTTCTAGAGGCGAGCACGTCTTGTCGCGTTTGGTTAAGTTTTGCAGACTCCACCAAGCCATACGCTTGGTGGTAGGCTTCAATTGCATCGTCGATTTTGTCAAACCAGGTGGCTTCGCCTTTGTTGATAAAGATGCCTGCCTGGCATAGCTCCCTAAGTATTCCCTCGCTATGCGAGACCATAATCAGACTGGCTTTTCCGGTCTTTTCTCGAAAGGCGGCTTTTGCTTTGGCTTTAAAGTTTTTATCGCCCACCGCAGTGGCTTCATCTGAGATGTAAACATCAAAATCAAACGCTAGCGATAGTCCAAATGAGATACGAGCGCGCATCCCCGATGAAAATGTTCTTACTGGCTCATCAAAGGCTTTGCCTATTTCAGCGAAGTCTTCAACGTATTTGATAACGCGTTTTACATCTTCACTGGAGCTGCCATGAACACGGGCCACAAACTTTACGTTTTGCCTGGCAGTCATGTTTTGCTGCATGCCTCCTGAAAGCCCAACTGGCCAAGAAACTTTGGTATGGCGAATCACCTCACCTCTTTCAGGCTTATCCATACCTGCTATTAAGCGCAGCAAGGTCGACTTGCCTGCACCGTTTGCACCTATCAGGCCAACGCTCACCTTGGGTGGGATGGTGAGATTGATATCTTTCAATACCCAGTCGCTACCGTGATGGTTATGGTAGCGCTTGTAGAGACTGCGAATTTCAATCATTTGCATTCTTAGTGATGGCTAAGGGATGAACGCTGCGCCTGTTAGGAGTGACCTTCATTTCTAACACTTAACACCTCACCGTCACACTTCTGCCTTTTCGCTGATAGAGGCTTTCGAGCTCTTCTTTGAGTGCTGCGCGGGCGGTTTGTTCACCGTGTACTAGGCGGATAGTGTGGGGCCAACGGCGCATACGCTTTACGAAGTTGAGCAGATTCTTTTGGTCTGCATGGGCGGAATAACCACTGACCGAGGCAACGCCGGCTCTTATATCAATGCGTTGCCCATCGATATCGACCCACCCGCCTTGCGGGCCGTATTTCTGAATATCGCGCCCTGGAGTACCTGTGCCTTGATATCCAACAAACAACACTTGGTGGCGTACATCACCTAGCATGGCTTTCAGGTAATTCATAATGCGCCCACCTGCACACATACCACTGGCAGCAACCACCACTGCTGGCCGGCCTGTTTTGGCTAAGTACTCGACAGTTTGCTCATGCTCAGCGTGACTATTAACGGTGTAGAGGTTCGCAAAGTTAAGCGGGTGACGACCACTGCGCAGGCGGCGTTGGGCTTCTTTATCCCAGTAAGGTTTTAGCTCACGATATACCTTGGTAAAGCGTGCAGCTAGCGGCGAGTCCACAATGATTTCTAGTGAAGCCCAGCGCGATGAGTGCGCATGATGAATAATGGTTTCTAACTCATAGAGAAGCTCTTGCGTGCGGCCTATGCTGAAAGCTGGCACCATCACGGTACCGCCGTTAACGAGCGCGGTTTCTATCGCATTCTTTAATACCGCCTGGCGCTGGCGACGATCAGGGTGAGTGCGGTTACCGTAGGTGCTTTCTAGCACCAGCTGATCACAACCGTAAGGCGATTGTGGCGCAGGCAACAATGGCGCATGAGGCGCACCCAAATCACCAGAGAATACAACGCGCTCTTTTTCACCGGTAACGGCATCCTGATAAGCCACTTCAGCGTAACAAGAGCCTAAAATGTGCCCTGCCCGCTTCAGTTTTACGCGCGTTATTCCTACATTGTCAGAGGCAACACTGTGCCACTTGCCATAGGGCACGCTAACAACCTGCTGCCTTAACTGTTCCTGAAAGCGATTGATCAGCTTGGCATCGCGGGTAAAGCCTATTTTTAGCGCATCTTCAATAACAAGGGGCAATAGCGTGGCAGAAGGCTCTGAGCAAATAATCGGACCTGTGAAACCAGCCGCTAGTAAATAGGGCAGTCGCCCTACATGATCAATATGCACATGGGTGATGATCAGGGCTTTAACCGTTGAGATATCGAATTCAATTTTTAGCTGTTCGAAGCTATCTTTAGCGGCATCTTTTCCCTGAAAGAGACCACAATCAACAAGGAGAGAGTGTTCGTTATTCAGTATTAACTGGTGGCAGCTACCGGTCACACCGATAGCGCCACCATGATGAAGAATATCGAGCATGAGGCTACGAAAGATCGCTCCTTTTAGTCTCGGTGATCTTTAATAATCATGAGCAGCATACTGAAGATAAAGGCAAGGAAGATGGCAATGATGGCGAAGACGCTGCTGTTGTAGAGCCGGTTTGGTTCTGTGGGATATTCCGGCAGCAGTGGGCTTTGCAGTACGCTTACCTGCTTAAGCTGGCGAGCGGCCTCTAAGCGAGTATTTTCCAGCGCAGCAAGTGCGCTGGAGTAGGTTTCCTGAGCGAACTGCGCTTGCAACTCTAGCGTTTCATATTCAGCAGAAACACTGTTCAGCGAGCCACCCGATGCCTGCGCTATACGATCACGTTGTTCAATAATTTGGTCGCGTAGCGCGGTGATATTACGCTCAACTTGGCGCAACTCAGGTGATTGCTCGCTTTGGAAACTGGCGAGTGCGTTACGCTGCGCCTGGAAGCGTGCCAAGTCAGCTTCAAGAGTTGACACCACCTGATTAATACTTGCCACGGTATCAGTGGGCGATACTAGACCAAACTCATTTTGATACGCCAGCAAGGCGGCACGGGTTTCTTTAAAGCGCTCATCGAGTCGCACCATTTGCTGCTCTAAAAAGTGGACCTGCTCTTCGGCTAGACGATGACCCATTTCATTCATATGGTCTTCGCCAGCTTGCAGTAGCAGCGTGGTCATTTGATGGGCAAACTCTGGTGTATAACCCTGCACAGAAATATTAAGAACGCCGGCGTACTCATCGAGCTCTATATTTACGCGGCGTAGATAGTATTTATGCAGGTCTTCAATCGGCGCGTCTCGATCATATAGCCTTGCGAAAATATCGCCGTGTTCGGTGTAGTGCTCTCGGATGTTTAGGTCTTCGTCTAGGAGGCGCAGCATATCCACTGACAATAAGTGCTCACGCAGCAACAAGAGATCTTTAGTATTACCAGCGCCGCCTCCCATTATTGATGACAGGCTAATTTCAGGGGCCGCCACTTGCGGGCTTTCCAGCACCACCGTGGCACGCGAAACATAACGCTCCTCTGCCCATACAAACCAGTAAAACGAAACTAAAATAATGGCGATAGCAGCCACGGCCCAGTGCGGCGACTTTTTTACAAAACTACCTATAGAACGTTGCATGGATTATTTGGCCTTTAAGCGATCAATAAAGCGCAGGTGCATTAACAGCCCCAGGGCAATAAGGGTGAATGTAAACAGCCAGAAATAGAGCATGCTAGTTCCGTGAACCACTTGATAGCCCTCAAAAAAACCAAGGCGCAGAGTCTCCAAGCCATGAGGAATTGGATTTAGCATAAGGTATTCCAACAACCAGTGAGGAAGCCTATTGAGTGGCAAAATAACCCCAGACAACATCATCAGCGGCAACGAGAGCATGCGAATTACTTTACCCACTTCTGGCACTAGAGTTGCTGCAACAGAAGTGACTAGCCCCAAACCCAAACCTAAACTCCAAAGTGATAACCAAGCTGCCAAGACTCTTATGGCATTATCGGGATACATATCCAACCCCAACATTAGCCCACCGCCAATAAAAATGAGGAATACAAAACTTCGTAACGTCCCTTCAAGAAAGCCACGTACCAGGACTGGATCGATGGGCTGTACTTGACGATAAGCAAATAATGATTTGTTGCCATCTATCGCGCCCATACCACGCATCATGCCCTCACGTACCAACCCAAACCCAAGCAGGCCAGCAATTAGCCAGGGTATAAACTCAGCATTAACAACAAGCCGGTCACCACGTATAAAACTTCGTACAGCAATCATAATACCGACGAATGCGACTGGCTCAAAAATCATCCAAAACCATCCCATGCGGTCACCCATCGTTCTGGAAAGGGCTTCACGCACGAACATGGCATACCACACACTACGGGTTACTTGCCACGGTGTGCGGGCACGCCGTGGCTCACTGCTTATATTTTCCATAGCGCTACTTTGTAAAGGAGTGAGGAGTGAGATGTGAGGTGTGAGGTATTGACTCCCTCACACCTCACTATTTCCTTTTTTACAGATCTAAAGCGACTCGAGTTGTCACAGCGATTTGGAAAAGTATTCGGGTTAGCGTAGCCGCTAGCTGCAGATTATGTATGGGTGCGGCAGGCATCACCAAAATCTCATCACCCGGCCGTAGCGGTGAATTGCTGGCATGCTCGACTGCACCGTTCTGGCGGACCAATAAAATTTGGTCTTCATCAGCGCGCACAGTAAAGCCGCCAGCGCCTTGGACGTAATCGATCACGCTCATGCCGGGACGGTAAACAACGGCTTGGGGCACCAGGATTTCACCACTGATAAGTACGGAATCACTTATTTCAGGAATGGTAATGACATCACCATCCTGCAGGCGTATATCAGAGATACCGTCACTGTTAGCTACAACCAGTCGGCCGCTGGGCTCTAGGTCGCGAGCCCTTGAGATAAAACGCTCGATCAATTCGGCTTCTTGCAGGCGGATTTTCGCCTCTTCATCGGTCCGCGACTCTGCGCCCAAGTAGGTAGTTTCTAAGCGCCGTAAGCTGTCTTCAAGGGCCTCGGCTTGCTGCTGGCGCACACTTTCACGCTGTAGAGAAACACTTTCTACTGCGGTCATGTTTTCCGGCACAGCTATAGCGTCCAGTAACTCACTTAAACGCGCATTGCGTGGCAGTGCATAGCGTGATGGGCCGTAGTAGCTGCCTTCCACTTCCACAACGATAGTCTCGCTACGTTGGTCTGCGCTGAATAGAACTTCATCGCCACTACGAATCATTTGGCCGTAGAACATGTCAATGGGGAAGTACTGAGCAATGGGCCCGTCTTCACGGTCGCCGCGGAGTAGCACGTGGGAAACGCCGCTTTTAAGTCGTGCCAAATTAATTAGCTCAGCACCGCTTAGCTGATTGCCGACCAACTCATAACGGTGGGCACGATGCACGTCACCGCCTACTGCAATCGCGGGGCCACGCTCTTCTACCACAATGGTGTCGCCATCTTGGAACTGCGGGCGGGCAATGATGCCATCGATCAGAAAGTCATATAGGTCAACGGTTGAAACGGTGCGGTCATCACGCACCACCCTCACTTGGCGATAGCTACCAAGGTCTTGGTCAATCCCCCCGGACTGATCAAGGAAATACAGCAACGAGTCGTTGGGCGTACCTGCATAGCGGCCAGGATTTTCTACATAGCCCGTTACGTATACCGCAACTGGCTGCACGCCTTGCAGATTTGTATAGACCTCTACGTTATCCGGATAGACGGAGGTAATAGCACTGCGGACGCTGTTATCCACTTCCTGGCTGCTTTGCCCTTCTACATTTATCGGGCCAGAACCAGGAATAAAGATATTGCCCTGAGCATCTACCGGTAGCACGCGGTCAAACTCAAACGCCCCCCAGGCACGGACGGTGACTTGGTCGCCGGGTTTAATGCGGTAGTCTGGGTTAAGGCCATCGCCCATGGCGCCACGAAAGCCGCCAGTAAATAGATTAGCGCCAAATGGCGGCAAAGTATCGGTATCTTGCAGCGGCAACGTCACAGGGCCATAAGTACCGCTGCGCCAATCTGCACGAGGCGTATCGTTCACTTCGTCTTGCTGCTGTGCCCCCCCTTGCTGACTACTCTCAGACGGTAAAATAGTATCGGACAGGCTAAGAGACTGCGCCCAGGCTGCGCCGCCCATGACCGCGCTTAACAGAGTAATAGACACGATTGCTGCGGTTTGCTTGAACATTAATAGCGCCCTTCAACTGTTTGCATGCCTGTCTGCGTCACTACGCGTTGATTTACCCAGCCGTTGGGCGTTGCACAGACAAGAGCGCTGTTAGCACTGCCTCCTGCTGCAACTACGCGAAGCTTACGGCATTCACGCCCGCTGGCAGCTAAGTAAGATTCATCAGCAATAATTTCGACGTTATCACCCCATGGGCTGCGCGCCACGTTAAGAACCCCACTGGCGGGTGCTTGCGAGAGAAAATTATTGAGGCTTTCGTTTTCTAACAACGTCGCCGCATCATTATTCAGGACGTAACGCGCTTCTTGCTGATTACTACCAGAAGGGTAGCTTGTAGCACAGCCACTTATAGCGACCACACTCAGTGCTGTCAGCAGCATGCGCGCTGGCGACACAAATGAACGTTGGGATATTGGCATAATGGATTCCAGATGAAAGGCACGCTACCGCCCAGGGATTGAAACGGGCATATTCCCTTGCCCTACTCTATCTGTGCGGCTGAATGGGGTGGTGCTCTAAATTCACACCAGCTTACCATTGTAGAGGATTACTGCCACCGCCTCCACATTGACAGCAGTTGTACTGACACTCATTTAAATTATGAAAACACTAACCCTTCAGAGAAAGAAAAACCGACCATTTTTCAATGATCGGCTGTCTATGGCCTGCTGAATAGGAACGCTTTCTTTACGAATGGTTCTCTTTCATTGGTAAGCGCCTTAGCCTTCCTGAATGAATACCCCACAAAACTGCCAACAAAAAGGCATATATCATGACGCCGCTATTATGGGTCATAAACACCTGCGACAAACCAAAATCGATATATGTTACGGGCAATAATACACCCGCCGTTGCTAACGCTCGGTCTGATAAATCATTCGCAGTGAGCCCTTTTGAAAACAGCCTTAACGGGATTAAATAAAGCGCAATCAGGACTGCCAGCCCTAGCAGGCCACGCTTAGCAAAAGCATCAATGAACTCATTGTGTGCATGGCCATACTCACCTATTTCACGTGATATGAAGCCTTGATCGGATAATGCTAGCATCTCGCTCTTGTAGCCGTTGTATCCCCAACCAAGTAGCGGCTTTTCTTGGATAAGATGCGCCGCCCCACGCCACATTTCAAAACGCGCGCCTACTGATGTAGTGCGGTTCTCACCGGAAATATAAAGACTGACATCATTAAATGCTTCGTGAACACGCCCTTGCACACCTATTTGCGGCACGGCATACACAACGATAGCGCCTACAATAACAGCCGCTACCACCGCCGTTTTTAGCCTGACGGACAGATTTCTGCCATAGGCGCGGTAAAGCACTAATAAAACAATAGGGAAACCCACCCAGCCGCCTCGGCTACCTGAGAACAAAGATCCAAGAATGCCTGCTAGCGCCCCTAGCATTAAAAAGCACACCCATACGTGGCGATGTCGCTGCACAGTGGCCCACCCAAGTCCTGCTAAGCACATGACGCCAAGCAGCATGCTAAGGTTGCCAAATTGAATTACATACGTGTATCCCTGGGCCCGATCCACGCCTTCAAATAACTTTTGCCATCCTGCCCAGCTACCCGCGGCAATGGCACCAACAGCAAGACCACTCCATAGAAAAGCTCGCCTAGGTGGGAAGCGCAGCACCCACCAAAGCGCAGGTATCGCTAAAATAAAACGACTTGGCTTATCTAGCCCTCGACTACCCTGGCCATCCCACCAAACCTCTGCTAACGCAACGAGCGCATAGGCCAAAACAGCGCCCACTATCCAAGCATCTCCCTTTGAGAAACGCGGAACGCGCATGGTAAACAGCAGACCAAGCCCGCCTAACAGCAGCAACACTGCTCCCACTGAATAACCGCTAGGAATGACCAGCGCGATCGCACCGAACAGGAAAACGGCAACGCTAGTGTAAAACTCAGGAAAACGCGCTTGTACACTCATCGTAGAGGCACTCATGGATGGTCTCTCATCAAAATTCCTTTCGGTACATACCAACAAGCAATCACAGCCCAAACTTAGCTGCCTTGCTATGCCTTATTAGAGAATTGCTGCCAACGCCACGTATCGATCATCATATCCTCGAGCGTTTTAACGGGTCGCCATCCTAAATCACGCTCGGCTTTGCTGGCACTAGCCCAAAAAGCTGCTAAATCGCCTTCTCGCCGAGGAGCGTAGCGATGAGGGACTTCAACGCCTGTTGAGGCTACAAAGGCATCCACCATTTGCTTAACCGATATACCGCTTCCCGCGCCGAGGTTGTAATAATGAATGCCTGGGCTATCTAGCACCTTTAAAGCCACTCTATGCCCTATGGCTAAATCGACTACATGTAAATAGTCACGCACACAGGTACCATCATCAGTGGCATAGTCATCACCATAGATTAAGAGTTCCGGCAATGTTCCCGCCGCGACCTGGCTAATATAGGGCATTAAATTATTAGGAGTACCCTGGGGAAGCTCACCGATATAGCCTGAAGGGTGCGCCCCAATAGGATTGAAATAGCGCAACAGACCCACCGACCACTGAGGGTCACTCGCGTAAAGATCTTCCAGCAACTGTTCCACCATGCCCTTGGAGGTGCCATAGGGGCTACTCGAAACGCCCCTTGCCATTGTTTCGATATAAGGCGGCTCAGCATCTACACCATAAACAGTCGCAGAAGAACTAAATAAGAGCCGCTTAACTCCTGCATTCTGCATAGCGGAACATAAACAAATACTGCCGTAAACATTTACGTCATAGTAAGCTAAAGGATTTTTAACACTCTCGCCAACTGCTTTTAATCCTGCACAATGAATCACTGATTCAATAAGGTGATTTTGAAATATAGAATCTAACAGAGAAACATCACGTATATCACCATGATAGAAAAGGACATCGCGCTGCGTGATATTCTTAATGCGACCAATCACAGATTCGTCGCTGTTAGACAGGTCGTCCAAAATCACCACTTCATGACCAGCCTGAAGCAGCTCTACTGCTATGTGCGAACCGATATAACCGGTACCGCCTGTTAATAAAATCATATAACCCGCTCGTCAGTAAGCATTTGAATGCTTAAAGCCTTTGAAAACAGTCATAAAAATAATTCTTACATCAAACCATAGCGACCAGTTATCGATATACCACAGATCATATTCAACTCGACGCTGCATTTTTTCTAGGGTCTCGGTCTCACCTCGCAACCCATTTACTTGCGCCCAGCCTGTGATACCAGGTTTGACTTTATGTCTACGCATATAGGACTCAACAAGCTCCTTATAATATTCATTGTGCGCTAGCGCGTGAGGCCGGGGGCCTACAATAGACATACGACCTTGTAAAACATTATAAAACTGAGGAAGCTCATCTAGAGATGTCCTTCGCAAAAAAGCACCAATCGGCGTTATACGATCATCGCTCTTTCGAGCCTGAGTAACCGACCCGCCCTCCTCTTGATGCACTTTCATAGACCTGAATTTATAGACTTTAAACACATTACCATTTGAGCCTGTTCTATACTGCTTAAAGAGTACGGGACCTGGCGAGGTAACTTTTATCATCAAGACAATAAGTAAGCAGATAGGTAAAATCATCAGCGTAATCGCAGCACCGAAAAGAATATCCTCCGTACGCTTGACGACTCGCGCCACACCGTTAATGGGCGAAACGCTCAAGTCAATCGCCAAGTGACCAGCCACTTCGCTGGTACGATGATTAAGCAGCCGCATATCTTTAAAGTCAGGAATTAAGCGAATCTCCTCGGTGTGATTCCTTAACACATAAAAGATATTATGCACCATCTCGCCCATTTCCAAAGGTGCACAGATCCAAACTTCAGAAGCGCTAGAAGCACTGATTCGTTCAGCTATCTTTTCAAGCTGCGCCATAGTCGGTATACCGTGTAAGCGCTCAACGCCGGCGATGGAATGCCCCTCCCAAGAGGCCGAACGCATTCCTTTAGCAACATGAAGTACATTGCTGCCGGGGCCAATCAAAAAAATGGGACGACGGGCACCACCTCTAATGCGAATTCTACGCAGCCCATACTGCACGAGCGAGCGCGCGCCAGCCGCCAATAAGAAAGAAAGAACGAGCGTGAGCCCTACCCACAACCTTGAATAGCGGTCAGCCGCATGTGCAAAATAAATCAGAGAAGCGGAAATAACACCTACCACTAACCAAACCATTAACAATTTGCTAACAATGTGAAACGTAGACGATACACGCCATCTTTTATAGCTACCGGTCGAGCTATTGATCACGACAATCATCAACGATATGCAGGCGAGTGCTAATACATATCGCTCGTGCAGTTCAAAGGTGCCAAATCTTGAAACGTAAGCAACTGAGCCTGATAGGATAACGATAAGTATATCCAGGATAGGGAAAATTATCTGGGGAGGATATCGTTCTGAAAAAATGATCCCCTTTTTGACGTAACTCTTCTTAAAAGTCATTTTCGCGCTACTCCGCTTATATATAACTTTTTAGCATAGGCAAATGGTTGGATCGTAATTACTCCTTTCGCATGCAAGGGCGCGGAACGCAGAAGAAGAACAGCAACAGAGTATACGAAAAGGAAATTAACAATATTAGTGGATTTCGTCGTATAAGACTCTGTCAGGTTCGAAAACAAGAAAAGCATGATAAACGTAAACGCAGTGGCATACTCTGCAAAGCTCAACTTAGAGCCGAATAAACTTTTTATCAGGAGAATGAAAATAGACAAATATAGGGCAATACCAATACCCCCACCCTGAACCAATACATCTATATAACCGTTATGGCTATCCTCAGGATAAAAATCGCCCATGCCTTCCATAGGTCCAATCAAAGAAAATCTTTCAAAAGTCCAGAAATTGTCAAGCCCATAACCAAACCAGAAATGCACGCCCTTGGCATGCTCTATTACAAAATCCCAAATCGTTAGGCGACCAGTTAGAGAAAAGAAATTTCCAAAAATACTTACACCATCCTCATTGGTATATAAATCGACAACCTCCATGTTGGAAATAACCAAATAAAAGCATAACAGCATCTCTAAAAAGAGAAGCATTACAAAAACTTTTTTATGAACAAAATTATCGTTGAGAACATAATAGACGAGATAGAATAAAATCGACAGCAGCGCCACAAGCACACCTGTTGCCAAGCCTGTGCGAGAACCAGCATTAATAGCCACCATAACAGCCGATATCAACACTAATCCAGTATAGATTCGAACGCTTTTATCTTTACTGCATAGCATGAGCAGTATTGACGACGCAATTAACAAAGAGGAAAGCCGACCCAAGGCATTTTTCTGATCAAAAATACCTTTCCAATCACCCCTAAACTTACCTAGCTCCAAGCCTATCCCTGGAAAAAATGACGAAACAACGATATTAGCAATAAGCAACAAGAACAGCGCAATAACTAGTGTTTCAACAAATTCAATTACAGTAAGCTTATTAGCTATAAAACAAGCCATCATTACGACAAGAGTAAAAACCACCACCTTTACGACACTGCCGCCCCCGCCACCAAAGAAGAGATTTACTAAATAAATATATAAGAAAAAAGCAGGAAAAAGCAGCATTCCAATATGAAAGCTAATGCCACTAAAGAAAACACATATTGCAAAAAACAACAGAATTACTAACATGGCCGAGTATAGCTGGATAGAGCTTAGCACTCTATCATCCAAATTACCTCCGCTTAGAAAAAACCAACATCCTAAAAAAATTAGGATAACATTGAAAGCTTTCATCTCAACCTTCCTGGGTTAGCCACGATTTACAGTTCCAGCGCAATAGACGATTATTTATCAACACTTGTTATTCAACAGCAATTACTTCAACAGTCTTCTTTTTAATTTCTCGATGAAGCCCATCTCCCACCCCTTCCCCCAATGATGAATTAGATAAGTTTCCTCCTCTATATAAGAGTACATTAACTGTTTTCTATCGTGCGACTTAGCATAAGGGTTATACGGATAAAAATACTGCCATGGCAGCTGGTTAATTCCTTCTGCATTTTTCTTGACACACGTATTTGCTACTTCTGGCGCTATTAGAAAGGGTTTATTATCGTTATGACGCTGCTCTATCAATTCGATAGCATTATTAAAAAAATGATGCCCTGCAATACCGCCTACAACAGCAGTATTAAGCCTATCTTTGTCTTCATAACCCAAAAAGCATTGATTATCGAGCAGGGGCTCGAGTGACTTTACCACCTCCATATCGACATCTAGATAGATACCACCATGGTCTCGCAATACAATCATGCGTACGTAATCAGATAAGAAAGCCCATCGCTTCTTATCAATACAGTATTTAATATATGTATTATTTGTATCAATATTTTGCTCATTCCATTCAATCACTTCAAAGTCCGGCATATGTACTCGCCAGCTTTTCAGACACTCTTTGTATAGGAAAGTCATTTCATTCCCACCAAACCAACAAAAATGTATTTTTTTAGGAATCATAACTCACCGAATTTTGTTACCAAATTTAATTAAATAATATGGATAGTCTTTAAAATACCGTTTTGATAACCGACGGGGCTCCTTAAATATTCTGTAAAGCCACCTTAAGTGCAGCGTATTCACAAGTTCCGGGTAATAATCCAGCCCCTTCGCTTCTACAAGTTGATCTAAGTAACCGCCACACGTAAAGCCAGTACCTTTCCAGCCACTCTCCCTCATATCAAGAAGCACCCGTTCCTGCTTACCAGCCCCCATACCAACAATTAGGATATCAGTAGAATTTGATTGCTTAAGAAATAATTTATATTCATCGTCGCTATTAAAATAACCTGATCGAGCTAGCACTACCTGCAAACCTGGATACTTGATTTCTAAAAGCATTTTGGCTTTCTGGATATTATCTTCAGTGCCACCCACTAATGTTACCGTGGAGTTCTGCTGCAACGCATGATTGAACACAACAGGAGCAAGTGACGTATCATCAAAGCTAGTGCGCGTTATTTTTTTATTTTTGAAGAGACGCGCATAAATAACAATTGCGATTCCATCCGCGTAAAACTTTATCTTTGCGCACTCTTCGCTACTCAACTCCTGAGCAACCACTCCCAAAGAAAAAGGATTGATAAAACTACAATCAACCCCCTTCTCTTGTTGAAACTCCCTTTCTAACTTAACCATCATTCTTCACCGCATGTATTTTAGAAACTAAAGATGTTAACTATTAAACTTAACAGCCTCTCTCCAGTCGATGACTAAAAAGCCGAATTTCTTATTGACAACATACAATGCCACCACATTTTGTATCAACAAGCATAGTAGTAATGACAGCGCAGCACCATTAGCATTATACATGGGAATGAGCAACAGCGATGCTAGCCCGCCAATCACTACAGACCAAATGAGAATATTCCTTGCGGATTTTTGTTCACCCGCCATTAGCAGCAGTAATATGATAGACCCGGTCATAACATTTATCAATTGAGCAACCACCAAGATCCTTAGTACGCTACTTGCACCGCTGTAATCCGATCCAAATAGCCCCAGCACGGCTTCTGGCCACACAAGAAATACTGCCGCAGGTATGAATGCGGCACACGTCATTTGAAAAGCACTTTTCTGAGCTAACTCTCTTAGATTTTTTTGATCATTCTCATGCTGCAGTCTGGCAAATCTTGGCCCAAGAATACTATCGTAGACCGTTAAAATGAAACCAATAATCATTGCCAGCCTCAGCCCTAGGCTAAATATCGCAACATCGCGTTCATCGTGAAAAAAGCCTAGTACGATTCCAGCTCCCCACTGTGTATAGTAAAAAATGATGCCTACAAGTAAAAAATCGGGGAGACTTTTGTAAAAGCCTCTTGAAAAGCTCACTTTTTCTAGCGATACGAAGCGGCAGTCCTTGTATATTTTCAACACATACCATACAGCCAATAGTAAATAAAAAAACAAGATATACCCTAACGCCAAAACAAGCTCAAGAGCATTAAATTTATAATCAAATAGGCTACCAAGCATTACGAGAATACTCAGTATAATTGAAATACAGCCTATCTCAAAAAAACATGAAATATTTGCCCTTCCCCAACCTTTCATAAGAAAATTACATAAATAAATAACGCTATAAAGCGGAGATATGATAGCCGTTACTTTCAAACTTTCAACACCACTCTCAACTGAAGAGAATAGTACTTGAGCAATCGCAGGGGAAAAAAACCAGAGTAAAATTGAAAACAAGCAGCCTACTAAAATATTAACGAACATTGAGCGCTGATAAATCCACTTTATCTCTTCTTTATTACCATTAGAGGTTGCTATCCCCATAAACTTAAGAGTAGCTCTATCTGTTCCGAGGCTGGTAAACACTTGCCCCCCTATCATCACAGACAGGCACAGCATAAATGCGCCAAATGCTTGAACGGTTACAAATGTAGCCAAGACATAAGAGAGTAAAAAAGTCCCTCCAGCCGCGATACCCCTGGCAGAAAAGGTAGTTAGCAGCTGGCTTTTCATGACTTTTTTGACAAGCATTCTACATTTCTCTTCTAGATTTAAAGAACTAAGTATAATATATTTCGGAGATGTTTTTAGGGCTGAATCATACCTGTTTGTTTAGAAGCATGTAACACGTAACTTCTCATCACGCCACTTAACCCATTTTCGGGTAATTTATACCTAGCTATTGCGTGATGTATCAAGATGGGTTCGAAAAAAAAGCTCTCGCTGTCACGGCGAGAGCTTACATTAAGCAGACTATCTCATTGATCTACATATTATATACGAACATCATATTTTTACTCAAAAAAGATAACGCGCTCCTGCCAGCCAATACGTTCTATCAGGCAGGCTTTGGTTCCGTATGTTAGGTGCATCGCTATCAGCCAGCTCTACAAACACATCAAACGCGCTAGACACCTTATAGTACGCACCTGCTGCCCAGGCATTGCTTTCTTTACCTTTATCCCGGTCTACGTTGTAGTAGTCTGCTGCAAATGCCCAAGGGCCGACGGTATAAGTGGCGCCAACGCCTGCAGTGTCGAACCCTCCTCCGTAGGTGTCACTATCCGCTTGCGTTTCCACCCCAAGGCGTGCAGACAACTGATCAGTGATGTCATAGGCCCCTATTAAGCCATAGAGCATTTCACCATTACCACCGCCGCGCACGGCATTTTCTACCGCACCCAGCCCGACTTTAAACGGGCCATGCTGATAGCGAACACCGCCCTGCGCAGCAACGACGTCACCCTCACTGCGCTGCTCTGCGCTCACCAGACCTCGCTCACTGTAGTGCTTCAATTGTAGGAAGCCAGTGAAGCCGCTCAACTCTGGCGTGTTATAACCTATGGCGTCCCCCCTTGATTGCAGGCCAGTTGAGTTAAAGAGCAAGCCCCGGTCTAGATATACGTCAAAGGGCGCCGACACAAATTGGTAGTAAAGGCTATCGAAGTTACCAGCCTGCAGGGTTCCATAACGTTTGCTTGCTAATCCAATATAGCTCTGACGAGTCTCCTTAAAACCGCTATCGCGCTCATCGCCAGAGAACCGCCACTCTAAACGCCCGAAAGCAGTTAGATCCGATGTCACCGCATGGCTCATTCGAAACCCTAGGCGTGAATAGACGTCCACAAATTCAATGCCGTTATTTATCTTGTTACCTGCAAGATCAAACTCAGGGCCGCCACCTGCAATCCCCATGGCAATACGACCATAGATATCTAGCTGTGTACCGTCTTGATTATAAAGCGGTGTGGCTTGAGCTGCCGAGATCCAAAAACTGCCGCTGACTACAACGGCTAACAGCCTCTTTTTCATTATCACTATCCCTTACCTTTATTTTATGAGCATTTTTTTAATATTTTTGCATAAAAGCAATGTTATATTATTTCTTAAAATACAGAAAGATGCTATAGATTTCCGACCATCACTAACATCTACTTTACAGCCTTTCATATATACAAAAAAACCGGCCTCATAAGAGGCCGGTTCTATTGGTTCTGCTAGGCAGCTACCCTTAAAGCAAGGTGGTTAAACCAAGCTTAGAAGTGGTAACGAGCGCCTGTCAGCCAGTATACGTCGTCAGTCAGGTCGCCAACTACGTCACCTAGATTGGTGTCGCTGTTGATGCGGTTAGATGCATCAGCATCAGCGACTTCTAGGAATACGTCGAAGCTGCTAGAAACGTTGTAATAGCTACCCAGTGCCCAGGATTTGCTGGTTTCTTCACCGTCACGCTCGACGTTGTAGAAATCACCAGTGAATGCCCAAGGACCGGTGGTGAAAGTACCACCTAGGCCAACTTTGTCGTAGCCATTTTCGTCGCTAGCGCCACGAAGATCGTAACCGCTGTTGTTTTCACGAGTTTCATAACCAAGACGTGCAGAGAACTGGTCAGTGAAGTCGTAAGAGCCGATCAGGCCGTACAGCATTTCGCCGTTACCGCCGCCACGCTTCACATCTTCAACAAAGCCTAGACCAACAGTCACAGGACCTTGTGCGTAGCGAACACCACCTTGTGGTGCTACAACACTGCCTTCGTCAGAAACTTCACCAATCTGCACGCCATTTTCATCTAGCTGATTTTCAAGCAAGCCGCGCTCACTGTAGTGTTTCAACTGCAAGAAGGCAGTGAAACCGCTCAGATCAGGCGTGTAGTAACCGATAGAGTCGCCACGCGACTGTTTCGGATGACCAGCAAATTCTAGACCACGGTCGATGTAAACATCGAACGGCAGAGAAACAAACTGGTTGTAGAAGCTGTCAAAGTTACCTGCTTGGAAAGTACCGAACTGGTCACTTTGCAAACCTAGGTACGCTTGACGAGTCTCAGAAAACGCAGAGAAGTCATTACCGTTGCGGTTACCAGACTCATCAGCACGGAAACGCCACTCAAGACGACCGAAAGCAGTCAGGTCACGAGAAACTTCGTGGCTCATGCGTAGACCAAGACGAGAGAAAACGTCTACGAATTCAGCGCCATCATCAATACGCTGACCAGCGCTGTTGAATTCAGGGCCGCCACCAGCGATACCCATGGCGATGCGGCCGTAGATATCCAGTTTAGTACCGTCTTGGTCGTATACAGTTGCTGCTTGTGCTGCAGCAGAGGCACCCAAGGCACCAACGATAGCAGTCGCTAAAAGTGTTTTTTTCATGATGTAAGTTCCTTAACTCGTATACTGTTTCGATCGTTGCTGCTCGGCTCTTAATAAGCCGGCAGGTGGCTTTTGCGGGCCATGCTCTTTTCCCATCCGCCGGTTTTTCCCGGAGGTATGCGGCATGTCCTCAACTAAGCCTTGTTATAGTCCAATGCTCGCAGGACAAACTCTATACCGGGATTCCTATGAACGCAATAGAAAAAAACAGTGTTTCTTTACTATTTGCACTTTTTTATGGAACCCCTACACCGTCACCCGGTCTCAGCCGCCCTTGAACTTCTGCTGTAAACCTAGCAATTTGTCTTCCATGCTAAGCGAGCTACGGGACTCATTGTTTTCCACATCAGGCTGCTTAGCCACCTTCTGGCGGCTTTCTTCAGCTGTCAGAGAGGGCTTTTTAGCTTGAGCTTGCTTTGGCGACTTACTTACTTTCGGCTTACCATCTTGCGACGCACTACCTTGCGGCTCACCGCGTTTTTCTGATGCATGCAATGCTGCTTGTTTATCCACATTTCCCGCAGGTTGCCCATCTAAATCAACCCGTTCAGCGCCAGCTCGGACTGCTTTGATATAGCGCGGCAGATTAACATAGTTAGCCAGGGCACGCCGTACAAGCTTGCTCGGCCATGCTTCGCGCTCAGCTAAATCTTGATGAATCCCCACTTTCAGAGGCTTAGTATGGCCTTTGAAGAACGCTTTCGGGTAGCGCTCGTACCATTCATTAAGTAGCGCGTGTGGAGAAGGTGCTTGCGGCGCTACGACAGCAGGCTGCAGTGCCAATGATTCATTTTTGTGCGTTTCATCTGGGCCTTCACTGCTTACTCGCTCTTCAGACGAATCACTAGATGACGCTTCAGCGGGATTTTCAACTTCTTCAGCTTCAGCTTCTTCAATTATCGCACTGCCTTCGGTGGCAGCGACTGCTTCGGCTGCAGGAGAGTTCTGGGACGTTGCCGCACTTGGCTCGCCCTGCGGTAGCACATTGTTGCCTACTAACTGCTTTAAGCGCTGATTTTCCTCACGCAGGGCCTGTAGCTCAGCTTGGGTGCTCTCAAGACGCTGTTCTAAATCATCTAGCATAGTTATTAAGCTGGCGGCCATAGCCTTCTCCTTTGACCTTATCAGTCGGCAGTGCGCTCGTAGACGACGAAATCGTAATTTGGTTGCCCTTCCGCTGGCTGCCCCGCTACGCGCTGCACTTCGCACCACACCCGGCCATCAATTTCCGGAAACGTGGCATCACCCTCTACGTCACAATCCACTTCTGTTATATAGAGCCTCTGAGCAAAGGGTAACGCCTGGCGATAAATCTCGCCGCCCCCCATCACCATAATCTCTTCTGCTGCCTCAATGGTGGCATGCTGGTCGGCTAGTGCAAGTGCTGCTGGAAGATCATGACAAACACGCACGCCTTCGTGAACAAACTCAGCATTACGTGTTACCACAACATTGAGCCGATTCGGCAGCGCTTTGCCAATCGATGTAAACGTTTTGCGTCCCATCACCAACGGCTTTGCCTGTGTCATACGTTTGAAGAATTTTAAATCTTCAGGCAAATACCATGGCAGTTTCCCCTCTACGCCAATGACCCTATTTCGCGCCATAGCGACAATCATAGCCACCGGCACTAATGGGTCGACGTTATTGCTCATACCGCCACCTTCGCTTTGATGTGAGGGTGCGCCTCGTATGCGTCAATTTGGATATCTTCAAACCGGAACGCAAACAAGTCGTTTATCTCTGGATTAAGCACCAGCTGCGGCGCTGCCTTCGGCGTGCGGGCCAGCTGTTCTTGTGCCTGCTCCATATGATTACTGTACAGGTGAGCGTCGCCCAGCGTATGAATAAACTCACCAGGCTGAAGGCCAGCCACCTGAGCCACCATCGTTAGCAGCAGCGCATAGCTGGCGATATTGAACGGAACACCTAAGAAAATATCGGCGCTGCGCTGATAGAGCTGGCACGACAGTTTTCCGTTAGCCACATAAAATTGGAAAAGACAGTGGCACGGCGGCAGCTGCATTTCATCTACCTGAGCAGGGTTCCAGGCAGACACAATCAACCTGCGCGACTGAGGCGTCGTGCGGATTTGTTCCAGCACCTTAGCGATTTGGTCAACGCTACCGCCCTTAGGGTCAGGCCAGCTACGCCATTGATAGCCGTAAACGGGGCCCAGATCACCGTTTTCATCTGCCCAGTCGTCCCATATCCGCACGCCGTGATCTTTTAGATAAGCGATATTAGTGTCACCTTTCAAGAACCACAGCAGCTCATGGATAATAGAGCGCAGGTGCAGCTTTTTAGTCGTCAGCAGCGGAAAGCCACGCGACAAATCAAAGCGCATCTGATGGCCAAACACGGAGCGAGTGCCCACGCCGGTGCGGTCATGGCGGTCAACGCCATGCTCTAAAACGGTCTGCATCAAGTCTAAATAGGGTTGCTCTAGCGCGGGCGTTGTAGCAGTCACAGAATTTCCAAATTAACAGGCGATGTAGCGGTTCATTTTAGGCGGAGAGGTCATAGGGGGCAATGTGTAGATCGCCCCCCGCCTGCACTCAACCTACTAATACTTACCCATTGGTACTTTGTAGTTGAACATCAACTGGCTGAGAGCGTGACCAGGCGATAATTAATAGGCCTAACGCCATCATCGGCAGCGTTAACAGCATGCCCATCGTGACCCAATCGAAAGCAATAAACCCAATATGGGCATCCGGCAGGCGAACAAACTCGACCATAAAGCGGAAAACGCCGTAGCAGACTAAGAACATGCCTGAGATAAATCCGCGTGCGGTTGGCTTGGCAGAAACCCACCACAAAATGGCGAAGAGCACCGCTCCTTCCAGTAGCGCCTCATAAAGCGCAGAGGGGTGACGCGGTTCAGGCCCCATACCTGGAAATGGCATGCCCCAGGGCAGCGACGTTAAACGCCCAGGCAGCTCATGATTAATAAAATTACCGATACGCCCCGCACCTAAACCAATCGGCACTAGCGGCGCGATAAAGTCTGTCAGCGTTAGAAATGCCATTTTTTTTCGTCTTGCGAATATCCAGGCCGCGAGCAATACGCCGAGCAGCCCGCCGTGAAAACTCATCCCGCCATCCCACACGCGGAAAATCCACAGAAGATCGGCTGACCACTGCCCCAATCCATAAAATAACGCGTAGCCCAAACGTCCACCCGCGACGACACCTATCGCACAATAGAAAAGCAAGTCGCCGATATCATCATTATTGAGACCTAAGCGTGATGCGCGCCGGCAGCCAAGCCACCAGGCCGCTACAAAACCTACTACATACATCAAGCCATACCAATGGACTTGCAGTGGGCCCAAGGAGATAGCCACTGGGTCAATCGTCGGGTAGTTAATCATTTACACTCTCTAAGCTGACTAAAAGGATCAATTATTGAGGGCCGTTCATATACCAGACAGGGCAGCACGGCTACCCCAGTGAAACCGGCAGCCACTCATGTAGAAGCATCCACTTTTATCGTGCCAGGAAACCAGTGCACGATCATATTGAGCAGTGTTTCTGGCTGGTACGGCTTGGCTAGCAGGTCATCCATACCGGCTGCTAGGCAGGCTTCGCGCCCTGCATTGTCGGCATTAGCCGTTAGCGCTACCAGCACACTTCTACCGTACTCATGTGTACGCTCATAATCGCGCCAGAGCTGGCTCGTTTCGAGCCCATCTAGCGTAGGCATAAAAATATCCATAAATACTAAATCAAACATAGTGCTTTGCTGGCGCTCAAGCGCCTCTTCCCCACTGCTTACGCCTTCCACCTGCAACCCTTGGGCCTCCAGCATTTGACTCGCCAACATCAAATTAACCGGCCCATCATCGACAACTAGCACGCGCAAATGTCGCTGCGGCGCATCAGTATCAAGCATAGGCTGACTACCCTGCTGGCCACTTTTATCGTTGTCAGCATTTTGAAGCGCCAGACTAGCGAGCAGTGACCGAATATCTGAAAGGCGCTCACCCACATCAAACACCCACTGTCGGCAGCCATTCGTCAAATCCTGCTCAGCGGTCGTATTCAGATACTCGAATAGCTTATCAGTCTCATTTTGCAGCAGCGCTAAGTAGCCAGACTTTAACCGCGATTCTTCGCGCGCCCGCTCACGTCCTGCCATTAGATGCTTCAACTGGCGCTGCTGATGCTGAATATCGTCCAATAGCGACTGCTCATGCTCTTGCTGTGTCTGTTGCGCGGCGGCACTGGCGGTTTGTGAGCAGACAATACAGGGTTCAATCTCGGCTAATACCACATTAACGCTGGCCAAGCGCTGAAGCGGGAGTTGAGACTCGTCGGCAGCCTTAAGTGGCGCGCGCCGATGTTCTGGCAGCGAACGTGACGCCGTGGCTAATAGCGCCTGACTGTGCCGCTCAAGTTCAGCAAGCTCTTGCATAAAGCGGCTATCTTTACGCCGTGCACGGGTTTTAATCAGCATCAGGAAAGCACCGACATTCAAACTACTGCCGATCAGCATTGCCAATGCCAGCCAGAGCATAGTGCTCCATGACACGTAGCTTGGCGACATCCACCACACCATCGACGCCACGGCGAGGCACAGGAATATTAGCGCTGCTTGTAAAAACAACAGTGGCCAAAGGAACGGCCATATAATGGCTTCCCAAAAATGCTCCCTTTGATAGCGTTGCGTCATCTCGCCTTCCTGATGGCCATACGGCCTGTGATAATGATACCGGCCTAAGTGTACGTCTACACTTCGTTACTGTCATGCAGGCCGTTGACTGAACGCTTTTTACTTTCTGATCTGTGAGTTTACGCTATGTGCTTAATTACGTTCGCCTGGCAACCCAGCACCTCCATGCCGTTACGTCTCATCGGCAATCGCGATGAGCTCCACGCGCGACCCACCGCACCGCTTGGCTACTGGGAAGCAAGCGCTGACGTTGCAGGCGGGCGCGATTTAGAGGCTGGCGGCTCGTGGCTGGCGGCCAAGCGAGGCGGTGTCGTGGCCGCACTGACCAATGTCCGCGACCCTCAGCTCGTCGTACCGCCCGGCGCACCAAGTAGAGGTGAGTTAGTAGCGGATGCCCTGAAATGTAATGATATTGACGAGTGGCTAACAGTGCTCAGCCAAGGCGATGCTTTACGCTATGCGGGATTTAATTTGCTCGTAGCAACACCGCAGCGCCTTTGGCTCCTGCATCGTAGCCAAGAGCACCTTACGCTCAATGAAGTGCCCCCTGGCGTGCACGGCTTATCCAACGCCAACCTTAACTCACCGTGGCCTAAGCTATTGCATGTACGCAGCGCACTTGAAAGCGCACTTGAAAACGCATTTGAAAATGCACTTGAAAACGGTTCCTCTGAAGATTGGCCCATCGCCGTTCAACAAGCGATGCAAAATCCGCAGGAAGCCGCTAACGAAGAACTGCCCGATACGGGGATAGGCCTTGCACTAGAACGCCAACTCTCCGCGGCGTTTATTGTTGGCGAGCGCTACGGCACACGCGCCACATCGTGGCTCACGCTTGATGCCCAAGGCAATATCGACATCACTGAGCAGCGCTTTGGGCCGCTGGGGCGCAATGAAGGTAAAACCTCCCTAGCACTACGCAGCAGCGTGTGATGAAGCCCTGTCTAGTCTCGCGGCGGCATCAGGTGCGACAACTGCCATTCGTCTAGACGGCTCTCAAGATGCGCATGCACCAAGGCAGGCGTATCCAACGTCATGACTTCTTTGAGCAACTGCTGGGCATCCGACATCGGCACTCGACGGATGGCTGCGCGCACTTTAGGCAGGCTGGGCGCATTCATTGAAAGACTAGTAAAGCCCATCGCCATCAGCAGCAGCGCCCCGGCCGGGTCCCCGGCCAACTCACCGCATAGCGAAATAGGTTTATTGAGCCGCTGAGCATCGTGGGAAAGCTCCTGCAAGGCGCCCAGCAGCGCTGGATGCAGCGCATCGTAAAGGCTGGATACTCGTGGATTATTGCGGTCCACCGCCAGCAAATACTGAGTAAGGTCGTTGCTACCCACGGAGAAGAAGTCGATACGCTTGGCCAAGGCGTCCATTTGATAAATGGTCGCAGGCACTTCGATCATTACCCCCACTTGAGGCCGGATGACGCTGATACCTTCCTCGCCTAGCTCCAAAATAGCGCGGTCCAGCAGGCGCAACGCCTCATCCACTTCTTCTACGTTGGTGATCATCGGAAACAGAACGTAGAGATTATCCAGATCGACCGATGCTTTTAGCATGGCGCGCAGCTGCACCATCAGCACTTCCGGGTGATCCAGCGTGACGCGCATACCGCGCCAGCCAAGAAACGGATTAGCCTCTTCAATCGGGAAGTAGGGCAAATCTTTATCGCCACCGATATCCAGCGTACGCATAACGACTGGCAGCGGCGCAAAGCCTTCTAACTGATCGCGGTAAAGGCGAGTCTGTTCTTTTTCGCCGGGGAAGCGCTCGGTAATCATAAAAGGCACTTCGGTACGATAAAGGCCTACGCCGCCTATGCGACTTTTCAGCAGCGCGGTGGCATCTACCGCAAGCCCGGTATTGACCATTAGCGGCATGGTATAGCCGTCGGGCGTTACGCTGGGCAAATCCTGCTCATGTTCCAGAAACTCGCTAAGCGCCTTCTCTTCAGCAATCAGGCTTGCGTAGCGCGCGGTCAGCTCTGGGGCTGGGCGTACAAACAAGCGGCCGCGATGGCCATCTAGCACTACGGGCGCTCCGCCTAGGCGCGGCAGCGGCAAATCCACCATACCTAGCACGGTCGGGATACCCATCGCACGGGCGACAATTGCCACATGAGAGGTGCTGGAGCCACGCACTGACACCAACCCTTTAAGCTTATCGCGAGGGACTTCACCCAGCATAGCAACGCTAATTTCATCGCCCACTAAAATGGCGTTATCGGGATAGGTTTCCGGCGTAGAGGGCGTATCTTCCTGCAGATGTGCAAGCACGCGGCGGCCTAGGTCACGAATATCTGCCGCGCGCTCACGCAGGTAGTTATCGTCAACTCGCTCTAAATACTGCACGTGACGACGCACTACATCGGCCAGAGCACCGGGCGCCCACTGCCCTTCACGAATACGCTTTTCAACTTCATCGGCTAGCGCTGCTTCGCCAAGCATCTGCTGATAAACATCAAATAGCGCCAATTCTTGAACCGATATGCGGCTTGCTAAACGCTCGGCCGCCGCGCGAATTTCGCTACGGGTTTTGCCAATGGCCTCTTTCAGGCGAGCGACTTCGTAATCCTGATCGCTAGGAACGAGATCCGGCACGCTATTCAGATCAGCTGGCGGAGTAATGACCACCGCTTCACCCATGGCCATGCCTGGCGATGCCGCAACGCCTTTAAACATTGCCTGGCCACCCGCAAGCGCCGGGCGCATTAGATTACCGGTTGCCAAGGCATGCGCTAGCACGCCGGCCAACTGGGCGGCCATCGTGACCAGAAAGGCTTCATCTTCATCATCATAACTACGTTTTTCAGCCTGCTGAACGACCAATACGCCCAGCATATGACGCTGGTGAATGATCGGCACGCCTAAGAAACTTGAATAGCGCTCTTCACCTGTGGACTCAAAATAGCGAAACTGCGGGTGAGCATGGGCATCTTCAAGATTAAGCGGCTCGCTGCGCTTGGCCACTAAACCAACCAAGCCTTCACCTAACGGCAATACGACGCGCCCCACTGCCTGAGTGCGCAGGCCAATAGTTTCCATCAATACCAGTGAATCAAGCGCTTTATCATAAAGGTAGAAGGAGCACACATCGGTCTGCATCGCTTTACGGATTCGACGTACCATCGTAGACAACGCGGCATCAAGGGTACGCGCGCCATTCACTTCCTGAATAACACGGCGCAGCACCTCAAGCATGGACGTTTTACCTTTCACTGTTATTTGCCTCGCTGAGGAATTTCTTGGCAGACTCGCGCCGCCCTAGTGTGGCAGCCAGCAGTCGCCCCATTCTTCATCCTGTGCCAGGCGCTGAACGCGGGGAGATAGCTCCCTCAGCGCACGCCGATAGACCTCTCGCTTAAAAGGCACCACTTGCCCTAGCGGATACCAATAGCTGACCCAGCGCCAACCATCAAATTCGGGCGTTGGGGTAGCCGTCATGCATATTTGGCTTTCCTGGCAACGAATTTTAAGTAAAAACCACTTCTGCTTCTGGCCTATACAGACCGGACGCGAATGTGTGCGAATCATACGTCGTGGCAGACGGTAGCGTAGCCAGCCCCGGGTGCAAGCAACAATGTCAACATCGTCGGCGGTTAAACCGATTTCCTCAAAAAGCTCACGAAAAAGCGCTTGTTGTGGTGTCTCGCTTGCATTGATGCCCCCCTGGGGAAATTGCCACGCATTCTGTCCTACCCGACGTGCCCAAAGCAGCTGCCCCTGGCTATTGGCAATGATAATGCCAACATTGGGGCGAAAGCCGTCAGCGTCGATCACGGACATCACCTTATAAATTTTCAGTTACCCCCATTTTTCCACAAGGGTGACAAGCGTATCAATACATTATAACGCCATGCGGTGAATGCTTATGCTGCGCGGGTGGGAAAGCCTGGGCGACTCTGCGATAATTCGCCCCTTTACAGACCAATACCAAGCACTTATAACCACTGATTAAAAAGGGTGAGCATCGTGAGTCTGGCCATTTTCGATTTGGATAATACGCTGCTATCCACCGACAGCGATCATGCGTGGGGTGAGTTTTTACTCGAACAAGGCGTCGTTGACCCCATTGCTTACCACGAAGCCAATGAACGCTTTATGGCCGACTACAATGCGGGCAAGCTGGATATGGCGGCCTTTTTGGAAGTGGCACTTAAACCGCTGGCCGATAATTTGCCCGAACAGCTTTCTGCTTGGCATCAGCAGTTTATGGCTAGCAAAATTGAGCCACATATTTTACCCAAAGCAGAGGAGCTGCTGGCGCGTCACCGCACCCAAGGCGACACGCTGTTGATCATTACCGCCACCAACCGCTTTATTACTGCGCCAATCGCCGAGCGACTGGGTGTGGATAACTTGATCGCCGTGAACCCTGAAGTAAAAGAGGGCCGCTACACAGGGCGTGTTTCCGGCATTCCCAGCTTTCGTGAAGGCAAAGTGACTCGCTTGAATCAGTGGCTGGAGCTCCAAGATATTTCAATGGACGGCGCTTGGTTTTACAGCGACTCGCACAATGACCTGCCTCTGCTTGAGAAAGTAGATCACCCTGTCGCGGTAGACCCCGACGACACCCTGCGCCAAGTGGCAGAAGAACGCCAATGGCGGATTATGAGTTTGCGGGACTAATATCAGCAGCCGGTAGTGACGAGTAGTCATTAACAAGCGTGGTCATTAGCAAGCGTTGCTCAGTAGCAAATACTAATAAAAAACCCCACAAGCATGGCCTGTGGGGTTCGCGTAACTTGCGCCCATATATAAGCGGCAGCTAACGGGTTTAGCCGAGCAGGTGCTCAACCGCTGCACGTTCTTCGCGCAGTTCTTTCTCGCTCGCTTTCATCTTCTCTTGGCTGAATTCGTTCAGCTCAAAGCCTTGAACGATTTCATACTTGCCACCCTGGCAACGCACTGGGTAGGAGTAGATGATACCTTCTTCGATGCCGTAGCTGCCGTCAGACGGAATCGCCATGCTGACGATACCTTTAGAACCCAGCGCCCAGTCGTGCATATGGTCGATGGCTGAAGAAGCGGCAGAGGCGGCAGAAGAGGCGCCACGTGCTTTGATGATCGCCGCGCCGCGCTGTTGCACGGTAGGGATAAAGTCGTTTTCGTACCAGTCGCGCTCAACCAAATCAGATGCCGCTTTACCGTCAACCTTGCACTGGGCAATGTCGGGGTATTGGGTGGCACTGTGGTTGCCCCAGATGATCATGTTTTCAACATCTGTCACGTGCTTGCCGGTTTTCTGTGCCAGCTGGGCCAGAGCGCGGTTGTGATCCAAACGCGTCATCGCGGTGAACTGACCGGCATTGAGATCCGGCGCGTTGCAAGAAGCAATCAGCGCGTTAGTGTTGGCGGGGTTACCCACCACTAGTACTTTAACGTCACGGCTAGCGTGGTCGTTCAGTGCTTTACCCTGGACAGAGAAGATCGCTGCATTAGCTTCCAGCAGGTCTTTACGTTCCATGCCCGGGCCACGCGGACGTGCGCCAACCAGCAGAGCGAAGTCGGCGTCTTTAAACGCGACGTTCGGGTCATCGGTCGCGACGATGTCTTTCACCAGCGGAAAGGCACAGTCGTTAACTTCCATAACCACGCCGTTCAGAGCGTCCATTGCCTGAGGAATTTCCAGAAGCTGGAGAATGACAGGCTGATCCGGCCCCAGCATGTCGCCAGCGGCGATGCGGAAAATAAGAGAGTAGCTGATCTGGCCGGCACCGCCGGTAATCGCAATACGTACTGGATCTTTCATCATTGCTCCTTGATTGGTTCGCCTAGGGATGGTTCTCGCCTGAGGAGTGGTTCAACAGAACTCAAGACGCCAAGATGGTATGCCCAGCCGGGCAAAAACTCAATCAGACATGCGACTACGACCTATTTAACCAACGCACCGTTCCCCCTCGGCTTGCTACTCGCTGAAAACACCGAGTTGCGTTATGGTGTCATCGTCTTAACGCCCTACCTGCTTGTTGCTAAGCTTTTTTTGTTACGTTGTTTGTTAAGCTTTTTATTAAGGACATGGACGCCCCCATGCGAAGAATCCCCTTTTCTTATGCCCTGGCTAGCCTACTGGTGCTGGCGCTGGTGATATGGCTCGCGTTTGGTAATTTCCAGCGTTTCCAAACAACGCCGCCAGATGCCCCCGCGCGCAGCCAAACAGGCCCGCGCGTTGAAGTGATTGAACAGCAAAGCACACCGTTTATTCCGCAGCAGATCATCCAAGGCCAGCTAACCGCCGAACGTGAAACCACTCTGCGTGCCAACTTAGCGGGCTTTGTGGCGGAGAAGCCGGTGACTCAAGGCAGTCGTGTCCAGGCGGGTGACACCTTGCTAGTGCTGGATAACGATGCTCTACCCGAGCAGTTGCAGCAAGCTCGCGACGAACTGGCAGTGGCCGAAGCGGAGTACAGCGGTGCGCGCAACCTGCGCCAGCGAGAGTTAATCTCACAGCCGGAACTGTTGCGCTTACAGAGTGCGCTCAGCGCCAGCGCCGCGTCGGTGGCACAGCTACAGAAACAACTCAATGATAGTCGCCCCACTGCGCCTTTTGATGGTGTGCTGGATCGCGTGCAGGTAGAAGTGGGTGATCTATTGCAGCCCGGTGAAGAGTGGGCCCAACTAGTGGATGACCGCCGTTTGAAGGGCGCAGCCTGGGTATCTCAACAGCAGGTAGGCGATTTGACCGAGGGTTTGCCGGTCACCGCACGGCTGCTGAATGGCGACCACCTAGAAGGCGAGCTGACCTTTATAAGTCACCGTGCCGAAGAAGCCACACGCAGCTTTTACATTGAGGCCACGTTGGATAACCCGGCCGGTAAGCGCCTAGCAGGCGCCAGTGCGGAGCTCACGATTATTCTGCCGCCTCGCCAAGTTCACACGCTCTCGCCTGCGCTACTTAGCCTAAACGGCGAAGGCCAACTGGCCGTTAAACATTTAGATGCTAACGACCAAGTGCAGCAAACCGCTGTGCAGTTGGTCAGCGCCGACATACAGCGTGCTTACGTTGCGGGCTTACCTGATCCGCTGCGCCTGATTACGCTTGGCGCTGGCATGGTGGACATCGGCGAAACAGTGACGCCGGTACCTGCTGAAGACCCCATTATTTCGCAACCGCAAGTCGGGCAGGATAGCGTTCATGCGCCAGTTGATTAATGCGGCGCTAGAGCACACCCGCACCACGCTACTGTTATTGGTGAGCCTGCTTTTGGCGGGTACCGTCGCTTGGCAGATGATCCCTAAAGAAGCCAACCCTGACGTTACGATCCCGATGATTTATGTCTCGCTGTCGCTGGAAGGCGTTAGCCCAGAAGACGGAGAACGGCTGCTCATTCGACCCATGGAGCAAGAGCTTCGCGGCATTGAAGGGCTACGCAAGTTCACCGCTCAATCCAGCGAAGGGCATGGCTCCATCACTCTGGAGTTTGATCCTGGCTTTGACCCAGACACCGCGCTGACTGACGTTCGCGACCGGGTAGATATTGCCCGTAGCGAACTACCTTCAGAAGCCGATGAACCGCGGGTAATGGAGGTCAACGTTTCAGAATTCCCGGTGTTAACGATTGGGCTTTCCGGGCAGCTGGATACCCGTGAGCGCATTACCGTTGCCAGGCGCTTGCAAGAGGAAATTGAAGGCATCGCCGATGTGCTAGAGGTCGATATTGCCGGCGACCGTGAAGACCTGCTGGAAATAGTCGTTGATCCGCTAGTGCTCGAAAGCTACGGCGTCGATTTTGATGCTCTGTTTAATCAGGTGTCGCGTAATAATCGCTTGGTCGCTGCAGGTAGTATTGATACCGGCGCCGGGCGCTTAGCGCTCAAAGTGCCGGGCATCATTGAGTCCCTTGAAGACGTCATGAATATGCCGGTCAAGGTCGAGAATGACCAGGTCGTCACTTTTGGCGACGTGGCATGGATTCAGCCTACCTATAAATCCCCCGAGGGCTTTGCCCGTATAGATGGCCAGCCAGCGGTGGTGCTAGAAGTTTCCAAGCGCGCCGGGGCGAACATCATCGCAACGATTAGCGCGGTGCGTGAGCGTTTGGCTCAAGCCGGTGATTTACTGCCCGAACAACTGAGCTTCACCACTATTTTGGATGAGTCGACCACCGTTGCCAATATGCTCTCCGAGCTATTAAACAACGTACTGACCGCCGTCGTGCTGGTGCTGATTGTGGTGGTCGCGGTGATGGGATGGCGCATGGCGCTGCTAGTCGGCCTGACGATACCAGGTGCCTTTTTAACCGGCATACTGCTGGTGTGGGCGTTTGGCTTTACGCTCAACATTGTGGTGCTGTTCGCGCTGATTTTGGTGGCCGGCATGCTGGTGGACGGCGCGATCGTGGTGAGCGAGCTTGCCGACCGCTACTTACGGGATGGCCAAACGCCTCACCAAGCGTGGCTAAACGCCGCGTCACGCATGAGCTGGCCGGTGATCGCCTCTACCGCTACCACGCTCGCAGTATTTATCCCCTTACTGTTCTGGCCAGGCGTGGTGGGTCAATTTATGAAGTACCTGCCCGCTACGGTGATTTTGTGCCTACTGGCATCGCTGGCCATGGCGTTGATATTTTTACCTACGCTGGGCCGATTGTTTACCCGCTCCGCTGCGAATCAAACAGATGCTAGCCTTGAGCCCGCCGCCACCTCATTAGGCCGCGGCTACCGGCATGTGCTCGCCCGCTTACTCAAGCATCCGGCGTGGGTGCTGCTGGTCACCGTGTTGCTGATGGTGCTGCTGTATACCGGCTATGCACGCTTTAATCACGGCGTCGATTTTTTCCCTAACGTTGAGCCTGACAGTGCCCAGGTGCTTATCCGCGCCCGCGGTGATTTCTCCGCAGAAGAGACCGATGCCATTGTCCAGCGAGTGGAAGCCAGGCTCTCGGGCCTGAGCGAAGTGAGAGCACTCTATGCGCGCTCCTTTGCGCTACCCAACGAGCAGATAGGCAATGATGTAATTGGCATGCTCCAATTCCAGTTTATAGACTGGCATGAGCGCCGCCCTGCCCGGGCTATTTTAACCGACATGGCCGATCGCGCCCGCGACATTCCTGGCATTACGCTTGAATTTCAGGAACAAGAATCGGGCCCCGGCGGCGGTAAGCCGATTGTGCTAGAAGTAAGTGCCACCAACCCCGATGTCGCCGACGCAGGGGTTGGCCAGCTCACCCAGCTAATGCGCGAGCTGGGTGGCTTTGTCGATATTCAGGACAATCGCAGCTTGCCGGGGGTCGAATGGCAGGTGAACGTGGACCGCGAGGCCGCCGCGCGCATGGGCACCGACATCACCACGATTGGTAGCGCGGTGCAACTGCTCACCACTGGCCTTCAGGTAGCGAGCTACCGGCCGCCGGAAGTCAGCGATGAGGTCGATATTCGCGTGCGCCTACCGCAACACTGGCGCTCGTTGGATCAGCTAGAGCGCCTGACCATCAACACTCAGCGTGGACAGGTGCCGATCTCGCATTTCGTGACGCTAGAGCCCGCGCCTAAAGTGGGCACGCTTAGCCGTATTGATGGCCGCCGCGCCATTACGGTTGACGCTGACCTAGCCCCGGGCTACCTCGCCGACGAACGCCTGCGCGCCCTGCTCGACGCCAGCCGCGACAGCCTACCCGATGGGCTAATGGTGAACGTTGCTGGCGAGCAGGAAGATCAGCAGGAGTCGATGCAGTTTCTGGTCAGCGCATTCTTAATCGCTATCGGCCTGATGGCGATTATTTTGGTGACCCAGTTCAACAGTTTCTATCAGGCGGGTCTGGTACTGTCAGCGATCGTTTTCTCAACCGCCGGTGTACTGATGGGCCTGCTCATAACCGGTCAGGCGTTTGGCATTGTGATGGTGGGCATGGGCGTCATTGCCCTGGCAGGCATCGTCGTCAACAACAATATTGTCTTGATTGACACCTATAACGAGCTGCGTGGCGAAGGCATGGCGCCGAGCGAGGCGGCCCTGGAAGCAGGCTGCTTGCGCTTACGCCCGGTACTGCTAACGGCGATCACCACGGTGCTGGGGCTGATGCCGATGGTACTGGGTATCAACGTCGACCTATTTACCCCTGCGCTCGGCTTTAATGCGCCTTCTGCTCAGTGGTGGACACAGATGTCCAGCGCGATTGCGGGTGGCCTCACCTTCGCCACCGCGCTCACGCTACTGCTCACCCCTTGTATGCTGGTGATTGGCGGCAAATTGCGTCGTGAATCACGAGTAGCCAGCAGCGAACGATAAGCAAGGGAGCAACAAAACGCCACGACGACAAAAGCGCCGCATGGCGGCGCCTATTAGATTGTCTGCGTTAGCTTATATAAGGGAAATTAAGCAGGTGCTTTGGCGTTCTGCGGGCTGTTAGCGGCATGCAAGCGCGCAATCAACTGGTCTTCGAGCGCGAAGCGCTCCGTCAGGCCTCGGGCCAAACGATCAATCCAGGCGGGCAAACGGGCAATATTCTGCTCACAGCTGAGCGTAGAGCCAAAGTCAGCATCAAACTCCAACACCATTTCGGTCGACATCTCTAAGCGCTCCAGTAATTTAGCCGCGATGACTAACGCAGCCTCATCGCCAAAGGCTTGAGCTTCTTCCGAAAGCTGAGGGTAAATTTCAAAATGACCGGCGCTGATGTAGTCCATCAACTGCTCACTGAAGGTATCGATAGGCGCTTTGCTCACCGCTTCTAGCTCAGCATCACACGCCTCTTTTAGCTCAATGAAGCTTATTAACAGCTGGCGACGCTGATCTAGCCAGCGGTCGATCAAGGTGTGCACGCCCCCCCAGCGCTCCAGGGCATTTTTGCAATCTTCGAGCATGGAGCTCTCTCCTTAACGGTGCATAACTCTTTATAATTACGCGTGACGCTCTGCATAATCCTATACGTAAGTATTTACTTAACGGCTCGTTTAACCGCGATTAGCATTGAATAGGCTTAGATTCACTTCTCTCTCCACCCCTGTCAATCCCAGCCAGTACGGTTTCCATAGCACTAAAGACTCAACCACCATAACACTTTCTTCTATGGCCGATGGCAAGCGCCCCCAAGCAGCAGGCCGTGGCGTGGTTTTAACTTTTTTATGCTCTCACCTTCCGGTGTCTTTTGCGAGCAAAGCACGTAGTAGCAGGTCTTTTGAAAATATATTTTAAACCTAAACATTTTATGCTTGAATTTTATTGCTTCTTTTTCTATCTTCAGAAAAGAGTGTGTTTCCCTGTGGAGAACAAAAATGAGAATCGCCTGCCTCGGTGGAGGGCCAGCCGGCCTTTATTTTGCCATCAGCATGAAACTGCAGGACCCTTCCCATGACATCGTAGTCATCGAGCGCAACCGTGCAGACGATACGTTCGGCTGGGGCGTGGTTTTATCAGACGAAACCTTAGATAACCTTGCAGCCAATGACCCAGTGAGTGCAGCGCGTATTCGCGAACATTTCGCTTATTGGGATGATGTAGCGGTCGTCCATAAAGGCGTTAAAACCGTTTCCACCGGCCACGGCTTTTGTGGCATTGGCCGGCGTCAGCTATTGATTCTATTACAGGCACGCGCTCGTGAACTGGGCGTTGAGATGCGCTTTGAAACCGATGCCACACAAGCCAGCATCGACCGTTATCGGCACGAGTACGATTTGGTACTGGCCGCCGATGGCCTTAACTCTCGTACTCGCCAAACCTACGCGGAACATTTCAAACCGGATATCGATGTCCGGGCGTGCAAGTTTGTCTGGCTAGGAACGCACCAAACCTTTAATGATGCCTTCACCTTTATCTTCGAAAAGACCGAGCATGGCTGGGTCTGGGCGCACGCCTATCAGTTTGATAACGACACAGCGACCTTTATCGTCGAATGCAGTGAAGCCACTTGGCAGGCGTTTGGCTTCGGCGAGCTGAGCCAGCAGGCATCTATTGACGTCTGCGAACGCATTTTTGCCAAGCACTTAGGTGGGCACCCGCTGATGACCAATGCCCACCATGTGCGCGGCTCGGCGTGGATCAACTTCCCGCGCGTGCTGTGTGAACAGTGGCGCTATGAAAACGTCGTGCTCATGGGCGATGCCGCCGCAACGGCGCATTTCTCGATTGGTTCGGGCTCCAAGCTCGCGCTAGAAAGCGCCATTGCCCTGGCTAACTGTCTGCACAGTGAGAGCAGCATCGCCACGGCGGTTGCCCGCTATGAAGAAGATCGTCGTTTCGAGGTACTGCGCTTACAGTCAGCCGCCCGCAACTCTACCGAATGGTTTGAAGAAGTAGAGCGCTACTTGGACCTCGACCCGGTGCAGTTCAACTATTCGCTATTGACGCGCTCCCAGCGCATTAGCCATGAAAATCTGCGCGTGCGCGACCCGCAATGGCTAGAAAGCGCTGAGCGCTGGTTTCAAACCCAAGCAGGCAACCCTGGCAGCGCTCGTGCGCCGATGTTCGCGCCTTACCAGCTGCGTGACATGACGCTGACCAATCGCGTCGTGGTCTCACCCATGGCGCAGTATAAGGCCATTGATGGCTGCCCTACCGATTGGCATTTTAGCCATTACGCTGAGCGCGCTAAAGGCGGCGCAGGCTTGGTGTATACCGAAATGACCTGTGTTAGCCCCACCGGCCGGATTACCCCAGGCTGCCCAGGGCTGTACGCCCCCGAACACGAGGTGGCGTGGCGCAGGCTGTGTGATTTTGTACACGCAGAAACCAAGGCCAAACTGTGCGCGCAGCTGGGCCACTCCGGGGCTAAAGGCTCCACTCAGCTGGGCTGGGAAGAGATGGATGCCCCGCTTGCAGACGGCAACTGGCCGCTGCTTTCAGCCTCTGCTGTGCCGTGGGCCGCGCGTAACCAAGTGCCCAAAGCGATGGACCGCGACGATATGGACCGCGTGCGCGATGCGTTTGTCAGCGCCGCGCAGATGGCTGATCGGGCGGGCTTTGACATGATTGAGATTCATGCGGCACACGGCTATTTGCTCTCTTCATTTATTACCCCGCTGACCAACCACCGCGACGATGAGTACGGCGGTAGCCTTGATAACCGACTCCGCTACCCGCTGGAAGTAATTAACGCCGTGCGCAGCGTTTGGCCGGCCCATAAGCCGCTGTCGGTGCGTATTTCCGCCAACGACTGGTGCGGCGAAGAAGGCATTACTCCCGATGATGCCGTTGAGATTGCCAAGCGTCTGCGCGATGCCCAGGTCGATATCATCGATGTTTCAGCCGGGCAAACGTCGCCACAGGCTAAGCCGGTGTATGGGCGCATGTTCCAAACGCCGTTTTCTGACCGCATACGCAACGAGACACCGATTGCCACCATGGCCGTGGGCAATATTTACCAGGCCGACCACGTGAACTCGATTCTGATGGCCGGTCGCGCCGATCTAGTCTGTATCGCCCGCCCTCATCTTGCTGACCCTTACTGGCTTCTTCACGTAGCGGCAGGGCTAGGCGACAGCGACGTTGAGTGGCCCGCGCCCTACCGAGCAGGTGCCGATCAGTTACAGCGTTTGGCAGAACGTGGCGAGGGCTGGGTATGAGCCTGACCGGCAAGCGAGCGGTAATTACCGGCGGCGGTAGCGGTATCGGCGCCGACATGGCGCTGGCTTTTGCGAGCGCAGGGGCTGAGGTGACGATTATCGGGCGTCGCGAAGCGGCTCTTAAAGCTGTCGCTGACCAGCATCGTGGTATTCATTTAGCAGTCGTTGATGTCACCGACGAAGCAGCCATGGTGGCTTTTTTTGCACAGCTTGGCAGGGTCGACATTGTGGTTGCAAACGCGGGTGCGGCAGAAAGCGCGCCCTTCGCAAAAACATCGTTTGAACAGTGGCAGCGCATGCTCAACGTTAATCTTAGCGGCGTGTTTCTCACGCTACGCGAAGGCCTGAAGCAGTTGAACGACGGCGGCCGCCTGATTGCCGTCGCGTCAACTGCAGGCCTTAAAGGCTATGCCTATGTAGGCGCTTACTGCGCGGCAAAGCATGGCGTGGTCGGCCTGGTACGTGCCTTGGCTATCGAAACCGCCACGCGCAACATTACCGTAAATGCACTGTGCCCCGGCTTTACCGACACGCCGTTATTGGCTGCCAGCGTTGACACCATTGTGGCTAAAACAGGCCAGTCAGCCGAGCAGGCAACCTCGCACTTTGAATCGACTAACCCGACCGGGCGATTGGTCACACCGGCGGAAGTCAGTGCTACGGCCCTTTGGCTATGTGGCCCCAACAGCAGCGCGATAACCGGGCAGGCAATCTCTATTTCGGGCGGTGAAGTATGACGGACGAACGTTTAACCAAAGAGCGCCTGCGCTTGTGGCTGCGCATGCTGCGCGTTACCCGCCAGGTAGAGTCCGCGCTGCGTGAGCGCCTGCGCAAGGAATATGACTCTACGCTGCCGCGCTTTGACGTCATGGCCGCTTTATCTGCCAATGCAGAAGGCCTGAAAATGAATGAGCTATCTCGCCGCCTGCGGGTTTCCAACGGCAACGTCACCGGCATTATTGATCGTTTGGTGGAAGATGGCTTCGTGCAGCGCATTGCGATTGAAGGCGACCGTCGTGCCACCCGCGTGTGCCTTACCGAGACAGGCCAGGAAAGCTTTAACGGCATGGCCGCTGCCCATGAGCGCTGGGTGAATGCACTGTTTGAAGAAGTCACCGAAGCGGATGCCCATCATATAGGCGAGCTGCTTCACCGCTTACCTACCGATACGAGAACAATAAAATGAAAAGCATGAAGGAATTAGTCCCCGAGCACTTTATCTGGGAAATGAAAGGTGACGTCGCGGTTATTAGGCTGAATCGCCCGGAACGTAAAAACCCGCTGACCTTCGAAAGCTACGCTGAGCTTCGCGATACCTTTCGCGACCTTGCCTACGCTTCGGATATTCACGCGGTGGTGTTCACCGCTAACGGCGATAACTTCTGCTCGGGCGGCGATGTGCATGAAATTATCGGCCCTCTGGTAGGCCGCGACATGAAAGGGCTGCTCGAATTCACCCGTATGACCGGCGACTTGGTCAAAGCGATGCTGAATTGCGGCAAACCGATTATCGCCGCCGTCGACGGCATTTGCGTCGGTGCCGGGGCGATTATCGCCATGGCCTCGGATATCCGCTTTGCCACCCCCCGCGCCAGCACCGCATTTCTGTTTACTCGCGTGGGGCTGGCGGGTTGCGACATGGGCGCCTGCGCGATACTACCGCGCATTATCGGCCAAGGCCGAGCGGCGGATTTGCTCTACAGCGGGCGCAGCATGAGCGCCGAGGAAGGCCTGCAGTGGGGCTTTTATAACCGCGTAGTGGCCCCTGAGTCGCTCATTGACGACGCCCTTGCTTACGCCACCCGCCTGGCTCAAGGGCCTACCTTCGGCCACAGCATTACCAAAACACAGCTTAACCAGGAGTGGTCGATGAGCCTAGAGCAGGCCATTGAATCAGAAGCGCAGGCGCAGGCTATCTGCATGCAAACCAATGACTTTGAACGCGCCTACCACGCCTTTGTAGCCAAACAAAAACCTGAGTTCAAGGGGGACTGATGAGCGACAAGAGCTTCCTAGCATGGCCCTTCTTTGAGGCTAAGCACCGCGAGCTTTCTGAGCAGCTTGAAGCGTGGTGCCAAGCGCAGCTGCCCCGCGACCATAGCGATGTGGATGCGACCTGCGTGCAGCTTGTGCGCGACCTGGGCGCGGCGGGTTTCTTACAAGGTACCTCGGGCGAGCATATCGACGTGCGCAGCCTGTGCCTGATTCGCGAAACGCTGGCTCGCCACGATGGATTGGCCGACTTTGCCTTTGCCATGCAGGGGCTGGGCACCGGCGCAATCAATCAATACGGCAGCGATGAACAGAAAAAGTGGCTGGATAAAACCCGCCGCGGCGAAGCGCTTTCGGCGTTTGCCCTCAGCGAGCCTCGCTCTGGCTCAGACGTGGCCCAGCTGGACACCACGGCTGAGCGCGACGGCGACAGCTACCGTATCAATGGCGAAAAAACCTGGATTTCCAACGGCGGCATTGCTGATATTTACACGGTATTCGCTCGCACCGGTGAAGGCCCAGGCGCCAAAGGGCTTTCCGCCTTTCTAGTGCCCGCCGATACCCACGGGCTGGAAATTCGTGAACGCCTGGAGTCTGTAGCGCCTCATCCGTTAGCGCGGCTGGGCTTTAACGATATGCTGCTGCCGGCCAGCGCGCTGATCGGCCAAGCTGGGCAAGGTTTTCGCATTGCCATGTCGGTACTGGATGTCTTCCGCTCAACGGTAGGTGCCGCGGCCCTCGGTTTCGCACGCCGAGCGCTCGATGAGTCGTTGTCTCGCAGCCGCTCTCGCGAGCTGTTCGGCGCTACGCTTTCTGATCTGCAGATGGTGCAGGGCCACTTAGCCGATATGGCACTGAACGTAGATGCCGCCGCCCTACTGGTGTATCGCGCCGCCTGGACCAAAGACCAAGGCGCTGAACGTGTTACCCGTGAAGCGGCGATGGCCAAGCTTTTTGCCACCGATCAAGCACAGCTCGTGATTGATCAGGCCGTTCAGCTGCATGGCGGTGACGGCGTACGTAAAGGCCATATCATCGAAAGCCTCTACCGGGAAATCCGCGCGCTGCGTATTTATGAAGGCGCGTCCGACGTACAAAAAATAGTGATCGCCCGCAGCATGCTCGCCGAGGAATAAGCAGACAAATAAACAGCCAGAAGCCACACCGCTTGAGTAAGTTTTATCCAAAACAATAAAACATTACGCCAGACACCGTATCCCTGCCCAAGGCGCACTTAAGGCGCACTTAAGACGTATTTAAGACAGAGCCAGGACGTGGGCAGGAATAAACAACGACACCGAATACGGAGGTTGGTCATGTACATCCAGTCAGCCCATGCTGATACTTTTGCGCGGGATAACCTGCCACCCATTGATTGCCAACCCGCGTTTTTGCTCGCAGGCTGCGATTATCCTCAACGGCTCAACGCTGGCGTGGAACTCTGCGACCGGCTGCTATCCCAAGGCTTTGGCGAACACATTGCCTTAGCGGGCAACGGCCGTCGCCGCACCTATCGCGAGCTCACCGAATGGACCAACCGGCTGGCGCACGTATTGGTAGAAGACTTAGGCGTCAAGCCCGGCCAGCGAGTGCTGATTCGCTCAGCGAATAACCCGGCCATGGTCGCCTGCTGGCTAGCCGCCACCAAGGCCGGTGCCGTAGTGGTTAACACGATGCCCATGCTGCGCACGAAAGAGCTGAGCCAGGTGATTGATAAGGCAGACATTAGCCTGGCCTTATGCGATACACGCCTGCTCGACGAACTGCTGGAATGCCAGCAACAGTGCCCGGTTCTGAAACGCATCGTGGGCTTTGATGGCACCGCCAATCATGATGCGGAACTTGACCGTTTAGCACTAGGCAAACCCGCCACGTTTGACGCGGTAGATACCGCAGCCGACGACGTCGCGCTGCTAGGCTTTACTTCCGGCACCACCGGCCCACCAAAAGCCACCATGCATTTTCATCGCGACCTGCTGGCGGTTGCTGACGGTTACGCCAAAGAAGTCCTGCAGGTCACGCCAGAGGATGTCTTCGTCGGCTCCCCTCCGCTGGCCTTCACTTTCGGCCTGGGTGGGCTGGCAATATTCCCACTCCGCTTTGGCGCTACGGCCGTGTTACTTGAACACGCCTCGCCGCCTAATATGATGGATATTATCCGCGAGTATCGGGCCACGGTGGTATTTACAGCGCCAACGGCTTACCGGGCAATGCTCTCAGCACCCACTACTCAAGCGGACCTAAGCAGCCTGCGGGTGGCTATTTCGGCGGGCGAAACGCTGCCTGCACCGATTTATCATGACTGGATAAAGCAAACGGGCACACCGATTCTTGACGGTATCGGGGCGACGGAAATGCTGCATATCTTCATCTCTAATCGGCTGGACGACCACCGCCCTAACTGCACGGGCAAACCGGTAACTGGCTACGAGGCACGCATCGTGGATGATGCAATGCACGATGTACCCCGCGGCACGGTCGGCAAACTGGCGGTACGCGGCCCGACCGGCTGCCGCTACTTAGCCGACCAGCGCCAGCGCAGGTATGTCACTGATGGTTGGAATATCACCGGCGATGCGTTTTATCAGGATGAAGACGGCTACTTCCATTTCGCCGCTCGCAACGACGACATGATTATCTCAGCAGGCTATAACATTGCCGGCCCAGAGGTCGAAGCGGCATTGCTTGCCCATCCCGCGGTGAAAGAATGTGCGGTGATCGGGGCGCCTAACCAGGCCCGCGGCCAAATTGTCGAAGCTTTTGTGGTTTTAAACGATGGATTTCAGCAAGATGAAGCTTGTCAGCAAATGCTACAAGACTTCGTAAAGCAGACCATTGCACCGTATAAGTATCCTCGTTCCATACGTTTCATTGAAGCTCTGCCAAAAACAACAACGGGAAAGGTTCAGCGTTTTCGCTTGAGCCAAGAGCACTACCCCAGCGCTGACTCTCCTTGCTCTAACACAAGCAACAAAACGATTTAATAATGAGGGAATTGCTATGAAACAGATAACTCGCTTGGGCCTTGGTTTACTGCTCTCTTCAAGCTTGGCGACAGCGCACGCTGATGACGTCAAAATTGGCATGATCACGACCCTGTCAGGGGGCGGCTCGCACTTAGGTGTGGATGTTCGCGATGGCTTTATGCTGGCGCTTGAACAGTCGGGCCGTGACGATGTTGAGGTCTTAATTCAAGACGATGCTAATCGCCCGGACCTGGCGCGAAGCTTAGCCAATGAGTTTATGCAGCGTGATGAAGTCGACATTCTGACTGGTATTATCTGGTCTAATTTGGCAATGGCCGTGGTTCCCGCCGTCGTGCGCCAAGGCACTTTCTACCTTTCCCCCAACGCCGGGCCCTCCGATTTAGCGGGGCGCATGTGCCACGAAAACTACTTTAACGTCGCGTATCAGAACGACAATCTGCACGGCGCGATGGGCGCTTACATGCGTGAACAAAGCTATGAGCGGCCAATCATCATGGCGCCTAACTACCCGGCAGGCACCGATGCCTTAGCGGGCTTTAAACACCTTTATGAAGGCGAGGTTGTTGACGAGCTTTACACCCAGATGGGCCAAACCGACTACGCCGCTGAAATTGCCCAAATTCGTGCCAGCGATGCCGATAGCCTGTTCTTCTTCTTACCCGGCGGAATGGGCATTTCGTTCATGAAGCAATGGGAAGGATCTGGGGTCGACATGCCGATCTTTGGCGCGGCGTTCTCGTTTGATGAAATCCTAATCAAAGCGGTAGGCAGTGCGGCGATTGGTGCACGCAACACGTCACTGTGGGCTTACGACTTAGAGAATGACGCCAATGAGCGCTTTGTCGAAGGCTTCCGAGAAGCCTATGACCGCACGCCAACGCTCTATGCCGCTCAAGGGTATGACACGGCTAATTTAATCCTTAGCGCGCTTGAGGTCGCTCATCCTGATGATAAAGACGCCTTCCGCGAAGCGCTGCGCGCAGCAGACTTTGACAGCGTGCGCGGAGATTTCCGCTTTGGCCCTAACCAACACCCGATCCAAGACATTTACGTTCGCGAAGTCGTAGAAGGTGACGATGGCCAGCCCACCAATCGCTTGCTGGGTATCGCCATTGAAGATATTCAAGACGTCTACTTTGAAGAGTGCCAGATGTAATATCGCCGCGGCTGGGTGCTATCACCCAGCCTTTACTCTCTTCCTTCGCAAAGGTTAACTAACGTGTCCGTGACACTGCTAATCGAGCAAATACTCAACGGCGTACAGCTTGGCACGATGCTGTTTCTGATGGCCAGCGGCCTCACTCTGGTATTCGGGGTGATGGGGCTGATCAATCTCGCCCACGGTTCTTTTTACATGGTGGGCGCCTACGCCACTGCGGCGGTGACGGCGTCAACGGGCTCTTTTCTGATGGGGCTGGCAGCGGGCATGACGGCAGCAGCCTTGGTCGGTGCGCTGGTTGAACTGTTGGTCATACGCAGGCTTTATCATCGCCCTCACCTCGACCAGGTATTGGCAACGTTTGCGCTTATTTTGATTTTTTCGGAAGGGACACGTTGGATTTTCGGCTCGTCGCCCATGCGACTAAGCCCGCCATCTTGGCTAACCGGATTCGTCACCCTGCCAGGCGACACCCGCTACCCGCTTTATCGGCTAATGCTGATTGGCGTCGGCATTGTTATTTCAATCGCGCTTTACTTTCTGATCTCTAAAACACGCTTAGGCATGCGCATTCGAGCCGGTGAAAGCGACCGCGAAATGATTGGCGCACTCGGCGTGAATATTTCAAAGCTGTATACCGTCGTGTTTGCCTTAGGCGCCGCGCTAGCGGGGTTAGCCGGAGCGCTGGTGGGCGCGCTGCAGTCGGTCCAGGTGGGCATGGGTGAGCCGGTGCTTATTCTGGCCTTTGTCGTCATCGTGATTGGCGGTATTGGCTCGATAAAAGGCGCGCTACTCGGTGCGCTGCTAGTCGGGCTTGTGGATACGCTTGGGCGCGTCTATTTGCCGATTTTCTTCCGTGCGTTCATGCCTCCTTCTGAGGCCAGCGGGGTTGGCGCGGCGCTGGCGGCAATGCTGATTTATATCCTCATGGCCGTGATACTCGCCTTCAAGCCAAAAGGACTGTTTGCCGCCCATGACTAATAACATTCCTACCTCTGACGGCGCCTCTATGCCCAGGCGCTCCTCAGGCGGCTCAGGCGCTGCGCCTGCTAATCAGGCAGACAGCCACTTTGGCCGTAAAGGGCTGGTGCAAATTGCGCTGCTTGGGCTGCTGTTGTTATTGCCCGTGGCGGCGTATTTTTTTGGCCACCTCTACTACGTTAATTTAGCCTCGCGCATCACCATTATTGCCATGGCGGCGGTCGGGCTTAATCTGGCCATTGGCTATGGTGGCATGGTCAGCTTTGGCCATGCGGCGTATTTCGGCCTGGGGGGCTACGTGGCAGGCATCAGCGCTTATCATGCGTTTGATTTCACGCCGTTTATGACCTGGCCTATGAGCATTCCGGGCAGCGACAGCTTACTAGTAGTGTGGCTAGCCGCTGCCCTGCTATGCGCACTGCTGGCACTGGCGATCGGCGCTATATCGCTGCGTACGACCGGGGTGTACTTCATTATGATCACCCTCGCCTTTGCTCAGATGATTTATTACTTTGCTAACTCCTGGCCCACCTACGGTGGTGAAGATGGCCTGCCCATTTACATACGCAATAGCCTGCCACTGGTCGATACCACCAATGCGTTGAGCTATTTTCTGATCTGCTTTGGTGGCCTGGTCATGGCAATGGCGATTACCTCGCGGCTGATGAAGTCGCGCTTTGGCGCGGCGCTCACCATGGCGCGCTTAAACGACGTGCGCCTAGCTACTGCAGGCGTCAGCCCCTACCCGATTCGCCTGATGGCGTTTGTAATTTCTGCCGCAATTACCGGGCTGGCGGGCGCACTCTATGCAGATCTTAATGGTTTTGTTAGCCCGTCAGTGCTGAGCTGGCATTTCTCGGGAGAGCTGATGGTAATTGTGATTTTAGGCGGCGTAGGGCGTCTTTACGGCCCCCTAGCCGGGGCGATTTTGTTTGTAATGATGGAAACCTTCCTGGGCGGTATCACGCAGTACTGGCAGCTCTTTCTAGGGCTAGTGCTACTGGGCGTCGTGCTATTTGCCAAGCACGGCATCATGGGCTGGCTGGCAGGGAGAGAGCGCAATGAGTGATAGCGTCCTTTCACTGCAAAATCTGCATAAACGCTTTGGCGCTCTGCAGGCGACGAACGATGTCTCGCTGGAGCTTAAGCGTGGGGAAATTCATGCGCTGATTGGCCCTAACGGCGCGGGAAAATCAACGCTGATTGGGCAAATTGCCGGCAATATACGCCCGGATGAAGGACACGTTTATTTAGCCGATACCGAGATTACCGGCATGAGCATTGCCCAGCGCGCTCGTCTAGGGCTAGGACGTAGCTTTCAGGTGTCTTCACTGGCTGAGCCGCTATCGGTAATGCGTAACGTGATGATGGGCGTTCAAGCGCTACAAAGTCACAGCTTTCGTTTCTGGCGCCCGGTTGCCAGCGACCAGCGCCTGCTTGAACCCGCTTATGAGGCGCTGGAGCGCATGCAGTTAAGCCACCGTGCCTGGACGCCGGTATTTGAGCTTTCTCACGGCGAGCGCCGCCAAGTAGAAGTGGCCTGCGCTCTGGCACTGAAGCCGCGCGCCCTGCTGTTGGACGAACCCATGGCAGGTTTAGGCCCAGAGGGCTCTGCCAAGCTCACTGAGCTGCTTGAAGCGCTGAAACTTGAAGTCCCGATTCTGCTGATTGAACACGATATGGAAGCAGTGTTTCGCCTTGCTGATCGCATTTCAGTGCTGGTCTCCGGAAGCGTCATTGCCCATGGCGACAGCGAGGCGATTAAACAGGACCCACGCGTCCGTGAAGCGTACCTGGGAGATTCAGATGCTTAAGATTGCGGATATTGAAACCTTTTATGGCCCTTCCCAGGCGCTGTTTGGCGTTAATCTCGAAGTCAATGCGGGTGAGATGGTCGCATTGATGGGGCGCAATGGAATGGGAAAAACCACCACCATTCGCTCTATATTCGGCCTCACGCCAGCCAGCCGCGGCACGATAGAGTTTGAATCTCAGAATCTACGCCGCCTGCCCGCCTATCGAATCGCCAAAGCGGGTTTGGGCTTAGTGCCAGAGGGGCGCCGCTGCTTTCCCAATCTTTCTGTACGCGAAAACCTGCTGGTCACCGCCCGCCCGGGCGAGTGGACATTAGAGCGGGTGGAAACATTATTTCCGCGCTTGGAAGAGCGCCGGACACAAATGGCCAAAACGCTTTCTGGCGGTGAACAGCAAATGCTGGCGATTGGGCGCGCGCTGATGACTAACCCGCGCCTGCTGGTGTTGGATGAAGCCACAGAAGGCCTGGCTCCGGTAATTCGTCAGGAAATATGGCGGGCGATTCGTCTGCTCAAAGAACAAGGCCAGGCAACGCTGCTCGTGGATAAATCATTAAGTGAGATTCTACCCATCGCTGACCGCTGCACCATTCTTGAAAAAGGCAGCACTGTCTGGGATGGCAAGCCGGCGGCATTGGACAGCGCGGTGCGCGACCGCTATCTGGGCGTGTAGTTGAGATTCCAGACACGTCGTTGAGAATCTGGACATGTCATTGAGAATAACAACAGGGGAAAGCGCCATGACGTTTACAAGCCAGCGAAAAGTCCGCTTTCAGCACTGTGATCCGGCGGGAATCGTTTTTTATCCTCGCTATTTTGAGCTGATCAACTCGGTCGTCGAAGATTGGTTTGAGGAAGTTGTGCAGCACGATTTTAATCAATTGCATATTGAAAGCGGCACCGGAGTGCCCACCGCCGCTATCGACACACAGTTTCACGCGCCTAGCCGGCTCGGCGAACTGCTTAACTTTGAATTAACCGTTCAGGCCGTTGGACGCAGTAGTCTGGACCTTAAAATCGTTGCTTACTGCGGCGAACAAAAACGCCTAACAAATTGTTCTACTCTAGTATTTATGGATTTAACGAGCGGTAAGTCTATGCCATGGACCGACGCGATACGCCAGCACATTACCGTTGATAACCTATAAGGATAGCCCTAATGAGTGACGCCACCTTTCATCAGCTTCTTCATCCTTCTCACTGGAAGGCAGCCGTAGGCTATGCCAATGGCGTGCTTGCCTCCGGCCAGACTGTTTTTGTCGGCGGGCAGATTGGCTGGAATGCCGAGCATGTCTTTGAAAGCGACGACTTTGCTGTGCAGGTTAACCAAGCGCTGCAAAACATTGTGGCCGTACTACAAGAGGCGGGAGCAGGCCCAGAGCACCTGGTACGTTTAACCTGGTACGTGACGGACAAGAAGGAGTATTTAGCCCGCCTTAAAGACGTAGGCGCCGCCTACCGCGAAGTGCTCGGCAAGCATTTTCCAGCGATGACGATGGTGCAGGTGGCGGGGCTTGTCGAAGACCAGGCTAAAGTCGAGATAGAAGCGACGGCGGTAATACCTTCCGCCTAATTTTCGCCTCACAGCCATAAACAGCGCCCCTAGCGGGGCGCTAGCTTAAGCCGTGAAACGCTTTAATCCATCCCACAAAGCACCCATCGTTAAGATAGTGTTCTAGTATCGAGAAGTGATCCACGTTGGGGATTAGCTGCTGGGTAACGTGCTGACCTTGCTGGCTCACATGCTCGCTATAGGCGCTCATTTGGTCTTGAAATCCATCCAGCTCCAGCTCACCTGCCACGAGATGCATAGGCGCAGGCACCCGACACGCTAGCCCTAACGGGCTGAGTTCGTGTACATCACGGCCCGTCAGCTGAAGCTTAGGCTGCAGCCACGACCACGGAAATGGCCGTAGATCGTATAAACCGCTCACGCACAGCGCGCCACGAATGAGTTCGTTCGGCAAGCCAAACGTGCCCTGCCAGTCGGTCGACATCAGCATCGCACACAGGTGCCCGCCCGCGGAATGCCCTGAAATACTCAGCTGATCTGCATCAATGCCCAGCTCGGCGGCATGACGAGACACGTAAGCCACCGCCGCCTGAGTCTGCCGCACCAGCTCGCTAAAGCGTACCTGAGGGCACAGCGCATAGTTAACCACCGCCACCGTGATACCGGATTTAACGAGGTCATCGACGATAAAGCTAAATTCACGATGACTAAGTGAGCGCCAGTAGCCGCCGTGAAAGAACACATGCACGGGCGCTTTAAACCCATCGGCATGGAAGATATCCATACGTTCAGCAAGCGAAGGGCCATAAGCAAGATCCAAGGTGACGCGATGGTTTTCCCGCGATGCCTCGCTGCGCTGCCGCCAATCATTTACCAACACCATCGGGTCACGACCCAGCATCGGGTCGTAGGCACGATCGATCTCTTCTTGGCAGGCAAAGTGTTTGTAAAGCACGCCGTACTCCTTGTCACATAGCCTTAACGTTGACGCACGGCTAGCACTAGCATACGCAGCACGGCGATCGCCAAGATGGCAAAACCGATCAACGTCCAGGCAGGCAGTGAGAGGCCTAGCAACGAGAAATCGATATTGGCACACTCACCCGAGCTGTTTAACACCATGGACACGACGTCCCGCATGGGCAGGATATCCATCATGTATTCAAGCCCAGGCCCGCATGAAGGAACCTCGTCAGCCGGCAGTGATTGCAACCACACGTGGCGCCCGGCAACAAAGACACCGGCTCCAACGGCCGCCAGCGATAACAGCCCGTAAATGACTTTGCCGACGCGGCCTGCAGGGTTATGTATGGCTGCAATGGCGAACACAATACCAGCCGCAATCACCGCTACGCGCTGAAAAATACACAGTGGGCAGGGTTCATAGCCGCCGATATGCTCAAGGCCAAGAGCGACCGCCATCATCAATACACAGAAAGCTAAACCGGCCAGGGCTATTGAGCGAAAAGAGTGCAGGATCATTGACGAGCCTCAGAAGGTAGCGCCGATAAAGCGCGGGATTCGCGTGCTTTAGTAAAGTAAACCTGTAAGAACTCAGAGAACGACTCTTGGTCAGCGGCTTCAATATCGTGCTGCTGCTGGTGCGACGTTTCAATTAGCTGGGCTAATAACGCTTCACGACAGCGCTGCATCGGCGCCGCCTTCAGCTGCTCCGCCTGCTCTTGGGCCAAACTCAGCATCAAATCACTTAACGAGCCGCCGTTTTCCTTCAGCCGTTCGAGCACCTGAGCAGAAGGCGTAAGTGAGGGATCACTCAGCCTAGGTGCAAGGCTCGCTAATGCCTCTGCGTGCGGTGCACCTTCTTCTACTCCGTCAAGCAGGCGGGCCACTTCGCCCATTTCCGCAAAGATCTGTTCGCCCCACTCGCTCACCGAAGTGGGTTTACCATTATTAAACAGCTTAAGCTCGGGATCACGACCGCGCTCGACGACCCAACGACGATTGTCGTCTAAGCGGTCACATTCCTCGTCGGAAATCCATGGGCTGTCGCTGAGCAGGCACCACATCAAAAACGTGTCCACAAAGCGCATTTGGACTTCATTCACGCCAAGCGGATCGAAGGGATTGAGATCTAAGCAGCGCACTTCGATATATTCCACGCCACGGGCTTCCAGCGCCTGACTTGGCGTTTCGTTGTGCTTAGCGACACGTTTGGGACGAATATCGCTGTAATATTCGTTCTCAATTTGCAGAATGTTAGCGTTTAACTGGCGCCACTCGCCATCTACGTTAACACCCATTGCTTCATAGTCGGGCCATGGCGATGAGATCGCGTGACGCAGCGTATTAACGTAATTCGACAGCGAGTTAAAACAGATTTTAAGCTGCGACTGCACTTTATTTTGGTACCCAAGATCCGACATACGCAGGGTCGTCGCGTAAGGCGCAAAATAAGTGTCGTCACTGAGCGACTGCAGCTTATCAGGCACATTGCCTGCAGGCAGAAAGCTTTTATCGATGGCCGGTGACGCACCAAATAAATACAGCAATAACCAGCTATGACGGCGGAAATGACGAATCATGCCGAAATAGCGGGTGGAGCGATAATCGTTGAAGGGGATATTGGTGGCTTTTTCCATTTCACGCAGCGCGTGCCACATATCATCCGGCAACGAAACATTGTAATGAACGCCCGCAATCGCCTGCATGATGCGCCCATAGCGCATGTCTAACCCTTTGCGGTAAACATGCTTCATGGTGCCAACATTGGAACTGCCGTAGTCGGCAATCGGCACACTGTCGTTGCCAGACAGCCTAGACGGCATGCTGCCAGGCCAAATCCACTCATTTTCTAAATGATGATAGGTAAACGTATGCAGGTCAGATAAAAAGCACAGCGCCTCACCCGGCTGTGAGTAAACCGGCGTAATGTACTCAAGCAGCGACTCGGAGTAGTCGGTGGTGATATGCGGATGGGTTAACTTAGAGCCCAGCGCGTGCGGGTGTGGGGTTTGCGCAATATGGCCATTGGCGTCAACTCGCAATCCTTCTTTTTCAAGCCCACGACGCAGGCGGCCCAACCGGCCAAGGCGCGCACTGGGAAGCAGGCGTTCAACTTGCGCAGTCAGCGCGGATGGCACAGTGAGTGGTTCAGTCAAGGTGAACACTCCTTGTCAGTAAAGCCCGCCGACGGCGGGCCTTGGTGAAATCAGATGGCATCGTCAGCATCTCTGCTTCGCGCAGTAAAAGGCAGGATATGGCGGCAACCATGTTTTTTTCAAGGCATCGCTTATCAAGACATCGCTTTTTCAAGGCGCGCGATACGTTACCGCTGCCTATGACTATTTTCCGCCACGCGCTTTTAACAAAGCGGCGCCAAGCGCACCCATGGGTGCCGCCTGCTCAGAGGGCTTCGAAGCACTACGCTGCCCCCGCGCAGGCTTTCGCTGAGCGTTCTGCTGGTCAGCGCCGTTCTTAACATCGTTTTCAGCCTCAGGCTGATCATCCAAGCGCATGGAAAGCCCTACTCGCTTACGCGCAATGTCAACGCTCATTACTTTAACCGTCACGATATCCCCTGCCTTTACAACGCTGCGCGGGTCGTCGATAAACCGGTCGGATAACGCCGAGATGTGCACCAGGCCATCCTGATGGACGCCAATATCAACAAACGCACCAAAGTGCGTGACGTTGGTAACGGTACCTTCCAGCACCATGGCGAGCTTGAGATCTTTCAGTGTTTCGACCCCTTCACGAAACTCTGCAGCTTTAAACTCAGGGCGCGGGTCACGGCCAGGTTTATCTAGCTCTTTAAGAATATCGCTGACCGTAGGCACACCAAAACGCTCATCGGCAAAGTCGGCAGGCTTGAACGCTTTTAGCGCCGCGCTATCGCCAATCAAGCCTTTCACCTCACGACCACCCTGCTTGGCGATACGCTCCACCAAAGAATAGGCCTCAGGGTGAACGGCACTAGCATCCAACGGATTATTCGCATTATGAATACGCAGAAAGCCGGCGCACTGCTCAAAGGTTTTCGCGCCTAAGCGGCTCACCTCTAATAGCTCTTTACGACTTTTAAAAGCGCCCTTTGCATTGCGTTGGGCAACAATATTTTCAGCCAGCGCCGCACTCAGCCCAGCAACCCGTGAAAGGAGCGCGCTAGAGGCGGTATTGAGATCGACACCGACCGCGTTAACGCAGTCCTCGATCACGACTTCCAGGCTACGCGACAGCTGTACCTGAGAAACATCGTGCTGATATTGCCCCACACCAATCGACTTGGGCTCGATTTTGACCAGCTCGGCAAGCGGGTCCTGCAGGCGACGGCCAATGGACACCGCGCCACGGATAGTGACGTCTAAATCAGGCAGCTCACGAGAGGCGTATTCAGAGGCAGAGTACACCGAGGCGCCGGCTTCTGAGACCATCACCTTGCTTAACCGGTGCGCGGGCGCCAGCGCCTTGACCAGCTCGCCTGCCAGCTTGTCGGTTTCACGACTAGCGGTGCCGTTACCAACAGCAATCAGCTCAACGCCATGCTGTTTAATCAGCTTGGTTAGCACGCCTAACGACTCATCCCAGCGGTTCTGCGGCGCGTGAGGGTAAATAGTCGCCTGATCAATAAACTGGCCGGTGGCATCAATCACCGCAATTTTACAGCCCGTCCGCTGGCCTGGATCAATCGCGAGGGTAATTTTCTGGCCTGCCGGTGCCGCTAGCAGCAGGTCTTTCAGGTTGGCTGCAAACACCTCGATAGCCGTTAATTCAGCGGCTTCGCGCAGGCGGCCCAGCAGCTCTGTTTCCAGTGCGGTATAAAGCTTTACGCGCCAAGTCCAGCGGACAACTTCAGCGAGCCACTTATCCGCCGCACGGCCTTGATCACCAATGCCGAACTGCTTGGCAATCGTCACCTGGGCAGGATGAACCGGGGCATCGTCTTCACCAGGCAAACGAATCGACAGGCTTAAGATACCTTCGTTGCGCGCGCGGAACATTGCCAATGCGCGGTGCGAAGGCGCTTTGGCCAGCTTCTCGTCGTGCTCAAAGTAGTCGGAGAACTTAGCGCCCTCCTGCTGCTTGCCCTCAAGCACACGCGCACTGAGTTCGCCTTCTTGCCACAGCCGTTCGCGTAATTGGCCTATCAGCTCGGGATCTTCGGCAAAGCGCTCCATCAAAATCTGCTTGGCGCCATCTAGCGCAGCCTTGGCATCTTCGATGGCGGGAATATCGCCTTCCGCCGAGCGCAAATAGTGAGCGGCTTCGCTTTCAGGGCTTAGCGTAGGATCAGCCAGCAGTGCATCCGCCAATGGCTCAAGCCCTGCTTCGCGGGCAATTTGTGCTTTGGTACGGCGCTTTTTCTTAAAGGGCAGGTATAGATCTTCCAGCCGCTGCTTGGTCTCAGCGGCATCAATGCTTGCCTTTAGCGGGCCGTCGAGCTTGCCCTGCTCATCAATGGCGGCTAGCACTGCGGCACGGCGTTCTTCAAGCTCGCGCAGGTAGCGCAGGCGCTCATCTAACTGACGTAGCTGAATATCGTCTAGGGCGCCGGTGACTTCTTTACGATAACGGGCAATAAACGGTACGGTGGCGCCGCCATCCAGCAGTTCCACCGTGGCAGAGACTTGTTCGGGACGTACGCTTAACTCAGTGGCTAAGCGCGAAATAATACGCTGATTGACATCCATAAATTACAACTAACTCATGCAGCATTTGATATGTTGCCAAGGTACCACAAACCTACCACGGCTGGCATGACTTGCAGCGTAACCGGAACGGCCCCATTTTCGGCGTTTCATCACCGGCCATAAACAAAAGCCATGATCAGACGACATCACAGCAATCCGCAGCTACCCATAAAAAATGGGACAGTGCCGAAGCACTGTCCCATTTTTATGACACTTACGGGCAAGCCTATTTTCAGCTCACCTGCGGGCCCGCTTTGACGATTGCGTCGCTGACGCCTTCGAATTTCTTGAAGTTATTAACAAACTTCGTCGCCAGTTCTTTCAGGTGACGATCGTATGCCTCACGGTCTTGCCAGGTTTCACGCGGATCAAGCAGGCTAGAGTCAACGCCCGGTACGGAAACAGGCACCTGCAAATTAAGACCATCAATATGCTTGGTTTCGATGTCGCGCAGCACACCTGACTGAATCGCACTGATGATGGCGCGAGTCGTCGGGATGGAGAAGCGTGAGCCGCCTTCACCGTAAGCGCCGCCGGTCCAGCCAGTATTGACCAAGTACACCTGAGCGTCTTTTTTGTCGACACGCTTGATCAAAAGGTCAGCGTATTCACGCGCAGGCCGCGGGAAGAACGGCGCGCCGAAGCAGGTAGAGAACGTCGCGGCCAAGCCTTCAGACGAGCCCATTTCGGTTGAGCCCACTTTGGCAGTGTAGCCTGACAGAAAGTGATAAGCCGCCGCTTCCTTAGACAGCACGGACACCGGCGGCAGCACGCCAGACATATCGCAAGTCAGAAACACGATCGCGTTCGGCTCGCCCGCGAGATTTTCCGGTACGCGCTTCTCGACGTGCTCTAGCGGGTAGGCGGCACGTGAGTTCTGAGTCAGGCTGTCGTCAGCGTAATCGGGCTCACGGCGGTCATCCAACACAACGTTCTCAAGCACGGTGCCGAATTTAATGGCGTTCCAGATAACCGGCTCGTTCTTTTCAGAAAGATCGATGCACTTGGCGTAGCAGCCGCCTTCCATATTGAAGACGATGCCGTCGCCCCAAGCGTGCTCGTCATCGCCAATCAAAAAGCGCGCTTGGTCAGCGGAAAGCGTGGTTTTACCGGTGCCAGAAAGACCGAAGAACAGGCACGTTTCGCCATCTTCACCGACGTTAGCCGAGCAGTGCATGGGCAGCACGTCGGCAGCCGGGAGCAGAAAGTTTTGCACGGAGAACATGGCTTTTTTCATTTCACCGGCGTAACGCATACCGGCGATTAGCACTTTCTTCTCAGCGAAGTTGATGATCACACAACCATCAGAGTTAGTGCCGTCGCGCGAAGGATCACACTCAAAGCCTGCGGCATTAAGGATTGCCCATTCGTCTTTAGCGGCTTGATTATAGGCCTGAGGACGTACAAACATGGTGCGGCCAAACAGATTTTGCCAAGCGGTTTGGGTGGTGACGCGAACCGGCAGGTAGTGGGCGGAATCACTGCCGACGTGCAGTTCAGTCACGAAATGTTCTTGGCTAGTCAGATACTCATCAACCCGGTTCCACAAGGCGTTGAATTTGTCGGCATTGAAAGGCAGGTTGACACCGCCCCAATCGATTTGACTGCGCGTAGAGGGCTCATCGACGATAAAACGATCTTTCGGAGAACGACCGGTACGCAGGCCCGTATTTACTACCAGAGCACCGTTGGCCGACAGGCGGCCTTCGCCACTTGCCACTGCGCGCTCGATCAGTTCGGCGCTGCTGAGGTTGACGTGGGCTTGGGGAGCAGCTTGAGTCGTGGTCATGTCGATTCCTGGCCTTAAGGCCGTTATGTCTCGTTTACCGGGCGAAAGGAGTTGCTTACAAAGACGTGACGTGTCTAACGTGCAAGCATCTTCATTACCATCGCCTTAAAGTTCATCCCAACCATGGCTAAACCGGCTGGGTGCGCTGAAGTCGGGCGCATTATGGCAAAAAGAAAGCCCCCGGGAAACGGGGGCGAAGATCAAATATCGTGTAGTTAAACTACTACATAGACACTACATTTTGTGTTGCAACGCAGTAATTAATAAAACGACCGTTTGCCAAAAGCGTCGTATTCATTGAATCCATTGACCCTCCCGCGACGACGGGCAGACCCGCTGATGGCTGCATTTGACTACACAATCAGTGAATTGTCGGTGATGGCGCCTCAGGGTCATCCAACAAAGTTTCAATATCCGCTGCCGTGTAGTGATATTTCGTGTGACAAAAGTGGCATTGCGTGTCGATTGCGCCCTGTTCTTGAAGAATATCGCGCAGCTCGTCTTGGCCTAATGAGTACAGCGCGGACGTCATTCGCTCGCGAGAGCACGTGCAGCCAAAGCGTAAATCTTTCGGATCGAAGACGCGCACCGTTTCTTCATGATAAAGACGGTACAGCACTTCACGCTGCTCAAGCCCCAGCAGCTCTTCTGTTTTGATAGTATCGGCCAGCTGCACGCTACGACTCCAGGCATCGACATCTTGGTTTTGCGATGCTTCCGGCAGGCGCTGCAACAGTAAACCACCAGCGCGCTCCTCATTCGCTGCCAGCCATAGGCGAGTCGGCAACTGCTCGGACTGACTGAAATAGGCCTCCAGGCAGCCGCTCAGCGTGTCTTGGTCTAGCGCCACAATACCTTGATAACGATTGCCTTCACGAGGGTCGAGAGTGATCACAATTTGGCCTTCGCCCACCAGTTCGCGAAAGCTTGCATGCTCACTCGGCAGCGCGGCATCTTCTGCGATACGGGCAATCGCGCGCAGCTCACCGCCGGGGTTGGACTCAGCCATTAATAATGCCAGCACGCCTCGCCCGCGCACTTCAATACTCAGCGTGCCATCCAGTTTAACCGTATCAGTAAGCAGCGCCACCGCCGCCAGCAGCTCACCCAGCAGCTCATTAACAGCGGTCGGATAAGCGTGGCGATCCAACACTTCGTGATAGGCGGCAGACAGGGTGACGATTTCACCGCGTACATTGGTTTGATCGAATATAAAGCGTTGAATTTGATCGGACATGATTTAACTACCTACTGTTTAAAGTGCAGCTGATGTTTAACGGTGGTGACTCAAAGCGTGGGCATTACTCTCCCTGATGACGCTGGAAGCGCTGGATATCGCGGCGCTGCTTTTTATCGGGACGCTTGAGCGGATGCTGCATCGCTTCATTGGTGAGTCGCCGAGCCTCGGCTTCCCGCGCACGGCGCTGGATGCTGTCGTCGGTCTCGGCATAGAGCATGCGTGCTTCAGGCGCACCGCGGCGCTGGTTTGAAAGCGATATCACCTCTACCTCAAGAACTTCCCATCCTTGCGGCACGCGAATATTGGCCCCCACTTCGACGTTTTTACTGGTCTTAACCCGGGCGCCATCGTAATGCACTTTGCCACCTTCAATCGCTTTTTTGGCAAGCGCACGGGTTTTAAAAAAACGCGCAGCCCACAGCCATTTATCTAAGCGTACGCTTTCACTCATGCATGCTCTCCTTGTCGTTACGACGACATCGGCAGCTGTTCGGGCAGCAACTGGGCAAATCGATCCAGAGCAATAAATTCCTGCAGCTCTTTTTCAGGCCGCTGACTATCCGGCTGTTTAATGCCCAATAAATGCTTGATGCCAAACTCACGGGCACTTTCTAACACGCTGGCGTTGTCATCGATAAATAGCGTACGGGCAGGGTCAAAGGCTTCGATTTCCTGTAGCGCGAACCAAAACGCCTGCTCTTCTTTGGCAGCGCCCACGTCTTCAGAAGAAACGATTGCATCAAGGTAGCTTTCCAAACCAGTCAGCGGCAGTTTCAAGGCAAGGCTCGCACGATCGGCATTAGTGGCCAGGATAACGCGAGGATGCGCCTGTTTTAACCATTTAAGAAAATCCAGCGCGCCGCTGCGTAGGCCGATTAAGTGCTGCACTTCGCGCTTTAAGGCAACAATATCGACCCCTAGCTCGCGGCTCCAGTACGCTAGGCTGTACCAGTTCAGAGTGCCCTGCTCACCAATAATGCGAGCCTTTAGCGCCTCTTGAGAGGCTTCATCTAGCTGGTGCAATTCACGGTAGCGCCGCGGCAAATGCTCAAGCCAAAAATGGCTATCGAAATGTAAATCTAGCAGCGTACCGTCCATATCGAGAAGGACGGTGTCTATCTCGCGCCAATCAATCATTGTCGCTCCGGTCGCGTAAGGAGTAAGCGTGCTATTGTAGCTTAACCGCCTTTTACCAGCCATGGAGGCACGCTTTTATGTCCGACTCCTTTATGCCCAACTCCCCCACAGCCCCTCATGATCCCGACACCCGCAGCAGTACTGATTACCTGCGCAAACCGCAAATTTTATCGCGCGAATGTGTGGCGCAAAGTCGCTTATTTCAAGTGGAGTCATTAGCACTGCGTTTTTCTAACGGCGAAGAGCGTCAGTTCGAGCGTTTAACCGGCGCTGATCGCGGGGCAGTGATGATTGTGGCAATGCCAGACCCTGATCACGTATTGCTAATCCGAGAATACGCAGCGGGATTTGAAGATTACGTACTTACGCTACCGAAAGGGCTGGTCGACCCCGGTGAAGACATCGTCACCGCGGCCAACCGTGAGCTGATGGAAGAGTGTGGCTTTGGTGCGCGCTGCATTGAACCGCTGGTCGAGCTTTCGTTGGCCCCCAACTACATGCGTCATCGCATGCAGGTGCTGCTCGCCACCGACCTTTATCCTAAACGGCTGCCGGGAGATGAACCCGAACCGCTGATTGTGGAAACGCATGCCTTAGAAGAGCTGCCGGCGCTCTTAATGCGCGATGACTTCCATGAAGGGCGCACCATTGCCGCTCTTTATATCGCCAGGGATAAAATGCGGGAAGAAAAGCGTCACAACGCCACTGATTTACTCTGACCAATTTACTCTGACCAACAATGAGTAGAAAGCAGCGTTGACGCTTGTCCAACGCTGCGTTGACTTCAGAAGTGATGCTTCAGAAATGATGCTTCAAAGAAATCCAGCGCCGTTGACGGTGGCTATCTAGCCCTGCTTCTAACAACGTCATTGAGCGCAGTGCGTCATCTACGCTAACCGGCAGCGGCGCCTGCTCGCGAATAGCGGCAGCAATGCCTTGATAATAGGCAAGATAATCACCGGGCAAGGTGGCATGTTCGCGTTGTATTAGCGGCGTGCTTTCACCCTTGCCTTCGCGTAACGTTAGCGTACCGTGCTGAGTATCATTCCCCCAGTGTGCTCCGGGCACCTCACCGGCTTTCAAACGCTCTTCCTGCGGATCTAAACCATACTTTACATAGCTGCCATCTGTACCGTGAATTCGAAAGCGTGGCGTAGGATCGGCCGCTAGCGTGCTCGCCGCCAGGGTAACGCGAAAGCTTTCATAATCCAGCACGGCAAGGAAGTCATCATCAGCCTTTGCACCATCACGCCGAGCGCTTACTTCCAGCAAAATGGCGTGCGGCATGCCAAACAGCTCGCAGGCCTGGTCTAGCAGATGCGGCCCCAGGTCATACCAAATACCGCCTCCTGGCGCGGCCTTCTCACGCCAGCGGTCAATTACTTGTGGGCGAAAGCGATCAAAGCGTGATTCGATGCTGACAACGCGTCCTAACGTGCCCGCTTCTAGCAACGCTTTTACGGTTAGAAAATCGCTGTCCCAGCGGCGATTGTGAAATACCGAGAGTAGCCGCGCCTTATCATCGGCTAGTTTTTTGAGCAGTTTGCCCTCTGACACCGTGACAGTGAACGGTTTATCGACCACCACGTGCTTACCCGCAGAGAGCGCCGCTTTAGCAAGAGAAAAGTGCGTATCGTTGGGTGTAGGGATAACGATGAGGTCAATATCGCTACGCTGACATAGCGCTAGCGCCTGACTCTCCACCTCGACGTTAGGTAATGCTCCCCGCACCTTGGCAGCGTCACTGGATGATACAGCCACCAAATCCAGGCCTTCTGCGGCCTGGATCAGCGGTGCGTGGAAGGTTTGGCTAGCGAAACCGAAGCCAACCAGTCCAACGTTAATGGTCGCCTTCATTGCATTCCTTCACATGTATTATTGCGATTTATTACCCGGTTTGTTCTATCAATACTGTTTTATCAATACTGCTCTACCAGTACTTTTCTATCAATACGAGTACAGCAGTCTCGCAAGAAGCGGGCCGGGTTATTGGCATCGCTTTAATCTCTAAGCGTAGTTTAAACTTAGCTTAATCTTAGTCACGGCCAAATACGACATCAGCGACGTCGCGATAGCGCTTGGCGAAGTGCACCGTCATGCCCTCTTTCAGATAGTCCGGCAATTCTTCGTAATCACGGCGATTAGCATCGGGAAGAATGAGCTCGAATATATCGCTACGCCGGGCGGCAATCACTTTCTCGCGAATACCCCCTACCGGCAGCACCTGACCGGTTAACGTCAGCTCACCGGTCATTGCCAGCGGCCTATCAATGGCGTGGTGCTTGGCAAGAGACATTAGCGCCGTCGTCATCGTGACACCCGCCGAAGGGCCATCTTTTGGCGTCGCCCCTTCCGGCACGTGAAGGTGCACAAACGCTGAGTCAAAGAAATCGGCATCGGCACCGTATTCTTGCAGGTGACCAAGCGTATAGCTGTAGGCGATATTAGCCGACTCCTGCATCACCTCTCCCAGCTTTCCGGTGAGTTTGAAACCGCGATCCAATGAATGCACTTTGCCTGCCTCAATCGGCAGCGTTGCGCCGCCCATGGACGTCCACGCAAGCCCGGTTACAACGCCTTCACCGGTTAACACTTTTTCCTTACGGAAGATCGGCGCACCCAGAAACTCTTCTAAGTTCTTAACCGAAACCTTGACCGTTTCAATATCGTCTTCCAGCAGTTTCACGGCTGATTTACGCACAATACGGTGGAGCTGTTTTTCCAGCTGCCTTACCCCGGCTTCACGAGCGTAGCCTTCAATAACCTGTTTTAAAGCCGCATCGGTCAAATTAATGCGCTTTTTAGGTAAATTGTCGCGTTTAAGCAATTTCGGCCACAGATGATTCTTGGCAATCGCCAGTTTTTCTTCCGCGATATAGCCAGAAAGACGAATTTGCTCCATGCGATCAAGTAATGGCCCAGGGATCGAATCCAAGGTGTTAGCCGTGCAAATAAACAACACTTTAGAAAGGTCCATCCGGACATCAAGATAGTGGTCGAGGAAATCGACGTTCTGCTCGGGATCAAGCACTTCCAGCAGCGCCGACGCGGGGTCCCCCTGGAAGGACTGCCCCAGCTTGTCAATTTCGTCCAGCATGATGACGGGGTTTTCGACCTCTACCTCTTTAAAGGCCTGCACGAGCTTGCCGGGCATAGCGCCTACATAGGTACGCCGATGGCCTTTGATTTCCGCCTCATCGCGCATCCCGCCGACCGAAAACCGGTAAAACTGACGGCCTAGCGTCTCAGCGATCGATCGCCCGATCGATGTTTTACCCACCCCTGGCGGGCCGACTAGCAGTACAATCGAACCGCCAACATCGCCCTTGAAAGTACCTTCGGCCAGGAATTCGATAATGCGTTCTTTAACGTCGCTGAGGCCGTCGTGATCCCGATTCAGCACTTGACGGGCATGCGGAAGATCCAACTGATCTTGGCTGGTCACGCCCCAAGGCAGCGAGGTTAGCCAGTCGAGATAGTTACGCGTGGTGCCATACTCTGGCGACCCGGTTTCCAGGACGCTGAGCTTGGTAAGCTCATCATCAATTCGGGTTTGAACGCGTTCAGGCACCACTAGCGCATCCAAGCGCGCCCTGAAAGTATCCACATCGTTTTCACGATCATCTTTGGAAATACCCAGCTCGCGCTGGATCACTTTAAGCTGTTCACGCAGGAAAAACTCGCGCTGACGATCCTGCATCTGCGCGTTTACCTGCTCGCTGATCTCACCCTGTAGCAGAGCCACGTCGATCTCTTTCCGCAGCAGCGGCAGCACTTTCTGCATCCGCTCTTCTACCGAAAGTGTTGCCAGCACATCCTGCAGTTCGGGGCCTTTGGCAGAGGTAATCGCCGCTGCAAAATCGGTCAACGGGCCTGGCTGATGGGGGCTAAAGCGGTTGAGGTAATGCTTAAGCTCTTCGCCATACAGTGGGTTTATGGGCAGCAGCTCTTTAATCCCGTTGATAATCGCCATGGCGTAGGCGCGGGTTTCTTCATTCTCCGCGTCAACCGGTTCTTTTGGATAAGTGACTTCAACCAAATACGGCGGCTCTTTGGAGAGCCAGCGAGTAATTTTAAAGCGCTGCAGACCCTGAGCAATAAACTGAATCTGCTCATCTTCACTCTTTAGCTTATGGACTTTGACGGCAGTCCCGATCTCGGGAAAACTCTTGTGGTCAATGGAGCTAACGCCCTGTTCACCGACAAACGCAACGCCAATCATGTGATGAGGCGTATTGCCTACACGGCGCATAGTCTCTTCCCAGCGTTCACGATTAACCACTAAAGGCTGAACCTGGGCCGGGAAAAAAGGGCGATTATGGATAGGAAGGAGGTAGATGCGCTCTGGCAGCATTTCACTGGCAGGCACTAGAGAATTTACCCGTTCACCGTCTGAGCGGTAGTCTTGGCTGCCCTGCTCTTCATTCGCTTTCTGAGAGCGTTCGTCATGGCCCTGATGAGAAGCTTTATCAGTGGCTGAAAAAGACTCGTCGTCTACTTGCCAGTTAAGGTGCTCATCATCGCGGTCGTAATCTTGGTCGCTCATGCGTCCTCCAATGAACCGATATCGGCGGTGAGAACCGCCTAACGTTGCCAATGGAATGCGGGCACATAGCCGAAACTTCAACCCTTAACGCCTACAACCGAGTGTTTAAATCATGCGTTAAGCTAAGCACTCATCAATGATTACGGCCAAAGTTCAGGCATTGGGCGACCGTTAACCCGCCATACGCCACGTATAACATCAAACTGCAGTTCACGGGTGCCTAGCGGCAGGCCTAGCCATAGCGCGGCTACGGTGGGGGCTTCGTGCCAGGTGAAATCGCCATCAATGCGTTCAAACCAATTAGCCCGCTCTTTGTCTTTGTCCAAATCGACGACACTTAGCTCATCTAACTTGCGGGCATCGAAAAAGAGCGCGCCGTCCGCGTCTAAGCGAATGCCCAATAAGGGGCTGTCTATGGCGACGGTCATGACATCCAGACGCGGTGAGTCGCTGAGCATGTTGCGCAAATCTGGTTCAAGGCGGGCTAACAAACCCTCTGCCATCGGCAGGCTTGAGTCTCCCCAAGCGGCTTCCTGGCGTAAACGACGAATGCCATGGCGCACCGCGTCAGCGTTCAAGCGAGAAAGCTCCATCTCGATTCGGCCATTCATTAGCGGCGTATCAGGCGCCTCTGAAGGCACCAGTACATCACCCACCTCTAGCTCACCCTTAATACGCAGCTCGCCTTCATCCAATACCATATGGCTACGCAAATCTAAGGGCGAAAGCTGCATAACAAACGCGGGGTAGCTCAACTGCAGCGTTTCAATATTTAAATGATCGCGCTGCGAAAAGTGGTAGGCGCCATCGGTGTAGGTATAACGACTTTCAAGGACGGTGGGGCCAACCGCCAGCTGAGACATGCCATCGGTCAACGTGAGCTGATCTAACATCGCACGCAAGCGCCAGTCGCCAAACACGCCTTCTAAGCGCAGCCGGGCGCCGCGAACGGATAATTCGCGGCCATTTTGCTGAATGACGAAGGGGGCCAGTGCAAGGCGCAGCTCGCTGTGGCCGCTCAAGGTATGATAACGGCCTTGCCAGCGTGGTACAGAAGGCGCGGTCACTTCACCCACGGCTTGCTGCAGCACGGTATCTAAGCGGGGTAAAAGGGAACCTTCAACGTCAGTACTTAAAATGCCGTGGCGGGCATTGTAGTTAAGCTCAAGCCGCCAAGGGCGGCCTAAAAGCGGTGAGAGAATGAGCCTACCATGGGAGCTTAGCCAGCCTTGGCGGCTCTCTGTGCGGCTAACACGCCACTCGCCACGAGCCTCTAGATCCTCCAAGGCTTGATGCAGGCTGCGTTCAAAAAGGATGCTTGAGAGAAGCTGCGCTGCCACCCATACCACGGCGATCACCGCCAGCGTGGGGACAATCAGACGTTCCTTGCGCATACTCTCTCCTTGAAACCAACGCACTCGACGCAAACGTAGCTGAAGCCAATAGCTGAAGCCAATGCACCCGAAAAACCGATCTACAGAGTTTGTACTTCTGACGACGCCTTGCCCACCTTTACTAACCGCTGACTAAGCATCTTGCTTAGTGCAGCCAGAACCAAAGGTGCATCGTACTCCAGGCGTAAACCCCCGCCATAACATCATCGATCATAATGCCAAAACCACCGGCGACGCGGCGATCTGCCCAGCGAATTGGCCAAGGCTTGAACACATCAAAGATGCGGAACAATACAAATCCCCATAGCGCAGCCTCCCACGAAAAAGGCACCGCCGCCATGGTCAACCAATAGCCGACAAATTCATCCCACACAATGCCTGAGTGGTCATGCACGCCTAAATCATGTGATGTTTTATCGCATAGCCAAACGCCCACAATAAAAGCGATAAAGCAGATACCTAAATACCACCCTAGGGGTAAATCCGTCATCATCCAATAAAAAGGAATCGCGGCTAGGGTGCCAAACGTACCGGGTGCCCAAGGCACTGTGCCGCTGCCTAAGCCAAAGGCAAAAAAATGCGTTGGGCGACGCCAGACACTTTTCGGTGCACGATTCATGGCGCTTCCCCACTAAAATGCTGCCAACCAGCATAGCCACTGATATCTGTCTGATCAGCCGCACTAATACCTAGCGCTTCCTGACAGCGGCCTATGACGGTGAGCGTCAACCCCAATGGCGCCAAGCGCTGCTGCGCTTTAGCAATATTGTCACTACTTAATGTCACTAGCAGCTCATAGTCGTCACCACCGCAGAGCGCCGACTGCAGCGCGGCCTTCCGGCCTAGTGCGTTTTTCAGGCCTTCCGCTAGCGGTAAGGCATGTATATCGATCACTGCCCCGACGTGAGAGGCCGCGCGCAAGTGCGCTAAATCGGCCAGCAGCCCGTCGGAAACATCCAGAGCCGCGGAAGCCAAACCACGCAGCGCAATGCCTGCGCTCAAGCGCGGTTCGGGCAATAAGTAACGCTTTAACAGCGGATGCATTAGATCACGCTCACCCTGTTTCCAGAGTGCCAGGCCGCCTGCTCCGCCGCCTAGCGCACCGGTCACCGCAATTAAATCGCCCGCCTGAGCACCGCCACGAGTGAGCGCCTGACCTACTGGCACTTCGCCCATCACGGTAACGCCAATAGCCAGGGCGCCTGACGTGACATCGCCTCCGACCAACGTAGTGGCATGTTGCTCGCTAAGCGCGTGAAAGCCGCGCGCATAGTCGGCTAGCCATGTCTGGGTCGCGTCGTCGTCAGCAAACGAACGCTGATCAAAGGTCAATGCCATTAAGCACCAGCGCGACGTTGCGCCCATGGCCGCCAAGTCGCTAAGCGCTACGGCCAATGCACGATGGCCCACCGCAAATGCCGGCGCTTCGCGGGGAAAGTGTACGTCCACGACCGAGGTATCAACGCTAACGGCCAACCGCTGGCCTGCTTGCGGCACCAGTAGCGTGGCATCGTCGCCACATCCTAGTGCGACGCCATCAGACACCGAAGCCTCCTGCGACGGCATGAAGTAGCGTTGAATCAAATCAAATTCGGCAAGCACAAAGGCCCCTTAAACGCATTGTCATACCGCTCACGTTCAGAGACGACGAGCGCTGACTTCGGCACTGCGCAAGCGAATTGCCAGCTTGTCCAGAATGCCGTTCACGTATTTATGGCCATCGGTGGCGCCAAATGACTTAGCCAGCTCAACGCCTTCATTAATCACGACACGATAAGGCACTTCCATACGTCGGGATAACTCGTAAGCCCCCAGCCTTAAAATCGCAAGTTCCACCGCATCCAGATCTTCCAGGCGGCGATCTAACAGCGGCGAAATATCACGGTCCAGCTCTGCTTTAAAACGCACCGTGTTGTGAAGCAGATCATGGAACAGCGCCTTGTCGGCGATTTCCATCACTTTCACCCAGTTTTCGTGATCTTCCAAGTCATCATCGGCAACCTGGCTTCGAAACTCGGCTTCAATGGTGGTGATGGACTTACCCGTCATGTGCCACTGATAAAGCCCTTGCACGGTTAACTCACGCGCGGCATGACGACTCTGCTGAGCGGCAGACGGTTTGCGCTCGCTCATTTAGAATCTCCTGGCGAAAGCGCCCGTAGCAAAGAGACCATTTCCATTGCCGCCATCGCCGCCTCAGTACCTTTATTGCCCGCTTTCGTACCCGCGCGTTCAATCGCTTGCTCGATGCTTTCAACGGTTAGCACGCCGTTGGCAATCGGGGTATCAAATTCAAGCTGAAGGTGGTTAATCGCGGTGTTGCAACCGCCTGCTACGTATTCGAAGTGAGGCGTTCCACCGCGAATCACCGCCCCTAGCGCAATCACCGCATCAGGCTTCATCACTGTCAGCACGCGCTTAACCGCCAGCGGCAGTTCCCAAGCGCCCGGCACGTGAACAATGTGAATATGCTCAGCGTCGACGCCATGACGCGTCAAGCTATCGATAGCACCTTCTACCAAGCTATCGACGATATGGTGGTTAAAACGGCCGACCACGATGACGTAACGGCCATCGACATCAACAAAAGTACCTTCAACTTGAGAGAGGGAGTGCATCAATTTATTCCTGCTGAGAAGTTGGCTCATACGCCGTGTCATTAGGGCCAAGACGCTCAACGACTTCGAGATCAAAGCCGGAAAGCGCGGAAAACTTCCACGGTGAACTAAGTAATCGCATTTTACCCACGCCTAAATAGCGCAGTATTTGCGAGCCAGTGCCGATAGTTAAGTAATTGCCGGCGCCGTCGGAGTCGCTGGTACGTGGCTGGCGAACGCGATCAAGGAAAATATCCAACTGATCCTTCAAATCCTGATGCGGCCTTCCGTCATCGATCAACACAAATACGCCGGGTGCTGAGCCGGCAATCTCTTCCAGTGCGCCGTGCGCATCCCAGCGGCACTGCTCACCTTTCATCAATCCCATCACATCGCGTAGCGTATCGGTCAGATGCACGCGAACCGTGGTGACCTCCTCGGCGCTAGGCTGGCCATTCACTAGCGCCAAATGATGAGCGCCCTGAATGCGATCACGGAATACATGCAACTCAAGCTCACCGTGAGAAGTCGTCACAGAAGACGCTTCAATATGATCGACGGTCTGCTCATTGACGATACGATAATGGATCAAGTCTGCAATCGTACCGATTTTAATATCGTGTTTCTCAGCAAACGCTTCAAGCTCTGGGCGGCGCGCCATACTGCCGTCATCATTCATGATTTCACAGATGACGCCGCTGGGGTCAAATCCCGCCAGCGCCGCTAAGTCACAGGCGGCTTCTGTGTGCCCTGCACGACGCAGCACGCCTCCCGGTTCGGCCATCAGCGGGAAAATATGCCCCGGCTGAACAATATCGGACGGTTTGGCATGCGTGGCCACGGCGGCCTGTACGGTACGCGCACGATCGGCAGCGGAAATGCCGGTAGTGACGCCTTCAGTCGCTTCAATCGAAAGCGTAAACTTGGTGCCAAAACCAGAGCCGTTATCGCGCACCATTAGCGGCAAATTAAGTTGCTCGCAGCGGGCTCGTGTCATTGGCATACAGATAAGACCGCAGGCAAAACGGGCCATGAAGTTGATATGCTCGGCCTGCACCTTTTCGGCGGCCATAATGATATCACCTTCGTTTTCGCGATCCTCATCGTCCATGAGAATCACCATTTTGCCTTGGCGGATATCGTCCACCAGCTCAGCGATAGGGGATAGCCCCCTAGAGGAGGAGTGCGCCATGAAATCTCCAAAAAATGTTGTCGCGAAAGGTGCTCGCGTTTGCTGCGATTTCGCGCGTCAGGGTACCTTGGTATCGTCACTGGCGCTAGTCGGCTGAGGGGAAGCGATAATGCGCCAGTCGCGCCCCACCGCCCGCATATCATGAATGGTTAAACGCCGCTGATCGGCCATACGGGAAAGCCCGGGCAGCGCAAACAGTGGCCGCGCTTCACCTCCTAACAGGGTCGGCGCCACAAACAGCTGCAGCTCGTCGACCAGCTCAGCATCAAGCATGGCCCCCGCGAGCGTCGCGCCAGTTTCTACCAGCAGTTCATTAATCTGTTCATTTTCAGCTAGCCACTGCAGCATTAAAGCGAGATCGATACGGCCGTCGCTACCGGCTGGCAATACGTGGACCTCAGCGCCCGCCTGAGTTAGCCGTTCGCGCTTTTCAGCCAGGTGCTCTGGCGTGGTGATCACCAGGGTGCGCCCGGGTTCGTTCAAACAGGCTGCGGCTAATGGCAAGCGCAGTCGAGTGTCTAAAATAACCCGCAGAGGCTGCCGACGAACCACGTCGTCAGCATTATCGAGCTGGAGCTGTTCAGCGCGAAGCGTAAGTCGCGGGTCGTCCATAATCATCGACTCAACGCCACTCAATATCGCGCTAGACCGCGCGCGCAGTCGCTGCACTTGGCAGCGCGCCTCTGGCCCGGTAATCCACTGCGACTCCCCTGACCCCATCGCCGTACGGCCATCTAAACTCATCGCCATCTTCAAGCGCACAAAGGGCCGCTGAGCTGTCATTCGGGCAATAAAACCAGGATTCAACGCGCGCGCTTCGCTCTCTAGCAAACCCACCGCGACGTCAATGCCTGCCGCTTCTAATCGCTGTAGACCTTGGCCACTGACCTGAGGGTTGGGATCGACCATCGCAACAACGACGCGGGCCACATTGGCCACCACGAGCGCCTGGGCGCAGGGTCCTGTGCGACCGGTGTGCGAACAGGGCTCCAACGTCACATATGCCGTCGCGCCTTGGGCACGTTTACCTGCGGCGTTTAAGGCGTGGATTTCCGCGTGGGGCTCTCCGGCACGCAGATGAAAACCTTCGCCAACGACCTGTTCATCTTTAACAATCACACAGCCAACCCGCGGATTAGGATCGGTCGTGTAAAGCCCTTTATTTGCCAGCTGTAGCGCCCGCGCCATATAGCGGTGATCGGCTTGACTAAAAACGGCACTCATTTCAACGGCTCGCTGCCGTCGCTGGGCTTAGAGGATGGCTCTTGAGATGGCTCTTGAGACAACCGATCAATCTCCGCGCGAAACTCGTCTAAATCTTGAAACTTACGGTATACCGAGGCGAAACGGATATAGGCCACATGATCCAGCGTTTTCAGCGCCAGCATGACTGACTCACCGATATCGCGGGCGTTGACTTCGCGATCACCCCGCGCGCGCAGGGTTTGACGAATGCGCTCCACCGCCGCTTCAATGGCTTCTGCGCTGACCGGACGCTTCTCTAGCGCACGCAGTATACCGGCCCGCAGTTTGGCCTCATTAAAGCTTTCTCGCGAACCGTCGGATTTCACTACCCGCGGCATAACGAGCTCAGCAGTTTCGTAGGTGGTAAATCGCTCTTGGCAACTCGCACACTGGCGCCGACGGCGTACTTGGTCGCCATCGGCTACTAACCGCGAATCGGTCACTCGAGTATCGTTTGCACCACAAAAAGGGCAATGCATGGCGGTCAACCTATTGTCAGCTCGTGTCAGCGGGCCCACGAGTTAGCGTTTAAACGCGGTATCTACCTCGCATTGTAGCGATTTGGCACACAAGCTGCAGCGTTTGTAGCAGATTGTTTATCAGGAGTCCGTCATGCCCCCCTTTGAGCAGACCGTCCACGACTACCTCAGCCATCTTTACGGCCCTAGAGCTTGCGAGGTCCAGCGTCGTTTAAACCAGCATATTACCCACTTCCTGTCACTTGCCCCATTTTCGTTTACGGGCATCGACATTAAACCTAAGAATGCACCATCTTGGAGCGAGAAAGATCAGTGGGTGATCAGCTATGGCGACTCTATTATTGAGGAAGACCTGCCACCGTTGGCCGTGCTCAGCGACTTTCTCCAGGCGCGGTTAGGCGAGCGTATCAGCGGAGTGCACGTACTGCCTTTTTTCCCGTGGAGCAGTGACGACGGCTTCTCCGTCATCCACTCTTATGGCAGCGGTGCGCCTTATGAGATTAATATTACCTGGTTCGAAGCCATGCGCGGCACCCGCCGTGGCCCTGACCCTTGGCAGATAGCCCGGTTTATATGCAGCCAAGCGATTATGCTGAGCTTACAAGGGATTCCTGCGCTGTATATCCACACACTAACGGGCACGCTCAACGATGTAGAAGGCGTGGAACGCAGCGGCCGCTTGCGCTCGATTAACCGTCGCCGCTGGCAGCGTAGCGAACTTGATCTACTGCTAGACAGCCCCTCCACGCCCACCCACGATGTTTTTCACGCCTTAAATCGACTGCTGGCTCAACGCCGCCAAGAGCCCTGCTTTCACCCCAATGCCGCACAGCGAACCTTGGCATCCGCGCCTGAGCTGCTCGCCGTGGAACGTGGACCGCTTGCGGATGGGCGGCGCCTGCTAACGCTGTATAACGTGACCGATACGCCGTTTGCGCTAGAAAATGGCGGTGATGCCATCATACAGGCGCTAGGTAGGCATACTTGGCAAGCACTTGATCTCGATAATCCCTGGAATGTTGAGGGCGCTCTTTCTCCTTATGCGGTACGCTGGCTAGTAGCCTACAACTAAGGATATAACCAAACGTGCGCTCACATTACCGACCCATCATCAGTGGCATGTTATTACTTGCAGGGCTTGGAAGCACAGCTATTGGCTATGCCGACGACCTTCCTGCACCGATACAGTCTCTCGCTGACCAAGGCTTCGAGATCCACGGGCAGTTTGATTCGCCGGGCGATTTACGCGGCTATGGCGTGACGAGGCAGGGCCAGGAAATGGCTGTCTACTTAACCCCTGACGGGGAACACGTCATTGTCGGCACGCTAATGGATAGTGAAGGCAATGACCTCACTGATGCGCAGCTGGATGAACATGTACGCGCACCGCTAGAAGCACAAACTTGGCAGTTATTAGCACAGAGCCACTGGATTCAAGACGGTGACACTAACGCCCCCCGCGTGATTTACGTTTTCACCGATGCCAACTGCCCCTACTGCCGCCAGTTCTGGCAAAACGCTCGCCCCTGGGTAGAAGCCGGCGATGTGCAGTTGCGCCATATCATGGTGGGCATTTTAGCCCCTGACAGCCCGGGTAAAGCCGCCGCTATTTTAGGTGCCGACGATCCCGCTGCCACGCTGAAGGCACATGAAAGTGGTCAGCAAAGCGTTGAAGCAAGCGCCCAGCCACGGGATATCGAAGAACAGGTATATGCCAATAATCAGCTGTTTGAAGAGCTAGGATTATACGCAACACCAACCAGTGCCTTCCAGCGTGAAACGGAAAACGGCACCGTTCGCATTGACCGCATTCAAGGCCTGCCTAACGATGAACAGCTGGTCGACATGATGGGCAGCGAAACGCCTTAAGTACCACGTTCATGATGAGCGTGGCACTTGGCCAGAGACTATACTTTTCCCTGATTATCCAGCTCTACCGCTTCGTGCATGCGCGCCAGCAGGCTAGGCACAGCCGCCTGAACACGGTTCCAGCTAGGAATAAAAGGTCGCTCACGCGGGTTATCCATAAACAGATTGCCCGCTTCGAGTAGATTGCTGGCGAACAGCTCAACGGCCTGCTCTTCAGTATGCCGATCTAGGCTTAAGCCATTCATCGTCGCATCGTGATCGTAGGCCTCAATTAAATCTAATGCGAACCGGTAATAGGTTGCTTTGAGGGTACGAAAGTCTTCACTGCTAAAGGTAATGCCCTGGGTCGCCAATTTGCGATAAAGCGCTTTTGAAATATCCAGGCTCATGCGATTTAAACCGCCATCAGGATCATCTTCGCTGATCGGCTGATGCTTGTGATCATAGGCATCAGCAATATCCACTTGGCATAGTTGACGCAGGGAGTAGTTGCGCTGTAACTCAGACAAAACGCCGATTTCCAGCCCCCAGTCTGCAGGTATACGAATGCCTTCCAACACGTCACTACGCATAGCGAACTCACCCGAGAGCGGGTAGCGAAAGCTATCCAAATAGTCCAGGTAAGGCAGCGGCCCACAGACGATTTTTAACGCCCGCAACAGCGGCGTCACTAATAGCCGTGAGACGCGGCCATTCAATTGCCCCTCTGCAATACGCGGATAGTAGCCTTTACAAAAACGATAGTTAAAATTCGGATGAGCGACCGGATACATTAAACGCGCCAGCAAACCCCGCTCGTAGGTCAAAATATCGCAATCGTGTAGCCCAACCACCGATGACCGCCCAGACGCCAATACATAGCCTGCGCAGTACCACACATTGCGCCCTTTGCCTGGTTCTAACGCACCCAACCCATGCTCTTCAAGCTCCGCATCCAAGGCACGTAATCGTGGGCCATCATTCCACAAAATACGCGTATGTTGAGGCAGGCGAGAGAAAAACTCCTTGGCATGTAAAAACTGCTCACGATCAGCCCGATCCAGGCCGATTATGATCTCATTGAGATAAGGCACTTTCACTAACTCATCAACAATCGCCGATAATGCGGTTCCTTCCAATTCCGAAAATAATGAAGGCAGGATTAATCCCATTGGGCGTCGACGTGAAAATTGGCATAGCTCCTGCTCTAACGCCTCTACCGGGCGTCGAGTGAGGTTGTGAAAATCAGTAATAATGCCGTTTTGATGAAAGTCGCTCATATGTTTGCCTTCCTGAGTAGGTTAAATAACGGCATCACATGTTGTTGCCGCGACTAAACGGCGTTCGTCTCGCCCCCAAAAATGGGCCACCCCCTCAGCCCAGCCAGTCGGCCCTGCTGCTTGCGTGCGATATAACGACAGGCTATTGGGCTCAACGATCAAATCATGACAGCCACGAATAACCACAGCTTGATCGACGGCTTCCAGCATCGTGACATCGTTGGGCCCGTCCCCCAGGCCAAGTGAAAGCGGCGTACGCCCTCTTAAGGTGGTAAACCGCTTAATTAACCACTCCACCGCGCTACCTTTGTCGGCAGTGCGTCCCATGACATGCCAAAAACGTCCGCCTTGAGTCAACGCCAATCCATCGCCTTCCAAGGCAGCACGGAAGGCATCCAAGGCAGCCGCATTGTCTTGCCATAACAGTGGCTCGCTGCCTTCTCGCTGACGTGCATCCCGGGCACGCGCTTCGTCAAGCCCGGTGAGTTTCACTACCTCTAAGACGCTCATCTCACTCATACGCGTAAAGCGGCATTTTAGCCGTTCTCGCCACACCTTGAGACGAGCACGAATAAAGCCAATATCGACCCCCGGATGCTTGATCACCACACCGTCGCGCCCACTGCCCGGGCGATCTAAACGTGCATGACACCAGCCAGGCGGCAGGCCAATGACCGCGCCATTTTCAGCAATAAAAGGCGTTGCGGTAAGACCCAGCGCTTCGCGTAAAGGGATTAGCTCGGCACGGGTTTTACTGGTGACGGGGATTACCGGCACTCCCATCTGTTTTAATCGGGCAAGCCACGGCGCAGCGGGACTGAAGTCATAGCTATGGTGGTCTAATAGCGAGCCATCTAAGTCGGTGACGACTAAGCGAGGCTGCAAAGCAGGATCTATGGAAAAGATTGGCGCTGAGAGACGATTGGCTTCAAGCATGGCACTACCTCGTTTCAGTCTTAACGCACAGTTAAGACGTCGTGTCTGGATTACCAAGCTTATAAGGCAAATAATGCGCCAAAAACGATAAATGCTGGTTTCGCAGTGAGTTACATATCACTTGTGTAGTGGCATTGCGCTCAAGCCAATGGCAGCACCAAAAAGCAGCGTTGATAGCGCACCCAAAAGGCGCATAAAACAATCGGCGCACGCTGCTGTCTTCCAACGGCTGTGTGGCTGATGCACAGTGGTGCTAATACCCTGTCCGCTGCGTGTAGGCTAAACCTTTCTAAAGTGATGCATTAAAGCAAAATGCGCGCTAGCATACTCATCGAAGAAATGACCGCAGAGTGAGCCCTTTCCCACCAGGCGCTAGCCAACGGCCAGCGTAATTGGTGATTTCAGGCCTTTGATCTAAATAGCACGCTCGCAGCGTGTTAGAGGGCAAAGGGGGCTGGTAAAGCCATCTATCCCAATCGTCAAATATGTAAAGGTTTCCTATGGGTCGTCAACGACAGACTGTTAAGCAACATATTATTGTTATTGCTAGCCGCGTCATCAAACTGACCGCCAATATCACCAAAGTGCTTTGCTATCCTTTCCACGCCGCCTTTCCTAACAAGCGCTTTACCCTGCCAGCCTATGCGCCACCGTTGCTTCAGCCCTCCGCCAAGAAAGTGGCAATCCCGCGGATTATTTGGCAGACCAACTTCACGGACAAAGTGACGCTGCCTGTCTATCTAAACTATTTATTTAATCGCCTGATGGCCCCACGTTTTGAATATCGTTTTATGGTGACGGAAGCAAGGCACCTATTTATTGCGGATCACTATGACAGTGAAATCACTCAAAACTATTTGAAATTACAGATAGGTGCTGCACAGGCTGATTTCTGGCGGCTGCTGGTGCTACAAGAATATGGCGGCGTTTATTTAGATATCGATGCCCATGCTATTTGGCCGTTAAGCGATACGTTAGCCAGGAATACGGAGGAGCTGTACGTCGTCACGCGGCGCGGGGATTTCAGTAATTACTTTATTGCCAGCAAGCCTCAAAACCCGAATCTCGAAAAATTAATCAATCAGGTTAATAACAATATTAAAGACAATCAGCTCACTAACGTATTTGAGCTAACCGGGCCAGGCGTGTTCAATCAATTGCTAAACATACAAGAGGTGCCCACGGTTTCTTACCGCCATGCCTGCAATCAAGGCAGCTTTACTAACGAGCACTTTCAGTACATCGATAAAGCAGCGGGAAAGTGGACCAAAGAGCAACAAAAAGTGAGTATTGTTCGCCAAGAAGAACCATAAGTATCTAAGCAAAAAGCCCTGAATTAACAGGGCCTCTTTTCACATACGCACTAACGTGACGTTTACTTATAAACAGGCAGTCGCGCGCAAACCCCAGCTACTTTGTCCAACACCTGCGCTTCAATAGCGCTGGTGTCTTCGCCGTTGGCTAATACATCCAGAATGTCGCAGATCCAACCGGCCAACGTGCTGCACTCTTGCTCACCGAAACCGCGTGTGGTCACCGCAGGCGTACCAATACGCAAACCTGAGGTTACAAACGGGCTTTGTGGGTCGTTAGGTACGGCATTTTTATTAACGGTAATGTGGGCGCGGCCCAAAGCGGCGTCCGCGTCTTTACCGGTAACACCTTGCTTGATCAGCGACAGCAGAAATAAGTGGTCTTCGGTGCCGCCAGAAACGATATCGTAGCCGCGGTCAATGAATACACTGGCCATTGCCTGAGCATTTTTGACCACCTGCTGTTGATACGTTTTGAACGCAGGCTCCATGGCTTCTTTGAAGCAGATCGCTTTTGCCGCAATCACGTGCATCAAAGGACCGCCCTGGCCACCCGGGAATACCGCTGACTGCAACTTTTTCTCAATATCAGCGTCGTTTTCCGCCGAGAGAATCACACCGCTGCGCGGGCCACGTAGCGTTTTATGGGTGGTAGACGTCACGACGTGGGCATGAGGCAAAGGGCTTGGATAGACACCCGCCGCGACAAGACCTGCCACGTGGGCCATATCCACCAACAGGTAAGCGCCCACTTCATCGGCGATTTCGCGGAACTTGGCCCAATCAACGATCTGAGAATACGCGGAAAAACCGGCGATGATCATCTTCGGCTTGTGCTCGCGAGCAAGCGCGGCCACTTGATCGTAGTCGATCAAGCCCTGCTCATTCAAACCGTACTGAATGGCATTGAAGTGCCTGCCCGAAAAGCTTGGCTTGGCACCGTGGGTCAGGTGGCCGCCTGCATCCAAGCTCATCCCTAGAATGGTATCGCCAGGCTTAACGAGCGCTAAAAAGACGGCGCTATTGGCCTGGGAGCCAGAATGCGGCTGAACGTTGACATAGGTTGCGCCAAACAGTTCTTTGGCGTAATCAATGGCCAGAGTTTCAGCAATATCGACGAATTCACAGCCACCGTAGTAGCGCTTACCGGGATAGCCTTCGGCGTATTTATTGGTTAGCTGACTACCTTGTGCTTCCAGTACGCGGGGGCTGGCGTAGTTTTCAGAAGCAATCAGCTCGATGTGGGCTTCTTGGCGTGCTACTTCTTTCTGCATGGCATCAAAAAGCACATCATCAAATCCGGCAATTGTCATATCGCGGCTGAACATCGGCAGGCACCTCGTAACGAGAAAGAGTCATCATGGAAGAAGCGAGGGCGCTATCATAACGCAGCCTGACACGACTTTCATCGCATCCGCATCAGGTTGTTAATGCACAGCATTCATCTTTAAGGCTTGGTAGCAGCATTTGTGAGACACCGCTTTAGCTCGCGAATCTTTAGGTTGCTACCCACCTCATCCCTGCTGACTTGCATTTTCGTCGCCAAGACCGAATACTGTATGTCCATACATGCACCATATCAGCCAGGGTGTCGACAATGCCGGGTCAGCACACTCCACTTACCCCCACCTTGCCGTTAATATCGCAGCCGCAGCCTTATCTAACGCTGACAGGCCGAGCGGGGTTTAGCGGTTTTCCTTCGCCTGCGCAGGATTACGAGCCACGCACGCTAGACCTCAATACACGATTGATAAAAAATCCTACCGAGACGTTTTATATCACTGCCGCAGGCGACAGCATGGAGGGCTGGGGTATTTTTGACAGCGATTTACTGATTGTCGACCGCGGCGTAAAACCTCGCTTAGGACATATATTGGTGGCGATGTTTGACGGCGAAGTATTGATTAAACGTTACGCGCTCTATCAAGGCACACCGCACCTTTGCTCTGCCCATCCGCACTACCCGCCCCTGCCGCTTGAAGGCACCGACTGCCAGCTATGGGGCGTGGTGCGCGCCGTCGTGCATGAATATTTGCGATGAAATGAGGGCTTAAGATGATTGGCTTGGTCGATGCCAATAATTTCTATGTCAGCTGCGAGCGTATCTTTCAACCTAAGCTTGAAGACAGGCCTGTCGGTGTTATGTCGAATAACGATGGGTGCATTATCGCCCGCTCAGCCGAGCTTAAAGCGCTGGATATTCCCATGGGGACGCCGGCGTTTAAACTTGAAGCGCTGCGTCAGCGTGGCGACATCCACCTATTGTCGTCTAACTACGAACTTTACGGCGATATGTCGGCACGGCTGACCCAGCTACTGCGCAATGCCTGCCCGGACGTTGCCCCCTACTCAATCGATGAAATGTTCGTCTATTTAGAAAGTTTCACCACAGAGCAATGTGACGCTCTAGGGCGGAAGCTGCGTCAGCGCATTCGGCGTCATTTAGGCCTGCCGGTGTGCGTTGGGCTGGCCCCCACGCACACACTCGCCAAGCTGGCTAACCACGTTGCCAAGCAAGACCCTTACTACCAAGGCGTTTGCCTACTCGGTGGGCAGGATCACACGACAGAGGCGCTGCTCAAACGCACGCCGGTAAGCCGCGTGTGGGGCGTCGGGCATCGCCTGGCCGAGCGCTTAGCCATCGGCGGAGTGAGGACCGCCTGGGAATTAAGAGAAAGCGATGAAAAACAGCTGCGTAAGCGTTTCTCAGTAATACTCGCGCGCACGGCGCTTGAGCTACGCGGCACGCCATGCTTAACAATGAACGCATTGGATCTACCGCGCCAGCGCATTATGACATCACGTTCGTTTGGCCAACCGACAGGCGACTTTACGCAGGTGCATAACGCTCTACGCCGACACGCCCAGCGTAGCGCTGAAAAACTGCGCGAGCAGCGTAGTTTAGCCCGCGCCGTAATGGTATTTCTTAATACCAACCGCCACCGCCGCGATCAGCCGCAATGCTTCCCGCAAGCGCTAATCGCGCTGCCCTCACCCAGCGACGATACCCGCGTTATCCTTGATACGGTTCGCCAGGGGCTGGAGCAAATGTACCGCCCTCACCACCACTTTATGAAAGCGGGTGTAATGCTCCTCGACTTAGTCGATGCCGAGCGACACCAGCTGTCATTATTAGGGCCAACGCCTCACCATCATCACCCATTGCTGATGGCAACGGTGGACCAGATCAATCAGCAAATGGGGCAAGGAACGATTAGTTTTGGCATGACCAATGCGCCGGCCGCCTGGCAACTGCGCTGCGCCCATCGCTCTCCTCGCTTCACTACGCGCTGGGATGAATTAATGCAGGCAGGCACTCATCCTGGCGCTATCGATGCGTGTACTTCACGGACGTAACCGCTACCCTAGGGCATCCTTTGCCCGAATAACGTTGCCTTCATGTCTCTCACTCGTCCCGATCAAGAGTACGCTCCAGCACCTGGCCTAGCGCAACGGTGGGCAAACCGCTATATACAAGGCTACTTTCGCCGCCATCCGGCACTGGCAGCCCCCAACCCACAGGCGCTGCAACGCGCACGACGCTGGATTATCACTTGGGCGGCGGTTGCCGGAATGATTTCTGGTACGCTGATTGGCGGAGCAGAATGGTGGATGCGGGAATTTGCCACCGACAACTGGAATGCGCTGAGTCTTCGCGAGCAGCTTCCCTACTGGGCCGGCTATATGGCCGTAGCAGGCAGCATTACCGCGCTAGAGATTGGCTTCTTGTACTGGAATGCGCTACGCGGCGTCGCGAGCATTACGCGCTTGGCAGGCTTGCACTATGGCCAAACCGAACCACTAGAGCCGGATATTCAACTGACGGTGCACGGCGTTTCACGCGTAGCCTTGGAGTACCCAAGTCCGGGTAATCTTATCTATGGCGTTGACCCACATGCCTACCTGGGTGGCTGGAGAATAACCGCTAGAGCCCTGCTTTATCGCTTAAAAATCAGCTTAAGCAGCTTCCTGCTTCGTTTACTGCTACGCCGCTTATTAGGCCGCCTGACGCTGCGCGGTTTTCTGCCCGTTTTAACAGGGCCCCTGTATGCTGTTTGGAACGCCTGGATTGCTGCACGCATTATTCAAGAAGCCTATTTACAGGCCCGCGGACCAGCGCTAGTGAAGCAGTTAATGGCAACGCTAGCTGACAGCGACGCTCCGACTCGCCGCTTAGTGGCACAAGGAGTGGGTGAGCTCATTATGCGCAATCAGCACCCACACCCGAATTTAGTGCTGCTTCTGGCTCGCCTGCTAGATAGCCTGCCCGACAAACCACAAGCTATTGACGTTGATTGGCCTACGACGCTTCACGACTACGCGCAGCTAACGAACCCGCCACGGCATACGCTGCTCAGCGCACTTACCCAGACGGCACTGCTCAGTGGCACCTACCGTGGCTCAAGGAAACGATTTTTAAAAGAAGTCTTTGCGACGTGTCAAACGCCGCTGCTAGAGACTGATGTGAAGGCCCAGCAGCAGCGTTTATTATCAGGCGAGGTGCCGTAACGGATTAAACGGACTTGAGGGCGTGACGTAGCCGCGGGCTGAGGGTTTCACCGAATATCGCCATAGCGACCAAGATCGCCAGGAGCCACGGCCAGTGCGCGGCAAACGAAACCTGATAAACGCCCAAGGCGTCGACGAAAATCACCACAATACCGAGCGGGCTCACGTAGCGCACCATGGTCAGCCAAAGCGCATAGGGCAGCGGCGCCAGCCCCAGCTCATCGCGGAAAGTCTCGCTTTTTAATACATAGCCTGCCAGCACCACCATGCCCAATCCACCCAGCGGCATCATCCAGCGTGACGTCAGGTAGTCCAGCCAGTCGAAAAAGGTTTTTCCCGCCAGCGTCCAGTCAGCGCCCAGATTAAACGACAGCATTGCCAGGGTGCTGATCAACCACAGCACAATACCCGTTACCCAAGCAGCGGTCGGGCGCGACAATCCTTTGTTATCGCATAGCCAAGAGACCGTGGCTTCAACCATGGAAATAGCGGAGGTCAACGCCGCCATAGAAAGCATTAAGAAGAATAAGATGCCAAATAACGTGCCCAGGGGCATCGCCTGGAAGGCCAGCGGCAGGCTCATAAAGATCAACCCTGGGCCTTCACCAGGATTCATGCCGTTGGCAAAAATCACCGGAAAAATCGCCAGACCCGCCATCAAGGCAACGACCGTATCGGCGACGGCAACGCTCACCGTGGTACGGCCAATTGAAGCGTCTTTAGGCAGGTAGCTGCCGTAGGTCAGAATCGCGCCAGAGGCAAGTGAGAGTGTGAAAAAGGCGTGGCCGAGCGCTGCCAACAAGCCCTCACTAGAGAGGCTGCCGGCATTGAATGAGAATAGAAAGCTCACCGCCGCACCAAAGCCACCGGAAAACATACCAAAGCCAATCAGCACAACCAGCATGACAACCAACCCTGGCATCATCCAACTGACGCTTTTTTCAATGCCTCGCTGCACGCCTTTGCCCACAATGAGCATCGTGATCAGCGTGACAAAGGTGCTCCAGAAACCAAGGTTGAGCGGGTTCGCATTATTAGCGCCGAACACCGCCGCCATATCATCAACACTGCTGGCTGCAAGCCCGCCAGTTAGCATCTTCCACAAATAGGCAAATGACCAACCGGCCACGACCACATAAAACGATAGCACCATAAAACCGCAGAGCATCGCCATCCAGCCAATCAATGACCAGGCCGAGGAGCGGCCAGACTCATTGACGACGCGACGAATAGCGTCCACGGGGCTGCCGCGCCCGCGGCGCCCAAAGGCAATCTCCGCCATCATTACCGGCACACCAACGGCAAAGATGCACACTAGATAAACCAAGACGAACGCACCGCCACCAAATTCCCCGGTGATATAAGGGAATTTCCAGATATTGCCTAGCCCAACCGCCGAGCCGGTTGCTGCCAACATAAACCCCCAGCGGCCTAGCCACTGAGTGCGAGGTTGCCCAGAAGAGGTCATTAGCGCATTTACCCTGTCATAAAAAGGCGCCTATTCTAGCAGCCTGCCGGACTTAACGCAGATCTACTGCAAACACCGGTCTCTCAATCCACTTCAAGCGATCGATTTCATTCATCAGGCATACACGGAGGCTTTGGCCGCGGCATCCAAACGCTGAGCGGTTTGATCCACTTGGCGCAACCAGACCAACAGCACCGCGCCAATTATCACAAAACCACCGGCCAGCCAAAGTCCAACGCTATAATGCCCTGAAGCCTCTGCCAGCATGCCAGTTAGCGCCGGCGCACAAATTTGTGCCGCGCCATAAGCCAGCGTCATCTGGCCCATTAAGCGTGCAGGGCTTGATGGATACAGCCTGCCTGCCATGGTCAACACAAGGCTGACACAGCCTAGGAAGGTACCGCCATAAAGCACGGCGCTCAGGAGTACGCCGGCTAGGCTTGATGTTATAGCGGGCAGCACGATGCCGACGGCTTGTATCAGCATCGCGACAATCAAAGCACCCAAATAGCCAATCCGCCGGGCGATCAAATCCCAAAGCATCACCGCCGGGGCTGCCGCCAAGCCCACCAGGGCAAACGCCCAGTTGCCCGCCCCCACCAGAAGCGGCTCGCGTTCCACAATCGTGACAATGAACGTGGCGCTGATGACATAGCCATAGCCTGCACAGAAATAGGCAGGCAACATTAAGCGCATAAACGTGCGCGAAGGGGGCATAACGGGGGTCGCACTTGCTTCGCTTGCACCAGGTAGCGATTTCACCGGGCGCGGTAGCCAACGCCATGCGGGTACTAACAGTATTGCACCTAGCAAACCAAAGCCCCACCACTGGGCCCGCCAGCCAAGTGACAGTGACAGCATGTATTCCACCGCTAAGGCGGCCACTACAATTCCCAGTCCCGCTCCGGCAAAATGAATGCCTAACTCGCCGCGCTGACGATGCTGAATCAACCAATGCAGAATCAGACCCGAAGCTAATAGCATCGAGCTACTGGTGGAAAGTCCTGATAGAAAGCGTAATCCTGCCCAGAGCCAAAAGTGGTCGGTCAAGGCCATACCCGCGGTGGTCAGCACGGCCAGCACCAGCCCAATCCGGTACAACGTATCCTTGGTATAAATACTGCGCACGGACGCTGCCAGCACGGCCCCGAGCATATAGCCTGCGTAGTTGATCGCCGCTAGCCAGCCACCATCAGCATCCCCCATCCAACTCTGCTGCTGCATCACCGGCAATAAAGGCGTATAGGCAAAGCGCGCTATTCCCATGCACAATATCTGGCTACAAACGCCTGCCAGCAGCACTTTAAAGCGCCGGGAACTTAGCGTTACTACAGTCATCGAACGGCTCCTGAAACAACGTTACTATTGTTGTCTTAATTAGCATGCATTCATTCATAAACATATATTCATAAACATATATTCATAAACATAGTAAAGCGTACCGGGCAGCACGTCATGACGCCTAGCGGGCTGAGCACGAACCGGCGGCGTCACTTCGGTCGTTCACCTCGGCTTTTTCTACACGCCGGGCCGGAATCTGGCAGACTAGAGGCGATAAACACCCACCTTCATGAGTGAGCGAAAACGATGAGCGATACGGCAAAACCCTGGACGCAACCGATGCCCGAGGCGCAGTTTAAATTAATGCGCGATATTCTTGCCGCGCCAAGCCCAGTGGGCCTGGAAGCCGCAATGACGTACGGCGTACTCAAGCCCCATTTTGAAAGTTTTGCGCCTAAAGGCTGGCATCTGCATCAGTTCAAGGGCAATGCGGGCGTTGTTCTGGACACCCATCCTGATCGTGACGACATGTTTAAGGTCATGATTATCGGCCATGCAGATAAAATTCGCATGCAAGTACGCTCAATTGGTGAAGACGGCAAAATCTGGATCAATACCGATTCATTCCTGCCGACCGTATTAGTCGGCCATGAGGTAAAGCTATTTAGCGAAGACCCGGAAGCCCCCGGTAGCTATCGCAGCATTGAAGGCGGCACGGTTGAAGCACTTGGCGCCATTCACTTTTCAGACCCAAGCATGCGCACAGGCGACAAAGGGCTCAAAAAAGAGCAGATTTATCTAGATTTGCAGATTCACGGTGACAACAAAAAACAGCAAGTATTAAACCTCGGCGTACGTCCCGGCGATTCGATCATTTTCGACCGCCCCATTCGCCCCGGCTTTAGTCCCAATACCTTCTATGGTGCTTATTTAGATAACGGCCTTGGCTGTTTTGTGGCTGCCGAAGTGGCTCGTCTTATCGCCGAAGCAGGCGGCACAAAAAATATTCGCGTGCTATTTGCCATTGCCAGCTACGAGGAAATTGGCCGCTTTGGTAGCCGCGTCATGGCCGGTGAAATGAAGCCCGATGCGCTGATTGGCGTAGATGTTAATCACGACTATGTCGCGGCCCCAGGTATTGGTGACAAACGCATGCAGCCGCTAGAAATGGGTAAAGGCTTCACCATGGCAGTGGGTTCGATTGCCAGCGAACAGCTCAACCGCATTATTGCTACCGCGGCGAAAGAGCAGGATATACCCATGCAGCGCGACATTGTCGGCGTGGATACCGGCACCGATGGCATGGCAGGGGTATTGGCATCGATTGACAGCGCCGCTACCTCAATCGGCTTTCCGACTCGCAATATGCATACAATTTCAGAAACCGGCCATACCCAAGACGTGCTAGCCGCCATCTACGCGCTTACTCATACCCTGCAAGCACTGGACAAACTACCCAATCTTGAACGTGAATTCCTGGATAACCATCCGCGTTTAGATCAAGCAAGCCCGCTAACTCATCAGGGTAGTGATAAGCCTGCCAGTGAAGGTGATGAAAGCGCAGAGATTAAGCCTGCGTAAACAGCGCCCACGCTAAGTGCTTTTTTACATCCCTTGTAAATGGCCCGCTAGATAGCTTCTAGCGGGCCATGTTTGATTCAGCTCGCCTCCCTCCTTATCAATACGAAACCTTTCCCTCGCCCCTTCCACCACTACTAAAGTTGCATCCATACAACCAACGTTCAATAAACGAAAGTGGTAGGATCCCTCCCGTTAATTAGCTAGTACTTACACGTTATTGCTTATCAATGGAGTTAATAAATGGGAGTTTCATCGCAAGGATGGCGCCATTGGACGCCCCTGCTGGCCGGGCCGCTGCTGTGCATACTTGTACAGCTTCTCATGCCCGCCACTCTGATCGACCCTGCGCCGCGCCTGGTTCTTGGCCTAACCGCCTGGATGGCCGTGTGGTGGGTAACCGAACCCGTACCCATTCCAGTCACCTCGTTTTTACCCATGATTATTTTGCCGCTAAGCGGCGTAATGACACTAGATGACACCGTGGTCGGCTACGCAAACCCGGTTATTTATATGTATATGGGCGGTTTTATACTGGCCATTGCCATTGAGCGTTGGAACTTACATCGCCGCATTGCACTGAATATTGTTAGCCGTATCGGCAATAGCCTACGCAGCATTGTGCTTGGCGTGATGATCGCCTCAGCCTTTCTTTCCATGTGGATTTCAAATGCCGCCACGGCGCTGATGATGCTACCCATAGCCATTGCCCTGCTCGGAGAGCTGGATGAGCGTGACCAGTTCGATGGTAAGCAGCGCGATGCGTTTGCACGCGTGCTGCTACTCACTGTTGCTTACTCAGCTTCCATTGGTGGCTTGGCTACGATTATTGGCTCGGTGCCCAATGCCATAGTGGTGGCTATGATTCCGCAATTTTTTGACGGGGTTGAAATTAGCTTTTTAGATTGGATGATGTTTGCACTTCCTCTTACTCTTATCATGCTCGTCATCTTGTACGTCTATCTCACCCATATTTATGCCAAGGTGCCCAACACTCGCCTAGAAGTTAACTTCGTTGCCGAAGAGTTGAAAGCACTTGGCCCTATGGGGCCCGAGGAAAAGCGCGTACTGATAGTGTTTGTCACTACCGCACTCGCATGGGCGTTAAGGGGCTGGTTAGCACCCTTCTTTGATCTACCGCTAAACGATACATTAATTGCGGTTATTGCGGCGGTGACACTATTTATTATCCCAGCTCAAAGCGAAAAACGTAGCCTGTTAGTGTGGGATGACATGGCACGCCTGCCGTGGGGGCTGTTTATACTTTGGGGCGGCGGCATGACGCTCGCCGCCGCCTTCAGTGCGAGTGACTTAACGGGCTGGATCAGCCAGCAGCTGCAGCTCTTAGACGGCGTTAATTACTTTGTGCTAATTCTCTTTATGGTGCTGCTGATGCTGTTCCTAACCGAGATTATCTCTAACACCGCAACGGCCAATATGGCACTGCCTATTACGGCGGGAATGGCTGCCGCGATTACGACAGGTAATCCGCTGGGCCTAATGGTGGCCGTTGCTCTGGCAACTACCTGCGCTTTCATGATGCCTATTTCCACGCCACCTAACGCTGCCGTTTTCTCCAGCGGGCGAATCTCAATTAAGGAGATGGCAAAAGCAGGCTTTGCGATGAATATTGTTAGCGCCATTATCATCACGCTATTTGTTTACTTTATTATGCCATTACTGCTTCCTATGCCGTCTTAGCAAATAAAGTAGTTTAAGATTGCACGCAAAAAGAAGCCCCGGCCATTCCTTGGCTGGGGCTTTATTAAACCTTCCATGATGCTTCTTCACAAACGTCCTGTTCGTGCTTCCCTGAGTACTTAAAGCATTCCTAGCTTTGCCTTCCCTGTTACCACTTCCCTGTGCTTGAAGGGCACAATGCGCCTTATATCCATGGATTTATCTAACCTGTGATATGCAGTCGCAAATAAATAGCGTTTGAACGATTTAAAATTGAAACAAGCAACTTGCCAACTTTCCAAACAAAAACATACAATCATGCACGTTTCGCTACCCACAAGGATGACACACGTGACTCAATATACTTGGTGGTCTGCCGCCGTGATTGGTTTGGCTATTTCGCCGATTGCCTCGGCAGATAGCTGGGAAGGAAGTATTGGCGCTGGCGTGCTCTACGCGCCCGATTACTTAGGCAGCGACGACTACGATACAAAACTATGGCCATCGATAAATCTCACCTATGGCGAGACCTTCACCATCAATCCGCGCTCTGGCATTGAATGGCACGCTATTCGTGATGGCGGCTGGACCGTATCGCCCTTTATTGGCTACACCTTTGGGCGTGACAACAAAGGTGATATAAGCGCCTTCGAAGAAGTAGATGGCGGTGCAACGCTAGGGCTACGCGTTGGCTACGAGCAAAGAGAGTGGCTCTACAGCGTGGCGGCTAGCACGCCGGTAACCGGCGATGTGGATGGCGCAGAGTTTGAAGTAGCAGCGGCCTGGCGTACACCGCTTAGTGAGCGTTTATTTTTCTCTTTATCGCCAAGCGCTCATTACTCAAACGAAAAGTGGACAGAGTCAATGTTCGGCGTTTCAGCACGCGACAGCCTGCGTAGCGGGATTGCCCAATACAATCCTGACGGCGGATACTGGCGGCTAGGCGTAAGCAGCAGCCTGACTTACGCGCTAACGCCAGAATGGTCAGCAACAGGTTTCGTGGGGACAAGCTACCTAACGGGCAACGCATCGGACAGCCCTATCGTGGATGAGCTAGGCAGCGATTGGCAAACGGTGACCGGCGTATCCCTCAATTATAATTTTTAACAGGCCCACGCGACTCACGATGACAAAATATCGTTGAGTCGGCCTGTTTGAATACGTCTCGCTGAAAGGTAACAGATGGTCACTAGTACAGGAAGACAGCGGCTTGCCCCTTTATTTAGCCGCTTATCTGGCGTCGGGCTGGTGCTGGGCACACTACTGTTTGCCTTCTCGCTGACGCCCAGTTTGCTTCCTCGCCCACTGATGCCACAGGGCATCGTTTCCGGCCTGAGCTTTACCGCTGGCTACGCCCTCGGCGTCGCCAGCCATTGGGCATGGGCGTACCTGCATATTCCAGAACCTAACCTGCGCATAGAGCGAAAAATAAAGTGGGTCGCAGCGGCGATCTGCACGCTCGTCGCGGGAGTATTTTTATGGCAAGCGTCGGAGTGGCAAAATAGTATCCGCACATTGATGGGCATGGCGCCAGCAAGCGGCACTCGACCGTTTTCTATTGCGCTGATCGCGCTAGCCGTCTTTGTTTTCATGCTGCTGATAGCCTATCTATTCAAGCGTACCTTTCGGCTGCTATCACGCAAAATGGCCCACATTGTCCCCCGCCGTGTTTCCTATGTGCTCGGCACAATAGCCGCCGTGGCGCTCTTTTGGTCGGTGCTTGAGGGGGTCATTTATTCGCTTGCGTTACAAATAGCCGACCGCTCTTATCAGCAGGTGGACGAGCTAATTCAGGACGACCTTTCGCCCCCTGACAATCCAATGAGGCCCGGCAGTGCAGAATCCCTCATCAGTTGGGAAGCACTAGGCAGTCGAGGACGCCGCTTTGTGACGCAAGGCCCTAGCGGCGAGCAAATAGGCCGCTATCTCGATGAAGAAACGCCCGACCCCATACGCGTCTACGTTGGCTTAAATGCCGCTGAAACAGCGCAGGAACGCGCAGAGCTCGCCCTCGCAGAGCTCATTCGTGTGGATGGTTTCGAGCGCTCAGTGCTGGTTATTGCCACGCCTACAGGGCGCGGCTGGGTTGATCCGGCAGCGCAAGATACCGTGGAGTATCTGCACCGTGGCGATATTGCCACCGTTGCTGCCCAATACTCCTACTTACCCAGCCACCTCTCACTGATTGCTGAGGGCGAATACGGCGTCGAAAGTGCGCGAGCGCTGTTCACCACGGTTTATGATTATTGGACAACCTTGCCCCGCGATGAACGGCCGCGCTTATATCTATTTGGGCTGAGCCTAGGCGCGCTGAATTCAGATCTCTCGTTTGATCTTTACGACATTATTGAAGACCCGTTTCATGGCGCACTGTGGAGTGGCCCCCCTTTTCGTAGTGAAACCTGGCGCACCGTTACCAGTGATCGCGATACGGGCACACCCGCCTGGCTGCCAACGTTTCGAGGCGGCTCCGTGGTGCGCTTTATGAATCAACATCAAGGTCTGCAAAGCTCTGATACGCAGTGGGGTGACTTCCGTATTGCCTACTTACAGTATGCCAGCGATCCAATTACCTTTTTTGAACCCGCCGCCTTTTGGCGCGAACCTGATTGGATGCGCGAACCACGTGGCCCCGATGTTTCACCCGACCTACGCTGGTATCCTGTCGTCACTATGCTGCAGCTGCTAGCCGACCTTGCAACAGGTAGCTCACCGCCAAGCTTTGGTCACGAAATAGCCGCTGAAGACTACATTAGTGCGTGGGCGGCCCTTTCGGAGCCGCCCGGTTGGAACGAGAGCCAACTGACCCAGCTGCGCGAGTACTTTATCCAAGCACGCGAGATGGACCTCTAATCGTCCATCGCTCTAACCTATCAGAAGCCCTGCTAGACGGGGCACATATACCGCTGCCAGCAGTGAGAAACAGTGAGCATTGAGGCACGAGACTTTTATCGCAACGGGCCTAATCATCGTCGGGGCAAAGCAACTAACTTTGCCTTAATCCGGCGCCAGTTCGATTTCCGCTCCATTGAGATTGGCCGCTGGGTCACAAGCGCTGAGCGCGACCGTGCCTCCGAGCTGTTTCACGATGCCTTGTGCGATCTTATGTTGATTCTACAAGGCCCAGAAACACTGATTTCGCTGCGCGGCTCCATAGCCTTACAGTATGGCTGTGGCGGCCGGCCCGGGGTTGCTGCGCATTACGACCCCCACCAACGCAGCTTTGCACTCGCTAAAAATGCTGGCCCCGGCAGCATTGCTCACGAGTGGTTTCATGCTTTCGACCACTACATTGCCCAGAAATGTTTTCGCGGCGCGCCCGCCCACATGTTCGCCTCTACTGCCTGGTTAGCCGAAGCCACGCCAGTCCCTCACTCGCTTAATCAGCTGCTAATGCGCTGCTTCAAGGCGGTACTTTTGCAACCAGAAGGCGACCAGCCAAGCGAACTGTTTAAACGCTCGGTGCGCATGGACAAACAACTTGGCCAGCTCTATTACAGTAAGCCCGAGGAACTCTGTGCGCGTGCTTTTGAGGCTTTTATACAGGACGCAGCCATCACCAATCACTTCTTAGTCAAAGGCACAAAAGCCTCGCCGGACGCAGACAAAGGGCTTTATCCTCAGGGAGAACAGCGGGTTCGCATTAATACCGCATTCGGCGAATATTTTGGCAGGCTGGGCAACGCACTTAGCACTTAAAATGCGCCCTGAGAGTTAGCATAATGCGTGGTGATATATCGACGGAATGGTCTACGCTTATATCGTCCACCGAGGAGAATCATTATGTCTGAACAAGCGTGCGCATGCCCGAAATGTACTTGCTCTGTCGATAGCAAACCCGTTGAGAAAGAGGGAAAATTATACTGCTGCGAGTCCTGCGCCACCGGCCACGCCGATGGCTCGCAAGACTGTGGTCACGACTGCCAGTGCGGGAAATAATCCTTCCCCTTAATGTTTTCTGCTACTGTAGCAACGCTCGACAGTCCCGCTGCCGGGCGTTTTTGCAGCTCATGACTGCTAATATGGAAAAGCTGCTCAGCCCCTTTCGCCAGCGTGCGAAATAGTGCGATTGTGACTACGCTGTAGCAACGCTCACCACTCAAAGGAAGAGAATATGTCTACTACCACTATCGTCGTTATCGTTGTTGTTCTCGTTGCCGTACTAGGCGTTGGTTTCAGCGGTCGCTTACCGTTTTAATAGCGAGCCATAAAAAAGCCCGCTGAAAAATCAGCGGGCTTTTTAAATTCTGTGGCGGAGAGGGAGGGATTCGAACCCTCGAAGCCTTACGACTTACACACTTTCCAGGCGTGCTCCTTCGACCACTCGGACACCTCTCCACATTTTGGCTCTGCTCAAAGGATGAACCTTTCGCAACAGAACGGCGCACATACTATGGCCTAAGCTGCGAAATAGCAAGCCTTTTCAGGCTTTTCGCGCCTATCGGCTAGCGTTGCGGCAACACGGCGTAGCTGCCGCGGGCTTCCAGGCAGAGTGTTTCTCCACAGTAGAGCTGATGATTCAGTGCAATACGCCCTTTACCACGTTCGGCGAGCATATTGGCAAGCTGAGCGGGCCCCGCAGGTTCAAGCGGTGTGCATATTAAACGGTAGTTGCCCACAACCGGGGCAAGAAAGCGCTGACTAGCCTCTGCAACTACCACATCGCGTGCCAAGCCTTGCTCGCGCAGCCATAGCGTGACCCAACACCAGCCTTGCAGAGTGGTTTGCGCCGTCAGTGCGCCACCAAAGCCCGTGCCTTTATCGTTAAGGTTGGGCTCTAGCGCTAATTGCCAGGTGAGCGCATCACCTTCGCGCACCATTTCGCTAATGCCTAGCGTGCCCACCATAGGAATCGCCTCACCTAGCCACTGCTGAAAAGCAGCGAGACCTTCCTGCTGGCCATTGGGCAGCGGCAGACGTGGATGCGGCACGCCCGGTTTACGAGATAGCTTCATAGGTTCGCCTGCCTAATCCCAGCGTTCAACAAAGTCAGCAACGCTATGCTCCGCCACTGGCTTATGGCGACCGCCTAGCGCGCCTAAATAGATGAATGCGACAACCTCGTCATCTTCACTCAGGCTCAAGCCTTTACGTACCACCGAATCGAACGCGTACTTCCCACTGCGCCACATAGCGCCTAAGCCCTGTGCGTGGGCGGCCAGCAAGATACCGTGGGCAGCGCAGCCTGCGGAAATTACCTGCTCCATTTTGGGCACTTTATCGAGCTCTGGCGTAACCTTTGCGATAACGGCGATCACCATCGGCGCACGCAACGGCTTTTTACGCGCCGAATTCAGCGTATCGTCATCGGCATGCGGGTCTTCCTGGAACTCTGCTTCGGCAAATAGCTCGCCTAGACGCTCACGCCCCTCCCCACTGAATTCAATGAAGCGCCAAGGGCGCAGCTCTTTATGGTCGGGTGCGCGCAGTGCTGCCTGATAAATAATACTGAGCTGTTCGGCACTGGGCGCCGGCTCAGCCAGCTTGCCCATTGAGCTGCGTTCGTGAAGAAGCGTGAGTGCGTCCATTAATGACTCCAGTCCAGGTTCAATCGTATGTGACTACGGTAGCATCGTCATTTATAACACTGCCGTTTACTGCCTTGCCAGCCTCAGCGGCGTAGGCGGCATCAGTCCAGGTGTTGCGCGCCAAGGACTAATATCCAACCCGCCACGACGTACGTAGCGGGCAAGCACTAGCAGCTGGCTGGGCTGCGCATACGTCATTAGGTCGGTGAAGACATGTTCAACGCAATGCTCGTGAAAATCCTGATGCTGTCGAAACCCGATCAGATAGCGTAACAGCCCTTCGCGATCAATCTTTGGCCCTTTATAGCGAATCAACACGCTGCCCCAGTCCGGCTGGCCGGTAACGGGGCAGTTAGATTTGAGCAAGTGGGAATACAGCGTCTCTTCGACGACCTCATCGCTTACCGTTAAATGAGCGCTGCTAGGCGTGTAATCGCTTACTGCGATATCTAAGTCGTCCAAACATTCGCCCGGCAAGCACTGCACTGTAAGCTCAGGGGCATCCACATCAAATAACTCAACGCTCACCTCGGCACCCGCTGCGATAGCGAGGTCATTGGCAAGCGTTTGCATCACGTCTTCACGACTGTAGAAGCGAGTTTGATTAAAGCTATTGAGATAGAGCTTCCACGACTTAGACTCAATCAAATTGGGCGAGCTGGCGGGCAGGCGAAAACGTGCCACGGCCACCACGGGCTTGCCGCGGGAATTCAGCCAGGACACTTCAAACGCATGCCATTCGTCTTCACCCACAAACGGTAAAGCCCCCTCTTCAATCCCTAGCGGCACTCGGTTGGCCGCACGAACAATGGGATAAAGCAGCGCCGCGTCATACTTTTCGGGGTAAGTGGAATCGCGCCCTAGCGGCGCGTGTTCTAAGGTATCTGGGCGATGTGTCATTATCTGTCACTCTCTGCTTAATGCCGTCATGCAATGCAATTAACTACGAATGCCTTTACCGCGCTCCAGCATCACCAGCGCAACGCTGAATAGCACGATAATAAAGGCCAAAATCGCAGCGAGCGCCCAGCCAACGGGAATATCCGAGACGCCTAAGAATCCATAACGAAACACGTTAACCATGTACAAGATAGGATTGAGCATGGAAACGCTCTGCCAGAAGTCTGGCAACATCGAAATAGAGTAAAAGACACCGCCCAAGTAAGTCAGCGGCGTCAGTATGAAGGTCGGTACAATGGAAATATCGTCAAACTTGTTGGCCAGCAAGGCGTTGATAAAACCGCCAATGGAAAACAGTGCAGACGTAAGCACAACCACTAATATCGTGAGCAGCGGATGCTCCATGGTTAAGCGGGTAAAGAACAGCGAAACCACGGTCACAATGACCCCCACACCGAGGCCACGGGCCATACCGCCTAAAATAAAGCCGGACAAAATCACCCAGTTAGGCATCGGCGACACCATCATTTCTTCAATCGAACGCTGAAATTTGTTCGAAAAGAAACTCGATGCCACGTTGGAATAGCTGTTGGTAATCACGGACATCATGATCAACCCTGGAACAATAAAGTCCATGTAGCTGAAGCCGTCCATGTCGCCAATTCGCGAGCCGATTAGATTGCCAAAAATAATGAAATACATCGCCATCGTGATAGAGGGCGGCAGCAGCGTTTGCGGCCAAATGCGCGTAAAACGCTTAATTTCTTTCAGCACCAAGGTCCATAGAGCAATCAATGTTTGGCTTGCATTCATAAGCGAGACTCCCTGTTTTCGGCATCAGAACTCTCACCGCTAGAAGCGTCAGCACGCTGATCTATCGCCCCCTGGTTGCTGCCTTTTACCATTGACACGAACATCTCCTCTAAGCGATTAGCCCGGTTACGCATAGACACCACCTGCACACCCTGCTCACTTAGCGCATTGAATACATCATTCAAACGCTGGCCGCGATGCACCAACAGTGAAAGCTGGGTGGGCTCTAGCTGATGAAGTTCAAAGCCCTCAACATGCGGTGTCTCTGCGACCGGCTCAGCTAAATCAATGAGGAAGGTCTCTGTATCAAGCTCAGCCAGCAGCTGACGCACGCTGGTATTACGCACAATGTCGCCATCATTGATAATAGCGACATTGCGACACAGGCTCTCAGCCTCTTCCAGATAGTGCGTTGTCAGGATGATCGTCGTGCCTTCATCCTGGTTAATGCGCCGCATGTATTCCCACATACTGCGCCGCAGCTCGATATCGACACCGGCAGTGGGCTCATCCAAAATCAGCAGCCGGGGGCGATGCATTAGCGCCCGGGCAATCATTAGCCGTCGCTTCATCCCACCTGAGAGCATGCGTGCGTTGCCGTCGCGCTTCTCCCAAAGGCCCAAATCTGTAAGAAGCTGCTGGGCACGTGGCAATGCCTCGCGAGTGCTCATGCCGTAATAGCCTGCCTGAGCCAGTACGATATCGAGCACCTTCTCAAACTGATTAAAGTTGAACTCTTGGGGCACAACGCCTAGCTGATACTTGGCTTTGGCAAAATCTTTATCAATATCGATGCCAAAGATAGAAACGCTGCCCGCCGTTTTTTGCACCAGTGAGCAAACCACACCAAGAGTAGTGGATTTTCCGGCCCCATTGGGACCCAAAAGCGCAAAAAAATCGCCCTGCTGGACGTCGAGATCAATACCTTTAAGCGCTTGAAAGCCGTTGGCGTACACCTTGGTAAGGCCACGGATCGACAATGCCGGTTCGGCCATGAAAATGTCCTGTCAGCAAATATAAGAAGATAAAGTAAATGATTAGGGCGCAAACTAATTTTTCAAGGCGAGAGACCACTCACCAAGCGCCAGACACACAAAAAATGACGCTCAGCAGATAGCTGATGCATCATAGAAATAGGGGAAAATAACACTAAATGCGCTTGGAGCGGGAAAGGAGATTCGAACTCCCGACCCTCGCCTTGGCAAGGCGATGCTCTACCACTGAGCTATTCCCGCAACGCAAAAAACTGCATATAAGCGCAAGATGGCGTCCCATAGGGGGTTCGAACCCCTGTTACCGCCGTGAAAGGGCGGTGTCCTAGGCCACTAGACGAATGGGACACTGTATGCACTTCAAAAACTTGGAGCGGGAAAGGAGATTCGAACTCCCGACCCTCGCCTTGGCAAGGCGATGCTCTACCACTGAGCTATTCCCGCTTAATAGAATTCTTGCTACCGGAGATGGCGTCCCATAGGGGGTTCGAACCCCTGTTACCGCCGTGAAAGGGCGGTGTCCTAGACCACTAGACGAATGGGACACTGTAAGCACTACAAATGCTTGGAGCGGGAAAGGAGATTCGAACTCCCGACCCTCGCCTTGGCAAGGCGATGCTCTACCACTGAGCTATTCCCGCATTCCGATAAACCTTACGACGTAAATGGCGTCCCATAGGGGGTTCGAACCCCTGTTACCGCCGTGAAAGGGCGGTGTCCTAGACCACTAGACGAATGGGACGTTTCATTACCTCGTTGAGGTGGCGCGTATATTACTCAGACCTTACTTAGCTGTCAAGCATTCTACCGTAGCAGCACCCGTGTATAACGCACTTACTGGGGGATAGTGCACTTGACGGCGCCGCAAGCCTGTCACATTGATATTCAGCCTGCCGCTGGCAGAGCGCGGCATAATCGCCCATGCTGAAACTCAAGGTGACTAAGCGCTGTCACTAGGTTAGAAAGCTTTGACGGTTTTTAGTCCAAGCACTACATAAGGGAGAGTGAACAGCATGGCTAAAATTGAAAAAAAGCCCGAAGAGTGGCAAAAACAGCTGACGCCAGAACAGTACCGCGTAGCGCGAGAAAAAGGCACAGAACGCCCGTTCAGCGGCGATTATCAGGTGGTGGATGCCCAGGGCATTTATCACTGTGTGTGCTGCAATGCACCGCTGTTTGAGAACGAGCATAAATTTGATGCCGGGTGCGGTTGGCCTAGCTTTGATCGGCCGTTAGGTACCCGCTGTGTGGAAGAGCATCAAGATGGCACCCATGGCATGCAGCGCACGGAGGTCGTTTGTTCACACTGCGATGCCCACCTAGGCCACGTTTTTCCAGACGGACCGCCAGAAACGACCGGTTTACGCTACTGCATTAACTCAGTGTCGCTGGAATTTCACCCCGACGAGTAATCGCGGCTAAAAGGAAACCCAGCAAGGCGGGCGCCATCTGCTAGAATGGCAGCCCGCTTTTTTGTGCTTGTAGGAGAGACTCATGCTCGGCTGGTTCCCCGGACATATGAACAAGGCCCGCCGCCAGATCAAAGAGGTGCTGCCTGAAATCGACGTCGTCATTGAAGTACTTGATGCACGTCTGCCCTACTCCAGCGCCAACCCAATGCTGGCCGAGCTGACGCGCCATAAGCCGGTGCTAAAAATTCTTTCCCGCGCCGACCTTGCCGACCCAGAGAAGACCGCCGAATGGGTCGCTTTTTTCGATGCCCAAGAGAACATGCGCGCCTTCGCGGTCACCACCACCAACACCCGTGAGCTAAAGCAAATCCCCAAACTTTGCCATGAGTTGGCCGGTGCGGTACGCGCCGACCGAGATGTTCGCGTGATGGTGATGGGCATTCCCAACGTGGGCAAATCCACGCTGATTAACGGCCTGGCCGGGCGTAAAATTGCTAAAACGGGCAACGAACCTGCCGTGACTAAGCGCCAGCAAAAGGTGCGCATTGATGGGCGTGTAGCGCTTACCGACACGCCGGGAGTGCTGTGGCCCAAAATAGAAGATCAGGCCAGCGCCTATCGCCTCGCGGCCACCGGCGCTATCCGCGATACGGCCATTGAGTACATCGATGTAGGAATTGTCGCTAGTGCAGAGCTTGCCAAACGCTATCCTGAGGCGCTGACTGCGCGCTATAAGCTCAAAGAGCTGCCGCCTTACGCCGCGCCAGACATTCCCCACGACATTGATGCCGACGGCCCGAAAAAACCCGATTTCCTTGCTATTGCAGGCTTCGATGGTCATGCCATTTTAAAAGACATCGCCGCCCGGCGCGGCGGGCTGCGTGCCGGTGGCGCAGTCGATCTGCACCGTGGCGCGGAAGTTCTGCTCCACGAACTGCGCGACGGTAAGTTAGGGCGAATGACGCTGGAGACACCTGCGGATATTCCACCGCCACCGGTGCAAAACGACGAAGACAATCAAGTGCTTTCCGACGCATAATGGCCAATAGCCCCATAGCTAACGGCAGCTTGCGGGCACTGTTTTAAACTCATGTTTTTAGATACACATGCTTTTGGACACTTTTGGGCCTCTAGCCACTTTTGGACAGACATCTCATGACTACTCCGCAGTCGCATGAAACACAACCGCTGAAAAAATCTCATAAGCTGCATAATGTCTGCTATGACATTCGCGGCCCGGTACTCGACCACGCCAAACGCCTGGAGGAAGAAGGCCATCGAATACTTAAGCTGAACATCGGAAACCCTGCGCCTTTTGGCTTTGAAGCACCGGAAGAGATTCTTCAGGATGTGATGAGTAACCTGCCTACGGCACAGGGCTACTGCGACTCCAAAGGACTTTACTCCGCACGCAAAGCGATTATGCAGGAGTGCCAGCGCAATCAGATTCCCGGAGTCGGCATTGAGGACATATTCATCGGCAACGGCGTCTCTGAGCTGATTGTGATGGCGATGCAGGCGCTGCTTAATGACGGCGATGAAGTATTGATTCCCGCGCCTGACTACCCGCTTTGGACAGCCGCCGCACACCTTTCAGGCGGCCACGCAGTGCATTACCTATGCGATGAACAGGCCGACTGGACGCCCGACATGGCAGACATTCGCGCCAAGATCACCAGCCAAACCCGCGCCATTGTTCTGATTAACCCCAACAACCCTACCGGCGCGGTATATCCGCCGGAGGTGGTTAAAGACGTGTTGGCGATTGCTAAACAGCACAACCTGGTGGTGTTCTCCGACGAGATCTACGACAAAATTCTGTATGACGGCGTAGAGCATACCGCCACCGGTGCGCTGGCCGACGATGATCAGCTGGTCATTACCATGAATGGGCTATCTAAAAGCTACCGCTGTGCAGGCTTTCGATCGGGATGGATGATTCTCTCCGGCACCCTGGCTAAATTAAACGCCAAAGATTATATCCAGGGGCTCAATATGCTGGCCTCCATGCGGCTATGTGCCAACGTGCCAGCACAACATGCGATTCAAACCGCGTTAGGGGGCTATCAATCAATTAATGATTTAATCCTGCCTGGCGGGCGGCTGCTGGCGCAGCGTGACATTACTATTGAGAAGCTAAATGCCATCCCCGGCGTCTCCTGCGTGATGCCAAAAGGTGCGCTCTACGCGTTTCCGCGGCTCGATCCTAAGGTATTCAATATCAAAGATGACCAGCAGTTGGTACTTGATCTGCTGCTGCAGGAAAAAATATTGCTGGTGCAAGGCACAGCCTTTAACTGGCCCGAGCCTGACCATGTCCGCATTGTGACGCTGCCTTGGGCAGACCAGCTAGGCGATGCTTTGGATCGTTTTGCCAACTTCTTATCCCGCTATCGGCAGTGAAGCCGGGCGAGTCGCTAGCGATGGCATAGCACCGTCATTGGGCACCGGCATACGCTGACGGTGCTTTGACTTGAAACTGCCATGAAGAGCACGTAGTTAAGTCTCTAGATCACGACTCATTTTATTGGCTGTGTGTATAAACCGTTTCCATAAACGCTAAGGGAGGACCTGCATAATGATGCGAATTCTGCTGTTTCTAGGCACCAACATAGCGGTGTTGCTGGTCGCCAGCATTACCTTGCGCCTACTAGGCGTTGAAGGCTATTTACGTGGTCAAGGCATCAACTTTACCAGCCTGCTAATTTTCTGCTTCATATTCGGCATGGCAGGCTCCATCATCTCGCTATTCATTTCCAAATGGATGGCTAAGCGCAGCACGGGCACGGTGATTATTGAAACGCCCTCCAATGCCACCGAACAGTGGTTGCTGGACACCGTCGCGGAGCTTTCCCGCGAGGCCGGCATCAAAACGCCCGAAGTGGGCATATTCCCGGCCCAACAGTCCAACGCCTTTGCAACTGGCTGGAATAAAAACGATGCGCTCGTCGCGGTATCGGCGGGCTTAATGAATCGCATGCGCCCTGAAGAAGTCCGCGCGGTTTTGGCCCACGAAATTGGCCACGTGGCCAACGGCGACATGGTCACGCTGGCGCTGATCCAAGGGGTAGTGAATACCTTCGTCATGTTTTTTGCCCGCGTGGTAGCGCACTTAGTCGATAACTTCCTGAAAAGCCGCAGCGGTGGTGAAGGCGGTTTAGGCTTTATGGGCTACTTTGCCGTAGTGATTGTGGCAGAGATCGTATTTGGTATTTTGGCCTCCGCCATCGTTGCCTGGTTCTCGCGTTATCGTGAATATCGCGCCGATGAAGCCGGTGCGCGCTTGGCAGGCACTAATGCAATGGTCAGCGCCCTCGCGCGCTTGAAGACCGAAACCGAAATGCCCGACCAAATGCCCGATACGCTGCGCGCCATGGCGATCACCAAAGGCCAAACACGCTCATTACTTGAGAAGATGTTTGCCAGCCACCCGCCGTTAGATGAACGCATTCGCGCACTGAAAGAAGCCGCCTATCGTCAGTAAGTATGGGCACTAGTCCTACACATTTAAGGCCCACAGATGCGGGCCTCATTGTTTCAACGTTTGTTGTTTCAGCTTTTGTTGTTTCAACTACCGCTGCTTCCATCCTCCGCCACACCGAATCCCGCCCCGCGCAGCATGCCCTCTAGCGCCACCGCATCCCCTGACAACTGCACATTGAGCGTGGCGAACTCACGCCGCAATGGGTAGTTAGCACGACAATCATCAAAACCTTTTGCCCCCCCCTGGAGCAGCGCTTGGCGCTGAAACGTATCGTGATCGCGGCGCACGTCATAAACGGCTCGCATGCATAGACGCAGGGCGTCTTCTGGTGCCAGCGGATGCTGTATATGCAGCGATGCAAGCGCAGGCGGCGGGCAGATATCGACAAACGAGGGTCCACTAGGCTTTTCGCAGTGACGAGCTAGCGCCTGCTGAATCATCCAGGTACCCCGCAGTTTGCCATCCAGGCTATGCCCGGCAATATGCGGTGTCGCTAGTGAGACCAAATCACGCAAGCCAGCGTCGATTGCCGGCTCGTCTTCCCATACATCTAGCACCGCGCGGATATCACCCTGACTGGCTAAACGGCTACGCAGTGCCAAGCCATCCACACAGTCACCCCGCCCGGCATTAAGCAACACGCTACCCGGCGCGATTTCATCGACACGCTGAGCATTGAGCAGGTGATAGCTGGCATGCGGGCCGTCACGAGTCAGCGGCGTATGCAGGCAAATCACGTCACAGTGCTTGATAACAGCATCTAGCGAGTGAAACCCTTGCGCACCCTCAACCTCTGCTCTGGGCGGGTCACAGGCAAGCGTAGCCACGCCCATGGCCGTTAACCGTGCTTCCAGCCGCCGGCCCACATTCCCCACCCCCACAATGCCGACACTGCGTTCGCTAAGCAGCCAGCCATCGCGCTCGGCTAGCGTCAATAAACTGCTCAACACGTAATCGACCACCGCCTCAGCATTGCAGCCCGGAGCGCTAGCAAAAGTGATATTGCGCTGCGCTAGCGCAGCATGATCGATATGATCGGTGCCGATCGTGCAGGTGCCAATAAAGCGCACGGGGCTGTCAGTAAGCAACTTACCGTTAACCTGCGTAATAGAGCGCACAATCAGCGCATCGGCATCGTGCAGGTGAGCGGCCGTTATTTCACGGCCGGGCACGCGGTTGATGGCACCAAACGAGCCAAAGCAGGCATCAGCAGCGGGGATATTGGCGTCGATTATAAGTTTCATAGGCGTTTGGGTATCCGGGCTTTACAATACGCCCGCGAAAGTTTGATGTGCAGGCGTGTTTAAAGGGCATTTAAGGAGAGTGTTGTGATCGTACGCTGGGAAACCAACCATGACTATGTGTTGGTTCATATTCACCAGGATATGTTTGGTGATTGGATTTTCAGTCGCGCCTGGGGCCAAATCGGCACTCAGTTTGGTGGCCTGAAACATCAGCTAGCCGACACCTTGGACCAAGCCCAGATGTGGCTTGAGGACGAGGCCACGATTCAGTCCTCACGGGGTTTTCGTAAGATACTGGAAGTGGCCGACCATACGCCTGAAGGCCAGGAGGCCATGCGTCAGCTCTCACTACTGGATTTGATTTAAGCAGCTCATTCGCTAGCCTAAAAAGCGCCGCCCGCTACGCTCATGAACACCGGTAGGTGCCGCGGCATCTGGAGGCGTTGCAAGCGCCGCCAGCGCCGTTTCATTCAACCAGCCGTGTTCGCGTAGCCAAGCGCTCAAGCGCGCTAATTCGAAACCACGCTCCAGCTCCTCCCCTTGGCTATCCATCAGCACCGGTATGCGCGTACCGTAGCGCTCAACCAGCTCAGCATCATCAATAATCTCAATATGATGCAGCCACACTCTTTGATTCGCCAGCGTGGCTACCAATGTCTCTAGCTGAGTGCATAGATGGCAGCCCTGGGTTGTATAAAGCGATAGCCGGATCATTCCAATGCTCTCCTCTGGCAGGCTTAGTGAGCCGCTGGATGACGGAGTAGAAACACATGGTGCAAATTAGTACGCCGTTGGAAGTCGGGGTCAAAGCTACGCCCGGTGATGTCTTCTACCGCGTAACGTTCGCTGAGGGTTTCATCCAACTTAAATCGCCGCTGGTTATTAGAAAACACTAGCGTTCCGCCGGGTGCTAATCGCGCCATAGCGAGATCCACAAGACGCGGATGGTCACGCTGCACATCTAGCGTGTCGCGCATCTTCTTCGAGTTAGAAAACGTCGGCGGATCCATGAAGATCAGATCAAACTCGGTACTCGCGGTTTCTAACCAGCGGAAACAGTCATCGCGTACGACCCGGTGTAGGCGCGTATCAAGCTTATTCAGCGCGAAGTTGTCTTTAGCCCATTCAAGATAGGTGTTAGACATATCCACACTGACGCTGTCACTAGCACCGCCTAATGCCGCTTGCACCGTTGCCGTAGCGGTATAACAGAACAAGTTTAAGAAGCGCTTACCGCTGGCCATCTCACCTAGCATGCGACGCACCGGACGATGATCCAGAAATAACCCGGTGTCGAGATAGTCACGCAGGTTCACCCATAGCCGCGCGCTACCTTCCTGCACTTCAAAACGCTCACCGCTCGCGCCACGCTTTTGATACTGGGCGCTGCCAGCCTGCCGCTCGCGGCGTTTAATATAGATCTTACTGGCGTCAACGTTCAGCGCCTCTGGCATTACTTCCAAGGCGTCGTACAAGCGCTTTTGCGCCTGAGAAGGATTGATTGAGCTGGGCGCTGCATATTCCTGCACATGCACTCGATCACCGTAACGATCCACCGCAAGGGCATACTCGGGCATATCGGCGTCGTATACGCGGTAGCTCGTTTCGCCGCTCTGTTTCAGCCACTTCTTCAGGCGCTTTTGATTTTTGATTAGGCGGTTGGCAAACATCTGCGCATTGTCTTGAGCTTTTGGCGCAGGTGAATCGTTTGGAACCGCTTGCGTATCAAAGCCAGCCGAGGCTTCACTCGTGGCCTCACGACGCTCTGCGCTAGCCGCTGACACTACCTCGCCATTACCCGCGGGAGCCGCGCTCTCGGCATCAGTGCCATGCGCCGCCCCACCCACATCCATCAGCAGCAGCTTGGCATCCAGGGCACCGTTTTTAAGCGCGTACTGTTTGTGCGCCCGCATTCCTAGCCGATGGCCCAAATCAGGGTTGCCGGTAAAGACTGCCAGCGTCCAGCCAGGGAACAGTGCTTTGGCTTTCTCGCCCAGCTGCGCGTATAGGCGCACAAGCTCGGGCAGCTCACCCAGACGCTCGCCATAAGGCGGATTAGTAATCAACAGGCCGCTTTGCGCGGTCAGCGTATCGGGCCTGGTAAGCTGGGCAAGACCCTGCCCATGCAGCGTCATTAACGCGGGGATACCGGCCCGCATAGCGTTGGCTTTCGCAGCCGTTAGGGCCGCTGGGCTCTGATCAAAACCTATCAGCTGGGCTTTGCAACGTTTACGGCCAATCGATGCACGCGCTTCGGCTTCACGCTTTTGCTCACGCCATACGGAATCATCGTGACCCGCCCAGCCGTGAAAACCAAACCGCTCGCGATTGAGGTTAGGCGCTTGATCGGCGGCCATCATAGCGGCTTCGATAAGCAGCGTTCCCGCGCCACATAGTGGGTCAATCAGCGGCTCACCGGCTTTAAGGCGCTCAGGCCACCCTGCACGCACCAACAATGCGGCGGCTAAATTTTCTTTCAGCGGTGCATGCCCAACGTCGCGTCGATAGCCACGGCGGTGCAAACTTTCACCTGAAAGATCGAGGCCAATAGTCAAGTTCATCCGGTGCAGGTGAGCATAAATACGCAGATGCGGCGTTTTGATATCGACGTTAGGGCGCTCCTGCCCTGCCAGCTGTAGCGCATCGACCACGCCGTCTTTAACCGTTTGTGCGCCAAAGCGGGTATGCCGTATATGTTCACTGCGGCCATGAAAATCCACCGCCAGCGTGTTTCCAGGCGCCAAGTGGTTTGTCCAGGCAATGCGTGCAACCACATCGCGCACCTGTTCGGCGGTATCGATCATCGGCTCGCGCACCAGCGTTAAAATGACGCGGTTGGCTAATCTCGACCATAGGCATACGCGATAGGCAATCGCTTGGCTGGCAGTAAAATAAACACCTGCCACCGTTGTTTTACCCGGCGTGGCGCCTAGCGCCATGAGTTCATCGTGCAGCAGGCCTTCAATGCCTTTCGGGCAGGTGGCTAGCAGACTTAAGGGGGCGTTTTGACTCGGCTCAGTCATGATATTGGTCATGATAATAGCTGCGCGGAAAGGCGCGATATTCCTATATATAGCAAATGAGTTTACGTTTTGTGACAATTTATAGTCGACAGATGACCCCATCATGGTCTAACAATAAGAGAGTAGCTACTGAAAAACGCATGCGTTACCTGTCAGGATCTCTTAAGAAGGTAGTTTGAAAGAGGCCTATGATGGATAAGAGTTCGCCGCTCGACCCGTTCAGCTCGTGAGGGCTAGACAGTTGAGTTGATGCGGCAGCTCGCTCTTGAAGCAAGCTCTCGGAATAGCAGATGCTGTCGGGCATATTTTATGGATAGCTTCGATAACATCCTATTTCTTCTTAAAGGCTTTCGTGAAAAGAGGTTAGCCAATGAAACGACAAAAGCGTGATCGCTTCCAGCGGGCATATGTCCACGGCTATAAAGCAGGTGTATCGGGTCGCTCTCGCGATGATTGTCCCAGTCAAGATATCAATTTACGCGAATACTGGATGAGCGGTTGGCGTGAAGGTCGCGGCGACCAGTGGGACGGGATGACCGGCGTTTCCGGCATCCACAAAAACCCTCTGGTCATGACCTAGCGTTTTATATTTTCTAACGTTTAAACGAAATGTTTTTAATAAGCCCACCCTACTCAGTGGGCTTTTTTAGTGCCTGACGTCTTCAATGCCTTGGCACACTCGCCCACGAGCCTGGGGCCTTGATAAATCAAGCCTGAATAAAGCTGCACTAAATCCGCACCAGCGGCCATTTTTGCCTCAGCGGCGGCAGCACTGTCGATCCCCCCGACGCCTATAATGGGCAGCGTTGGCAAGTGCTCACGCAGCTGTCGAATCACACGATTAGACGCCTCAAAGACCGGCCGTCCTGACAGCCCGCCGGCCTCCTCGGCCTGAGGGTCGCCCTGCACTGCCTCGCGGGAAACAGTGGTGTTGGTAGCGATGACGCCATCCAACGCATTGCGCTCAATGCTTCCCGCCATTAGCGCGACTTCTTCTTCGCTCATGTCCGGAGCTATTTTGATCAGCAGAGGTACGTGGCGACCCGCTTGCGTATTTAACGCTGTGGCGCGTGCGCGAATGGGCCCCAACAGTGCATCTAGCTGTTCACCAAACTGTAGGCTGCGCAGGCCAGGCGTATTCGGCGAGGAGACATTAACGGCAATGTAATCCGCACAAGAATGCACGGCATCTAGGCACAACAGGTAATCGTCCAGTGCGTGCTCTACCGCGGTGGTTAGGTTTTTACCAATATTTATGCCCACAATGCCGCCATAGCGGCGTTTTTTAACCTGCTGAATCAGATGCTCAACCCCTTTGTTATTAAAACCAAAGCGGTTGATGATCGCGTCATGCTGCGCCAAGCGAAATAGCCGTGGCTTGGGGTTGCCTGGCTGTGGCTGTGGAGTGACCGTCCCGACCTCGACAAATCCAAACCCCAGCGACCCCAGTGCATCAAGATGGTCTGCGTTTTTGTCCAGCCCGGCGGCCAAGCCAACCCGATTAGCAAACCTTAGCCCCATCAACTCGATAGGATCATTGACCGGCTGACCAAACAATCGTGCTACGCCACCGATACGATGCAGTGACTCGAGCGCACTTAGCGCCATCCCGTGGGAGGTTTCTGGATCGATGCGAAAGAACAGCGAGCGGGCAAGCGCGTACATGGCGAGTCTCTTGAAGCGAATCGAAAACGGGCGCCAGTATAACGCAATAAAGCGCGCCCTGGTGGAGAACCAGGGCGCGCTTTAACCTACCAAGAACACATTACCAAAAATAAAAGCTACGATTTTAGGCTTCGTTATCGCTCTCGGCCAAATCCACCAGTTCGCGCACCGCCACGGCAAAGAGCGCAAAGCCACCTTCATTCCCGCTGCGCACTTCTTCGATAAGACGACACCAGCGACGATGCAGATCAGCGTGCTGATCCAACCACTGTGCCACTCGCTCTTCGATATCGCGACTACCCGCATCCAGCTTCAGCACGCTGGTGGTAAGCGCAAGCTGTTGACGCTCTATGTCATCACGGAAGGTTTCCCGTGCCTGCGCCTGCCAGGCATCGCGCACTTCCAGTTGGTTCACCTGCTGAATCATCCAAGGTAGTTCTAACCGGCTACCGACCTCGTAAAGCACCTCGGCCACTCGCTGGGGTTTTTCATTGGTTATCCGAGCGGCTTGGATAATGCCTAGCCCGGCGTACAAGCTCGATGACGCCGCAACGGTAGAAGCCAAGGCTTCAGGCACACCAGCGTCTAAAAGCTCGTCACGGCGCGCACTCCAGCCGCTGAGCTCTTCACCACTCAGCAGCTCGCCGATGCCTTCTTGCAGCTGCGCCAGGCGCGGAGCGAAATACTCAATAGTATCTTGAGTGGAAAGCCCCAAGTGCTGGCGCACGAACCAGCGCGTAGCGCGGCGGATTAAACGCATTAAATCGAGCATCATTGAATACTGGATGCGGTTAGGCACCTGATTATCCAAGGCCTCAATTTGCGCCCACAGCCCGGCCAAGTTGAAGCTATCGCGCGCTACCACGTAGGCGCGCGCAACATCGGCACGGCCCGCCCCGGTTGAATCAATAAGGCGGCGCACAAACACGATGCCCATGTGATCCACCAAGTCGTTGGCAACTTGGGTCGCCACGATTTCACGCTTAAGACGGTGCTCATACATTTCGTCTTTAAAGCGCTCAACCAGCACCGCTGGGAACAGCCGCTCAAGATGGCGATGAATATAGCTGTCGTCAGGCACATCGGACGTGATCAAATCGCCCTTCAGCGTGCTCTTGGCATAAGAAATCAGCACCGAGAGTTCCGGTAAGCGCATACCTTGCGCATTGCTGGCGCGCTCTTTTAACGCTTCATCGGTGGGTAGGAACTCAAGCTCGCGGTCAATCTGCCCTGCGGCCTCCAGCTCGCTGATAAAGCGGCGATAGGGCCCCAGTGATTGATTGGAAAGAATCGCCGATAGGTCTAGCGCCTGACTTTGGCGGTAGTTATCCAGGATGACTAGGTCCGCCACTTCGCCTGTCATTTCCGCTAACAGCTGATTGCGCTGTTTTTCAGTCATATCGCCACGCTTGACCACTTCATCAATCAAGATTTTGATATTGACCTCGTGGTCGGAACAGTTCACACCGCCTGCGTTATCAATGAAGTCAGTGTAAACACGGATTCCTTTGGCGGCGGCTTCCATACGCCCGCGCTGGGTCAACCCGAGGTTACCGCCTTCACCGACCACACGGCAGTTCAGCTCAACGCCGTTGATCCTTAGGGTGTCGTTGGCTTTGTCACCCACATCGGCATCGGTTTCGTCGGAGCTTTTCACATAGGTGCCGATACCGCCGTTCCAGATCAAATCCACCTGGGATTTGAGCATGGCGCGAATCAGTTCATTAGGCGACAGGCGCTCCTCTTCAATGCCAAATACCTGCTGCATTTCAGGCGTGATGCTGATCGACTTAGCGCTGCGGCTAAAGATACCGCCACCGGCAGATATCAGCTCCTGGCTGTAGTCTTCCCAACTGGATCGCGGCAATGTAAACAACCGTTTGCGCTCAGCAAAAGCGGCGTCGGCATCCGGATTGGGATCAACAAAGATATGCAGATGGTTAAACGCACCCACCAGCTGAATTTTGTCGGAAAGCAGCATGCCGTTGCCGAACACATCACCGGCCATGTCGCCGATCCCGACCACGCTGAACAGCTCGCGCTGGGTATCCAAATCCAGGTTTTTGAAGTGCCGCTTCACGGATTCCCAAGCACCGCGTGCGGTAATCGCCATTTTCTTATGGTCGTAACCATTTTCGCCGCCCGATGCAAACGCATCGCCCAGCCAATGGCCGTACTCAATAGAAATGGCGTTAGCGATATCAGAGAACGTCGCGGTGCCTTTATCTGCAGCGACGACCAAGTACGCATCGTCTTCATCATGGCGGACAACATTTAAAGGCGGCACAACGTCGCTGCCGACTAAGTTATCAGTGATGTCCAACAGCGCGCGGATAAAGATCTGATAGCAGGCAATACCTTCTTTTTGCACCACTTCACGGCTGGCATTCTCGGGCATGCGCTTGCAAACGAAGCCGCCCTTGGCGCCTACCGGTACGATCACCGCATTCTTCACCTGCTGCGCTTTCACTAGCCCTAATACTTCGGTGCGGTAGTCTTCAAAACGATCAGACCAGCGCAGACCGCCGCGCGCCACTTTACCGCCGCGCAGATGCACGCCCTCAACCCGGGGCGAGCAGACAAAAATCTCGAACATCGGCCGCGGCTTAGGCATGCCGGTAACTTTAGAGGGCTCAAGCTTATAGGCGATATAGTCTTTAAAGCGGCCATCTTCGGTCAGCTGATAATAGTTGGTCCGCAGCGTGGCGAGAATCAGCTCCATAAAGCGGCGTAACAGCTGGTCATCGTTAAGGCTAGCAACGCTCTCCAAGTGCTCGTTCAAACGCGCAATGGACTCATCGGTTGCATGGCTCTGCTGCTCAGGATCAAAGCGTAGGCCAAATAACGCCACCAACTCTTTGGTGATAGCCGGATAATTCGCCAACGTAGCGGCAATGTAATCCTGAGACATACCAAAACGGATTTGCTTGAGATAGCGCGCGTAGCCTCGCAGCATCGCTACTTCACGCCAGTCGAGCCCCGCGCCAATAATCAGGCGGTTGAAGGCATCGTTATCAGCTTCGCCGGCCCATATGCGCTTGAAGGCTTCACTAAACACATCGCGCATATCGCTTAGATTGACATCCGTACCGCTGTGTTCAAGCTCGAAATCGTGAATCCAGTAGCGCTGGTCGGGGGCGTTAATGTCGTAGGGGCGCTCACCGATTACCCGCAGGCCGAGATTTTCCATCATCGGCAGTACGTCTGAGAGCGGAATTTGCGATTCGCGGTGGAACAACTTCAGGTTCACACCGCCGCCCTGCTCTTCCAGCGGGCGATAAAGCGACAGCGATAGGTCATCGCCGTTGTCCAGCGTTAACAGATGCTGAACATCAAACACGGCCGTACGGGCCGAGAAGTCTTCGCGATAGCTGGCTGAAAACGCTTCGCGGAACTGATCCATCAGATGATTCGCGTGCTCTTCACCAAACCCTTCAATCATCGCGCTTTGCAGCTCATCCCGCCAGCTGCGTGCCAGCCGCGCCACTTTGCTTTCAAGACGCTTAAGATCGTAGTCGCTCGGCGCATCGCCGTTAAAGCGTAGAATCAGCTGAATACGCGCCAGTACCGACTCGGAGAGATAGGTATTGAAATCGCCAAAGTGGGCGTCTAACTCATCGCACAGCACGTTTTGAATTCGCTGACGCAGGTCCGTCGTGAACACATCGCGGGGCACAAAAACCAGGCAGGAGTAGAACTTGCCACTGATATCGGCGCGGATAAACAGCCGTACCTGACGGCGCTCACGAATGTTCAGAATGCCAAGCGAGGTGCTGGCAAGCGACTCGGTGTCAATCTGGAACAGGTCATCACGGGGATAGACTTCCAATACCTGCAGCAGCTGCTTACCGTTATGCCCCTGGGGATTGAAGCCGGCGATATCCATCACTGCTTTCAACCGACGGCGCAGCAGCGGAATATTTCGCGGTGATTCGTTATAAACCGTCGAGGTGAATAAACCGAAGAAACGCCGCTCGCCAATAACGTTACCGTCATCGTCATAGCGGTCAACGGTGATGTAATCGGGATAAGTAGGACGATGTATCCGCGAATGGTGCGCGCTTTTCGCGAAAGAAAGCAGCTGGGGCACCAGCACGTAGCCATTGTGCTCATCCACACCCTCTTCGGTGCGAATACGCTCACAGTAGCGCGGCTGATCTAGGCGGAAAACGCCCAGCACGCTCTCGTTATCGCGCTGTAATTGATCACCTAGCTCGCCGTCTTCCAAGCGATATTCATCGTAGCCCAGGAAGGTAAAGTTATCCTTGAGCAGCCACTCTAAAAAGGCGATCGCCTCTTCGTGGTCATCGGGATCAATTTGCGGCGGACAGTTTTTTTCTAGCTCTTGAATCGACTCGGTAATTTGCGAGCACATAGCGTCGTAATCGCCCACGGCGGTACGTACATCGCGCAGCACTTCGTGCAAATTACGTTCAATTTTTTCCAGCAGCGCCATGTCGGTGTGGCGATCGACCTCAATCACGATCAGCGATTCACGCGCTTCAGGCGCGTTCTCATCGCGTGGCGACGTCAGCGACTGCAGCTGATGGCGCTCATCACGCGCCACTGCCAGCACGGCGTTTTGAATAGCATGCACCGTCAAACCACGACGGTTGAGCTCGATACGCACCGAGTCAACCAGGAACGGCATATCCTCATGCAGAACGGCCACAAAGGTATGTGTTGACTGCCAGCCGTGCTCTTCAAAGTCGGGATTAAACACCCGCACCTTGGGGCTTTGCGGGTCGTGGTGCTGCAAGAACTGCCAGATCGATAGCGTGGCGCCATACAGGTCGTCTAGGCGACGATCCACTAGGTCTTCCACCGGCACGGTGGCATAAAAGTGTCGAGCGAAGGCATCCACAGTTGCCGCACGGGCAGGCTCTAACCGCGCACTTAGTCGTTCCTGCAGCTGTTTCAAAAGATCTTGCCGGCTCTCTTCAATCGCAACGTAGTGCATCCATCACCTCGACTGCTTAGGCCTTTTTTCGGCCAAAAAACGAAGGACAATAGGCCTTTAGGCCAACATATCGTCTAGCTTACGCTACCTGTGGCCACCTCACTAATCACCTGACAGGTTAATCATGGCACATGCCACTTATGCATTAGGCTATGGGTACAACCTAGCCGTCGCGCCGCTGCAGCAATACCCCGCATTCACAGTGATCTGTAAAAGGGAATTGATCAAACAGCGCAAAGCGCTCAATCCGATGGGTTTTGGTCAGTATGGTCAAGTTTTCCGCCAACGTAGCGGGGTTACATGAAATATAGACGATCTGAGCATATTCACTGAGCTGTTCACAGCTTTGCTCATCTAAGCCTGCACGCGGTGGGTCGACCAGAACGGTGGAAAAATCGTAGTCCTCCAGGGCCATTTCCGCCACGCGCCGTCCGGCTTTCTCGCCTTTAAGCGCCAGTGAAAACTCCTCCGCTGACATCCGCGCAATATGGGCGTTGGCCACGCCGTTGGCATCTAAATTGACGTTGGCACTAGCCACCGACGTGCGGGAAATTTCGGTGGCCAGCACCCGCCGAAAGTTATCCGCTAAGGCAATAGTGAAATTGCCGTTACCGCAGTAAAGCTCCACTAAATCGTTCTGGGCGCCTTCCTGCTGTTTGCCTGTCACTTCTCGCGCCCAGCTGAGCATTTTCTGGCAAATATGTGCATTGGGTTGGGTGAAGCTATTTTCGACCTGCTGATAGTGCAACGTGCGGCCATCTACCTCCAGACGCTCCCAGACATGGTCGCGCGTTAAGACAATACGCTGCTTACGTGAGCGGCCAATAATCATGATTCCCAGCGCTGCTTCTAAGGCGCGCGCCTCTTGCTCCCACTCGTCCCCTAGCGGCCGATGGTAAACCAGCGTTACCAGCGCCTCGCCCGACAAGGTGGTTAAAAACTCGACCTGAAAAAGGCGACGACGCAGCTCATCTGATTGAAGGCATGCTTCACGCAGCTGTGGCATGAGCTGGTTGATGCGCGTACTGGCAACGGCATATTGTTCAAGCCGAACGACACGCTTATTTTTTGGATTTGCAGCATCCACCTCAAACATGGCGTAAAAAAGATCGTCATCTTCATGCCAGATACGAAACTCACAGCGCTGGCGATAGTAGCCAGGCGGTGACTCAAAGACCTCTAACGCTGGCGGCTGAAAAGCGGCAAACGTAGTTTCCAGATAATCACGTTTAGCGGCTAGCTGCTCAGCATAACGTTCAGGTTCTACAACGGGGATAGCCAAGGCTGCTCCTCATGGATTTAATCAGTTCAATAACAGTGATGGGGGTTAGCGTCGTTCGGCATTAGTCTTAATCAGCCATGCCTTTTAGCAGCTGGGGCGCTTTAAACCCATAGCGCGCAAAACCCGCGGTCAGGTTAGCGGCGGGTGCGGTGGTAAAGCAGCGGCCATCGTGATGCCTGCTCGTGAGCGGATCAACGACTTGCGCGACCCGCCGAGCAATAGCATCGCCGGAGTCAATCCAATACAGCGGCATCGGGGCAAGCTGCGTCAGCCACGGCTTCAGTAGCGGAAAATGGGTGCACCCCAGCACCACGGTGTCTAGCGCCGGCTGCGTTGAAGGCGTAGGCAACACGGCCTGCCACAGCGGGGCCAGCGCCGCCTGCATACGAGCAACGCTGGGCGCCCCACCGGCCAAGTACGCTTCTGCTTCGATCACCAGCGCGTCGGCAGCAACCCGCGTAATAACACAATCGCTGGCAAAACTATCAATCAAGCGCTGGGTGTAGGGGCGCCCCACCGTTGCTTTAGTGGCTAGCAGCCCAATATGGCGTGTCTGACTCATCGCGGCGGCAGGCTTAATGGCGGGCACCGTTCCCACCACGGGGATGGTCAGCTGCTCGCGCAAAGTCTCCAACGCTAAGGTGCTTGCAGTATTGCAAGCTACCACCAGCACGCTGGGCTGGCAGGCGCCAACGGCGGCCTGGCACACCGCCACAATGCGCTCAGCCAGCGCAACGTCATCGCGCAAGCCATAGGGTAGCCACGCATTGTCACAGGCATAGCACATAGCGACATCAGGATAGTGTTGGCGTAGCGACTGCGCCACTGACAGGCCGCCGACGCCGGAATCAAAAATTAATACAGGGGCTTGCATGACTCTCTCTGCATGACGTTTTACTCATGGCGCTCTTTGCATAGCTCTGCTGACGCTGATTTTTTTTTCAGCGCCGAGAAAAGTTATCGCTGAGTCTTGCGCAGCATAAAAACGGGGCCGCTAGTTTAGCATGCCCCGCGAGTGAGATTATCGGCTGGCGTTAAGAAGAAAAGAGTAATCGCTGGGCTATACTTCGGGCACGTCGGCACCGCGCAACTCTGCGTAAAGTTCAGGATAGGCTTCCTGCAACCGCTCAAGCTCCTGCTCAGCGCCTTCGGGCAATGCTTGTCGCAGCTCTTCCATATCTTCTGGGCTGAAGTGTTCGTCAATCAACGGGAATAACCCCTCGCGCTCATGGCGCAGATAGGCACGATGCGCTTCTAAATAGTCCTTTAGATCCTCGGCAAAGCGATCCATGGGGAGCACATTGTCCATCAGAATCATATCGATATCGTTGGATAGACGCTGTAAACGTGGCTTTAACTCTCGATAATCAATCGCCATTTGTTCGGTAAGCGCAAGATGCTCTGGGGCTTGCGTCTGAAGCCGTTCAACGCAGACGCGCTCAAGCGGGGCGGCAAAGCCATCCATGTAAGATAAAATGTAATCAACGACTTCGCGCATTAACTTGAAGTTGGGGCGCTCACCCAGTGCTAGCGTTTTTTGCTTGAGCTGCAGCACGTGGAGCAATCTCGCCATGTTGGCATGATCTAGACGCAGTTGGTTTAACATCGAACTGTCTCCTTTATTGAGTCATGCCTGCCATCGCACCTTGCGGGGTGACGACATGCGATCATGAGCGCGCCTTCACCAGCGCGCCATTATTAAACGTAAAGCTACTAAAACACATAGCCCCTAATGCGGACACATAACAACTTGCGAGGGCTATCACCAATTATTATCAATAACGACTATCAACCACAATGCCCTTCAGGCGCTATCCTAGCAAGTGTATATTGCGAGTAGAATATGCCAAAGGTAGCCTGCTAAGCCGTGGTTTACCATCGACATTCGCTGGCACTTTGTTATTCAACGCCTCGATTCTCTGCCTATATAAACAACGGACATTGACATGGATCTGTTTAATAGCGCCCACGCCGCGCCTGCCGAGGATGCTCCGCTGGCCTTTCGTATGCGTCCACGTCATTTGGATGATTACGTTGGCCAGCCAGCGCTGGTAGGGCCAGGCAAACCCTTACGCCGCATGGCGGAGTCAGGCATAGTGCGCTCGATGATTCTCTGGGGCCCGCCAGGCGTTGGCAAAACGACGCTTGCTGAACTGTTGGCCAGAGCCTCCCAAGCCCATCTTGAGCATCTCAGCGCGGTAATGGCGGGAGTCAAAGAGATTCGTGCGGTCGTTGATCGCGCCCAGCAAATGTCTTCGACGGTGATTCTTTTTTTAGATGAGATTCATCGTCTCAACAAGAGCCAACAAGACGCCCTGCTGCCTCACGTCGAGTCGGGCCTGTTGACACTGATTGGTGCGACTACCGAAAACCCATCGTTTGAAGTCAATTCTGCGCTGCTCTCGCGCGCGCGGGTTTATGTGCTCAAATCACTGACTCAAGAAGAGCTGATCACGGTGATGCACCAGGCGCTTAACGACGCTGAGCGCGGCCTTGGAAAGCGCACTATTCAGGTCAATGACGATGTTCTCATCGCCCTCGCACACGCAAGCGCCGGTGATGCACGCAGAGCATTGGGACTATTAGAAACGGCCTGCGATTTCACCCGTCTAGAAGCGGGGGCAGAGGTACTGCACAAAGACGTACTCGCCGATGTCATTGGCCATCAGGCAAGCGCGTTCGATAAGCAGGGCGACGCCTATTATGATCTGCTGTCAGCGATTCATAAATCGATCCGCTCTTCACGCCCCGATGCCGCACTGCTGTATATGGCGCGCTTCATGCAGGGCGGCGGCGACCCGCTCGACGTGGTACGCCGGCTGACTGCCATTGCGTCCGAGGATGTCGGCAATGCCGACCCACGCGCCCTGCCGCTCGTGATTGCCGCCTGGGATGCTTACCTGCGCCTGGGTGATTATGAGGGCCAGCGGGCGATTGCCCATGCGGCGATTCACCTGGCAGTCGCCCCTAAAAGTAACCGCATCGACCGCGCCTGGAATGAGGCCAAGCAGTATGTGCGCCAACAGCCGCAGGTTGAGGTACCCACGTATTTGCGCAACGCCCCGACCAAGCTGATGGAGCAGCTGGGCCATGGTGAAGGATACCGTTACGCGCACAATGAGCCCGACGGCTACCCGGCGGGCACCGCGCACAGCTGCTGGCCCGCAGAGCTGCCTAAAGCAACCTTCTTTAAACCTAGCTTACTGGGTCAGGAGAAACGTTTTGGCGAGATAATGGCATGGCGTGAAAGCCTTGACCAAGAAGCCGACAAGGCGCCCTAGGGCGCCTTGTCGGTGGGATCTATTCTACTGCTAACTCATCTACTGCTAACTGGTCTGCTACTAACTTATAGCTCCTCACGAATGACGTCGGTGCCTTCAGGAATATCAAAGTCGAACTGGCTCCGATCGATATTGCCATTATTGGTGATATCGCTAAAGGTAATCGAGGTGCGCTGCCCGGTGCTATCCATCATCCACAGCTCGGTTAACGTATCGGCATCGAACACCATGCTTAGTTCTTCAAACAGCGTATCGGCAGAAATCGGCACAAGGGTAAACACATCGTCGCCGTCGTCCTGCTCGTAAAATACTTCATAGCTTTCAGTTAGGTCGCTGACGCTGCCCGATAACAGTAAAGCAGGCGTGTGCGTGACGCGATCATCCATCGCCTGAATCGTCACCTGCTCAAGGTCAGGATCATACAAATACACATCATCACCGTCTGAAACAACGATCTGAGAGTATGGCGCATCCACTTCCCAACGCAGCAAACCTGGACGAGAAAGCCACATCTCACCGCGCGCGCTCTGCAGGCGGTCACCGCTACCATCTAAAATCTGCTGTTCAAAAGAGGCTTGATAGCTTTCTAGCGGCTCTAGGCGCTCGGTCAGGCGCTCTGCTGCATCGTCCGCCAATACTGGCGCAGCGAACGTTAAACCCAAGGCGCTAGCCGCAAATGCCAGCGATGAATGTCGTCGTGTTTGGGTATCGCGCATATGATCTCCCTAGGCAACCGTTGCCGGATCTTCGTTGCCAAATAATAGTTCGTAAGGCTGACTTAATTGCCCGTGTGTGATTAAGACGTGAAAAACGCCGCCGGGTTTCACCAGCGACGCAATTTTCACGCTTATTGCATAATGATGAATAACACCAAACGATTAGTGACCTACCGGCGGCGGTGCGAGAACATCGCGTGCACCGTTAGACCCCATCGCCGTTACCACACCTGCGCTTTCCATCGCATCAACCAAACGAGCAGCCCGGTTATAGCCAATTTTAAAGCGACGCTGAACGGCAGAAATAGATGCCTTGCGCGTTTCGGTAACAAACTGCACGGCCTCATCATAAAGCGCATCCTGCTCCGCATCGTCACCGTCTACGCCATCGGCTTCAAGGCCAGTTAACGCATCCGCCGTGACGCCGCCCGAGAGAATTTCCTCGATATATTGAGGCGCGCCACGGCGCTTCCAGTCATCCACGACACGGTGCACTTCATCATCATCAACGAAGGCACCATGAATGCGATTAGGCGGCCCTGACCCGGCGGGTAAATAAAGCATATCGCCGTGACCCAGCAGGCTTTCAGCACCGCCCTGGTCAAGAATGGTGCGCGAATCAATTCTTGATGAAACCTGAAAAGCCATCCGTGAGGGAATGTTGGCTTTGATCAGGCCGGTGACCACGTCAACCGAGGGGCGCTGAGTCGCCAAAATCAAATGGATACCGGCGGCACGCGCTTTTTGCGCAAGCCGTGCAATCAGCTCTTCGACCTTTTTACCGACGATCATAAACATATCGGCAAATTCGTCGATCACCACGACGATGTAGGGCAGTTTCTCTAACACGGGATGCGGCTGATGAATCTCCCACGGCTGCGGTTCCCACAGCGGGTCTGCAACCTGGGCTCCGGCACGTTCAGCTTCATCTAAACGACCGTTAAAGCCGGCGATATTACGCACGCCCATGGCCGCCATAAGCTTATAGCGGCGTTCCATTTCAGCGACACACCAGCGCAGGCTGTTGGCAGCTTCTTTCATGTCCGTAACGACCGGCGCCAGCAAATGAGGAATGCCGTCATATACCGACAGTTCGAGCATTTTGGGGTCAACCATGATCAGCTTTAGCTCGCTGGGTTTAGCTTTCAGCAGCATCGAGATCAGCATGGCATTGACACCCACTGACTTACCCGAGCCTGTGGTACCGGCAACCAGTAAGTGCGGCATCTTGCCAAGGTTAGCGACCACCGGGCTGCCGCCAATATCTTGGCCTAATGCCATTGTCAGCGGCGAGGTCTCTTGCTGGTAACGGTCTGAGTCAATAACTTCTCGCAGCCGAATCATGGCGCGATTGGGGTTGGGTATTTCAATACCCACCGTCGGGCGCCCCGGTATAACCTCGACAACGCGTACGCTTTTCACCATCAGCGAGCGCGCCAAATCTTTGGCAAGGTTACTGATTTTCGACACTTTCACGCCGGCCGCAGGCTTAATTTCAAAGCGTGTGATGACCGGCCCCGGCCACGTATCAACGACTTCAGCCTTAACCCCATACTCACGCAGCCGTACTTCAAGCAGCTCCGCCATATCGGTTAATTGCTCTTCGGTATAGTTGGGCTGGTGAGGCTCTGCCGGCGTGAGCAGCTGGAAACTGGGCACATCGCCCTCTGGCTCGTCCATGGTTTCAAACGCCGGACGCTGGCTTTGCAAATGCTCCACAGTCCATAGCGTGGGGCCTTCATCCGTCTCCGGCGCACTTTCTTCAGGAGCAAAGGTGGGCTCCCGACGCATAGTGGGGGGCTGGGGTTGTACAGGCTGTACCGGCGGCACTGCTGACGTAGATGATGCAGGCTGCATAGAGGCAGCGGGCGGTGTGAGCGGCATTGGCGCCTCTTCCAGCTCATCATCCATATCTTCATCGTCCCAAACAGGCTCAGGCACGACCTCAGCAACACGCTCAAAAGCAGGCGTCCGCTCGGGCACGATGGCAGCAGCACGCTCAGGGGCGGGCGTGGGTTCTGATACTGACACACGCTGTTCAGGCTCGCTGACAGGCGGTTCCACCGAAGCGCGGCTCGGCTCAACACGCGGAGTCTCGATTGGCTGCTTTTCGACGGGCGCTTCATCATTCACAAAGTAGCTGGTCGTCGCAGGCATCGATGACGCGTCTTGACGCGACGCCCGCAGCGGGAAGGCGGCGGCTGTGTTCGAAGGCTCGTCTACTGCTGGTTTATCTATCTCTGGCTCTTCTACTGCTGGCTCATCGACCACAGGTTCAGCGGCTGAAGGCTCATCACTATCAGATATCTGGAACGTAGGTTCTGCAGCACGGGGTTTCACAGGTGCGAAAGCATTTTCGCGCGGCGCACTCGGCGTCGTGGCGTCAGCCATGGGTTCTGCAGGCGCTGGAGCACTTGATTGAACAGGCACATGTTTATTGCTCGATAAAGAAGCTGCTTCCCAAGGAATCGAGGTATCGGTGGTATTCCCGATGGAGGGGCTGGCACCAGGTGTCTCATCAGCCGTTGGCTCATACGCCGAGAAGGCGGTCGAGAAGCCCGGCTCGCGCCGCTCACGGCCAGCAGGTGCTTTTACCGCGGGCTTGGTAGCCACTGCTTCTACCTCGGCAGGCGGTGGTGTCTCTGTACGCGCTTGAGGCTTGGGCGCGGGGGCCGGTTTAGCCGCCGCGCGCTGAGCTGCGCGCATACGCCGCGCCTGTCGACGGGCCGAGAACCAGCCGCCCAAGCGGCAGATTCGCTTACCAAGCTCATCGGCAACCTGCAGCCATGACATGCCACTAAACAGCGGAAAACCGCTTAAAATCAGCGCTGCGGCAATTAAACCAACGCCACCACTGCCCACCAGCGGTTTCAGTGCAGCCACAAAGCCTTCACCTAAAATACCGCCTGAGGCGTAGGGCAACATGCTATTAGGATGATAAAAATGCAGCGCTCCCAGCATGGTGGTGCCAAACATCAGCAGGACCAAGCCGCCCGCATGCACCGCAATAGCCACCGGGTCGAGTTCAAAGCGTACCTGACGTGAGCGAATCAACCACCAGGCGGCAAAACCAAACATACCCGGCCACCACAGCGCACTAGCGCCCAGCAGCGAGTAGAGCACATCGGCTAACCACGCACCGACTTGTCCCATCCAGTTACGAATATCCGTTTCTGGCCCCTGATACGACCAGCCAGGGTCAGACGGCTGATAACTAAACAGTGCTAATAATAAGAAAACACATAGCGCAAGCAGTACTACCACCACGCATTCGCGCACTGAGCCCTGTAGGCGCAGCCCAAAACGTCGAGCTTTATCTTTCGCGGCATTAACACGCGCAGAAGAAGCTGACGATGGCGTTTGACGCGCGTTACGCTGCGTTCGCTTGCTTGCTGCTTTATTCACTTTCAAGCGACTCTCCCTTTACACCTCAATGGCGTCTTTAATCCACTTGCGAGTTTGCATCATACCGAGCATCCTTCCCCCGTCACAGAGGTGCTAGCTATGCGACCAGTAAAAACTAAGCGATCAGTCAAACTAAGCGCCCAGTACAAATACGCCGCTCAAGCGCGTTGTAACAGGAGCAAGTAATGCTACCCTGGCTTTCCTCGCCACTTCCTACATTTCCATCTACTGATACAGCGTTGGACTCCCCCAACGGCCTGCTGGCGGCCGGGGGTGAACTCTCCCCTGCTTGGCTCATAGAAGCCTATCGACGCGGCATTTTTCCGTGGTTCAGCGACGACGATCCTATTCTATGGTGGAGCCCAGACCCGCGCATGATACTCCTACCGGAGCAATTTAAGCAGCGCCGAAGTCTTACTAAACGATTACGCCATGGTGGCTTTCATGTCACCGTGGATCAACACTTTGAGCAAGTTATTCAAGCCTGCGCGGCCCCACGCGATGAAGAGGCCGGCACTTGGATCACGGACGAAATGCGCGACGCCTATAACTTGCTTCATTTTCAAGGCATTGCACATAGCATTGAAGTCCATCAAGACGAAAAACTCGTCGGTGGCCTATACGGCATTGCTATGGGCCCCGTCTTTTTTGGCGAGTCGATGTTTTCCCGCGCCCCCGATGCCTCAAAAGTGGCTCTGGCACATTTGGCTAAAGCGATGCGCGACCACGGCGGACGCCTAATCGATTGCCAAATGCACACACCCCACTTGGCAAGCCTGGGCGCTATTACAGTCGCTCGCGCGTCATTCATCAACTATCTTAAAAACTGGCTGCCCGATGACGCGTTTACGCAAGCATCATCCTCCGCTGAAGCACCGATAGTTCCATCGTCACCTTGGCTTCACGCACTTGGCGCCGAGAATAACGCATATTGACGAACTCATACTGTTTCAACGATTTATTTTCGAAAAGGAGGCAAACCGTGAGCAGTAACACTCCGCCCCGCCCGGTGCGGGATTTGCGCTTCTTCCTTACCGTGCCTCATGCCTGTAGCTACCTACCGGGCAAAGAAGCGACCACGCTATTTCTCGACCCGCAGGAGTCACCGGTACCGGGTGTATATGACTCGCTGGCGCTGCTAGGTTTTCGGCGCAGCGGGCGCCACCTCTACCGCCCCCACTGCGAAGGATGTAACGCATGTCGCTCGGTGCGCATTCCCATTGAGCAGTTTGCCGCCAATCGCACTCAGCGCAAGATCTGGCATCGCAATGCCGACATTAGCGTGCGCGTGGCACCGGCCCGCTATTCGGCTCAACATTACACGCTTTACGCTGACTACATTCGTCAGCGCCACGCTGACGGCGATATGTATCCGCCCAGTCGTGAGCAGTACCGCACCTTTTTAACGCTTGAGGAGCCCTACGCCCATCTTATGGAGATGTATCTGGGCAAAGAGCTGGTCGGCGTGGCGGCATTTGATCAGTTAGAGCACGGCCTCTCAGCGATTTATACCTTCTTTGCCGTTAGCGATACGCTAGACAAGCGCTCGCTGGGAACATTCGCTATTCTTCAGCTAATTGAACTCAGCCGAGAAAAAGCGCTGCCGCACCTGTATTTAGGGTATTGGATCGAAGAGTGCCGTAAGATGCGCTACAAGCAGGCTTTTGCACCGCTAGAAATGCTCGACGGGCGCCATTGGCGACAGTTAATTCGTTAAACACGTCAGCTTTTTTGCCTTGGCGGCGGGCTTGCGGCACAATATAGCGCTGATTCTTGAGTGCTCACACAGAAGCACTCAAGTGCTGATGTATTGTTACCTGATTAATTCGTACATGAAGAACCTGTACATTACTAACTCATAAGTGGGGAAATGCCTATATGGCACGCGAAGATCATATTGAAATGGAAGGCGTTATCGTCGATACCCTTCCGAACACCATGTTTCGTGTTGAGCTGGAAAACGGTCACGTTGTTACTGCTCACATCTCTGGAAAAATGCGCAAAAACTACATCCGCATTTTGACCGGCGATAAAGTAAAAGTAGAGCTAACGCCTTACGATCTCTCCAAAGGCCGTATCGTTTACCGTTCGCGCTAAGTCGCTGTCGCTAGCGTTTGATAGCTGACCGCGTTCGGCGGTAACGATTCCTGCGCCGTTCACTGTAAACGACAACGCCCCGTCAGTGACAGGGCGCTGTGCTTTTACGCATACACATTGATGATTGGCTTGGCGGACTTAGCGCCCTTTTCAGGGCGCATCAGCCATTTCAATCTCGGTGGAAATATGCAATTCGCCATCTTCCAAGCTGACGTGAACAATTCCGCCGCTCTCTGCCAACTCGCCAAACAGAATCATCTCGGCTAATGGTTTCTTCAGCTTCTCTTGAATGAGACGCGCCATCGGGCGTGCGCCCATATCAGGATCGTAGCCTTTATCCGCCAACCAATCCCTCGCCGTGTCGTCCACATCCATCTGCACGCGCTTCTCATCCAACTGTGCCTGCAGTTCGATCAAGAACTTATCGACCACGTTACGCACCACGGAAACGGGCAGCGCATGGAACTGGATAATGCCATCTAAACGATTGCGGAACTCGGGAGAGAACGTGCGCCGAATAACTTCCATGGCATCGGTCGAGTGATCCTGATGCTGGAAACCAATCGAACGACGCGAGGCCTGCTCGGCCCCTGCGTTAGACGTCATGATCAGAATAACGTGGCGGAAGTCAGCCTGACGTCCGTTGTTATCGGTCAAGCGGCCATGATCCATAACCTGCAGCAACAGATTAAAGACTTCCGGGTGCGCTTTCTCAATCTCATCTAACAGCAGTACGCAGTGCGGCTGCTTGGTCACGGCTTCGGTTAACAAACCGCCTTGGTCATAGCCCACATAACCAGGAGGCGCACCAATCAACCGCGATACGGTATGGCGCTCCATGTACTCGGACATATCAAAGCGCACCAGCTCAATGCCCATAATATGTGCAAGCTGTTTGGCCACTTCGGTCTTACCAACGCCTGTCGGCCCTGCAAACAGGAAGCTACCCACGGGCTTGTCAGGTGATTTTAAACCGGCTCGCGAGAGCTTAATGGCCGCAGAAAGGCTATCAATCGCCTCATCCTGGCCGAAAACCAACATTTTCAAATCACGATCCAGCTTTTCAAGCTGCTTGCGGTCTGAGCTTGAAACACTCTTCGGCGGAATGCGCGCAATTGAAGCAACCACGGCTTCCACTTGCTCAACGTCGATCGTTTTAGCACGCACTTCTGGCGGCAGCAGCCGCTGATGAGCACCCGCCTCATCAATAACATCAATCGCTTTATCAGGCAGGTAGCGATCGTTGATATAGCGGTCTGCCAGGCGCGCCGCACTTTCCAGCGCCGCGTCGGTGTACTTCAATTCATGGTGTTCTTCAAAGCGCGACCGTAGCCCTTTAAGGATTTTGATAGTGTCATCTACCGATGGCGCCATTACATCTACTTTTTGGAAGCGCCGCGCCAGAGCACGATCTTTCTCAAAGATGCCGCGGAATTCTTGGAACGTCGTCGAGCCAATGCAGCGCAGCTCGCCGGAAGAAAGCAGCGGCTTGAGCAGGTTCGATGCATCCATCACACCACCGGAGGCAGCGCCAGCACCGATAACCGTGTGAATCTCATCAATGAACAGCACGGCGTTGGGTTGCTTGCGAAGCTCGCTCAGCAGACTTTTGAGACGTTTCTCAAAATCGCCGCGGTATTTGGTGCCCGCGAGCAGAGCGCCCATGTCCAATGAGTAAACAACGGCATCGGCAATAACATCGGGCACGTCTTCTTCAACGATACGCTTCGCCAAGCCTTCTGCAATCGCCGTTTTCCCCACGCCCGCCTCGCCTACCAGCAGCGGGTTATTCTTACGCCGGCGCGCCAAAATCTGCACGACGCGCTCAAGCTCATGGTCACGACCAATCAGCGGGTCAATTTTGCCTAGCCGCGCCTGTTCGTTAAGGTTGGTGGCATAGCCATGGAGTGGGTGTGACGCACCTTCGCTACCGCCCTCTTCCACATCATCGTTTTCCGAAGAAGGAGAAGGCGAAGGGCCGTGGCCAGCAACTTTTGAAATTCCGTGCGCGATGTAATTCACCGCATCGACACGAGCAACGCTTTGCTGCTTAAGGAAGTATACCGCCTGACTTTCTTGCTCAGAGAAGATCGCTACCAGCACGTTAGCGCCCGTCACTTCGCTTTTACCCGATGACTGAACATGGAAAACGGAGCGCTGTAAAACACGTTGGAAACCGAGCGTAGGCTGGGTTTCGCGATCACCCTGCCCTTCAGGAATAAGCGGCGTGGTCGAGTTAATAAAATCCTGCAGATCGGAGCGCAGCTTGTCGAGATTAGCTCCGCAAGCCTTCAGTACGTCAACCGCGGAGGCATTATCCAGCAACGCGAGCAGCAGGTGCTCAACGGTCATAAACTCATGGCGTTTAGAGCGCGCCACGGTAAAGGCCGTGTTCAGGGTCATTTCAAGTTCTTTGCTCAGCATGGCAGTCCCCTTTTCGCTACTTCCTAGGGTATGTCGCCACCTAGGGCTTGCGTCGGATCAGTGTAATCGACCAGTACTCTCAACATCGGGTACAAATGGCACGGTTGCAAGCCTCACCGCCAATTTTTTCTCACGCTTTTTAACTGGCGGCCTCAATATCACTTATCAACGGGTGCTCACACTCCCGGGCGTACTCGTTTACCTGATAGCTTTTGGTTTCAGCTATATCACGAGTAAACACGCCACAGGTGCCCTTTCCTTGGGTATGTACCGCGAGCATGACTTGAACGGCCTTCTCGCTATCCATGTTGAAAAAATCTTGCAGCACTTCAATAACGAACTCCATCGGTGTGTAGTCGTCGTTATGAAGCACCACTTTATAAAGCGGCGGCTGCGCCAGCGCGGGTTCCGCTGACTGAACCGCTATATCACCGTCTTCATCAGGCATATTTGGCCTCGATGCGCCCGCTTTCACGGAGAAAGAGGCCAAGCATGGGCTTTCTAGGTTGGACATAAGCAGCACAATGAGTTGTCTCGACGCTGACCGATGGAAGAACCTGAGAAATATTAATAATACTTCTCAGACGCTGCCGACCAGCAAGGGTTCATGAAAAATTAAAATATCACAGGGTGTAACAGAGGGTGCAATGCAAAAACCCCCGTCCGCCAAGCGGACGGGGGTTCACAGGCTAAATTAAAGCGTAAAATTAGCCCTTAGCGACCATGGCTAACGCTTCATTTAGCGTTTTGCTGGGGCGCATCACTTGCTCAGTCAATGCGTGGTCAGGGTGGTAGTAGCCACGGATATCGGCAGGCTGGCCCTGAACACTGTTCAGCTCATCCAAAATAGCAGTTTCTTTAGACGTCAGTGCTTCTGCCAAACGGCCAAACAGCTCTTTTAGCTCAGCGTCGTCATTCTGCTCAGCCAGCGCCTGTGCCCAATAAAGCGCCAGGTAGAAGTGACTGCCACGGTTGTCGAGCTCACCCACCTTACGTGAAGGCGATTTATTGCTGTCCAGGAATTGACCGTTAGCTTGATCAAGCGCTTTCGCCAATACGGTTGCACGAGCGTTATCGAAGGTGCTGCCCAGATGTTCCAAAGACGCGGCCAAGGCCAAGAACTCGCCCAGTGAATCCCAGCGCAAATGGTTTTCTTCGAGAAGCTGCTGCACATGCTTAGGTGCAGAACCACCCGCGCCTGTCTCAAACAAGCCGCCGCCGTTCATTAGCGGTACGATCGAGAGCATCTTCGCGCTGGTACCCAGCTCCATAATCGGGAACAGGTCGGTCAGGTAGTCACGCAATACGTTACCGGTGACGGAGATAGTGTCTTCGCCTTTACGGATGCGCGCCAGAGAGAAGCTCATCGCCTCTTCCGGCGTCATGATACGAATGTCCAGGCCATCGGTATCATGGTCTTTCAAGTAGCTTTCTACTTTCTTGATCAACTGAGCATCGTGGGCACGCTGGGCATCCAGCCAGAAAATAGCGGGCGTGCCGCTTTCGCGGGCGCGGTTAACGGCCAGTTTGACCCAATCGCGCACAGGCGCATCTTTGGTTTGGCACATACGCCAGATATCGCCCTGCTCAACGCTGTGCTCAAGCACTACGTTGCCGCTGGAATCGGTGACACGCACCGTGCCGTCTACGGCGATTTGGAACGTTTTATCGTGAGAACCGTACTCTTCGGCTTTTTGCGCCATCAGACCTACGTTAGGCACGCTACCCATAGTGGTCGGGTCAAACGCGCCATGCTGCTTGCAGTCTTCAATCACGCTCTGATAGATAGCGGCATAGCAGCGATCAGGAATCACCGCTTTCACGTCGTGAAGCTGGTCATCGGCGCCCCACATTTTACCGGAGTCGCGAATCATCGCAGGCATCGACGCATCGATAATCACATCGCTAGGCACGTGCAGGTTGGTGATACCTTTATGCGAGTTCACCATGGCCAAGCGTGGACGCTCGGCATAAAGCGCCTGGATCTCATCCTGAATTTGCGTCTGACGCTCTTCAGGCAGCGTTTTAATTGCTGAATACAGGTCGCCGATACCGTTATTGGGATCAAAACCGGCCTGTTTGAGAACGTCCGCGTGCTTGCTCAGCACGTCCTGATAGAACTCAGTTACCACCATGCCGAACATGATGGGATCAGAGACCTTCATCATGGTCGCTTTAAGGTGTAGCGAGAACAGCACATCTTTCGCTTTTGCGTCCGCGACTTCTTCGGCCACAAAGCGACGCAGCGCGTTGCGGCTCATGACGGCACCGTCAACAACTTCACCGGCAAGCACGGCTGTTTTCTGCTTGAGCACCGTCGTGGTGCCATCTTTTGCCACTAGCTCGATCTTAAGATCGCTGGCTTGCTCAATTAGCGCTGATTTTTCGCTGCCATAAAAGTCGCCATCACGCATGTGAGAAACGTGGGACTTAGAGTCGCTGCTCCACTCACCCATGCGGTGCGGGTATTTACGGGCATAGTTTTTAACTGACAGCGGCGCACGGCGATCAGAGTTACCTTCACGCAGCACGGGGTTAACGGCGCTACCTTTGGTTTTGTCGTAACGCGTTTGAATATCTTTGTCTTCATCACTCTGCGGCGCTTCCGGGTAATCAGGAAGCTTATAGCCCTGCTGCTGTAGCTCTTTGATAACGGCCTTCAACTGCGGCAAAGACGCGCTGATGTTAGGCAGTTTAATAATGTTAGCTTCAGGGGTCTTGGTCAGCTCGCCAAGTTCCGCCAGATGATCGTCGATCTGCTGCTCGTCACTCAGGTAATCAGGAAACTGAGAGATAATCCGCGCGGCCAGGGAGATATCGCGCGTCTCTACTTTGATGCCCGCAGAATCGGTAAAAGCGTCGATAATCGGCAGCAGGGAGTGAGTCGCAAGCGCTGGGGCTTCGTCGGTGAGCGTGTAGATGATCTTCGGCGTTTTGGTCATTTTTGCGTTAACCTCTCTTGTCACTACGATTGCAAGAAATCTTGAGCGGAGCGCGCGCTTAATGATGGGCGCCCCAGCAAGTAGCCGGAGTATACCAGCGCTGCACTTTTTACGCATGAGTGATACACCAAGACGCCAGGGCAGCGAATCAAGAAATGGATAAAGAGATGTCATGAGCAACCTCTATTTATTGCACAAGCCTTTTCAAGTATTGAGCCAGTTTAGCGACCGCGAAGGACGCCAAACATTGGCACAATATATTGATGTGAAAGACATTTACCCGGCTGGGCGGCTGGATTACGACTCCGAAGGATTGCTACTACTCAGCAGCGATGGCGAACTCATCCACCGCATCTCGCACCCGCGCCACAAACAGCCTAAAACTTACTGGGCTCAGGTTGAGGGGCAAATAGACGATGCTGCTCTTAAAGCGCTACGTCAGGGCATCACGCTTAAAGATGGCCCTACTCAGCCTGCCAAGGCACGCCGTATTGAGCCCCCAACGACCACGCCTCGCCAGCCGGCCATTGACCCCAAACGCCATCCGTCGACCAGTTGGCTGGAACTCACCATTAGCGAAGGCCGTAACCGCCAAGTGCGGCGCATGACCGCTCACGTCGGCTTTCCGACGCTGCGCTTAATTCGCGCAGCGATTGGCCACTGGCGGCTAGGCGACCTTGCCCCCGGCGAGTGGCGTAAAGAAACGCTACACGCGCCCCGCCCAGCCAATTCGCCTCAGCGAAAACGCGTACAGCCCGCTGCAAAGCGTCGAAAACCAACGTGAGTGCAATTCACAGTACAGCGGCCTGTGTGATTCAGCGCGGCGAGCATTTCTTGATGGTGGAAGAACAGCGCGACGCCCCCGCCAGCGTGTTTAATCAGCCGGCTGGGCATATCGAAGCCGGCGAAGGCCCCATCGCGGCTATTTTGCGAGAAGTGCAGGAAGAGACGGCCTGGCAGGTATCGCTCACCGGCTACCTGGGGCTTTACGTTTTTCATGCCGATGGCGGGCAAACGTTTCACAGCCACGGCTTTACGGCCGAGCCACTTGATCAGCTCAACCTCGCCCTAGACCCTGACATTATCGCCGCTCACTGGCTGACGCTTGAGCAAATACGTGCGCTAGACCAGCAGCAACGACTGCGTAGCCCGCTAGTGCTGCAGCGTATTGAGGACGCTTTAAGCGGGTGCTGTTATCCGCTGGCAGTGATTCGTGAGTGAAGCACTCAAAGCCCTTCCCCATCGTGTATAATCGCCGCCCAATTGCAGCTCATTATTTACCTACGCCTATTTTTGTTGCACACCACTGCTCCTGAAGGATACCTATGTCATTTAAAACCGGGTCATCCACTGATTCCACAACGTCGGCGCTGCCCGAGTCTGAGCCAGCCACTCGCGGCAAAGTCATTGTTGGCATGTCCGGCGGCGTCGACTCTTCTGTTTCGGCCGTTCTTCTCATGCAGCAAGGCTATGAGGTGGAAGGCTTGTTTATGAAAAACTGGGATGAGGACGACGGCACCGATTACTGCACGGCTAAAGAGGATCTTGCTGACGCTGAGGCGGTGTGCGAAAAGCTGGGTATTAAGCTGCATACCGCGAATTTTGCGGCCGAGTACTGGGATAACGTATTTGAGCACTTTTTAGCCGAGTACAAAGCAGGCCGCACGCCCAATCCTGACATTCTGTGCAACCGAGAAATCAAGTTTAAGGTGTTTCTTGAGTACGCCGAAATGCTGGGGGCCGACAAAATCGCCACCGGCCACTATGTGCGCGAAGCGCAGCGCAACGGCCGTCCTCGCTTGCTAAAAGGCCTGGATGGCAACAAAGATCAAAGCTACTTTCTACATGCGGTGCCAGAAGCCGCCATTGCGCGCACGCTGTTTCCCGTTGGGGAACTTGAAAAGCCCGCAGTGCGCGCTATCGCTGAACAGCACGGCCTGATTACCGCCAAGAAAAAAGACTCCACCGGCATCTGCTTTATCGGCGAGCGTCGCTTTCGCGATTTTCTGCAGCAGTATCTTCCCGCGCAGCCCGGTCTCATAGAAACGCCGGAAGGTGATGTGATTGGTGAGCACATGGGGCTGATGTACTACACCCTTGGTCAGCGCCAGGGGCTAGGTATTGGCGGGCTTGCCAACTACTCGGAAGAACCCTGGTACGTGGCGGCTAAAGATTTGGAACGCAACGTACTGATCGCGGTGCAGGGCAAGCATCATTCTTTGCTCTCCTCTGATTCGCTAGCTACCGAGGCCATGGACTGGGTGGCGGGCGAGCCGCCGGTTCAACAAGGCCGTTTTACCGCCAAAACGCGCTATCGGCAAAGTGACTGTGGCTGTGAAATGCGCGTTCTACCCAGCGGCGGCGTCGAGGTTACCTTCGATGACCCGCAATGGGCGGTAACGCCAGGCCAGTCCCTGGTGCTTTATGATGGCGATATCTGTTTAGGCGGTGGCGTTATTTGCGCTATCTGGAAAAAAGACGCGGAGGTTGCGGCATGAGTTCCACTACGCCGATTCATCGTGCGCCCGACTCTCCCGCCGTGCGCCAAGCGCTAGCCCTGGCGGGCGTATTTCAAGCCGCCAGCCTGGTGGACGAACTTGCTCGCACCGGCCAGGTCGACACGCGCGCCTGGGACACGCTCATTGAAGCCACTGTGGATACTAACCCACCGAGCTTCGAAGCCATTTATGGCGGGCATCCCAACAATCTTCGCCGTGGCCTAGAAACCTTAGAAGCCTTGGTGGGCCGCAAACAGGCCAACCCTGTGGTGCTGCGCTACGGTTTTTCACTGCTAATGCTGATGAATAAGCTGCGCACCAATAACGCGATGATGGATTCGCTCGGCCAAAAATTAACGCGCATTCAGGGGCAGGCCGAGCACTTCGGCTCTACCCATGAAAACGTCGTTGCCAGCCTAGGCGAAGCGTATCAAGAGACGCTCTCGACCTTTAAAACCCGCATTGTGGTGCAGGGCGACCCGTCGCTGCTGCAAAGCCGCATGATGCCCGAACGCGTACGCGCCTGCTTAATGGGCGGCATCCGTTTTGGGCTATTATGGCATCAGCAAGGCGGGCGGCGCTGGAAGCTTGTGTTCCAACGCAAGGCGCTACGCCGCGCGTTGGACAGTCTCAGCTAGGCTGCTGATGCCATTAGCTAACCTGTTTTTGAACCGTTTGTTTTTGAACTGTTCGTTTTTGAATAACCTGCTCTCGAACCACCTGGAAACGATGCCATGCAACTCTCCGCTTTGACCGCTCTCTCCCCCGTTGACGGCCGCTACGCTTCTAAAGCTGCCGCACTGCGCGAACACTTCAGCGAATTCGGCCTGATCCGCGCCCGTGTGATTGTGGAAGTTCGCTGGCTACAGCGCCTGGCCGAGCAAGCTCAAATCACTGAAGTGCCGCCTCTTTCCACTGATGCGACGGCGTTTCTTGAGCAGCTGATTACCGAATTCTCGCTCCAGGATGCCGAGCGCATCAAAGAAATCGAGCGCACCACCAATCACGACGTCAAAGCGGTTGAGTACTTCCTTAAAGAGAAGATTGCGGATCAGGCCGAGCTGCATGCGGTTACCGAGTTCATCCACTTCGCCTGCACCAGCGAAGACATCAATAACCTTTCCTACGGCGTGATGCTCAGCGACGGCCTTAAGGCCATGCTACCCACCATGCATGAAGTGGCTGACGACATTGCCAAATTGGCCATTGCCCATGCCGCCCAGCCGATGCTGTCGCGCACCCATGGTCAAACCGCTACGCCCACAACGCTGGGTAAAGAAATGGCAAACGTGGCGTACCGTCTTAAGCGCCAGCTAAAGCAGATTGAAGCAGTGGAAATGCTGGGTAAGATCAACGGTGCCGTGGGTAACTATAACGCCCACCTGACAACCTATCCTGAAGTCGACTGGGAAGCCAACGCGCGCACCTTTGTGGAAGGTTTAGGACTGACGTTCAATCCCTACACCACTCAGATCGAGCCACACGACTACATTGCCGAGCTGTTTGATGCCATCTGCCGCTTCAACACAATCCTGATCGACTTTGATCGCGACGTATGGGGCTATATCTCACTGGGCTACTTTAAGCAGCGCACGGTTGAAGGCGAAATTGGCTCTTCCACCATGCCGCATAAAGTTAACCCGATTGATTTTGAAAACTCTGAAGGCAACCTGGGGCTCGCCAATGCGATACTTGGCCACCTTTCTCAAAAACTGCCTATTTCTCGCTGGCAGCGCGACCTGACGGACTCCACCGTACTGCGCAACCTGGGCGTGGGCCTGGCGTATGGTTTAATTGCTTATCACGCCAGCCTAAAAGGCATCAGCAAGCTTGAAGCCAACCCGGAGCGCCTAGACACTGACCTGGATAACAGCTGGGAAGTGCTCGCAGAACCGATCCAAACAGTCATGCGCCGCTACGGCATCGAAAAGCCCTATGAAAAACTTAAGCAGTTAACGCGTGGCAAACGCATCGACCAGGCCGGTTTTGCCGCGTTCATTGACTCTCTTGAGCTACCTAATGATGTCAAAACCGAACTGAAAGCGCTGTCACCGGCAAGCTACATTGGCAACGCTCAGGCACAGGCCGAAGCGCTGACAAAACAGCTCGGTTGCTTGTAACACCCTTTGCTGCGACCACCTCTTTCTCCAGCACGACAGGATACGCCATGAACCATCACGATAAGCCGCTAACCCTTCTGGGCGATCTTACCGCCGCAGATTTCTTAGCCAATTATTGGCAGCAAAAACCGCTGCTGATTCGTGGCGCCATGCCAGACTTTATCAGCCCCATCGAGGCCGACGAACTGGCAGGGCTTGCCTGTGAGCCTGGCGTAGAGGCTCGCCTAGTCGAGGAAGAAGGTCCGGACGGCCCTTGGCAGGTATCTCACGGCCCCTTTGATGAAGCCACCTTTGCACGGCTGCCGGAAACTAACTGGAGCCTGCTGGTTCAAGCGGTTGACCACTACGTGCCCGCCGTTGCAGCGCTAATGGATGAGTTTGATTTTTTACCGCGCTGGCGCCTTGATGACGTCATGATCAGCTATGCACCTCCTGGCGGCAACGTGGGCGCGCATATTGACCAATACGATGTCTTTTTGCTTCAGGCCAGCGGGCACCGTCGTTGGCAGCTAGGTGGCAAATTAACCGAAGATGCCCCGATCATCGCCGGTATTGATCTGCGCATCCTGCAAGAATTCACCATCGAGCCCGACTCAGACTGGGTGCTTGAACCGGGCGACATGCTGTACCTTCCCCCCGGCTGGGCGCACCACGGTGTCAGCCAAAGCAATGACTGCATGACCATTTCGCTCGGCTTTCGCGCGCCCTCTGCCGACGAAGCCATCACTTCTTATGCGGATTTTTTGGGCGAACAGCTTCCCGCATCCCAGCGCTATAGCGATGCGGGCATGGCGCCTGCAAATTTGACCGGCGAGCTAGACGATGCAGCCATTGAGCGTATGCGTCAGCTGATTGTGTCGACACTCGATAACCCGGTGCAGTTAGCGCAATGGTTTGGCCGCGTCATGACCCAGCCAAAATATGTTGATCAAGTTGTACCGCTTGAAACACCGCTGACCGAGGCGGCGCTTGTTGCTCAACTACAAGACGGCGAACCGCTTTATCACATGCCCGGCTCGCGCTTTGCTTGGCGCAGCGAAGCAGGCGGCACCACGCTGTTTGTCGATGGCGACAGCCACGCGTGTTCTGCTGAGCTAGCCCAGCGCTTAGCTGACGCAACCCCGATCTACGCCGAAGACCTTGAAATTGACGCTGCAGCAGCGCTGATTACACAGCTGGTAAACACCGGCAGCCTCGGCTTTATGAGCGATGAAGGCGACGACGAGGAGTATTAATGGCGATTGCCCACGTTAACTCTGGCGATTGGGAAACACTCGGCCCGGCTGCCAGTGAGATCCGCCGCCGAGTCTTTATTGACGAGCAAAGCGTGCCACAGGAAGAGGAATGGGACGGCCTTGACCCTGAGTGCCGGCACTTTCTAGCCATGCTTGACGGGCAGCCAGCAGGCACTGCCCGGCTGCTGCCAGATGCGCATATTGGTCGCGTTGCCGTGCTCGCTAACGCCCGAGGCACCGGCATTGGCGTACTGCTGATGAAGGCGGCGATTGAGGCGGCACGCCATGCGGGCCACTCTCAGGTAGCGCTTAGTGCCCAGGTTCATGCGCTGGCGTTTTATGAGCGGCTAGGTTTCGTCGCTCACGGTGATGAGTATATGGATGCGGGCATCCCACATCTCGATATGACGCTCTCACTGACGTAACAAGCCGCCGTAATCAATCTTTAGCACTGCCTCGGCAGTGCTTTTTTATGCCTGTTTGGCGAAAAACAACTACCTAAACCCGCCACAAACCCTCCCTTCCGCTACCCCCCTGTTGTCGGGTTACAACGCCCTGTGCACCCAAGTGTCAATTGTTGAATTGAGCATACTCACCGATAGTTGTTGCACTGCAGCGTTAAGGCAATGCGTTGCTAATTTGCGCAAGACCATTACGACTCAAGCCATCATTAAAGAGGGTATGCTCATGTCAGGACTACTCGACGATATCAAAGCCATGGCCCAACTACGCGAAGCACAGGGCGGCAAATGGGAAGCCATTAAACCTGAGTACGCCGCCCGAATGCGGGCTCAAAACCGCTTTCATACCGGCATCGACATTGCTCGCTACACCGCTAAAATCATGCGTGAGGATATGGCCGCCTATGACGCGGACACTGCGCAGTACACTCAATCGCTTGGCTGCTGGCACGGCTTTATTGGCCAGCAGAAGCTTATTTCGATCAAAAAACACTTTGGTACCACTAAACGTAGCTACCTCTACCTTTCTGGTTGGATGGTCGCCGCACTGCGCTCCGAGTTCGGCCCACTGCCTGATCAGTCGATGCACGAAAAGACCTCGGTCGCAGATCTCATTGCAGAACTTTATACGTTCTTGAAACAAGCCGATGCCTGGGAACTGAACCATCTTTTTCGCGCCTTGGGCGATGCTAAAGACGCGGGCAGTCGTGAGGAAGAACAGCGCCTGATCAGCAAAATCGACAATTATGAAACGCATATCGTGCCGATCATTGCCGATATCGATGCAGGCTTTGGCAATGCGGAAGCCACCTATCTGCTGGCCAAAAAATTCATCCAAGCGGGCGCCTGCTGTATCCAGCTAGAAAACCAGGTCTCTGATGAGAAGCAGTGTGGTCATCAGGACGGCAAAGTCACCGTCCCCCATGAAGACTTCCTAGCCAAAATAAACGCCGTGCGTTACGCCTTTTTAGAGCTGGGTATCGACGACGGCGTGATCGTGGCACGCACCGACTCACTGGGCGCCGGTTTGACACAAAAAATTGCCGTTACGCGTGAACCCGGTGATCTCGGCGACCAGTACAACTGCTTCATCGACGGTGATGTGATTGAAAACGCTGCCGACATCAACAACGGCGATGTCGTCATCAAACAGAACGGCAAGCTGGTTAAACCTAAGCGGCTCGCCTCAGGCCTCTATCAGTTCAAGCCAGGCTCTGGCGAGGATCGCGTTATTCTGGACTGCATCACCAGCCTGCAAAATGGTGCGGACCTGCTGTGGATCGAAACCGAAAAGCCCCACGTTGGGCAAATTGCTAGCATGGTGAATCGTATCCGTGATGTCGTGCCGGATGCCAAGTTGGTTTACAACAACTCACCTTCGTTTAATTGGACGCTCAACTTCCGCCAGCAGGTGTTTGATGCTTGGCAAGAAGAAGGTAAAAACGTAGCGGCGTATCAGCGTGAAAAACTGATGAGCGCCGAATACGACGACACCGAGCTTGGCCAACTGGCCGATGAATGGACCCGCAATTTCCAGCGTGATTCTTCTCGCGATGCGGGTATTTTCCACCACTTAATCACGCTGCCCACCTACCACACCGCCGCCCTGTCGACTGACAATCTGGCAAAAGGTTACTTCGGTGATGAAGGCATGCTGGCATACGTAAAGGGCGTGCAGCGTCAAGAAATCCGCCAAGGCATTGCCACGGTTCGCCATCAGGATATGGCCGGCTCCAACATTGGCGATGATCACAAAGAGTTTTTCCACGGCGATGCCGCGCTCAAAGCCGGTGGCAAAGACAACACCATGAATCAGTTTGGCTAATATAGACGTTTGATGCATTCATACGCTTATCGGAGCTTATAACAGGAGGCCTTGTGGTCTCCTGTTATAGTTATCGTGTAGTATTTGCACACTGCTTTCTTAATACGCTGTTACACTCTTGACTAAGCTATTTAGGGGCTATTATTTTTACGCATTGATCTTTTTAGATGATAGCTGGTCAAAGGTGGTAGTATCGGCTATCTTTAACGAACACTGTTCTATAACTGCAATCCACCTTTTGCCTACCTGTTGGTAGCAGCTATACGGGCGACAGTTACTCAAGACAGCTATTCAAGATAGTCATTCAAAATAGTTATTCAAATAGATATACCTTGGAGGTTTTAATGAAACGTCTTCTTCTTCCTGTTGCCGCAATGAGCATTCTTACGCTAGCGGGCTGTGCCAATACGTCTGGTTATTCTGGCGATGTCTATCGCGGAAGCCAAGCGCAAACGGGCCAAAACGTGACTTACGGCACGATCTCGGCGGTTCGTCAGGTACAGATTCAGGCTGAAAGCCGTGCGGGCGGGCTGCTGGGCACAGGTGGTGGCGCTATCATCGGTGGCCTTCTGGGCAGCCAAATTGGTGGCGGTTCAGGACGCCAGCTAGCCACCGTTGCCGGCGCACTGGGTGGCTCAGTAGCAGGTACTGCAGCGGAAGGCGGTGCTAACCGCGTAGCCGCGTTAGAAATGGAAATTCGCCGCGACGATGGCACTGACGTTGTCGTTGTACAGCGCGCGGATCATCCTTTCCAAGCGGGGCAGCGTGTACGTTTGATTGGTAATGGCGGCAGCATGAGCGTTGCGCCCTACTAACTAGTTGCGCCCTACTAACGAATAGTGACGGCTATTGAAGGCGATTTTTCACTAGCAGTTAAACGTTAGCAAAAAGCCCGGCCATCAATGATGGCCGGGCTTTTTTATCGAGTGCTACCAAGCGATGCTTAAAAGTTAGCCTTGTTGCCGGCCCAGCTTACTAGCGCCGAGACGCCCCAGCCGATAAGACATAGCAGTATCGCCACCAGCAGCATTTCAACTGGCTGCACCAGGGTCGTTGCGCCCAGCACCGCTAGCGTGATTACCCACAGGTAACGGTTATCACCGTCACTTTTCAAAAAGCCGGGCAGTACCTTATCTAGCCCCTGGCTAACGCCGTTGCTCCAGCGCTGATTGACAAAATATGCAATCAGGCAAAACGCGATAAGCCAAATAAAAAAAATCGTCATTGAGTGCTCCAAAATAATAGGGCAAAGGAAAAAGTGATGGTCGTAGGGTATCCCTGGTCACCCTAACGCGCAACACCGCCTAAAGGCTTGGATAGGAAAAAGCACCCTTACCCCCTGACAAGCCAGCACACACGCGTTACCATATTGGGACATGCACTCAGCTAAAGGTTATTCCATGCAAATTGCACAAAACTCGGTTGTCGCGTTCCACTACACACTGACCAACGATGCAGGTGAAGTGCTTGACAGTTCCGAAGGCCGTGAGCCGCTAACCTACCTCCATGGCGCTGGCAACATCATTCCGGGCCTTGAGAAGGAGCTGGAAGGTCGTGCAGCGGGCGAGAAACTTAATGTTGCAGTATCTCCAGCCGAAGGCTACGGCGAGCTGCAAGAAGAGCTGATGCAAGAAGTACCTCGCGATGCCTTCCAAGGCGTTGAGAGCATTGAGCCGGGCATGCAGTTCCAAGCCCAGACTCAAGGCGGACCACTAATGGTTACCGTCAAGAAAATTGAAGGCGATACGGTGGTTGTTGATGGCAATCACCCACTGGCTGGGCAGAATCTCAACTTTGACGTTGAAATCGCTGAAGTCCGCGATGCAAGCGCTGATGAAGTTGAGCACGGCCACGTGCACGGTGAAGGTGGCGTTGAGCACTAAGTGCCTCGCGATACCGATCAGAAAAAAGGTGACCCTCGGGTCACCTTTTTTTATGCCTATGATTAAGGAACCCCCGATTAAGCGTCTTCATCACTGGGGATCAGCATTAGCTGCCCGTGACGAACGCTTCTTGATGAAATCACTTCGGCCGCAAACTGTTTTAACGCGCTCCCCTGGCCCTTGAGCAGAGCAACTTCGAGGCAGCTGTCATGGTTAATATGCACATGCAACGTTGAAAGCATCAGGTGATGATGGTCGTGAGAATGACGCGTTAAACGCTTAGACAGCTCCCGGGCTGCATGGTCATAAACATACACCAGCGCACCCATACAAGGCGCGTCGGGCGCAGCCTCTTCCCTCACCTGCTTTAAACCGCTGCGCGTTAAGTCGCGAATCGCTTCAGAGCGGTTCTGGTAACCACGCTCATGCATTAGCGTATCCACTTCTGCGAGAAGCTCCTGGTCAAGCGTTACCGTTACACGCTGCATTCACGCCCCCTTTGCTGATTGGCTGTTCACATCCTGACGGTGTCGTCAGTATGATGTTATTGTAAAAACATCATACTGACGACATAAAGGATCAAGCGATGGCTAAACCATTTAGGCCTATCTTACTGGGCATTACGCTAAGTTGTTTAGCTGTCGCCAGTGGCGTACAGGCAAAAGAGCAGTTAATCCTGGCGATTGGTGGAGAGCCCGAGCAAGGCTTCGACCCGCTGCTGGGTTGGGGCCAGTACGGCAATCCACTGTTTCAGTCAACGCTACTCTCGCGCGGCAAGGATCTATCGCCACAGGCGGAGCTTGCCACCGAGTGGTCGCTTTCAGACGATCGACTGACCTGGACACTCATACTGCGCGACGATGCCCGCTTTTCTGACGGCACGCCGCTCACCGCTGAAGACGTTGCCTATACCTTCAACACAGCGGCACGCGCAGGTGGCCGGGCTGACCTCAGCGCCCTTGAAGTAGCCACGGCGCTTGACGACCATACCGTGACGCTACGCCTGCAGGCTCCGCGTATAACGTTTATCGACCAGCTGCTGACACTCGGCATTGTGCCCAGTGCCGAGCGCGACAACGGATACAGCGAGCGCTATGGTCGGCATCCTATCGGCTCTGGACCTTATCAACTGATTGAATGGCAGGAAGGCGAGCAGCTGATTGTTGAACGCAATCCTTATTTCTACGGCCCCGAACCCACCTTTGAACGACTGGTATTTCTATTTACCGGTGAGGACACCACTCTAAGCACCGCCCATGCGGGCCAGGTAGATATCGCCTCCGCCCCTGCCGCACTGGCCTCCAACCTGCCGGCGCATATGAATCGAACCATCATGCAAAGCGTCGATAACCGCGGCATTCTGTTTCCCATGCAGCCAGCGAGTGGCGAGCAAGCGGCCTCTGGGGCGCCCATTGGCAATGACGTAACCGCTGACATTGCCATTCGCCAGGCGATCAATTTAGCCGTTGACCGCGACACATTGGTCGACGTGGCGCTTCATGGGTTTGGTCGGCCGGCATTTGGCCCAGCCGACGGCCTGCCTTGGAGCGCGGAAGAAGAGCAAATAGCAGCACCAAACCTTGGCCTCGCCGCCGAGATTCTTGACGGCGCAGGCTGGAAGCTGCGTGATGACGGCGTGCGCTATAAAGATGGCCTGCCTGCACGTTTTCGCCTCACCTATCCGTCAAGTGACACCACCCGGCAGCTACTCTCGGAAGTCAGTGCCGAGATGGTTCGCCCTTTGGGCATAGACATGCAGCCCACCGGCCGTCATTGGGATGAAATTAAGCGTGAGGCGCTGCACCAGGATGCCATCATGCTTGGCTTTGGCAGCCACAGCCCTCAAGAGATTTACTACCTTTTCCACAGCCAGCACGCGGGCAACGGTTTCTATAACAGCGGTTTCTACGCCAATGCTGAGGTTGATGCGAACCTTGACGCCGCCCAAGCGGCAGAAAGCGTTGCACAAGCCAACGACTACTGGCGCGCAGCCCAGTGGGGCGGCACAACAGGCTACGGCGTTCGCGGTGATGCTAGCTGGGCTTGGCTAGTCAATCTTGAGCATGTCTACTTTACCAACAGCTGCTTGGATGTGGGTGAGCTGGGCATCGCCCCGCATGGGCACGGCTGGCCGATCACTAGCAATCTGCTTGAATGGCGCTGGACGTGCGACTGATTAATTTCATAACGCAGGAATTAGCGCAGGGAATAGCCAAGCGTTTAGCGCGCCTAACACTGGTATTACTCTGCGTGGCATTGGTGTCATTTGGACTGATGATGGCTTCGCCAATTGATCCCATTGATGCCTACTTAGGCCCCCAAATGGCTCAGGTTAGCCCTGAACAGCGCGAGCTAATTGCCCAGCGCTGGGGGTTTGACGCGCCGCCTGTCGTACAGTTTAGCCACTGGCTGCGCCAACTATTGAGCGGCGACCTAGGCTGGAGCCATGTGTATAACCAGCCGGTCAGCGAAGTCATCGGCCAGCGCTTTCAGCGCTCCATTGCCCTACTCGGCGGCGCCTGGCTATTGTCAGCACTGCTAGGCTTTAGCCTGGGCGTTGTGGCAGGCGCCAAGGAGGGCTCAACGCTGGATAAGATCATCAGCACATACGCCTATATCACCGCCTCTACCCCCGCTTTTTGGCTGGCGATACTCGCAGTACTGTTGTTTTCGGTATTTTTGGGCTGGACGCCCACTTGTTGCGCAGGCCCGACCGGGATCTTGAGTCAGCAGGTGTCGCTCGCTCAGCGCTTGCATCATCTCGTGCTGCCAATTGCCACGCTGGCACTGCTGGGCATCGCCAATATAACGCTGCACACGCGCCACCGCATGCTTGAATTTATGCGCTCAGAGGTGGCCACCCACGCCTTCGCCCAAGGCGCTAGCCGACTTGATGTGGCGTGGCGACACGGCATACGCCATGCATGCTTACCGGCAATGACGCTAGCGTTTGCATCCCTGGGCGAGCTGTTTGGCGGCTCTATCTTAATTGAGCAAGTATTCGCCTATCCTGGCCTGGGTCAGGCCACGGTGGCCGCTGGCCTGCGCAGCGATATTCCGCTCCTACTAGGCATTGCGCTTTTTACCGCCCTATTTGTCAGCATTGGCAATCTAATGGCCGATAGCCTTTACGGCGTTATCGATCCGCGAATCAAGCTGGGTGACCTATGATCCGCCATCAGCCGCGCCTGCGCGCCCTGCTCAGCGCTGGCATCACCCTACTGCTCATTATGGGGCTCATCGCCAGCCAGTGGCTGCTGGGAGACACTCCGCAGCAGATGCAGTTTGATGCACGGCTAGCACCGCCGAGCCTTGCTCATTGGTTTGGTACCGATGCGCTAGGGCGAGAGCTGTGGGCGCGCACTTTGGCGGGGCTTTCCATTAGCTTTTGGGTAGGCTGCCTGGCCGCTCTGCTGAGCACGCTGATTGCATTAAGCCTGGCGGCATTGGCCGCGCTGTCTAGGCGGCTGGATGCCCTGGTTAGCCTGCTGATAGATACGCTGCTTAGCGTGCCGCATCTTATTCTATTAATGCTCATCGCCTTTGCCCTTGGCGGAGGCACTCAGGCAGTGATTATCGCAGTTGCCGCCACCCACTGGCCTAGCTTAGCCCGCGTGCTGCGCGCTGAGCTACTGCACTTACGCCAGGCTCCCTACGTACGCATTTCCCGTGCGCTAGGCAAGTCACGCTGGTTTGTGCTGCATAGCCATTTACTACCTCACCTGCTTCCCCACTGTCTGATCGGCGCTTTACTGCTATTTCCTCACGCAATCTTGCACGAAGCGGCGTTAACGTTTTTAGGCTTTGGCCTAAGCCCTAGCCAACCCGCTGTTGGCGTACTGCTGGCTGAAGCCATGCGTTACCTAACGGGCGGCTATTGGTGGCTCGGGGTATTTCCTGGGTTAGGTCTACTCATCATGGTGCTGTGTTTTGCGCGCCTGGGCAGCAATCTAAGGCGAGCGCTATAGCGCTTTTTAAGCAACGGCTGATAAGAGGCTTGCCATGTTAACCATTGAACAGCTATCGCTACGCCTGCCCCACTACGGAACGGGGTATGCCGCCTGGTGGAAGCGTAGCTGGGCGACCTGCTTAGATAACTTATCGCTGCACTTTTTGACAGGCGAGGTACATGCATTGGTAGGCGCTTCGGGCGCCGGAAAGAGCCTACTGGCATATGCCATCATGGGGCTGCTGCCAGCATCGGCACGGCTCAACGGCCAGCTGTGCTATCAAGGGCAACTTCTCGACAAACGAAGCCAGAAAACGCTGCGTGGCCGTGAACTAGCGCTTATCCCGCAATCGTTGAACGCTCTGGACCCGCTGGTACGCACCCAGCGTCAAGTGGCCTGGGCAGCCGAGCGCGCAGGCCAGTCTTCGGGAAGCGCCCGGCAATCCGCTCGGCAAGCGTTGGACCACTACCGGCTAGATACTCGCGCCCAGCAGGCCTACGCTCATGAGCTTTCAGGTGGCATGGCACGCCGCGTTCTAACAGCCATGGCGCACGTTAGCCAGGCGCAGCTAGTGATTGCCGATGAGCCTACCGTGGGCCTTGATCCACATCAGCGCCAGCGCGTGCTGGCAGCGCTAAGAGACTTGGCAGACCAAGGCAAAACCGTCATTTTAATCACGCATGATCTTCGCCACGCTCTACCGATTGCCGACCGCGTCACTATTATGCGCAGCGGCAAGCTGATTGAAACCGCTCCGGCTCACGCCTTTCAGGGCACCGGCCGCTCGCTCACCAACGCCTATTCCCAGGCGCTGTGGCTAGCGCTACCCGACAATGCGTTTACGCTCCCCAAACCTTGCGCAGCATCTATCGCCGATAAAGCCGCCGGCATCAAGGCACAGCAGGAGATCAGCGTTGCTTAATGCGCATCAGCTTAGTTTTCAATTTACAGCCGGGGTGCCGCTGCTGCAGAACGTTTCCCTAGCGATAGAGGCTGGGCAGTGGGTAGGACTAAGCGGCGATTCTGGGGCGGGAAAATCAACGCTAGGAAAACTGCTGGCAGGCTATTTAACCCCGCACAAGGGCAATGTCATCCTGGACAATGCGACACTTCCCACAAGCGGCGTGCAGCCCGTACAGTGGCTACCGCAGTCGCCGGAGCTTGCGGTTAATCCGCGCTGGCGGGTGGCTAAAATATTACGTGAAGCCTGGACGCCCTCTGAGGCGCAGTGCCAAGCGTTTGGCGTGCAGCCCCACTGGCTATCGCGCTTTCCCCACGCGCTTTCGGGAGGCGAGTTACAGCGGGTTTGCGTGCTACGCGCCCTGGCACCAGGGGTGCGTTTTTTGGTTGCCGATGAAATCTCGACCATGCTCGACCCCATCACTCAGGTTGAGCTTTGGCAGGCTTTAAAGCAGAAGGCGGAACAACGCCGCCTGGGTGTGCTGGTGATTAGCCACGATACCGCGCTACTGAAACGGCTATGCACACAGCGCTATCACTTAAGCAATGCTCAGCTTACGCCTATCAGCTAGCGGCCTGACGGCGTTCGAAACGCCATAGTCCAAAAGCAATCGTTAGCGTAATGCTCAGCAATAGCCATGACCCTACGGCAACGCCTGACCAACCGGCCCAGCGCCAGAATGGCTCTAGCCAGAAACCCCCAAGGCTTGCCCCCGTATAATAGAACACCAGATACAGCGCTGAAGCACTGCCGCGGGCTCCCTGGGCGTAGCGTCCCACCCAGCTAGAGGCCAGTGAGTGGGTTAAGAAAAAGCCAAAGGCGTTAACGCTTAGTCCAACGATAATCAGCACCAGCGATTCCGACAACGTGATGGCAGTACCCAGCATCAAGATCATCACCCCTACCATCATGCACGTCGCGGGTGAAAAACGTCCGGCTAAACGTCCTGACATCATGGAACCAAAGGTGCCTCCCAGATAGGTCAAGAAAATCAGCCCCAGGCCGCTGGCCGCCAGCGTGTAGGGCTCATCGGCCAGCCGGAAGGTGATATAGCTGTATTGATTAATAAAGATTAAAAAGTTGATGCCACCCAAGCAATAGGCGGCGAGCAGTATCGGGCTACGCAAATGCCCCAGTAGGTCACTGGCCGCTTTACGCAGCTCAAAACGCTGGGGTACAAACGCGCGGCTGTTAGGCAGCAGGCGCCAAAACACCATGCAGCCAATCAGGGTAATGATGCCTACGGCTAAAAAAGCAGCGGTAGGGCCGCCTATCTCGGCAGCGGCACCGCCCACAATTCGCCCGCTAATACCGCCGAGCGAATTAGCGCCGATATAAAGCCCCACGGCACTTAGCAGTGCGGGCTTTTCAAACTCATCACCCATCCAGGCAATCGCGACGGCCGGTAGCCCGCCCAGCACAAATCCCTGCACTAAGCGCAGCAGTAACAAGCTTTCAAAAGTAGGCGCGAAGGCCAAAGCAAGAGAGCAGCCGCCTGCCAGCAGCAGGGTAATACGCATAATGCTTTCGCGGCCAATAGCATCTGAAAGCGGCCCGAAGACCAGCAGTGCCAAGGCAAGAGAAAGCGTCGAGACCGACATGAGTAGACTAACGCCGAGGGTAGAGACATCGTAGGTCTCTTTTAGCCCTGGCAACAGCGGTTGGGGCGCGTATAAATTGATAAAAACGAGAAATGAACCCAGGCAAAGCGCCAAGGTAGCGCGCCACCAGGCGCGCGTTTTGGCTTCAATCATGCCATTCCTAAAGTAAGCGGCGTTTGGCTACTAGAAATTACTGCCTAACTGAGCCAAATGGGTTGGCTCCAGCGCCCGGCGTGCCTGCCAGTAGTAGCGCTGCCAGTAACTATTATCCAAGCTGGAAATAATTACCCCTTTTGACGTTGAGGCATGGAGAAAATAGCCATCGCCTACGTAAATGCCCACGTGGTTATAGCGGCCCGGGGGACTGAAGAACACCAGATCGCCCGCCTGTAACTCTTGGCGGTCGATCGAGCGTCCCTCGTGTACTTGACCACGGGTGGAGCGCGGCAACTCTAAATTGAAAGTGTCTCGGTAAACATTGCGAACCAGGGCCGAGCAGTCAATGCCTCTTTCTGACGTGCCGCCAATTCGGTAGGGCGTTCCTGCCCATCGCTGGTGCTGTGCCAGAAGTGCCTCGCGAACAACCGTTGGTGGCGGAACTTGCTGACTAAGCAGTTGAGCATTGATGGGATCAATCGGCGACATTTGCGGATTGGCCCCTATTCCCGGCAACGACATAGAGAAGTAGTTCTCAGGGGCTTGCATGTTGCTCTGTCGAGAAGATCCCGCACAGCCAGCCACCAATGTAACTAAAAAACAGACACTTGCAACACGGACAGCGGTCACAGCGGGGCGTGGCAACGCAACCATGCGATTAACCTCAAGACATGTATAGGAGTATGATATGACAAAACTAATTTTTTCAACGCACGACTATAAGCTAGTTATCATGTGTTTGGCGAGCATCAATGTAAGGTACGTTGATCGCCCGGCAACGTATCGATATGTAAGGGTGCAAAATGGCGCGGTTTATTACCTGGAAAATCCAGGCTCACCCACGGCCCTGCCAAAACGGGCGCACCGCAGACCCAGGCCACTAACGCCTGACGAAAACCGGCTAAAAAGCTTTCGCGTTCAGGGGTTTCGCCCATAAAAAACGAGAAGCCTGCGTACATACCCTTCGCATATTCCTGCCAGCCCGCGTAATGGTTCGCGGCCAGCTGGTAGGCGCTGTCCAGCACCGTCGCAAAGGCTTGACCGTCTAGCCAACCAAGCTGTCGGGCGGCAATCGCCAAGTCAACCAGCTGAGCAATATCCCACGCCGCCATATCGACATCATTACAGCTATCTTCATTGTCGCGAACGCGGCGTAAGCGCAGCAAATGATGGCGCTCATCTTCAGCGCAGTCGCCGGACTCCAAAATGGCGATTTCGGCATCCAACCGCTCGGGGTTCAGCGTGTAGGGCGCGTAGTTAATCTGATATTCCTGACGATCGCCAGACTCCAGCATATAGGCCAGGAACTCTTGCATATCGTCAGCGCTGTTCAAATGGTAATGGCTGTCCACCCACTCGCGGATTTCAGCGCACTCGCGCACGCTTTCAGGCTGAGGCTCGCTCCATACGGCGCTATTCAACGGCCCTACCAACGACATGGCAGTGAAGTGACTTAAGGTGGGCCGACTGCCCGGCTCGCACCATGCATCATGGCGCCAGTCCAGCCAGTGAAACAGGCTGCCGGGGTCTTCAATGTGCCAAATAATTTCATTGATTAGCGAGGCGTGCTCAGGCTCTGGCAGGCAGCTTTCCCAGGCAAACCATGCCTCTAGCAGACGCTTTGCATTGGGATAAAAACGACACAGGCAGCTGCGCAATTCGCTGGCGTACGCCATTAATGGGTCACGCTCTAACAGCCCGCTATCCAGCGACATGTGCAGGTAGAAAGCGAATTTCTCGGCCATGTGAATAGTCGCCGCATGGCGGCTGACACCCTTAACCGCATTGCGCTGTTTAAGCTCTTCAGGGGTCGGCTGCCCAAACCAGCTTTGCGACGGTGGCAGCACGCCGTGGACGGCATCGGCGGCTAGCTGATTGAGGTGATGCGCCTGCGCCGGTAGCCAGTAGCGCGCTAACGCACCGGCCCCCTCATCGGCATAAAGATCTAAAGACTCCTGCAGATACAGCGCCGCATCGGCGCGCTGCTCTTCGGCAAGCGCGGCGGAAGGATCTATCTGACGCAGCATGACATCGGGTTCGCGAACGCCTGCCAGCGCTAAAAGCCAGTGATGAGAGGTATTACGCCACTGACGAATACGAGCTTGCGAGGCCTTGCGCGTCGTCTCATCTAACAATTTGTTGGGTGCAGTCTGCCACGGACTATGGTCGCTATGAAGCAGCAGCTGATGCCGTTCGCTGGGCGTTTTATCACGCCGATCAATACCATCAAACAGGCTCTGCCCTCGCCCGTAGGCATCAACAAGCGCCTGCCAGTCAGGGTAGCGGACACTAATTAAATCGGCGGCGTGGCCCGCCAGGTCATCGGCTTCCTCCTGACTAAGCCAGCCACAGCAGGCGCCCGCCCAAGCGAGTTCCACCAAACGCATCCAGTCCCAGGCCGCCCACTCTAATGGCTCGGCTTGGGTAACAAACTGATTCAACACCGGCGCATAGGGTGACTCTTCTACCACGCTACGCTGCCATTCCATGCGCTGCGCATTATCCATACCCAATAGCTCACGCGCTTCGATATCCCAGCGCTGACGCTCGCCCTGCGCGCCGAGCCAAAGCATCGCACCGAGCAGTGCGTCACGATCACGCACATCCCACACGTGGGCCAGCCACTCGGTGGCATCAGGCCAGTCCGTTTGACTAGCAGGATAGGCAATGATCGGCCGAAATAGCGCGCATAGCCGCCAGCTTTGCGCCTGAGGCTGCTGGGGCCATAGCGGCGACGGAGCCGAGCATTGGCTTAAAGCACGCTCAAGCGAGCCCCACGTAATGCCTTCGCCATTAGTTTCAAGGTTCGCCAATGTCTGGCAGGCATCCATAAAGCGATCGTCGGCGCCAAATTCCCAGCCTCGTGCACCTAGCGAGCGACGCAGGTCGGCCAGCCAAGCACGCAAATCGTTGTAGTCACTGGTGATGCGACGCGTTAAATGGTGCGCCCAGGCTTGCGCTTGGCTGGGTTCAAGCCAGCCTGCGGCGCCTGCTAGGGCTGCCCACTCCAGGCCGCCAAGTAAACGGTCAGCGCGACCTGCAGGGGCACCCAGGCCGTGAAACAGCTGTTCAGCCAGCTCTCCACGCCCGGTAATCCCTAATTGCAGCAGGCGCTGCTCCGCCGCTCCTGCGTCGACCGCCAGCGGATGAGAAGTAACCGCCCAATCGCACAGCAAAAGCTGCTGGGCCCACCAGGCATTTAACGCGTCGGTCAAGAGGCACCTCGAGAAAACACAATGTCGCCAGCAAGGAGCTGGAATAAAGCCGCTTAGTGTAACGGAAAGTGGCGCAAACACCGAGAGTCAGAGGCGCCCGCGGGTAGAGGTAGGCGTAAAACAACACCGCCCGGCACAGGGCCAGGCGGTTGTCATGCAGCGAGCCGTTAAATGGCTACGCTTTTCTGACCTTACTAATGACCCACAGTAGCACCACGGCACCAACTATTGCGGTAACCAGTGAACCGATGAAGCCACCTGAGGAAAGGCCTATCAGGCTAAACAGAAAACCGCCAATGACCGCGCCAACAATACCCACACCAATGTTACCGAGGATGCCAAAGCCGCCACCACGCATGATGTTGCCAGCAATCCAACCAGCTAAACCACCAATGATTAACCATGCAATAAAGCCCATATAGTCTCCTTACTATTTCAATTACAGGTTTTAGTTACGCGTTTTACCTAGCCGTCGCGCTTGTTCTACCATAGCACACAGCGCTACTGTTCTGCGCCTAGTCAGTATAGATGCTTGGCAACTTTTAAAGGAAAATTCATGATCCCCGACTCGCTCAAACAGCTGCTTAACAGCACACAGGGCCAACAAACGGCCCAGTGGGAAGGCCGCGACGTGGTACTTTTCAATATGCCTTGGGGCGAATTGGTGATCAGCCTACAGGGGGCTCATGTACTGCATTTTCGCCCCATGGGAGACACTGATTGGCTATGGTTGACGCCCACGCCGCAGGCGTTACCAGGCGCTATACGGGGCGGCATTCCGGTCTGCTGGCCGTGGTTTGCCGACGAACGCTATGCCGATGAAAGCCCTAATCATGATGGCCCTTTTCATGGCCTCGCACGCCACGCCGGCTGGCGCTTAGACGCCGTTGACGAACATGCCGAAGGCATTGAAGTGCATCTTTCTCCAGAGCAGCGCCTGCATACTCAGTTGACTGCGCGGCTGGTCGTTCAAGCGAATGCTCAGCGGCTCAACGTTGAGCTCATTAGTGAGAATATTGGCGAAACGCCGGTCAAAACGAGCGCCGCACTGCACACTTACCTAGCCGTTGCCGATGTCCATCAGTGCCGTCTGGAAGGCCTTTCCGGAGCGCGCTATCTCGACAAGCTGCGCGACTTTGCCGAAAGCGAACAGCAAGGCACGCTGGCGGTTCAGGGGGCGGTAGACCGCATCTATCATACCAACGCAGCAGTGCTGCTAAGCGACGGCGAGCGCAGCCTGCGCATCAGCAAGCAGTCGAGCGACTCAACCGTAGTATGGCATCCCAACAACGACCTCCCTAGCGATACCCCCGCCGAGGCAGCACGTCATTTTATCTGTGTCGAAGCCGCCAATACGCGCCTGGACCCTGTTTGGCTCGTGCCCGCTGCCCAGCACCTGCTAGGCACCACCTTGAGCCGCGGTTAATCGTCCGTTCATCAATGTGTTGCTACGCTATACGCTGTTAATCTCGACGCTATTAACCTAGACACCGTTAATCTAGACATCGTCAATCTAGACAGGGCTACTCTACACATGGCTAATCTGTGCCAGCGCTATGATTGACCACATAGCGCATACTGCGACTAGTGAATGCCACAATAGATAGCGGCTTTGACGATGAGTGGCAGAGCCAACGTAGGAAAGCAACATAAAAGGGATCGATAGGATGCGCCAACCGTTAAGTCGCGAACTAAGCAATTTGCTAGAGCGAGGGCGCGATCGCCAGCTGCGCTTAGCGGTCACGGGCCTCTCTCAAGCGGGCAAAACTGCTTTTTTGACCTCGCTGGTCAATCAGCTACGCCATGCCGGCATCGAAGCACGGCTTGACTTGCTACCTGCCGCCCGCGAAGGCCGTCTACTCGGCGCACAGCGGCTTAATCAGCCCGATTTGGGCGTGCCCCGCTTTCCCTATGACCCGGGCATGGCCGCACTGCGCGATACGCCACCACGCTGGCCAGAACCCACCCGTGGCATCAGTGAATTACGCTTACAGCTGCGCTACCGCCCTGCCCGCAGCGGCTGGCTTACGCCTGAGATTGCTCACCTTACCCTGGATCTTTTTGACTACCCCGGCGAATGGCTGCTCGACCTACCGTTATTACAGCACGACTTTTACAGCTGGAGCCAAGCGCAGGCAATGCATGAGGGCGAACAACGCCGCGGCCTATTTAGCGAGTGGCTGACAGCCGTGGCATCGCTCGACCCGGCCAGCGAAGCCGATGAAGCCCAGCTCGCCGCGCTAGCCGAGGAATACGCGCAAGGATTACGCCGTGCCAAGCAGGCCGGCTTTTCTGATCTTCAGCCAGGCCGCTTTTTGCTGCCGGGTGAGCTAGAAGGCGCCCCGGTGCTGCAATTTTTCCCTCTGCCGCAGCTAAGCGCTTCCAAAGAGGCGCTAGAAGCATTGCCGGCTAACAGCCTCTACGCCACGCTGGCCGCGCGTTTTCGCTACTATCAACAGCAGGTAGTAAAGCCCTTTTACCGCGATCACTTTCGCCGCTTTGATCGTCAAATTGTACTGGTGGATGTGCTCGGTGCGCTCAACGCGGGGCCTGAACGGTTTGAAGACCTTTCCCGCGCGCTGCGCCAACTAATGCACAGTTTTGATTACGGCAAGCGTAGCCTGCTCACGCGCCTATTCGCACCAAGAATTGATCGCCTAGCGATTGCGGCGACCAAGTCCGATCACGTCACACCCGACCAACATGGTCACGTGATACAGCTGCTTGAAGCCCTTTTGGCAGAGCCGCTGAAAGATCTGCGCTTCGCCAACGTGCCTGTCAAAGCACTTTCGCTAGCGTCGATACGCGCCACAGAAGCACGTGAAGTGACTCACGAAGGTAAGCGATCGCCTGCACTTCGCGGCACGACGCTTGAAGGCGAAGACGTGCTGGTTTATCCCGGCGATGTGCCCGCTAGACTACCCACCGCTGATTTCTGGCAACAGCAGGGCTTTGATTTTCCAGGTTTTCGCCCAATGCAGAGCCACTCAGAAGCGCTAGATCATATTCGCATGGACGCCGCCATCGACTGGCTGATTGGAGACAAATTGACATGACCACCCCTCAGCCACGCCGTCACTTCACGCTGGATGACAGGCCAGATAACACCCCGGAAGTAGACCCCGCTCTGCGTCAGCGCGAAGCCTTTGCGGGCACCAGTGAGCATCATCCGCTGGCACCGGTTGCGGAAGAGAAAGCACTGCCTGCCGCCAGCCTAGGCGCTCCGCGCAAGCGCCGCTGGGGGATGCTCTTTGCCTTAGTAGGCAGTGCTGGACTGGGTACGGCAGAGCTGGTCACCGGCATTCCAGACGCGCTGGCCCAGTCTCAGTGGCTCGCCATTGCGTGGCAGCTATTTGGCATTAGCCTGATTGGTTTAGGCAGCCTTTCACTGCTCAAAGAACTGGGCCGTTTGCGTCGCTTAAAACGCCACGACAAACTGCGCGGTGATCTTACTGAGCTGCCCTTACGCTCCCCCCGCCAAGCGCTCGCCATGGCTGAGCAGCTTAAACGCCAGCTCAAGCTCGCCGATGATGATCCCCACTGGCTGGCTTTTCAACGCGCCAGCCAGCCTCATCATAGTGGGGAAGAAATTCAAACACTGCTGCGCTATCACCTTCTGGCACCGCGTGATCGTGAGGCCCAGCGACTGATTACCCGCATGTCGGGTGAAACCGCGATTATGGTGGCGATCAGCCCGCTAACACTTGTTGATATGGCGCTAGTGGCCTGGCGCAGCTTAGCGATGGTCGATCGATTATGCCGTCTTTACGGGCTTGAACTAGGCTATGCCAGCCGCCTGCGGCTGTTTCGCAACGTACTACACAATATGGCCTTCGCCGGTGCTAGTGAATTGGCCACCGAGGCCAGCATGGATATGCTTTCGCTCGATTTAGCCGGCCGCCTTTCTGCCCGTGCAGGGCAAGGGCTCGCCACCGGGCTGCTGAGTGCTCGCTTAGGACTACGTGCCCAGCGCCTTTGCCGCCCGATACCTTTCACGGCCGAGGAGCAACCCAGGCTGGCTGATCTACGCCAAGACCTGTGGCGTCAGATCAAGCGCTTAGATAAAGAAACCGTTGCGCAGAGCCGCTGAGAAGGTAAACAGCAGCCAACTTTTTTCGCCAACAGGCTGGGATTCAACGCTGCGTAACCTCATGATGGGGTTTTAGTTAGCATGCTCCAATGAGGAATAATTGGTTATGAGCACTCCCAATGAGTCGGAGCCGCACTCGGTTGCAGATGACATGCAAACCGACTACGTCGTCGGCCAGGACAATATTAAGGGGCAGTTTGGCCCCATCGGCTTCGATATCCACAACCGCGTCTTTATGGTATCGGCACTGGCCTCGGCCACATTCATCATACTCACACTGCTGTTTCCCGAACGAGCGGAAAGTATTTTCCAGTCCATTGTCGCTTTCTCAACGGGCACGCTGGACTGGTATTTCATGATTTTGGTCGATTTCTTTATTCTGTTTTGCTTAGCGCTGGTTGTTCTGCCTTATGGATCAGTCAGGCTGGGCGGTGCCGATGCACGACCCGACTATAGCTACCTCTCCTGGTTCGCGCTGCTATTTACCGCAGGCATTGGCATTGGCCTACTGTTCTTTGGCGTACTGGAGCCGGTTTATCATGCCAACGTTTCGCTGCCACTGGGCATTGAGCCACCGTTCGGCGCCAATGGCGAGCTGAACCCTGAAGCTGTTGCTAACGCCAGTGCGATGGGCCTTGCAGGCACCTATCTTCACTGGGGTATACATGGCTGGGCAGTTTATGTAGTCATGGCATTAGGGCTAGGTCTGTTTACCTATAATAAGGGTCTACCCTTCTCGATTCGCTCGGTATTTTTTCCGATACTGGGTGATCGTGTCTGGGGCTGGTGGGGCCATGTGATCGATATCCTGGCGGTATTTTCCACCTTATTTGGGTTGGCTACATCGCTTGGGTTAGGGGCACAGCAGGCCAATGCGGGGATGAACTTCGTCTTCGGTATGGAAGTAAACACCACGACCCAGGTCATCATGATCGTACTGGTCACGGCGGCGGCTCTGGTCTCGGTCTGGCGTGGACTAGAGGGGGGCGTTAAAAAGCTCTCCGAAATTAATATGGTGCTGGCGGTCCTGTTCTTCTTCTTCGTACTGCTTGCGGGTCCGACCTTGCTAGCCTTAACCGGATTCTGGTCGGGACTCACCACCTATGTCACTGAGTTTCTGCCGTTATCAGCGCCCTTTGGTCGTGACGACGATGCCTATCGCCAGGCCTGGACAATTTTCTACTGGGCTTGGTGGATCAGTTGGGCACCTTTCGTCGGTATGTTTATCGCCCGTGTATCAAAGGGCCGTACGGTGCGTGAATTCATACTTTGTGTATTGCTGGTTCCCAGCCTGTTTATCTTTATCTGGATGGGCGTATTTGGCTCAACGGCGCTTGAACAGCTCTATGCTGACCCGACAACCAGCCTGGTCAAAGAGTACGTGATCGACAATTACAGACCCGAGCTTTCGCTGTTCGGCATGCTGAATGAGTTACCACTGACAGGCCTGATGTCGACGCTTGGCATTATTCTGGCGCTGATTTTCTTTATCACGTCGTCAGATTCAGGCTCTCTGGTAATTGATACCATCACTGCCGGTGGGAAAATTGATGCCCCCCGCCCACAGCGGATGTTCTGGGCGATCATTGAAGGTCTGATAGCGATTGTGCTGCTTATCGGCGGTGGCCTGACCGCACTTCAGGCAGGCGTCACCGCGACGGCCATTCCGTTCTCGATCGTGATGCTGCTGATGTGTTATTCAATCATCAAAGCGCTTAATAGCGAACTGCGTCTGATACGCTCCTGAAAAGAACATCCCTGCGGAGAGATCAGCAGGGATGTTTAATGTGTTCCTCAACGCTTAAAGCTTAAACCGCTGTTGCAGCCACTTGGCAACAGCGGCTTCCCCATGATGGCCGATACGCTCGGCACCCTTTACGCGATCAAATAGTGCCGGGTGGGCATTAGCCATTACCTGTGCCTCCCCTGCCAAGTTGAGCATTTCGGTATCGTTGAGATTATCTCCAAAGGCTAGGCACGCCGCCGGGGTTAAATCTAATCGTTCAAGCAGCGCTGCTAACGCTACGCCTTTGTTGACCCCACCCGCCATAATTTCCAGCGAATAATCTGTTGAATAGGTAATGTGCAGCGCGTCGCCATAGGCCTCTTGAACCTGGGCTTCAAGGCGTTTTAGCGCATCAGGATCACCTAAATAGAGCACTTTGCCGACGCCACTGCTATCCATCTGTGCGGGGGGAACTACCTGATAGCGAAAACCGGTGGACGCGTGCAGGGTGAGCAACTGCGGAGCATCCTGGTCAATATGCCAGCCGCTTTCGCGGTACAGATTAAGCCGCACTTCCGGCGGACGCGACAGATTGATCAGCGCCTGCGCGTGCTCAGCCGCCAAGTGAGATGACGCCAGCAGCCTGCCTGCCGGATCGTGAACATAGGCACCGTTGGTACTGATCAGATGCGCAGGGATCGCTAGCTGATCGCGAAACACCTTCATATCATCATAGTGACGGCCCGAGGCAAGCGCCACATGATGGCCTTGCTTGACCAGCGATCGCAGTACCTCAACCGTGCTGGGGTGTAGCGTGTGGTCGCCCCCTAACAGGGTTCCATCCAGGTCAGAAACAATCAGGCGAGGTGTCATAGCGCGCTCCATGGGCGTGGCTGTTTAGCTTAACCGATTCGGCTGAGCGCTTGTAAGCCTTTGACTCGCCGTCATCAGCGCCAACTTCGCATGGCGACAATTGGCGCGGCCTGCGGGAATCCGTATAGTGGCACCCTAACTCTCGCCAACTGATTGAGCTCATGCTTCAGAATAACTCCATGCTTGCCCAGCTCAAGCAACAGATTCGTCAAACCACCCCCCGCGCTGAAGGGGTGATCAAAGCCACCGACAAAGGTTTCGGTTTTCTCGAAACCGACGACGGTGAATCTTATTTCGTGCCGCCGCCGGCCATGAAGCAAGTGCTTCACGGTGATCGCGTGGAAGCGGTTATCCACGAGAACGGTGACAAAAAATCCGTTGAGCCCGAAAAGCTGATTGAGGCTGGGCTGGATCGATTTGTGGCCCGCGTGCAAAAGCGTGAAGGTCGGCTTGCCGTGGTACCCGATCATCCGTCGATTAAAAATGTGATCAAGGCGCGGATTAAAAACAGCCTTGATGAAAACAGCATTGCCGACGGTGACTGGGTCGTTGCTCGTCTGGTGCGTCATCCACTCAAAGCCGATGACCGCGCCTTCTTTGCCCAGATTGATGAGCTGGTTGCTAAAAGTGATAACCCGGCCGTGCCGTGGCGCGTTACCCTGGCCCGCCACGCGCTGGAGCAAGAATGCCCCGATGCAGGCAGCGAATGGCCTTTGCATGATGAAGGCCTTACCCGCGAAGATTTAACGTCCACGCCCTTCTTCACCATTGATGGTGAGAAAACCCGCGATATGGATGATGCTTTGCACGTCGCCATCCGTGCCGAAGGCGGCTGGCGTTTAAGCGTGGCCATTGCCGACCCCACCGCCTACGTGGAAGAAGGCCATGCCGCTGATTTAGAAGCCCGCGTTCGCGCCTTTACCGTTTACCTGCCTGGCCAGAATGTCACCATGCTGCCTGAACAGCTGGCCGACGACCTCTGCTCGCTGTGGGAAAACCAAGATCGCCCCGCGCTAGCCTGCACGCTGGACATCAATGCCGACGGCAGCCTGGGCGAGTATCGCTTCTTTGCAGCCAATGTTAAGTCCCACGCCAAGCTTGTTTATGACAACGTTTCTGACTGGATTGAAGGCCAAGGCGACTGGGCACCGGCGGACGATATCGCCGAGCAGCTCTCAGCGCTGCGCGACTTAACCGAAGCGCGTACCGCTTGGCGCAACGAACACGCACTGGTGTTTAAAGACCGCCCGGACTACGTCTTTGATTTGGATGCGGCCGGTAACGTATTGGCAGTGCGCACCGAAGAGCGCCGCATTGCCAACCGCATGATCGAAGAATCGATGATTGTGGCCAATGCCTGCTGCGCCGACTTCTTGGCAAACAACATCGGCCACGGGATCTTTAACGTGCACCGCGCGTTTGAACCGGAAAAAGCCGAAGCCGCCCAGGAATTCCTGGCAGGCCAGGAGATCGTGGTAGATCGCGAAGCGTTAACCGAGCTTGCCCGCTACACCGAGCTTAAGCGCGCACTGGAAAGCCGCGATGACGCTTGGCTAGACGCTCGCCTGCGCCGCTTTCAAGGCTTCACGATGATGTCGGCACAGCCTGGCCCGCACTTTGGCCTGGGTCTTGCGGCCTACGCCACCTGGACCTCGCCAATCCGTAAGTACGGCGACATGGTCAACCACCGCCTCATCAAACTTGTGCTTAAAGGCGAACAGGCCCCCGCCGAAGCTACTCAGCAGCTCACCGAGCAGTTGACGGAGCGCCGTCGCTTGAATCGTATGGCCGAGCGCGATGTTAAAGACTGGCTTTACGTCCGCTATCTAACGCCTGCCGCGCAGAATCAAGACACGTTTGAAGCCGAAGTTATGGCCATCAATCGTGGCGGCATGCGCGTTCGTCTGCTTGAAAATGGCGCAACGGCGTTTGTGCCCGCCCCCTTAATGCACAGTGATCGCAGCAAAGTGGTGATTGATGATAAAGAGGGCCGTATTCAGATCGAAGGAGAAGAACGCTATAAGCTGGGCGATCCGCTTCGCGTCGTGCTGACCGAAGCCCGCGAAGAGACTCGCTCACTGGTCGCTAAGCCTGCTGTTTAACGACAAAACACGACGTTAGTCAAAACGGCGCTTATTTAAGCGTCGTTTTTTTATAGGCAAAAAAAAGAGCACCCGAAGGTGCTCTTTTGAAGCGTCAACGCTAACCGACCGGCACTTACCAGCCAGTGACTTCTTTTAGCGCATCGCCAATTTCAGCCAAAGAGCGCACGGTTTTAACACCGGCGTCTTCAAGGGCCGCAAACTTCTCGTCAGCGGTGCCTTTACCGCCAGAGATGATCGCGCCCGCATGGCCCATACGCTTGCCAGGAGGTGCAGTAACACCGGCAATGTAAGAAACCACTGGCTTAGAAACGTGGTCTTTAATGTAAGCCGCCGCTTCTTCTTCAGCCGTACCGCCGATTTCACCGATCATAACGATGGCTTCGGTTTTCGGGTCTTTCTCGAACATCTCAAGGATGTCGATGAAGTTAGAACCAGGAATCGGGTCGCCACCGATACCAACGCAGGTAGACTGACCAAAACCGTGATCAGTTGTCTGCTTAACGGCTTCATAGGTCAAAGTACCTGAACGCGATACGATGCCGACGCGGCCCGGCTGGTGAATGTGGCCCGGCATAATGCCGATTTTGCATTCACCCGGTGTAATAACACCTGGGCAGTTAGGGCCGATCAGACGTACGCCCAGCTCGTCGCATTTAACTTTTGCTTCGAGCATATCTAGCGTAGCAATGCCTTCCGTGATGCACACAATCAGCTTGATACCGGCATTCGCCGCTTCAAGGATTGAGTCTTTACAGAATGGCGCCGGTACGTAAATAACGCTAGCTTCCGCGCCGGTTTTTTCTACCGCTTCTTTAACGGTGTTAAACACGGGCAGACCGAGGTGCGTTTGGCCGCCTTTGCCCGGCGTAACACCACCGACCATTTGCGTACCGTAGGCAATCGCCTGCTCGGAGTGGAACGTGCCCTGGCCACCGGTAAAGCCCTGGCAGATGACCTTGGTGTTCTTATCGATCAGGATGCTCATTACTTGCCCTCCGCCGCTTTAACGACCTGCTGAGCCGCGTCGGTCAGACTGGTAGCCGCGATGATATTCAGACCGCTAGACGCTAATTTTTCAGCACCCAGCTCGGCGTTGTTACCTTCTAGACGTACGACAACCGGCACATTGACACCGACTTGCTCAACGGCACCGATAATGCCTTCAGCAATCATGTCGCAACGTACGATACCGCCGAAGATGTTAACCAGTACGGCTTTAACATTGTCGTCAGACAGGATGATTTTGAACGCTTCAGCTACGCGTTCCTTGGTTGCGCCGCCGCCGACGTCCAAGAAGTTTGCTGGCTTGCCGCCGCTCAGGTTAACGATATCCATCGTACCCATGGCCAAGCCTGCGCCATTTACCATGCAGCCGATGTTGCCATCAAGCGCCACATAGTTAAGCTCCCACTTCGCCGCATCGGCTTCGCGCTGGTCTTCTTGAGACGGGTCGCGCATAGCTTGCAGGTCTGGGTGGCGGTACAGCGCATTGCTGTCGAGGCCCAGTTTGGCGTCGAGGCAGTGCAGATTGCCTTCTTCGGTGACAACCAGCGGGTTAATTTCCAACAGCGCCAAGTCTTTGTCGTGGAACAACTGCGACAGACCCAGGAAAATCTTGGTGAACTGTTTGATCTGGTCGCCTTTCAGGCCCAGTGCAAACGCTAGTTCACGCGCTTGGTACGGCTGTGCGCCGACCAGCGGATCGATTTCTGCTTTAAGAATTTTTTCCGGCGTTTCTTCGGCAACTGTCTCGATCTCTACACCACCTTCGGTAGAAGCCATGAAGACAACGCGACGGGTAGTACGATCAACAACAGCGCCGAGGTACAGCTCATCAGCAATGTCAGTGCAGGTTTCAACCAGAATCTTGGCAACCGGCTGACCTTTTTCGTCAGTTTGGAAGGTTACTAAGTTCTTGCCTAACCATTTTTCTGCGAATGCTTTGGCTTCAGCCGGATCTTTGATCAGCTTAACGCCACCCGCTTTACCGCGGCCACCAGCGTGAACCTGGGCTTTAACAACCCACATGTCTCCGCCGATTTTTTTGCAAGCTTCTTCCGCTTCTTCGGGGGTGTCGACAGCAAAGCCTTTAGACACTGGTAGACCATAGTCGGCAAACAGCTGTTTACCTTGATACTCGTGAAGATTCATCGATTCATGCCATTGGTTGCATGTGACTCGAACGATGATCAGTTTTCTTTTAAGAGCAGTCTTACAAGAACGGTCTTAAAAGAACTGGTCATCCCCGTTCTTTCGATCTTTGCGTATGACGACAAAGCCGAAAGTGTTGCGCCACCCATAGGTGGCGCTTCGTTGTTGCTTACTGAATTATTTACGCTTCTTGCGATTGGCCATATGGATCGCATGGCCGTCTACTGCAAGCGCTGCTTCGTGCACAGCTTCCGACATAGTCGGGTGTGCATAGCAGGTTAGGGCCAGGTCTTCAGCGCTAGAGCCGAATTCCATTGCAATCACGCCCTGGGCTATCATTTCACCGGCGTGCTGACCCACGATGTGCATACCGAGAATACGGTCGGTTTCTGCATCAGCGATGATCTTGGCGCTACCTTCGGTGGCGTTATTAGCCATCGCACGGCCGCTGGCCGCGAAGGGGAAGGTACCGGTTTTGACTTCGATACCCTTAGCTTTGGCATCTTGCTCAGTGATGCCGACCCACGCCACTTCCGGGTAGGTATAGATGACGCTAGGAATAGTGTCGTAGTTCATCTCGGCTTTATGGCCCGCGATAATATCGGCGACCATAATGCCTTCTTCAGACGCTTTGTGTGCCAACATCGGGCCACGTACGCAGTCACCGATAGCGTAAACGCCCGGCACATTAGTACGGCACTGGTCATCGACAAAAATGAAGCCACGCTCGTCAAGCTCAATGCTAACGCCATCGGCAATCACGCCTTTGGTGTACGGACGACGACCCACGCAAACGATGAGCTTATCAAACGTCATTTCCTGCTCGCCGTTGGCATCGCTATATGTCACAACGACTTCTTCGCCTTTGACTTCAGAGCCGGTCACGCGCGCGCCAAGCTTAATATCCAGGCCCTGCTTCTTGAGCAGTTTCTGAGTTTCTTTGGCAACGGTGGCATCCACCATTGGCAAGAAGGAGTCCATCGCTTCAAGCACGGTCACTTCAGAACCTAAACGGTTCCATACGCTGCCCAGCTCAAGGCCGATAATGCCTGCACCAATAACGCCTAAACGCTTAGGTGTTTCGGTGAATTCCAACGCGCCGGTAGAATCAACAATCAGGCCTTCAGTCAACGGCGTCGGCGGAATTTCAACCGGCACAGAGCCTGCGGCAATAACGATGTTATCGGCGTCGTAAGTAGAGGTGTTGCCCTCAGCATCGGTGACTTCAACCTGCTTGCCAGAAATCACTTTAGCGGTGCCTTCGAGAGCCGTTACACCGTTGGCTTTGAAGAGGCCAGAGATGCCGCTGGTCAAGTTCTTAACGATCTTGTCCTTGCGCGCAACCATCTTGGCAACGTCCATCGTGACGTCACCTGCCTGAATACCCATATCATCAAAATCGTGCTTGGCTTCGGCAAACTTGTGCGAGGCTTCAAGCAACGCTTTAGACGGAATACAGCCTACGTTCAAGCACGTGCCGCCGTGAACGACATTGCCTTCTTTGCCGATCCATTTTTCGACACAAGCCGCTTTCAAGCCCATCTGGGCTGCGCGGATAGCGGCAACATAACCACCAGGGCCGGCACCGATGACGATCACATCAAACTTATCAGCCATGTTGGCTCCTTTAGCTTGCTAGCCTCTCACCAGCTATTGACTTAAATCGGGCGAGAGGCAGTGTGCGATTGCAAATACATCCTGATTAAGCTTAAGCGCCGGCGTTAACAACGGCGCAAAGACTTATTAGACATCCAGCAGCAGACGTGCGGGATCTTCCAGCAATTCTTTCAACGTAACCAAGAAGCGAACGGCGTCTTTGCCGTCGATCATACGGTGGTCGTAGGAAAGCGCCAGATACATCATCGGACGAATTTCAACCTTACCGTTGATGGCCATTGGGCGATCCTGGATTTTGTGCATACCCAGAATGGCCGTTTGTGGCGGATTGATAATCGGTGTCGACATCAAAGAGCCAAAGGTGCCGCCATTGGTGATGGTAAAGGTGCCGCCGATCATGTCGTCCATGCCCAGCTTGCCATCACGACCACGCTTACCGAAGTCGACAATCGAGCGCTCGACGTCAGCAATTTTCATGCTGTCGGTATCACGCAGTACCGGCACAACCAAGCCACGGTCAGTGGATACCGCAACGCCGATATCTTGGTAGCCGTGATAAACGATATCGGTGCCGTCGATAGACGCGTTCACGTCAGGGAAACGCTTAAGCCCTTCTGAAGCGGCTTTTACAAAGAAGCCCATAAAACCCAGCTTGATATCGTGGGCTTTTAAGAAGGTATCTTTGTACTGCGCACGCAGGGCCATGATTGCGGTCATGTCCACTTCGTTATAAGTAGTCAGCATGGCCGCGGTTTGCTGCGCCTCAACCAAACGCTTAGCAATCGTCTTGCGTAGGCGGGTCATGGGGACGCGCTTCTCAACGCGCTCGCCTTCAGCCACCGGTGCAGCGGCCGCTTTCGCCGGTGCAGCAGCCTTAGCAGCCTTCTTAGCGGAGCCGTCTTTCACTGCTTTCTGAACGTCTTCTTTCAAGATACGACCACCTTTACCGGTGCCCTCAATCTTGGCGACATCCAGGTCGTGCTCAGCGACCATCTTGCGCGCAGACGGCGCGAGGATTTTGTCGCCCACTTTCTCATCGGCACCATCATCATCGCTGCCACTGTCTGCTTTAGCAGGCGCTGCATCAGCACCACTGCTATCGCCACCAGCACCTTCAGTAAACACGGCCAGAATCGCTTCGGACTCTACCTGGCTACCCTCTTCGGCTTTAATTTCAGCCAGGGCGCCGTCTGCCGGTGCAACGACTTCCAGCACGACCTTGTCGGTTTCGATGTCGGCCAGCACTTCATCGCGCTTAACCGCTTCGCCTACTTTTTTGTGCCACGTCGCCACGGTGCCTTCCTGAATCGACTCAGGAAAGCTGGGAGCTTTTACATCGTGCTTTTTGCCACCACCGTTACCGCTACTGGCAGGCTTTTCTTGCTTCTCTTCAGACGACTTGTCGTCAGATTTCTCGGCGGGCTTTTCAGCACTGTCATCGTCAGAAGATTTCTCTTCTTTTTTATCGCTGTCACCAGACGCACTGCCTTCGCCAATTTTGCCAAGCACCTGCTCTGACTGAACGGTATCGCCCTCTTCGGCCATTACGTCAGTCAGAACACCAGCTTCTGGGGCGACGACTTCCAACACCACTTTGTCAGTTTCAATTTCAACAATCAGTTCGTCACGCTCAACGCGATCACCCGGCTTTTTATGCCACGCCGCCACACTGCCTTCGGCAACGGATTCCGGAAAGGTTGGCGCTTTGATCTCAGTAGCCATGTCGTTTCCCTTATGTGTTCTCTAAATCCAGTGGCCGCTTATAGATTAAAAGCGTCTTCCACCAGCTGGCGCTGCTGCTCAGTATGGACGGACATATAGCCGGCTGCCGGAGCAGCAGAGGCAGGACGTCCTGCGAATTTCAAATCGCGCCCGAAGCCATCTTTCAACATATCGGCCACCGCACGTATATTGTGCTGACTAGAGTACCAGGCGCCTTGGTTCAGCGGCTCTTCCTGACACCACACAATGTGTTCTACGTTGGTATAGTCCTTAAGCGCTTCCAGAAGCTCTTCTTTCGGGAAGGGATAAAGCTGCTCAAGGCGTAGAATCGCCGTGTCCTCACGCTCACTCTCCGCGCGCGAAGCTGCCAAGTCGTAATAAACCTTGCCAGCGCACAGTACAACACGTGTGACCTTTTCCGGTGCCAGGTCCGCTTGATCAGCAAGCACCATGTGGAACTTGCCGTGGGCAAGATCTTCAAGGCTCGAAATCGCTTCTTTATGACGCAGCAGCGATTTAGGTGTCATCACCACAAGAGGCTTACGCAGCGGACGGATCACCTGACGACGCAGCAAATGATAAATCTGCGCAGGCGTCGTCGGCACACATACTTGCATATTGTGCTCGGCACACATCTGCAAGAAACGCTCTAAGCGTGCTGAGGAGTGCTCCGGGCCCTGGCCTTCATAGCCATGGGGTAGCAGCATGGTTAAACCACACACACGGCCCCACTTCGTCTCACCTGAGGAGATGAACTGATCCACTACCACCTGGGCACCGTTAAAGAAGTCACCAAACTGAGCTTCCCAGATCACCAAGTCATTCGGCGCGGTCGTTGAGTAGCCATACTCAAATGCCAGCACCGCTTCTTCCGACAGGAAGGAGTCGTGAATGGTGAAACACGGCTGCCCATCGGTCATATTCTGCAGCGGAACATAGGTCGAGCCGTCTTTCTGGTTGTGCACCACCGCATGGCGATGAGAGAAAGTACCGCGTCCTACGTCCTGCCCGGTAATACGAATCGGGTGACCTTGTTCTAGCAACGTGGCGTAAGCGAGAGTTTCTGCAAACCCCCAGTTAAGTGCCAGCCCACCGGCCTGCATCTTGCGCCGATCTTCATAAATCTTAGCAACCTGGCGCTGGACTTCGACACCGTCTGGAACCTCACACATGCGTGCGGCTAGCTGCTGCAGACGCTTCATCTCGAAGGTAGTGTCTGCATCGCCCGACCACTCATGACCCAGGTAGGGTGCCCAGTCAACAAACAGAGACTCATTGGGCTCTTGCACTAACGCATTGGCAACATGGTTACCGGCAACCAAATCGTTGCGATACGTTTCCACCATTTCTTTGGCGGATTCTTCTGACAGCACGCCCTGATCAACTAAGCGCTGGGCATACAGCGTGCGTGCAGAGGGATGGCCTTTGATTTTTGCATACATCATTGGCTGCGTGCCGGACGGCTCGTCAGCTTCGTTGTGACCGCGACGGCGGTAACAAACCAGATCGATCACCACGTCCTTTTTGAACTGCTGGCGATAGTCGAGAGCGACCTGTGTAGCATGCAGTACTGCATCCGGATCATCGCCATTAACATGAAAAATAGGCGCTTGAACCATCTTTGCAATATCAGTGCAGTATTCGGTAGAACGTGCATCCAGCGGATGTGACGTGGTAAAGCCCACTTGGTTATTAATCACAACGTGGACGGTACCGCCGGTCTTATAAGCACGGGTCTGGGACATCTGGAATGTCTCCATCACTACGCCCTGACCAGCAAAGGAAGCGTCACCGTGGACGTTGATAGGCAGCACTTTACTACCATCTTCATCCTTGCGGCGATCTTGACGAGCGCGAACCGAGCCTTCTACCACCGGCGCCACGATTTCTAGGTGCGATGGGTTAAACGACATGGCCAAGTGAACTTCGCCACCCGGAGACATGACGTTAGAACTAAAGCCCTGATGGTACTTAACGTCGCCTGAACCACGCTCGATGACTTTTTTACCATCAAACTCATCGATCAAATCAGTTGGGTTTTTACCCAAAATATTGACCAACAGGTTGAGTCGCCCGCGGTGTGCCATACCGATGACCACTTCCTTGGTGCCATAACCCCCGGCACGCTGGATGAGCTCATCCATCATTGGCACAAACGCTTCACCGCCTTCAAGGCCAAAACGCTTGGTACCTGGATATTTGGATGCTAGGTAATTCTCCAAACCTTCAGCCGCCGTCAAGCGCTCTAAAACGTGCTTGCGCACGTCAGCACTGAATTCGGGCGCACTGCGAACCGACTCAAAACGCCGCTGTAACCAGCGTTTTTCTTCTGTATCGACAATGTGCATGATTTCGCAGCCGATGGAGCGGCAATACGTGCGCTCCAGCGCATCCACGATATCGCGCAGCGGTGCTTTGTCGATGCCCAGAAAGAAAGAACCGGTTTGGAACTCGGTATCCAAATCAGCTTTTGAAAGCTGATGAAACGACAGATCGAGGTCCGGTACGGGGGTGGGATTACGCAGCCCTAGCGGGTCAATATTGGCCTTTTGATGACCACGGAAGCGATAGGCGTTAATCAGCTGCAGGACTTTCACCTGCTTTTTGTTCTCTCCGCTATCGGCAGCGGCAACTACGCGGCCCGGGCGATTTTCACGCCCCAGCTGGTAGAACTGATCACGTACTGGGCTTAGTGGGACATCGTGGGAGGCGCCGCCCTCGGGACGAGGCAGCTGATCAAAATAGCTGCGCCATTCGTCAAGGACAGACTCAGGATCTGCGAGGTACTGCTCGTAAAGCGCTTCCACGTAGTGAACATTGCCGCCACTAACGTGAGAGGAACGCCACATCAACTCCATTATGCCTTGTTGCATCTCTCGGTCACCCTGCACTGATGGGGTGGTATCGGTATCGTCGCAAGCGTGCGGCGACATCGCTGTTGCCCTGCCGGCGGGGCGATACATTTACCGGCGGCGCCGGCCAGCGGCCGGAAACCCTATTCATCTAACGATTTCTCATCAAGCAATTCTTCATCAAGCAATTCGTCGTCTAGCAATTCATCACCTAACGGTTCATAAGGCTTTTAATCTTCAGTTCATGCTCGAAAGCCGGTACCCAAGGCACCGGCTTTCAAACTTGCCTGGTCAGTAGTGCGACGCGACGCCGCACCACGTGACGAACCCTATGATAACAAGCGAAGCGCGATGATTTAAGTGGCATTGTTGCTCAACTTAAGCGCCGCCCGCTTTTTTACTCAAATGTCATACGTTTAGGTAGCATCGGCGAGTAGCATTTCGCGGATTTTACCAATCGCACGAGTAGGATTCAGGCCTTTTGGACATACCGCCACACAGTTCATGATGCCACGGCACCGAAAAACCGAGAACGGATCTTCCAGGTTGCTCAGGCGCTCACTGGTGGCCGTATCACGAGAATCGGCCAGGAAGCGATATGACTGCAGCAGACCAGCAGGACCCACAAACTTCTCAGGATTCCACCAAAATGACGGGCACGACGTAGAACAGCATGCACACAGAATACACTCATACAGGCCATCTAGCTTGTCGCGCTCTTCCGGAGACTGTAGACGTTCAATAGCCGGCGCCGGCGTATCATTTTGCAGGTAAGGCTGAATACGCTCGTACTGCTTATAGAACAAGCCCATATCAACGACCATGTCGCGGATAACTGGCAAGCCAGGCAGTGGGCGCAGGGTCAGCTTGTTGTTTTTCACAACGTCTGACAGCGGCGTGATACAAGCCAAGCCGTTTTTGCCGTTCATGTTCATGCCGTCTGAACCACAAACGCCTTCACGGCAGCTGCGACGAAACGCCAGACCGCTGTCTTGCTCCTTCATTAGATGAAGAACATCCAGCACCATTACATCGCGGCCTTTGGTATCGACCTGAAACTCCTGCATATAAGGTGCGGAGTCGGTTTCCGGATTATAGCGGTATACGGATACCTGAAGATTGGACATAGTGACTCCCTCTCGTCAATGCGGAGTTTAGTAGGTACGAACCTTCGGTTCGAACGTATCAACAGTTTTCGGCTTGAAGTTAACGTCGCGCTGCTTCATCTGCTTAGTCAGCGGGAAGTAAAGCGAGTGCTTCAGCCAGTTGACATCATCACGGTCTGGATAGTCATAGCGCGAGTGGGCGCCACGGCTTTCTTTACGCTCAAGGGCAGCGATCGCCGTCGCTTCTGCCACTTCCATTAAGTTATCAAGCTCCAGCGCTTCCACACGTGCAGTGTTGAAGGCATTGGACTTATCCGGCAGGTAGGCATTACCGATCCGTCCACGCAGCTGCGCTAGCTTCTCGACGCCTTCCAGCATGTTTTTCTCTTCGCGGAATACGCCGAAGGAGGTCTGCATGATTTCCTGAAGCTCAGCTTTTAGCTCAGGAATGCTTTCGCCGCCTTCCGACTCATTCCAGCGATTGATGCGCTTCATTGCCAACTCAACGTCAGACTCAGAGGCATCCAGGTAGTCGATCCCTTCGTTCAGTGCACCTTCGATGAACATGCCCGCGGCACGGCCAAAGACCACCAAATCAAGCAGTGAGTTGCCGCCCAGACGGTTAGCACCGTGAACAGATACACACGCTGCCTCACCACAAGCGAATAGGCCGTTAACGATATGATCGTTACCGCCTTCGTCTTGTGTAATCGCCTGGCCATGAATGTTGGTGGGAATACCGCCCATCATATAGTGGCAGGTCGGTACGACCGGAATCGGGTCGGTAGCAGGATCGACATGAGCAAAGGTCTTAGAAAGTTCAACGATACCCGGCAAGCGCTTACCAAGAACGTCTTCGCCCAAGTGGTCAAGCTTCAAGAAGACGTGATCGCCCTTCTCACCACAGCCACGACCTTCCAAAATTTCCATGACCATCGAACGAGCAACCACGTCACGGCCGGCCAAATCTTTGGCGTTCGGTGCATAACGCTCCATAAAGCGCTCGCCGTCTTTATTGATCAGGTAGCCACCTTCACCACGACAACCTTCTGTGACCAGCGTACCCGCGCCGTAAATACCGGTCGGGTGGAACTGCCACATTTCCATGTCTTGCATCGGAAAACCGGCGCGCATTGCCATGCCAATGCCATCACCTGTATTGATCAAGGCATTGGTCGTGGAGGCGTAAATACGGCCCGCACCACCGGTCGCCAGTACGGTGGCTTTCGATTTAACGTGAACCACTTCACCGGTTTCGATGCACATAGCGATGCAGCCAACCACATCACCGTCAGCATTTTTAACCAAATCTACCGCGTACCACTCATTGAGGAACACTGTGTTGTTCTTCAAGTTGTTCTGATACAGGGTGTGCAACAACGCGTGGCCGGTACGGTCAGCCGCGGCACAGGTGCGTGCAGCCTGGCCACCTTCACCAAAGTTTTTAGACTGGCCGCCAAACGGACGCTGATAAATGCGGCCGTTATCTAAGCGCGAGAACGGCAGCCCCATGTGCTCAAGCTCAAACACCGCCTTCGGGCCTTCGGAACACATATATTCAGCCGCGTCTTGGTCAGCAATATAGTCGCCGCCTTTAACGGTATCGTACATGTGCCAGCGCCAATCATCGTTCGGATCATCAGATGCAATCGCGCAAGTAATGCCGCCCTGGGCAGAAACGGTGTGAGAGCGCGTCGGGAAAACTTTTGATAACACGGCCGTCTTTTTGCCGGACTTCGCAAGCTCTAGAGCGGCTCGCAGGCCAGCGCCACCGCCACCAATAATAATGGCGTCAAACGTCAGGCTACGCAGATTAGACATGTATCAAGCTCCCCACAGAATTTGAATGCCCCACACCAAATACACGAAAATACCCAAAATAATGACAGCTTGGGCACCCATGCGCAGGCAAGTAGACTTAAGATAGTCAGTGGTTACGGTCCACAGGCCGATCCAGGCGTGTGCCGCGATGGCGATAAAGGCCAATAGCGAGAAAATTCGCATCCACGTTTGGTTGAACAGGCCGCTCCATGCGTAATAATCAAGGTTCGGATTAAACAGCAAGAAGCCGACGATAAAGACCGTATAAAGAGCCAGAATCACCGCGGATACGCGCTGCATCAGCCAGTCAGAAAGCCCACTACGGCCAAAGCTAGTGATGTTAGTTACCATACCCAAACTCCTGCCAAAATAATCAGAACGGCACTGACCACGACGGTGATCTGGGCCTTTTTCACGCCACCCTCAAGGGTCACACCAATGTCGGCATCCATCAGCAGGTGTTTAATACCGGCGACAAAATGGAATGCCAAGGCGGACAACAGCCCCCAAGCAATGAACTTAGCCAAGAAATTATTGGCTAACGCATTGCTAACGGCGTCAAAACCCGCCGGAGATGACAATGACTTACCTAGCGCCCAAAAAGCGAAAATCAGGCCAACGAACAGGATGACACCCGTGATGCGGTGTGTGATCGACGTCAATGCCGGTAGTGGGAAATGTATTGTAGATAGATCTAGGTTTACGGGTCGTTTGCTATTCACGGCTTTATACACACTCTCTTGGCCCGCTCTGCGACAGGTCGGGCATGGCCCGAGCGGGCAGTGGTTGCTGGAAGGGGCTCGGCCGTTGCCAAGTCGGGCACGACCACCTACCTGCCGGTCGCGCGCCGTGGATTATAAGAACCTTCGCCCTCGCTTACAAACCGAACTCAGGCATAAGTCGACTCTGTAGGAAAAAAATCCGTTTAGACCGAGTCGATTTTGCGCTGCAGCATGGTTATAGTGTCCATAGATTAGCAGATTGATAAGCTTGTTAACGTACTATGATAATCTATTCGTGATTTTTGACGCCTTCACATATTGTAGGCTTTTTTCAATCTTATACAAAAACCATTCACAACAATTATATCTGCACAGCTTACGCCTAGCGCATCGGATAATTGACAAAATGTCGCACACTTCTATAGTGGGCAGGCCTTTTCGCCGGCGCGGCATGCGCAGCAATGACTTTACGTCCCAACCCGAATTCGAAAGGAGGCCTGCATGGCTGACAGGAAAGCGACACTGACGGTAGACGGCATCGACAAACCGATCGAGCTACCTATGTACTCCGGCACACTTGGCCCCGACGTCATCGACGTACGTGAGCTCGGTGCTGAAGGCCTGTTCACCTACGACCCCGGCTTTATGGCCACCTCTTCCTGCCAGTCTGCCATTACCTATATTGATGGTGGTCAGGGCGTACTGCTGCATCGCGGCTACCCCATTGATCAACTGGCCAAAGAATCCAATTTTGTTGAGCTTAGCTACACCCTGCTATTTGGCGAGCTGCCCAGTGAAGAGCAGTACGCAGATTTTGAATCACGTATTCGCAATCACACCATGGTTCATGACCAGATTAATAACTTCTTCAAAGGGTTTCGCCGTGACGCGCACCCGATGTCTATTATGTGCGGCGTTGTAGGCGGCTTAGCGGCCTTCTACCATGACCATATGGACATCACTCAGCAAGAAGACCGCGAGATTAGTGCCATCCGTCTCATTGCGAAAATGCCGACGCTGGCGGCCATGTCACACAAGTATAACGTTGGCCAACCGTTCAACTATCCGCGCAATGACCTGAGCTATGCAGAGAACTTCCTCTACATGATGTTCAGCAACCCGTGCGAAGAGTACAAGATCAATCCGGTATACGCGAAAGCCATGGACCGCATCTTCATGCTGCATGCGGACCACGAGCAAAATGCCTCTACCTCGACAGTACGCCTTGCAGGCTCCACAGGCGCCAACCCGTTCGCCTGCATTAGCGCCGGCATCGCTGCACTGTGGGGCCCTGCTCACGGCGGTGCCAACGAAGCCGTACTAGCAATGCTTGACGAAATTGGTGACGATTCCGAAGAGAATATCCAGCGCTTTGTTGATAAGGCCAAGGATAAAGAAGACCCCTTCAAGCTAATGGGCTTCGGTCACCGCGTTTATCGCAACTTCGATCCGCGCGCCAAGGTGATGAAAGAAACCTGTGACGAGGTACTCGCCGAGCTAGGCATGGCTGACGACCCACAGCTCAAAATCGCCAAGCGCCTGGAACAGATCGCCCTGGAAGATGAATACTTCATTGAGCGAAAGCTGTATCCGAACGTTGATTTCTATTCTGGCATCATTTTGAAAGCGATGGGCATTCCAACCAATATGTTTACCGTGATTTTTGCGGTATCCCGCACCGTTGGCTGGATCTCACACTGGCACGAGATGCTCAGTGAAAGCTACAAAATCGGTCGTCCGCGCCAGCTGTATATCGGCCACGATAAGCGTGACTACCCAACGAAATAAGCCAGCAAAAATAAATCGACCTCTGCTAGATTGATAGCAATGCGAAAAAGGCCACCTACGGGTGGCCTTTTTCGCATGAGCTGATCCCACCACCCGACATTCAAGCCCTTCTTTTCACCAGAGGCTATGCAGGATGAATCGCTACCGGCTGAACGCCTTTAACACGATCGCCTCTTAGAGCCCGCCTTTCGCCCGTTAACGCAACAGCCATTGCGACTCCTAAGCAGCATAGTCCATCATCTTTTTCAGCCAGCGGCATTAGACTATTGGGCCACGCAATTAAGGCACTTTTAAGCATCAATAGCGCTTGACTTTTGAGGGCTAGCATCCAGAAAAATGTTTTCCACACTATCTGTGGATAACCCTGTTCACAACCACTACAAAACGTCCCGAAATCGCCATGAACAGTGGGCCAACCTTAAATTGGTCATTTTTTGACCTATGGTAAGTTGTTGTTTTTTAACATTTTAAAGTTATGTTCAAGTTTTTTGCGTCAACAACAACGAGTTGTGCACAACTTTTAGAAGGGATCAGAAAAAGTGGACAAGTCAAGCATAAAATCGTCTAAAAAAGATCGATTTGTAGCTTTTTTGTGAACGACAGAGATGCCAAAAACCAGCAAATGAGGAGACTCATTGCTAGAAAAAACAAACAGGAATCAGGGGATATCGATTTGATGGCGTCCCATAGGGGGTTCGAACCCCTGTTACCGCCGTGAAAGGGCGGTGTCCTAGACCACTAGACGAATGGGACATTACTACGTGAATTCACGAATCAAGATGGTGGAGCCTAGCGGGATCGAACCGCTGACCTCAACACTGCCAGTGTTGCGCTCTCCCAGCTGAGCTAAGGCCCCACATGTCGCGAAGACGGAGCGTATAATACTGATTATGATCATCTTGGTCAACAGCGAAAACGTCTATTTAGTTCTGACAAGATCAGTGACAAAAACAGGCGCTTTCGCCATGGCTATCTTAATGAGTTGTTACGCAATATCACGAAACTCTTTTTCAAAACGCTTGGCCTGCTTTTTCGAAACGCCGCCTAGCACGTCAATGGCACCACGCAAGCGGGCTCGAGTAATGTCAGAGCCGAGAATCGCCATCGCATCCATCACCGAGGTACTGGAAGTACTGCCAGTGATAGCAATAAATACCGGCGCGAGGAACACCTTCATTTTCAACTCAAAATGCTCGGCCAGCGTTTTTACCTCGTCAAGCAACGCCTCTTTATCCCATGCTGAAACGCCCTCAAAGCGCCAAACAAGGAACTGAAGCAGCTTAACCAGCTCTTCTTCATCAAGCTTCACGCTATCAAATGAATGCTTTGTTAACGCTGGCTGGCCTGCAAAGAAATGACCGGCGAGCGGCATTACTTCGGAAAGCGTTTCGACCCGGGGCCGCAACTGAGGCAGGATTTGCTTCACGTACGCTTCGTTGAAGGCCCATTCGCGCAGCGCTTTCAACAATGCATCGTCATCCAAGTCTTCACGGATATAAACACCGTTCAGCCACGTCAATTTTTCTAAATCAAAGACCGGACCACCCAGCGACACACGCGTCACATCGAAATCAGCGATCATTTCTGACAAGCTGAATTTTTCACGCTCGTCAGGCATTGACCATCCCATACGACCTAAATAATTGGTAACGGCCTGGGGCAAAAAGCCCATACGGCGATAATAATTAATCGACGTCGGATTTTTACGTTTAGAAAGCTTAGATTTGTCAGGGTTGCGTAGCAGCGGCATATGACACAGCACCGGCATTTCCCAATCAAAATACTCATACAGCAACTGATGCTTAGGTGCGGAATTAATCCACTCCTCACCGCGCAGTACGTGAGTAATGCCCATCAAATGGTCGTCGACAACGTTAGCCAAATGATAGGTCGGCATGCCATCTGACTTAAGCAGTATCTGTGCATCGACCTGGGCCCAATCCACTTCAATAGTGCCACGCAGCATGTCATTGACGACGCAAACACCTTCAGCAGGCACGTTCATACGCACCACAAAAGGCCAGTTCTCTTGCCGGCGGCGCGCTAGCTCACTCTCATCGAGCGCTAAGTCAGCGGATTTCAATGCCAAGTGCATACCCGCCGCTTTGCGTGCCTCACGCAGGTCATCTAACTCTTCACTGGTGCGGTAGCACTTAAACGCATGCCCCGCGTCTAAGAGCTGCTGAATATGCTGCGCGTAAATTTCGCCACGCTCGCTCTGCCGATACGGGCCATGAGGGCCACCGACATCAGGGCCTTCGTCCCATTCAAGGCCCAGCCAGTGCAAGGAGTCGAGAATCATCTGCTCCGACTCAGGCGTGGAGCGCACTTGATCCGTGTCTTCAATACGTAAAATAAATTGGCCGCCATGCTGACGCGCAAAACATAGATTAAAAAGCGCTATGTATGCCGTACCAACGTGTGGATCCCCGGTGGGAGAAGGTGCGATACGAGTACGTACGGTCATGAAAACGTCCTATGGCAAATATGCATGGCCATATTATACCCACCTTAGCCACAACCTACAGCGTCGCGCAGGGAACAATTGGCGTCCAAAAGCGTCATAAGGTGGGCTCAATGTTGCATGTCCCTTAATACGTGCTAAGTAAAGATCGATTAATACGGCACTGCAGCAACATCTTGAGTGAGCATCTCAAGAGTGAGTTAAGATATAACGCTTGGTTATAGTGCCACTATTCTTAGTGGATGGAACTCAACGAGCTTGTTAGCTCATTCAACAGGAAGATGAAATGGAATCGCTAGGCTCACGAATAAAGCAATTGCGGCTTCGAGCCAAGCTCAACAAAGCAGCGCTGGCACGCAAAGTTGGCGTGTCAGATGTCACCATTTCTTATTGGGAATCCGGGGCGATCAAACAGATCGGTCACGAACGCTTAGTTGCGCTTGCTGATGCCCTTGACTGTTCCCTGGCAACGCTCTTAGAAGGTGATAGTGCTCCTGAGCTTTTAACGTTGACGCATACCGGCCCACTCCCCTGGGAACAGGTACAAGCAACGAAAATAAGAATCCCCAATCACCTGCCCATGACGATTGATTGGAAAGCACCGTGCGTTATGACCACGCCGGGTCCTGATACAGATTTTTCACCGGCCACCCCGGGTGATTTACTGTTGCTTGGCCCAACGCATGTATTCCACAAAGCGGGTCATTACGTTGTACAGCGCGACGATCGTTTCGTGATCGAGCACTTCGCCAAGGCTCCAAGCGATACTGCCATCCACGCAGTACTGTTAGCCCACTGGCATCCTGCCTAAAGCGTCTACCTCCCCGGACTCTCTAGCACCTCCACCTGGTCACGCGTGCGTCTTGGTTCACTCCCTACCAAAAAGCGCCGTGAGTAGGTGGCCACTTGGCCCAGCCCATGGCGGGATTGACTGACAAGCTCTCCCGCCAGGTGCTGGCCATTGTGACCAATGATTGCTTGTACCGCGACGGGTTGAACACTGCCCTCTGAAACATCAACACGCACGTCGTAACCACCATCGGGTAATCCGCTACCTGAACCAAATGGCCCCGCTGAAAATAGCCCGCCTTCTACCTGGGTGCGTGCTTGCCAGCGCACTCGGCTGATCTCACGTTCGACAATAATTCGTACCTGAGTACCGTCAGGCAAATTGCTTTCACCCTCGACCATTAAGCGCCGATCGGTGCGCAGCGATACATGTGTAGATAGCTCGACAATAAGCGGCGCAACGTCTTCTTCTACCGCGGATGACTCAGGGGGTGCTTGCTCAGGCTGCGCAGTCGCTACCGTGTCACTGGCCGGCGGCTCAGTTTCTCCACAGCCAGCCAGTAGCGCAGCAGACACGATCAATACGCCAGCGCGATTTATTATATTGCCCATACGAACTCCCAAAACGTTACCTAGCCTGCAGCTTACCACTGCATAGCGGCCGCCACAGCGGAATACGCCTTTTTGAATCCGCGGCACGCTCTACTTCCGGTACAATGTGCTTATCGTGCTAACAAGACACTTTCAGGAGCAGCAGCTTTGGATATCATTTGGTGGGTGGCATATGTGGCTTTGGGCGGTTTTGTTGGCCTCATGGCTGGCTTATTAGGCATCGGTGGCGGCGGCATTATGGTGCCGATTCTCACCTCGTTATTCGTGCTTCAAGGCGTGCCTCATGAGCACCTTGCCCACTTAGCCCTAGGCACCGCTATGGCGGCTATTATCCCAGCCTCCACCGCAAGCTTACTTTCCCACCATCGGCACGGGGCGGTTCGCTGGGATATCGTGCGTTTTATTACCCCAGGCATATTAGCGGGTACTTTTTTTGCAACCTTTGTTGCCGCACTTATTCCTACTCGCAGCCTGGCGATTTTTTTCGCCTGCTTTATGGTATTGATGTCGATTCAAATGCTGATAAACGTTAAGCCTAAACCCAGCCGCAGCCTGCCTAGCCCCGTTGGCGTAAGCGGAGTGGGGTTAGGTATCGGCGGCATTTCGGCGCTGGTCGCCATCGGCGGCGGCTCGCTGACGGTCCCCTTCCTCACCTGGTGCAACGTCACGCTTCCCCGCGCCATAGGTACCTCGGCAGCCGTAGGCTTACCCATCGCGCTGGCGGGTGCTCTTGGCTACATCATCAATGGCTGGGGCGTTTCGGGCCTACCCGACGCAACGCTAGGCTTTGTTTATCTGCCCGCCTTTCTATTAATGGCGCCCTTCAGCATCCTCATGGCACCTATCGGCGCAAAGCTCGCCCACAAGCTGCCCGTGGCGCTACTCAAACGAGTATTCGCCTTCCTGCTGATGGGGCTGGCCCTGCAGATGGTATATGCGGTGTTTACGGCTTAATGCACATAATGCGACGTTTAGTACAGATGCCTACACTAACCACTAACCACTAGCTCACCCAAGCAGAGGAAGAACTTACCGGCATCGTTTTTTTGTTATTAGCGTGTCTAAAAAGCGATGTCATGCTTCTCCAGGGTTTGATATTGGCCCGCCTCAATTCGCAGTACCAGATAACCATAGCCGCCCACATCAACATTCTCCATGGTCAGCACTTCACGACAAAGCAGTCGAATCACACCATCATGGGTCACCAGTAGGTTAGCATGATGGAACTGTTCCTCGGTTCGAAATGTCCATCAAACATAACCAACCTTAGAATTTTCAATATGATCGGAGAACTATATGGCTATGCGCATTAAATCTATCGCAACCACAGGATTAGTAAGCATACTTCTAGCGGGCCAAGCATACGCTTTCGATATCAATAGCGTAACTGATCGCGCAAGCAATATGGCTTCCAGCGGAGGCAGCAGCAACCTATTAAGTTCACTTTCAAGTGGCTCGTTCAATTTCGCTAATCTTGAGAACCTCACCGGCGTTTTAAGCTATTGTCAGGAAAACGGGTATTTAGGTAGTAATGCAGATATCGCCAAAAGTCAGGTTATGTCACGTCTAGGTCTTGAATCTGAGCCGGAAGAAAACCAAAGCTACCAAGAGGGCCTGTCTGGTATGCTTCAAGGCGACGGTGAATCCTTCAACTTAAGCGCCTTAGGCGACCAAGTCGGCGAACGCGCCTGCGGCATGGCAGCAGACCAAGCAATGTCGTTTGCTGGTGGATAACCCACCTCAACGACAAATACTTTGTTCTACAAGATAATGCGTAAAGCGGGCTTGCCGCAAAACAGCAAGCCCAATACCCTTTGAAGATCAATTAGCCCTCCTCAACGCCCTAGATTAACGGTATCCCTTGCTCTGTGCTGGGCACCCTTTCTTACGTACAATGGCGCGTATACAAAGCGCCATTGCTGAAAAGATCTCAAAATGTACCCAGTTTTTTTGGGACCTCGCCCAGTATCCTTACTTGGTACACTGTAGACACACCCAATGCGTTAATTACGGCTTAAAGAGGCAATAATGCTGCATTCCGTGCGGCCAAAGCATTACTAAATGACTAATTTAATTAAAGAAAACAGTGCAGATCGGGGCCGGCTTTTTTCTGTGGCCCCCATGATGGATTGGACGACCCGCGACTACAGAGCATTTGCCCGCACACTAACCAAGCGTGCGCTGCTGTATACCGAGATGGTCACGACTGGTGCGATTTTGCACGGGACGCCCCGTGAGCGCTTCTTAGGCTATAACGAGGTGGAGCACCCGCTTGCGCTGCAGCTAGGCGGCAGCGATGCCGGTGAGCTGGCGGAGTGCACGGCGATTGCTGAGGCATGGGGTTATGATGAGGTGAACCTGAACGTGGGTTGCCCAAGCGATCGCGTGCAGAACAACATGATTGGCGCGTGCTTGATGGGCTACCCCGAAAAGGTAGCGGACGCCGTGCGGGCAATGCAGGCGGCGGTGTCTATTCCTGTCACGGTGAAGTGCCGTATTGGCATTGATGATCAGGATGAAGACGCAGATCTTGAGCGGTTTATTGCGATTGTCGCTGACGCTGGCTGCGAGGTATTTACCGTTCACGCCCGTAAGGCGTGGCTACAAGGTTTATCACCTAAGCAGAACCGTGATGTACCGCCGCTTAACTACCCCCGAGTTCATCGTTTAAAGCAGAGCCGCCCTGAACTGCATATCGGTATTAACGGCGGGATTAAAACACTCGCCGAATGCCAAGAGCAGCTCACCCTTGTGGACAGCGTTATGGTGGGCCGCGAGGCGTATCAAAACCCGTGGCTACTGGCCGGTGTTGATGAGCAGCTGTTTGGTGAGAAAGGCCCGGCGGAGAGCCGCTTGGATGCCGCGAACGCTTTCCGGCCTTATATTCAGCAGCGCTTAGACGAAGGCGCCAAGCTGAATCATATTACCCGCCACCTGCTGGGCCTGTTTCAAGGTTGCCCAGGCGGAAGGCGGTTTCGGCGTCATTTGTCAGAACACGCGCATAAAGAAGGCGCAGGATTGCGCCTATTTGATGAAGCATTAAGCTTAGTGCGTGAGCCAGAGACCGAAGACACCCAGCCCGCCCCCATGCCTGTTTAGCGACCAACGTTCAGGCGGCGGGCCGAGTATTTACAGCATTACGGCTGGCCGCCTTTCACGCCTTTAGCGATGCGATCACCTACGTCTTGGTCGATATTGCGCCAATACTCAAACGCACGCTCAAGCACTGGCTCGCTGACGCCGCCTGAAAGATGCCCAACGACGTTGGACACTAAACGATCACGCGCGGCATCATCCATTACATCGCGAACTAACGTACCGGGCTGACCCCAGTCATCATCGTCTTTGCGCAGCGTATAAGCTGCACGTACCAACTCACCGCTGGTGGCCCATACGGCATCTTCTGGAAAACGCTCAACATCGGCTTTAGGGCCACCTTTGCTGTTCGGCGCATAGACAGGGTCTGTCGCGTGATGCATACGCATGGCACCACCCTGGGTATAGCTATTGACTGGGCTTATGGGCATATTGACGGGGATATGCTTGTAGTTAACGCCCAAACGCGCCCGATGTGCATCGGCATACGAGATAGAACGCGCCAGCAACATCTTGTCGGGTGAAAGGCCGGTGCCCGGCACCATGTTGTTAGGCTCGAACGCGGCCTGATTGATTTGGGTATGGAAGTCGGTGGGGTTTTGGTTAAGGGTTAACTTACCCACTTCCATCAATGGATAGTCGTCGTGGGGCCACACCTTGGTGAGATCAAAGGGGTTATAGCGATAGGTTTTGGCATCCTCAAAGGGCATGATCTGCATTTGCAGTGTCCAGGTGGGGTGCTCGCCACGCTGAATGGCTTCAAATAGATCACGGCGATGATAGTCGGCGTCGGTGCCGGCCATTTTATCCGCTTGTTCCTGAGTCATGCACTTGATGCCCTGGTCGGTTTTGAAGTGATACTTCACCCAGAACCGCTCACTTTCATTATTAACCCACATATAGGTATGGCTAGAGTAGCCATTCATATGCCGCCATGTCGCCGGCACGCCACGGTCTCCCATTAACCAAGCTACCTGGTGAGCCGATTCAGGTGACAACGTCCAAAAATCCCACTGCATATCATGGTCACGCAGGCCGTTATCGGCGCGACGTTTTTGTGAGTGAATGAAGTGCTGAAACTTCATGGGATCACGCACAAAAAACACTGGGGTGTTATTACCCACCATGTCGAAATTGCCTTCCTCGGTATAAAACTTCACCGAAAAACCGCGTGGATCACGCCATGTATCAGGGCTACCGCTTTCACCTGCTACCGTCGAAAAGCGGATCAGCACATCGGTTTTAGTGCCTTTCTGCAGAAACTTGGCTTTGGTGTATTTGCTAACATCGTGGGTGACTTCAAAATGCCCAAAAGCACCACTGCCCTTGGCATGCGGCTGACGGTCAGGGATCATTTCACGGTTAAACGCCGCCATTTGCTCCATCAGGGCGTGGTCGTGCATCACAATAGGGCCATCTTGCCCGACTGAGAGCGAATGTTCGTCACTGCTAACCGGTATGCCCGCATCCGTTGTGGTGTGCTTAGGTTTATCGCTCGTCATCGCTTTTCCTCCATGTCACGGTAGACGTGGCGTTTGACCGCCACTCGTTCGAGTACGATGAAAGCTTGGCTATTAATTTTCATTGTTATCAATGTAGCCGCTAACAAAGCCCACCCTTAGGTATAGCCAATCAGCCGCCAACTTTCCATGTATGGCGGCTATCACTTCTCTATCAAACCAATAGCTTTTATGTATAGGCAGCTAAAAAGAAAAAGAATCCGTGGGCGGCACCAAGCTTGAGTTAAAGCTTTCGATGGCCGTTTCAGCCTCCTCAATTTCATCGAAACGGGCAATATGAAATAGCGCTTCACCTTCGTTAGCCAGCGGCAAGCGGCTCATCCCAATCACAATTCCATCTGCCACCGCGCGTACTTCGCCCTCTTCATTGCCAAAAGGGTCGGCCACTTTGCCCAGCACCTCACCTTTGGCAACGCGCGCGCCTAGGCGCACCTTGGGGCGCAAAATACCGTCGATAGGCGCCCTTGCCCAGCTTGAGCCGTTGGCCAGTTCAGCAGGCGCTGGCGTGCGGCGGCGCTGCTCACCGGCCAACATGCCTAAACGCCGCATAACGCGCAGTACACCGCGGGCACCGGGTGCAATCGCCCACTCATCAAAGCGCAGCGCTTCACCGGCTTCATAGGTTAATACTGGAATACCACGGCTCTGCGCGTAGTGGCGTAGGCTACCTTCGCGCAGCTCAGCGTTAAGCACCACGGGCGCGCCAAAAGCATCTGCCATGCGCTCGGTTTCACTGCCTGGGCGCAGCTGTGCACGAATTTGCGGCAGGTTCGTGCGGTGAATCGCCCCGGTATGCAGATCAATAATATGCGTGGCGTGATCAACAATTTGTTCGCGAAATAAAGCGGCAATCCGACCACCTAACGAGCCTGACTCACTGCCCGGAAAGCAGCGGTTAAGATCACGCCGATCAGGCAAATAGCGCGTTTGCTGTAAGAAACCAAATACATTGACCACCGGCACTGCGATCAGTGTGCCACGAATGCCCTTAATCGCTTTGGCGCGCAGTACCCGGCGAACAATTTCCACGCCGTTGATTTCGTCGCCATGAATACCACCGCAAACCAGCAAAACAGGGCCATCCTTGCGCCCGTGCACGACCTCCACAGGGATATGAAGCGGCGTATGGGTATATAAACGCGCGACTGGCACATCTATTTGTAAACGCTGGCCGGGCATAATGGTGTGCTCGCCCAGTTGAAAAGGTGCTCGCGGCATGCTTAAAGTCCTGTTTTAACGATGATGCTTCACGCTGTCTCAGTGAATACGGATCCACTCCATTGCCTTTTTATACGCCTGACGCTGCAAAATAACGAGCCTAACCCTTCTCTCTATGCGATAGCTGAATTATCCATACAGTTTTGAATGTAAATATCAGCCAGCTTAGGTTAAAATGTGACCATTACGTTTCGATCATAAGGTTGCGCGCCATGGCAAGAAAAACTAAAGCTGAAGCTGCTGCCACTCGGGAAGCACTGTTAGAGGCTGCCGAAGAGGTGTTTTTTGCCAAAGGCGTGGCACGCACATCACTAGAACAAATTGCTCGCCATGCAGGCCTTACTCGAGGCGCTGTTTATTGGCATTTTAAAAATAAGGGCGATTTGTTCATGGCGCTTGTCGAACAAGTCCGCATGCCCTTTCAATCGCTCATGGAAGAAGTGGAGAAAACCGAGGCGGGAAAATCGCCCCTTGAGTCCATCCGCTTAGCCTGCCATGCCGGCTTGGCTCGTATTGAACAGCCCTCATATCAACGCATACTGTCCATCTTGCTGCATCGCTGCGAGTTCTTCAGTGATATCAACCCGCTCGAAATGCAGGATAAAATTGGTAACGAGTGTTTCGATGAAATGCTGTCAGTGTTTGAAATCGCGCAACAGCAGCAGCTGTTGCGTGAAGACCTCTCGCCGGCCGTTGCCACGCGGCTGATGCAATCAATGCTAGGTGGTCTCTTCCACGACTGGCTACGCAACCCCGGTGCTTATTCGATTCGGGAACGCGGTGGAGAAATGATCGACACTTCCATCCGCATGATGCAGCGCTAATTATTTAACGCCACTCTTAATGCAGCTGGTGACACTCAGCGTACCTAACTGCGGGCACGCCCCCCATGCTAGACCGACCTGAACAGGTCATGCCCATTGAGCGCTTTTTAATACGGACTGCAAAGGCTGATGTAGTACCCAACGAGCAAACTCAAGCGACCAAGGTCAGCCCTACTATCACTCAGTGGCTAACCCAGCAGTGGCGGAAGTGGTGACAATAGCTGAGCGACGCTTGTAGGCAATGCGCCCAGCTGTTTGCTATCAATGCGAAGTAGAGTACGGCACCGAGTGGCGTTTTTTTCGGTTGAGCCGCAGCTTGTTCAAATGAACGCGTGTTTCTAGGTAGTCTTGCTCTGACACGCTCCGATAAGCGCCCTCTGAGGGCAGGTACTTCACCAGCACACGACGCTCGCCTTGAAGTGGCAACGTCCCCTCTTTGCTATGCAGCGTTACTGCGCTGTTCGGCTCATTATCAATCACTGCAAATGCCAACTCACCGCGGCCTTGGCGCTCAGTCACCACCACGGTTTCTCCCAACAAGCACCGGCGAGTAAACGGACGATAGCGGTGCAACCCACGGTGTAGCGCGTGGCAAATCGATGCGGCGATAGGGGAAGCAGCGACCATTGACAACCACAACACCAGTACGCCCACCGGAATACGTATTAAGCCAAGTGGCAGCCAGCGCAACACCAATAGCTCTATCGTCAACGTGAGCGCCGCTGAAATAGCCAAAATAACGCTCAATGCCAGTATGGCAGGCACACCGGCAAAGCCTAGCGAGACCAGCGTGCTGGCGAGGTGGTCTTCTTTTAAGCTATCACGTTCAAATAAATCTAGCGGGGCTACTCGAATCAGCACTAATAGCCAGTAGAACGCCAGTAACCCGAGTAAGACAACGAGCACAATGCTCGGAAATTGCATGGCAGCGTGCAGTACATGTTCCATAGTGGCGCTCCTCCGATACTTAGCCGGCGATGTATTATTATTTAAAGCTTAGTCTACATTAGCTTTTTAGTACCACTTTTCAGGCTATTTTCGTCAGATAAAAAAACGGGCATCACCCGAAAGTGACGCCCGTTTATTGCTTACCCATCGTTCAGGGGGCTAATTAGTCTTGATTGTGCTCAAGCGCTGGCTTGGAGGGTTCGTGCTTATGCCCTCGCGTCTTACGGCCTAGCCAATCCGACGCTGTCGCAATCATGGCGTAAAAGCTCGGAATAAACAGGCTGCCCAGCGTAGCGACAGAAAGCATACCCATCGCAACTGTGGTACCAATGTGATGACTGCTCACATCGCTGGCGCCGGTGGCTAGCGCCAGCGGCAGAGTACCAAAGATGAACGCTAGCGAGGTCATAACGATCGGGCGGAAACGCAGTTCTGCCGCAATAATCGCCGCTTCACGGATTGATTTACCATGCTCTTTACGCTGAAGTTCAGCGAACTCGACGATCAAGATAGCGTTCTTCGCCGCCAGCCCTATGACCACCAGCATACCTATTTGCACATACACGCTGGTGTCTAGGCCACGCAGTACAATGCCCCCGATACTGCCAAGGAAAGCAAAAGGCGTCGCCGTTAGTACCGCCAGCGGCAGTGACCAGCTTTCATACTGGGCCGCGAGTATCAAGAACACCATCAGCATACCAAACACGATCGCCATAGTAGCCGCATTACCTAGATTGGCCTCCTGATAAGCAGTACCGGTCCAGCCCATCCCCCAGTTAGTGCCTAGCGTCTCTTGTACGATTGAATCCATCGCTTCAATCGCTTGAGCAGAACTGTAGCCGGGCGCAGGATTACCCTGGAACTGGGCGCCTGCATAAACACCGAAGCGAGATACCACGGCAGCCCCCGTTTGGCGCTCAAGTTCGACGAATTCGGAAAGCGGTATACGCTCGCCGTTACCGCCGCGCACATACACGCTGCTAACGTCATCTGGCGTCTTACGGAAGTCATCTTCGTTTTGCAGGTACACCTGGAAATTACGGTTTTGATAGCTAAAGTAGTTCACAAAACCGTTACCAAACGTATTGCCTAGTGCTGAGTTAATATCCCCCAGTGACACGCCGTAACTCAAGGCCTTCTGCTGATCAATATTCGCGCGGTACGAAGGCACGTTAACGTTGAACGTTGAAAACACTTGGTTTAAAGCAGGATGTTCATTGGCCTTCTGCATAATTTGCAGCGATGCATCATACAACTCCCGCGTTGATGCACCATCAAACGACTGCAGGTAACCGGTAAAACCGCCGGTCGTCGAGAGACCCATAATCGGCGGCACGTTAAACGCCATGGCAGAGCCACCGTCAATACTCGCCCCCAGCTGCATGATTTGCCCGACAAGGCCACTGGCCGTCAGATCACGCTCAGACCAAGTGCTCATGTTGACGAAAATGATCCCTCGAGCCGTATTCACTGCGCTCGACAGAATGTCGTAACCCGCAATAGCTGAGGAATACTCAACGCCCGGAATCGCTTCAATTTCAGCACTGAGCTTTTCCATGTAACGCTGGGTACGATCAAGCGAAGCGGCATCCGGCAGCGACACGCTCACCAACACGATACCCTGATCGGTTTCTGGCACCAGCGTTGAAGGCGTATTGGCGTAAAGCCAGTAAGAGCCAACGCCGACCAGCACCGTAAGCGCTAATGCCAACACCCATAGACGCACCAAACCTTTCACCACCCACATGTAGGCGGCAGTGATACCGGCGAACATGCGATCAAACAGGCGCAAAGGCGTATTCAAGGCACGTTTAAATTTAGACTCACCCGCCCCTGCGATTTTGTGCTTGATAAAGATCGCGGAGAGCGCCGGCGTAAAGGTCAGCGCCATGACTGCCGATAGCGCGACGGAAATGGCCACGGTAATCGCAAACTGCTGATAAATCTGTCCGGTAAATCCGCCCAGGAAAGCAACGGGGATAAACACGGCAGCCATAATCAGCGATGTCGCAATGACCGGCCCTCCGACCTCTCTCATTGCTCGGATGGTAGCATCGCGAACGCTTATATCTTCTTCTTCACTGAGTACACGTTCGACGTTTTCAACCACCAAGATGGCGTCATCAACCACGATACCTATCGATAGCACCAGCGCGAACAGCGTCAGTAGATTGATTGAGAAACCAAGTAGATAGAAACCGGCAAAAGTACCTACCACGGCGACCGGCACCACCGACATCGCAATCACGGTAAAGCGCCAGTTCTGTAAGAATATAAACAGAATGACGATAACGATCAGAAAGGCTTCAATAAACGTGTGTAGAACCGTCTCGACCGAGGCATCAATAAACAGCGTAGTGTCATAAGGCGCGACATACTCAAGCCCTGGTGGGAAACGGCTCTCGAGCTCATCCATAGTGGTGCGCACACCATTAGCTGTCGCTAATGCATTGGCTCCAGGCTGCTGGTTGATGATAATCGGCGTCATCGTAGAGCCGTTCAGGCGCGCGTCAATACCGTAGAAAGACGCCCCGAGCTCGATACGTGCCACGTCTTCCAAGCGCAGTGACGAACCATCGCTATTGGTGCGCAAGTAAATATTGCGGAAGTCGTCCACATTATTCAGTCGGCCGCCTGCGGTAATCGTATACGTATAAGCACGCGGCTCGCCTTGGGGCGTGGATGCCAAGCTACCCGCTGGGATTTCTGTATTTTGCGACCTAATAGCGCTGGCCACTTCACTAGGCGTCATGTCGTACTGAGCCAGCTTGTCTGGGTCCATCCAAATACGCATGGCAAACTCACCGCCACCCAGCACTTCCGCATTACCCACACCCGGCACTTGGCGCAGTTCATCCAGAATATTGAGCGTGGCGTAGTTCTGCATATAGACGTTGTTATAGTCCCCATTGGGTGAGGTCAACGCAATAAACATCAAAATAGAGTCTGAACGCAGCTCGACGGTAACGCCTTGCTGCTGCACGGCCTCGGGTAATTGCGACAGCGCACCCTGCACACGGTTATTGACGTTAATGGTATTAATGTCGCCATCGGTGCCGATATTGAACGCAATACTCAGGCTCATAATGCCGTTATCAGCGCTGTTTGAGGTCATGTACAGCATGTCCTCAACGCCGTTTATAGCCTCTGCTAGCGGTGCCGCGACCGTTTGGGCAACGGTTTCTGCGTCGGCACCAGGAAACTGCGCCTGCACCGACACGGTAGGCGGCACCACGCTAGGGTACTGCTCAATAGGCAGCACTCGCATGGACATAACGCCTACCAGCGTCACGATAATTGCCAGTACCGTGGCAAATATCGGGCGGCTGATGAAGAAGTTAGAGAAGTTCATTATTGCGCACCCTCTTCTCCTTCAGCGGGCTGTCCATCGGCAGCACCCGCTTCCATTGCTTGTGCTGCTTCAGCCTGCTCTTGTGCTTCTTGCTGCTCAACATCTTCAACAACGGCTGCCGCATCACCATCGAACGGCTGCGGGTCAATCGCCATACCCGGTGATAAACCGGCAGGATCACCGACAATCACTCGATCACCTGGCTCAACCCCTTCGCGAATCAGCTGCCACGGACCTGCCACTTCACCTAAGGAGATCGTTTGTGCGCGAGCCTTGTTCTCGTCATCCAACACCAGTACCTGCGGGCCCATTAAGCCCTGAGTAACGGCAATTTCAGGCACGGCCATAACATCAAAGCGCTTTAAGCCCTCAATGCTAACGCGTACAAACTGACCTGGTAGTACGGTAGCCTCAGGATTCTCGAACGTGGCGGATGCTTGTACCGTGCTCGTACCGCTATCCACTCGCGAACCAAGAAAGTCTAAGTGCCCTTCAAGCTCAGAGTCAGTGCCACCGCTCACACCGGGAATGCTTAACCGGGCGCGGATATCAGAAGGATCACCGCCCTGGCTCAACTGCCGACGCAGCTCAAAAGCATCGCGCTGGGGCAGTTGAAAGCGCACCTCTAGCGGGTCCAGGGGTGTGATGGTGGCAAGCTCCGTGCCAGACGTCACCACATTGCCCACGTTGATCTGACTCAAGCCGATCATGCCCGAGACGGGCGCGGTCACCTGGGAATAGCCTAGGTCTAGATTGGCGCTGGTCAATACCGCTTCTGCTTGTGCCACGCTTGCCTGGGCAACGCGCTGGTCGGCTAACGCTTGGTCATACTGCTGACGACTCACCGAGTTTTGGCTCAGCAGTTGCTCAAAACGCTGGGCATCACGCTGAGCGCGAGACAGTTGAGCCTGCGCACTTTGTAAATCGGCTTCGCGCTGATTGACGGTGGCCTGATAAAGATCCGGTTCAATGGTATAAAGACGGTCGCCTTTTTCTACCATTTGCCCGGGTTCGAAATGACGCTCTTCCAGAGAACCATTCACTCGCGCGACGAGAGTGACTTCGTTATCGCTGCGTAACAGCGAAGGATACGATTTATTCAGCGCTATATCTTGACGAGCCATCTCTGCCACTGCCACTTTATGCGCAGGCGCCTCTTGCTGACCCTGCTCCGGGGCCTCAGCCTGTTCTTGACCACAGGCAGCAAGTGCCAGCGCGGCTACCAGCGTCACCAGACTCGCTCTGTTTGAGTGAATCATTTTCTTCATACGTTTCAATTCCCATGTATCTTTTTAAGATCGACTGATAGCAGGTTCGCGCCTAATTCACGTTCGACCTGGCGTTATTACCGGCCAGGCTGGGGCGGTGCACCAATGTCGAGTGCGCGCTGGTAGCGGTCATCACCGCCGCTTTCGGGCAAGGTAAAGTTCACTTCATCGCCCGTTAGCCAATTATTGAGGTCTTCAATGGCATCCACATCCAATAGCCCCGACTGCTGACGCAGCGAGAGCAAATTCACCACATAGCTGTAGCGAGATTCAGCATAATTAGCGATAGCGTTGTACAAGTTCTGCTCAGCATTCAGCACATCCACAATATTACGAGTGCCCACCTCATAGCCCGCGCGGGTTGCTTCTAGCGCGCTTTGGTTCGACACAATGGCCTGCTGACGCGCTTCAACCGTTTCTACATCATTACTGACTTGGGTATAGAGCGAGCGCACTTGCTGGATAGACATCCGACGCTGGGACTCGAAATCATACTGGCTGCTCTCCAGTTGGTAGGTCCCTTGGCGAATCCTGGCGCTCGTGCTGCCGCCGGTATAAAGAGGTAGGTTGGCACTCACTCCCACCTGGCTAGACGAATCATAGCCGGTAGTGCCGTCAATATCGTTATCAGCGAATTGATAGTTACCAAACGCCTGAACAGTTGGCAAACGTCCAGCCCGGGCAATGTCCACACCACTGCGCGAAATTTCAATGCCTGCCTGCTGCGCTAATACTTGCGGGTTGCGCTCAATGGCTTGCTCTACCCAATAGTCGCGACTGCTGGGCTCAGGAAGCGCAATCGGCATACTGTCTCCCAGCGCGTCGATACTGGCATAGCGCTGGCCGGTAAGCTGCTCTAACGCTTCAAAAGCCACCTGCAGACTGCTTTCTGCGGCAATGCGATCCGCACGTGACTGATCGAATGTAGCGCGCGCCTCTTCTACTTCGGTCATCGCAATCAAGCCCACTTCGAACTGCTCACCGGCTTGCTCCAACTGACGCCCAATCGCCCGCTCTTGAGCAAAACGCGCCTCTAATACTTCGTAAGCGCGCAGAATTTCGAAATAGGCACTAGCCACATCAATCAACAGCTGTTGTTCAGTGGCTGCCAGCAGATAAACCTGCTGATCAATTTGTCGTTCGGCCTGAGTAAACTGTTGGCGAGTCACTTCATCAAATAGCGCCTGAGTGGCTTCAAGCTGAAGCGACACCGTGTTGTAACGGTCATCACTCGCACCGACGTTACCAAGCTGTGCCCCCCCCGATCCAACATCACCAGCGCCCGAACCTATTCCAGACCTTCCGTGACTTTCGTACTGTTGGTTATGCGCCACATTACCCGTCGCATTAACTTGAGGTAACAGTGCACCCCGTGCAACGTCTCGGCCTGCTTCAACGCCCAGATACTCAGAGCGCGCAGAGGAAAGTGCTGCGTTATTATCTAACGCATCACGGGTAATCGTGATGAGATCAGCCGCCTGGACAGGCAGCACAAAAGAAGCGGTGAATACCGCTAACAGCAAGGGTCGTAAAGGGGCATTGACTGCCCAGTGTGCCAGTCGCATGGGTATTGCCTCTAAGTATTAGCGTCGGGATGGCGAGCGTACTAAGTCATCAACGTACTAAGTCATCAACAAACTAAGTCACTCAACGTACTGGGCCATTCAGAAAGATGAGCATTATAGTTACATTCATGTATGTATGCTAGCCTTGAACTATCGAAATTTGTGTGTACACACTATTGTCAAGCTTACCTTAGTCCAAAGCATTATAGGTTAACGATAAATAGGTTTTTTTTTGCTGGCGAAACTCACGCGAATCGATACCCCACTTACAAAACAACGCCGCCCCAGCCAATTGGCTGGGGCGGCGTTGTGCTAATACTGCTTTCCTAAACGCGACTAAGCTATCCGGTTAACCAAGCCGTTTATCGATTAACGCTTCTAACTCAAGCTGATCTTCGTGGAAGCGACGAATCCCCTCAGCCAGCTTGTCGTTCGCCATGGCATCCTGATTATGCCCCCAGCGGAAAGCTGATTCGCTTAACGCTGTCGCGGACTTGCCACTGCTTTCGCTAGCATTGATCTGCGCACTGATGCTGCCCTCAGCGGCTTCCAGCTCTTCAAGCAAGGCGGGCGAAATGGTTAACCGCGGACAGCCTGCCAGCGCTAACACCTGGCCCGTAGTACGAAAGCTCGCGCCCATTACCACGGTGTCGTAGCCACCCTGATTGGCTCGCTCACACACGCCCTGCACAAACTGAACGCCTGGGTCGTTTGCAGGGGCGTAATCATTGCCCGTCTCTTTTTTGTACCAGTCGGTGACACGGCCCACAAAAGGAGAGATCAGGAATACGCCCGCATCGAAGCACGCCTGGGCCTGAGCATCGCTAAACAGTAGCGTTAGGTTGCACTGGATACCTTCGCGCTCAAGCGCCTCGGCGGCACGAATGCCTTCCCAGGTAGATGCCAGTTTAATCAGCACACGATCGCGGGCGACACCGCGGGCGCTATAAAGCTCGATCAACTCATGGGCTTTGGCAATGCTGGCCTGGGTATCGAAAGAAAGACGCGCGGCAACTTCGGTAGAAACACGCCCCGGCACCACGGCTGAAATTTCACTGCCCATGGCGACTGCAAGCCGATCAACGGCATGGCTAACCTGCTCTTCACGACTGCTACCTGAGGCTTTTACGCTGCCCAGCTCTTCATCAATCAATCCTTGATAACCTGCCAGGCTAAAGGCTTTAAGCAGTAATGACGGGTTGGTGGTGGCATCCTGGGGCTGATAGCGGCGGATAGCGTCAAGATCACCGGTATCGGCGACTACCAGCGAATGTTGCTTCAACTGTTGCAACTGACTCGTCATACAATCTCCTTAATAGGCTGTTAGGCGCCGCCATGGCGTTGTTCAAGTGCCGCGCAATAGCGGGCATAAATGGGTTGGTAAGCGGCCACCCTCTCTGGATGTGGGTCAGCCAGCGACTGCGCATCCAAATGCACTAAGCGTTCACACAGCGTCTCTAGCGTTACGCCGTTTGCACGCTGATCGCACCAAGCCACCTGGAGCGCAGCGCCTAGCGCTGCCGCATCGGTTATCTCGGGGCAAATCACCTGGGTCCCGGTGATATCGGCCACCATCTGCCGCCATACAGGACTATTGGCACCGCCACCGATTAGCCTGATCTGGCTCGCGCCAGCGGTGATATCACCCAGTAACTCTAGCCCATAGCGTAGCCCGAACGTGGCCCCTTCTACCACGCCCCGGCATAAATTAGCCTGGGTGGTATTTAAACTAGTTAGACCGAGAAAGTCCGCCGACGCATCAGGCAGCATCGGCACCCGCTCGCCATTAAAAAACGGCAATACGGTAACGCCTTCAGCGCCCATTGGCGCGCTGGTTACTTTCTCACTAAATGCCGCCAGATCTAAACCGAACAGTTCGCGCACTCGCGTGGTGGCTGAAGTAACGTTCATGGTGCAAATAAGCGGCAGCCAGCCGCCGGTACTCGAACAGAAGTTAGCAACCATGGCGCTGTCACATTCGACAGGCGTCGCCGAATAGGCGCAGACGGTGCCGGACGTACCTAGGCTGAGCGTAATCAGCCCTGGGGTGATATTGCCGGTACCAATGGCGCCCAGCATGTTGTCGCCACCGCCAGAAGAGACGACGACCTGATCGCTCAGCCCAAGCTCTCGGGCAACCGCTGGGCGCACAAACCCGGCTGGCTCATGGGCTTCTAGCACGCGGGGCAATACCTTCGCCGGGTCGAGTTCGGGGGCGATTTCAGCAAACACATCCAACTGCCAGCAACGGTTGCGAGTATCGAAATAGCCAGTGCCTGACGCATCGCCTGCCTCCGTAACGCGCTCACCGGTTAACCAGTAATTCAGGTAATCGTGAGGCAGTAGCAGGCTGTCAATTCGCCGATAGGCATTGGGGTGCTGCTCACGCAGCCAAGCGAGTTTAGACGCTGTGTAGCCAGTTTGCAGCACCAGTCCCAGCTTATCCAAACAGCCTACTTCGCCCCCCAAGCGCGCCACTAGGTCAATGTTCTGCGCATTGGTTTCGGTATCGCACCACAGCTTGGCCGGGTAAACCGGCGCACCGTCGGCATCCAGTGCCACCATCCCATGCTGCTGGCCGGATACACCAATCCCCCGCACGTCACTCGCTGGAACTCCTGCACGCTCCAGCGCGGCAAAGAAAGCGCCTTTAAGGGCTGCTAACCACTCAGCGGGTGCCTGCTCGCGTCGGCCATTTTCGCCTTCATCAAGGCGATGGGGGCAGCTCGCCTCAGCCAGAATCCCTCCCCGCTCAACGTCTACCACGACCACCTTGGTGCTTTGGGTACCGCAATCTACCCCGATATACATCACAACGTTCCTTTGGACACGGCCAGCCCCTCTAGAGTAGCGCGTGCGCCGCGTTCGTGCAGCGCTGTTAGCGCCGCTAGATAAGCGTCAACAAATCGAGGGCTGTCGCTTAGATCGCCAAACAGCTCACGGTTCTCAATAAAGGCCGTGGGTCGCGTGCGGTTCTGCGCGGCAATGGCCATCAAGGGCGCCTTTAAGCGATCAACAATTTCAATAGCTTGGCCCTGCTCATCCACACCCTCAGCATAGCGCGCCCAGCTGGCAACAACAGCGGCACTGCGTGCTATATCACCGCCCTGAGCCAACTGTTGGCGAATTACCGGCACGAGCCATTTGGGAATACGATCAGAGCTTTCGGCGCACAGCCTTGCCAGCGTATCTTTAATTTGCGGGTTGGCGAAACGCTCAATCAGCGTTAATCGATAGGCTTCAAGGTCAACGCCCGGCACTGGCGATAACGTCGGGGTGCCTTCTTCGCACATATAACCCATTAAAAAATTGACGAACAGCGGGTCCTGACACACTTCATGGGCATAGCGATAGCCCGCCAAATAGCCAAAGTAGGTCAGTGCCTGATGGCTTGCGTTAAGCAAGCGCAGCTTCATCAGCTCATAGGGTTCAACATCGTCCACTAGCTGAACACCCACCTTCTCAAATGCGGGGCGCCCCAGGGGGAAATCGTCCTCCAATACCCACTGGGTAAAGGGTTCGCAAACCACCGGCCAAGCATCCTCAACCGCGAAGCGTTGAGCCAGCTCGTCAATATCGACAGGCGACGTGACCGGAGTGATGCGATCTACCATGGCATTGGGAAACGCCACCTCAGTCGTTAGCCAAGCGCCTAATTCAGGATCACGCGCCTGAGCATAGGCAGCAAACATGCGTTTGGCCACATCACCATTGCCCTGAATATTATCGCAGGACATCACGGTAAAGGGAGCCACACCCCGCGCACGCCGGCGAGCAAGCGCCTCGACGACCAGGCCAAAGCTGCTGGACGGCTGAGTAGGATTGGCAAGATCAGCGCGTATTTGCGGATTCTCAACATCGAATTCGCCGCTCACCGGATGAAAGTTATAGCCCCCTTCGGTAACCGTTAGCGACACGATACGAATAGCCGGGTCCGCCATCTGCTCAACCACTGCGTCACCGTCTTCCAATGCAAACAGGTAATTCACCATGCTGCCGATCACACGCGGCTCATATTGGCCATCAGGATGCTTGATCACCAGCGTATACAGATAATCCTGCGCCGCCAGCGCCTGCTGCATGCGTTTGTCGCCAGCCATCACGCCAACGCCAACAATCCCCCAGTCCAGCGCCTCTCCCTGGTTCATCAGTGCATCTAGGTACATCGCCTGATGAGCGCGATGAAAGCCACCTACCCCAATATGCACAATACCGGGCGTCAGTGAACGGCGGTCATAGCCAGGTGTGGCAACATCGGCACTGAGCTTGGCTAGATTGAGGTTGTTAAGTTGGGTCATCGGTATTTCTCCAGTCAAGGCTCACTTGGCGTTGGTCTGCCACTCGTTAACCAAGGCTTCCAAGCCACGCATATGGTCTAAAATGCGCCACGCACCGGCGTTAGTCAGTCGTGCTGACTGTTCAGCATCCACATGGCTGGCGCCAACGAAGCCAATCACACACATGCCGGCAGCGTGGGCAGCGGTCACGCCGGAAACGCTGTCTTCTACCACTAAACAGTCTTTAGGCAATTGACCCAGCTGATGCGCTGCGAACCGATAAAGCGCTGGGTCAGGCTTGGGTTTAGCGACCTGTTCAGCGGTAAAAATCGGTACTGCGCCAAAGGCATCCGCCAACTGCGTGCCGGCAAGCGAGGCCAGCACGCGGCTACGACGGCTGTTGGAGACAATGGCCTTGGCAAGCGGTATACGCCGGACGGCTTCATCTACACCCTCAATCGCTCGAAGCTCGCTTGCCAAACGCGCCTCAATGGCCGTATCCATTTGTTCGGTGGCATCGAGCGGCAAGGTATGGGTACTTAGCTGTTCAAGGTGACGTAAAATATTGGCGGTGGTCATGCCGAGTGCCTGACTGAGCACCTGGGTGACGTTAAGATCAGGCAACCAGCGCGACAGGTACTCAACGAGGGTATCTTCAGCAAGCGCCTCACTGTCGACCAGCACTCCGTCGCAGTCAAAGATGAGCGTCTTCATGCAGGGTCCTCTGCAGGCGATGGGGCGCGGTTATCATGGCGGGTCAGCGCGGCCAGAGGGTGCTGCTGCAAGCTGGATAACGCTAGACCATCCGCATCGAACAAGTGAGCACGCTCAGGGGCAAAACCAAAATGCACCGTGTCGTGCACTCTATAGGCGACGTCACCATCGGCCATAATCGTGACCAGCTCATCATCCATTTGAACGTAGAGCGAGGTTTGGCCGCCCAGGCGCTCCAGCACTTTAATCTCGCCACTCAGCGGCCCTTGCTCATCAAGTACCAGATGTTCCGGGCGAACGCCTAGCTCAAGCGTAGCGTTGGCGACCAAGTGCTGGCCGTCAGCCGGTACGCTGCGCTCACCGCCACCGGGTAATCGAATACCCACTCCTTCAGGCGTTACGCCGGTCAGCGTTACCGGTAAAAAATTCATTTTGGGGGAGCCGATAAACCCCGCCACAAAGCGGTTGCGTGGATGGTGATAGAGCGCCATAGGCGAACCCACCTGCTCCACCACGCCGTCGTGAAGTACAACGATTTTATCTGCCATGGTCATGGCTTCGATCTGGTCATGGGTGACGTAGATCATGGTCGCATCTAGCTCATCGTGCAGCCGTGCTAGCTCAATTCGCATCTGCACACGCAGCGCGGCGTCTAAGTTAGAAAGCGGCTCATCGAACAGGAAGATACTGGGGTTGCGCACAATGGCGCGGCCAATCGCCACCCGCTGGCGCTGACCGCCCGAAAGTGCCTTCGGCTTGCGATCCAACAGTGGTTCGAGCTGCAGGATTTTGGCCGCTTCCAGCACCTTGGCACGCCGCTCCTCTTTAGACACGCCCGCAAGCTTCATGCTGAAGCCCATATTGCCTTCCACCGTCATATGCGGATAAAGCGCATAGCTTTGGAAAACCATCGCAAGGCCGCGATCCGCTGGCCCAACGTCATTGATACGCTGGCCATCGATTAAAATATCGCCATCGCTGGCACTTTCCAGCCCGGCGATCATGCGCATCAGGGTCGACTTACCGCAGCCGGAGGGGCCCACGAAGACCACGAATTCGCGATCATTCACCTCAAGGTCGATACCTTTGATTACCTGGGTGTCGCCGAAGTGCTTGGTAATATTGCGCAGTTGTAGTGTTGCCATGAGGAAGCTCCTTTACTTGACGGCACCAAAGGTCAGGCCACGTACCATTTGTTTTTGAGTCATCCAGCCCAGTATTAAAATGGGAGCAATCGCCATAGTGGATGCCGCTGACAGCTTGGCCCAGAACAGACCCTCAGGACTTGAGAACGAGGCAATATACGCCGTTAAGGGGGCCGCTTTTGAAGTGGTAAGATTGAGGCTCCAAAATGCCTCATTCCAGCTTAAAATCACCGATAGCAGCCCCGTTGAGGCAATGCCTGGAAGGGTCAGCGGCAATAGCAAAAAGAACACTTCCTGCAGCGTAGAAGCGCCGTCCATCCGCCCTGCTTCTAGAATGTCTTTGGGCATATCTTTAAAGAAGGTGTAGAGCATCCACACCACAATCGGTAGGTTCATCAGCGTATAAATGATAATCAGCCCAGTGCGCGTATCGAGCAGGCCGACATCGCGAAAGATCAGATAAATGGGCACTAGCACGCCCACTGATGGCAGCATTTTAGTGGAGAGCATCCACAGCAAGGTGCCTTTGGTGCGCTTCGTCGGCAAAAAAGCCATGGCGTAGGCACACGGTATCGCAATCAGCAGTGCCAAGAAGGTAGAGCCAAAGGCTACCGCTACGCTGTTAAGCGCAAAGCGTGCATACCCAGAGCGCTCGTGTACGGCCTGATAGCTTTCAAGCGTCGGGGAAAAAATCAGCGTCGGGTCGGCAATCGCCGCTGCTTCTGTTTTGAATCCGGTCAGTATCATCCAGAAGATCGGAAAAAAGATCACCAGGGCAATTGACCAGCCCAGCACGGTTATAAAAGCCCGCTTTGCCTGTGCTGACCGCCACCCCGTCATCGAGTGTGGCGCAGCCGTTTTGGAACGTAATGTTGTCATTGCAATGCTCCCAAGACACAAGTGCCGGTCTAGTCTTCCAAGTTTTTGGCCACCATACGGACCAGGAAGATCGCCACGATATTGGCAAGGATGATGGCAATCACCCCACCGGCGGACGCAGTGCCCACGTCAAAATCCAGTAGCGCACGGATATAAATCAGGTAGGCCAAGTTGGTGGTCGCTAAACCAGGCCCGCCCGAGGTCGTCACAAAAATTTCCGCAAAAATAGTCAGCAGGAAGATCATTTCAATCATGATCACCACGCTGATCGCGCGCCTTAAGTGCGGTAGCGTAATAAAGAAGAAAATAGCCAGCGGCCCCGCGCCATCCATGCGCGCAGCTTCCACTTGATCCTCATCCAGTGACTGCATGGCGGTGAGCAAAATCAACAGCGCAAAGGGCAGCCACTGCCACGCGACAATAATCACGATGGACGTTAGCGGTAATGCCGAAAACCAGTCGACCGCCGGCAGTCCAACGGATTCAAAGAGCCATGCCAGCACCCCGTTAGACGGGTGCATCATCATGTTTTTCCACACCAGCGCACTGACAGTGGGCATGATGAAGAAAGGTGAAATAGCCAATACGCGAGCAATACCACGACCCGCGAACTCCTGCTGAAACAGCACAGCCAGAAGCGTGCCGCCCACTACGGTAATCGTCAGCACCCACCCCACTAGCAGTAGGGTATTGATCATCGAGCGCCACAGCGCAGGGTCAGTTAACAAATACTCATAGTTTTCTACCCCGGCAAAGCCCGTCATGCTGGGCATTAGCAGGTTGTAATGCTGAAAGGAGAACCAGAGCGTCATGCCTAATGGCACAATCATCCACAGCAGCAGCAGCGTTACAGCGGGCGCCTGAAGGGAAAGCGTTCTTAACCCGCCGACCGTACGGCCAGAAGCACGTTTTTTATTCATGGAAATACCTGCGAGACAACAGACTTGCGAAAACACCGACAAAACGTCTGCCCTTATATGCTAACGGCCAAGTAAGGGCAGGCGTTGGCTATTTATCGTTCGATGTAGCCAGCTCGCTGCATGGTGCGCTCGGTAGCGCGCTGGGCACCGTCTAATGCCTGCTCAACCGTGGTATCACCGATTAAAGCCGCTGCAATGCTTTGCCCAACCTGAGTGCCAATCGACTGAAATTCAGGAATATTGACGGTCTGTACGCCGACATAAGGGTTTGGCTCAAGGGTTGAGTCGTTAGGGTTCGTTTCTTTGATAGCGTTAAGTACGAAATCAGCAAACGGAGCCGCGTCGGTGTACTGCTCATTGGCATAGGTAGACTCTCGGGTTCCCGGCGGTACGCTGGTCCAGCCATTGGTTTCGCCGACTAGCTCAATGTATTCCTGCGACGTTGCCCAGGTAATAAACTCAAGCGCAGCCTCTTTATGCTCAGAGGAGGCAGGGATAGCCAGCGCCCAAGACCACAACCAGTGCGAGCCCTTAGGCGTTTCAGCGATGGGGGCTGGCGCAAAGCCAAGACTATCCGCGACGTCAGACTCGTTAGCATCGTAAAGCTTGCCTGCCGCTGACGTGGCATCCACCCACATGGCGCAATTGCCTCGTGAGAACAGCGCTAGGTTTTCATTGAAGCCGTTAGAGCTAGCGCCTGGCGGGCCGTAGTTACCCAGTAGGTCAACATAGAACTGAATGGCATTGACCCACGCCTCGGAGTTGAGTTCTGGGTTCCACTGCTCATCAAACCAGCGCCCGCCATAGGTGTTCACCAGCGTTGTGATGAGCGCCATGTTCTCACCCCAGCCTGGCTTGCCGCGCAGGCAGATCCCAGCCAAACCCTCTTCGCTGCCGTGAAGCTCTTCGGCCCAGTCACGCACCTGCGCCCACGTCGGCTGCTCCGGCATTTCTATACCGGCTTGCTCAAACAGGTCTTTGCGGTAATACATCATCGAGCTTTCAGCGTAGAAAGGCAGCGCGTGAAGCGTGCCATCCAAGCTCAAGCCATCGCGCACCGAGGCTAGCAAGTCGTCCTCAGCGTACTCGTCTGGCAAGTTATTCAGCGGCTCCAGCCATTCTCGCTCAGCCCAGATCGGCACTTCGTAAGTACCGATCGTCATCACGTCAAACTGACCGCCACCGGTGGCAATATCGGTGGTCATACGCTGGCGCAACACGTTTTCCTCAAGCACTACCCAGTCTAGGGTAATGTCGGGATGCGCTTCCTCGAAAGCCTCCGTGAGGCTTTGCATGATCACCATATCGTTGTTGTTTACCGTCGCCACGGTAAGTTCTGTTTGCGCCTGGGCGTTTCCCGCGATAGCAATGGCGGCGGCTAGCGTGGTGACGGGCAAGTGACGTGCGAGTCGCATAAAGCACTCCTATGGGCATGTATTGGCATTGTTGTCGCCTTGATCTTATTGATCATCAACCAAACAAATGATCGTACGTAAGCCGAAAAAAAGCAAAGCCCATGGGCTTAGACTTTACGCTAACCTAGTGTCTGCTACGCGCACTGACGCGTTATAACGCTTCTACAATCTGCCTTGCGGCGACCTCATCGGTCACCAATCCTTTGAGCCAACCACCGCGCAGCGCTGCGCGAATGGCCGGCGCTTTTTCACGCCCACCTGCAATGGCGACCATGAGATGTTTACCAAAGCGCTCTAAGGGAAGGCTAGTAACGCGGCGTGTAATCGAACAATCAATGACGTCGCCATCACTGTTAAGCGGCCACCCTAATAGCTCGCCCACCGCTTTTAAGCCCAACAGCTCATCCAGCTCGCTTTCGCTAATGAAGTGGTCTCGAAACAGCGTGGCCTGCCGGTCGATACGCCCTATGCCAATGAAGGCGGCTTCTGATTCTGTAGCCACGTCAGCAATCGCCTTGAACAGTCGCTGCGTGAGCATCGCCTCTTTCTCGCCCAGCGACCCAGCCACTATCGGCGTGGGCAGCAAAAAGCGTTCTCCGCCGGTTTTATCAGCCATCAACATGACGGCGTCGTAACGGTTCGTCGAGCCGTCCCTAGCGACATTACCCACCAGCGACACAAAGCGATGCTGTGGACGTTCAACGCGCCTGAGCGACTCCACTGCGGCGCGCACCGAACGCCCAGAGCCTAACGAAAGCGTTAACGGCTCACTGCGTTCAACGAGTTTGGCAATACGTTCTGCGGCGGCTACCGCTAGATAGGAAAGTGCGCTGTCAGGTGCGTGATTATCAGCAGGTACCACTTCGCAGTAGTCTAAGCTAAAACGATCACGCAGCGTGCGGCCTAGCGCCATACAGGTGGAAATAGGATGATCAATATGGACTTTGACCAATCCTTCCTGTCGCGCCAGGGCCAATAACCGCTGTACTCCCGGCCTGGAGACGCCTAGCTGGTAGGCAATTTCATCCTGCGTCATTCCACCCACGAAGGACATCCAGGCGGCCCTGGCGGCCTGATCCAGCTTAACCTCGAATTTATCCATACGCTGCTCTCTCAATGTTAATTTACGTGTCATCATACAAAGGTAATGCCGAGATCAGAAGTCACCTATTCGTTAATAGAAAAGCGGCGCTAATGGGCAAATGGTATATCGCTTCACCACGCTCACACTACTTGGAGACCATGCATGTATAAACTGGCTTTTTACGTACCCATCGACGATGCCGAAAGCGTTAAACAGGCCGTATTTGAGTCCGGCGCTGGGCATATTGGCTTGTATGAGAATGTCTGCTTTCAAACCCGCGGCACGGGCCAGTTTCGGCCAACGAAAGGCACCAATCCGCATATCGGCACGGTCGGCAGTTTGGCAAGCGTTGAAGAGTTCAAAATCGAGATGATATGCGACGAGGCCCATATTCACGGCGCTATTGCGGCCTTGAAACTTGCCCACCCCTATGAAGAAGTCGCTTATGATGTGTGGCTACTCGCCGATTTGTAACACGTGCGCCCGCTTATTTTTAGCCGTCTAGGCGCTGCCTAAATAACGCTCGCGGTCTTCCGGTGTCACCATGCTGATGTGCAGCGGGAATTCATCATGTGGGCGATCCGCGTAAAAGTGACGTAACGTACGTTCAATCGTAATGAAAGCAAGCTCATCCCAAGGGATTTCATGCTCTTCAAACAAGGCAACGTCGAGGCTTTCTGGCCCGGCACTAAAGCCGCCGACTAATTCGGCACGAAAAATCATAAATACCTGATTGATATGGGGCAGATCAATGAGCGTATACAGATTAGCCAGATCGACCTCGGCACAGGCCTCTTCCCGCGTTTCCCTGGTAGCCGCCTGCGGGGTAGATTCAGCATTTTCCATAAAGCCAGCAGGCAATGTCCAATAGCCCTTGCGCGGGGCAATCGCGCGTTTACAGAGCAATACTTTGCTACCGCTGACCGGCAGCGTGCCGGCCACGATGCGTGGGTTTTGATAATGGATCGTACCGCAGGCATCACACAGGTAGCGTGGGCGATCATCGCCTTCAGGGACGGCAAAACGTACTTTATCACCACACTGGCTACAAAAATTCATCGCGTATTCTCAACGGCTAGTGAATAGAAGCCTCGACGCGCTTGACGTCAATGGCCGCTGCTGGGTAAAAGAGAACAAAGTCACTGGATACCCTATGTTAGAGAAACTGCGTCAACAGCTGCAACAACTGACTCCTCGGCGTTTGGATCACATCGTGATGCCCGAAGCCGCCGTGCTTTTACCCATTGTCGAACGTCCAGAGCCAACCTTACTATTTACCCGCCGCGCAAGCCACTTAAGCACTCACAGCGGCCAGGTGGCCTTTCCAGGGGGTAAGCGTGAACCTTTTGACAGCGACCTCTACGCAACGGCCCTGCGCGAAGCTGAAGAGGAAATTGCCCTTGACCCTAGCCTAGTCGAGCCGCTGGGAAGGCTGTCGGATGTCATTTCACTACATGGGATTCGCGTTACCCCTTGGGTTGGCATTATTCCGCCTGATTTACCGCTGGTTGCTGACCCAGGTGAGCTTGACGCTATTTTTGAGGTTCCACTTAGCCACTTTTTGGATGACTACCGCACCCATACCGATGTCATTACCGTCGATGGCGTTGCTCACTATGTACCCAGCTATCACGTCGATGGCCATGTCATCTGGGGGCTGTCGGCAATGATGCTGGTGGAATTACTGGCAGAGGGCTTTGGCATGCCCATTGATTTATATCAACGCCCGCAGGGCCCGCTACAGCATTATCCTGAACGCAAAAGCCGGCTTCCTAAGTCATCTGCCACGCCTTCTCGCCCGGCGCCACCGAGACCCAACAAATGACCCCGATCGCCACAACGTCGTCACCCGTGCTGCAAACAGCAACGCAAAATGCCCTGGTGGATGCACTGGTCGAGCAGGGCTGGTATGTGGGCCGCGAGGTTATTGACCTTGAGCTATGTGATGCGCTGAATCACGAGCTTTTGCACCGCGCGGCCTATAATAAATTAGATGAAGCGGGGATTGGCCGAGGCAAGCAGCATCTGCTGCGTAAAGATATTCGCGGGGACGCTATTCACTGGCTGGATCGTGAAAGCGCCGCTCAGCGGCGTTACTTAGATGCCATGAGCGAGCTACAGCAGGCGCTTAATCATGCACTGTTTTTAGGTCTGTTCGAGTACGAAGCGCATTTTTCCCACTACCCCCCCGGCGCTTTTTATCAACGCCACGTAGATAGTTTTCGTGGCCGCGCCAATCGCGTGATTTCCACTGTCAGTTACTTAACGCCCGACTGGCCAAGCGATGCCGGTGGTGAAATGGTGATCTACCACCCGGACGACTCCAGTCTTGAGATCGCCCGGGTAGTGCCCGAAGCAGGCACCTTCGCCTGCTTCTTGTCTGAAACTATCGCCCACGAAGTGCTTCCCACCCGCCAGTCGCGCACCAGCATTGCAGGCTGGTTTCGACGCAATGCCTCGCTAGGCGGCGTACTTGACCCCGCACGCTAGCGGGGAAAACGCTGAACTAGCTGAGAGGAACGATCTGGCCGTTGGATTGATCTAGCACCTCCCGCACCTGCTCATAGTCGACGCTACGCGGATTGCCGCCTTCGTATTGCTCAATTAAACCAACGACATTTAACAGCGTTTCCATGCCATAGGCCTTTTCGTCTGTCGAGGTAAAGGCCTGCACAAAGCTTTCATCGTTGGCGCCCCAGCCTAGCTTGATTGGTGCATCGATAATATTGACCTGGGTACCCACCGGCACGCGCCAGAACACAGATTCAATATCTTCAGGATACATGCGGATGCAGCCTCTGCTGGCGCGCATACCAACACCATCTGGCTGGTTAGTGCTGTGGATCATATAGCCTGGGATATCCAGCAGCATGGTGAAGCGGCCTAAAGGATTCTCAGCACCAGGAGGCACCACGGCGGGTGCTGGGTCGCCACGTTCGGTCGCCTCACGACGAATTGATTCAGGCGGATACCAGGCCGGATTCTCAAGGCGCATGGTCGTTTTCGTAATTCCCAGCGGCGTATTAAAGGCGTCACGCCCGATGCCGATCGGATACGTTTCGACACGCGGCGTTTCGCCAGCCTTAACATCGGGATAGTAATAAAGGCGCAGCTCGGCCACGTTAATCACAATGCCCGTACGCTCCTCATCGGGAAGAATGAACTGACCGGGGATCGTCACCTCGGTTCCCTCCCCCGGCACCCAAAGGCTGACATCAGGGTTAGCCATACGAATTTCTTCGTAGCCCACGTTGTGAGCACGGGCAATATCCATCAGCGTATCTTCTTCTGTGGCTGCGACGGTGGAGACCTCGCCGACCATATTGCCGTTTTCAGGCAGCGGATAATGCCCTCGAGGAGAGTCACTGCCGCTGGCAGCAGCAGACGATGCCAACAGCCATGCACCCAGCGTTATACTGCCGAGCCACAGTTGCTTAACACGCGTTAAGGGGTAGCGCCTAGCAGTCGATATCATGGGTTTTCCTTTTTATGCGGCCTTGGCCTGACATTCACGGCAGGTAGGCTGAAAGCGGTCATTTGACCCGGCAATATGAGCATTGTCAAAGAGTAGGTCAACTCGGTAGATTGTCGCATGGCAGCGGCACGGCGGCCCTAAACACTCACATAGCCTGCTAAAAGTTTTAATGAAACGATTGTATTTCTGAACACAGCGACTAAACTGCTAATTGCCTTAGTGCAACTAAGCACAAGGCGGCGTTAATCATCTTACGCAGTTAGCACAGCTTAATATCTAGCTTGATTTGATGATTAATAAAACTAGAAATAGTAGCGGCGAGAAGATTTCCAGCGTAAGGCAACTCGGAAGCTTATCAGCCGTTATTAGTTCGCTAGGACTGCAACGCGGAGCCGTTCAGTCCCGATAATAATGCAAGGAGCAAGCAAACATGAAAATGATTAAACCCGCTATTCTAGGTACTCTCGTCGTTCCGGCCTTCATTCTTGCCGCAGGTATGGCAAGCGCTGAAGAAACGACCGAAACAATGGAAGCGACCTACCTCACTACTACGCCAGAAAACACCTTCCATGCGGATGCTTTGACCGGCAATCAGGTTCAAAGCACGGTAGAGGATGATCAAGATATTGGTACCATTACCGATCTCGTGATCAATGAAGATGGCCAAGTCACCGCGGTGGTTGTCGGTGTCGGTGGCTTTCTAGGTATGGGTGAAAAAAGCGTTGCTATCGAGTGGGATTCGCTTGAACTCACCAAAGAAGAAGATGGCGAAGGCTACGTCATTAGCGTTAATGCATCTGAAGATGCTCTCAAAGACGCTGAAGAGTATACGCGTGACTAATGAATTGGCGCTAATAGCCAATATAAAAGCCTTGGCAACCGCCAAGGCTTTTTGTTTTACCGCGCTTTACTTAAAAGGCATTAGTGCTATTTAAAAAAGACTCAACTCATATACCTTTTATTAGAGACTTAAGCGGCATGACGTCTTGATTAAGAAATGGGCCTAACACTTAAAAGCCCATAGAAAAAAAAGACGCCATAACATAGATTAACATTAGCCTTTTAATTTAGCAGTCATGCTAATGTCGGCATTAAGGACTTTAGAAACCGGGCAATTGGCTTTAGCGGTTTCCGCTGCTTCCTGGAAAGCTGCATCGTCTGCGCCACTGATGGCGGCGACAACGTCTAAGTGAATCTTAGAAATATCGAATCCGGCATCGCTTTGGGAAAGAGTCACTTTCGCACTGGTTTCGATAGAATCGGCGGTATAGCCCTTCTCACCCAGAATCATTGAAAGCGCCATCGAAAAGCAGCTGGCATGCGCTGCGCCGATCAGCTCTTCAGGATTCGTGCCTTTTTCATCTTCAAAGCGCTGCTTAAAGGAGTACTTGGCATCTAATACGCCACTTTCGGTTGAAACGGTGCCTTTACCATCTTTCAATCCACCTTCCCAACGTGCGCTAGCTTTGCGATCCATGAACAACTCCTTGTACGTGCTAATAGGCAGAAAAATATGTCGCTCTGAGCCCAAGCGGCAGATGCCACCTAGACTACCTAAACAGCGTAGCTGATTTTTACATGCTCTGCCCAGCAAGCGCCGCCAATAACTTCCATCAGCCTCTGTTCAGTCGTAAGCTAGCTAGCCATCTAACTACATCATTTTGAATACTAAGGGCATCCCATGTCATCCGCTGATGCGCTGCGTCTGCTACTGCTTTCCTCGCTCTGGGGTCTGTCCTTCATCTTCATGCGCGTAGCCGCCCCCGAGTTCGGGCCGGTCCCACTGGTGCTGATACGTATGGGAATAGGCGCGCTGCTATTAATGCCGCTGCTTATCAGCCTGCACTATCTACGCCTAATTTGGCAGCATAAAGGCCCGCTATTACTGCTGGGAATCGTCAATCACGTACTGCCTTTTTCACTGCTGGCACTCGCTACCACTCGCCTTGAAGCAGGTTTCACGTCACTGATTAACGCTACTACGCCTATTTTCACTGCATTGATAGGCGTGTGCTTCTTCGCCACCGCTATACAGCGCCAACAGTACTGGGGCCTCGCCCTGGCGCTGCTGGGGGTTTATGTGCTCTCAGCAAATCGACTCGACTTTGCGCTAGGTGGCGACGGCTGGTTTATTGTGGCGGCACTCGGGGCTACGTTTTGCTATGGCATTGCGAGCAACTACTCTAAAACGCGCCTAGGCCACCTTCCTACCCGCGTTCTGGCCGCGGGCAGCTGCGCGATGTCGGCGCTGGTGCTATTGATCCCCGGCATTTGGTTATGGCCAAGCTCCCCCATCAGCCTTCTGGCTTGGGGCAACGCTATTTCGCTCGCCACACTTAGCACCACGCTGGCATTCCTGCTGTATTTTGGCTTACTCGCCAATGCCGGGGCTACAGCAACCTCGACGGTCACTTTCTTAGTGCCGGTGAGCGCACTGGTATGGGGCTATCTATTGCTGGACGAAACACTAAGCCTTCAGATTATCGCCGGTATGGTAATTACGCTGATAGGTACGGCCATTGCTACCAACCTGCTGCGCCTTAAATCTCGCGGACCACTGCCGCCAACGCATCCCCCACGCGAATAACGCTGCCCGCACCGACAAGCAGGGTGGTATTTTGGCCGAAGTGCGCGCCTTTCAAGGTAGGCTGAGTATTAAGCACAACCAGCGTTTTCAGCGGTTCTGCAGGCGCAGGCACCGCCGCCGACTGCTGATCAATCGTGATAATTTTGCACCGTTTGCAGGCCTTACGCAGCGTTAGTTGAAAGTTACCGCTCTGCGCTGAAAGCGTCACCCAGTGATCTTCAGCCCATGCCTGGTCGCACTTAATAACGATATTAGGTCGAAAACGATTCATCGGCACCGGCGATTGCCCGCCATCGACCAGGGCTTGATTCAGGGCATTTAAGGAGCCGGTAGTGGTAATCAAAAAGGGATAGCCATCGGCGAAATAAGTATGGGCCGACCCGCCGTCGAGAAAATCTTCTTCAACCGCACGGCTAAACTCCGTGGCAAAGCGTACCAAGCTCAGCCCTTGAGCCTGTTCGCCCAGGGCAGCTTCTAACCATCGCGTTACTTCCTCGCTTTCAGGCCGCGCTTTGCAGTGATCATTCCACACATTAACAAGGCGCAGGTTTCCCTCCGGCTCAGCTAATGGCAGGCGCAGCGGGTCAACGGCGGGGTGTGAAAGCACAAGGTGCTCGTCGGTCAATTCAACGCCGATTGTGGCCAGCGCAGGCAACTGACGCTGCGTCACAAAACGTTGCTGGGCATCAACCAGCATCCAGCGGCGGTCCCAGGCTAGCCCGTGCTCCTGCAACACACTTTGGCTCAAGCTGATGCCTTGTAATGACTTAACGGGGTAGATATTGAGCTGAGCAATTTCCACGGGTGGCCTCATAGCAAGGGAAAAATGCTACTTTAGCCAGTCCCACAGCCGCCGTCACGCTATAGCGTCATGCCTGCTTCGATTCGATAACCTAAGTCGATCACGCTCTGCGTTAACGGCTCACCCCGTATACGGGCTAAAAGCTCGCGCGCCGCTGCTTCGCCGATGGCCTGACGCGGCGTAACCACGCTAGCAAGCCTAGGTGCCATCACTTGCCCTACGTCATGGCCGTGAAACCCCGCCAAGGCCATGCGCCCAGGCACGTCAATCTCACATCGCTGGCACTCAAAATAAGCGCCCACAGCAACGTCATCATTGGTGCAGAACACGCCATCGGCGTCTGGATAGTCAGCTAGCACCTGCTTTAGCAGTGCCGCCCCCACGCTATAAGAGGAACGCTGTGTGCTTTTCAGCGCAATCGGCGTTAGCTCGTGCTCTTCCATAGCAAGGCGATAGCCCTGCTCGCGCTGTCGAGTACGCTCATCTAGCCGTACGCCCAGGTAAATCACCTGACGTCGACCCCGCTGAATCATGGCACTGACCATGTCATAAGCGGCTTGAACGTTGTTATAGCCCACCGCCTGCTGCAGCGCGGGCCGGTAAGTATCCATAATTTCAACTACCGGTATACCGGCGGTTTCCAGCATACGCAGGCTGCGCGGGGTGTGATCGCGGTCAGAAAGAATCACCCCGTCGACGTTATAAGAGAGCAGCGAGGCCAAGCTACGTTCTTCAAGCTCAGGGCTATAGCCATAATGAGCAAGCATCAGATGATAGCCCGCGGGTTCCGTCAGCGATTCGATGCCGACAATCACATCGGCGAAGACCTGGTTGGTCAATGACGGCACCAGCACACCGATAGAGTGGCTGGTCGCTCGGGAGAGTAAATCCGGGGCTCGATTAGGTATGTAGCCGACCTGTTCAGCCACTGAGAAGATGCGCGCGCGTAGTGCTTCAGAAACCGTTTCAGGATCGCGCAGGCAGCGGCTTACCGTCATTTTGGTAGCCCCTACATGGTTGGCAATATCCTGCAGAGTGGGGCGTTTTTTCTTCAAAGTGTTGCGGCCTTATGAAGCGAGGGAGCGTTGGGGTCTACCCTAACCAACAATGAGCCCCCATGCCTATCCCCTCTTTAGCCGAAGGTTTGGCTAAGCGGCGGCGCTAGCGTTGCGGTAAATTGGCCAACAATCGTTGAGGGAGGAAGCGCTATGGAGGCCGTCCTTGCCTCATCGCTGCCCGGTGGCTCTAGGTCCGCTAGCTGGCTTGCCAGCATGCTATCGCCCTTAAAGAAATGCCCCGCCCGGGTTTCCAACCGCTCTCGCAGCAGCTCGCGCGTGCCTTCCAGGTATAAAATGCGCAGTTCAGAATCGCCGTTTCTTAAGCGATCTCTGTAGCGGCGTTTAAGCCCCGAACAAGCAATCACTACTGTCTCGTTTTGCGCTTTATAATTGGCAAATAGCGCTGCCAGCGTGTCCAACCAGCCATGGCGATCATTATCATTAAGCGGCGTTCCGCTCGCCATTTTGGCCACGTTCTCTGGCGAGTGGTAATCATCACCATCAATAAAGGTGGCGCCTAGCGCCTGTGCCAGATTTTCGCCAATCAACGATTTTCCACACCCGGATGCGCCCATAACTAAGATACGATAAGACGAGGGAATCATTGGGCTAGCTCTCCAAATGTGAAGCCTACGGTGCAAAAGGTTGAAACGACAGTGTACATGACGCTCAAAATGCAGTGGGGTAAGAAATCGATATAAACAAGGGCTTTGCAATTGTTACCGGTAACAATCAAAAGAAAAGGCTAACGGTGCGCTCATTGCTTGTCAAAACAAAACTGTTAACCTGCGACCAACGTCTAGATCTAGCCACTGGCGCTCCATCAAGCTACATTAGCCTACGTCTTTCGTTTCGGAGCACCCATGTCTGTGCAACCATCTTGCAGCGCGTTAGAACTGGATCACCAGCTTTGCTTTGCGCTCTACTCAACCTCGTTGATGATGACGAAGGTTTATAAACCGCTGCTTAAAGAGCTGGGGCTTACCTACCCGCAATACCTTGCCATGCTGGTACTGTGGCAAAACGATGGCATGACCGTTGGCACCATGAGTAAGCGCCTACTAACCGACCCCGGTTCGTTGACGCCGTTACTTAAGCGACTTGAAGCCGATCAACTGCTTAATCGTAAGCGCAGCCATCAAGACGAGCGCGTGGTAGAGCTATACCTTACCGAAAAAGGCAAAGCGCTGCGTGAGCAGGCCTGCCACATTCCTAGCTGCGTCGTGCACGCGAGCGAGCAGTCAATAGAAACGCTGACTGAGCTGAAAGAGGACCTGGTGCGGCTACGCAACAGCCTGCAAAAAAACCAGTGACCCGATGGCCACGGCAAAAGGGTAGTTTTTATTTATCATTTATCTTGTGCGCAAAATAAAGCTGCGCTAGATTAAGGCGGTTAACATAACTAATAACGCTGACAGGAGATTCAATATGACGACCACTACTATCGAAAAAGTTGCTTACCGCGCCCAGGCTACCGCTACTGGTGGCCGTGAAGGCCAAGCTAAATCATCGGATGGCGCGCTAGAGGTTAAACTCAGTACGCCTAAAGAGCTGGGCGGCGCTGGCGGTGAAGGCACCAATCCCGAGCAGCTGTTCGCGGCTGGCTACTCAGCCTGTTTTCTAGGTGCGCTTAAGCATGTAGCGAGTCAAGAAAAAGTAACGCTTCCCGAAGACACTCAAATTGAAGGCAACGTAGGCATCGGCGCAATTCCTACCGGTTTTGGCATCGAAGTTGAGCTAAAAATCAGCCTGCCCGGCCTTGAGCAAGACGTCGCGCAGCAGCTAGTTGATAAAGCCCATATCGTGTGCCCCTACTCCAATGCCACCCGTGGCAATATTAACGTCACCTTGACGCTGGTATAACCGAGCTATTAGCTTAATCTGCTAGCGCCCACACCACCGCTTTCTGCGCATGCAAAGCGGTGGTGTCGTAAGAGCCACCCCCTAAAAGCGTTAGCATCGCCGCGCAAAGGATAGGTTTACCTCTGTGCCCAGCAGTTACCGATATCGGTTAATAGCGAGGAAACGATGAGCGATAACACCTATACGCCTCCCAACGTTTGGAAATGGGAACCTGGCAACGGCGGTAAATTTGCCAATATCAACCGCCCCATAGCAGGCCCTACCCACGATAAAGCGCTGCCCGTGGGCAAGCATTCCCTTCAGCTCTACTCCCTAGCTACACCTAACGGTGTAAAAGTTACCGTGATGCTCGAAGAGCTGCTGGAGCAGGGAATTAAAGACGCAGAGTACGACGCCCATCTGATTCAAATTGGCGAAGGCGATCAGTTTAGCAGCGGTTTTGTTGAGGTAAACCCCAACTCCAAAATCCCGGCACTGATGGATCACAGCACGCAGCCGCCACAGCGGGTGTTTGAATCCGGCGCCATCCTGCTCTATCTGGCAGAGAAATTTAATGCCTTCTTGCCGACTAACCCAATGAAGCGCACAGAATGCCTCTCTTGGCTGTTCTGGCAAATGGGCAGTGCACCAATGTTAGGCGGCGGCTTCGGGCATTTTTACGCCTACGCGCCAGAAAAATATCAGTACCCGATTGATCGCTACACGATGGAAGTGAAGCGCCAGCTTGATGTACTTGATCGCCATTTAGCAGAAAACCGCTTTATGGCCAGGGATGAGTACACCATTGCCGATATGGCGATTCACCCTTGGTACGGCGCACTGGTCAAAAACCGTGTTTACGAAGCGGCTGAGTTCTTGGAAGCACACACTTACAAGAATCTATTGCGCTGGACCGAGGAAATTGATGAACGCCCCGCCGTCAAGCGTGGGCGCATGGTGAACCGCACCTGGGGTGAGCCTAGCGAGCAGCTGCATGAGCGCCATGACGCCAGCGATTTCACGCTTAAAACGCAAGACAAGTTGACTGGCGATAAGTAAGCTGACGGCATACAGCACGGGCGCCTTTAACATCACTAAAGGTGCCCGTGCCTGACACATATCGCTTGGCTGTTTTACGCTAAGCGCTCTTGAATGCGTGAGTTATTGAGTGCGCGAATTATTAAGTGCATAGTTCCATACTCGATAAAAGTAAAAAATATACCCAAGCCCAAACGTTAATAGTGAAATGATCACCCACAGGATAATGTGGCCAATATTGCTGAAGAGGCTGATATTACACACCATTTTCCGCTCCACGCCTGTCGCTGTGTCGATAACGGAAGTGCGGTTAATAACAAATCTTGCAAACGAGTATGGAAAGAAAAATAACGCTATACCGAAGGTAATCACACTCAGTATTAGCCAAAGAACCAGATGGCCAATGATGTCGATAATGGAGAGATCCGCTTTAATGTTCACGCTGCATCCTTAAAGAATAAGAGCGGCGCAGAATATCATCACAAAATGCAAACATGCAGTTAAATCAGCAAAGCTGCAGCCTACGCCAGATTCTCCCACCACTTGGCATAAGAACTATTATGCGGGGCGAATCCCGTTTCATCGGGCGCATCATCCTCCCACCATACTGAGCCCCGCTCACCCAATGCTTCTTTAGCGGCTTGCACCGCCTCGCGGGCACGGCCTAATCCCGCTTCATCGTCCTGTTGCTGGGTGGTTCTCACCGCACGTCGAGCTTTCATCAAGGCTTTAATGTGTTCGCGCTTTTCGTCTTCACTTAAACGTGGATCCGTACAGCGCCATAGTCGATTCTTAGCGATAAAGTAGCGCCCATCAGGCGTGTGAGGATATTTATTGGCCATGCATATCCTCCCCTATTGAAAGACGCTTAACAATATTTCACGCGTTAAGCCGCTTAGAAACGCTTCGATAGCGCAATAGAACCAAACTTATCCTGCTCTTCCTGGCCGTCGAATTCACGCGAGCGCTGCACAACCGCGTAGGTGACCTGCCAATCTTCCCAGGCAAGCGCCAGCCCTGCCGAGACATCGCCCACCCACTCTTTACGATCAACCGAGTGGCTGTCTTTGAAAGTATTGCCATCAAGCGTTAGGTTTTGCGCCATGTAGTAGCCGTCTACGCTCGCAAACAGATACCACTGCAAGCCTTGCCTTCCCGTCATATAGTAGCGGCTACCGGGGCTAGGCGTCAGTGTAGGAATGCCAGCAGCCTCATCGCCCCAACGCACGCTGTAGCCCGCGCCAGCGTAGGTATACAGGTTACCTAGTGCGGCACTGACACTCGGCCCATGGGCAAACTCTTTACCGATAAACGGCGTGCTGTTCCACCACTGGCGACGCACAGCAGCATTGACGATTGGCTCATCGCCAATTTGATTATCCCAGCCGTTAGGACGGTCGCTGCCGGTGATACGGTGTACTTCACGCTGAATACTATCGGCAAGTGACGACGGCCCTGCCAACCCAATATCTAGATGCAGGTCAGTCGACTGAACCCAGCTACCCATGGGCACATCTTCGTAAAGCGATACGCCACCATAAACAAGCCCAGCATACGGCCGATCATCTTCGATCAGTCCCGACTGCATAATATCGTTGGGCGTATAAATCTGATGCACCAAACGATAAGCAGCCATGTCTGCACTACCGATAATGCTATCGGGTAACGCGGTGGCTAGACGCTGGGTCCAGCTTTGTGCCTCAGGCTCAAACATCCAATTAAGCTCAAAGCCACTCGTGAAGTGGCCATCGTCACCGCTGGCGATACCGTCATTTTCGTGCTTAATCGTGAACACACTGTTGTCTGCGTGTGCCAGTGTTGGCAGCAGGCTAATGGCTGCTACTAGCGGGAGCAGCTGCCATCGTAAAGAGGGGTATCCGCGCATTGCTCGTTCCTTGAGAGAGGCCTTGAGACAGTTTTTAAGACAGTTTTTAAAACAGCTTTTGAGGCAGTTTTTTTGAGATCGCCAACAAACATTGTTGATTGTATGTAATTGTGCAAAAAGATAGCAAGCTATAGTTTTCTTTTCCTCGCGTGGAAAAGCCTAAACAGCTGAAACAGCAGGGATGAGCAATGGCTACCCCTTCTCATATTTATAGCTTAGTCGAATAAACCCAACGATAAAGATTAACGCTCGCGCAGCAGCCATTGAGGGGTAATTTCATGCTGGCCGTTCTCATCGGTAATAAACAGCGATTCTTCGCTGATCATAATGGCCCAGTTGATAGCCCTTGGCAGGTCTTTAGCAATCACCGCTAGCGCCTCTTGCGGAAGCCTCGCCACATGCACATTTTTCAACGAGGATACGCTAGGCAGTACTTTGCTTTCCCATAAGTCGACCCGGCCGTATGCAAGCAGCGAAACCCGCTCTGCCCGGCGCGAGCACCAGGTAAGACGCTCGGCATCGGGCAGCCCGACTTCAATCCAGTGCAGCAAACGACCATCCAGGCTTTTCTCCCATAGCGCGGGTTCGTCCACATCGGAAAGCCCGCGGCCAAAAGCTAGCGTCTCGCTGTACCACAGGACATAGGCAAGCAGGCGCGCGGTCATGCGCTCTTCAGTTTCCGAGGGGTGACGCGCCACGGTAAAGCGCAGCGTCTCGTACACGCTGCGATCCAGATCGGTCAGATTAATATCAACTTTATAGGGCGTTGCACTAAGGGCCATGGATGTTTCCAAACGAAAATTTGCGCCAGTGTACCTGATGCATGACGCATCGAGTGAACTGGGCGAGTTAAGGCTGTCGGTAATCCGCTATTAGCGCGCCATTCTTCAGCGTTTCAGTCTCGTGCATAGGCTCACGCCACTGCTCTTCAAGCGCAGACTGATACCACGCCCGCATGGCAGGCAGCGCAAGTAAATGCTCGACATAAGCCTTAGCGTCTTCACTAACCGGCAGATTAAACGTCTGAACGCGAAACGCCACCGGGGCATAAAAAGCATCCACCGCGGTGAAGTTTGCGCCCGCCAAATAAGGCCCGCCAAAGCGCTCAAGCCCCTGCTGCCAAAGCGTATCCAAGCGAGCAACATCGGCTTTAAGGTTGTCCGACAATCCCTTTAGCTCAACGCGCACGCCGCAATTCATTGAACAATCGTCACGCAGGGCACCAAAACCGCTGTGCATTTCAGCGGCAGCAGAGCGCGCCCAGGCACGTGCGAGCTTATCCGATGGCCACACCGCTTTATGGTGCTCGGCTAAGTACTCAATAATAGCGAGCGAATCCCATATCGCCAGCTCGCCACTGGCCGTCATATCGACTAAGCAAGGCACTAAGCCTGAGGGTGAAAAACGCAGGAAGGTGTCACGACTTTCACCCAAGCCACCTTCAAACGGCATGAGATGTTCATTAAACGGAATGTCTAGAACCTTCATCAATACCCATGGGCGCAGCGACCAGGACGAGTAATTCTTATTGGCGATATAAAGATCAAACATGCACACCTCAGCTTATATAGAGACCGAACGACAATTGATGCCATAAACACGCACAAACCTAGTAAAAATAAACCTAGCAAACACAAATCTAGTAAAAACAGCCGTATCGGCGCACATCCTATGTCTATCTGTTTAGCAGAATTGCTGTCGCCGGACTAGTGATTATCTCAACGCCGTTGCCCGTCCATTTAAACCAAGGTCGTGTATCCAGCCAGCATTCAAGCTGTAAAATGTTACCGATAACATCGACAGTCATTAGCCTTACTTTTTCGGAGCGCTCGCATGAATGGATGGACTCAGACGATGTCCGCAGGACCACTGCTAAGCATTGCCGCAGTGGCTGTCTTATCCCTTTTGGTGTTAATCATCAGGTTTAAAATGCACGCCTTCTTGGCGTTGATGCTGGTGAGCCTGCTCACCGCACTAGCTACCCAAATACCTATTGACGCCATTGTGCCCACGCTGGTGAATAGTTTCGGTGGCACGCTAGGGGCCGTTGCGCTGCTTGTCGGCCTGGGTGCGATGCTTGGCAAGCTTGTCGAGCATTCGGGGGGCGCGAAGGCGCTTTCTGACAAAATGATTGAGGTCTTTGGCGAAAAGCGCGCGCCGTTTGCACTGGGTATCGCCTCGCTGCTAATGGGTTTTCCCATTTTCTTTGACGCTGGCTTAATCGTCATGCTGCCGATTATCTTTGCAGTATCGCGCCGTTTAGGCGGCCCGATACTGCTCTACGCCATGCCTGCGGCCGCGGCATTCTCGGTTATGCATGTTTTCTTGCCCCCTCATCCAGGCCCGGTGAGCGCGTCGGAACTGTACAATGCCAACCTAGGTCTCCTTCTGCTAACCGGCGTGATAATTGCCTTCCCACTCTGGTGGATCTCAGGCTACATGTGGGGAAAAGTTGTCGCGAAACGCCATCCGTTCCCGCTGAGTAAGGGACTGTTTGGCGACATTAGCGACGACGAAGTGACCAATCCGCCTTCCGTTGGTGTGGTGATCAGCATGCTGATGCTGCCACTTGTACTGATCTTTATGAACACCGGCCTTAACTCGCTGCGCTCCATCGGCGCGGTTGACAGCGACCAACTGTGGTTTCAGCTGCTTTCAGCGCTCGGCAATACGCCTATCGCACTGCTCATTTCAACGTTAGTAGCCATGTTAGTGCTGGGCCGTCGCCAAGGAATGGAAGGCAATGCGTTAGAAAAAGTGCTCGATTCCTCGCTCGGGCCGATTTGCTCGGTGGTGCTGATTACCGGCGCTGGCGGCATGTTCGGTGGCGTGCTGCGCGCATCGGGCATTGGCGATGCGCTATCCAGCTCGTTAAGTGATATTGGCCTGCCTATCATCCTGGCGGCCTATGTAATTGCAGTGATTATGCGTCTCGCCCAAGGGTCGGCAACGGTCGCACTGGTAACGGCGGCGGGGCTAATGGCGCCCGCCGTGATTGGCGGTGATTTCACCTCAATGCAAGTAGTGGCGATTACGTTAGCCACGGCCGCAGGCTCCGTGTTTGCAGGCCACGTGAATGATTCAGGCTTCTGGCTAGTGGGTCGGCTGCTCGGTATGGATGTCAAAACAACGCTGAAAACGTGGACCGTCCAGCAGGCCCTTGAGTCAGTGGTCGGCTTTATCTTCGCGTATATCATTTTCATGATGTTTTAGGTGACCACTATGAAGCAGGCACTTTTCGATATTAGCGACCGCTTAGCGCTGGTCACCGGCTCTTCTAGAGGGCTTGGCAATGCTCTCGCAAGAGGATTGGCACACCAGGGCGCGCGGGTCATCCTACACGGGCGTGATCTAGACAAAGTGAAGGCAGAAGCAGATAAAGTGGCGCAAGACACAGGGGCCACCGTTGAAGCGATCAGCTTCGATGTCACCGATGCTAACGCTACCAAGCAGGCGCTTGAAACACTGGTTGATAACTACGGAACGCCGGATATTCTGATCAATAATGCCGGGCTTCAGCGCCGCGCACCGTTCAATGAGTTTGACACTGCTGATTGGGATGCTCTTATCGCGACCAATCTGTCGAGTTTATTTTATGTTTCCCGCGCCTTAACGCCTGCTATGAGCGAACGCGGCTCCGGCAAAATCATTAACATCGGCTCCGTGCAGTCTAAACTTGCCAGAGAAACCATCGCGCCTTACTCCGCCACAAAAGGCGGCGTTGCGCTACTGACACAGGGCATGGCCGCGGATTTGGCCCGCTTCAATATCCAGGTCAACTGTATTTCTCCCGGCTATTTCAAGACCGAAATGAATACCGCTTTGTGGCAAGACCCAGCCTTTAACCAATGGGTCGAAAAGCGTACGCCAGCCCAGCGCTGGGGGCATTTCGACGAGCTGGTGGGCACGCTTATCTATCTCTGCTCGGGCGCCTCAAGTTTCGTTTCGGGGCAAAATATTTTCGTCGATGGCGGGATGACCTCGGTCGTATAACTGCCCAGACCTTCCCTTTAGGAAGCAGCGCCATGCAAGCATTAGTCATTCACGGTAAGCAAGATCTACGGGAAGAAAGCATTACACTGCCCGCATTAGCCTCTGGAAAAGTACGTTTGCGTATGTCTTTCGGCGGCATCTGCGGCTCAGATCTTCACTACTATCATGAGGGAGCCAATGGCGCTTTTGTGATTCGTGAACCAATGATTCCCGGCCACGAGATGTCGGGAATCGTCGAGGAAGACCCTAGCGGGCAATGGCCGCAGGGAACACCGGTCACGCTGCACCCTGCAACGTTTGGCAACAGCCAGCCCGGCATCGAAGACAAGCCGCACCTGTGGCCCAATGGTGCTTATCTAGGCTCTGCCTCTACCTGGCCGCATACGCAGGGTGGCATGAGCCAGTTTTTAGATGCCGATATCAGTATGCTAAGGGCACTGCCTGGTACCTTGCCTCTGGCGCGCGCCGCCCTAGCAGAACCCTTATCCGTGGGCTTGCATGGCATCCAGGTAGCCGGCGGGGTCGATCAAAAGCGCGTATTGGTATGCGGTGCGGGGCCCATTGGCTTGCTCGCCGCAGCGGCAGCGCTTGCCAAAGGGGCCGAAGTTTGCATTACCGACGTTCTGGATGGCCCGCTATCCCGCGCCCGCAAACTGGGGGTGCATAGCACTATTCAGGTAGGCACGGATGAGCTGCCTCAAGAAGCTTTTGATGTGGTGCTTGAGTGCACCGGCGTTCCCGCATCGATCAACAGCGCTATTCTCGCCGTACGTCGTGCAGGCGTTATCGTTCAAATAGGCATGATGCCTGCAACGCCACAGCCGATTGCGCTAGCGTCATTGATTTCAAAAGAGGCTCAGCTGAGAGGCTGCTTCCGTTTCAACGATGAAATTGATGAAGCCATCAGGCTGCTCGCTGCCGATGCCCGCTTCGATAGCGTCATCACTCACGTGCTGCCTGCCGAAGATGCCCAGCACGCGTTTTCAATTGCTAAAGATGCGCAAGTATCCGGCAAGGTGTTGATCGAGCTTTGGAAGTAACAAACGCAGGCATAAATCGTAGAAATAAAACGGGGGTGACGCCGGCGTCACCCCCACTCCCAGTCAAAATTTATTAACCAAATGCTTATAAGCAGACCTTAAAGCGAGATGTTAAAAGTTAGCTTTGCGCTTTTCTACAAAGGCGCTCATACCTTCTTTCTGTTCTTCACCGGCGAAACAGAGGGCAAACAGGCTCGTTTCCAGCGCCAGCGCGCTATCAAGGTCTTGGTCTAATCCATCGTGAACCGCTTGTTTAGCGCCGCGCACGGACTGCGGGCCATTGCCTTTAAGCTGCTTGGTGAGTTCTTCGACGTAGCTCTCCAGCTCAGCCTGCGGCATTACTCGGTTAACGAGCCCGATACGCAGTGCTTCTTGAGCATCAATCTTACGACCCGTGGTGACAAGGTCAATCGCCATGGCGGGGCCAACGCGACGCGGCAAGCGCTGGGTGCCACCAAAGCCGGGGATCACACCCAGCAGCACTTCTGGCTGCCCAAACACGGCGTTATCGCTGGCTACGGCCCAGTCGCAGGCCAGTGCCAATTCGCAGCCGCCGCCAAGGCAAAACCCGTTTACCAGCGCGACCACCGGCACTGGCAATGTCTCTAAGCGTTTAATCGTGCGCAGCGCTTGGCTGGCAAATGCTCGCGCCTCTTCAGGCGTTTTTTCACGCATCTCGGTAATATCGGCTCCCGCCACGAAGGATTTCTCGCCCGCCCCCGTAATCAGCACCGCGCGTAAACCCGGGTGAGCTTCCAGCGCCACTAAATGGGCTTCTAATGCGGCGAGCACTTCGCTGTTTAGCGCATTGAGCGCCTTAGGACGATTAATGGTTAATCGCACCATTCCATCGTTATCAACTTTCTCAATCACTGACTCACTCATGGCGGGCTCCTTAATTGTTATGGGCATACGCTGTTATATCGTAGCCAGAAAAATACCACTCAACCCTAGCGAACGCTTGGTTGAGTGGCAATGACTTATTTATGCAGCCTTTCCCGGCTTAGCATTGAGACCATCCAGCTCTCAATTAATCGTAGTGGTAAAAGCCGCGGCCGGTTTTTCGACCGAGATAGCCAGCGGCTACCATGCGTTTAAGCAGCGGGCACGGGCGATATTTGGGGTCGCCAAAGCCTTCTTGAAGCACGTTCATAATCGCTAAACAGACATCTAGGCCAATCAGGTCTGCCAGCGCTAGCGGCCCCATGGGATGTGCGGCACCTAGCTTCATGGCGTCATCAACTGCTTCTGGGGTGGCGGTACCCTCTTGAACAATAAACGCCGCCTCGTTGATCATCGGCACTAGTAAGCGGTTCACTGCAAAGCCCGGCGCATCGCCCACCGGCACGGCGGTTTTGCCTAATGCCTTGGCAAGCTGCTCGATACGCTCAACGGTAGCGTCAGAGGTCTGCTCGGCGCGAATCACTTCTACCAATTTGAGCACCGGCACGGGGTTAAAGAAGTGCATGCCTACCACGCGTTCGGGATGTTCGCACACCGCCGCCAAGCGGGTGAGCGACAGCGATGAGGTATTGGAGGCCAAAATAGCCGTGCTGTTCAATTGGCTTAGATCGCGAAAAAGCGTCTCTTTGAGTGCTGGCTGCTCAGGCGCTGCCTCAATAATCACCGCACAGTCGCTAAGCGCCTGTAACGAGGTCGTGGTCGAGAGGCGCGCCAAAGCGGCCTTTTTATCTGCCTCCGTGATCTTTTCTTTAGCAACCAGCTTGGCTAAGCCTTTGTCGACGTTCGCCTCGGTGCGACCCAGCTGCTCTTCGGCCACATCAAAAAGACGTACCGTAAACCCGCTGGCGGCCACTACCTGGGCAATCCCCTGCCCCATCGTACCCGCGCCGACGACGCCAATTAGTTGGTCACTCATTCACTTTCTCCTTAATCCACTATCAATGATTTTTAGCTTCTTCACGCAATACGAATTTTTGTATCTTACCCGTTGAGGTTTTCGGCAGTTCGCTGAAAATCACCGTCTTAGGCACTTTGTAGCCCGCCAAACGTTCGCGACAGTGGGCGATAATATCGGCCTCAGTGACTTCCCCGTAGCCGACTTTCAGCTTCACAAATGCACAGGGCGTTTCGCCCCACTTCTCGTCGGGCTTAGCCACCACCGCCGCCTCTTCAACGGCAGGATGGCCGTAAATAGCGTCTTCTACTTCGATGGTCGAGATGTTTTCACCACCGGAAATAATGATGTCTTTAGAGCGGTCTTTGATCTCGATATAGCCATCCGGGTGCCACACAGCCAAATCGCCGGTGTGATACCAACCACCCGCCAGCACCTGCTCGGTTGCCTCAGGGTTTTTTAAGTAGCCCTTCATCACGTTATTACCGCGCATCAGTATCTCACCCATGGTTTGACCGTCTTTGGAGACAGGTTCCATCGTGAGCGGGTCGGCCACGCATAGTGCTTCGAGCATGTGATAGCGCACACCCTGGCGAGCTTTTATTTTCGCCCGCGCCTCAAGCGGCAACTCATCCCACGCCTCACGCCAGGCACAAACGGTCACCGGCCCGTACACCTCGGTTAAGCCGTAAACGTGGGTAACCTCGATGCCTAGAGTTTCAACGCCAGCAATCACCGCGGCAGGCGGCGCAGCACCGGCGGTGGTAACTTTCACCGAATGATCGAACTGGCGCTTATCTTCAGCGGGCAAATTAACTAAGCCATTGAGAATAATCGGTGCGCCGCTGAAGTGGCTAACCTTTTCATCAGCAATCAGTTGCATAACCTTTTTAGGCTCGACACGGCGCAGGCACACGTTGACGCCTGCATTGGCGGCAATCGTCCATGGAAAACACCAGCCATTGCAGTGGAACATGGGCAGCGTCCACAGATAGATCGGGTGGTGGGGCATCGCCCACTCCATAATATTGCTCACCGCGTTCAGGTAAGCGCCACGGTGGTGATAAACCACGCCCTTGGGTTTTCCCGTTGTGCCAGAGGTGTAGTTGAGTGAGATCGCATTCCATTCATCGTCAGGTAGCTGATAAGCGAAATCGGCGTCACCTTCATTGAGTAGCGCTTCGTACTCAATCTCCCCAATACCGTCTATTTCACCCAGAAACGCCACGTCGGCCACATCGATGATCAGCGGCTTATGTTCGAGCTTGGCAACGGCCTGCTGGATAACGTCAGCAAACTCGGGGTCCACCAGAATCGCCTTGGCTTCGCCATGCGCAAGCATGTAGCTGATCGCCTCAGCATCCAGGCGGATATTTAAGGTATTGAGCACACAGCCCGCTAGTGGCACGCCAAAATGCGCTTCAAACATAGCCGGAATATTAGGCAGCATGGCCGCCACCGTTTGACCCGGCTGAATACCACGCTGTTTGAGCGCAGAGGCAAGCTGGCGGCAGCGCGTCCAGGTTTCGCCCCAGGTGCGGCGAGTGCTGCCATGCACGATGGCGGGATAATCGGGGTAAATCGACGCGGAGCGCTCGATAAAGGTCAGCGGCGAAAGCGGCACGTGATTGGCAACGGTTTTGGGTAAGCCTTGCTCGAAGATAGCGCTCATAGTCGACTCCTACCTATTGTTATTAAAAGCGATCGTTTTAAATGCATGTTTTGATAGCCTACAAACAGCGCCGCCGCCTTTAAGGCGGCGGCGCGTAGCTATGTGATTCACGTCAATGAATCTCAAAGTCGCTAAGGCATTGCATGCCCGCCTCAATGACCGCGCGCTGGGCACGGCCAACCGGCAGCCATTGAGTGATAGCAAACTCTGCGCTGCGCAGCTTGGCAGCGTAGAAAGGGTCGTCGCTGCCGTTATCAAGCGCAACTTGAGCACTGAGCGCCGCTTGCCCCATTTGCCAGGCGCACAGCACGTGCCCCGCTAAGCTGAGAAACGGCGTGGCGTAGGCCTGCACCGCGTCCGCCCCTTTTTCAGGGTCGGCGCCCTGCTTGAGCACTATCGCTTGGGCGGTTTTTAGATCGCCTAAGCCGGCGGCTAAGCCACTGCCTAACGCAGCAAGCGCAGGGTTCGCGTTGAGCTGTTCGACGGTAGTGGCAACGTCATCTAGCAGCGCAGTTAGCGCCTCGCCACCATCGCGTTGAAGCTTACGCCCTGCCAAATCAAGCGCCTGAATGCCATTAGTACCTTCGTAAATCGGAGCAATCCGCGCATCGCGCAGCAGCTGAGCTGCGCCGGTCTCTTCCACGTAGCCCATCCCTCCGTGCACCTGAATGCCCATGGACGCGATATCGACCGCCTGGTCAGTGGAAAAACTTTTAATCACCGGAATAAGAATATCGGCGCGGGCCTGTGCAGCGCTGCGCGTATCGCGGCTGTCTGCATGACGGGCTGTATCCAGCTCGGCGGCGCAATACAGCGCCAGTGCCCGCAATGCATCGGTACGCGAGCGCATTGAAAGCAGCATACGGCGCACGTCGAAATGATCGCTAATACTGCATTCAGCACCGCCACGCGATGCCGGCGCTCGCCCCTGACGACGCTCAAGCGCGTAGGCGAAGGCATGCTGGCAGGCACGCTCAGCCACGCCAATGCCCTGGACACCTACTTTGTGGCGAGCCTCGTTCATCATGGTAAACATATGATTCAGACCACGCCCTTCCTGGCCGACCAAGTAGCCAATCGCACCGCCATTTTCACCAAAGCTTAGCGTGCAGGTGGGGGAACCGTGAATGCCCAGCTTATGCTCAATGGATGCACAGGTGACGTCGTTGCGCTCTCCAAGCGAGCCGTCGTCATTGACCAAAAACTTGGGCACTAAAAACAGTGAAATGCCTTTATTGCCTTGCGGCGCATCGGGCTTTCGGGCCAGGACTAGATGAATGATATTGTCAGCGGCGTCGTGCTCGCCCCAGGTGATATAGATTTTCTGGCCGCTAATGCGGTAGTGATCGTTTTCGGGCACGGCGCGAGTGCGCACTTGGGAAAGGTCTGACCCCGCTTGGGATTCGGTAAGGTTCATCGTGCCCGTCCAACTACCTTCCACTAATTTGGGCAAGTAAGTGGATTTGAGGGCATCGCTGCCATGGTGCGCGAGCGCCTCGATAGCGCCAGCGGTTAGCATGGGGCAAAGACCTAGCGCCATATTGGCACCGTGGAGCATTTCCTGCACCGCGCTAGCCACCACTTCAGGCAAGTTCTGCCCACCTAGCGCTTCGGACACGCCAATACCGTTCCAGCCACCCTCTACATACGCCTGATAAGCCGCTGCAAAGCCATCCGGTGACGTCACGCTGCCATCGACATGACGCTTGGCGCCCTGTCGATCACCGCTAGCATTTAGCGGCCCCCAGACATCACCCGCAAGCTTTGCCGCCTCTTCGAGCACTGCCTCGACTAAATCGGGCGTGGCCTCTTCAAAGCCTGGCAGGCTTAGCGAGCGATGCGCGAGCAGCTCTTCGAGCACAAAGCGCAAGTCGCGTACGGGCGCGGCGTAAACATTCATGGCGAACCTCGGCGGAGAGTGAATCTGGGCGTTCTTAAACAATTGTTTGAAAGTAGCGCTACGATAGTAGTAATACTCTCGCCCAGACACCATTAGCCCAAGGTATCAGCCGCCGCCAATAATGCCTCTATATTGCGCTACTTGCGCACGCCCATCTGCTCCACGTCATCATAATAGGTGATATGACTTTCATCTTCGGCAGGCGGCCCTACCACGGGCTCAACGGCGTCAACATCCCATACCGCGTCGGACAAATCTTCCAGGTGCTCGTGCTCTAGCGCGCCCTGCATTAATTCTTCGGTCACCACTAGCTCGGCACCCGCTGCGGTCATTGGCGTTGTTGGCGTAAATGGAGCCACGGGCACCGGCGCTGGGCGAACATGGCGACGCCAGGAAAAGAACATGACGAGGAACAGGCTGAGCGAACCAAAAGCCCAGAATAGACCTGCGTCGCCTATCGCCGTCATGACCGGTGAAATCATTAGCGGGCTTAGCGTGGCGCCAATCGAATTGATCAACAGCAACCCCTGGCTCATACGCACTAAGGCGCCCGCGGGTGCACGGTCAGCGGCATGGCTAACGGCGACAGGGTAAAGGGCAAACACCCCGCCGCCGAGCAAGAACAGCAGCCCTGCTAACAGCGGTGTTGAGAGCGGCAGCCAGAGGATCGCCGCCGAGATCAATACACAGAAACCGCTAATCCCAATCAACACCATCTGACGGTCGTGGCGGTCCGACCAGCGGCCAATCGGATACTGCAGCAGCATGGCGCCCATAATCACCACGGCCATCATCTGCCCTACCTGGCTAACGCTCATACCGTTACGCTGCAAATAGAGCGGTAGCAGCGTATAGGCCGCCGCCACTACCATGCCCGAGCCCAAACTACCCATCACCCCGGTGGGTGTCAGCATAATCAAACGATGGGGAGGCAGCGGTTCGGCATGTTCCATGATCGGCGAGACACGGGGAATCATTGCCATTGGCAGGACGGATAGCGAGGCCAGCAAACCAATCACCATAAAGGGCGCGGTGACGCCCATGGCGTTAGTCACGCCTAGCAGTAGCTGGCCCAAGACCCCGGCACCATATAGCGAAATCATATACAGCGCCAGCAGGCGGCCGCGGACCTTTTGATCCCCGGCGGTCAGCAGCCAGCTTTCAATGACCAGATAAACGCCCACCGTCGCCCAGCCGCCAATCAGGCGTAGGCCAAACCAGGCCCATGGGTCGAAAAACAAGCCCTGCAGCAGCACCGTAACTGCGACGAGTGAGGCGAAACTACCGTAGGCACGAATGTGGCCAATGCGCAGCAACAGCCGATCATTCACCAGCGCACCCAGCGCTAAGCCGATAAAGTAAGCCGACGACACAATACCGATCACCGTGGCCGACTCACCGGCGGCGTCCAGACGCACGGTAATTAAGGTGGCAAGAAAACCGTTGCCAATCCCGAGAATGAATAGCCCTAACAGGGGCGCCAGCGCCATGGCTAATAGTTGCCGCGACATGAAAACCTCACCTTGCCTACAGGAGTGAAAAACACGCATGAAACATGTTGCCAAATGTGCTCAAAACCACCGTCATCTCACCTGGCACACCTAGTCAGGCTGGGATATCGGCGCGCAATTATTGCCCTCAATGGTGCAAAGTCAATGCTTTTCGAATGCTTCGCTCACTCGCGCTGGCGGTTTCTAAACAATAACCGTGTCGGGGCCAGGAAATTCCACTACCAAATTATTCTCTTGTGCCCACCAGCGAAAGGTCGCTTCACTAAAAAAGCTAACGTGCGTGGGGGGCGCTAATATAGTGCCAGTGGGGTAAATAAACGCCCTAAAAAGCGCCGGCATCCCGTATCATGCGGCGAGTTTTGATGTTTATCGTATTCGGCTTTGGCAGCGGCGGCGCTCAAATGCTGCTCCGGGGGGAACACATACCAGCGCGCACGTGGCACACTGGTAATAGTCACGGCGCCGGTCCCTGTGGTAAAGCGCAGTGTAAGTTTCCGCGCATAGCGGGCAGCGGCGCATCATCGTATTCTCTGGCTTATCGCTATGGTTTAAGGAAAGAGGCATGCTAACAGGTCTGGATCATCTTGTTGTTACCGTCACGGACATGGGGCGCGCGGTGGATTTTTACTCCCGCGTGCTAGGCTTAGACGTACGCTATCGCGATGCCCAGCGGGTCGATCTAATGCTTGGGGATACCGCGCTACGTCTGCATCAAACAGACACCGATATCGCCCCCGTCTCCGCAACGCCTACTCCCGGCAGCCTGGATTTATGCCTGCGCTGCCAGCTGCCGCTGGACGAATTTAAGCAGCACCTGGATGCCTTGGCGATTGACGTGGAGCTTGGGCCTGTGGCTCGCCAGGGCGCCAACGGGCCGATTGAGTCAATTTATCTGCGCGACCCGGACGGCAACCTGCTGGAGATTTGCCGAGCTTCTTCGCGCTAAGCTTTGGCCCGCGTTAATGCTAAACCGGGGATCGCAAGGTATCATACGGCCCTTGAACAGCACCCGCTGAGCTGGATAATTCGCAGCTAATGAGCAGCAAGCTCTATGCCCTTATACAGATTGATCGAAAGGAAACGCTATGCGTGATAACGCCAATGTGCCGCTTGAAGGCGAAATAATCAGCGAAGAACAGCGCCATCAGCCCGACACCACGCTGGCGATGGTTATTTATGCGCTTTATCTGGCCAGTTTTTTTCTCGGTTTTACGTCAGTTATCGGGGTGGTCATCGCCTATGTGTATAAAGGCAAAGGCCCTGCCTGGCTAGAAGAGCACTATCGCTACCAGATTCGCACCTTCTGGATAGGGCTGGTGTACGGCATCGTGTTTTCGCTCTTGACCTTCATACTGATCGGCTTTCCATTACTGTTGGCGCTCGGCGTATGGCTGATCATCCGCTGCGTTAAGGGCTTTAAAGGGCTGCAAGAGAAGCGTGCACCCACCAACGTAGATACTTGGCTGCTCTAATAATGACTCAGCACAGGTCTGAATCCGATGGGCGTTTCTCAAAAGCCAGTGCGATTAGCGGGCTTTGGCGTCATTTGTCAGGCTGGTCGCTCTCGCGCCTGTGGCGGGTTTCCTCAGCGCTAGGGCCTCAGGTTTACCGCTTTAGCAAGCGTGAACGCTTTATCACAGAGCGCAACTTGGGCGTTGTTTACCCCCATTTTTCAGCTGCCGAACGCAAGACGCTTGCCCGGCATAGCCTGCGCCACTCAACGGCGACCATGTTAGAGCTTGGGCATGCCTGGATGGCGGAGCCGGATAACGTAGAAGCGGGGATTTTGGCGGTCTATGGGCGCGACAAGCTCGATAGTGCCCGGGCGCAAGGCCGTGGAGTGATCGTGCTAGCCCCGCACTTTGGCAACTGGGAAGTGCTCAACTTCTGGCTGTCGGGCCACTTCCCCTTTACCGCCATGTACGAACCACCCAAAATCACCGCCTTAGATCCCATCATTCGCCATGGCCGAGAGCGTATGGGAGCAAGCCTGGTGCCGACGAATCCTCGCGGCGTCGCGGCACTGCTCAAAGCGCTTAAACGTAGCGAAGCTATTGGCATATTGCCCGACCAAGAACCCGACTGGGGCAGCGGTGTGTTCGCGCCTTTTTTTGGTCGCGATGCCTACACCGCCACGCTGCTGCCGAAACTAGTGGCGCGTACCCAAGCAAGAGTCGTCACCGGCGTGGCGCTGCGCGTTCCTGGCAAGGGCTTTGAGATCCACTTTCTAGATGCCGACGAGCGCGTTTATAGCGCCGATGACGTGGAGTCTGCCACGGGGGTCAACGCTTGCGTAGAAAGCGCCATTGCCCTGGACCCCGCGCAGTATCAGTGGGAGTACAAACGCTACCGTAAAGTGGTGCAAGAACAGCAGCAATTGCCCAACTTTCGCGACTTCCGACCGTATTGATAACGCCTCATTCTTACGGCAGATTACTCGTTATTGTCACGGGCATACACATCGTCTAAGCGCTCTATATCGTCCTCGCCCAGGTAGCTTCCCGACTGCACTTCGATCAATTCAAGAGGAATCTTGCCAGTGTTTTCCAGCCGGTGAAGCGCCCCGATGGGAATATAGGTCGACTGATTTTCACAGACTAAGAAACTCCGCTCTTCAATCGTCACCCGTGCCGTGCCGCTCACCACTACCCAGTGTTCAGCGCGGTGATGGTGGCGCTGCAACGACAGCCGCCCACCGGGTTTCACGGTAATGTGCTTCACCTGATAACGCTCGCCGCTATCCATCGCTTGAAAGCTTCCCCAAGGACGCTGAACCTGAGGCGCGCATTCAGGCTCGCGACGCCCCGCCAGAGAGAGTGCCGCCACCAGCTGTTTGACCTGCTGTGCCTGCTCACGGTGAGCGATTAATACGCTGTCAGATGTTTCCACGACAATCAGATTTTGCACACCCAGCGTTGCCACCAAGCGATGTTCGGCAATTACCAGCGAGTCCTGGGTATCGGTTAGCCAGGTATCGCCTTTGGCAGCGTTACCAGCTTCATCGGGCACTACCGTTGCCCACAGCGCATCAAAACTACCGATGTCGCTCCACTGCGCCCTCAGCGGCACCACCGCGGCGCGCTCGCAGTGTTCCATGACCGCATAGTCGATAGAGTCCGCCGGGCAGCGGCAAAATGCCTCTTCGCCCAGGCGCAGAAAATCTAAGTCGCAATGGGCCGAGCTAACCGCCTCCACGCAGGCCGCAAGCATCGTCGGCTGCAGGCGCTCTAACTGCTCTAAATAGCTTGAAGCACGCAGCAAAAACATGCCGCTGTTCCACAGGTAGTCGCCGCTTGCTACCAGCTTAGCGGCGCGCTCGGCGTCAGGCTTTTCGATAAATGCGGCAAGATGATGCCCCCCGTCTAAAGGCGCACCGCAGGCAATGTAGCCATAGCCAGTTTCAGGCTGGGTCGGCACGACGCCAAACGTCACCAGGTAGCCTGCTTCGGCGAGCGGCGTGGCAAGCGCAACGCTGTGCTGAAATGCGCCAACATCGCCTATCTCATGATCCGCCGGCAGCACCAGGAGTAGCGGATCATCGCCGGCTTGCCGCGCCAGCAATGCCGCACAGGCAATCGCGGGTGCGGTATTACGCCCTTCGGGCTCAAGCACCAGCGTGGCCGCTTGACTCATTTCGCGCAGCTGTTCGGCCATTAAGAACCGGTGGCTCTGATGCCCCATCAGCATCGGGGCTTTATCGGTCAGCCCGACTAAGCGCCTCAGCGTTTGCTGCAACAAACTCTGCGGCGACGTTAAGCGCAAAAATTGTTTAGGCATTTGCTCTCTTGATAGCGGCCAAAGCCGAGTGCCGCTACCACCGCTTAAAATTACCGGCTGAATCATGGTTCCATCCTTGTGGTCATCCTTGCATCAGAGCACGCGTTTTAGCGAATAGGCTCACCGAAATCGGCCTGTAACCAGTGACGCAGCTCGCTCATTCTAGGCGCATTTTCAGCCTGTTCGAGCGCAGGCAGCGTGCCGGGTACAAATCCGCGAGCGATAAACGGCGCCAGAAGCGCGGGGTCTGCACTGATGATATGCACCGGCACCGCCGCGCTAGCATTATCACCGGTAATTAACGGCGCAGCCTGATGATCACCAAGAACGATCATCAGCGTTTTGTCGTCCACCACCCGCTCCGCCCAGCGCCCGGTGACTTTTACAGCGTAGTCCACCGACCAAGCATAGTGATCGCGAATACGTTCGATGTCTTGCCACAGCACTTCTGGCGGGGCGCCGGCGTTTTCCCACGGTGCAAAAATGCGGCCATCCTCGATTAACGACCAGTCTTCAATGACCGGCAGTATCGGTGTCCAGGGCGCATGGCTAGAAATCAACGCCTGCTGGGCAAACACCGGCGAGTCGCCTAGCAGGTATTTTTGAGTGTAATCGAGAGTGAACTGGTCGGGCATAGTCACCCAGTTAAGGGCAGGGCCGGCGTAGTCGATGTCGTTGGCGGCGGCTATTTCATCGAAACCGTAAATCTCGCCTTCCGGCCACGCCATGGTAATAGCGGGCATGACGGCTAGCGTGCGCTGCCCGGTGGCACGAAAATCATCAATCAACGTGGAATGGCCGCTGTCTAACATCAGCCGATACCACAACTGGTTGTCGATCCACCGGCCGCTGAGCGTGGTCGCGTGCGCCAGCCACGACTGCCCTCCGCGAATCGGGGCTTCTAACATACCCGACACGACGTGAATATCTCGCTTTTCTAAGCGCTGCTGCATCTCGGCAAGGGTGGGCAGCAGCACGTCAGCATAGCGCGGGTCATTCAGCGCCGAGATGCCGTAAGACTCAATGAAAGTCAGCAGTACATTATGTCCCTCAAGCCCAGGCAAGGCGTGGGCCTGCATAGGCGCATCTTCCAACTGAGCGATAAATTCACGGCGAGCAGCATGGGTAGCGGTTACTTGCTGCCATTGAAAACGCGTGATGTTGACCAACGGCAGGCGGGCGCTATCCACTAATCGCATACCGTTAAGCTCAAGCGCGGCACCGCTGGTCGCCATCACCAGCAGCGCTAATGCAACCGCTCGGGGCATGCGCTTAGTAACGTAAGACGCTGGTGGCAGTAGCAGCCATGCCAAGCCCGCGGTAATAGCAAGCAACAAGGCGGCGCCGGCCAGCATTGCGCACACGGCCAAAAATTGCCCGAGATTTCCTTCCAGCAAGTTATAAACCGCACTCATTAAAGGCAAATCGAGGTAGAGGTTGAGTGGCCGGGCAAAGGCCATATGCGTCGCGGCAGTTCCCAGGTTAGTAGCGGTTGCCAATACCACCCAGCTCAACAGCCCCACTGCCACGATGAGGCGAGCCCTGCCACGAGGAAGCAGCAGCATTAAGGGCGCGATGACCAACGCTTCCCAGGCAATCAGATGTGAGCTGATATCACTAAAACGCCACCACAGCGGCGCGATGAGCAGTAGATTGAGCAGCAGTACCGTTGATAATAATCGAGTCATCGCATTCTCGTGTGTGTCTGCTTTAGCTTAAGATACCTAAGATAAGAGCTATCAGTGTCCTACCTTATTGAAAGGCAATAGACAGGCGCAAGGCATAGGGCTGCTGAAAAACACCATAATAATGTATGTCGAAAGGATTTCGCCCATGTGTGTTAGCAGCGTTAATAGAGGCAAGGTTGATAAAAACAAAGTTGGTAAAGACCGGGTTGGCAAAGACAGGGCTCGCAAAGACAGAGCTAGGAGGGTGCGGGCTGGCAAATTGACAGTGTTACTCGGCTGCACGATCGCATCGACTGCGTTTGCCGACGATGACCAGCACTTCAACGCGGTGATTGAACGTGCGCAACAGCTTGCTGAGAATACGTATCAAGCCCCTGAAGAAACGCTGCCTGATGCGCTGCGTGATATTAGTTACGATACCTATCGGCAAATTCGCTTTGATCCAGAGCATGCTTACTGGAAAGAAGAAAGCCCGTTTAACTTACAGCTATTTCACAGCGGCTTCCTTTTCCAAACCCCCATTGTGCTCAATGTTATTGAGAACGAGGGCATTGAAAACGACAGCGTAACCTCTCTGCCGTTTGCGCCCGAGGATTACAACTACGAAGGAAATGCTGAAGCGCTGAAGGAACAGGATTTATCGGGTAGCGGCCATGCGGGGTTCCGCCTGCATTATCCACTCAATAACGAAGAATACGCAGACGAAGTAGCGGTTTTCCTTGGCGCGAGCTATTTTCGCATCGTAGGACGCGACCAAGTGTATGGGCTTTCGACGCGGGGGCTGGCAATCGATACGGCGTCCCCCGACGGCGAAGAGTTTCCAGCATTCCGCGAATTTTGGTTTTATAAGCCCGCCGCTGATGCCGATCACCTTGAGCTATTGGCACTGTTGGATAGCCCTTCTGTCAGCGGCGCCTATCGCTTTATTATCCGGCCCGGTGACGATACGCAGGTGGAAGTAGAAGCCGAGCTATTTGCGCGAGACGATATTGCCAAGCTAGGCGTTGCCCCACTCACCAGCATGTTTACTTATGGCGAAGCGAGCCGCGAGCGCCCGGACGATTTTCGCCCGCAGGTACACGACTCGGATGGGCTACTGATGCATACCGGTAGCGATGAGTGGATTTGGCGCCCGCTGAATAACCCTGATGATCTTCACACCTCGGTGTTTATTGACGCATCGCCACAGGGGTTTGGCCTCATGCAGCGCGAGCGCGACTTTAACCGCTACTTAGATACGGAGGCCCAGTATCATCGCCGTCCCAGCCAGTGGGTGGAGCCTTTAGACGACTGGGGCCCTGGTCACGTTGAGCTGATTGAGATCCCCACTGCCGATGAAACTCACGACAACATTGTTGCCTTCTGGGTCGCCGATGACGCGCTGAAGGCCGGTGAGTCTCGCCGCCTGCACTACCGCACCTACACCCTCAATGCTCAGCCAGAAGACGCAATGCTTGGGCAAGTCATTCGCACCCGTCATGGCCGTGTCGGCATTATCGAGCAGGAAGATTCAGCCTCGTCAGGGCAGCGCCAGTTTATTATCGACTTTCAGGGGGGCGCGCTAGATGAGCTAACGGCCGACCAACCGGTTGAGCTAGATATCAGTATCCAAGACGGTGAGGTGCTGTTGCCTCAAGTCACCGCCCTACCTAATAAGGGCTGGCGCGCTAGCTTCAGACTCCCCGCCAGCGATCAGCCTAGCGATGTTAGCCTCAGACTGACCTTAAATGGCGAACCGGTTAGCGAAACCTGGAATTACGTGTGGTATCCGGATGTCTGACCCAAGCAACACAACGCTATCCCTTATCTGGCTCATCATCCGCTATAGGTCGTTCACGCTATGATTTACCACTGGCAAGCGCTTACCTCTTCACAACTCGCCGATATCGCCCAGCGCGACCCGGTGGCGGTACTGGTGCTCGGTGCCATAGAGCAGCATGGCACTCACCTGCCTTTAGCCACTGATCTCACTATTGGCCTAGGCCTTCAGGCGGCCATGCTGGAGCAGTTGGATGAATCGCTTAATGTCATTTGCCTACCGCCAATTTCCGTGGGCGCCAGCGATGAGCATGCAAACTTTCCCGGCACGCTGAGCTTGCCCGCGCCGCTTGCTATTGCCACTCTGGAAGCCTATGGCGATAGCCTAGCCCAGACGGGCATTCGCCGCCTGGTACTGCTAAACAGCCATGGCGGTAACAAAGCGGTGATGGACATCGCCGGGCTAACGCTGCGGCGGCGATATGCCATGCGTGTGGTAAAAGCGACCTATACGCGGCTACCTCCTCTTGAAGACGGCATGGATGCTGAAGAACTACGCTATGGATTACACGGCGGACTGCTGGAGACCGCGATGATGCGGCACTTAGCACCATCGCTTGTGCAGCTTGATGACTACCAAGCCGCCCCCACCGCGGCACCACAGGGCAACGCATTAGTCAGTGCAGAGGGCGCCGCGGCGTTTGCATGGCTAGCAGAAGATTTAAGCGCTCAAGGCGTAGCAGGTGATGCCACTCACGCTAGCGCTGAATTAGGCGAGCGGTTAGTAAGCCACTACGCAAGCCAACTTGCCATGGTAGTAACAGAAACCGCCCAATTGCCGCCGCTAGCAGAGCAAAACGAACGCTCTGACTAGCGGCGGTTGCGATTAGCGCTGGCTGCTTAACACATCGTCCAAGAGATGCCCGCCACGGGTTGCCTTAGCGTTTAGGTAGCGCTGATTGTGATCGGTAACGCTGCCGTAGAGCGCTTGGCGCGATACCACTTCGATGCCGCCTTGGCGCAGGGCGTCCATTTTCAGCGGATTATTGGTCAGCAGTTGCACCTGGTCGATTTTAAGGGCGCTGAGCATGTCCACCGCGACGCTATACTGGCGCTCATCATCGCCGAAACCCAGCACTTGATCAGCATCGACCGTATCCAGCCCACCGTCTTGCAACGTATAGGCACGCAGCTTGTTAGCTAAACCAATGCCACGCCCTTCTTGAGCCAAATAGAGCAGCACACCGCCCCCCATGGCCTGAATATCCTTTACGGCATTGCGCAGCTGTTCACCGCAGTCACAGCGCAGGCTAGCGAAGAGATCTCCCGTTAAGCAGGCCGAATGCATACGCAGCGGCACCGCTGCTTCCCACTCTTCCGGCTTGCCAATGACCACGGCCACATGCTCGCGTAGGCCGTCGGGCTCACGAAAGAGCACGAAGCGGCTGTCGGCCGCTTCTTCCAACGGAATATGCGCTTCGCTCACCCGCTTAAGCATGCCCGGCACACCGGACAAGCACTGCTGAGCATCCTTGGCATTAACGGCTAACAGCCGCCCTTCGGCAAGCTGCTGCTCAATATCCGCGGCGGCTTTTTCACTCACAAACGCGCAGAGTGCTGCGGGTATGAGCAGGGCGCGACGCATGAGCGTCACCGCACCTACTTCCGCTAGCGCCGCTGGCTTTAAGCCCTTTAATCGCTCGCTGCCCGCTGACGGCTGATCTTCTGAGGTGGCTAAACGATGCAGTTCACCAGCGCCAATGTTCGCTGCTAGCGGTAAGCTTGCCGCCTCAGCGGTGACCGCCACACCGATAGCCGCTAAGCGGTGGCGGGTAAGCACTAGTGAAGGGGGGCTACCGGCCAGCTGCGCAAGGGCATCTATCGACTCGCTGCCTTCCAGCGCCTGCACTAATAAACGCTGTTTGCCGGCATTAATCACCACGGGAAAACCACGACGAATATCGAAAATAGCGCGTTCAATCTGATACATGTTGGCCTCCTGGCTTCCTGGCGTGGGAGTTGTTATAGCTTGCGCTGGGCGCTGCTTGCTGCGAAGTGCTGACTCGAAGTGCTTGCTCTTAACCAAGCAGCGCCCGCATGATTAAGCGGACTTTTCATTACGGAGACGTCATGCCCGACCCCAACGTCAACACGGACGCTACCTCGCCAACCATCCATCAAGATAGCCGTATTGAGGCGGCTGATGCCTGGGAGTGGCTGCTGGCGCTGCGCTACTGTCGCGCCTGCTCGGTGATGATTAAGCTCACGCCTAGCGGCGAATGGGCAACGTCTCTGGCCGTTAGCGCTGACGCCCGCGAGCTGCTGGACTGCCTGGCGCCGCTGGCCAGCCAATCTCAATGGGTTGTCGCTCAGTTGGGCCAAAGCCTTGATGGCCGCATCGCAACGGAAAGCGGTCATTCGCACTATATCAACGGCCACGAAAGCTTGGTGCATCTGCATCGGCTGCGCGCCATGGTCGACGCCGTGGTGATCGGTGCGGGCACTGCCTGTGCCGACAACCCGCAGTTGACCGTGCGCCACGTTAGCGGCGAGCACCCGGCCCGCGTCGTGCTGGACCCTCGCGGGCGGGTACCCAGCAGCCTGGCCCTGATGCAAACAGATACCGCACCGACGCTGCATATTGTGGGGCCGGAGGTATCGGCGACGACGTCTCATTCCCACGTTGAGCGCTGCGTGCTGCCGCTGAACGCTAGCAGCCAGTTCAACCCTCAAGATGTCATTGCACTGCTGGCCGAGAGAGGCTTGCATCGCGTGCTGGTGGAAGGTGGCGGCATTACCGTTTCTCAGTTCATCGAAGCGCACGCCGTTGACCGTTTGCATCTGCTCATCGCCCCGCTGCTGATTGGCTCCGGCAGGCCGGGGCTGAAAATGACACCCATCGACACGCTTGATAAAGCGCTGCGTCCGCCCACGCGAACCTTCCGCTGCGGTGAGGACACCTTGTTCGATATGCTGCTTCGGAAGGCTGCCCCCTGAGGGCGACGCCTTTTCACGACGGCTCAGCGCAACCCAGATACCCGGCAAACTGGCCAGCAGCACTAACACACCGTAAGCCAGCGATACCGCCACGCCCTGGGCTGCTGGCAAGCCCACCAGCGCCCAAACACCGGCCGCGGCACCTTCACGTAGCCCCCAGCCCGCGACCGAGAAAGGGATCACCATCGCTAAGAGTAATACCGGCGTGAGCGCGAGCAGCTGCAACACGGGTAGCTCAACGCCAATCGCCCAGGCTGCGCAGACCATCACTAAGCCATAGCTCAAGACAATCATCAGTGACGAGAGCAGTTGCCGAGGCCACACGCCGCGTTGCAATAAGCCACGCTTAATATCGCGTGCTAAGGCTTGGCTCCAGTCTGGCAGCCGCCCAGACCAGGCGCTAAAGCGATGGCGCAGCAACAGCCCGCCGACGATCGCTAAGGCTGGCCCTATCACTATGCTGAGGCCAACCACCGTGATCACGGGCATACCCAAGGCGGCATGCCAAAGCGGCGAAAACAGCAGCGCCGTTAGCGTTAATAGCACTAACGCTAGCTGGCCCGACGCACGTTCAATAATCACCGCCCGCCAGGCCTTGCCCCGGGACTGTGCTTGGCGGGCATGACGATGAGCGCGGCCTGCATCGCCTAGCACTCCTCCTGGCAACAGCTGATTGACTAACAGTGCGAGATAATACTCGCGCAGCGCATAGCCGAATCTCAGCGGCACGTTAATTAGCCCCGCGGTGAACTGCCAACGCCAAGCGCTGAGCATGATCTGTAGCGTACTGATAACAAACGCCAGGACTACCCAGCCGACAGAGAAACGCTGCACCTCATCAACGATCGCCCTAGGGTCAACCCACAGTGCGACTGCTCCCAGCAGGGCGACGCTGACAACGCCACGGTGAAGCCATGGGCTGCCTAACATCGCGTGCAGCTGCGTGCGGACTCTCGGCGACTGGGCCATTGGCTTACGCCTCTTCCTGGGGCATGGCGAACAGATCACGATGCCCCACCCAGATACCTAATTCACCGCCAGCAACCGCCTGCTGACGATGCTGCAACCAGGCGGCAATACGTGCCGATGATTCAGGCACTTGTTCTGTTACGGCCAGCGCCCAGCCTTCCAACAGCGCCGACATCAACGGCAGCTGCTCGCGATTGCCAGCGCTTAGATGCCAAGGCGTTTCAGCTTGCTCAATGCGGTACTGCGCCTTTTCTAAGGCGGCGACTAACGCGTCATGGGCCTGGCCACCCAGCGCGGCACCTAGTCCTTTATCGCGCTGCTGGTGAGCCATAAACATCGCCAGCATCCAGTGATCTTCATCGTCTACTACCGGGGCGTCGAGGACATCCGTAAAGTACCACTCGCCGGTCACGCTTAAGGCAATCAATAGGGCCTGATGCTGATGAGCACAGCGAGTGACCAGTTCATCAATCCACTGCTGTGAAACCAAATCAAGCAGCGCTGACGCGGTCACTAGGTGTGAGTCGTTGATCGGCACATCGCTCAGCGGCTCAAGCGATACGCAGTGTGTTTCAACCGTTACGGGCAACCCCTGACAATCGCTAAACTCCACCACTCGCTGCTGGGCCTGCTCTAACAGCCCAGCGTCATGATCGATTAATTTCCAGCGCTGGTAGCTGCCCAGATGCGGGGCAAGAAAGCGCATATTGCTGCCTCGGCCGCAGCCAAGATCCGCTATGCGGGGTGATGCTGCACGCGCACTGAGCCACTCAGACGCCTGCATGGCCAGCGGTTGGCTGCGCGAGGCAATGTCAGCCTCTTCGCGCAGCGTCAACCAGTCTGCTGCAAACTGGCTGCCGGCACTAAAGCCAAGCGGAGCCCTCGGCGTGGTTAACGCAGCAGCAAAGTCAGCGCCTGCCGCCTGCCAGTCATTAAGGCTATGGCGTGCTTGCGCAGCGCCTTGACGAAGCTGATGACGTAAATCGGGGTCACCGCAAAATCGATTAAGGGCATCTTGCAGCGCCTCGCTATCACCCGGCGGAACGCTCAAACCCGCCCCCGGCGGCAGCGTATCGCGCAGCGCACCACCGGTAGTGGTAATCACCGGCAGGCCGTGGGCCAGCGCCTCAGTAATCACCATGCCGTACCCTTCATACCAAGACGGCAACACGAGGGCGTGGGCACGCTGGTATGCTGCTTCAAGCGTTTCATCATCGCACTCACCGTGCAAGATTACTCGACCGGTAAGCTGATGTTGCTCGATAAGCTGCTGAACGCGCTGGGCAAACCCTGCGTCACGCGCACCGCCATAGCAGTCGCACTGCCAGTTATCCCCCGCTACGTCTGCCAACGCCTGAACTAAAATGTCCTGCCCTTTGCGGGGCGTTACCGTCGCCACACACAGCAGCCTCAGCGGCTCGCCTGGCTCGTCGGCGCGACTTACCGGCGCTTGAGCGACTCCCGGCTCAACGACCGAAACATCGGCATTGAGCGGCATGGCGTAGTTCGTTGCCAGTTCCAGCACACGCCGAGCGGTAAAATGACTAGTGACGATAATGCGTGCCACGCCTGCAAGGGCCGCAAGTTCACTGCGATGAAAGCGCTGCTGATCCGCTTCGCTCAGACCCAGCTCATCACCTAACGGATGATGCAGCAGAGAGGTAATATCCAAGCGCTGCCCGTGTAGAGCGATCACCTCTGGCAATGCCCCCATGGCCAGCCCATCAATCACCACCGACGCCCCTTGTGGCAACGACTCAAGCGCTTGGGTGAGCTGCTGTGTTGCTTCGCTATCGGGATCAGGAAACGCACCAGAAAGACCGAGCACGTCGATTTCCCAACCCTGTTCACGCAACGCTGCGACGATGTGCGCATCGTAAAGATAGCCACCGGTGCGTTGAGCAGGGTCGCCAGCAACGATTAACGTGAAATGTCGATTCATAGCGCGCCTTCGAAACTTGCCCAGGCCACATGAGACTCGTGGAGTTTGATTTCCATATGCGTAATACCACGGGCCGTCTGGCCCATTTCCCCCTCGCCAATCGCGCCGGCGAGCTTGTCAAAAATCGCCTTGGCCATAAATTCAGTGGTGGTGTTTTTGCCTGAGAACTCGGTTTCTTCGTCCAAATTGCGAAAGTTGTAGCCCGCAAGCACCTCTTTTACCGTTTCACTCGCCAGGCCAATATCGATCACGAGGCCATCTTCATCTAGCTCAGGGCGTTGAAAAACCACATCCACGACATAGGTCGCCCCATGCGTACGCTGGGCAGGGCCAAAAATCTCGCCTTTAAAGCTATGCGCAATCATAAAATGGTCACGGACGCATAAACGGTACATAGAGACTCCTTGTCATCAATAATTAGTTCTGAAATGTAGCTATGAAAAAATAGTTATAAAAAACAGCTATAAAAAAAGTTACGAATAGCGTAATCGGTGGCACAGCGCGGTGCTTCCTGACCCCAATAGATGCGGTGCAAGCGCGGGGAAATCGTGAAAGTCGCTTTCACCACTCACTAAAATGTCCAGCCGATCGTCGTCCAGCAAATTTAGCGCTAACGCTAAGCGGCGGCGATAGTCCCAGCGGGAAAGCAGTTTCGTAGGCAGTTGGCCGACTTGGCTAGCGCGAAGCGTCAAGCGCTGGGAATGAAAGGCGCCGCCCAAAGGCAATGTCACGTCATCTTCGCCGAACCAGCTCATCTCAATGAGTCGGCCCGCGTTACCCAGTAGGTCAAGCCCCTGACGCAGCCCGTCAGGGTGCCCGCTGGCGTGAATAACGCAGTCTTGATTGTGAGGGGCCTGGTCGGGAGTACTAAACGCCACCCCTAGGTGGGCGGCAACGGTCTCGCGCTCAGGGTTAATATCGATTAGGTGTACATTCACCCCGGGAATTTGGATGCACAAATACGCCACTAAAGCGCCTACTACGCCCGCGCCGATGACGCACACCTGCTCGCCCAGCATGGGCTCTGCGTCCCACACGCCGTTAATCGCCGTTTCCATATTGGCAGTCAGCACCGCGCGTTGAGCAGGCACATTTGCAGGAATGGCAACGACCGCCGAGGCGGGCACCACATAGTGATCTTGATGGGGAAACAGACAAAAAACGGATTTATTCAGCAGTTCATCGGGGCCATGCTCGACACGCCCAACGCTGCAGTAGCCGTATTTTACCGGGCCAGGAAACGTCCCTTTTTGAAAAGGAGCCTGCATGCGCGCAAACTCGCTCGCCGGTACACGGCCATTGAATACCAACGATTCGGTACCCCGGCTAATCCCACTGTACAAGGTGCGTACAAGCACTTCATCTTGCCCAGGGGGCTTGAGTATTTCACGCCGCATCTCGCCTTGCTGGGGGTTGGTCACCCAAAAGGCAGTGGCGTAGTCAGGCGCCAGCATAGCCATTCCTTTTCGTTGCGAGCTCAACCAACCCGAGCCCATGCTCATTCCATTGAATGCTACGTTTTATCGCTAGGCTGCGAACTAGCTAGTCTGCGAACTAACAACGTCTTGCACCATAAGCCCGTTAGCGTTGTCGCATAGCCAGTGGCCACCTTCAGAATAGTGTTCAATGGCTCACCTAATTCAGCGTAGCGCTTGGAAAGAAAATATTCGATTAACAATTTTTAAACACTTGATACTATCACTGCCTTCAACGTTAAGTTGCTCTATGTACAACCCTACCTTCTTCTACAAGAATGGTACATATAAAAATAGTTGCATCACTTACTTTAACTGCGGACAGCGACGCCGCTTCGTGAGCCAACATGCCGCTTTTCTCAAACGCGTCTTCCTGCACTCCGCACAAGTCGCTTTATACCGCTTTTGAGCTGCTTTTAGGCAGTCTGACATTAATCATCCTTGGCAATGCTTTGCCGTTACTTATGCTGGGCTCCAGCAACTGGTGGGTGGCCGGTGGTTTCTACGCGTTTATTTCTATACTGATTCTAATTTTCTGGCCCCACGGGGCGCTCGGATGGGCAAATCGCGTCACGCTGATACGCGCGGTGCTGGTGGCCATAGTGGCTGCTGGCTTGCTCGCAGGCGCTTTTAAAAACGCTATTTGGCAGTGGCTGTTGATTGCGGTAATAGCGTTGCTGCTTGACGGCGTGGACGGTTGGATCGCGCGATACACGTACAGCCACTCAACCTTTGGCGCGCGCTTTGACATGGAGCTAGACGCCCTGCTGATTATGCTGCTATGCGTCGGGCTGTGGGAGTTTGAATCGCTGGGCGCCTGGGTATTGCTCATTGGCGGCATGCGCTATCTGTTTGTGATGGCGGGCTGGCGATTCAAGTGGCTAACCGCCCCTCTGTTTGCCAGCTTTCGCCGCAAAGCAGTATGCGTATGGCAAGTGGCGGCGCTACTCCTAGCACTGACGCCGCTCAACTCGCCGCTAATGGCTAATTTACTAACGCTCAGCGCGTTAGTTTCGTTAGCTTATTCATTCGGGGTCGATGTACGTTGGCTCTACGCAAGATCTAAACCCTAAGCAGAGCTAATCGGCCAGCCGATTCTGAAGCGCATTTAACGCGTTAGTATCGGCCTCTAGCTCGCGGGTTGCGTCTTCTAGCTTGGCACGTCTTGTTTCAATATCGCCGGCATCGCCTTCACTGAGAGCCTCTTCAAGATCAGCCTGACGCTCTTGAACCTCCTCCTGGCTTTCCCGCACGTCCTTTGCAGCATCGTCTAGCACGCCTTCGTTGGTGCATTGGGCTTCTATAGCGTCTAACGCACGCTGCAAACCGTCAATACGATGTTGATTACCATGCTCACGGGCGTATTCGAGCTGTTCTTGAACGTCAGCTGCCTTGTCCTCACACAACATGTCCGTGGCATGTGCCAACGGCATGGTGACAACGCCTGCCATCATGATGAACCCGAGCATGGTTAATGATTGCTTTTGCATAGCTCTCTCCTGCCTGTTTTACGAATTTTCCTGGCTAGTCATTTTACAGCACTGCCTTACCGCGCAAATGCGATATAGTTATCACAAAATACAATTTATTGCATAAAAGAAATATTCTATATTCTTTATAAGAATATAGAATCTCTTCAAAGCAAAATCTCTTCAAAGCATTGGACACCGCTCGCTATGAACATTCAGCAGTTACGCATCGTACGCGAGACCGTGCGTCAACACTTTAATCTAACAGAAGCCTCCAACGCGCTGTTCACGTCACAGTCTGGGGCCAGCAAGCATATCCGTGATTTAGAACAAGAGCTGGGCGTTGAGCTATTCGAACGGCGCGGCAAGCGTATTCTAGGGCTGACCGTGGCGGGCAGTACGCTAATTGATTGTATTGAGCGTATTTTGTTGGATGTCGAAAACCTCAAACGCTCGGCGCATCAGCTTACCCATGAGGATCAAGGCAGCCTGGCCATTGCGACGACGCATACCCAGGCCCGCTACGCCCTGCCACCGATTATCGCCCGTTTTAAAAAAATCTTTCCCAACGTGCACTTGGAGCTGCATCAGTGCAGCCCGGAGGAAATTGTCTCGTTATTAAAAGCGGGCAAGGTCGATATCGGCATTGCCACGGAAGCGCTTAACGAGGAAGGGCAGCTATTTGCCTGCTTCCCCTTCTACCATTGGTATCACGGCGTAGTAGTGCCTCAAGAACACCCGCTTAATGATGGATTACCACTGACGCTTGAACGCATTACCGAGCATCCTATTGTGACGTACCACGAAGGGTATACGGGTCGAAAGCGAATCGATACCGCGTTTTCGACAGCCGATGTCTACCCTGACATTGTGCTAACCGCGCTTGATGCGGATGTCATCAAAACTTACGTTGAGCTAGGCATGGGCGTTGGTTTGATCGCATCGATGGCTTATCACGAGCAGCGCGACCAGGGCTTAAAACTGCTGGATGCCAGCAGCTTATTTCCACGCAACACCACCTATCTTGCGCTGAGGCGCGGCCACTTTTTACGCGGCTATGCCTATCAGTTTTTGAAGCTTTGCCGTGAAAACTTAGACGAAGAGACCGTCCAGAAGGTGCTAGCGGGCCGTCAGGATTAATCCTTCTCTTAATCACAAAAAAACATAAGCAATCCATTTTTTATTCGTTAATTAGCATATAGAACCCCGTTAGGCTGCTCCCATCACATCAATAAACGATCGTTCAAGATCCGACTCTGGAGCAGCCTAACTATGCGAACTATCTCTTCATCAACTAGCTCTTCTTCCAGTATTTGGCAACTCTCCAAACTCACAGGCGCCGTTCTGCTGGCCGGCGCCGTGCTGGCGGTTACCTTTAGCACCACCGCCCAGGCTCAAAGTGAAAGCGTTGAGCTTCTCAACGTCTCTTACGACCCCACCCGTGAGTTCTATCGCGAATACAACGAACTGTTTGACGAATTTTGGCAAGCTGAGCACGGCCAATCTGTGACCGTTCGCCAGTCTCATGGTGGCTCAGGCTCGCAAGGCCGCGCCATCATCGACGGTATTGATGCAGATGTGGCGACACTGGCACTCGCTTACGATATTGACGCAATTCATGAACGTGCTGACTTAATTCCGCAAGACTGGCAGTCGCGCCTTCCTAATAACAGCTCTCCTTACACGTCCACCATCGTTCTACTGGTGAGAGAAGGTAACCCTAAAAACATTCAGGATTGGGATGACTTAGCCCAAGAAGGCATTGACGTCATTACGCCCAACCCGAAAACATCAGGCGGAGCACGCTGGAACTTCCTGGCGCTGTGGGGCTACGGCTTAGAGCAGTTCGATGGTGATGAACAGCAGACCTATGATTTCGTGCGCCAGGTATATGAAAACGTGCCGGTGCTCGACTCAGGTGCCCGCGGCGCGACCAACACCTTTGTCCAGCGCCGCATTGGCGATGTGTTTATCGCTTGGGAAAACGAAGCGTTCTTGTCAGTGGAGCAGCTAGGACAGGGTGAGTACGAAATCATTGTGCCGTCTCAGAGCATTCTTGCTGAGCCACCCGTGACCGTGCTGGATGCCAACGTTGATCGTAAGGGCACCCGCGAAGTAGCAGAAGCTTATTTAGAACATCTCTATACCGATGAAGCCCAGCACTTAGCAGCTAAACACTACTACCGGCCAAGCAATCAGGAAATCTTGGCTGAGTATAGTGATGAGTTTCCAGCACTCGATCTTTTTACCATCGATGAGGTCTTCGGCGGCTGGCAAGAAGCCCAGCAGCGCTTCTTCAATGATGGCGGTGTATTTGACGACATTCTCGAAGCGATCAACACCCAGTAAATCGCGTGTAACCAACCTGCCAGGGGGCTATCGCCTCCCGGTATTTTAACGAGAAGCCACTATGTCGATCACCCCTGCCAAGCGTCGCGTCATCCCAGGGTTTGGTCTCACCATGGGGTTCACCCTGCTGTATATGGGGTTGGTGTTTCTGATCCCGGTGGGCGCCTTTTTGCTCTATACCACCACCATGAGCTGGGACACATTTTGGAGTGCGGTCACTCAGCGTCAGGTCGTCGCTTCCTACAAACTGTCTTTTGGCGGTTCCTTAATTGCCGCAACAATCAACTTGGTGTTTGGGGCATTGGTTGCCTGGGTATTGGTGCGTTACCGGTTTCCTGGTAAGCGTTTGGTCGATGCGCTGGTTGATCTACCGTTTGCCCTGCCAACGGCGGTAGCCGGTATCGCCCTAGTAACGCTCTACGCGAGCACCGGCTGGGTGGGGCAATACTTGGATGTGTTTGGCATTCGCATCGCCTACACACAGCTGGGCGTGGTGATTGCCCTTACTTATATCGGTTTACCGTTTGTGGTGCGTACCGTACAACCGGTGTTGGAAGACTTAGAAGCCGAGCTGGAAGAAGCCTCCGCAAGCCTGGGTGCTGACCGCCTCACCACCATACGTCGGGTTATTTTCCCCGCGCTATTCCCCGCCCTGCTCACCGGCTACGCACTGGCCTTCGCACGGGCGTTGGGCGAGTACGGCTCGGTGGTCTTTATCTCTGGCAATCTGCCATTTCGTACCGAAATTACCCCGCTATTGATCGTCGCCAAGGCTGAACAATACGACTACCACGGCGCAGCCGCTATCGGCACAGTCATGCTTGTCGCTGCATTTTTAATGCTGCTGGTCATTAACGGCCTGCAGTGGTGGGCCAGTCGGCGCCATGGATAACAGGAGTACGCCGTGACAACGTCATCAACGGTCATTGAGACCCATGACACTATCGCTAAACGCTGGCGACGCGCGACCGAAGAGCCCGCTTGGCTGCGAATCATCCTCATCACCATCGCCTTAATCTTCCTGGGTCTTTTTTTAGTGCTGCCGTTAACGGTCGTGCTTTACGGTGCCTTTGAACAAGGTATTGGCGTCTGGTACGACGCGGTAAGCGACCCTGATGCGCTATCAGCGATTCGCTTAACGTTTCTCATCGTGGCCATTGTTGTACCGCTCAATACGCTGTTCGGCGTGGCGGCCGCTTGGTCTATCGCCAAGTTTGAGTTTCGCGGCAAGTCGATTTTAATTTCGCTCATCGACATGCCCTTTGCGATATCTCCCGTGGTGGTGGGCCTAATCTTCGTCATTTTGTTCGGCTCACAGGGTTGGCTTGGGCCTTGGCTCTCGGCTCACGATATGCGGATTATTTTCGCCATTCCTGGCATCGTCATCGTGATCGCTTTTGGCACTCTGCCGTTTGTTGCACGCGAGCTTATCCCGCTTATGCAGCAGCAGGGTAAAGAGGAAGAAGAGGCTTCTTTAACGCTGGGCGCCAACGGCTGGAAAACGTTCTGGTACGTCACGCTGCCCAATATCAAATGGGGGCTGATTTACGGCGTCATTCTGTGTAATGCCCGCGCAATGGGCGAGTTTGGCGCGGTGGCCGTTGTGTCTGGCCGCATTCGTGGTGAAACCAACACCATGCCGCTGCATATCGAAGTGCTTTACAACGAATACATGTTCACCGCCGCCTTTGCCGTCTCTTCGCTATTGACAGGCCTAGCGCTGGTCACCATCGCGATTAAAAGCGCCGTTGAGTGGAACGAAGAGCGCCGTCAGCGCATTGCCGCCGCATGACCCCCTTTAGCTCTTCACAGAGATAAGAGAGAGCCTTCATGAGCATCGAAATTGATCACGTTAACAAACACTTTCGCGACTTTGTGGCGGTAGATAATGTCAGCCTCACTTTCCGTAATGGCGAACTGACTGCCCTACTCGGCCCTTCTGGTTCGGGCAAAACCACTCTGCTGCGGATCATTGCCGGCCTTGAGCAACCCGATACCGGACGCATCCGCTTTCACGGCGAAGATACCACTGACCTGCACGTCAGTGAACGCGGCGTTGGCTTTGTATTTCAGCACTATGCGCTGTTCAAACATATGACCGTGTTTCAAAACGTGGCTTACGGACTCACCGTTCGGCCACGCAAAACCCGCCCCAGTAAAACCGAGATTAAGCAAAAGGTCATGCGGCTACTAGAGCTAGTGCAGCTGGACTGGACCGCACATCGTTATCCGCACCAGCTTTCTGGTGGCCAGCGCCAGCGCATAGCGTTGGCTCGCGCGCTGGCGGTCGAACCTAAAGTGCTGCTGCTGGATGAGCCTTTCGGCGCGCTGGATGCCAAGGTACGCGCAGAGCTTCGCCGCTGGCTACGCAGGCTCCACGACGATATCCACGTTACCAGCGTTTTCGTCACTCACGACCAGGAAGAGGCGTTGGAAGTCTCTGATCGCGTCGTCGTCATGAATAAAGGCCGCGTAGAGCAAGATGGCTCGCCAGAGGAGGTCTATGACCATCCTGCCAATCCTTTCGTTTACCAGTTTTTAGGTAACGTGAACCTGTTTCACGCACGGGTTCATGACGGCGTTGCACGCATTGGCGATGTGCAGCTGCCGGCACCGGAATTTGCAGGCTATAAGAATGAGCTAGGCCAGGCCTACGTGCGACCCCATGAAATCGAAGTGTTTGCTGGGCGTGAGCATGCTGATGCTTTGCATGCCAAAATCGAGCTGGTCTCGGTTGTCGGTCCCACCGTTCGGCTTGAACTGCGTACCAATAACAGCGAAGCGCTGATCCACGCTGAGCTCACCAAGCACCGCTTTCGCGCGTTAGGACTAGCCCAAAATGGAGATGCTTGGATTCGCCCGATTTATAGCCGCATATTTTTACCAGATGAACGCATTGCAAACGGTTAAGCGCTTAGAGGGTAGATTCCGTCGCTGGTGCGAGCACCACCAGCGACCAGCCCTCATAACACCAAATAAATCCAAACTATCCCCTTGGCTTGGGCCTCGTGACATTAGGGATTGGATCGATGGGCCTTGAGTAGAAATTCACTGCACAATCACCTGCCGCGGATCGACGCAGATACGCACAGGCATTCATTTATTCGTAGCCCATTTTTATAAAATTCTAACCCGCCTTAATAGATATGTTATATCATAATAATAAATTGAAGAATCAAGCTACCTGCAAATACCTGCCTAGTAACTGAACCTAAAAGGCCACAACGTAATGAAAAAAATAGCCTTCGTGCTTATCGAGTCGCCAAATAAGTTTTTGCGAACTCAAGCACAACCGTTAAGCCTGCCCATGATGTCATTCATAGGCACCGCGCTTAGCATTGTTTGCTGGGCGGGAACAGCCAAAGCCGAACCGCATGACGCCAGTCATGTTGCCCACCCGTTGTCTCCCATCACGGTAAATGCGTACAGAGAAGCCACGACAGAAGGAAGCGGCAGCTATATAGCACCAGCATTAACAATCGGCGACAAGAGTGCCGTCCCAGTGATGCAAATACCCAACTCAGTCAGCGTCATCACACGGCAAAGGATCGAAGATCAAAATTTGAATACCGTTGAGGAGGCCCTTGAACAGGTCACTGGCGTAACGGTGACCCCTTGGGACGGAGCGACGTCTCAGATCAGGTCACGGGGCTACTTTCTTGAATCAAGCTACGACGGAGTGCCTGCTTTTGGCGGATTGAACGCGACACAACAATACGACCTGGCGATGTTTGATCGCGTGGAGGTTCTACGTGGGCCGGCGGGCTTATTTCAAGGCTCGGGCCAGCCCGGAGGCACCGTTAATTTCGTTCGAAAACGCGCCCCCTTTGAACCACAGGGTAACGCGGCTCTAATGTATGGCTCTTGGGATAATAAACGAACCGAATTAGACATTGGAGCACCACTTGATGCGGCGGGTGATCTACGTGGAAGGATCGTGGTTTCAGCTCAAGACCGTGAGTTTTTCTACGACAATGCCGATGCTCAAACGTATTTTTTCTATGGCACGCTGGATTATGACTTGGCCCCCTCGACGACCGTCTCGTTGTATGCGGCCACCCAAGATAGTAAAACGAATCCGTTCTCTGGGCTGCCCGCTTATACCGATGGTCGACTTCTCGACGTTTCCAGATCCACTAACCCTACCCCGTCTTGGACAAGCTTCGATACTCGTTTGACCACCTTTGGGCTTGAGGGCGCACACGACCTAAGCAACGGCTGGACACTTAAGGCACTAGTGGGCCATTCCAGAAGTGACTGGTATCTAAATGATGCCTACCCAAGCACCGGTGTTGATCCCGATACGGGCAACATCGGCCGTTATACTCGTCGTGGTTGGGATGACGAATCACGACGAGAATCACTGGATATCTTCGCCACTGGGCCCTTCACGCTACTCGGTAGAGACCACGAAGCAACGCTCGGTTTCAACTACGAACGCTATAGTGGCGAAACACTTTATGGAGCCAACTCAACCGTTGAGGATATTCCGCTTGGGCAGCCAGACCTAGTGCCCGAAAACAGTGTCCAACCCTACAATATGGGCTGGGAGTATGAAACCGAGCAACAGGGCATTTACTCTCAGTTACGGCTTTCACCCATAGAGCGTTTCACTGTCGTGATGGGTGGACGACTTAGTAATTTTACCGACGCTGGCAGATACGTTCTGCCGTCAACACCCACAGAATGGGCAACAAGCGGTCGCGAACGGAACACCTTCACCCCCTCAGGCGGATTGATTTATCAAATCAATCCGCAGCTTGTCGCCTACACCAGTTACGCCGATATTTTCATGCCCCAGTCTCAAGCCAACGCTAATGGAGAGGCGTTAGAGCCACGAGTAGGCAAGCAGATTGAACTGGGCATTAAAGGCCAGTTCAACGAAACCCAACTGCAATATAGCGCTGCTATTTTTCGCACTCAGGACGTGAATCGCGCTTACCGGGATCTCGATAACCCGGGCTCATTTCTGGCTGCAGGTGAAGTCGTTGTGGAAGGAGCTGAGGTTGAAATCAGCGGTAGCCCAATGGCTAACGTCAATCTAACAGCTGGCTACACGTACCTAACCAGTCAATATGAAGTCGATCAGAACAGAAGCGGGGAACAGTTCTCCTTATTCGAGCCAAAACATTCGTTAAAGCTATACGGCACTTACCGACCGGGTGGCTCGCCCTGGCGCATAAGCACGGGCATGGTCGCTAACTCGGCCATTGATGGTACCGGCGAGGAAGGTATCCGAGAAGGCAGCGGTTACGCGATTTTAAATGCACAGCTGGGGTACGACGTTACCTCGGATACCAGTTTGACGTTGGCGATTAACAACCTGACAGACCGTCGTTACTACGCACGTATCGGTGGCTTAAACAGCTACAACACTTATGGTGATCCTCTGAATGTAGCCGTCAATTTAAGAACCAGCTTCTAGCACACTCACCCTGTTAAAACTCGGCTGCAAACGTATCATTACAAATACTCCTGCAGCCGAAAGCTGTGCAAGACCTTATCAAGCACAGCTATCAAAGACAGAGTCTCACATCCCCAGAATAGAGTTCACCGTACGCCTAACTTGCCGCTTACCAACCAACGGCACAAAACATAAATGCCAGTACACCTACATAAGGCTGGAGAATAGGCATTAAGCCGTCAGTCACTGCTAAACTGGTGGCTAAATATCTCGTGCAGGGGCGCTAAATGACTCGAACCCACCATCCTAAACCCACCTTTCAATTACGTTTAGCCCTACAGCATGATGTGATCATTGGCCCAGGAAAAGCCGATGTGCTTGAGATGATAGAACAAACGGGATCAATTTCAGCCGCTGGCCGCGCACTCAAGATGAGCTACAAAAAAGCCTGGCAGCTCATCGATACTATGAACAACCACTTTCCATCCCCTCTTGTATCGACCAGCTCTGGCGGTAACGAGCGCGGCGGTGCTCATCTCACGGAGCTTGGCAAGCAGGTGCTGACTCACTACCGCGCGTTGGAACGCCAGCTCTCGCTGGAGGACTCGACTGACGCTCAGGCGCTGCTTTCGCTATTGGCCCCGGCCAGCCATCCCAATCCCTGAACGTGCTTATTATCGTATTGAGCTAGTGAGCCGTTTTGTGTAATCTCCGCTATATCCATATGGAAATAACGGAATTAATACAATGCTTACACATGCAATGAATCGCCGTTTATTAGCCACTGCGCTGACACTAGCACTTCCAACCTCAGCCTTTGCCACTGACAATATTCAAGTCGCCGCCGCCGCCTCGCTTACCGATGCGCTCAATGACGCCATTGCCGTCTATGAAGCTCAGCATGATGTTAACGTGACGCCCATTTATGCATCGTCCTCGACGCTTGCTCGGCAAATCGCCAATGGCAGCCCCACGGATCTCTTCCTGTCCGCCAACGTACAGTGGATGGACTGGCTCGAAGAGCAAGGCGTCAACATCCAACAGCGCAGCGACTTACTCCAGAACCGTTTGGCGCTGGTATCAGCGAGCCCTGACCTGCCAGAACAGTTCGTCCCAGGCGACGAGGCACGCATTGCAACGCTGCTAGAAGAGCGTGATCGTCTTTCCGTCGGCGACCCGGATCACGTGCCGGCCGGTATCTACACCCAGCAAGCGCTGGAATTTCTCGGTGAGTGGGAAGAGCTGGAGCCAAAGCTTGCACGTGGCAACGACGTCCGCGCGGCGTTAACACTGGTAGAACGACAGGAAACGCCGCTTGGCGTTGTGTATCAAACTGATGCCTTTGCCAGTGACCGCGTGCGGGTACTCGGGCTATTTCCCACCTCCAGCCATGAACCCATCACCTACCCCATTGCACTAATAGGGGCAGAGCAAAACGACGCGGCCGTGGCGCTGCGCGAGTGGTTAGCGAGCGAAGAAGCGCTGACTATTTTTGCTGACTATGGCTTCGACACCGACATTAGCAGCCCGTGATACTGTCGCCAGCCGAATGGGAGGCTATCCGCCTTAGTCTCCTCATTGGCTTAGCGGCAGTGGCCTGGATTTTACCACCGGGCATTGCGGTTGCCTGGTGGTTAGCCCGACACGACTTCAGAGGCAAATCCATCGTCGATGGTTTTATTCATCTACCGCTGGTGCTGCCACCCGTGGTAGTGGGCTATTTACTCTTAGTATCGCTCGGTCGACAAGGGGTGGTCGGCCAGTGGTTATATGCCACTCTCGGCGTATCACTACCCTTCACATGGCAAGGCGCCGCCGTTGCCAGCGGCGTGATGGCATTTCCATTATTGGTACGAGCACTACGCCTATCATTGGAAGCGGTGGACCCCAAGCTTGAAGCCGCAGCGCGAACGCTAGGCGCCAATCGCTGGCGAGTGTTTACCACCATTACGCTACCATTGGCCATTCCAGGCCTGCTGACGGGCACCGTCTTGGCCTTTGCCCGCGCGCTTTCCGAGTTTGGTGCCACCATCACGTTTGCCTCTAATATCCCAAGCGAAACACGTACCTTGCCGCTGGCGCTGTATACGCTAATTCAGACGCCCGGCCAGGAATCAGCGGCAGCGCGGCTCTGTGTTATCGCTATCATCATCGCCCTGTTCTCATTGATCGCCTCTGAGTGGCTAGCTCGACGTACTAAACAACGACTGCAGGAACGCGATGCCTACTAATCCTAGTAATCCTAGTAACCTTCGTCATCCCGCATTGCCTGTGGACTCCTCTTCGCTGTCATTGTCTATCGACCAACGGCTCGGTAGTTTTCATCTTCAAACCGAGCTGGTACTCCCCGCCCACGGCGTGACCGGCATTTTTGGCACGTCAGGAAGCGGCAAAACCAGCTTGCTGCGCCTTATTGCAGGTCTTGAATATCCCGATAGCGGGGTTATTCAGCTGGGTGACCAAGTGCTGCTGGATACCCGGCGCCGCATTAGCGTTGCCGCCCATAAACGTAGAATCGGTGTCGTGTTTCAGGAAGCCCGGCTGTTTCCTCACTACCGAGTACGCGGCAATCTCACCTATGGCATGCCAGCGCATGCATCAGCCCGCTTTGATGAAATCGTCGAGCTCCTGGGTATTAAAGCGTTGCTCGAACGTATGCCCGGCACGCTATCGGGCGGGGAAGCCAGGCGGGTTGCCATTGGCCGCGCACTGCTCAGCGACCCTCAACTGCTGCTGATGGATGAGCCACTGACAGGGCTAGATGGCGCACGCAAAGACGAGCTACTACGCTTTATTGCTCAACTGACCAAGCAGGTAGACATTCCGGTAATTTACGTCAGCCATGATGCGGAGGAGATTTCAGCTATCGCCGATCATCTGGTGCTGATGAAGGCGGGCCGTGTCGTGGCCAGCGACCGATTGAATCACTTGCTACAGCGCTTTGATTTGACTCACGAACTCGGTGGGTTTGACGCTGCATCGATTCTTGAAGGCTGCGTAGATGAGCACGACGCGACGTACAATCTGACTCACCTCGCCCTTAATGACACCCATCGATTAGTCATACCGGGCACGTCGGCTCCTATCGGCAGCCCATTACGGGTGCGTATTCTCGCACGCGATATTGCCTTAGCGCTGAAGCCATTACAGTCAACCAGCTACCGCAACCAGCTCAGCGCCACTATTGAAGACATGACCTCACTATCGACAAGCCCGCACTCCGTAGAGCTACTTTTGAACGTTGGCGATATCCGCCTAAGGGCAAGGCTAACGCGAAAGTCCTGGGATGAAATGGGGCTACATATCGGCAAACAGATCACGGCACTCATTCGCAGCGTATCGGTTGCTCACTATTGATATTTCTTATATTAATAGTCTACGAGACCTTTGCACGAGTCACCTCTCCCTGTAATAAATCAGATAATAGCGAACCAGCGCTATCACAACGGGATCTCAGGATGGCTTAGGAGGATATCAAACAACGCAGATTGATCATGATGCTTTGAAAGAGCTGGATAGCATCAATAATCTCATTGACTGGTCACGTATCGAGCAAGTCAGTACTGTTCAACCCTTTATCAGTCGCTGCTGATCAAGTACGAGCCGACATGCAGCTTGAGTGCTAAAGGCAACTACTACGACAATGCTTGCGCCGAGAGCCTTTTTCATAGTCTTAAAGTAGAAGCGATTCATGGTGAACGGTTTGATACACGCCATGCGATGCGAAGGCAGGTATTTGAGTACATTGAACTGGACTACAACAAGCAACGGCGGCACAGTGCTATTGGAATAATCAGTCCCGAGATTTCTGAAGCCCGAATGATCGCTTAACCCGTGTCCACTATTACTGGGCAGGATCGCCTCATGTTTTTCCATCGGAAATGTTAATGATATTTCGGGGCTCTTTTTTTACAAAAAATGCCTGGATATTATCAACCGATCCATTGAGAAAACGCGAAAAGGTTTCTTCAGTTTTCCATGCCATATGTGGCGTTGTTATGACATTATCCAGTGCCGAAAAAGCATTATACTGCGGTAGCGGCTCTTCGCAGAAAACATCTAGCCCCGCCCCACCAATCTTCTTACTCTGCAAAGCATCAATGAGCGCCGCTTCGTCAATGATGGCTCCGCGTGAGGTATTGATCAGAATCGCACCTGGCTTCATTAGTTTAAAATGCTCCGTCGTCAATAACCCCTCCGTTTCAGGTATCAGCCTTACATGGATACTAACGGCGTCCGCTTGGGTGAGTAGGCCTTCCAATGAAACGTACTCTACTCCCATTTGGGCTGCTCGCTCCTGAGTCAACCTGGGGCCCCATGCAACTACCCGCATGCCAAAGGCCTGTGCCATTTTCGCCACGGAACATCCAATCTTGCCCAGACCAATCAGACCAATGGTTTTACCGCTCAAATTGCTGGTCACGATCGTTGGCCACTCCCCAGCGGACATCCGACGATCCACCTCAACAACTCGCTTGGTGAGGTTAAGCAAAAAGGCAAAAGTCATTTCGGTTACCGCCGCCGTAGACCCACCCGGCGTCGTTGCAACCGAAATCCCCGCCTGTGCCACTGCGTCTTTATCCATATGCGCAAGGCCCGTACCGGTTTGAGCGATTAACTTTAGGTCGGGCAAAGCCGCGATAAGGTCCCGGCCAATCAAGGTGCGCTCTCTCAGCGGGATGATCGCATCGGCTCCTTGAAGTCGACTCACCAGGGCATCAAAGGTAGGCATGTCACCATAGATCTCCACCTCAGAGAATTCACGCAGGCGAGATACGGCAGAATGCTCCTTCATACAGCCTTCCCAATCATCAAGAATTACAGTTTTCATACACACTCACTCCCTAGTGCAGGCTAAAGCCAAACAAAACCTTGTCTGGACTCCGCGATTATCACTCAATTACTGTTTAATTAAGGGCGTCTCTCTTGAGTAGCTGTTCTTCAAGTGTTTCCCAACTGCTCTGTATATGCCGCCGCATCAATAAGCCCGCCACCTCTACATCACCTTCCGAGATAGCTGAGGCTATGCGCTCATGTTCATAAAGTGCGATTTTTCCGCGCCCCGTAACATACCGATGCTTGTTCCTTAGCAGGGTTAGCTGCGGACGAAGCTCGTGTGTTAAATAACGCTCAATGAGTAGGTTACCGGACATGCGTGCGGTAACTAAATGAAAGTCATACTCCTCGGACTCCTGGAGATAGGCCCCCTCAGGATGAGATGTCACTTGGCTGGCATGTAACTGCAGTAACGCCAGGTACTCATCGCCAGTGGATGCATTGGCACGACCGGCTGCTAACATAGCGGCCTCAGTTTCAAGAGCAGTTCTAACCTGGTAGATCGCCCGAGCGTCTTCGTACCGCATTTCACGCACATGCGCTCCACTGTTCGGCACGATGGTTACAAGCCCACACTCGCTAAGGCTTTTGAGCGCCATACGCACAGGCCCTCGGCTGACAGAAAAGCGCTCAGCCAACGCAACCTCGCCAAGACGAGCACCAGCCTGCAACAGACCTTTAAGTATTTCACCGTATAAACCACTAGCTACTCGTTCAGCAGCCAAACCATTCGCTTCTTCTTTTATTGTAGACAAAGCAATTCTCCTCGAATGCATACAGCTTTATATAACTTTCAATAATTTTCAAAAAATATCTTAAAAATTAGACCTTTTGCCTACATATCCGAGGATCTACAGAAACTACTATATGTACTTCTATATTTACTCACAAATGATTGTCATACAATTATCTAAAGAAAAGCGGAGTGGCCACCATGATTAATAAGAAAAAAGTCATTGCTACAGCTATGCTGGGTTTCTCCCTGACGGCTGCGATTACCCCCCTCACCGCCACAGCCCAGGAAAGCTGGCCAACACAAAAAATCACTTTCGTTGTTGCGCTTGGCCCTGGCGGATCCGCTGACCGCACCGCTCGCGCGTTGGCTCAGCGGCTTCAGGAAGATCTAGGCACGCCAATTTCAGTCGTAAATCAAAATGGAGGGGGGGGGCATGTCGGCCATACCTACTTCCACAATATGCCTGCTGATGGGAGCTATTTCCTTGCGTCCTCAATACATCCCTACATCTCGAATGCGATTCTTGGCTTTGATGCCACTTATGATTTGTCAGACTTCGCATTTATCAACGGACAGTGGAATGATTACGATCTTTTCGCCGTCAATGCGGACACGCCTTATGAAACGCTGGCGGACTTCATGGCGGCAGCCAAGGACAATCCAGGAAGGCTAAGCGTTTCTGTCGTACCTGGCTCGACCGGCGCTATCAACCTTGAACTGGCTCTTGAAGCCTTTGGACTCGATAAAACAGCCGTCAATATTGTCACCTACCAGTCTGGCGGTGCTGCGCGTACGGCGGTCGCCGGTGGGCAGGTAGACATGACCGTATTGGCTGCAGACGGCACGCTATCAATCCAGGAGTACATACGCCCTCTTGCCTTAGCGGCTGATACCGCATCAGAAGACTGGGATGCTCCAACGCTGAATGCAGCGCTTGAAGAGAGCGGATACGAGCCAGTCCCGGTACTGGCAGGATCAATGCGAGGCCTCGCCGCGCATGCTGCCTTTAAAGAGAGTAACCCAGAAGCATTTCAACAAATGGTCGATGCCTATCACAATGCGCTGCAAGATGAGACATTCGTTAGTCGGCTAGAAGCCCAAGATATTGGTGCAGAGTGGCTGGGGCCTGAGCGCACGACAGAGATCATCGAATCCAACTTTGAAATTTTGAAGCAATACTCACCAGAAGCAGAATGAATAACGTCACTGCTGGCGCATAAGCACTGGTGCTTTGCACATAATCATCACGGGATCAACTTACGTTTGGTCCCATTATTATTTCAATGTGGAGACACTATAAAATGGTAACAGGAAAGATTTCTGCAACGCATGCCTTTTTGTTAGGCCTCATACTGGCTATAGCGGGCTTTATTACCTGGAGCGCCACTCAGGCTTCCACAACGCTGAACAATCTAGTGATAGTGGCTCCCAGCGCAATAATCATTGGGCTTTTGTCCATTGGGATTGCCACTAAAGCCTTATTGAAGCCAGTGTCAGAGCCTTCGCCCAGCAGTATTGATAAATCATCTATATGGAGCGACATACTGCTTCTTACAGGATTTGCCGCCTTTTGCTTTGCGTTAACCAACGTCGGCTTTGACGTTGCTACTTTCGTTTTTGTCTGGGTCGGCGTTCTTATGTGTGGGAGCAAAGGCAAATGGCAACCGCCTCTATATGCACTCGTGTTTACTGTTTTTCTTGTCAAGGGTTTTGGCTCTCTATTCCCTTATCCAATGACCACACTAGTGCTTTAACATGATTGATCAACTCGCATTATCTCAGGCGTTTACTCTTCTTTTTACTGATCTAAGCCCTTGGCTTTGGGTTATCCCTGGCTTATTTATCGGCCTAGTTTTCGGTGCGATTCCCGGGCTACAAATTTCAATGGCCATGGCCGTTTTCCTGCCAGTGACCTTTGGCATGGATTTTCTTCAAGCCATGCTGTTTTTAACCGCCATATTTACTGGCGGTGCCTACGGTGGCGGGGTAACCGCTATTCTTATGAATATCCCCGGGTCATCTTCATCAATTGCAACGGCATTTGACGGATACCCGATGGCGCGAAAGGGTCAACACAATGAAGCACTCGGCCTTGGCCTTTGTGCTTCCGTGGTGGGCGCTTTCGTGGGTTACAGCCTTCTGATGTTATTAATCAACCCATTGGCTGCTTTTGTACTTAAAGTAGGTCCGCTGGAAATGGTCGTGGTGGTACTGTGGGGACTAACCCTTATCGCGACACTCAATGACAGCAGTATGGCCAAGGGTCTGCTGGCCGGCTTTCTGGGTCTCATGCTCAGCCAAATTGGCATGTCCACGACGGGCATTATGCGCACTACAATAGGCAACCCCTATCTTCTTGATGGCATCCCGGTTGTGCCCGCCATGATCGGCATATTCGCCGCTTCTGAGTTATTACGCCTGAGAGGAGGCTCATTTCTAGTACAAAATGAGGCCCAGCGTAATATTTCGTTTTCTCTTATTCTCAAAGGCGTCAAGCAGACGTTTCGCCATCCCGGCATCTTACTACGCGGCAGCCTCATTGGCGCACTGATCGGCGCCATTCCGGGCGTGGGCTCGTCGGTAGCCAACCTTGTCTCTTATGGCGAGGCCAAGCGAACGTCGAAGACACCTGAAGTATTCGGCAAGGGAGCACCTGAGGGTGTTGTGGCGGCCGAATCAGCAAACTCCAGCTCGGAGGGCGGCTCAATGACAGCACTACTAGCTCTTGGCATTCCTGGTGGGGCTGCGACTGCTGTACTTCTGGCCGCGTTCTCTTTCCACAATATTATTGGTGGGCCATCGTTTATAAGAGACCAGACCGATATCGTGTATTCGATTATTCTCGGCAATTTGGGTCAAGTAGTACTTCTAGCGTTTATGGGATTACTTAGCCTTCGCTTACTGGGCATGGTGGTGCGCGTTCCACTGGCTTATCTAGTGCCAAGCGTATTAGCAATGTGTGCCTGGGGTGGCTATGGCATAACCGGCACTATCGCTGGACCGCTAACGGTTGCCGCCTTTGCAGGGCTCGGCTGGCTCATGCGACAAAACAACTATCCCGTCGCAGCCGCGGTCATCGGTTTACTGCTTGGCCGCATGATGGAAGGAGAAGTTGTGCGCACCTTACAGGTGTCCGGTGGCCGACCTTTTGAATACATGCTGGAGCGACCCATTGCTCTTGCTCTTTTCATCATAATGCTGCTTGTTTTGATGGGTGCCCCAGCATTGAAAGCACTTCGTTCTCGCCGTGCTAGCCATGAATCTAATTAAACAAATGCCTCCTCAACTTCGAGGAGGCATTACTTTTTGCATCGGCGCCTTAGGCGGATTCGCTTTTTTTGCACTCTCCCTACCGTTACCATGGGTACTTGGCAGTCTAACGGCCTCACTTCTATGTACTCAGACGACATCTTTTCAGCCTCGTTTTCCTGGCCCATGGCGCAGTTACGCCATGGTTGCTATCGGCACCATGCTAGGCACCAGTTTTACGCCAGAAGTCGTACGCCAGGCCGGAGACTGGACCATAAGCCTGATTGTCATGAGTTTTTTATCGCTGGCATTTTGTTTTATCGCTTATCAAATATTTTATCGCTTAGGGAGAATGGATCGAGTTACTGCCTTATTCGCCGCCATACCAGGCGGGCTCTCAATCGTGTCTGTTTTGGCAGAAAATTATCGAGCCGAAGTCAGCCGCGTTGCCCTCTGTCATACCGCGCGATTAGTGGTATTGCTAATTGCTGCGCCCATTATCATCCAGGCTATTTCCGGCATTAACCTCGCTGACGCCAGCCTTGCAAGCTTTACTCACGCGGAAGCAATAGATCCTTTTAAACATGGAATCCTGGCACTGGTGGCGATAGCCAGCGGCTGGCTAGCCTGGCGATTGAACTTCCCCTCAGCGATGCTATTGATTCCATTGCTCAGCTCAGGATTACTGCACGCTACTGATATTTTGACGGTCCATGTTCCCCCCATACTTTCCAGCGCAGCACAGATTATTATTGGCGCAGGAGTAGGAGCGCGATTCACGCATTACTCCCTTCCACAAATTTTAAAAGATGGCTGGCTAGCCGCAATGATTGGCGTACTCCTCACCCTCGGCTCCTTCGTTGCAGCCCTGTTGCTTGCACCCATTATAGGCTTAAACGACACACCTTTATTCTTATCCTATTTGCCTGGAGGGGCACCGGAACTTGGCGTCGTAGCGCTTGCGTTATCCATAGATCCTGCCATGGTGGCAGCCCATCATGTACTTCGTGTTTTCTTGATCCTAGCGATGCTTCCTCTGATCGCCAGTTGGCTAGGAAAACAAATTCAGCAAGGCTAGGGCCTGTTGACCTTTCACATGGGTAGCCACAAAAATCCGCAGACCAAGACTACCCTGCTTTCATAGTTTCGCTTGAGCTTATCGTAACGCATCGCTATGGCGCGATACGGCTTCAATCGCGCAAAGGCATTCTCCACGATATGCCGATAGCGATATAACCCTCGGCCCAAACTAGCATTTCTCTATTTCGAATTACGCTTGTGTAGAATTACGGCCTTCATAGTCTTTGCTTCAGTCTGCTCACGGGTACACTCATTGTCTTAGCCTTTGTCAGCGGCCAGTGCATCATCTGACGGCAAGTCGTTAATTAATTCCTGGACTTCTGTTATGCACCTCACCGCTCATTATCCTGAATGTATCGGGAAGTCCGTAAGCGTCGAAGGCCAAATGAATGTTGCTGGCGTTGCCTGAACGGTTTTTACCAATGGTTTCTGTCTCCTCTGTGGCGGCCCGGTAATGTCCTGGTGTGCTTTGACACAAGGGTAGCCACTCGATATCAGGATCATTCACCAGAGTGCCGGAAAGCATCATCAGTTTTTCAGCTGCTGACCAGGCGTTGAAGCGCTTGTAGGGAGTACTCCAAGGCCCAAATGCTTCGGGTAAGTCCCGCCACTGGCACCCCGTGCGCATCCGGTGCAGAATACCTTCCACAGTAAGTAGTAGGTTGGCCTTGTCATAGATACCTTGTTGAAGCAGGATAGGTTTTAGCTTCGGTCAGTTTTCATCCGTGAGCATTCATCGAGGCATCGCAGGCTCGCAGTTTTTGGGTGTGAGAACCTCTATTCTGCGAGCTTGCTCTTATCCTGCCAAATCCTTTTCGTCCAAACGTCAACAGGCCCTAACAATAAAAACCAGTTCAGTACAAAAAGCTCCCTAAAAAAGTTGGCCCGACAATCCTATTGTCGGGCCAACGTTAAGTGCTGCGTGAGCGATAGAAAGGCATCGTTAGAACGTTTTGGGGAACATCATTTGCGGCAGGTATAGAAACACGCTCGGCAGCATTATCATGGCAATAATCACTAGCATAATAAGCATGATGAGCGGCATGACAGCCACGAAAGCGCGCCCCATCGACACCTCGCCTATCTGTGTGGCTATCAGCAGACAAATACCATATGGCGGCGTGATCAGTCCCAGCGTCAGCGACAAAATCACCACCAGGCCCATATGGATCTGGTTGATATCTGCCGACACGCAAAGCCCTTGAATGATAGGCAGGAAGATGATCACCGCCGTCACCGGGCTAAGCACTGTGCCGATGACGAGCATGAAAAACATCACCAGCAGCATGATACCGACTCGGGCCTGGGTAACAGACAGGATAAAGTCGGCAACCTCCTGAGCAATCCCCAGGTACGAGATCAGCCACCCCATGATCCCCGCTGACGCAACGGCGAACATCGGCAGCGAAAAGCTCACCACGGAATCGGCTAAAATACCCGGCAATTGCTTAATATGAATCGCACGATAAAACACAAAGGCTAGAAGCCCACCGACCAGAACGGCTACCGAGGCCGCTTCGGTCGCGGTAAACACACCGGCGGTAATACCGCCTAGCACGACCAGCGGTAACATCATGGGAGGTGCCGCCGTCAGGGCGGTGCGGCCCACTTTTGAGAACGAAAACTTGCCCGTTGCCTTGATACCGTGACGCTTGGCAACGTAATAGACGTAGCCCATCTGCATCAAACCTACCAGCACACCAGGCAATACGCCGCCCATGAACAACGCCCCGACAGACACATTGCCGAAAGCACCGTAAATCACCATCAAGATCGAGGGTGGAATAATACCGCCCAGTACTGAAGACGCCGCCGTTAAGGCAACAGCAAAAGGCGCGGGGTATCCGGACTTCTTCATCGCGGGAATAAGTACGGCGCCGACGCTGGCCGTATCAGCAGCGGCGGAGCCCGACAGGCTGGCAAACATCATCGACACCATGACGTTGATGTGCCCAAGCCCCCCGCGAACGTGCCCGACCGTACTGTCAGCAAAGTTCAACAGGCGATCGGTAATGCCGCCGTCGTTCATCAGCCGGCCTAACAATAGAAAGAACGGCACGGCCAGCAGCGGAAATGAATTGATGCTGGCAAACATCTGGTTGACGACCGAGGTCAACGGTAGCCCTAGCTGGGTGATCGTAATAATAGATGCTAAGCCAATGGCAAACGCAATGGGTACGCTAAGCGCAATAAGAAGCAAGAAGCTGCCAATCAAGACCAACAAAGGGTTCATATTTTGGTTGCCTCACGCGCGCTATCCACGCTGTTAGCTTTTTTGAGCATCGCAATATCATCCATTATGATTTCAAAGGAAAATAGCAACATCGCTAATCCCGCTACTGGAATCGCGGCAAACATATAGGCCATGGGCGTTCCTAGCGCGACCGAACGCCGGCTCCAGCCCATATCAACCAGCACATTGCCGTGGACAATTAACACATAGATCACCGGCAAGCAGGCGACGTTGCCAAACAGACGCAGCGCCCGCTGGGTGATCACAAAACGCGATGGAAAGACATCAACCACATAGTGACTGCGCCTGCGCACCGCAATAGCGGCACCCAGAAACACTGACCATACGAAAAACGCCATGGCTACTTCATCGGTCCAGGAAACCGAAATTTTCAAGTAGTTGCGCGCCACAACCTGATAGAGAACCGTAAGAATAAAGCCCGCAAACAAACTGCTCGCCACAAACGTCAGCGCCTTCTCTATTACATTGTTTATTCGTCGCATGCGTGCGCCCTTTCCTTCGCGGTAACGCTCCCCGTTAACGGGGAGCGGTCAGCTAACCAAGTGACTTATCGGTGACGGCTTAAAGATTACGAATCGTTTCAAGCAGTTCGGTCAAATCGCGCTCTTGAGCAAACTGGTCATGAAGAGGAACGATTTGATCAATAAAGGCCTGCTTGTCGACCTCCGTTACCGTTACACCCAGGTCTGCAAACTGCTGAATGACTTCGGCATCATACTCAACGCCTTTTTCCGTTCCGTACTCACCCGCGTGCTGCGCCGCGTCGAGAATAATGGCCTGATCTTCTTCTGAGAAACGATTAAAGCGGTTCTCGCTGATAGAGATGTGGCTCATCATGATCTGATGCTCGGTTTTGGCATGATACGGGGCGACTTCGTAGAGTCGGCTTGAGAAGTAGCCGCTGATAGTGCTTTCAAAGGCACCGACGACGCCGGTTTGCATACCCGTGTAGATTTCTGTCCAGGGGAGCGAGGTAGTCAACGCCCCCGCCGCTTGCCACATTTCTGCGTCAAGGCGTGAGCCGGTAACGCGCATTTTGACGCCTTCAAGGTCGGAAGGCTCAACAATCGGCCCCACATTGCTGCTTAAGTTGCGCGTACCGCCGCCGGTTAAGCTAAGCAGTTTCAAACCAACGCCAGACTCGCTCATGGCATTGTCGAAATACGCATAGACAGGAGAATCAGACGATGTGGCTGCGCGAAAGTCGTCCATATCATCAAACAAATAGTTGAGGCTGAAGATCTCGAAATCAGGAATATAGGGCGAAACATTCATGACCCCGCCAATAATCATGTCGGTCGTGCCAATGCGTATTTCGTCGACCATGGTTTGGTCGTTGCCCAGCTGCCCACCTTGAAAAATTTGTACTTTCACACGGCCATCGGTAGCTTCTTCGACTTCTGTTTTAAAGGCTTCCGCCGCATCAACCCAGGGATGGGGCGCGGTGACGACGGTACCAAGGCGCAGCGTTTCTGCCAATGCTGGCGTTGCGGTCAACAGGGCCGCCGCGCTTAATAGGGCAATGCTTGAGAGAGTGCGGGTCATCGTGGAGATTCCTTTGTCGATATATGGTTAGCAAAAAGGCCGTATGGCTACTTGCCCGATACCGGCTCGCCGAGCGTGTGCATTAGGCGGTTGGCCCATCCAAACAGCGTCGTTGAAAGCGTTAAATCCAAGATTTCTTGATCGTTTAAACCCACCTCTTTCAGACTTCCAATATCTTCTTGGGTGACGTTGGGAGGACATTCGGAAAGACGCATACCGAATTTCAAAATAGCGCGCGTGCGCGGGTCAAGATCGGCCTCTTTGCCACGCAGGAAGATATCCCCCATGACCCGATCATCGCCGACAATATTATTGTAACGCTGGGCATGAACAGCAGCACAATATATGCAGCGATTGACCACAGACGCAGCCACCGCGCCCAGTTCACGCTCTTCGCGGGCAAGGCCACCCTTGTCGTACATAATGCCGTTGAACAGCGAGGTGCGAATGCGCAGCGACTCCGGGTCGTGTGCCAACACCAGCACGTAATCGGATATCTTGGTATTAGAGGGCGTTTCCTTCAGCGCTTCGCGCTGGGCGGGCGTCGCCTGCTCATAATCAATCGGCGTGACATGGGGGCGCCACGTAGGGACACGCGTCGTAAACTTATGAATAACGCGGCTCATTGCGCTTCTCCCATGACACTTAACACAGCGGCAACTCGCAGCTGATAATTAACAAAGGCGACCAGCCCGGCTAAGCGCACAATGTCCGATTCATTGATATCCGCTTTACGCAGCCGTTCAATATCGCTTTCGCTGGCATCTTTGGGTGAGCGAGTGACTAAATCTACATAGCTCACCATGGCAGCTAGACGCGGCTCACTTGCCGGTGGGTGGCTGTCCGTCGTTGCCAAGCTCAGCGGGTCGGCTTCGCTGCCGTAGCTGGACAGCAGCTCGACATAGTGGCGCGTTAGCCCCTCTTGCTGGCACATTTTCGCCATCCGGCAGGCAAACACTGCCCTGGTTTCAAGCGCCAGCCCACCTGGGTCGCTGGGCAACAGGGCGGCTTTATAAGAGGCCTGCGTCAAGTCCATCAGCTTGCTACGCATCGCTAACGCGTCAGCGAGGGGGCCGGTACTCGGCACATTGGCCGCTGCTTCTATTACATTTGTCATTTTTATGTCCTTAAACGGATCAGCCAAGCGCTTCTTATCAAAGGGAACCGCTTTATAACGGTGACGGCAGCGGCGATGCCTGCCACTCGTCGCCCAGGAGTTCCGGGGTGTCATAGTCCTGAAACTGCTGCCAGTGGCGCTCAACGTCTTGCTGGTAAAAACACGCAGCGATGGCGTTAACCAGCCAGCTGGCTCCCTCGCTAATGCCCGGGATATCGCCACTTACTTTGCCAAGACTGACGGACGCACCGTAGTTGAAGCAGTGTATGTGGCGTAACCATGGCGCTGAACCAGGCTCACGTTCTTGAAAAGCGAAGTCGCACCCGACATACGGGAATTTACCCAGCTCGTCATCCTCCAGCTCACGCGGTGGCTGATAGCAGTCGCGCCATAGCAGAATACGGTCGGCGTAACCCGCTAATTCAGTGCGTGCCAAAGGGTCGACTTCAAACCCGGTTCCCATAATCAGAAAGTCGCCGCGAACCTCGCCCTGCTGTGTTTCGAGCACAACGTCATCGCCGTCTATTCGCGTTGAGCGGACACCGCAGTCAAAATGAAAATAGGCGTTGTCATGGCGGCTAACGCGCAAGGTAGAGCCACGCGGTGGCGGGGTCTGGGTAATAAAGGAGTAGTGCATAAAGCGCCAGCGCCAGTCGTCGCTCAAGCCGGCATAGCCTTGAGTGAAGCCAAACGAACCGATACCCATCATTTTATTGACGGTGGGCATTTGCGGACGGCGAATCAGAAAGCGCACCGATTGCGCGCCGTTCTCCAGCGCTTCGGCGGCATTATCAATGGCCGACGCGCCCACGCCTACGACAATAACCCGCTTGCCTTTTAACGCAGTAAAGTCGATATCATCTGCGGTATGCGCCCACACCCGCTCAGGCAAGGTGGCCACAAAACCCGGAATTTTGGGTGCGCCGGTGCCTTCACGCCCGGTCGCCATGATGAGTTTACGGGTCAGCACCGACCCGCTGCGGGCACCGGCACCCGAAAGTTCAAGGCTTAATAAATCGCCTTCTGGCTTAACATGCTCAACGTTAACGTTATTATCGATCGGCAGTGCCAGCACCTGACGATACCAGCATAAATAGTCCATCCACATGGGGCGGGGGATTTTATCCAGTGCTTCCCATGCCTCGTTACCGAACTGAGCTTCATGCCAGGCGCGAAATGTCAGCGACGCGAATCCATAGCTAGGGCCAGGTAGCGTTTTAGGCGAACGTAGCGTTTCCATCCGCGCATAGTTCATCCATGGCCCTTCAAGACCCGCGGCATTTCGATCGAAGACACGAATATTGCGAATACCCGCAGCTAACAGTGCAAATGCTGCGACCATACCGCACTGCCCGCCGCCTATGATGACGACATCATAAATATGTCGGCCATCGTGAGCGGCTCGGCTAGGCACCCAGTTTTCACGGGGCAGGTTTAAACACGCCAAGTCATAGCGGACGCGTTCATTAAGCGCTTCAAGACCAGCGCCAACCTGTGAGGGGGAAGAAGTTACTGTCATTGCGTCATCTCAATCTGGGACTGCCTAGCCTTGTCTGCTTCATGAGGCCACCAAAACCAACGGATAGGTACATCTGAGCTAGCAGTGCTTGCGGGCAGGTCGGCCTGTTCTGCCAACGCAACAATATCCCGTGCCTTAGCGAAGTAATCCTCGCCTTCTTCGAACGTGGCGTCTGATGCAGGGCTCGCCTGGGTGAAAAGCGCGTCCAGACATATCGCTGGCATGCTGGGCTGATTTTCCACCAAGTGTTGGCGAACGCTCCAAACACCGGATTTTTCATCGACGGTGTAGAGCTTCATTAATACCGCCGCGTAACGTGTAATAAACTCGACGGCAGATATTACATAGTTAGCCGACTCATTGCTAAAAAAGAAATGAAATCCGAGTCTTACCCAGCCTGGACGATATAAGCTTCGACCTTTTTGGACTAAGCGTTCGTGCTCTAACGCCGTGTCCGCATCAATTGAAAGCAGCTCATGACCATAAGGGCCTGCACACGAACAGCCGCCTCTTGCCTGAATGCCAAACAGGTCATTGAGCATGGCAACAATGAGATTGTGGTGAATGTCACGCTGCCCGGCGCGAACGTTAAAAGAGAAAATAGACAGCCGCGGCGCATCCACCGGCCCCAAAAGCGTTAAGTTATCAAGCGTTGACCAGCGCGCCATGGCCATCGCTATCATGGCTTTTTCCTGCGCTTCAATGTAATCCACACCAACCAGCGATTTAACGCGAAAGGCAAGGCCCGCTCGGATGTTGCCTAATATATCCGGGGTGCCGCCCTCCTCCCGGCGTTGAATATCGCTCACATAGCGGTGTTCCGTCGCGGTGACATAAGACACCGTGCCGCCGCCTGCAACCGAGGGAATGGCATTACGGCACAGCGCCTTTCTAATCACCAAGACGCCGGAACTACCCGGCCCACCTACGAACTTATGCGGCGAGACAAAAACCGCGTCTAAGTGATCATTTTTGCCGGTGCCCGCCACATTAATATCGACGTAAGGGCCGCTGGCGGCATAGTCAAAAAGCGCCAGCCCATCGTAACGATGCACCAGCGTGGCGATAGCCGAAACGTCCGTTTTGATGCCGGTTACGTTAGAGGCTGCCGAAAACGCGGCAATTTTTAGCGGCCGGTCAACGTAGCGCTTTAGCTGCGCTTCTAGTTCGTCCAGGCGGATAAGGCCATCTTGGCCTAGCGAAATACGTACCAAGTCGGCATCGCATTCTCGCCAGATAAGATCGTTGGAATGATGCTCGTAAGGCCCGATAAAAATTACCGGCCTAACGTCATCCAACGTATCGCCCCCCTGCTTTAGCTCTAAAATCTTACAACAGCGATCAATCGCTGCCGTTGCCCCAGCACCAGCAAACAACACCGCATAGTCGTCATTAGCCCCAACAGCCTGGGCCACCGCTTGGCGCGCTGACTCGCGATAGCGGGTGGTGACTTTGCCGGTAAAAGAAGTCTCGGTGTGCGTATTGGCATAAAACGGCAGCAGTTGCTGGTAAACGGCGTTTTCAACAAAGCCTAACGCACGCCCTGAAGCCGTGTAATCAGCATAAAGCAGCGGGCGCATGCCAAACGCGGTAGGAATAGACATGCCTTCGCCTATCACGTCATCGCGAAGAAACGCTACCCACTCACTAGAATTGCCCGAGAGGCAGCTCGGTGGTTTTTTTGACTTGTTCCATTGAAAAACATGATGTGACATTGCTTAACTCTACTGTCGAAATTAGCCTTTTATAAAAGGCGTCGAAAGACTGATTATCGCGTGTAATGACCTTAAGCAAATAATCATACTCACCGGCCAAACGATTAACTTCCATAATTTCAGGAAAAGACTGAACAGCTTCCTGAAATGTATCTAGCCAGGCTTGGTTATGTTTGTCTGTTTTAATCATGACAAACACAACAAGGCGAAGATTTAGCTTCTCAGGATTGAGAACGGCAATTCTTTTTTCTATAAACCCGTCTTTCTCTAACCGCTGTATTCTTCGCCAGCACGGGGTTACCGACAACCCAATCCCTTCTGCTAGCTGGGCAATAGAAAGACTATCATCATGCTGAAGCTGTTCAAGAATTTTTAAATCAAAGCGATCAATAAGCAATTTATTTCCCTTCAGATAAAATTATTAGAATAATTTTTTATATATTCAAAATATTGCTCCGTCAAGGAAAATAAATTCCTCTGCGATCCCGTCGATAAAAAAGCAAATAATGGAATTATATAAAGTCTGGTGGGGCAATCACACTCTTTATAAAATCAGGAAAACTTTGTAGACAGCATATTATCAATGCTTCTCACCAATTGAATATAAGCGTTAAAAACCAGCGTTAATAAAACACTAAAAATCAGCCAAACTAAAAATCATAAAATATTATAAGCTAACCAAAAAAATCTATTGAATAGGCAACCCCGCCCTTTAGCTTTAAAAATACAACATAATCAGCTACCACATACATTGTTAGCAAAGGCTATGTTAGTTCGCCATTACAAACTTTATTTTTAATCATTACACTTTTTTAATCATTAAAGCATGCTAGGATTCATCGCTATTGAATACCCGACTTTTGCACTCAGGTATGGCTCTATCGCCATACTCGTCAGTAGATATACGCAGTCATTTGTTTCAGCTAGCGTTTCTATTGCTTGAGTTTCTATTGCTAAAGCGCCTACTCAGAAAGAGTTTTTAAGTTATGACACCGATCACCCTGCTGTTCCTGGCCGTATCAATGTCAGCGGATGCTTTCGCTGCCTCCATCAGCAAAGGCACAGAACTTAAGAAGCCCACTTTTCGCCATGCGATCGGTATTGGCTTAGTCTTTGGCATCATTGAAGCCATCACGCCGGTGCTCGGCTGGGCGGCGGGAAAGGCATCGCAGCAGTATGTGCAAGCCTGGGATCACTGGGTGGCATTCACCCTGCTTTCGGTGATTGGCCTGCATATGATTTACGCCGGGCTCAAAAAGGACGGCAAAGTAGAGCATCGCAAGCAAACACTCTGGCTATTAGTCATCACCGCCACCGCGACCAGCATTGATGCGATGGCGGTCGGCGCAAGCCTTGCCTTTATCGATGCCAACATTATCGCTACTAGCTTTGCCATTGGTCTGGCCACAACAATCATGGCGTCAATGGGCACGCTGCTGGGCCACCGGCTTGGTAAGTTTGTTGGCCATTGGGCAGAGTTAATCGGCGGTATTGTATTGATTGGGATTGGGCTGGCGGTACTGGCACAGCACACCGCTATTTTTTAGATTTTTTCAGCACGCCTAGACCCTGCATTGCACGCCACATAAAGGTCAGCTATCGCCAACGATAGCCGACCTAACCAGCCTTTAGATAGGCATCTGCGCGACCACTCCCCCATCACTCCCGCCCCTTAAACACCGGCCCCACCAGGGCGCCAACCTGTACTGTTCAGGCTTTAAGGAGTAGGGTATGCCACCTGTTCGATACCTCCTGCGCCTTATGGCGGCTTAATGATGGTATTGATCTGGCCCCCTTACGACGGCGTCTCCAACGTCGGATATTGCTTTACCAGACGGCTAACCGCAGTCTCATCTCGCTACAGACATAACTAGAAAGATGTTCTGTTTTTTGCTTACTTCCTGTGGCGACCGCTCCGTGAATGGAGTGTGGGTTGCTATAAAGGATGCTAAGGCTGCAAAGCCTATGGGTATTCAATGAACGAAGAAAGTTTCTATCAGTTCTCTACACTGACCGTGCTCGCCTTATTGGCGGCCTTTTATGGCGGCACTTATCTGCTGACCTTGCTAATCAAAAAGAAAAAGGAAAATACCGACGCCTTCATGGTGTCCAACCATCAAATCGGTTTTGGCCTAGGCGCCGCCAGTATGACCGCCACTTGGATATGGGCAGCATCCTTCTATGGTGCCGCTACCTCGGGCTATACCTACGGCATTTCAGGCCCCTTGCATTACGGGCTATGGGGTGCGCTGATGATTCTGTTCATCTACCCGTTTGGGCGTCGCTTTCGCAAGCTGGCTCCCAATGCGCACACCTTAGGCGAGCTGATTCATGCACGGCATGGTTCTTCCAGCCAGCTAATCCTCGCCTCTTCTAATATTCTGGGCAGTATCATTAGTCTGATGGTCAATTTCACGGCGTCGGGTGCGCTGGTCTCAGTACTCTCGCCGCTGTCGTTCCAAGCAGGCGTTGTGATTGCCGGTGTCGGCGTACTTTCTTACACGCTATGGTCCGGGTTTCGCGCATCGGTGCTCACCGACTTTGCCCAGCTAATGGCGATGATGGCCGTCGCCATCCTGATCATTCCAGCAGTCATGTTCGCACTCGGTGGCCCGCAAACGCTATCCGATGGAATGAGCCTACTGACGCCAGAGCAGGCAAATCTGTTCTCGATGGACGCGATTCTCAATCAGGGTGCGCCCTTCTTCGTCGCCGTGTTGGCCTACGCTATTGGCAACCAGACTATTTCCCAGCGGCTATTCGCGGTGCGTGAAGACCATATCAAACCGACCTTTATCACCGCGACGATTGGCTACGGCGCGATCGTTATCGGCCTGGGCATGATTGGTTTGATGGCACTGATGACCGGCATGGAGCCCATCGATGGCGATATGAACAACCTGATACCGCAAATGGTGTCGATGTATCTGTCACCGGTATTTATTGGGCTGTTCTTTATTCTCGTTATCGGTTCGCTCTCTTCCACCGCCGACTCTGACCTTTCCGCCATGTCCGCCATTGTGATGGCCGATGTGTACGGCAAGAATATCGCCAAAAACAAACCTGATCCCACCAAGATGCTGTTTATTGGCAGGCTGACGATGATCATTGCCACGTTGATCGGCGTGATTCTGGCCAGCTTCTCGATGGACATTCTGATCATGCTGGTGTTTGTCGGCGCGCTCTGGGGTGCCATTGTATTTCCCGTTATCGCCAGCTGTTTCTGGGACCGAGTGACTAATAAGGCCTTCACCTCCGCGGTCATCGCGGGCCTGGTGATGTTCTGCGTCGCCCGCTTTGAACTAGTGCCAATGGTCGGCGTCACCGCTGGGCTGTTTGAGTTACTGGCCGCCGTGGGCGGTGGTGTGGTGCTGGGTCTGATGGCCTTTGGCTTCTGCGGTCGTCGGGTCGGTGTGGTCTTCGGTGCCCTCTGCACCATCGTGCTCGCCTACTTCTGTTTCGGCTTCCTGCGCGACTACACGGTATTACTAGCCTCGTTAATGGCTTATGGCGTCAGCACCCTTGTGTGTATCGGCGTCAGCCTGCTGAGCTCCAGCAAGTTCGACTTCGCGCAGATTAACCAGGACGTCATTAACTACGATCCGGTCAAGCCTGCTGTTCAGGCTTAAGGCCTTCGCATCGCAAGAACCACTTTCATTAACGGGTGTGCAATAGCGCACCCGCTAGACAATAGGAGTGAATATGCAAACCTTAGTATTGGCGCTATATGTACTCATCTGGCCGTTAATCTCCCTCGCCATTTTCGCGATCATCGGCATTGCCACCGTTAACGACATTCGCGTAGCGCGACGCGATAAACGCGAACTGGTGTGAAATAACGATTAAAAAACGGTTAGCACCGTTTTAAGCAGTAAGGGGACAAGGCACGGCAAGGGACTGCCGCGTCTTATAGGTCTGTCTCTATTTCAGGTCCATGACTAGGTCTACATCAAGCTCCAAAATGCATCAACCAGCGGGTTCTTTAAGTTTTTCTTTAACGTAAACAAGCCAATATCGTAGGGTTCCAGCTCAGGCGTCACGTCGAGCACCCGGATACGGTCCATCAATGGGCTGTTATCAAGCACAATCTTTGGCACCACGCCAATCCCGAAGCCCAAGCTCACCATACTCACAATCGCCTCATTACCGGTGACCTGTGCATAAATGCGCGGGGCGATATCTCGTTGGCGAAACCATTCGTCCACACGCGCTCGTGAGACACCGCTTTCAGATAAAATCATCGGGATGCTTGCCCACTCCTCCGTTGCCGTTGGCGAATTCATGGGCACATTTGGCACCTGCTGCTCAAGCGGCGCAATAAACAGCAATGGCGACGTCGCAATAGGTTTAAATGCCAGGCCTCGCGCTAAGTTTGCAGGCTGAGCCGCAATACTGAGATCCTCTTTACCATCTAAAACATGCGCAATCGCGTGCTCTGGATCCCCCGTACGCAGCTTTATTTCAATCGCAGGATAGGCAATACGAAAGCGGCGCAGCAGCTCATAAAGAAAGCTGTAGCTAGCGGTGACGGAACCATACAAGCTGATTTCACCGCTTAACTGATCAGAATTATCGGTTAACTCATGGCGGATCAAGTTCCACTGGCTGCTGGTATCGCGCGCGTATTTAAGAAATTTTTGGCCTTCCTGGGTCAACGCCACGGTTCGATTGTCGCGATTAAACAGCGACACCCCCAGCTCGTCTTCTAAATGACGAATGTTACGCGACAGCGCAGAAATGCTGATATGGCACTCATCGCTGGCGCGCCCGAAATGCAGTGTTTCTGCCAAGGCGAGGAATTGTTTTAAGGTTTTAAAATTCATAGGTGTCATTCTATCTCGTCATTGCATAAAACGGGACGTGTTATTGCAAATATATCAATTTAAGAAATAGTCACTTTTGTATAGATTAGCCTTATTCACATGGCGCTGAGCTCCATCTTGAGCGGCCATGTCATGCATTTTTAATACCGAATTCAAAGTATCGGCGTGTCTTACAGCGATTTTTTATATCAATATTATGCTCACCAAACATTAGGATGTTAACGATGGCTAACTATTTCAATACCTTACCGCTACGCGAGCAATTGGCTCAGCTAGCGCAATGCCGCTTCATGCACAGCGCTGAGTTTGCTGATGGCGTCGAAGCACTAAAAGGCAAAAAAATGGTAGTGATCGGCTGTGGTGCACAGGGCCTTAACCAAGGTTTGAACCTGCGCGACAGCGGCCTAGACGTTTCTTACGCACTGCGCCCTGAAGCCATTGAGCAAAAGCGTCAGTCTTGGAAAAACGCCTCTGAAAACGGTTTTGTGGTGGGCACTTATGAAGAGTTAATCCCCACCGCAGACGTTGTTTTGAACCTGACACCCGATAAGCAGCACACATCGGTTGTGACAGCAGTGATGCCACTGATGAAGAAAGACGCCTGCTTGTCTTACTCCCACGGTTTCAACATCGTAGAAGAAGGCATGAAAGTGCGCGAAGACTTAACCGTCATCATGGTGGCACCGAAGTGCCCAGGCTCCGAAGTTCGCGCTGAATACGTGCGTGGTTTCGGTGTTCCTACCCTGATCGCTGTTCACGAAGCCAACGACCCTAAAGGTGAAGGCCTGGCGCTGGCAAAAGCCTACGCGGTAGGTACTGGCGGCCACAAGGCGGGCGTGTTGATGTCGTCCTTCATCGCGGAAGTTAAATCCGACCTGATGGGTGAGCAAACGATCCTTTGCGGCATGCTGCAAACGGGCTCCCTGCTGTGCTTCGACAAAATGATCGAAGAAGGTATCGATGCAGGCTATGCGTCTCGCTTGATCCAATTCGGCTGGGAAACCGTCACCGAAGCGCTGAAGTACGGCGGCGTGACGAACATGCTAGACCGTCTTTCTAACCCAGCGAAGATCAAAGCGTTTGATCTTTCTGAAGAGTTAAAAGACATCATGCGCCCGCTGTATAACAAGCATCAAGACGACATCATCAGTGGCCACTTCTCTCATACAATGATGGAAGACTGGGGCAATGATGACAAAAATCTACTGCAGTGGCGTGCCGATACCGCTGAAACGAACTTCGAGAAAACCCCTGCTGGCGAGGTAGAAATCTCTGAACAAGAGTTCTTCGACAACGGCATTTTGATGGTCGCCATGGTTAAAGCTGGCGTTGAGCTTGCGTTCGAAACCATGACAGCGGCAGGCATCGTTGCTGAATCGGCTTACTACGAGTCGCTGCACGAAACGCCGCTCATCGCCAACACCATCGCGCGTAAGAAACTCTACGAAATGAACGCGACGATCTCTGATACCGCAGAATACGGCTGCTACCTCTACAACCACGCCTGCGTACCGCTGTTGGCAGACTTTATGAAAGGCATTAAATCCGACGTGATCGGTAAAGGACTTTCTTTAGACGACAACGGTGTGGATAACGCTCGCTTGATCGAAGTTAACGCTGCCCTTCGTTCACATCCCGTCGAAGCCGTTGGCTCGGTTCTGCGTGGCTACATGGCTGACATGAAAAAAATCGTTTAATCGGCTAATGAACCGATAGGCGTCTAGGTTTTCAAAATCGAGCGCCACCAAAAAAAGCCGAGCTATCATCACGATATGCTCGGCTTTTTTGACTCTTCTGTGCTTAAACAACCTCTATCGAACAGTGTAAGGAAGACAGTAATGGCTCCATTAATCCGCCCAGGCACTATCCGCTTAACAAAAGCGACGGTTAGCTTTGATGATCGCTTCACGCTAAGCGAGATTGATTGGACCATTACGCCAGATCAACACTGGGTGATTACGGGCACCAATGGCGCGGGAAAGTCTGCCCTGGCGGCTGCGCTAGCGGGCATTGGCGACATTACGGGAGGAAGTATTCAAGGGCTTCCCAGCAACGTGGGCATCGTCTCTTTTGAAGCCCAGGCGGAACTTATCGCTCAAGAGCTCAAAAAAGACGACGCCGATATTATGGACGTCATTTCACTCGGCACGCCCGTCAGTGAAATGATTTTCGACCATTGCCAAGATCATCAAATCGCCAGCGAACTGGTAGAAAAGTTCGGGCTGACAACGCTACTCGATCGCGCGTTTCGCAAACTTTCCACCGGCGAAACGCGTAAAGTCATGCTGATTCGCGCACTGGCCAACAAGCCTGATTTACTTATTTTAGACGAGCCGTTCGATGGCCTAGATGTGGCCACGCTGGCCATGCTGCAAGCACATCTCACCTCTATTATCGACACCGTTCCTATGGTCATGGTGCTGAATCGTTTTGATGAAATGCCGGATTTCATCACGCACGTGGCCTATCTAGACAAAAAAAACGCGGACAATAGAAAAGGTAAAAAGACTGGTGACCAGGGGCGCCTAGCGCTCACGGTAGACCGTCAGGACGAGGCCGCCTTTAATGAGCTTTATCAGTTGCTGCATTTAAAAACCACCGACCTAAGCGTGCCAGAGGCCGACCCTACCCATAAGCTACCCGCTCTCGATCCAAGCCAGCCATTGGTAAAACTAACGCAGGCAACGATTCAATACGGCGACACCGTGATTGTTGATAAGCTCGACTGGACCATAGAACGGGGCCAGCATTGGCAGCTGAGTGGGCCTAACGGTAGCGGCAAAACCTGCGTGCTGTCGTTGATCACCGGCGATCATCCGCAGTGCTATACCAACGATATTTTTGTGTTTGGATTCCAGCGCGGTAACGGCGAAAGCATCTGGCAGATTAAACAATTTATCGGCTATGTATCCACTAACCTGCAATGGGAATACCGCGTTAGCACCAGCTGCAAAAACGTGATTATTTCTGGCTTCTACGACAGCATTGGCATGTACACCAAGCCCACCGACAGCCAGAAAAAAATTGCCGACCAGTGGCTGGAGCTGCTGGGCATGACAGAGCGCGCCGACCAGCCGTTTAACAAGCTTTCTTACGGCGACCAGCGCCTGCTGCTCATCGCCCGCGCGATGGTCAAACATCCGCCCCTGCTGATTCTAGACGAACCCTGCCTTGGCCTGGACGAAATGAACCGCCAACTCGTTCTGGCTCTGATCGAAAAAATCTGCCAAGGCTTCGAAACCACGGTGCTTTACGTCAACCACCACGCGGAAGACCAGATAACAGGCATAGAGCATTACTTAGGCTTGGAAAAGAATCACTAGAGCAGAAGTAAGCGGTGCGCACCAGCAACAGCGCTCATGATTGAGCGCTTAAATGCCATAATCCCGCTCCACTTTAGCCACCCGAACTTTAAACGCTGAGTACCACGCTTTGTGGCCCAAGCGCTGGGCTTCAAGATGCTCAGCGTTCTGCTTCCAGCGCTTGATGGCTTCCTCGCTTGCCCAGTACGAGACGGTGATACCCACCGCCTCACGCGCAGACTCAATGCCCAGAAACCCCTCCTGCTGGGAGGCAAGCGCGAGCATTCTGTCAGCCATTGCCCCGTAGCCATTATCTTGCTCGGTGCGCACAGAGCTGAAAATGACCGCGTAATAAGGTGGGCTGGGGGTGTTGGCAATTGACATTGCGTCCTCTGGAAATGTTGTGACGTCCACCGCTTTCTTAACCTGCTCCACAGCCATCGTTGGATGCTCTATTAGTCTTTTTTATCTATCGTTATCTCAATAGTTTTACTGTCGCCAGCAAACCATTTCTGAACGTACAGCGTACCCACGATAGGCGCCGTTCCTTCATCAGGCACTTCCTTGTAGCGCACGCTATTTTTGGTTTCTTTTTCGTATTCAAACATCACTACTTTCTTCGACATGACATGTACCCGATATATAACGATTGAAACCTGGGCGACTAACGTCGCTCAGCTGGTGTGTGGCGTGATTCGCGCTATTAAACACTAAACATTTAGCGTTCCCAAAGGCCTGAATCATACATGAGGCGCATAGTGTAGTTGAGCTGAAGCGTTTGGTTACCGTCGCATTCAATCTCGCTGCTTCGCCCCACTGGAGGAGGCCCCGTTACCGATATGGAAGAATATTTTCTGAGCGGGTCAAGCAGCCTGTACTCGTAGCCGTCATTTGAAAACTCGATGGAGGCGTCACCGTTACTCGCGGCGTAGTAGCTGAAAAATCCCAGCGGCGGCCTTTTTTCAGATGGATAAACAAACTCAACTTGGCCGTTGCGTGACGCGCGGTACTGCATATAGCCAGACGTCCGGTTTACCACAGGCGACGAGCAGAGCGAAAATATACGCTTATCCGCTTCACAGCTCCACAGCGTGGCCTCTTCCTGATCGCACAAAGGGCTTTGCTGATAGTCATCCCGATACGCTTCCCAATCAGCCTGCGCAATGGCCGGCACTGGCTTTGTTTTGGGGGAAAGGTCAGTTTCCTGCGCTAAAACGGCGGGAGTGGCCAGCATTAGGCATATCGATAGCAGCGCTCTCATCATGTTGTTTATAGTCCCCAGCGTTAGGCTATACCGCGCTACCCAGCTTCATCACCATTGGCTGTACGCAAAGCGCCGAACCGACTCTCAGCGCTTCAAGCTGCCCTGTTGCGATAAAACCAGACGATTTATATAAGTTAACGGCGTCTTCGTTGCCTATCGTCACGGCAAGCGCTAATAGATGACACCCTTGGTCAATTGCCCACGCTTTAATTGCCCGCAGAAGAGATGTTGCGATGCCCTTTCCTCTTAGCGCTGGCGAAACCCACATTTGATAGATATGCGCCGTTGCCACATCAGGCTTATGTATCACGCCCCAAGCAAGACCGACGGGCAGGCCGCCAATCTGTACGATGAGTGGAAGCGCATTTAGGGCTCGTGATTGAAGGTCTAGGCGTAACTGCCACTGCGCATCTGATAATACGGCCTCCTGCTCATAAGTGGACCCAAACGAGCCCGGCGAATCCCTTAAAGACTTCAACCTGACTGTTTTGTATAAAACCCAATTTTCTGGCGTTAATACACTGATCTTGAATTCATCCATAGTATGGCCTTAGGGCATAACGCCAAGTTTAAGAAAGCTGGGGCAATTCAGACTGCTCCTACTGCTCCTACTGCTCCTACTGCTCCTACTGCTCCTACTGCTCCTACTGCTCCTACTGCTCCTACTGAAGCAGCTTTAGGCTATTAATCAACCAACTCAACACCTAAGGCTTCTAACAAGATTAACGCTTCATATCGTGAAAACTTAGCCTTTTTGACATTATTTTCTAGTATATTAATGGCATACGTCGTTGACTCGCTAAAATCGACTTCTTGCAAGTTTGTTCTCATAAACACACTACGACTGAAATCACTATCTGTCATTTTCGAACTAACAAAACTACCTTCACGAAAGTCGACATCATGTAACTTACAATCATCAAAAACCAACTCACTTAAGGTAAGACCAAAGAAAGACGAGTCATTTAAAATACAGCGCTTAAAACTCAGCTCAAAATCTAAGTGGAAAGCTGACCACGTGGCTTTTGTCCAATCAACTCCAACCAGCTTGCTATCTTGAAAATCAAGCTCAAATAGCTTTGTATTTGAAAAATCAACCAAGCTGAGATTACAACGATCAAATGTACAGCTAGTGAACTTACAGTTCTGAAATTTAGATGCTGAGAAATCACAATCGGAGAACCGGCAACCTTCGAATTCGATGCCGATATAGTGTTTATCAGGTAACGAAAGCTTCTCAAAAGAAACGTCGAAATAATGCTCGCTATTTTTTAATGCTGTCATCGTATCCTCTGAATAGCTTAATACTTGGGCTTAGTCACCGGTTTGGGGCGGCAGCGAGAAATCGGCCGGTTGCCGCTCCTGGCTATTTCATGAACCATGACGCTGAGCATAGTGGCGACACGTCAGCTGCGTCCGGCGGCCATAGACCTCAACTTGTTACACATTGTTCTGCCATTCTAAGTACTTACATACATTGTCGTATTCAAGCCATGGCACATCGTGTGAAACCCAAATATGCGCTTCAGGCTTCAATTCAGGGTCATCATCCAACGTGGCCACTCGAACAATAACATGTGGCTGCGCGCCCCTTTCCGCCACTAAGTGAGAGCCACAGTGCCTGCAGAAGTGACGGAGCTTCCCAGGTGATGATTCATAGGTTGAAAGAGATTCAAGACCTTTGAGCCAGCGGAAATGTTCACGTTTTACACCCGCCGTTGAGGCAAATGGTGCCGCGTGTGCCTTGCGACACGTCTGACAATGACAATGCACGATCGGCATATCCAAGGAATCTATTTCGTAACTAATCTCGCTGCACAAACAGCTTCCTTTCAACCCCACTGGATGATCTCCCTTTTTATATTTAACGCCGCTTTAAAACGTGCACTTTTCAACGTCTTTTTTGAGCCCCTCGCTATGTCTTTTCATTGTAGGTTAGCTCTATTTTACTGCCTTGAAAGCCTTGGAAAAGAGCGTTATGCGCATTGTATGAAAGAGAGTCATCTCTTTCCCTATATCCCGCAATCCAATCAAGGAGCATGGGAAGATTGTCATCTTGTGCTTTTTTTGATGCGTATTTATGAGGCTCCCACGGTCTATTTCTCGCATTTTCCTGGCAAAGATGAACGGGCAAATTCATAAATATTGCTTCGCTTGCAAACGGCTTTGCCAGCTCAAGCAAGTCAGCGTAACAGCCTTCTACGACCCACTCTCTATTGTCACCAATGAAAGACTGAATCTGCTCATACACCTGACCTATCGGTCGTCGTTCTGGCGGGTTCGAAGGCAGCCACGCTAAAGCATCTAAATCGAGATGGGTTAGTCCTTGGTTTTTAAATTTTCGGGCTAACGTAGATTTCCCGGAACCAGAGTTTCCAAAAATGATTATTTTTCTCATGGGCCTCCGTTCTTGATTTAGGCATAACGCCAGCGCACAACGGCGCCCTTTTAATGGAGGCGCAGCCGCAATGTAAAGGGCGTCCGGCGGCCGCAGGCCGCGAATTGATGCCCCTTGTTATACGTTGCCCAGGTTGATGAATGCATCGTGCTTCCAGTAGTAATTTATGGCCGCATAAAGGTCGCGCTGGTCATATTCCTTCTTCTGAGCCATTAGGTTTTGCTCGATATCCTCGAGTTGATCTTTATGGAAAAAGCACACAAGACCACTTTTCTCGAGATCGACTTCCCGCTGGGCTTGCTCGTCTGGACTGAGATCGATCCCGTCATCTACAGCAAAACAGCGTGTATCGGGCCGAAGATTGTTGGTCTCCTGCGATATCCAGAGCCAAATGTCGCGGGGCATAGTTTTCAGGTTATTGGCCCACAAATCCAACGGCTTCGACTTTAGCTCCATATTCTCCCTCAATTACGTATAAAACGTTTGGTTAAGGGGCGGGCTTTAGCCCATCCCAGTGAGCGAAGCGAACGGCTTGAACCACTTGTTAGACGGTGCCAATTATAACCCTCACTATTTATTAGGGAAGTATTCAAGTATCTCATCGCCCGCATCATCAAATAGACCAGTGGAACGCCAGCCTAGGTGTCGATAAAAGCCATATGAACGAGCTTTCGTGTCGGATGAGCATCCGAGGAAAAGTCTTTCAAATCCTAAAGAGCGGAAAGACTCAATCATTTTATCTAATAGTACTTTGCCAACACCTTTGCTTTCATACTCTGGTAATAGTGCCAAGACAACAATTTCTCCAGCTTCGCTATCACCGAAGCAATAGCCAATAATCTTCCCTTCACTAACACCAACGTAACCAGGTAAGGAGCCATCGCTAATTCCTGCTTTCCAGCTATCTAAAGTAATACCGAGTTCTTCCAATTGTTCGATAGAGAAAGCATTTTCTCTCGTCTTTCCTCTCAAGGCGATGCATTCGGCCGTATCGTCAGGCGTTGCTATCCTGTATGAAACTTTCATTAGGGTCTCCATGTTTATTTCTTGGTTGTAGATCTAACGCCCGGCACACGTGCCGATTTGTAGCCGCGAAGCGGCGGAGAAGCGGTCACGGTGCTGCCGCTTGTTAGAGAGATTCATAACCTAGAAGCTCCATATCCAATTTCCTTGGGGTCGATAGTGCACCTAACTTTGGCTCAAATTCAAAGTCACGATAATGCAAGCAGCGATAACAAAATGCCGAATATGCTCGGTCATACTCACCAGGGACTTCAAATCGCTTCCTTGGCAGCCGGCTCCTGAGCTGCTTGTTTGCTATGGAGTCGTAAATAAAAACTGATCTAGGCGCGTGAAAATGAAGGTATTTTGATGCGAGGGAACGCTTTTCAATACCTGTAGCGCTGGCAAAAAGATCAGTAAGTATTTTGTGTGCATTCAAGACAATGGATATATTATCAATTGTTGGTCGATTGATTTTTCTAAGGTCATCAATTGCGGCATCGATATCTGAGTCAATTAATATTTGCGCTGCATCTACAATATTAAAATCTTCCCCTGCCTTTCGTTCAATACTAGCCGAGTAAGAGCGGCCAATTATCCAAAGCTTGCCGACAACTGTATCGACACTATCATGGAATGGTCTTTCGGAGCACATCCGATAGAGAACTTCATTTCCCCAACCTGAGTAGTCTTTAGCGTACTCCATAATAGTCTCTAAGCTCTCTAACGCCGCATTCAGCGGCTTGTCCGCTGCAATGCTTTGTTATGCATTATTTGTTCTCTCGCAACAAGCTAAGGTAAGAACGCTCTTTGTTCTTATTTTTCCATGTTTCGGATATATGTTCAGTTAGAGATGGAATATCCTGTTCAAGACTTGAAGGCCATAAACAAGGGTTATAATCATACACTCGCAGCATGTGGTCTATATCAAAGATAGGGGCAGTGCCTTTGGCTCTTATAAGGCAAACTGGCTTATTAAAGGCTATACGCATACCAAGTTCAAATAACACGTTCGGATTATGCTCCGTCAAATCCACAATCACTAAGTCTGCAGAATCTAAATCATTGACTATGGTTGACTGTATTACTTCGCTACCAGCTTTTTTTGCAGTTTTTGCATTAAAGTTAGCCTGCACTGCTGCGGGTGTAATTAAGTGCTTTAACACCTCATCAAAATAGCCCTTTGGAAATTGTGATGTTTTCTCAGAAAAAGGCATTGCAACAAATACAACGAGATCGCCAGAGTTTTTTGATTCGCCTAAAATTATCGAGTTATCGTTATTTTTTAATGAATTTATAGAGCCATTACTTTCTTCAACCACACCAGTTTTTGCTTGAACAGCATTAAGGTATTTCAGGTTTTTTTGGTAGAGTTCATAAAATTCATTTTGCAACGATTCATCTACACCAAACTCAGTCTTTAAAGTGTTCTTTAAATATTGAATCTCCGGTAGATTTTGCCCCTGATAATAGTCGAAAACTTTTTTAAACAGTGGCACGTTGAAAAATGCATCTTTTACAGCTTCTAATTCTTCTTCTGGTGATTTTGGGTAAGCAAAGCGTTGGCCAATCTCACCAATCTCAATTTTCGCAGTATCCCTAGTTCCGACTGTTAGCCCGTAGTCTCTTGATGACGCCGTAAGATAAAAGAAATTATTGCCCTTACCCATCCCAAGAGCTTTTGCTATTTCTCCAGGAGCCCAAGGATTCCCGGCGTTAAGTTCCTTGATTACGTCAACGACGCCTTTAGTCTCTTCAATACTGTGTTGTGGAAAATCTCTTTTCGGTTTTGCTTTTGGCTTAGCTTTCGCTTTGGCTGCCGGTTTTTCAGAAGAATCCACTTCTTCTGCCTTCCCTGCCGTTTCTGTATTTGAATCATCAGTCATTACCAGACTCCTGAGTTTAAAGTTTCTTTGGATGCATAACAGTGATTATATACCCGGCTGCATAACCTCAATGAACGCGCTGGCGCGTTCATTGAGGTTATCTAGCCGCTCTGATCAAATCTACCTCATTGATTCTATTGCGAGCAAAGAAAATTTTGGCTACCTATCCAAAATTCGCGTGCTGGCACGATTTGCCATTCTCAATAATACTGTATACAAATACACGTTAAAATTAATAAAAAGGGATACCCCATGAAGCTAATGGATAGGGTCCGGGCTACCTTGCGGGTAAAACGCTATAGCCTTCGTACTGAGAAGACGTATTGCTATTGGATTCGCTTCTTCATTCGTTTTCATGGAATACGCCACCCTGCCACGATGGCGGGTAGTGAAGTTCGGCAATTTTGGAATATCTCGCGATAGAAAGACGCGTTGCCACTGTTTCAGATTCACTCTTGCATCACTCCCACCTACCTCATACACTCCGCTAACAAACAGCTTGACGGGGTGCCGGTGAATCCGGCTGAGATGGCGCAGGGTGAGCATGTTTTTGCTGCCGAGCGCTGGTCCCGCTGAACCTGATCCGGCTAATGCGTTGCTCATATAGGGGCGCGCGGGTACCGGCGTAGGGATCAAGCGATGGCCATGGCTAGCTCTCTTACGATCGCACGCCACCTTTCCGCGCCATTTCCTCGATCTTTTTCGCCTACCCTCCGGATCACCATTACCGGAGGCATCATGGGCTACCGCTTTACTGATCTTACCACCGCCTGCCAGCAAGACTGGCGCGCCTATATTGAGCACGATTTTGTGCGCCAGCTGGGTAATGCCACGCTGCCTGAGGCGTCGTTTCGCCACTACTTAAAGCAGGATTACCTGTTTCTGATTCACTTCGCCCGCGCCTATGCGCTGGCCGCTTATAAAAGCCCCACCCTTGCCGACCTTCGCCAAGCCCACGAGGGCTTAAAAGCCATTGTGGATGTTGAGCTGGGCCTGCACGTGGGCTTTTGTCAGGAGTGGGGCATTTCTGAGCAAGAACTGGCGGAGCTTCCCGAAGCCAGGGCGACGCTGGCCTACACTCGCTATGTATTGGATACCGGCAATCGCGGCGACCTGCTTGATCTGCACGTAGCGCTGGCCCCCTGCTTAGTGGGCTATGGCGAAATCGCCAACTGGCTGAAAGCCCAGCCTTCCACCCTGCGCGGCTTGCAAAACCCGTTTGATGCGTGGATTGCCATGTACGAAGGCGAGGAGTTCCAGGCAGCTATGCAGTCGGAGCTTGAATGGCTCAACGCCCGCCTTGCCGATGTGTCGCCCGCCCGCTTTAAAGAGCTGAGCAAAATCTTCCGCGATGCTACTCGACTGGAAATCGACTTCTGGCAGATGGGCCTGTCGCTAATAGACGAAGAGCTGCCTCACTAATCCTTCCCAACAACAATCGAAGAGACCGCAATGACTAATACCTTAACGGCTAAGACCGTCACCAGTAAAACCAGCCACTTTTTAGCCGAAACCGCCCAGGTCGATGCCGCCGCCATTGCGCCGCTGCCCGGCTCGCGCAAGGTGTACATTGAAGGCTCGCGTGTGGATATCCGCGTGCCGTTTCGGGAAATTTCTCTCTCGCCGACTAAAACCAGCGGCATTGATGAAGAGAACCCGCCGCTGCTGGTGTACGACACCTCCGGCCCTTACACCGACCCTACCGCCAGTAACGATTTGCGCAAAGGCTTGCCTGCCCTTCGCCGCGCCTGGATTGAAGAGCGTAACGACACCGAGTTCCTGTCAGGCCATACCTCTGATTACGGTAAGCGCCGCGCTAACGACCCTACGCTTGCACAGCTGCGCTTTGATTTAACCCGCACGCCGCGCCGGGCGAAAGCGGGTAAGAACGTTACCCAGCTTTACTATGCGCGCCAGGGCATTGTCACCCCGGAAATGGAGTTCATTGCCCTGCGAGAAAATCAGCGACGCCAAGCGCTGGGAACCACAGAAGTGGAGCGTATTCTGGGCCACCAGCACCGAGGTCAGAGCTTTGGCGCCAGCCTGCCGGATCAGATTACGCCTGAGTTTGTACGCGATGAGGTCGCCCGTGGGCGGGCTATTATTCCTAATAATATCAACCACCCAGAATCTGAACCGATGATTATTGGCCGTAACTTTCTGGTCAAGATTAACGGCAACCTGGGCAACTCCGCGGTGACGTCTTCTATCGAAGAAGAGGTGGATAAGATGACCTGGGGCATCCGCTGGGGCGCGGACACCATTATGGATCTTTCTACCGGTCAGAACATCCACGAAACCCGCGAGTGGATTATCCGCAACTCACCGGTGCCGATTGGCACGGTGCCGATCTATCAGGCGCTGGAAAAGGTTAAAGGCGTGGCCGAAGACCTTACCTGGGAAGTCTTCCGCGATACGCTGATTGAGCAGGCTGAACAGGGTGTGGACTACTTCACCATTCACGCGGGCGTGCTGCTGCGCTATGTGCCGCTGACCGCCAAAAGAGTCACCGGCATTGTCAGCCGCGGTGGCTCTATTATGGCCAAGTGGTGCCTGTTCCATCACCAGGAAAGCTTTTTGTACACCCACTTCGAAGAAATCTGCGAGATTTGCAAGCAGTACGATGTGGCGTTCTCGCTCGGTGACGGCCTGCGCCCCGGCTCAATCGCCGATGCCAACGACGAAGCGCAAATGGCGGAGCTTAAAACCCTAGGCGAGCTGACCCATATCGCTTGGAAGCATGATGTGCAGGTAATGATTGAAGGTCCCGGCCACGTGCCCATGCATCTTGTGAAAGAGAATATGGATAAACAGCTAGAGTACTGCGACGAAGCGCCCTTCTATACGCTTGGCCCGCTAGTGACGGACATCGCCCCTGGCTACGATCATATTACCTCGGGCATTGGGGCGGCGATGATTGGCTGGTTTGGCTGCGCGATGCTTTGCTACGTCACGCCCAAGGAGCACCTGGGCCTGCCTAATAAAGACGATGTAAAAACGGGCATCATTACCTACAAAATTGCCGCCCACGCAGCGGATTTAGCCAAGGGTCACCCGGCGGCGCAGCGGCGTGATAACGCGCTTTCCAAGGCGCGCTTCGAGTTCCGCTGGGAAGACCAGTTCAACCTGGGGCTCGACCCGGACACCGCCCGCGAATACCACGACGAAACCCTGCCCAAAGATTCCGCTAAGGTGGCGCACTTCTGTTCTATGTGCGGGCCGAAGTTTTGCTCTATGAAAATCAGCCATGAAGTGCGTGAGTATGCTGAAGAGCATGGCCTTAACGGCGACCAGGAAGCCATCATGAAAGGCATGGAAGAGCAGGCGGAGAAGTTTCGACAGAAAGGCAGCGCGCTGTATCAAGAGGTGTAAGCACACCCTGCGCTGAGTGTTTGTTAGCCCTCGCGATGCAAGCGAGGGCTTTTTATTGCCCACTCACTGCTGAAATACAAACTGACGTTATAAACACATCAATCTTCCCAACCGCTTTAATGTTATGATATAACATATGCTAAATAAAGCCGTTTTACGAGATAAGCGTCATGGGATTGTTAAGAGCCGTAGTTACACCACTGCTGGTAAGCATGGTTGCATTCAGCGCAGGCACTGCTGGGGCCAGCGAGCCCGCACTAAAGGTGGTGGCTTCGTTTTCCATTATTAACGATTTTGCTCACCAAATAGGCGGTGACCGGATCGCCCTTACGAGTATTGTCGGGCCAGATTCTGATGCGCATATGTACGAGCCAACGCCGGCCGACGTAAAGGCCGTGGCACAGGCAGATATCGTGCTGATCAATGGCCTGATGTTCGAGGGGTTCTTGGCACGCCTAATTGAGGCCAGCGGCAGCGATGCCGAGATAGTCACGCTGACGGATAACGCTGAGATTCTTCAAGACCCCCAGGGTGGCCACTACCATTTTATTGGCGATAAGGCTGTGTTCCACGCGGCACCGGAAGACCCTCACGCCTGGCAATCGGTTAGCAACGCGCAGGTGTATGTCAGCAATATCGCTCAGGCATTCTGCACGGCAGATCCGGCTGGCTGCCGTGCGTATGAAGCCAATCAACAGCGATACTCGGCCACACTAACAGCACTCGATGACGATATCCGCGAGCAGCTAAGCACCCTTCCCGAGTCGCGCCGTACAGCGGTAGTCGCTCATCATGCCTTTCGCTACTTCGAAAACGCCTACGGCCTCACCTTTTTCGCCCCTCAAGGCATGTCAACGGAATCTGAAGCCAGCGCTGCGAATGTTGCGGGCCTAATCGATGAACTTCAATCACAGCAGGTCTCGGCGGTGTTTGCCGAGAACATTTCCAACCCACGCTTGGTCGAGCAGATTGCCACTGAAGCGGGCCTACCCATGGGCGGCACCCTTTACTCGGATGCGCTTTCCAACGCAGCGGGGCCCGCGTCAACGTATGAAGCCATGATGCGCTACAACGTTGCCACGCTAATGTCGGCGCTTACGCCGCCTTAATTCTTTCTTACTGTGACTTATACCCAGCAAGGCACTACGAACGTTCTGTTTTCAGGAGATGTTTATGAAGAAACGTATTTTGGCCCGCTCAATCGCGGCGTTAGCGGTCGCTATTGGCAGCACCAGCGCTTATGCCCACGATGAGGGTGTCACCGAGTGGCGGCTTTTCGTCGCTGACCAAGCGTCCCCAACGGTTAGTGTTATTGATGCCACTGACAAAGCGCTAATCGACACTTATGAGCTCAGCGGGCCGGCGGCGCTGCATCGTACCAGCAGCGGCCAAACGGTATTTGCCGTTCAGGGCTCGGAAGGCCGCGTCTCGGCGATCAATACCGGGATCGCGTTTCATGACCACGGCGACCATGCCGATATTGATGTCGATGCGCCTGAGCGCCTGAATATGGAGCTTACGGGTGAGCGTCCGGCCCATTTTGTTGAACAGCAGGGCTATATCGCCCAGTGGTTTGACGGCGAAGATGAGGCGCGCTTCTTTACCGAAAACGGCGTGCTTGAGGGTCAGCCAGAGATTCGTACAGCTAACATTGAGGCAGCCCATCACGGCGTTGCAGTGCCCTATCAACATCACGCCGTGGTATCGATTGCTAACCCTGACGATGCCTCCCAACGCCCCATTGGTGCCCGGGTAGTAGACTTTGAAGGTAACCATGTTGGAGAAGACGTCGCTTGCCCAGGGCTGCATGGTTCGGCGGGCTCGGGCAGCCTTTATGCCTTGGCGTGCCAAACCGGCCTGCTGATTATTTCAACTCAAGACGGCACGCCTGAGATTGAGCACCTGGCCTACCCTGCTTCGCTGCCAGAAGGCAGTGCTTCAACACTACTCGGCGGTAAAGGGCTGCAATACTTTATTGGCAACTTTGGCGCTGACCGTCTTGTGATTATCGACCCCTCTCAAGGGGAAGAAGGCTTTCAGCTAGTGCAGCTGCCTACTCGCCGCGTCCACTTTGCCACTGACCCTATTCGTCCGCGGTTCGCCTATGTATTTACCGAAGATGGCCAGCTGCATAAGGTAGATGTGCTCAGTGGAGAGCTGACGCAATCGCTGCGCTTAACAGACCCCTACTCCATGGACGGCCATTGGAACGACCCGCGGCCACGCATTGCCGTCGCTGGAGACAACATTGTGGTGACCGACCCTGCAGCGGAAACACTGCATTTCGTCGATGCTAATAGCTTTGAACAAGTGGATGAGATGCCGCTAGAAGGGAAACCGTTCAATATTGTGGCGGTAGGCGGAAGCGGTGTTTCACATCACGATTGATGTGATGCTCCCGTGAACGCAAACAGGGGGCCGAAGGCCCCCTGTTATCATCAGTCATTACTATTAGACAATAATGACTATCAGCATAAGAATTAGTGCTTTTTCTTCAGCGCTTCCTTGGCTTCACCTTTGCCTTTTTGCAGCTCACCCTTCGCTTGCTGAACTTTGCCTTTGGCTTCAGTTTTTTCGCTGCCGGTTACTTTACCCGCTGCTTCTTTCACTTTACCAGCAGCCTTGTTGGCAGTACCTTTCGCTTTATCTTCTTTACCTGTTGACATGACGAGCACCTCTAATCCGTTAGTAGGGAAAACGCCGTATGTGAAAGTGTGAATTGCACTGCGAATCACACATCGACATATCATCAGAGTAGTCTTTATTAAAAAAGTTGCGCTAATTTATTTATGATCATTTTACTTCGGGCAAGCGCGTGGGCTCCCAGTAATTCAATAAATAGTGCAAACATGACATCACAAGCAGCGTTGACACCAGCGCCACGCTCATGGAAGAAAACCGATAAAGTGCACTATAAACAAGGTCTTGATTAGGCCCAAGTGACTGCCCAAAGAGGATGCCCAAGGTCGTTAGCCCACCAAAACCAATCCCTGAGCCACCCCCTTCGTGAATATGTTCACGCCCAAAAAGCATTAATCCCAGCCAATAAATAATCACCACCAGCAGGAAATGATGGCTTTGGGTATACAGCAGCAGCTGCATTAGAAGCGCTAAATTGCACCCCAGCAACGTGCCTACCGCCCGCTTCGCGGCAGAAAGGCGTGCGCCAGAGTATCCCAAGGCAAACAAAATCAAAATGGTCGCCATCTGCGCCGAAAGCGAGTCTTTTAAGTCAAAGGCTTGAAACACAACAAAAGAAAGCGTCGCGGTTATTCCCCCAATCAACGTTTCATGGCGAATTTGCGCCGGTGACTTAACGCCTTTCGGCGGAGGTTTGCGAGCCTCGACGTCAGGAAACAGAGTATGCATCAGCATGGCAATAAATACCGCTAGGCCGCTCGCGGCTAAATTACAGGCCAATAAATCGCTTAAGTCGGTGCCGGGGTAGCTGGCAAAATGGAGCAGGATACTGAGTGTGAGCACACCATTGGCGCCGAATAAAAACAGCGGCCCCTTCGCCATCAAGTTAAATCTAAATAAAAATATGCCCAGCACCACCAGCGTCATTACCACCGGCATATGTTTGAGCAGCCCAACCACTAGGCTAACTTCCAGCACGTTGAGGGAAACATTGGTTAAAAACTGGCGAATAATACTGCCATTGAGAATAGGCACCATGCCCAGCAAGAACATCGGGAAAACGGTAAAAAATACCCCGTAGTTCCAGCCCATTAGCTGACTGACCACAAACCCCAGCGTACCGCCGCCCGCCACCCGCAAGCACTGGCGCAGACCATTTTGGGTTAGCCCAGGGCGAGAGGCACGCTGCACATTAGAACCATCGCGCTTAGCCCACCACCGGCTAAGCGGCTTAATATACATAGTGCAGCAAACTAATCAGGTGCGCCTGCAGCCAGCCAAAGGGTTTTGCCAGTACAAAGTCGCTCGGCTGGAGCTGCACGGTAGCGCGCGCGCCGCTCGGTAGCGCGTTTATAACCGGCTGCTGGAGAGCAATGTGCACACGCATACGCTGGGCATCGCGAATCCAGCGGTCGGATGTGGGAATATCGGCTAACTGACCATCGGCCGCTAGCTGCCCTTCACGTACACCGGCATCCACGGCAATGACCCTCGCGTCAAATACTTGGCCCGGCCATGCATCGAAAATGACTTTCGCCGGGTCGCCCAGCACAACATGACGCAAACTTTTTTCACGAAAATCGGCAATGATATCTACTTCTTCAGCCACCACTGCGACGGCCGGCTGGCCGGCTTGAACATAGTCACCAACGCCTAGCTGCAGGTTAGTCACATTGCCTGACTGGGCGGCGCGCACCTGCGTATGAGCAAGGTCCAGCTGAGCCTGTGATAGCGCGTTTTCTGCCTGACGAACGCGCAGATTCGCATTACCTGAATCGCCTAGCTGCACTTCAAGACTGACGATTTTCGCCCTGGCGGCGGCGACGCTAGCTTGCGCCGTTCGTTCAGCGGCCACCTGCTGATCGTACTGCTGACGCGATACGCTTTGGCGAGACAGCAGCGTTTCAGCACGCCGACGCTCACTCTGGCTTTCACTGGCCGTTGCTTCTGCCGAGGCCAAATCTGCCTGTGCGGAGGCTAAGTCTGCCTCTAAGCGGGCATTCTCCCGCTCGGCCTGCTCACGATTAAGACGCGCCTGATCGACCGCTAACGCAAAGGGCGCTGCCTCTATCTGAAACAGCACATCGCCCTTTGCAACACGCTGATGATCGCGCACCAAGAGTGCGTCTACCGGGCCACTAAGCTCAGGCGCAATGCGAGTAACCGGCCGCATTACCCGCGCTTCCGGCGTCATTGGCATAAAGCTGTCGGCCACTAAAAAATAAATAAATAACACTATGAAGGCGACAATAGCGACCTTCACCCAGCGGGCAAACGTTTGATCGGGGGTCATGCAGGGCTCACTTGTTAGCCGCCAGGGTAGCCCTGGCCAGCGCCGCCGAGGGGCGCGCATTGTATAAGATACTTTAGTCTAACAACTAATTAGCTAGCTAACAATATAACTAACCCAGTGAGCACATATGCTTTGATAATGGTGGGCTGTAAAAACCAAAAAACCCATGGCATAAAGGCCATGGGCTTGACGATTAACGCAGATCACTAACGATTAAAAACGATAGCGCAGACCTACGCTGGCTGCATCGAACGTGTAGGCAGACTTATCGAGGTAGCGCATATAGTCAGCGCCGACGGCTAAATTCGGTGCGACGTCAAATTCTGCGCCGCCGCCATACGAGAAGCCACTTTCACGATCACTGTTAAAGTCTACGTCTGTCACGCCCGCTAAGCCGTAAATGCGAACGTCAGGGGAGACGGGGAAAATACCTTTGGCATAGGCACCCGCTAAATAATCCAGCTCAGCGCCACCGTCGGAGCCGCCCGTACCTAAGTGCCCTTCTAGTGCGAAGTAATCGTTAAACTGCGCGCCGCCGCGAAGGCGTAGGCCCACGGAATCACGCGAAGAGCCATTGTCTGGATCAAGACTCCAGAACATCGCATCACCGCCTACGTATCCTTGTGGATAGTTGAAGGATTGCTGTGCTTGAGCAGATGCTGCGAACGTACCTGCGCCAACCAGGAGTGCCGCGGATGCTAGTGATAATACGGACATCTTCATAGGTTGTACCTCAGTTAAAAAACAGTGTTTCCTTACTCCACTGCATTGTGGTCCATTCCTATCAATAACGCAAATATTTACCGTCCCTTGGATAAGCTAAGCACCACAATCCCCCCGACAACGACCGCACCACCGACTAGCTGCCCAGGGCTAAGCATTTGATCTAAAACAAAATAACCGAGCACCAGCGACGCTACTGGTTCGATGTTCATTACCGGCGCATTACGCGCCATATCAAGCCGAGGTACAAAAATAAATAGAACTGAAAATGCCGACCCGTACAGCAGAGCAAGTAGCGCAAGCCCTAACCAACCCGCGCTATTTTCAGGCAGGCTCATGCCTCCCGGAACGACACCCGCGATACCGCCAATGACCATCGCGGTAAAAACCGTCTGCATGGTCAGCAGGCTGCGCAGCGTACTACCTACGCCGGCTAAACGGTGCTCGGTAACCCACAGCGCACAGGCAAACACAAATGCGGCCACGAGGCCAAAACAAATCCCTGCGACCCAGCCTGGCCCCATGTCATCGGTATTAGCTAACCAAGCAGGAATATCCAGCACCACCAGCAGCCCAATTAAGATAGTGCCCATAATGAGGCAGCTACGCAGCGTTGGTCGCGGGCCGCCAAATGCCCAGCTCAGCAGCGCCAGTTGAATGGGAAATGTATTGACCAGCAACAGTGCAATTACCACGGGCAGCCTTGCTACCGCTGAGTATAGGCTAACGCTCTGAATCGCAATTAGCAGCCCTACGGTTAACTGCCACGGCCAACTACCCGCGGGCAGCCACAGGCGCTTTTTCTGCACAATCACCAGCGCCAGCAGGATGAGGCACGCCACACCCGAACGCGTTAATACCGCGAGCAATAGCCCAGCACCATTATCAAATGCCAGCCGTGCAGAGACATGATTAGCGGCAAACATTGTCGCCACTGTCACCATCAGCAGAATGGCTAAACGACGCGGCAACAGATTGGGTAAAGGGGACGCAGGCATAAGAACAAAACGGCTCATAGTGGCAATGATAGTGGCGATGTAAGAAGAAAAATAGCGAGAAACGAGCATCTAGGTTCAGCATGCCTAGCTTTTATAGCCAAGGCTAACGAAATCTAGCGGCTATTTTCCGCACCGCAGCATATTAAACTAAAGTCTATATTAGTGCGCGACTTAATCCCCAAATTAACCATTTGGAGGGCACAGAAGCGAGATTGAGCAGCAGATATCAATAAAACGCCCCGAGCAGATATCTACTCGGGGCGCTAGTTGACGGCAAGTGGCTTAGCGCTGAACTTAGCTACACCAGCATGGGCACCATCGCTTCTAGTACCATTACAATGCTCATTGCCGTAATGGTCAGAATAGAAACACCAAAGACACGTTTGGCCCAACGCACGTCGTCGTCTAAACGATAGCCACGCAACGCCAAGTAAAGCCAGTACCCGCCCATGGTGAGTGCCACACACAAATATCCAGCGCCTGCCTGGCTGGCTAAACCTAATGCCAGCGAAGCAGGAATAAAGGCCACGATGTAGCCGAGGATATGGTGTTTCGCCATTTTGATACCGCGCACTACCGGCAATACCGGAATAGACGCACGACGGTAATCAGCGTAGCGAAAAATCGCAATCGCATAGGAGTGCGGCATCTGCCAAAGGCAGAAGATCACCAGCAGCATCATTGCACCGCTGTCGAACTGCCCCGTCACCGCACAGTAACCCACGACCGGTGGCATGGCCCCGGAAAGGCTACCGACTAAGGTGCCGTACTCTGAGCGACGCTTCATATAGAGACTATAAAGCCCTACATACACACCCCAGCCAATCACCGCTAAGGCAACGGTTAATCCGTTGGTACCCAGCGCCAGACATACCACACCCAACACGCCTAGCAGCGCCGAAACGCCCAATGCCTGGGTAATTGAAATGCTTCCTCTCACCAGCGGGCGATGGCGCGTGCGCGCCATCAATGCATCAATATCGCGGTCAATAACGTTATTACACGCACAGCCTGAAGCGATAATTAATGCAATCCCCACCATGACCGAGATAAGGCTAAGCCACTCAAACTGCCCCTGCACGGCAAGAAAGTAGCCGCCCAGGGTAGCAATCAAGTTGCCGCCAATAATGCCCGGCTTAGTCAGCTCAAGCAGATCGCTACAACGGCTAGGCGTTGTGATCAGCCGATCATCATGTTGAGATGCAGATGCTGCATGATCCACAACGAGCCTCCTATCACTAGGACAAGTATCGATATTGTGAAAACGAAGGAAAGCATGTTCCAGCCATCCTCAGACTTGAAGTTCAAGTGCATGAACATAACAAGCTGTACCAATACTTGCAGAATGGCCGTTACAACGATAATACCGACGTTGATTGGCATGCTGAAAGAGCCCAGCATAATGGCGCCAAAAGGGATAATAGTCAGCACTAACGACAGCACGAGGCCCGTAACATAGGACTTTACGGAGCCGTGATCAGACGGTTGGCTAGAAGAGCTCATATCACAGCACTCCCATCAAGTAGACGAAGGAGAATACACAGATCCAAACGATATCCAGGAAGTGCCAGAACAAGCTCAAGCATAGGATACGCGGGCGCGTTTTATCAGTCAGTCCTTTGGTCGACAGCTGTACCAACATCACTGCAATCCAGATCAAACCAAATGTTACGTGCAGACCGTGCGTGCCTACCAACGTGAAGAAGGACGATAGAAAGGCACTACGATCCGGCCCATAGCCTTCATGGATCAAATGATTGAACTCATAGAGCTCCATGCAGATAAAGCTAAGGCCCAACAAGAACGTGATACCCAACCATATTTTCACCTGGCCAATGCGGTTGGCATTCATCGCCAACACGCCCATGCCGAAGGTAAAACTACTGATCAGTAGCGCGAAGGTGCTGACCAAAATAAGCGGCAGTTCAAAAATGTCTGCGCCGGTCGGTCCACCCGCCGTGCCCCTCATGAGCACGGCGTAGGCTGCGAACAGTGACCCAAAGATCACTAGATCGCTCATTAGGTAGACCCAGAAACCAAACACTTTGGTACCAGCGGCATCGTGGTGCTCATGCTCTTCAGCATGGGCATCGAGATGTTGTGTTTCAGTAGCCATTACGCCTGGGCCTCCACACGTTGTTGATGGGCACGCTCGATACGCTCGACCTCAGCTGCTGGCACGTAGTAATCGATATCGTCGTTAAATACCCGTACCAAGAAGCTGATCAGCATACCAATGACGCCAAACCCTGCCAGCCACCAGATATGCCATATCATCGCGAAACCGAAGATCATCGCAAATAAACTGATGATCACACCTGCTCCGGTATTTTTGGGCATATGGATATCGGTATAAGGCGCTTCTTCTAGCTGCTCGTTGCTACGCTGCTTTTGCGACCAGAAGCTATCGATATCGCCCACAACCGGTAAGCGTGCAAAGTTATAGAACGGCGCAGGTGAGGAAGTAGACCACTCAAGCGTACGACCATGCCACGGGTCACCAGTAACATCCGCATTCTTCTTGCGGTCACGAATACTGACAACGAACTGGATAATGGTGCATAGAATGCCTAGTGCAATGATAACCGCACCTACCCATGCAAGAATCATCCACGGCTGCCATTCGGCATTCGGGTAGGAGTTCATGCGGCGTACAGCACCGAAGAAGCTCAGTACGTAAAGCGGCATAAAGGCAACATAGAAGCCGACAAACCAGCACCAGAACGCACGTTTGCCCCACTTCTCGTCCAGCATGAAGCCGTACGCTTTCGGGAACCAGTAGGTCAGACCCGCCATCATACCGAACACCACACCACCGACGATAACGTTGTGGAAGTGGGCAATAACGAACAGGCTGTTATGCAGCACGAAGTTGGCCGCAGGTACTGACAGCATAACGCCTGTCATACCGCCGATAGTGAAGGTGATGATAAAGCCCAGCGTCCAAAGTACTGGCGACGTCAGCTCCAGGCTTCCACGGAACATAGTGAACAGCCAGTTGAACACTTTCACACCGGTGGGGATGGCAATAATCATCGTCATTATGCCGAAGAAGGCATTGACGTTCGCACCCGCCCCCATGGTGAAGAAGTGGTGCAGCCACACAATAAAGGACAGCAAGGTAATGGCGATTGTCGCCCACACCATCGTCATGTAGCCAAACAGCCGTTTACGGGCGAATGTGGCGATAACTTCAGAGAACACACCGAAGGCTGGCAGAATCAAGATGTAAACTTCTGGGTGGCCCCATGCCCAAATGAGGTTGACGTACATCATCATGTTGCCGCCAAAATCATTGGTAAAGAAGTGCATGCCCAGGTAGCGATCCAGTGTCAGCATCGCAACGGTAGCCGTCAGGATCGGGAAAGAAGCAATGATCAATACGTTGGCGCACAGCGACGTCCACGTAAAGATCGGTAGGCGGAACATGGTCATGCCTTTAGTGCGCATTTTAATAATAGTGACGAAGAAGTTGATACCGGTGAGCGTCGTACCCACCCCGGATATCTGCAACGCCCATATCCAATAATCCACCCCGACCCCGGGGCTAAACTCTATCCCCGATAACGGCGCGTAAGCGAGCCAGCCCGTCGTGGCAAATTCCCCCACGAACAGCGAGATATTAACCAGCAGTGCCGACACAGCAAACAGCCAGAAACTCAGGTTATTCAGGAATGGGAACGCTACGTCGCGCGCACCAATTTGCAGTGGCACCACCAGGTTCATCAGACCAATCACCATCGGCATTGCGACGAAGAAGATCATGATGACGCCATGCGCGGTAAAGATCTGGTCGTAGTGGTGAGGCGGCAGAATGCCCTCAGAGCCACCCGCCGCGATGGCTAGCTGTGTACGCATCATGATCGCGTCGGCAAAGCCACGCAGCAGCATGATCAATGCCACAATAAAGTACATGATGCCGAGTTTTTTATGGTCGATGGAGGTGAACCATTCGTTCCATAGCCAGCCCCACTTACGGAAATAGGTTAACGCGCCCAACAGGGCCGCCCCACCTAAAATAGCGATAATTCCCGATATCAACAAAATGGGTTCGTGATACGGAATTGCTTCTAAGGTTAGTTTACCGAACACGGTTTACTCTCCCGCCTCGTTGCTCAAAGATTGACGAGCTTCGTGGCTATCGATGGCTGGCGCACGATTTTCATCATGTGATGGGTTTGGGTCGGTACCTGAATGAAAGCTCGACACCAGACGCTCGTAAAACTCTGGGGTAACGCTTGAGAAGTACTCGACGGGATTAAACTCAGACTGCTCCGCTAACGCTTCGTAGCCTTCTGGATAACTCAGCGTATTGGGTGATTGCGCGACTTCAGCAACCCAGGCATCGAAATCTTCGTTAGACGTCACGTGTGCGTCAAACGTCATGCCCGAAAATCCAGCACCGCTGTAGTTAGTCGAACGACCTGGATAAACACCGACTTCATTGGCGATCAAGTGAACATCGTTATCCATACCGGCCATGGCGTAGATCTGGCTGCCTAGGCGGGGAATGAAAAACGCGTTCATCACTGTCCCAGAGCTCACCCGAAAACGCACGGGCGTATCGACCGGGAAAGCCAATTCATTAACGCTGGCGATGCCTTGTTCTGGATAGACGAATAGCCATTTCCAATCCAGCGCTATGGCCTGAATCTCCATCGGCTCAACGTCGCTTTCCAGCGGCTTATGAGGATCAAGACTGTGGGACGTTTTCCAGGTTAATAGGGCAAGCACAACGATAATCGCGCAGGGCACGATCCAAATCACCGCCTCAATCAAATTGGAGTGCGCCCAGTCAGGCGTATATTTCGCGACGCTATTACTGCGCCGGTAACGCCAACCAAACAGCATCGTCATTGCAATAACTGGAATGACCACAATCAACATCAGACCAAACGATGTGAGGATCAGCGTACGCTGCTCAGCGCCAACTTGGCCTTTTGAGTCTAACAGCGCCGAGCTGCAGCCTGCTAGAAAAAGGCACAGCGCAAGTAGCACCAAAGTGCCTCGCCTACGCCACAGTGAGTGTCGTTGCATGGTGTGATCTCATCAGAGGTTCAATAAACACTAGCCAACTACAAAGTAGGCTAACTATCACCCCATACTTTTCCCAAAGCATTATCCTCAAAAAACGCCCTACCGCTGCGATTTAAAAAGGCCGTACGATGTCAATCAGCGCTATGTCAATCAGCGCTAATTAGTACGTTAACTGCTGCTTTAACCGCTACGTTTGCAACTAAGGCGCGTAGCAGGCGGCATCGGTAGCATTGCTCCGGGAAAAATATGCGCCGTCGAATGGGAATGGCGGCGGGTCTCTTTCGTCAAACGATCAAGATTGTAGCATTCTCTACTGGTCTGGGTCATGCAAGAAGTGGCGCTTTGACGCACCCCAAGTAGTTGCTGTTTGATGCTATTGCCAAAGCGCTTATGCGATGCTAACAGTGGGCACATCACCGCCGGGATTGGTTAGTAACTGCGGCGCGCCCTTCTCATCGGTAACGATTACATCAAAATCTTCCAGCGAGGCGAAGTAGGCCGGCCGAATCACGCCAAACTTGCTGGCATCCACCACTAATAAGCGCTGCATCGCCGTCGAAATGGCCGCCTGTTTGGGCGCCACCTCATGAAAGTGGAAGCAGCTCACTCCGCGCGCAAGGTCCACTCCCGCTGCCGAAATGAGCGCTTTGTTAATACCCAAACGCTCAATAGCCGCGGCCATCGTATCGCTGCCAAACGACTGGGAAACTGCATAGAATAGCCCACCCAATAGCACTAAGCGCACGTTGGGTAATGCAGCGACCGCATTGGCCACATTGAGCGCATAGGTCACCACCGTCAGTTCTTGAAAATGGCTTAACTGACTTAATAGCGGGATAAGCGTCGAGCCGCAGTCAATGAACAGCGTGTCGCCCTCCTCGATAAACGTAAGCGCGTGCTGGCAAAGCCGATATTTGGCTTGGTAATGGCTATCCTGCTGCTCGGTTAAATCATATTTAGGGATTGCGCTAGCGTAGTTCGCCATAAAGAGGCGCCCACCCAGCAAACTAATAGCAGAGGGCTGGGTAGTGAGATCGCGGCGAATAGTCATTTCCGAGACACTGCACAGCTCTGCGGCATCGCGCAAATGCAGGGTGCCGCCACAGGCAAGCGCTTCCTGAAGCCTGCTAATGCGCAACGCGCTACGGCCATTAATAGTGGGCATCCTCTTACGACCCCTCTTCTTATGATGACTGCGACATCCTTATCGCACTCATTCTTCACTGACGGCTTTTGATTCTATGTTGAGCGAACGTCGGCGTCATTGCCACTGACTTATTTTCACGGACACGACGACTTTTTATGCTCCGACGCCCTAAGCAAAAGAAATACCAAAAGCAGGTAGTAGAACGCTTGCAAATCCGCGTTATAAAAATAACACTAAATGTTATAATTTTAACATTAACGCCAGCCCGCACGATTCTAACCTCGGATAGCCACCCTCTATGGCTCCGCACTAACTTTTGTTGAGGCTTTCATGACTACTCGTACACGCTCTTGTACACCCTCTCGCACCTTGCCTCTGATTCCGCTGGGCGCTGGCGTAGCTGGAATATTAGGAGCCACCTTTGCCACGCCGCTACTGGCAGCCCCCGCTCAGCCTAACTCTCTTAATCCGCTCTGGTCCTTTGCTAACGTCTCCGTTAACTACTTGGACTGGTCGAACGGCACCGAAGCCCGCACGGCCTCTAACGCGGCAAAAAGCGACTTTATGTTTCTCGAAATCGAAGGCGGCGCTGGCTTTAGCTGGGGCGAATTTTACGGTTTTTTTGATTTCGAGAACCCTACCAACGACCAGTTTGATGAGTCCAGCGGTGGTAAAGACAACTTTCGCACTGCGGGCAAGCTCACGTCGCACATTTATTTAGGCGACAGCCCGCTGTCAATTTACGCCCACCTTTACGACTTTCGCGACTATGGTTTTGAAAGCCGTGAGCAGGACCAGGTGCTGGGCTTAGGCTACCTCACTACGTTTGATAACGGCCTATGGTTTAAACCGTTTATTGGCGCTGCTCGCGTGCAAAGCGATGGTTACACCGGCATGAACGGCTACATGGCAGGCTGGGTGGCGGGTTATGATTTCACTGCACTCAATCAGAACTTCAGCGTGACCAACTGGCACGAGCAAACGTTTGGCCGTGATGACGAGTATCTGGAGCAGAACTATGTGGGCGCTTCCGCAGGCAGCGTAGGCACCAACGGCGCCTTAAGCCTGTGGTGGCACCCGAGTGATTTGATCACCACCGGCATTCAGTATCGCTACTCAGAGAATAAGTTGGGCACTCCCAACGATTATCAAAATGCGATGATTTACTCCGTCAAGCTCAACTTACTATAAGCATTTACAACCAGTAAGCTTTTGTAACCCGCGCGTCTAACCCTCGCGTACTCGAAGGATCCCCCTATGACACTCCTTATGAGCTTGGTAGGCATGGTCACTCTGGTGGCCATTGCTCTGATCTTTTCTTACGACCGTAAATCTATCCGCCTGCGCACCGTGTTGGGCGCGTTCGCTATTCAAGCCAGCATTGGTGCCTTTGTACTGTATGTGCCCTTCGGCCAGGCGGTGCTACAAGCTATATCGAGCGGCGTTAGCCAAATATTGGTCTATGCCAACGACGGTATTGGCTTTCTGTTTGGTGGCTTAGCCGACGTTGATAACGTCGGCTTTGTGTTTGCCATTAAAGTGCTGCCGGTGATTATCTTCTTCTCGTCACTGATTGCCGTGCTGTACTACATCGGCATTATGCAGTGGGTCATCCGCATCTTGGGTGGCGCGCTACAAAAAGCGCTTGGCACCTCACGCACCGAATCCCTTTCCGCCACCGCGAATATTTTTGTTGGCCAAACGGAAGCGCCGCTTGTGGTACGCCCGTTTATCGCCCGCATGACGCCTTCACAGCTGTTTGCAGTGATGTGTGGCGGCCTAGCCTCGGTTGCTGGCTCAGTACTAGCGGGTTACGCCGCGCTGGGCATTCCTATGGAGTACTTGGTAGCAGCATCGTTCATGGCCGCCCCGGGCGGGCTGCTGTTTGCCAAGCTGATCATGCCGGAAACGCAAGACGTAACGGATAGCGACAGCGTCTCCAAAGTGGAAGAAGAAATTGAGGCTCAGGAAGACAAGCCTGCCAACGTGTTAGACGCCGCCGCCTCCGGCGCCACCTCTGGCCTTATGCTGGCCGCTAACGTGGGTGCTATGCTGTTAGCCTTTATCGCGCTAATTGCCTTAATTAACGGCATCCTTGGTGGCATTGGCGGCTGGGTTGGCTTTGAATCACTTAGCCTAGAAATGATCTTAGGCTGGCTGTTCGCCCCGCTGGCTTTTTTGCTCGGTGTCCCTTGGGAAGAAGCGACGCTGGCAGGTTCGTTCATCGGTCAAAAGCTGGTGGTCAATGAGTTTGTCGCCTACATCAACTTAGCGCCGTACATTGATGGGGAACAGGTCGTTGCTGCCACGGGCCAACTAATGACGCCGCACACCATGGCGATTCTCTCCTTTGCGCTATGTGGCTTTGCCAACCTATCCTCCATTGCGATTCTGCTTGGCGGCCTGGGCAGCATTGCACCCACCCGTCGCAAAGAAATTGCTCGCTTTGGTGTCAAAGCCGTTTTGGCCGGTACGCTTTCCAACTTAATGTCGGCCACTATTGCCGGCTTCTTTATTGCGCTGAGTAGTGCCGCAAGCTAACAGCAGCAAGCACGACACCCTGTAACGGACGCTGTTGTTTTAGATCGCAGTGTCCGTTTTTTCTTTTACCAATTTGCGAGAATTCTATGACCGCGACTGCCTCCCCACAAATCGCTCAAGCCGCCCGCCAAGCGCTGACGATGATGGATTTGACAAGCCTGAATGACAATGACACCGACAGCACGATCGAATCGCTGTGCCAGCAGGTGAAAACGCCTTTCGGACACCCGGCCGCGGTATGCGTTTATCCGCAGTTTATTGTCACTGCGCAGCGCGCGCTCACTGCCCACACGCTCAATGATCAGGTCAAGATTGCCACTGTTACCAACTTTCCCCATGGCGGTGACGACATCATGGGTGCTGCCCGTGAAACCCGCGATGCCGTTGCCTCAGGTGCGCATGAAGTGGATGTAGTATTTCCCTACCGCGCGCTAATGGCAGGCGACGAAGAAACAGGACTTGAACTGGTTGAGATGTGCAAAGCCGCCTGTGCTGGCCAGGCGCTACTCAAAGTGATTATTGAGTCTGGCGAACTCAAAGAGCCTGCGTTGATCAAACGCGCCAGTGAAATCGCCATTGAAGGTGGCGCCGACTTTATTAAAACGTCGACCGGCAAAGTGGCCGTCAACGCCACGTTAGAAGCCGCTGAAATTATGCTCAACGCGATTAAAGCCAGCGGTAAAGACGTTGGATTCAAAGCGGCGGGTGGCGTTAAAACCGCTGAAGATGCGGCCGAATATTTGGCTCTCGCCAGCGATATCATGGGGGCCACCTGGGTGACGCCTGCGCACTTTCGCTTCGGCGCCTCTAGCCTGTTAGGCAACTTATTAGACACATTGACCGGCAACACCAACGCCGCCCCCATTGACGGAGGTTATTAATGTCAGCCAACGCAACCAAACATGCCCTACTTCCTCAAGAGCTGATTCGCCTTAAGCGTGACGGCCAGCCGCTGCCTGCTGAAGAGATTAAAGGTTTCGTGCAGGGCATTGCCGATGACCGCATTAGCGATGCCCAAATTGGCGCCTTCACCATGGCCGTGTTTCTCAACGGTATGAGCCGTGAAGAAGTGGTCGCACTGACTACCGCCACCCGCGACTCCGGCCATGTGATGCAGTGGAGCGACCTAAACCTGCCCGGCCCGATTGTTGATAAGCACTCCACCGGCGGCGTAGGCGATTTAGTCTCGCTAGTACTCGGCCCGTGGGTCGCTGCTTGCGGTGCCTTTGTGCCGATGATTTCTGGGCGTGGCCTGGGTCATACCGGCGGCACGCTGGATAAGCTTGAATCAATCCCCGGCTACGACCCTTACCCTGCGCCAGAACGCTTTCGCGAGGTAGTGAAATCCACCGGCGTGGCTATTATCGGCCAAACGGGCGACTTGGCCCCCGCGGACAAACGTATTTACGGCGTGCGTGATGTGACCGCTACCGTGGAATCTATTCCGCTGATTACCGCCTCTATTCTCGGCAAAAAGCTGGCGTCAGGGCTGGATGCGCTGGTCATGGATGTCAAAGTCGGCAGTGGCGCTTTTATGCCCACGCCGGAAAAATCCCGCGAGCTTGCCAAAAGTATCGCGAACGTAGCAACGCAGGCGGGCACCCCCACCACGGCCCTGCTTACCGACATGAGCCAGCCGCTGGCGCCCTGTGCCGGTAACGCTGTCGAGATTGTTGAAACACTGGCGCTGCTGCGCGGCGACCGCGCGGATAGCCGCGTGATGCAGGTAACACGTGAGTTGGCGGTGGAAATGCTGATTGCTGGCAAACTCGCAGGTTCCCGTGAAGATGCGCTTAAACAGCTTGAAAAAGCGCTAACCTCCGGCGCTGCCGCCGAAGTATTTGCCCGCATGGTGCGTGAGCTTGGCGGCCCCAGCGACTTTATGGAACGCTCTGATCACTACCTGGCCAAGGCCGAGGTGATTAAACCGGTATACGCCGAGCAAGCAGGCATCGTACAGCGTATTGATACCCGCGCCGTTGGCATGAGCGTGGTGGAACTGGGTGGTGGTCGCCTGCGTAACGACGCAAGCGTTGACCACAGCGTAGGCTTCACAGAGATCGTAGAAACTGGCGATAGCGTGGATAGTCAGCGCCCCATCGCCATGGTTCACGCCCGCGATAACGCCGCCGCAGAGCGTGCCGCAGAGCAACTGCGTGCAGCGTTTACGATTGGCGAGAGTACGGCCAGCGCCGATACCCTGCTGCAAGACACGTTTCGTGGAGAAGCCTCATGAGCCGCGCGATTGTAATCGTCCTTGATTCTTTTGGAATTGGCGCCGCCCCGGATGCCGCCACCTTTGGCGATGTAGGGGCTGACACTCTCGGCCACATAGCCGCCGCCTGCGCCCGTAATGAGGCCGATAACGCCCATCGTTCAGGGCCACTCAAGCTACCCAACATGGCCAAGCTTGGCTTATTTCATGCCCACCGCGATGCCACCGGCAGCGTGGCCGAAGGCGTGATGCTACCGGAAAGCCTGGAAGGTGCTTACGCCCACGCTAAAGAAATTTCCAGCGGTAAAGACACGCCCTCCGGGCACTGGGAAATTGCTGGCGTGCCGGTGCGCTTTGACTGGGGTTACTTCCTCGATAAAACCGACAGCTTCCCACTGGAACTGCTCGATGCCATCGTCCAAGAAGCGAATCTCACTGGCGTGATTGGCAACTGCCATGCGTCGGGCACCGAGATCATCGCCCGCCTGGGTGAAGAGCACATCGCCACGGACAAGCCGATCGTTTACACCTCGGCAGATTCGGTGTTCCAGATTGCTGCTCACGAAGAGTATTTTGGCCTGGAACGGCTGTATACGCTGAGCGAGACCGTGCGCGAACTGCTTGAGCCCTACAACATCGGCCGCGTCATCGCCCGACCGTTTGTGGGTGAGGACAGCAAGACCTTTGCCCGCACCGGCAATCGCCGCGACTACAGCGTTCAGCCGCCGGCCCCCACGGTGCTGCAAAAACTCGCCGATGCCGGCGGCGAAGTGGTGTCTATTGGTAAAATCGCCGACATTTACGCTCATTGCGGCATTACCCACAAGGTAAAAGCCAGCGGCCACGATGCGCTGATGGATGCCACGCTCAGCGAGATCAAGCGCACGAGTCAGCGTGACGTCGGTGAGCGCGCCATGATCATGGCCAACTTTGTCGATTTTGACTCGGTTTACGGCCATCGCCGCGACGTGCCCGGCTACGCCGCGGCGCTTGAAGACTTTGATGCCAAGCTGCCCACACTGCTGGCGGCACTGAGTGACGATGACCTGCTGATTCTAACTGCCGATCACGGCTGCGACCCAAGCTGGCACGGCACCGAGCACACTCGCGAATACATTCCGGTTCTAGTGTATGGCCCAGGCTTCACGCCCGGCCCGCTAGGTGCGCGCGACACCTTTGCAGACATTGGCCAAACCCTGGCCGACTTTTTCCTGCTACCGGCCATGGCCGATGGCGAAAGCTTTCTTCCTAACGCTAGCTAACGCCTAGCGCCGCTTAAAGGAGACTTTTATGGCAACCCCGCACATTAACGCCGCCCCCGGTGACTTCGCTGATACTGTATTAATGCCCGGCGACCCGCTGCGCGCCAAATACATCGCCGACACCTATCTAGAAGACGTTCGGCAAGTTAACGATGTTCGCAACATGTTCGGCTACACCGGCACCTATAAAGGCCGCAAAATTTCTGTGATGGGCCACGGCATGGGCATTCCGTCGGTCTCCATCTATGCCAAAGAGCTGATCACCGACTACGGCGTGAAATCGCTGATTCGCGTGGGTTCCTGCGGCGCGGTTCGCGACGATGTCAACGTGCGTGATGTGGTCATTGGCATGGGCGCCAGCACCGACTCCAAGGTCAATCGCATGCGCTTTAACGACCACGATTTTGCAGCGATTGCGGACTTTGATCTGACGCTGCACGCGGTGGCCGCAGCAAAGGCTCAGAACGTTCCGGTAAAAGTCGGCAATATGTTCTCAGCTGACCTGTTCTACAATCCTCAGACCGAGATGGCCGAAATGCTGAAGCGTTACGGCATTGTCGGCGTTGAGATGGAAGCCGCTGGCCTCTACGGCGTCGCCGCCGAGTTCGGTGCCCGTGCCATGACAATCTGCACCGTATCGGATCATATTTTGAAGGGTGAATCGCTCTCCAGCGCCGACCGCCAATCGACCTTCGACGATATGATGCTGATTGCGCTAGACACAGTGCTGCGCGACGACGCAGCGCGCGCTTAGGAGAAAGTGCTCATGAGTCAACGTTCTGATGAGTTAATTACAGCAGAGATCGTTTCAGAAGAAATCGTTCAACAGCTGCTAAGTGCGCAAACCAATGCCTATGCACCCTACTCGAACCACCCGGTAGCTTCAGTGATGGTGACGCCGGATGGCCAGCAGTTTGCGGGTGCCAACGTGGAAGTAGCGCACTACAAAGGCCTGTGTGCAGAAGCATCGGCTATTTCAGCGATGGTCACCGCAGGGCAGCGCCAGCTCGCGACCGTGTACGTGATGGGGCCAGGGGATCATCTTTGCACGCCTTGCGGCGATTGCCGCCAGCGTATTCGCGAGTTCGCAACGCCAGCAACGCAAATCAAGGTACTTTCCGCTCGCGGCGAGCTGATGAAAACCTACACCATGGAAACCCTGCTGCCCGACGCCTTCGGCCCCGAGCAGTTACCACCGCGTTAATCCCACCTGCACGGCATTAAAGACCAGCTCCTTCGCGGGCTGGTTTTGTGCGTTTATTGCTCGTACTCTTAGTGATGACGACTTATCGATGATGACTTATCAATGATGAAGTGTGCCGCTTAGAGCACATTCCCCTTGGAGAACGCCATGGCTGGTTTACTGCCCAACGTCGATCCCGACGGCTTGCTTGAGTACTCAGTGGTCTACACAGACCGCTCGCTAAATCATATGTCGCAGCAGTTTCAAGGCGTGATGCGCGACATTTCTGCCACGCTGAAAGAAGTCTACAGCGCTCACTCAGTGGCCATTGTGCCCGGTAGCGGGACCTTTGGCATGGAAGCGGTAGCGCGTCAGTTTGCGCTCGATCAGAAAACCCTGGTCATCCGCAACGGCTGGTTTAGCTATCGCTGGACGCAAATTATTGAGATGGGTCGCTTAACCGATCTACACACGGCGCTTAAAGCGCGGCGCCTCAATGCCGATGACGCGACTGCACCTTTTCAGCCGGTGCCCATTGATGAAGCCGTAGCGCAGATTCTTAGCGAAAAACCTGCTGTCGTATTCGCCCCGCAGGTGGAAACCTCGGCTGGCTTGCTGCTGCCGGACGACTATATCCAAGCACTGGCTGAGGCCACTCACGAAGTGGGCGGCTTGTTTGTGTTAGACGCCATCGCCGCTGGCACGCTGTGGGTAGATATGCAGACGCTCGGCATTGACGTGGTGGTGAGTGCTCCTCAGAAAGGCTGGAGCGGCTCACCCTGCTGCGCGATGGTGATGCTCTCAGAGCGCGCCACGCAGCGATTAAGTGAGACGCAGAGCAACAGTTTTGCGTGCGATTTAGCGAAGTGGCACAGCATCATGCAGGCCTATGAAAACGGCGGCCACGCTTATCACGCCACCATGCCGACCGATGCCCTGCGACAGCTGCGTGACATCATGCAGGAGACCCGCGATTATGGCTTTGCCAAGGTAAAAGAGGAGCAGCAAGCCATTGGGCATGACGTCCGCGCCATGCTGAAACGCCACGGCTTTGTTAGCGTTGCCGCTGAAGGCTTTGAGGCACCGGGCGTCGTGGTCTGCTATAACAACGATAGCGGCTTAGTGGGCAAACTGGCCCAGGCGGGCATTCAAGTAGCCGGCGGCGTGCCGCTGATGTGTGATGAAGGCGACAATTTTCAGACCTTCCGCATTGGCCTGTTTGGGCTTGATAAACTCCATCACACCCAGCGTAGCGTCGATAGCTTAGAGCAAGCAATTAAATCAGTGGCCTAATACGACAATGCCCGCCATTAAAGACGGCGGGCATGTTCTACGGCCAGTGATATCTTGGCGAAATGTGCTACGAATAGCCAAAGCCGCGCGGCATCATGCCCAGGTGATTATCGACCCGAGTAACCCCTGCAATGTTTTCTGCTGCAACAGCTGCTGCTTGCTTCTGCTCTAGCGACTCAACTAGCCCCCAAAGCTCTACCGCACCGCCGTTGACAATCACGCTAATGTTTCCCGTCTGCACACCAGCGTTATGCTCAACTTCTTTTAAAATAGCGTCTCGAATGTGTCGATCATCGGTCGGTGACTGGGTCGGTGCCACTGCCGCATTAGCAACCCCTTGTAGCAAGTTGGCACGACTGACAATGCCTATCAGCTTATCGTCGCGCACGACGGGCACGCGTTTAATGTGATTTTTTTCTAGCAATCGAGCAATATCGTGAAGGGGTGTGTTCTCTTCCACCATGATCGGATTCGGAGTCATCACTTCATGCGCTTTACGGCCGTGCTGCTTAACGTAGTCGCCGGGATCTTTGCCCCCGCTAACCAGTGATAACCACCAGGACTGATTGCCGTCATCATCATTTTTCAATTGGCGCATTAAATCGCCTTCGCTGACAATCCCGATCACCCGTTGCTCACTATCAACAACTGGAACGGCACTAATACGGTGATTGATCAATAGCTGGGCAATTTCGCGCACCTCGGCATCGGGGCTCACACTGATGACTTTTGGCGTCATAATATCAATAGCTTGCATGGCTTTTCTCCTTGCGACAGCTCTAAGATGAACCTTAAAGGCTGCGCCGCAAACGCAGGTTAACCTACCCATTATTTGAGCCTAGTTCGCTCCTCGCGATTTAGCCATGCATTCGCTGTGGTTAACGCTGTTAGTTGCTGCCCTTCATGACCTCGTTCTTGATGACCTCGTTCTTAATGACAGTATTCTCTTCGACTTTTTCAACATCAACAATCCCTGAGCGACTGACCACAACCTTCCAGCGGGCAAGGTAGGGCGAGTCTTCGCTGCCGGTTTCTCGAACGACGAGGTTAAATAAATGGCGACGCTCAACGCTTTCACGAACCGCTTGGCCATCTTTCAGGCGGTATATGTGGTGCTTTCCTTTATTCATTAATCGAGTAAGCATTGATATATCGAGATTCAGCGTTTCACGGGTATGTTCGTAGCCGCTTAAAAAACGAGTGGGCGACATACGCGAACTTGAACGATAGTGCAGCACCATTTCTTCACGCTGGGCGACCGTGCGGCGGCGCATCTGCTGAATGTCGTCGCTTAACGAGGCGAAGCGTTTGTAATCAAACCACTCTAACTGGCGGCCTACCAAGGCATTACGAGTAGGATCGAGATACTGACGGCGCCACTTAGGCCGTCCTTTGCGCAGCAGCCGCCAGAGGGTGTTGCGCAAATCGTCTTTGAACACTTCCCGCATGGCGTAAAGAAGCGCCATGGCCAGCACAAACAGCGCCGTAATATCGCCTACCACCTCACGCACGCGTAATACACCCAACGTTACGCATGCCATCACCACGGCCGTCGCCAGCGCCTTAACCGCTTTTTGCTCACCGCCACCCAGCTCTAACGCCTGCTGTTTAAGCGTGATGGGGTGCTCGATTAGGCGGCGCAGCAGGCGCATTTTATTCGACATTCGAGTGGGATCAGCCATCACTCGCTCAGCGTTATACTCCTGCTCGCGACGATACTCATCCTCACGATGGCATACGCTAATAAAGCGCCGACGGCTTTCGGTAAACTCACCGCCACGAGGCATGTGCGCTACCAACGCCAACAGCTGCTGCTCAGTAAACCAAGAGAGATAATTATCAATATTAGCAAAGTACTTATATAAGCTTTCATCGCTGGGCTGATTGCGCCGCAGCCGCTTAAGTATGCCATCGCTTAAATCGATCATTTCATTCAGCTGGTCGCGTAAAGCGTTGGCGCTTTCGTGCACCTCACTGTTCTCTTCTCGCTCCTCTTGGCGGGCATGGCGCAGCTTATTGGCACTGACCAACATCATCTGAGTGGTGCGCTCCATCGCCACCACGTACTGATAAGCATATAAACTCAAACTCAGCCGGTAAGAGTCACTGCCCAAACGGTTTCGGCTGGCGAGACGGCTATGCACCAGCGGCAGCAGATATTCGTCACTATAGTAGGTGCGCGACACATTAATTGCCGAGTGGTAAAACGCTTCCTCGGAGATGAGCTGGGTACTTAATCCCAGCTCGCCAGGTATGAAAAGATAAACATCGAGGTTATGCGATGTCTCTTCCTTAAGCCGCCGAGTAAGGCGCAGCTGAAAGCTATTTTTACGCTCAACGTTGATCACTTGCGCTCCCCCCCGACGTCAATGCTCACTACGATAATATTGAGAAGCTAAAGCCACATCTCCAGGATCCTCTGCATTTGGCGAACGGGCGCCACTGCACCTTTGCATAACAGATACCCGCTATCGCCGTGGTTACTCATCGCCGTGTTCGCCACTGGCGCTGGTATAGGTATTGCTATGGGGCTCGCCTTGAGCCTGGGGTTTGTGACGATGTGACGCCGCTCGCTCAGACGTCTTATCGTTTGCCCGCTCCCGTTCATCTTTTTGCGTTTCTGCCGTGGTAGGCAGCGGTGCGGGCTGGGGCGGCGCGGGCTTTTTACGCGAGCTATCTGTGTCCTCTTCGCCGCTAGCTTCGATGGCAAAGTCAGTACCGGTTTCATCCTGACGACGGTCTTCAGAGCGCGCTTCCATACTGACGCTAAGACGCGGGATGCCCAGGTCAATCGCCTGAGATTCCATGCGCTGTTTTAGCAGCAGGTTAAATGCCCGGGAAACATCCCACTGCATTTCTGGCGCCGTACGAAAACGCATACGCAGAATAGGACAGCCATCTTCGAAGCCCTGCACCCCCTGCATCTCAAGCGGCGACCAGATGTAATGGCGCATCATCGGATCTTTACGCAGCTCTTGGGCGGTCTCCTGCATCAGCGTAATCGCATCGTCGATCTTCATATCGTAGGGAATTCGGATACGCATTAATGCGATACCGAACTGGCGCGACATATTGTGAATCGATTCGATACGGCTAAAGGTGATGATATGCACGACACCGTCTAGATCGCGTAAACGCACGGTGCGCAGCGTTAGCCCTTCGACCGTTCCCATATGATTATTGATCTTAACGAAGTCATCTACCGCTAGCGAATCTTCGATCAAGATAAAAATACCGGTAATCAAATCCTGAACGAGGGTTTGGGCACCAAAACCAATGGCCAAACCGATCACACCCGCACCGGCCAGTAGCGGCGTCACATTGACGCCTAAGTTGGCCAATCCAGAAATTACCGCAATAATTAAAATGATGACAAAAATGACGTTGCGAATCATCGGTGTGATGGTTTGCGCCCGCGCCTGATTAACGCGCCGCCCGCGCGAACGCGCAGAGGAGGTAAGCGCGCGCTGAATTGCCGTGTCAGCCAGAATCCATACCAGCCACGCAAGCAGTACGGTGGCACCCAGGCTGACCAGCGCTTGACCAATTCGGGCGCTGGCAACGGCTTGCTGGCCAAGACCAAACAATGACCCACCCCACACCTGCATGGAAAGTTCGGCAAACACCATCCACGAACAGATATGCGCCAACACAAAACCAAACCGCTCTAGGCGCTTACGGTACTGGCTGTAGCGATGGCGATGACGGCGTTTCCCCATCCGTTCCGACTGGCGTCGCAGTAGCCCCGTAATGACTAATGTGAGCACCAGCAGGCTGGCTGAAATAATCGAACGTGCTAGCGCGGTACCCACATCGCCAACGGTAATAAAAATAGCCAACAGGGAACCGCTCACCAGCAGCAGCGCGGGAATATGCCATAGGCCGCCCAGCGAGCGAATCATTTCAACGGCCGTACTGGCATCGCGGCGCTGTTTAAACGGGCGATTGCAAATCAGATGGCGCACGGGACGTTTAAATTTAACAATAAACCGCACGGATAGTAGCGCCGCCAGCATATTGGCAAGCACCGATACCAGACTCGACAGCTCACTGCCAAGCAGCTCTACCAAGCGTGTAGAGTTAACCGCGTCACCGAGCGCAATCAATGCCCCAATCACAAACAGGCCACGCAGGGCCTGCTGCTGGAGCAGCTGAACAGCGGTAAAACGATGACCGCGGCTGAAAAATGCCACCACCGTTTCAAACACCACCGACAGCGCTCGACCGCACAGGCAAATATACGCCACGACTAATACCATCGTTCGCCCTGGACTATCAGGCAGCACCTGGCCAATCCCTAGCGTGATGGCAAAGGCTAGCGCCCAGGGCAGCATGCGCCGGAAAAAATGTATCGCCAGTAGCCTGCCTTTCGGGTCACGAGGTAGATCCAACGGCCAATGGCGGCGGGTTGCCAGCATCCGCCCAAAAGCTATCATCACCACCAGAAGCCCTGTCCAGATAAGCGCCAGCACCGCGCCCTCAGCCACGGCTCGAATGATCTCACCCTGATCAGCATCATCGTTAAGCGCGCGTAAATCGTCAGCGCCCCGCGACAGTTGGCGCGACCACTCATCAAGGGGAGAATTGCCGGCTTGAGCTTGATCACCAAGATCGCTTAGCGTATCTGCAAGCGCGCCAAGCAGGCCTTGGCGCAAAATACTGTCTTCCTCATTGGCAGCATCCGTGGTGATCTGCAGCTCGCGCAGCGACGCCAACAGTTGGGTCCGCTGCTCCTCGTTTTCGAGCATGCCGATAACATCGTTTAACGAGCTCTGAAACTCGCTCCCGCTAACGTCGGCTTTTTCCTCATCAGCGCCGCCGCCCAAACTTGGCAGGGACACCATCTGCGCCTGAGCCTGCATGGCAGTCACGCTGATCAGCACAAAGAAGACGATGCTTATTATCGTGTGGGTTAACCGGTGCTGTCGCACGCTTTACTCCTGAAAATTAGTCTGAATAGCGTCCTGCTGACCTTCTTCATCCGCATTGAGTACGCGCAGCCTCGACGCGTGTCTATGATAGGCTGAGCACCTAAACGTTCACCTCAAGGATGCTGAGATGACGCTACAAGCTCCGCCCAACCGCTTAAACAGCCATGGAAAAAACCGGCATGTTGGCGTCGAAATTGAATTTGCTGGCCTACCGCCCAGCGACACAGCGCTGATCGTACGCGATCTATTTGGCGGGGAGCTTAACGTGGTAAGCCCTCACCGGCTACTAGTAGAGGCTACTCGCTGGGGCCAATTTGGTATCGAGCTAGACACTCAGTACGCTCACCCTGACCAATCCTTGTTTGAAGACCCTAGCGCTCTCGACAACGAGTGGACGCGCCACCGGCAGCAACGCCGCATTGAGTTTCACCAGAAAACCCGTGAGCTGATTGGCGACATGGTCACGGGCCTAGTACCGACAGAGATCGTTGTGCCACCCGTGCCCTGGAATGAACTCGAAGCGCTAGACACGCTATTTGAAACTCTGCGCAAGCACGGTGCGAAAGGCACCGATGCAAGCCTAATGTATGGGTTCGGGCTGCATCTTAATCCGGAAGTGGCGCATTTTGACGTCGGCTACCTGCTCGCCATGCTGCGGGCCTATATGCTACTTGCCAGCTGGTTGCGCGACGACATCAAAATCGACATTACCCGGGAAATACTGCCTCACGCCAACCCTTTCCCTAAAGAATACGTGCTGAAAGTGCTCGATAGCCACTATTCACCCGATCTTGACACGCTGATCAATGACTATCTGCACTACAACCCTACGCGTAATCGCGAATTGGATATGCTGCCACTATTCGCCTATTTACGCCCAGCGCATCCGCATGCATTGCTGCATGCCAAGCTCACTAAATCGCGCCCTACCTTTCATTACCGGCTGCCTAATGCACAGCTTTCACAGCCCGGCTGGGGCTCGGTCGTTGAATGGAACCGCTGGGTCGAGGTAGAAAAACTCGCCGCCAATGCCGAGGTACTGCTGGCACGGTGCGCCGAATATATCGCCGATCAAAACCGGCCGCTGCTAACGCGTGTAAAAGCAAAGCTGGCCCGAGGATCAAAAAAACTGGGCCACTGGCTTCACCGTAAGCGTTAGAGCGCTACCTTCTTTAATTTAAAAAATAGCGAGTAACTATCGGCATGTCTCGACCGCTTATCGGAATCACAACGTCTGATCAAAAAAGCCAGCTAGCCTGGTGGTTTGATTGGTTTGCCGTCTGGCGCCATGGCGGTAAGCCGCTGCGCCTATCGCCCGCGCGCGCTTTACCGAAGAGCCTGGATGGCTTGATCATTGGCGGCGGCGACGACATACAGGCCTACCTCTACGGCGCAGAGGTACAGCTGGATGTGCGCCTTGACCCCGCGCGCGATGAGCTAGAGCTTATGCTACTGGAACGTTTTATTCCGTTACAAACGCCGGTACTAGGCATCTGCAGGGGGGCGCAATTAATCAACGTGCATCTTGGCGGCACGCTTGATCCTGACATCTACACCACCCATGAAGGCTTAAAGCGGCGCCGTACCGTGCTACCCCGCAAAACCGTCGACATTGTCGGCGCAAGCAAGCTACACCGCTTGCTGGGAGTAACGTGGTGCCGCGTCAATAGCCTGCATCATCAAGCCGTTTACCAAGCTGGACGGGGCATTGATATCGTCGCTCGCGACCGCGATGGCCTAGTGCAAGGCATCGAGTCTCGTGAGCATGACTTTTTGATTGGCGTGCAATGGCACCCCGAATGGCTGATTTTCAACCGCCCCCAGCAGCGCTTAATTCGCGCACTGGTGGCGGCATCAAAGCGCCATTCTAGCCGGTGCGGAAAACAGTGCGAGTAGCGTTACTACTTGAGAACCGCTAGCGCAGCGCTGTAGTCAGGCTCGTTTTTCAACTCACTCACCAGCTCGCTGTGTAGCACCCGGTTATCGGCATCCAGCACAACTACCGCTCGGGCGCACAGCCCTTCCATCGGACTATTGCGCAGTGCAACGCCCCAGGCCTCAAGAAATTCGCCGTGGCGGAAAGTAGACAGTGTTTCGACGTTATCTAATCCTTCAGCACCGCAAAAGCGCTTCGCCGCAAAAGGTAAGTCGGCAGACACAACCAACACCACGGTGTCAGCAAGATTAGAGGCCAGCTCATTAAAGCGGCGTGTGGACATTGCGCAGGTGGGGGTGTCTACGCTGGGAATAATGTTGAGCACTTTACGCTTGCCGGCGTAAGTCTCGAGCGTGACATCCTGCATGTCAGTATTGGTAAGCGTCATCACAGGTGCCACTTGGCCTTCAGCGGGCAGCGTGCCAGCGACATCCATAGGTTCGCCTGCGCGGGTAATCTGTTGCATTGCTTACTCCTTGGGTTATTCAGCTAAATAGGGTGAGAATGTCTCGGGCCTCACTGACAAACCCACTAGAAAGCATTGATGATAAGCGCTATCGTCACGCCTTTGCAGACTTGCCGTTAGCGTATTTGTTCAACGCTGCCGGTTTATCTTACTGAGGTTTTGGCATGGCCTGTGTACTAATTGTTAAAACTGGCGACGCTTTTCCAGAAGTGATCGACCAACACGGTGACTTTGAAACGCTGTTTGAAAAACAGCTCAGCACCGCCCTGCCAGAGCATTTGACGCTGCGGGTTTGGGACGCACGGACCAACACACCCGCGCCCTCGGTGGGTACGCTGGCCGCCATCGTTATTACCGGCTCGCACAGCATGGTGAGTGACGCCGAGCCCTGGAGTGAAGCACTCAAGCCATGGCTTGAAGAAGCGCTCGCCAACGATACGCCCATGCTCGGCGTTTGCTATGGCCATCAGCTGATGGCTGCCGCGTTTGGTGGCGTGAGTGACTATCATCCGGCTGGCCGAGAGTCCGGCACGCGCACCGTGCGGCTCACCCAGGCAGGTCAAATCGACCCCTTGTTTCGCCACCTTCCGGAACGCTTTGCGGCGCACCTTACTCACGCGCAGTCGGTTATACAGGCGCCACCTGGATCTACCGTGCTAGCCCATAACCACCACGATGCTCACCAGGCGCTGCGCTACGGGCCGCGCCAGTGGAGCGTGCAGTTTCACCCTGAATTCACCGCCCCCGTGATGCGCGCCTATCTTGAACGCCAGCGCGAGGCGCTGCGCGACCAGGGCGAAGAACCCGAAGTACTACTAGCGAACGTGGTTGACTGCCAGGCATCTTCAAGCCTTCTCCAGCGGTTTTTAACCTTCGTATAACTCCGCAGCACGACTCACGACTGACGCTCATCGCGCCGGGAAGCTAAACGATCCGCCAGGCGCGTTGGCTCCGGTAGCTTAGTGCGGCCTAAGCAGCGCATTACCCAGGCAAGCGAGGTTTCCAGCGTCACCCGGTGCCCTGGCGACACATAGACGGGCTTGACCTTGGCGCGGGAGCGCACGACGGCACCGATCGTCTCGGCTCCCGCGTAAAGCGGCACCCAGTCGCCGCGCTGCTCGCCCACCTCCGCATGCTTTCCACACAGGCGTGACTTGGCAATACCAATCGTGGGCAAATCAAGCCACAGCCCTAAATGCGCCGCCACGCCTAAGCGGCGGGGATGAGCAATTCCCTGGCCATCCACCATCACTAACTCAGGCTGCACGCTGAGCATTGCAAAGGCCCCTAGCGCCGCTGGAACCTCACGAAACGACAGCAAGCCAGGAATATACGGCATGCGCGTGGGCTCGCGATAAACCACTTGCTCAACCACGCTTAAATCTGGCGCAGTGGCCGGGTCCCATTTCAGCACGACCACCGCCGCGCGCGTCGTTTCGCCGCCGTCTTCAAAACCGATGTCAACTCCGGCAATGTGCGAAACCGGCGCTAGCCGATCTGACGTTTCTAGCCGCTCAGCCAGCTGTGACTGCAGCGCCCTCGCCTCCCTTGGCATAAGGTTCCAATCATGAAGCGGTGCCAGCATGGCGTCCTCCTAACGTGGTAAAGAATAGCGTGATGCAGGACAGCGTAGTGAGAGAGATCGTGGTGTGAGATATCGTAGTGAGAAATAGCTAAAGCAGCAAAAAAAACGCCCCCGCACCAGGAAAGGTGCGGGGGCGTTATGAGCGTCTCAATTGCCGCTTAGCAGCCGTTGATTAAGCCTTACGTTAATTAAGACTCACGCTAATAAAGACTCACGCTAATAAAGACTTAGGCGCGTTCGCGACGACGAACCGGCGCATCGCCTTCATCACGACGGCGGCGCGGTGCGCGCTCAGCCGGTGCGCTGTCTTCGCTGATTTCTAGCGGACGACCGGCTACACGAGCACGTGCCATCTTAGTAAGAATCGTTGCAGGCAGGCCGCTTGGCAGCTCAACCACAGAGAACGCGTTGCGAATATCGATACGGCCGATACGCGCGCCTTCAATGCCACCTTCGTTAGCCAAAGCGCCAACTAGCTGGCCCGGCTTAACGCCATCTTTATGACCAACGGAGACGCGGTAGCGCGTCATGCCTTCGGTCGGGGCGCTGTTGCTAGTACGCTCACGGCGAGCACCCGGCTTACCGGCAGGTGCGCCGTCACGCGTCGGACGCTCTTTGCGCGGCGCCTGAAGACGACCAATTGGCGCTTCATCAGCACGCGCCATAGCGGCAAACGCACAGGTCAGCTCGATCGGATCATGGCCTTCTTCAATAAGACGCTCAATCAAAGCACGCTGTTCTGCGGCGCCTTTGGTTAAAGAGGCGATAACGCGATGATGGAAGACGTCATCACGATGAGCGCGGATAGCCGACTCATCAGGCAGCGGCATTTCAGCCATTTTCTGACCGGTTGCCTGCTCCATCCAACCGACTTTGCGGCCTTCACGGAAGCCAGCAAAGGTAATCGCGATACCGCTACGACCAGCGCGACCGGTACGGCCGATACGGTGCGTATAGGCTTCCGCATCTTGGGGCAGGTCGTAGTTGATGACGTGAGTGATACGCGATACGTCTAGGCCACGAGCCGCAACGTCGGTAGCAATCAACACATCAACTTTGCCACGCTTCAAGCGAGTAATAGTACGCTCACGCAGGCTTTGATCAAGGTCGCCCGAAAGCCCAGCAGCGTTAACACCGCGTGCAGTCAGTTGCTCAACCAGGGTAGTACAGGCTGCACGAGTACGAACAAAGACGATGGCCCCATCGACCGGCTCGACTTCAAGAATACGTGACAGGGCTTCTAGCTTGGCGCCGCCATCAACGCGCACAATGCGCTGCTCGATGTTTTCGCCAGTCGTGGTGCCAGATTCAATCGCCACTTTCACGGGGTTAACCAGGTAGCGGTTAACGATGCGCTCTATTTCTGCCGGCAGCGTAGCCGAGAAGAACACGCGCTGTGCATCTTTAGGGGTATCGGCAACCACGCGTTTTACGTCGTCGATAAAGCCCATGCGCAGCATTTCGTCGGCTTCGTCCAGCACTAGCGCGGATAGGCCATCCAGTTTCAGGCTGCCGCGATCCAGGTGATCGATAATACGACCCGGTGTACCCACAACGACTTGTGCGCCACGCTTAAGAGCGCCTAGCTGCTCACGATACTCTTGGCCGCCACACAGGGTAGCCACTTCGAGGCCTTTCAGGTTTTGGCCGTACTTACTAAACGAGGCAGCTACTTGCTGAGCCAACTCGCGGGTCGGTGCCATGACCAGCACCTGTGGCTCGCGACGCTGGAGTTCCAGGCGCGATAATAGGGGTAAAGCAAACGCAGCCGTTTTACCCGTACCTGTCTGAGCTTGGCCCAGCATGTCGCGGCCTTCAAGCAGCGCAGGAATGGTTTGTGCCTGAATCGGTGAGGGTACTAAATAGCCCTGTGATTCAACAGCAGACAGAACGGCAGGCAATAGAGCCAGATCACCGAAGCTCGGCGAGGCGACAGAAGTCGAGGTCATTAATCACACCTTGGTAGGCCGGTAAGTACCGGCAAAAAACATCATAAGCGTCTCTGACTCTGTCATCGCGCAACGACCTTAACAAAATGGTCGTTGTCGAAAACAGGCACCGCCGTAGCGGTCGTAGCCATCAATGGAGTCGGAGACGCCGGTCGCACCTAGCATCCGGTTAGCAAACACCGCGTTTGCGGGCCAACCGTTGTGGCGACCTTCTGCGCCGATTTCACCCGTGTGGTGAAATACTGGAGGCGCGCCATCTACACAGCAATGAACATCAAGCAATTGGCTAAATGTTCCCGCAAGCGATACTGCTAAGTAGCTAAGCAGGTAAACGCTTATCGTCGTGATGGAGGGGTCAACACATGCGAGGAGCGCGCATCCTAACACCGCATTTTGCTCCTGACCAGCACTTTTAACTTGCACCACATTGAATCAACCACTTGCACTTGTGTACATTTCGTCTAACATATTAAGTGTTCAGTCAAGTTCAAGACTATCAAGGAGTGAGGCGATGAACTGGGATCAGATTGAAGGCAAATGGACAGAAATGAAGGGCAAGGCTCGTTCAAGCTGGGGCGACCTTACCGACGATGAGCTTGATCAGATTGGTGGCAAGAAAGATCAGCTGGTCGGCAAGCTTCAGCAAAAATATGGCCTAGCGAGAGAAGACGCAGAACGTAGAGCCGATGAGTGGGCTGAGAAGCAATAGTCACCTGAACAAACCTGCCAGCACTTAAGAACTGTGTTTTAAGAACGTGGTTTTAAAAATGATGCTTTAAGAGCAGTGCGTTAAGACAGTCAAATTTTTGTCACACCATTATAGAGCACTAATAAGCACAGCAGCTTATTACTTATCGTAGCCACATGGAGAGATGCTATGCGTAAAACTATTCTGACAACCGTTATCGGTACAGCCCTACTGGGAAGCGTTGCTATGAGCGCCCACGCTTCAAGTGAGCCGCAGGGCATGTATTCTGCCGATAATATTCTTGATGCAGAGGTTTATTTTGCCGGCGGTTCCGGTGAAGAAATCGGCGACGTTGAAGACATTCTGTTTGACGAGGAAATGCGCATCACCGCACTGGTCATTGAAAGCGGTTCCGTACTCGGGCTAGGTGGTCGTGAAATCGTCGTCGATACCGACTACTTCACTCTTGAAACCGATATGGAAAACGATGGTGATACGGAACACCGCGTCATGATCAGCGCCAGCCAGGAAGAAGTAGAAGCATTTCCTGCCTACAACCATGACTGGTGGGAGCAGACCAAAGCTAGCGCCCGCGATGCTTGGGAAACTACCCAGGAAGGTGCACAAAGCGCTTGGCAAAGCACTCGTGAAGCAGTCAATCCTGACGAGTAATCACACCAGCACGGTTTTTCATTGGATTTGAGCAAGCAAAATACGCCTTGAGCCTCCAGTAAAAACCGTAGTGATAGCAGCTCGTTAACACTAGCTCGTTAAAAGGGCCGCCCCATTTCATTGGGGCGGCCCTTTTCTATTACTGCGCCCGTCGTCACATTACCAAGCTATTTGTGCCTGACGCCCTGCCCTGGCAAACGCTCTCGATCATGGGGCTGCTGAAAATCGAGCAGCGGGCCAGCGGGGACAATACGGGTTGGATTAATCGTATCGTGGCTGTAATAGTAGTGGCGCTTGATATGATCCATATTGACCGTCTCGGCCACGCCCGGCCATTGATAGATTTCCCGCACATAGTTGGCAAGGTTGGGATAATCTGCGATGCGCTTAACATTGCACTTGAAGTGGCCGTAATAGACTGCATCAAAACGCACCAGGGTGGTAAAAAGGCGAATGTCAGCCTCTGTTAACCACTCCCCCGCCAAATAACGCTGCGTGCTTAAGCGTGCCTCCATCCGTTCCAGCGCTTCAAATAACGCTTTCACGTGCTTTTCATAAACGTTCTGCTCGGTGGCAAAGCCTGATTTATAAACCCCATTATTGATGTGGTCGTACACATCGGCGTTAACTTCATCTATAACGCTACGCAGGTCCAGTGGATAAAAATCTAAATCGTTGCCCGTTAGCTCATCAAAGGCATGATTAAACATGCGCAGCAAATCCGCAGACTCATTATTGATGATAGCGCTGCGCTGCTTATCCCACAGCACAGGAACGGTGACTCGGCCAGTGTAGTGCGGGTCGGTCATCGTATAGAGCTGGCGGTGAAAGTCGACGCCATTGATTGGGTCGCCGCTGGCCCCCTCATCCTGACGATAAGTCCAGCCATCCTTAAGCATCAGCGGGCTAACATGCGACGTGCCAATAAGTGGCTTCAACCCTTTTAGCGTACGCATAATTAAAGCGCGGTGCGCCCAGGGACACGCCAGGGACACATATAAATGATAGCGATCTTTAGCTGCTGGATAGCAGCTACCATCCGTTTCCGGCTGGTCGCCCACCCAGTCGCGCAGCTGGGCTGATTCGCGCACGAATTCCCCGTTATTCTTTTTGGTGTCGTACCACTGATCGTGCCACTCGCCATTGACTAATAGTCCCATGGGGCGCCTCCTGAAAGTGTCTTCAGGTAATGGACACATTACCTTGCATCTATTCAGCATACGCCCGCATCAGGGATGCTCAAGCGGATGTTTTAGGGCTTTTCATTCGACTGAGTCGAATCCTGCACGGCGCACTCACTGATCACCGCTTGCTTTAACGCAGTGGCCATCGCATGGGCAGCAGGCCCGGCACGATCTCGGTCACGGAAAATGAGCTGAACCGGCACCTCGCGCACTCCACCTGCGGGCAGCGGCAGCGGCTTCAACTGACCGCTTCGCAACTCGTCAGCGATACGCGTTTCAGGCATCCACGCAAAACCCAAACCACGCCGGAGCATATCCAGCGACGTATTTAGGTGGGTGACCGTCCAGCGCTGCTCGGCTTTCAACCAGCCAGCGTTCGTCGATTGGCGCAGCGCTGAGTCGCGCACTACAAGTTGGCGATACTGAGCTAGATCGCGCAAGTCAAGCAAACGGCCTAGCTGATGAAGCGCATGCTGGGGATGTGCCACTGCGATAAAGCGCACGGTTACCAGTGGTTCACCCAAAAAACCCTGGGCATCAATGCCCGAGACCACAAGATCAGCCCGGCCATCGTAGAGCATTTCTACGCCACCATTGAGCACGCTTTCGTGCAACTGAACACGCACTTGAGGGTAGGTTTCAGAAAAGCGCTCTAGCGCTTTGGCTTGGGCATCGGCGGGAAACACCTGGTCGATAGCGACGACGATCTCCGCCTCTAAACCAGCAGCGAGGCGAATGGCAACATCCTCAAGCGAGGCCGCGCTTTCAATCAATTGACGTGCGCGCCGAAGAAGCAGCTCACCGGCTTCGGTTAAGCGCACTTGGCGACCAATGGGCTCTAACACTTGAACCCCTAACTGCTCTTCTAACTTATGGACGGCATGATTCAACGTGGAAGGGCTCTTGTGCACGGCTTCTGCCGCACGCGCGAACCCACCATGATCAACCACGGCAGCCAACATTTGCCATTGTGAAAGCGTTACCCGGGACATTTCGATTTCCTCGACGCAAAATAGCGAAACACTGCGTTTAATATTCGAAAAATATGACTAGAATGCCAGGAAACGCTCCGCAGTTCTGCAACCTATATGAAAGGCTGGCTAATCATGGCCAACGTTTGGCACCCGGCCATCTTTTAAACACTCATGCTTGCCCGCATAAACCCGACTTGTAGTGCTGGCTGGCGCTAACGCTGTCATCCTTTTACTGACCTATCGGCACTAGACTAAAGGATGAATGCTATACATTTGTTGTATTAATACTTTTAAAAAAAATGTTTTCGTATATGATCGAATGACGCTATTTAATTAGCTTTTCTCAGTTACATTTATTTGCAAACAGCGTTCACTAATAGACTTTTCGTGCACATTGTTTGCATTTTTATATTTAAGTACGTTTTATGTATAGGCATACAGTCTATGCACCCCCCTCTGCATGGGGTATGGTTCCGGGTATATATATTTTTTTGTCATCTTTTAATCACGAACTCGGCGGTCCATTTACCCATGTTGCGAATCCTCCATTCGCTGCCTCGCACGCACAAATTATTACTGTTACCCGTGGCTACTATGGTCACAGTGCTAGGCACACAGAAGTTAGTCACTACTTATCATGATCTAAACCAGTCATATACACCGTTAGAAAGCGTGCTAGTGCCGCTGCCTAGCGATTCGGCACCGGGCGTTCCTTCATTAAGCCAAGAACGCACCCCGGTGGCTGAAGCGATCGATCGTGCCTCACGCGCCCTCGACGCCACCCGCGGAAACATCCCTCTCAGCGATCTAGCGGTTACTGAGGTCGTTGATCTTGACGTCATTTCCAAGGCCGAAGCTGATATAGCTAGTCAGCCGACGCTGGTCAGTAATCTAGCCGCCGTTAGCACCATTACACCCAACACAGTAGCGCTGGGTGTATCTTCGCTTGATAGCGGTGCCCTGCACATGGCAGTGGTCGTTGGCACGTTAACGAGCGGCATGTTGGACGTAGATAGCGCATCTTCAATGGAAATTGCCGATGCCACCTCGTATGAAGACTATGGCATTGAGCTATTCGATGACGTTTCGTTTCTGAATTTAGAACTAGCGGCAGAAGAGCCGTTTGTGCCCGTATGGAAAACGCATATTGTTGAATCCGGCGAAACATTCGCCGTGCTGGCGCAAGATCAGCTAGGCCTTGGCTATAGTGAAGTGCTCACCCTGCTTGAAGACTTACCCGATCAGCGCTTGTTAACCAACTGGCGCGCCGGGCATAGCTTTGATTACCAGTTGGATGAAGACGGCCGTTTACTGTCGCTACGCATGATGAAAAACACCCGCGAAGGTGTCATGTTAGAGCGTGATGCCGACCAGTACGCGATTACCGCTATTGAGCGTCAGGGTGAACCTGTTCAACGCCTTTATGCGGGTAGCGTCAGCGGCAGTTTTGCACGTTCGGCCCAGGCCACCGGCTTAAATAGCGGCTCAGTGACTGAATTAACCAAGATACTTGAGAAAAAACTCGATTTCCGACGTGACAGCCGTCGTGGTGACCGTTTCCAAGTACTGGTTGAGTCAGACATGATTGATGGCGAAACCCTTGAATCTCGCGTATTAGCCGTTAAGTATGACGGCGAACGCATGGATTTGACCGTGGTACGCAATCTGAACGACAACAACTTCTATACGCCCGAAGGTGGAAGTCTGGATCCTGCGTTCGCGCGCCATCCCTTTGATGGCAGCTACCGCTTAAGCTCTAACTTCAACCCCAACAGAAAGCATCCCATCACGGGGCGAGTCAGCCCACATAACGGCACCGATTTTGCTATGCCCATTGGCACGGCGGTTCTCGCCCCCGCGAACGGTCGCGTTGAGCGCGTTAGCAACCACCCTGCTGCCGGGCGATATATTGTAGTTCGACACGACAACGGATACCGCACGCGCTACCTACACCTTTCTAGCCAGCTGGTTAACCAGGGCGACCGCGTGACCATGGGTGAGCGTATCGCGCTTTCCGGCAATACAGGCCGCAGCACCGGCCCGCACCTGCATTATGAAGTCATCGTTAATAATGCACCGGTAGACGCCCTGACCGTTAGTCTTCCCGAGAACAGCAGCTTAAGCGGCGATACACTGGTCGCCTTCCAGAGCCAGGCAGAGCCAATGCTGGCCACGTTGGAAAGCGGCGAAACCGGCCCGGTTAGCGTTGCGAACTACCAGCAAAACGATGATTAATGTTTATATTGACTAACAAGGCCTAGATGAACAGCAAGGGCCTTGCTAGCCACTAACTTACTAACGCTGATAATACAAAACACCGCCCAATTGAGGCGGTGTTTTGTATTGTACTGGATACCCAGATATTGCTGAGGCCATAGTTAGCTTGAGGGTAGCGCACGCTGTAACGCCGTCAGCAGTGTCGCATCGCGTCGATAGATATCAGGCCTAAACTCTACCTCTCCCTGCTCATTCGGCCAGGCGGTTAAATAATGCAGCGCCACGGGTATCCGCTGAGCCAGGCTCACATTGCGATCACTGCCCCCACTTAGCAGGCTGCTCATTTGATAACGGCTGCCGGTATCTTGCAGCAACATCTGCGCAAGCTCGGCCACCCCCTCGACGCGAATGCAGCCGGAGCTTAACGCACGCTGGTCGCGCCGAAACAGGCCGCGGGCAGGCGTGTCGTGTAAATAGATCATGTCGTTATTAGGAAAGCGCACGACCACGCGCCCTAGCGGGTTACCCACACCGGCCACCTGGCGCAACATAACGCCGCCTGGGCGCTGCCAGTCAATCTCCTCAGCAATCAGCGGCACGCCCGCTGGGCTAATCACCTGAATATTTTGACGCGCCAAATAACCGATATCCGCCCGCACGCGAGGCAATACGTCCTCACGCATAATAGTGGGCGGTATTGTCCAAGAAGGATTAATGGTTAGATGACTGATCGCCGAGTGGATAATGGGCGTTTCACGGCGTGGCGACCCTACCACCACGCGCGCATCCCACTGCTGACCATTAGGACGCACGTAGTGCATTCGGTAGCCCGCAATATCGACCCACACACGCGGCTCGGCAAACTGCATTGGACGTATCCAGCGCGCGCGCTCTAAGTTGACACGCAGCTGATCAATACGCGTGGCAACCGATGTATTTAACGCCAAGCGCGTTTGCTCACCGACCACCCCATCAGCTTGCAATAAGTGACGCCGCTGAAAGCGTCTCACGGCCGTTTCCAGTGACGCATCAAAAAGGCGCCGATTGGTTGCCGTGCCCTGCACTCCAATCAGTGGATAAGCACCGCTGTCGGCTGCCAATAAATCGGTATCGCCCCAGAGAGCTAAGCGCTGGCGAAGTACAACGACATCATCTGTTTCGTCGCCTGGGCGGAGTGACTCCTCCCGCGCGGCCAAGTAAGGCGTGCTGCTCAGATCAGCCAACTGGTAATGTTGCTTTAAGGCATCGCGCAACTGCTGATATTCAGCCGATGAGGGACGGGCCAGCGCGATAGCGTCTTCCAGCTTATTATCCTCAATGGCATGCACAACGCGCAGCAGTGAGTATCCGCGCGCGGCGCGCGGCGCGTCCCAATGGGGCTCAACATCCCGCGGGTCGACCTTGCCACGCTCTACATGATCCAGCGCCAGCAGCAGCGACTGGGTTGCCTTGATATCAAATGCCGCCTGCGCCGACACTCCTAAGGTCTGGCTACGATGAAATTCATTGAGCAACGTGTCGGCGTGATAATCCATTGGCGCCAAGCCGTCACTTTCCAAGCCATTCAACGCAGCCACCAACGACTCAACCGTTAAGACAGCCTGCCAAACCGGCTGACCGTCACGCAGTTGATAAAACTCGGCAATGGGTAGATGCTGCTCTTCGGCAGTGATTAGTTGCTGCGCTAACGCTTGCTGCAATGGCGCTGAGTCTGCATATGCACTGTTAATACCTAAAGCATTGTGGGTAAGCGTTAGGCACAGGGCGGTTCCCAGCGCCCATCGTTTTAGTGGCTGCATCTCGTTCATCGCTCTCTCCTTGCGTTACTATCGCGTTCCACACTAGCCGCCCCGTCTTTTTATCTTAGTCGGCTGTGGTCATCATGACTGATATTGTTTGCAGGATCGATTTATATGGCGCTTCGTTTAAAACTTATCATGCTGCTATGTTTTCCTTTTTTAGCATTATTTACATTACCGCTATACGCCGCCGGCTTCTTTGCTCAGGTTGCCTCAACGCCGCCTCCCGGCGTGCCACCGTTACAGCATCAGTTGCTGCAGCTGGCTCCTCAGGCAACGCATCAGGCGCTGCGCTTGGCTGCCCAAGCACTTAACTGCGCGGCACCGAATGCCGAGCGTCTGGCGGTGATCGACTACTCGCTGCCGTCTACCGAGCCACGTCTGTGGGTATTTGATTTGCGCCAGCATCAACTGCTCTTTGAAGAGCTGGTTTCACATGGTCAGGGCTCCGGCGACATGCAGGCGGAAACTTTCTCCAATACGCCTGACAGCCACCAGTCGAGCCTGGGGCTATTTCGTACGATGAACAGTTACTACGGCAGCAACGGCTATTCACTGCGTTTAGAAGGCCTTGAGCCCAACGTCAATGATCTAGCGTATGAACGCGCCATTGTCATTCACGGCGCGGACTACGTGAGCGATGCCTTTATCACTCAAACGGGCCGGTTAGGACGCAGTCATGGCTGCCCGGCCGTTCGTGAAGATGTGACGTATCCGCTCATCGACAGCCTTAAAGAGGATCAGTATGTTTTCGCCTATTATCCCGATGCCGAGTGGCTGGCCACCTCTGCCTTTCTAGGCTGCACAGCGGCCAACGATCAGATTGCTCGCCGCTAAGCTCGCGGCATGTGCGCACCAATAGCATTTCGTTTTCACGCACGGCCTATGCCATGCTGCCCCCACAGCAACTCTATTTTTTATCAGTTCTATTTCTTCATCCGTCGCAATGGGAAACAGCATATGACCAACGTCAAAAAGCTAGACCTCGCCTTACAAGGTGGTGGCGCCCACGGCGCTTATACCTGGGGAGTGATTGATCGCCTGCTGGCGGATGATCGCATTGAAATAGAGGGCATCAGCGGCACCAGCGCCGGGGCAATGAACGGCGTAGTCATGGCCGATGCGCTGACCCGAGGCGATAAACAAACCGCCCGACAAGCGCTGCACGACTTCTGGCAAGCGGTCAGCCGCGCAGGTATGGCCAGCCCCATTCGCCGCTCCCCCATGGATATGCTGACCGGCAACTGGAGCCTTGACCAATCGCCCGGCTTTGTCGCCATGGACTTATTAAGTCGCGTATTGTCGCCCTACCAGCTTAATCCGCTGAACGTTAATCCGCTGCGCGACATAGTGGCCAGCCATATTGATTTTGAGCGGGTTCGACAATGCCAGCAGCTCAAGCTATTTATCACGGCGACCAACGTGCGCACGGGAAAACAGCGCGTGTTTCGCCGCGAAGAAATGAGCGTTGATGCGGTAATGGCCTCGGCCTGCCTGCCCTTTATGTTCCAAGCCGTAGAAATCGATGGTGAGGCCTACTGGGACGGCGGCTATATGGGCAATCCCGCCCTGTTTCCGTTAATGGAAGAGTGCGGTGCGCGGGATATCCTTCTCATACAAATTAATCCCATTAGCCGCGATGAGATACCCACCTCCGCCTCGGCGATTATGAATCGCCTTAACGAAATCACGTTTAACTCAGCGCTGATAAAAGAGATCCGAATGATCGCGCTGCTTAAGCATGCCCTTGAAGAGCAAGGTATTACAAACTGCTATCAGCAGGCACTGTTTCATCGCATCAGCGGTGAACAAGCGCTTGAAGAGCTCTCCGTTTCCAGTAAATCCAATTCTGAGTGGGCTTTTTTATGCCACCTCTTTGAACACGGCCAGGCCGCCGCCGAACGCTGGTTGAGCGAGAATTTCGACGCTATTGGCGACCACTCCACGCTGGATATAGATACGGTTTATCTGAATGAATAAGCAACGCCACGAATAGGCTCGCTCATATATTTTCAACTTGCCCCTACTGCTAAGCACCAAGATGCCGCAGAGCTGATATCGCGTGCCCAATCATGCAGCATAGTGATGGGATTGATCCGCTTCAAACACCTTTCTAAAAAAATAAGATTATGATTTTTAAAAATAAATAGGCAACTGGCAAACTACCTGCATAACTCCTACCAGTGGTGGTAGGCGTGGACCAGGCCCAACAGGGTACGAGTGCGTCGAAACTGACCTTCAATGATGAAGGCATGTTCTCGTCAATTGTTTGCGCGGCGCGGTTTTGATCAGCGTTGTGTAACAAAAAACTCGTTTTATGCCCTGTGAGGCCATCATGGACATTCGCAATAAAGCCAACCGCATTCGACTGTTTAATTTTTCCACACCGCAAATGCGCGCTTTTCACTTCTCATGGTTCGCGTTCCATATCTGCTTTTTCGGCTGGTTCGGCATCGCCCCCCTAATGGCGATTGTGCGTGAAGATCTGTCACTCACCCAAACACAAATTGGTAATACGATTATTGCCTCGGTCGCCATTACGGTGATTGTTCGGCTAGCAATTGGCATCCTTTGTGATCGAATCGGTCCACGTAAAACCTATACCGGCCTGCTGCTGTTAGGCGCCATCCCCGTGATGGGCATTGGCTTCGCCAATAGTTTTGAGACATTTCTGCTGGCACGCTTAGCCATTGGTGCCATCGGCGCTTCGTTTGTGATCACGCAATACCACACCACGATGATGTTCGCGCCTAACGTAGTGGGAACCGCTAATGCCACCAGCGCGGGCTGGGGCAACTTGGGAGGTGGCACCACACAGATTTTGATGCCTCTCATCTTCTCAGGCCTGCTGATGCTAGGTGCTAACGAAGCCTTCGGCTGGCGATTGGCGATGATGGTGCCCGGCGTGGTCATGCTGTTTACCGGCATCGGTTACTGGCTGTTCACCCAGGATGCTCCCAACGGCAACTTCAGTGAGCTGCGCGCACGAGGCGAGCTACCGGAAGCCACCGGTGAAAACGGCGCCAAGCAAAGCTTTCTAGCCGCGGCTAAGGATATACGTGTATGGGCGCTATTCGTTGTCTATGGTCTCTGCTTCGGCGTCGAACTGACGATTAACAATATTGCGGCGATCTACTTCTTTGATAAATTTGATCTCACTTTAGCCACTGCGGGCCTGATCGCTGGCTTATTCGGGCTGATGAATATTTTTGCCCGCACGCTAGGCGGCGTCTTCTCGGATCTTTTCGCCAAGCAAAACGGTTTAAAAGGACGCGTACGCTGGCTGTTTATCGCCCTCATTTTCGAAGGCATTGCGCTGGTGGCGTTCTCACAAATGCATGTATTGAGCCTCGCCATTGGCATCATGTTGGTGTTTAGCCTGTTTGTACAAATGGCCGAAGGTGCCACCTACGGCGTGGTGCCCTTTATCAATAAAAAAGCGCTGGGTGCGGTAGCGGGCATTGTCGGCGCGGGCGGTAACGTAGGCGCAGTGGGTGCAGCGTTCCTGTTTCGAAGCGAGAGCTTGAGCTATCAGCAGGGCCTGTTCTATTTAGGGCTTACGGTGTTGGCGCTGGCATCCTGTGTATTGCTGGTACGCTTTAGCGACGCCACCGAAGCCGAAGAGGCTAAAGCCTACCGCGATGCGGTGGGCGATGAAGTAGGCGCAGGCGCGCTATCATTGCGTTAAGCGCTTTTAAATACACCCCTGCGCTTCACAGCGATGAGGGAGTCATGACTTTAAGCGGTACGCTACCAGGGAAAACTCTATGTCTTCAGCGCAGCAGCTGCTACTAACCGCCATCCGTTGCGATATCGATAGCCTCTCCCACCTTGCCACTACCGCTGATATTGTCGGTGACATTAGCCGCTTTATTCATATGCTACAGCGTGAGCGTGGCGCCTCCACGGTCTATCTTGCCTCTCAAGGACAGCGCTTCAAAGCACGTCGCGATAGCTACCGCCAGCACAGCGAGCAGGCTGAAACGCTAATGCGTCAGCGGTTGGAAGCGCTTAGTCAAGAGGCTCGTCCACAGGCTGCTGCTCGCCTATTGCGCCGTATCGCCGCCGTTTGGCATGCCCTTGATGAACTTGGCACGCTGCGCCAAGCCATTGATACGTTTTTGATCTCTCCCGATGCCGCGACCCAAGCGTTTAATCAGTTGACCAGTGGGCTGCTAGCGATTGTCTTTGAAGGCGCGGACACCTCCATTGATCCCGACATTACCCGCAGCCTGGTGGCTATTTTCCACTTAATGCAAGGCAAAGAGCTGGCTGGCCAAGAGCGCGCCTGCGGTGCGTTTGGTTTTACCCATGGCCACTTTGATGAAGCACACCGCGCCTTATTAAATCAGCTAGTGGCTGATCAAACGCGTTGTTTTGATACCTTTTTGGAATTTGCCACGCCCGAAGCTCAGCAGGCTTGGCATACCGAATGCTCGCCACGTACGCTATCGGGCATCTGCCATCTACGCGACATCGCCTGCCGCCCCTCACCCAGCGCGCAGCACCCACCTAGCGACAACGCCAATACGCTGAGCGAAACCTGGTACGAGCTCACGACGCTGCGTATTGATTCAATGAAAACGGTCGAAGAAGCGCTTATCGCTCAGCTAAGCACCCTTTGTCATCGCAAAATCGCTCAAGCCAACGCTGCGTTAGCGAAGGCTAACATCATGCCCTTTCGCTACACGCCCGCCCCCTGCGAACAACTACTAGCGCTAAATGACGCCCAGCCACTCGGCAATTTGACGGCCGACGCGCTAACGTCACCGCTAGGACGCTCGCTGATTGAACTGACCCAAGCCCAGGCGAGCCGCCTGCAAGGGCTTAGCGACGAGTTGGAAAATACCCGTAAAGCCCTGCGTGAGCGTAAACTGATTGAACGCGCTAAAGGCCTGATCATGGCACATCAAGACATGAGCGAAGAGGAGGCCTATCGGTTTTTACGTAAAACCTCGATGGATCAAAGCAAAAGTATGGCGGACATGGCCCAAGCCATTTTGGATCTCTCGGCCATGCTCAAACGCAAAGAAGAGCACCGCTCCCGTTAGGCCGACATAAGCTGGCATCGCATCACGTGGAATAAGCTTATGTTTGCAGGATGACCTCTCCTTGGCCATGCTAAAGGCCACCTGTTTAATCCAGCAAGGAGTGCAATCCTATGCATCACGGCGTGCTATTGATTACCGGCGCATCAAGCGGCATCGGAGCAGCGACTGCTCGTGCCGCCGCCAGGGAAGGTTACAAACTGGTATTAGCGGCTCGCTCTAGTGACAAGCTCAGCGCACTCGCCCAAGAGCTAGGGCCAGAAAATGTGCTGCCCTATTCACTTGATGTCACCAACATGGAGCAACAGCAGGCGATGGTCGAGCAGGCTATCGAAACCTTCGGTCGGTTAGATGCCGTTTTTGTCAACGCTGGCCGCGGCGGCTCGCCTGGTGGCTTTAGTGGCGCTGACCATACCGCTTGGCGAGAGATGATCCTGACCAATGTCTATGGCGCAGGCCTCACCATTCAGGCCTGCTTACCGGCCCTAAAACGTAGTAAAGGACAGGTAGTTTTAACAGGCTCCTCAGCCGGTCGCACCACCATTCCCGGTTCGATGTACAGTGCGACTAAATGGGCTATAACAGGCATTGGCTATAATCTGCGCGAAGAACTTCGTGGCACCGGCATGCGCGTCACGCTGATTGAGCCAGGGATGGTCGACACGCCGTTTTTTGACGAGCCGCCGGAGCATGCCCTTGAAGATCGCGATGTCGCCAACGCCGTCATCTATGCGCTGTCACAGCCTGCTCATGTGGACGTTAATGAAATACTCATTCGGCCGACGCCACCCGTCGAGTAAGCGCTATTCATGCAGCAACGTTGCAAATAGGATGCTTATCGGGGCTCAGCAATGGATCATGCCTTGTAATTGGTCGGCACTGACCGCATAACGTGATATTACCAAGCGCGCTAAGTAATTTTGCACTCCACGCGCCCACGACGTCATATGCAGGTGAACCATGAGCCAACTCGCCAATACCGCCCTCTCCGTGCTGGACTTAGCCCCGATACGCCAAGGCGGTAGCGCCGCTGAGACTTTTCGCGACAGCGCGGCGCTAGCACAATTAGCCGAGCGGCTGGGCTATACCCGTTACTGGCTAGCCGAGCATCACAACATTGCTGGCATCGCCAGTGCCGCCACCGCTGTGTTAATCGGCCACGTCGCCGGGCAAACCTCGACGATCCGCGTAGGCAGCGGCGGCATCATGCTGCCGAATCATCCACCGCTGGTGATTGCCGAGCAGTTTGGCACGCTGGAAACGCTGTATCCTGGCCGTATTGACCTAGGTTTAGGGCGTGCCCCTGGCTCTGATGGCGCCACCATGCAGGCCATGCGCCGCAATGCCCATGCCGGCGTCGATGACTTTCCTCAGTTACTCAATGAGTTAAGTAGCTACTTAGCTGACGCCGAACCTCATCAGCGCGTTAAAGCCGTTCCCGGCCAGGGAACACATGTGCCGATATGGCTGCTAGGATCTAGCGGTTACAGTGCGCAGCTGGCAGCCAAGCTTGGCTTACCTTTTGCGTTTGCCGCCCAGTTTGCACCGGGCTATTTATTTGAGGCTTTGCGGCTATATCGCGACAACTTCCGCCCTTCCGAACATCTTGCCAAGCCCCATGCGATGGTTGGCTTACCCGTGATGGCGGCTGAAAGTGATGCGATGGCCCACTACCTAGCCACCACCGCACAGCAGAAGTTTCTTAATCTAATTCGAGGCAAGCCTACTCAGTCGCTGCCACCGGTTGAACAACTAGATTGGTCACCGGCTGAGCAGGCTCAAGTTAGCCAGTTTTTAGGCGCGGCGATTATTGGTGGGCCTGAGACAGTGAAAGCCGAGCTGGAAGAGTTTCAAGCACGCACCGGCGCTGATGAGTTAATGATTAATAGTGACTTTTTTAATCATTCAGATCGCTTGCGCAGCTATGAAATTGTCGCCGAGGTCGCTCGCTGATCGCTTAGCCGTTGCTTAGGTATTCGCTAGACATTCGATAACCAATAGGCTTTAAACCAGAGGGCACCGCTAGAAAGCTTATGACAACACTCACCTTCACGCCGATGACAGAAGATGATTTCGCCGTCTTTTGGCCAACGTTTCAAGCGATTGTCGCGGCACAAGAAACTTACGCGATTGAGCCCAGCATCAGTATCGAGGCGGCGCGCCAGCTATGGCTTAAAGCACCTAAAGCCAGCGTGGTCGCCAAGGATGCCAGCGGCCAACTATTAGGCGCGTACTACCTAAAAGCCAATGCTGCAGGCCCCGGTGATCACGTATGTAACTGTGGTTACATGGTGGCCCCCGCCGCGCGGGGCAAAGGCGTTGCACGGGCCATGTGCGAGCATTCCCAGCAGCAGGCACATCAGCTAGGTTTTCTAGCGATGCAATACAACGCGGTGGTGGCGACTAATGAGGTTGCCGTCGCGTTATGGCAAAAACTCGGATTTAGCATTGTCGGCACGGTTCCCAATGCCTTTCGCCATGCGCAGCTTGGTTTTGTCGATACCCACGTGATGTATAAAGTGCTGCCAGGCCACTAAGGTCTGCCGCTTCTTGGCGATTCTTTACCCAGTCAAAAGTAATGATGAGATCTAAGCAAAGGCCGCGCACATTAAGCGGTTTTCCGGTAAGGTTCAGTGCATAAGTTAAGTCGGCCTAGCCGTCAATCAACGATTGATTGCACCGACCACCTGAACCTTACACTTTTCACGGGAAAGCATTTCAGAATGTTTAAACCGGCTTTTATTTCACGCCTCTCTCTGCGCTCACGTTTTATTGCCCTGATTGCTACCTTAATCTTCGCGACCACGCTGCTGCTTGGGTGGGTGGCCGCTCGGGAAACAGCCCACCAGTTGGAATCAAACATTGGCTACGCGGCGTCAGAATCCGCCTACCAAATGGTAGACAAGCTTGACCGCAGCATGGATGCGCGTGTTAAAGAGGTCAAGCTACTACTAGGGATTCAGGCGCTCACTAATGACAATGATTTGAGCGTACTGCGCGAGCAGTTAGAGCTATTGCAGAGCAATCATAATGTCGTTTCCTGGATTGGTTTTACCAATCCAGAAGGCATCATCCAGGTTGCAACGGATGGCACTCTAGAAGGAGAATCTATCGCGGCGCGCCCGGTATTTATCGAGGGTCGGCAAGCACTTTGGGTGGGGGATGTTCATGAAGCATTGCTGCTTGCCAAGTTACTGCCTAACCCGAGTGGCGAAGCCCTTAAGTTTGTTGACATCGCCACACCGGTGACCGACCAAAACGGCGAGCTACGCGGTGTGCTTGCCGTGCATTTAAGCTGGGAGTGGGCGCGGTACGTTGAAAACTCCATGCTATCACCGTCGGTACACCAGCAAGACACTGAAATGCTGCTGCTGTCGGCTGATAACACAGTGCTACTAGGGCCTGCAGAGATGATTGGCCAGCCACTCAATACGCTGAAACATTTACCCAGTCGCGACAACCCAACGCCTCAGTGGGCAATCGAAACATGGCCTAGCGGTGAGCGGTTTGTGACAGGCTATACACGCAGCAGCGGCTTTGAAGACTTCCCAGGTCTAGGCTGGGTAGCGGTTAGCCGCCAACCCATTGCTACTGCCTTTGCTCCCGTAAAGCAGCTTCAAGCGGCCATTATGGGCACAGGGGTATTGCTAGCCTTGGTGTTCGCGTTGATTGGTTGGATCATTGCATCACGCATGGTTGCTCCCCTCACCCGCTTAGCAAGGGCTGCTGATCGTATAAAAGAGGGCGAGAATGGCGACACTATCCCGCTTGAAAGCGGCTCTCCAGAGCTTAAACGCCTATCTACTTCAATGCGTAATATGGTCGATCGTCTATTGGTCCAGAACTACACCATCAACCGTCTGGAAGATTTAGCGAATACTGACCCGCTCACCGGCCTGCCTAACCGCGCGTTCCTCAATCAGTATCTGCAGCTAGCGATTCCCGAAGCAGAAAGAAATCTGCAAAGTATGGCGGTTATTTTCATCGATCTAGATGGCTTCAAGCAGGTTAATGACGAGCTGGGCCATCATGCCGGCGATTTACTGCTGATTGAGATCACACAGCGGCTGAAGAACGCACTGCGCAGTGGTGATGTCGTGGCCCGCTTGGGTGGCGATGAGTTTGTCATGGTGCTTAAAACGAAACCTGAGAATCTTGAAATACTCACCCATGAGGTAAGTAAGCGTTTACTAAACGCCATTGCCGACCCCATCTTATTACCTGAAAACGAGCAGGCCACCGTCGGCTGCAGTTTAGGCGCGGCTTGGTGGCCTCAGCACGGTCACCATATAAACACGGTTATGAAACTTGCCGATGTCGCGCTTTACACAGCCAAAAGCCAAGGCAAACATCAGTTGGTAATTCACACCCCTTAAACATCCACTCCAAAGCAGCGCTGCAGCTGCTGCTCAGCGGCATCGCTGCCCATAGCCGTCAATTTGGCAATATTGCGCTCGGGGATAGCATCGGTATCGCCGTAAAACTCAATCGCCTTCTCGACGCTCTCTTCACGCAACAAGTGGACCATCGCGTAGGGGGAGCGGTTGGTATAATTAGAAGCATCCTCAGGCTCAGCGCCATCAAAGCAGTAATCAGGATGAAAGGTTGCGAGTTGATAGATGCCTTCATAGCCCTGATCGACCAAAATATGCTCAGCCAGCTCAACAAAGTCGAGATAATGGTCAAAGCTTTTAAACAACGTTGGAAATACCAGCAAGGTTGTTTCCGTCTCCGGGTGCTCGTCTAACCACTGCACTTCAACCATCAGCTCTTCAAGCGCCACTTCCATTTTCTTGGAACGTACGACCTCGACGCGAATGGATTCACGCTCTAACTCCCGCTGCGCAAATGGGCAAATATCCTGCGCCACAATGAAGGTGCGCACCCAGCTTAGCGTTTGCGCCACTATTTGATTATCCGCGTGCATAGCACCCTCTTTAGCATTAGCCCGACAATGGCCGATGGACAGATCGCGGCAGTTTATCAGTTGCCGTCAGTTGCCACTACGTGGCCCTATCAGGCGTGCTCTTGGTAGCGCTTTAAAGCGACTTCATAGGATTTATGAATATGGTCGTTCATTAGTTCTCGCGCCGCCCTGACATCGCGCTGTAACGCTAGCTCAACGAGCTGGTGATGCTGCTCGTCAAGCTCTTGACGAATCGTTGGCATTTTCGGACCCAAGCGACGATAGCGATCAAACTGGTCGTGCAACTGCTCAATAAAGCGCAATAGCCAAACGGAACCACAGGGCGCCACCAGCGTACGATGAAATTGCGTATGCAAGTGCTCCCACGGCTCGCCTTTATCCAAACTGATATCCGCGCGTTTCAGGCGGTGCGCGGCGGCCAGCAAATCGGCCTCCCACAGCGAATCGCCATGGCTGATTGCCCGCTCCAACGCCATGCCCTCCATTTCCAGACGCATCTGGACAATATCTTCCAATTCCTCACGCGACAGCTTTGGAACCCGAAAACCACGCTGATTTTCCTGTATCAACAGACCATAGGCCGCCAACTTATTGAGTGCTTCTCGTAACGGGCTCAAGCCTACGTCATAGCGCTCTTTGAGCGCATTAATGGCAAGCTTTTCGCCCGCAATAAAACGCCCCCCCACTAAGTCTTTACGCAAGTGATCAAATACGCGGCTTGATGCTGTTGCAGCTAATTTAGGTAAAGAATCACTCATAATGCCGTCCCTTTATTATTTCGCGCTCGTGATCATTCTTCGCTTCAGTATTGACGCCACACCGAGCACTACCTATAGTCTATTTTATATAAAATAATCGATTTTTTAACCTACGAACGATAAATAAGGCCGGATATGCTTGCTATCTCATTGTCAGCCCTGCAGGGCCACTGTCTATGAAAATACGGGGCATGAAAGTGCAATCCGTCTCCTGGCAATTGTTTTGGGCATTTTTCCGCGTAGGCATCTTCGGCTTTGGCGGTGGCCCTTCCATGATACCGCTTGTACGTGCCGAGGTTGTCACCCGTTACCAATGGCTCACCGATGAAGAATTCGCCGACGTATTAGCGATCGGCAATACCTTGCCAGGCCCCATCGCCACCAAAATGCCCGGCTACATTGGCTACCGAGTAGGCGGCACAATGGGCTGTATTGCCTCAGTTATTGCCGTCATTTTTCCCATGATAGTGGCAATGATAGTCATGTTAGGCATTTTTAGCCGATATCGCGATGTTGCTTGGATTCGAGGCATGGGCCAAGCAGTGGTTCCAGTGGTGATGGTAATGATGGCGCAGCTAACCTGGGACTTTTTTGATAAATCCAAGGCGTCGCTTGGCTGGCTAGTCAGCATAGCCATGGTGATTATTTCTGCTGGACTCATCTATTGGCTCGGCATTCATCCTGGCTGGGTCATTGGTGCCATCTTACTGGCTGCCCTGCTTCGACCCTCCAGCAAGAAAAAAACGGAGGAGACCGCGTGATTTACTGGGATCTCTTCTTAGCTTTTTTTATTCCCAATATTATCGGCTACGGCGGCGGCCCGGCGATTATTCCTTTAATTGAAGCCGAGGTCGTCGGCCGCTACGGCTGGATGACGTCTCAAGCCTTTGCTGAAACGCTTGCCTTAGGCAACGCTTTACCCAGCCCTATCGCGACCAAAATGGCGGGCTACGTTGGTTATGAAGTCGCTGGCGTTGGAGGCGCTTTCGTTTCGATCGCGGCCACCGTCATTCCTTCCTTACTGTTAATGCTTGGCGCATTGGGGTTGCTGTATCGGCACCGCGAATCGCCACGCGTGAAGCGTATGAGCCAATGGGTTCGCCCAGTCATCGCTATGATGATGGCATGGTTGACCTTGGGTTTTCTGCTTGAAGGTATTAACACCAGCGGCGTCATTCACACACTGATTATCGGAATCGTTGCTGCCATTGCCCTGATTCGCTTTAAAACGCACCCAGCCTTTGTCGTCATTGGCGCCTTGATTTATGGGGCACTCCTGCTGGGCTAACACTGCCTAAAACACCGCATTTTTATAACAAGAACCCGATAACGGAACCACGCGCTCACCACGTCGCTGCAGTTAGGGCGACTTCCCAGAACACCAAACTCAATCTATAAAGGTGACAAGAATGACGCGTTCAAAATTGACTCTAAGTACGACCCTTGCGGCCATAGGGCTTGCATCGAGCTTGGCAATCGCTACCACCGCACAAGCTGACTATCCTGAACAGGATGTACGCTTAATCATTCCTTACGGCCCTGGCGGAGCAACCGACATTCTGTTTCGCTTAATTTCCCAGGAAGCCGAAAAGACGCTGGGTGAATCCATTGTTCCTGTCAATATGGCCGGCGCGGGTGCAACCTTGGGATCACGCAATGTTAAAGATGCCAATCCCGATGGCTACACCCTGCTTGGTAGCCACGACACCATTGCACTTTCAAAGCTAGCAGGAACTGTCGACTACTCGTTTGATGCCTTTGAGCCCATCGCATTACTCACTCAAACCATCAACATTCCCACCACCTATTCCAATCATCCGGTACAAAGTGCCGATGAAATCGCTGACTACGTCAGTGAGCACCCTGGCCAAGTACGCTTTAGCATGATCCCTAGCTCAACCGACCACTTCTTCTGGTCACAGTTTTTTCAGGAAGCCGGCATCGATATGGCGGACGTGCGCTTAGTGGGCTATCCAGACACAGGCCAGCAGGTATCGGCTCTGTTAGCCGAAGAAATTGATTTCGCGATGTTTAACCTACCCTCAGGCGGAGCATTCTTTGAAGATGGCACCTTTCGCGCATTAGGCATCGCCCATTCCGAGCGCCTTGATAGCATGCCCGATGTGCCGACGCTGCGTGAGCAGGGCATCAACATGGATCACTCTACAAGCCGTGGCATTTTCGCGCCTAAAGGCACACCGCAAGAAATTATCGACACCCTCTCTGATGCTTACGGCAATGCTCTTGAAAATGAAGAAGTACGTAGCCGTATCGAAAATGAGTTCGGCTCTGTAGTGAGGTTCCTTGCGGGCGATGATTATCAAACGTTCCTGGATGAAAATGAAGCTACATTAAGTGCTGCTGCAGAAAACATCGATTTCCAGAACTGATAACGCACCCTCTGGCCCACGTAGTTGCACGGGCCAGGGCTGCCTGAGGCATCGCTAATGCTGACGCTAACTAAAGACCGCGCCTTGGCGCTGGCACTGCTGCTAATTGTGGCTGTCATGTGGATAGAATCGGGTGATATTCGCCCCCCTACCAGCTGGCAACCTTATGGATCAGCGCTTTTCCCACGCATCTTGTTGGTAGTGATTGGACTGTTATCACTCATGATCTTGGTACGTTCGCTATTGATAAAAGTGCCTGAACGCGCGAGTGCAAAACAGCTCATCAAAGAGTGGTTTCAGAGCCGGCGTACTATCGTCGCTCTATTTCTACTGTTTGGGCTTTATGCAGCACTACTTCCACTAGTGGGGTATATCGCAGCCACCATTGGCTTCTTAATCACCTCTCTCGCACTCCTGATGGGTATTAATACACGTCGTAAGTGGCTTATTAATCTCACCCTTAGCTGCTCCCTAGCCATCGTGATATTTGTGATATTCCGCTATGGCCTGAATGTCTGGCTACCTTAACCTGGAGTGAATAATGACTAACTTTTTTCTCCAAGCGCTTGCTGAAGTGGGTACGCCATCGGTTTTAGGCTTGATCACCATCGGCGTCTTGTTCGGAATTGTAGGCGGCAGTATCCCTGGATTCACCGTCACTATGGCCATCCTAGTGGTCTTCCCTTTCACTTTTGCCATGGACCCGGTAAGCGGCATCTCACTCATGGTCGGTGTCTTTGTGGGGGGCTATTCAGGCGGGATAGTGTCGGGCGTTATGCTCGGCATCCCCGGCACGCCCTCCTCCATTACCACTGTCTACGATGGCTACCCGATGGCCCAGCGAGGCGAGCCTGGTCGTGCACTGGGCATTGGCGTTGCCTCATCGTTTCTAGGCACCATTATCAGCGTAGCGGTACTGGTCTTTTTCGGGCCATTAATTGCTAGCTTCAGCATGAATTTTCGCCCTTGGGAGATCACTGCGCTGATTGTTTTCGCACTAACGCTGGTGGCAGGACTTTCAAGTGGCGCGCTGCTTAAAGGTTTAATGGCCGCTGCGCTGGGGCTGTTAATTACCACCGTTGGTTATGACCGAAATAGCAACCTACGCTTTGATTTCGGGCTACCTGCTTTGAGCTCAGGGTTTGAGATTTTACCGGTAATGATTGGTATTTTTGCGTTCTCGCAGCTTCTTGGCAATATCGAAAAACTTAAAGACGATGGCAGCGGTAGCAAAAAAATCGATACCAATGTCACGATCCCTTACGGCCAAATTATTAAAGATATGGCGGGGCAAAAGCTCAATATCATGCGCTCGTCTTTAATTGGCAGCTTAGTCGGTGCACTGCCAGGCACTGGCGGCACCGTTGCTAACTTTCTAAGTTACGATCAGGCTAAAAAATTCTCCCGACATCCGGAAGAGTTTGGCACGGGGACCCCTAGCGGCATCGTCGCCTCAGAAGCTTCTAATAGTGCAGTAGCGGGCGGCGCCTTTGTGCCCACGCTTGCACTAGGCATACCTGGCGATTTGCCTATGGCCATCATGATGGGGGTACTCATTCTGCATGGTATTACGCCGGGGCCGATGATGTTTGAGCAGAACCCGGTACTCGTGGGAGCCATTTACGCCAGCCTGCTGATCGGTGCGGTGGTGATGGTGCTTTGCAACCTGCTGCTAGTGCGTTGGTTCGCCAAAATATCGTTGATTCCTCAGCAAATCCTCGTTCCTGTAGTACTAATGCTGTGTGCGATTGGCGCCTACGCACTCAATAACAACCTGTTCGATATTTGGGTGTTATTTATCTTTGGCATCATTGGCTACCTACTTTGGAAAGCTGAAGTACCGCTCACCCCGCTGATACTGGGCGTAGTGCTTGGTGACAACCTTGAGCGCCAGCTATTCCGTGCCCTTGAACTTAATGAAAGTTGGTTAACTTTTTTAACTCGGCCTCTCTCTGCGTTTTTCTTAGCATTAGCCGTCGCTTCTATTCTATTTTCGCTTTATCAAGAGCGTAAGATTCGCCGCTTAAAAGGACTCTAATATGCAACAAGATGCACTCTACTATCCCAGCGCTTCACGTCGTATGTCTACGTTCGGAAAACGTGGCATGGTTGCCACTTCTCAGCCATTAGCCGCTCAGGTGGGCATCAGTATTTTACAGCAAGGCGGCAATGCTATTGATGCCGCTATTGCAGCAGCGGCGGCGTTGACCGTCGTCGAACCCACCTCCAACGGTATCGGCAGCGATGCCTTTGCCATTGTGTGGGTCGACGGCAAGCTACATGGCCTAAATGCCAGCGGCCCGGCGCCACAAGCGGCGACCATTGAAGCATTGAAAGCACTCGGTCACGATACAGTTCCCACCCACGGCATGCTGCCGGTAACGGTACCGGGTGCTCCCGCTGCCTGGGCAGCGCTTTCCGAGCGCTTCGGTAAACTACCTTTTGCCGAGCTGTTAGCGCCAGCCATTGCACTCGCCGATGAAGGCTTCCCTGTATCACCCGTCATTCATCAAATGTGGAAGGCTGCCTTTACCAATTATTCGGCATACAGCGAGGCTTCTTTCAAACCCTGGTTGGATACTTTTGCGCCCGAAGGACGAGCACCAAACGCCGGTGAACTGTGGCGCTCTGAAGGCCATGCAAAAAGTCTAAAGGCAATTGCTGACACTCATGCCAAAGCGTTTTATGAGGGTGAACTAGCGGAGGCCATCGACGCATTTTCGCGCCAACACGGTGGGCTCTTGCGTAAAGAAGATCTAGCGGCTTACCAGCCAGAATGGGTCGACCCCATCAGTGTGCGCTACAAAGGCCATGATATTTGGGAAATCCCCCCCAACGGCAGCGGCATAGTGGTGCTGCAAGCGCTGGGCATGCTTGAACAGCTGGGTGAAGAGGGCTGTGATCAGATTGAAACGCTGCACCGCCGTATTGAGGCTACCAAACTAGCCTACGTCGATGGCTTCGCGCATGTTACTGATCTGGATGCCATGCGCCCCACCATCGACCAGATGTTGAACGATGACTATTTGAAAGCGCGGGCAGCGCTAATTGGCGAGCAAGCCGTTGACCCTGTACACGGTAACCCAATTAAGGGCGGCACAGTCTATCTGGCAACAGCGGACAGCGATGGCAATATGGTGTCGCTGATTCAAAGCAACTTCAAAGGCTTTGGTTCGGGCATGGTGGTACCGGGCACCGGCATTAGCCTGCAGAACCGCGGCTGGTCGTTCTCACTCGATCCTACGCACCCTAATGCCTTAGCGCCTGGCAAACGCACCTATCACACCATCATTCCGGGCTTTATCACCAAAGATAATCAAGCCGTTGGACCATTTGGCGTTATGGGCGGCTATATGCAGCCGCAGGGTCATGTACAGGTGGTGACGGCCATGCTTGAAGATCAACTCAATCCTCAGGCAGCGCTCGATATGCCGCGCTGGAAATGGACCAAAGGCAAAACCATCGAAGTCGAGGCTGATTTCCCCAACCATTTAGCCTTAGCGCTGGCCCGCCGTGGGCACGACATCGTTAAGGTGGCCGATTCAATCAGCTTTGGCCGTGGTCAAATTATCCTGCGCGATCCTGAAACCGGTGTACTGCAAGGTGGCACCGAGCCGCGCACCGATGGGGCCGTATTACCCTGGTAGATCGCTTTCCTGCTCACATGCTCTCCGTCGCGTTGCCGTTTCAGGCAACCGGCGGTTGAACTAGCTATCCACGCTTAACCCCCGCATCATGGCACTACTTTTTTTACTCAGTGTTTTGCCTCTTCAGCTATGCCGTCATCACGTCAGCCTTCATCTTCTTCATCTGTGCCCTCTTCTTCAGCGGCCACTTCACCGCTAAGCGGCTTTTTGGGCGTCTTTCGCTATAGCCGTCGCGCGCTTGGCTTGGTGTGGCAAACCTCGCGCTGGATGATGTTGGGATTAGCGCTATGCACGCTGGTCGCGGGCATCTTGCCAGCGGTAGCGGCATGGATTGGCCAATTGATCGTGGATGGCGTCGTTAGTGCTATGGACGCCCATCAGGCAGCGTCAAATCCCAACCTGCTGGCATCCATTGCGCCGGTACTCAAGCTAGTGGGGATAGAGGCGCTCATTATTGGTTTAATCGCGCTGGCCCAGCGCGGCCTTTCGGCTCAGCAGTCACTTTTGCGTGCCATGCTGGGGCAAAAAGTGAACGTCATGATTCTGGCGAAAGCGAGTACGCTGTCACTCAGCCAGTTTGAAGACTCCGAGCTATACGACCAGCTGACGCGTGCGCGGCGTGAGGCGTCTACGCGCCCCTTGGCGCTGGTCAACAAAACCTTTGGACTGCTGCAAAATGCAATCTCGCTTGGTAGCTTCAGTGTCCTGTTAGTGCATTTTTCCCCCTGGGCGCTACTGATTTTAGTGGTGGGCGCACTGCCGGTGTTTATCTCGGAAGCTAAGTTTTCGGGCGATGCTTTCCGGCTGTTTCGCTGGCGTTCGCCGCAAAACCGTATGCAGATCTATTTAGAGACGCTGCTTACCCGGGAAGACAGCATTAAAGAGGTCAAATTGTTTGGCCTTGAAGGATTATTTCTTAAACGCTACCGCGCTATTTTCACCCAGCTATTCGCCGAAGATCGCCGCTTAACGCTACGCCGGGAAAGCTGGGGATTTTTGTTAGGTTTGCTGGGCACTCTGACGTTTTACCTTGCCTACGGCTGGGTCGTGGTTGAAACAATTATCGGCGCGCTGACGCTGGGCCAAATGACCATGTATTTAATGGTCTTCAAACAGGGGCAAACAGCCCTCTCGGCGAGCCTCACCGCCATCAGCGGCATGTACGAAGACAACCTCTACCTCTCCAATCTTTATGAATATTTGGAGCAGCCGGTTGAGCCCGAAAACGGCACGCTAACCCAGGGTGTTGCCCCCGGAGATGGCCTGCGCTTTGAACAAGTCAGTTTCTCTTATCCTGGCGGCGCCGATGTTTTACACGATATTTCATTGCATCTTGCCCCTGGCCAAAGCCTAGCCTTAGTAGGTGAAAACGGGTCGGGGAAAACCACGCTTATCAAACTGCTAACGCGGCTTTATCGCCCCACGCAAGGGCGTATTCTGCTCGATGGTAGCGACCTGCAGGAGTGGAGTACCCAGGCGCTACGTGAACGTACCGGCGTCATTTTTCAGGACTTCGTACGCTATCAGCTCAGGGTGGGTGAAAATCTTGGCGTCGGCGATACTCGCGCGTTTGACGACGAACAGCGCTGGCAGCAGGCCGCGCGCCATGGCATGGCCGATGACTTTATTGGCCGCATGGCCAGCGGCTACCACACTCAGCTTGGTCGTTGGTTTAAGAATGGGCGGGAGCTCTCTGGCGGGCAGTGGCAAAAAATTGCGTTATCGCGTGCTTACATGCGCAAAAACGCCGATATTTTAGTGCTAGATGAGCCCACGGCGGCCATGGACGCCGCCGCAGAGGCCGACATATTCGCCCGCTTTCGCGAGCATAGTCAGCAGAAAATGACGATTCTGATCTCACACCGCTTCTCAACCGTTCGCAGCGCTGATCTCATTTTAGTCATCGATCAAGGCCATATTATTGAGCGCGGCACACATGAAGAGTTATTAAAAGCACAGGGTCGCTATGCAATGCTGTTTCAACTACAGGCAGAAGGCTATCGCTAGATAGATCACGGTAACAACACATCAAACCGCTGCTTAATACAATGCGCCAGACTGGCGATGAGGTAAGGTTTGGAGGTGCCAGAAGAGCTTTTGGAGATGCCAGAGGAGATATTGCCAAAACGCTGAGCTTAAACACTTCGCTTAAGCGGCTTGGCGATATCCCCTCAGACCCTTTTGATCTTTACGCGAGTAGCTTCCTTTGCCTTTTTTCGGTGCCTGCTGCTGCATTTTAAACATGGGCGTTCGCAGCTGCGCTTTTAATGCGTTGTCTTGGACCTTGCGCTGTTTCATCGTTTTATCCTTACGTTAAAAGATGCCTGCTCAAAACAGGCATCCCATCAGACATCGGCTATCTTTTAGTGTTCAAGCACCCGCTTACTCATCCCATGCCGGTGCAAAGCCGGGATTAGCAATACGCTCTTGGCGATCCAACATAGCAATATCGTCCATCTCACTGTCGCTTAACACTAAATCAAAAGCAGCAATATTGCTTTGAATATTACGCGCCTTAGTGGAAGAAGGAATTGTAATCATCTTACGCTGATTGACCCAGGCCAGGGCAACTTGCGCAGGAGTTACTTTATGCGCGTCGGCAATTTGCTTGAGGATCGGATCGTCCATCACCTTACCTACCGCCAGCGGCATAAATGCAGTCACCTGAATGCCCAGGTGCTCGCAGTGCTCTGCTAGCTTACGGTTCTGCAGGAAGGGGTGAACCTCGATCTGATTGGTCAGAATTTCATCTTTACCCAGGATGCTAACCGCCTCGTCCACCTGATTGCAGGTAAAGTTAGAAATACCAATATGGCGGGCTTTACCCTCCGCTTTGACTTCCTTCAGAGCCGTCAAATAATCGGCCATAGGCACGTCACCCTCTGGTGATGGCCAGTGGATCAACAGCAGGTCAACGTACCCTGTGCCCAGTTTCTGGAGACTTTCGTCTACGCTGCCCTTCAGCCTTGAGGGCTCCAAATTGTCAAACCACACCTTGGTGGTGAGGAAAATATCGCTGCGATGCACGTCACTGTCATGAATAGCCTCGCCAACTTCCGCTTCATTGCCATAAAACTGCGCCGTGTCGATGTGCCGATACCCGGCCTCAAGCGCTGCATGAATGCTCTGCTTGAGCGTTTCGCCCTCCAGGCGAAAAGTACCGAATCCGGGATTAGGAATTACATTTTGCATCATTAACATCCTTTTCTATTGATAGCGTGTTAACTAACATGGGGGCAGTCACCCGCGCACTTCAACCCATGCACCCAAATCTTCGCCTACCATGATGATGCTATGACCTCTGCTACCCATTCACTGCCCAGCTCTTCGGAACCATTAGTACCGCTGCATCGCCAGCCCGGCTTTTTAAGCTTTTTGCTATCGCGATTAGCAGCGGTATTTGCCATGCAGATTCAGGCCATTGTGGTGGCCTGGCAGGTGTATGACATAACCCGAGACCCGATGGCCCTGGCCTATGTGGGCCTGGCTCAGTTTCTACCCATGGTGCTATTGCTACTGCCTGCCGGCGATTTTGTCGACCGCTTTTCGCGCAAACGTATCTTGCAACTTAGCTGGGTCGTTCAGGGCCTGTGTAGCGCGCTGCTGCTGACGCTTTCGCTAAATGGAAGTCAAAGCGTTAGCGGCTTTTACGCGGTATTAGCATTGTTCGGTGCCGCGCGGGCTTTTACCGGCCCGGCCTTACAAAGCCTGCTGCCCAATATCGTTCCCCGCGCGCAGCTTGCCTCTGCGATCGCGTTAAACAGCTCTATCATGAAAGTGGCGGTAATTCTTGGCCCGCTATTAGGCGGCATTCTGTACGGGCTAGGGGGTGGCAGCCTGGCGTATAGCGTCTGCTTAGGATGCTTTATAGCCGCATTATTTCTACTGCTGCCGGTGCCCATTCGCTATGTTGAAGCGGCTAAAACGCTGGAGAGTACCGCCATCAAGCGTTTTACCGCAGGCATTCGCTACATACGCTATCAGCCGATTATTTTAGGAGCGATTTCGCTGGATCTGTTTGCCGTGCTACTAGGCGGAGTGGTGGCACTGCTGCCTATCTATGCACAAGAGGTGCTGCACGTGGGGCCCGAAGGATTAGGCGCACTGCGAAGCGCGATTGCTGTCGGCGCACTGCTTATGGGGCTGTACTTAGGCATACGCGGCATCAAGCGTCGCGCAGGGCTGGTTATGTTTGTGGCGGTCACTGTTTTCGGCATTGCCAATCTGGTGTTCGCTTTCTCGACGTTTTTTTGGCTTTCGATGGCGGCCATGTTAGTGGCTGGCGCTGCCGATATGATTAGCGTTTATGTACGTACCACCCTGATTCAGCTCGCGACTCCCGATGAAATGCGCGGGCGCGTCAACGCAGTTAATATGCTGTTTATTGGCTCCAGTAATGAGCTAGGTGAGTTTCGCGCAGGCAGTATGGCGGCATGGTTTGGCGCCGTACCGGCAGCCATCATTGGCAGCGTAGGCACATTAGCGGTCGTTGGCGCATGGGTGAAGATTTTCCCCACCCTGCGCCAGGTCGACCGCTTTGACGACGCTCGTTGATACAAAGCACATATTAACGCGCCAGCAGCGTGATAGCGATAGCGGGGCGCGCTCTAAAAGCGATAATTGTGCACAGTGAGCATGATGGGAAGAGTGGTCTTAAGGGTCAGAGAAGTGATGCAGCACAAACGTCGATAGACTTGCCAGCCGGCGAGGTGGCAACCCGCTGTACCACGCTACCCACCACAATCAAGCACGGTGACGGCAGAGGATTCTTAGCCAGCATGTCTGGCATGCTGGCTAAGCTGCCCACGAGCGACTGCTGGCTCGGCTGGCTGGCGTTGGCCACTAGCATGATCGGCCATTCATCGGGCAGACCTGCCTGGCGTAAGCCTTGGCAAATAGCGGCTACTTTGGAGAGGCCCATATAAAACACCAGGGTTTCATCTTTACGTGCCAGCGACGCCCAATCCGGCGTGCCCTCTTCGCGACATAGCTGGGCGGTCACAAAGCGCAGCTGCTGCGCGTGGCCGCGATCGGTCAACGGAATACCCATGCAGGCAGCAGCGGCTGAGGCGGCGGTAATTCCCGGCACAATAGTGGCAGGCACCTGGGCGGCTGCCAGAGCATCCAGCTCTTCACCCATGCGCCCAAACACCGCTGGGTCACCGCCTTTCAGGCGCACTACCGACTTTCCTTGTTGAGCAAGTGCGACCATCAGCGCGCCGATTTCATCCTGAGGAACGCTGTGATGGCCACGTGCTTTGCCCACGTAGTAGCGCTCGGTGTGGTGAGGAATCAGTGCCAGCACGTCATCGCCGACCAAGCGGTCATAGACAACGGCATCCGCCTGCATGAGCAGCCGAACAGCCTTGAGCGTTAATAGCTCCGCATCGCCGCTTCCCGCGCCGACTAAGTAAACCTGCCCGCCACGGCACTGACCCAAACCTCCCCGCAGCGGCACATGTAACTCCTCAGCAGGGCGAGCTGATGACGAGCACCCACGGGCCAACATGCGCATAAAGGCGTTAAGCCAGTTCAGTATTAGGGGTCTGCTTAGCGCGCGCATGGGGCCGCTCCTCTTCAATAAGTGACTTCAATTCGGGAATACAGCTGCCGCACTGAGTGCCGCAGGCGAGCCTGGCACCCAGTGCTTCGATACTGATATCGCCCGCGCGAATGGCGTTAGTAATCGTGGTTTGGCCTACTTGATGACAGCTGCACACCACCGGGCCGGTATCGACGGCACCATCGTCACAGCCCGCTAATAAGCGCCGCCGGTGGGTATCGCTCAGCGTCGTCTCGTTAAAGCGGGATTCAAGCCACGCCAGCCCCGGCAGCTCGCTGGGCAGGCCGACCATTAGCCACCAGCGAAGCTGGCCATTTTCAACACTCGCCGCCCGCAGTCGCCCGCTGGCGGCATCTTGGCTGAGTACCGACACAGGCCCTGGCAACCACGCGCCAAGCTGTGCTAACCAGTCGCCGACCGGCTGGATATCGGCAAGTTGCCAGCGCTGTAAGCCGTGCATAGGGATGCGTGTCCAGTAGGCGCTAGTGCACCACGGCGTTGATTCAACAGCTGTATCAGCAATAAGCAGCGTGGCCTGCCACTCCACCCTTAGCGGGGCCAGCGCTACGGCACCGTGTTTGGACTCCGGCTGACCGGAGAGCGGGTCCGTAATGCTATCGATCAGCGCACTGCTTCTAGCCTGCTGAGTGAAACAATCGGTCCAGTGAATGGGCACAAACACCTCGCCACGCCGCTGGGCATTGGAAATCCGCACACGGGCATGAAACTCCCCCTTCGCAGCGGTTAATACTGCCAAGCCTTGGTCGGTAACACCGGCGACGTGGGCATCATCGGGGTGCACATCGATGAAGGGCTCCGCGCGGTGATTCATTAAGCGCGGCGCGCGAGCAGTACGCGTCATGGTGTGCCACTGGTCGCGAATCCGGCCGGTATTTAAACGCAGCGGGTAAGCGGCGCTAAGCGCTTGCTCGGGCCACTGCGGAACAATCGCCAGCAGCTTGGCGCGGCCATTCGCAGTGGCAAATTCACCCTTTTCAAACAGCCGAGCAGTGCCATTTGGTGCGGCCTTGGTGACCGGCCATTGAATCGGCGCTAAGGCGTCGTAGCCTGCGCGACCCAGCCCGACCAGGCCCGAGATATCAAATAGCCGCTTAGGAGTGGCGTGTATGGCGTCGTTCTCAAACCCTGACAGCCTTGCGTGCTCATCAAAAATTTCCCAGGGATGCGCATAGTTAAACGCCTCAACAAACCCCAGCTGTTTGGCGACTTCACAGATAATCCACCAGTCGTGGCGTGCCTCACCCGGGGGTGCCAACATGCCCCGCTGACGTGAAATACGTCGCTCGGAGTTGGTCACGGTGCCATCTTTTTCCGACCAGCCTGATGCAGGTAGCACGATATCGGCATAGGGCAGCAGGTCGGTGTGGGCCGCGCACTCGGATACAATCACCAGCGGGCATTTTTCCAGCGCGGCGCGCACCCGCGCCGCGTCGGGAAGGCTAATGACGGGATTGGTGGCCATGATCCAAAGCGCTTTAATCTCGCCGCGTTCAATGGCCTCAAATAGCTCAACGGCTTTATAGCCGGGGCTTGCGGGTAACGTTGGCGTAAGGTTCTCGGTTGCCCAAAAGCGGCTGACCAGATCAATTCCACCGGGCGTGTGATAATCCATGTGGGCGGCTAGCTGATTGGCAAGCCCGCCGACTTCGCGCCCGCCCATCGCATTTGGCTGGCCGGTAATTGAAAAGGGCCCGGCTCCCGGCAAACCAATTTTTCCGCCCGCTAGGTGGCAGTTAATAATCGCGTTGCATTTATCGGTGCCGCTGGACGATTGATTAACGCCTTGAGAATAAAGCGTGACCACGTGCAGCTGGCTGGCAAACCAGTAAAAGAAGGTTTCTAGCCGCTCGGGATCCACATCGCAGGCGACCGCGACATCAGCCACCGGCCCTGCTGACTGCTGGGCAGCCACCAAAGCATCGTCAAAGCCCTCGGTGTGGCGCTCAATATAAACAGTATCGAGCCTGCGATGCTGCGCCATCCATGCCAGTAAGCCGTTAAACAAATACGCATCGCTACCCGGTTTAATACCTAGGTAGAGGTCGGCGATTTCACAGCTGTCGGTCACTCGCGGGTCAATCACCACCAGACGCATCAGCGGGTTGCGCTCTTTAGCGACTTTAATGCGCTGGTAAAGCACCGGGTGATTCCAAGCAAGGTTGGACCCCACCAGCACTACTAGCTCGGCCTCTTCCAAATCCTCGTAGTTACAGGGAACCGCATCCGCACCGAAGGCGCGCTTGTAACCTGCCACCGCTGACGCCATACAAAGTCGTGAGTTGGTATCTAAATGAGGGGTGCCTAAAAAGCCTTTAAATAGCTTATTAGCCACGTAGTAATCTTCGGTTAACAGCTGCCCGGAAAGGTACGCTGCCACGCTGTGATTGCCATGCGCTGAGCGCAGCGAGTTTAAGCGCTGCGCGACGGTGCTCAGCGCGACGTCCCAGGTAACGTTGACACCATCCACTCGGGGATGGTTTAGGCGCCCATGATGACCCAGCGTTTCATGCAACGCCGACCCTTTAACACACAGCCGTCCGTAGTTGGCTGGGTGCTCAAGATCGCCCTCTACGGCGCACAGCGTACCCGCTTTCACGGTTGCCGTTACGCCACAGCCGACGCCACAATAGGGGCATGTCGTTTTCACCTGAGTCATAGCTACTCCTCGGGTTGCTGATTAACGCCACGCATAAAAAAACGCCCAGTCCTTTTCTCTAATGCGCTATATAAACGCATTGGGAGAAGAGGGCTGGACGTCGTTGCCACAGCGTATCTTCGTCGGTGCAGACTAATTCACTAACACCTGCCTATTTCCTGACAGTGACACATTTTTAACGGCTACTTATTTTTCTAACGGCTTTGGAGTTATTCGCTGCCGTCGCCTATCAATGCGCTTACTGCTTATTAACTCATTTATTATCTCGCTTATTGATTAGACAACTGCAAATGACAGTCCGCTCATCGCTATTTTCTAAATTAAATATTTAAAAACAGAAGCTTATAAATTAAAAAAATCATAACCGAGCATCTCAAATCCGCTCAGTACACGCTAAATGATGCCTGGGAGTGCATACCAAGCACTTAACGCACCATTGCCGTGCAGGCTTACATTCGAGCAGCTAAGTTAGCCACCTTAAAAATCCCTCTAAGCAACTGACATAATTACAAAAAAAATAATTTAAAAACAGTTGGCTAGATAATTGCTTTTTAATTAGATATCAAGATTTTAAAAATGCTATCGGGCAACGGCGCCCCTGCTACCTCTTCTGCTTAGAAGGTGTAGCAGGGGCGTTTTTTGTTTGGTGCTCAAGCAGCCGCAAAGACACAGAGGAGCCGCCCATGGAAACCACACCCCAGTGCTCATCCATTCGCCATCTGGTGATTATCGGAAACGGCATGGCGAGTCATCGTCTGATTGAGGCGTTGGTGAAACAGCCTACTCGCCCACAGCGCATCACGGTCATCGGTGCAGAGCCGACCCCTGCGTATAACCGTATTTTACTCTCGCCGCTGCTCGCTGGTGAAATGCAACCCGACGTACTGATGCTGCGCGACGCTGCGTGGTACGCAGATCAAGGCATCACGCTAATACTTGGCGAAAAAGTCGACACGCTTGATCGCGCCCATCAAACGCTCACCACCGATAGCGGCCGCACGCTCACTTACGATCACGTGGTATTAGCCACCGGTTCCCACCCGGCAATGCCCGACATTCCAGGCATTGAGCTTGGCGGCGTGCATGGCTTTCGCGACTTACAGGACGCCGCCGCGCTTGAGACCATTGCCCTTCAAGGAGGCAATAGCGTGGTTATCGGAGGCGGTCTGCTGGGATTAGAAGCCGCCGAAGGGCTACGTAAACGCGGCAATAATATCCACGTTAGCGTGCTCCAGCGTAGCGAGCGGCTAATGAACCGGCAGCTGGATACGACCGCCTCACACCTGCTGCAAAACACCCTGACCCAGCGCGGTTTGAATATCGTTACCGGCGCCCAGCTAGTAAGGCTAGAGGGCAATGCCCAGGGCCAAGTCACCAGCGTCCATCTTGCTGATGGCCGCAAGCTGGAAGCGACCAGCGTGATTATCGCCGCTGGTATTACACCCAATGCCGCGCTTGGCCATCACGCGGGCCTAGCGACGGAGCATGCCGTTTTAGTCAATGAATACCTCACGACCAGTGATCCGGCCATTTCAGCGCTGGGCGAGTGCTGCCAGTTTAACGGTGCTACTTACGGCTTAGTGGAGCCGATTTGGCGGCAGGTAGAAGTGCTCGCCGCCACGCTATGCGGCATTGCGACGCCTGGATACAGGGATGCCCCCAGCGCCACCAAACTCAAGATCAGCGGCATTACGCTTTATGCATTTGGCCCCACACAGCCCAGCGCTGAGCACGAGGTGCTGAGCTACCGCGACATCGAACGCGGCGACTATCGCCGGGTGCTGCTACGCAACGGGAAGATTGAAGGCGCGGTGCTTTACGGCGATACCGCGCTGGGCCCTTGGTACTTCGAGCAAGCACTCGCAGGTAGCAATCTTAATGACTGCCGCCAGGCGCTACTGTTTGGCGCCGCGGATATTGAAGTGCTGCGTAGCGCGGCTGCTGAAAATTCGTCTGTCTCTTATGCAAACTCACCTCACACAACGCCGGAGGCAGCTTAGTCATGTCTGCTAAAAACTGGTCTGCTAAAAGCGGGTCTGCTAAAAACTTATCCATGCAAACAACGTCTACCCAACAGCAGCTTATTATTATTGGTAACGGCATGGTCGGCCACCACCTGGTCGAGCAGTTAGTCGAGAACGGTGCACTAGAACGCTATCAGGTCACCGTGTTTGGCGAAGAGCGCCACCGGGCCTATGACCGAGTACATCTTTCTGAGTATTTTAGCGGCCGCGATGCAGATGCTCTGGCGCTTTGCGAAGCGGATTACTACGCCCTTAGCAACGTGGAGCTGCGCAGCGGTGAAGCGGTGATCGAGATTAATCGCGCGGCTAATGAAGTTATTACCGACCAGGGCCGCTACCCCTACGACCGCCTCGTGCTGGCCACCGGCTCCTATCCGTTTGTGCCACCGATTCCCGGCAATCATCGTGAGGGCTGCCTGGTATATCGCACGCTGGACGATCTTGATGCCATTCGCGCAGTTGCTGAAACGGCCACTACCGGCGTAGTCGTCGGGGGTGGTTTACTGGGGTTAGAAGCAGCCAATGCCCTGCGTGGTTTGAACTTAGACACCGCAGTTATCGAGTTCGCGCCGCGCCTAATGCCGATGCAGGTGGATAACGAAGGCGGCGGGCTGCTGCGCGAAAAAATTGAAGCGCTGGGCGTTCAGGTGCTCACCGAACGCGCGACGCAGCGTATTGAAGACGGTAAAGCAAGCCGCCATCGCATGGTTTTCCAGGACGAAAAGATCCTTGAAACCGACCTGATTGTTTTTTCAGCCGGCATTCGGCCTCGCGATCAACTGGCGGGAGACTGCGGCCTGGAGATTGGCGAACGTGGCGGTATCGTGGTGGATAATCAGTGCCTCACCAGCGACCCGGCCATTCTCGCGATTGGCGAGGTGGCACTATGGAACCAGAGTATTTTCGGTCTTGTTGCGCCCGGCTATCAAATGGCCAAAGCTGCATTTTCCACACTGATGGGCGGCGACACGCTCTTTGCTGGCGCCGACATGAGTACCAAGCTCAAACTCCTGGGCGTGGATGTCGGTTCGATTGGGGACGCCCACGGCAACCAGAACCCCGGCGCTCGAATGTTCCGCTACTTGGACCCGATCAAGCAGGAATACCGCAAGCTAGTCGTTTCCAGCGACGGTAAAAAACTGCTCGGCGCTATGCTGGTCGGCAACAACGGCGTGTATGACACGCTGTTGCAGTATTACGCTAACGGCATTGAACTGCCTGCTGAGCCCGCATCGCTGATTCTTCCCCAGAGCGGTGCGGCCCCTGCCCTTGGCCCCGGCGCACTGCCGGAAACGGCAATGATTTGCTCCTGCCATAACGTCAGCAAAGCCGACATTTGCGCCACTATTGACGGCGGTGCGGAAGACCTTGCTGGCGTAAAAATCGCCACGAAAGCCAGCACCGGCTGTGGTGGCTGTACCGCGCTACTCAAAAGCGTGGTCGACTATGAGCTGGAAGCTCGCGGCGTCGATGTCGACAAATCGATTTGCGAACACTTCGCCCATACCCGCCAAGGGCTCTACGATATTGTCCGCGTCGAAGGCATCAAAACCTTTACTGATTTAATTGAAAAGCACGGCAACCCCGATACTCACCGCCTAGGCTGCGATATTTGCAAACCCGCCGTGGGTTCAATTCTGGCCTCCTGCTTTAACGAGCCCATCACGGATGCCGCGCATATTCCTTTGCAGGATACCAATGATACGTTCATGGCCAACATGCAAAAGAACGGCACCTACTCGGTCGTGCCCCGCGTAGCCGGCGGCGAAATCACGCCTGACAAACTGATTACCCTGGGTGAGGTCGCTAAAAAATACAGCCTCTACTCAAAAGTCACCGGCGGTCAGCGAATCGATTTGTTCGGTGCACGCTTGGAAGACCTGCCGGATATCTGGAGCGAACTGATTGCCGCAGGTTTTGAGACCGGCCACGCCTACGGGAAATCGCTGCGCACGGTCAAATCCTGCGTGGGCAGCACCTGGTGTCGCTACGGCGTGCAGGACAGCGTCGACATGGCGATCTGGTTAGAGAATCGCTACAAAGGTCTGCGCTCTCCTCACAAGATCAAGTTTGGCGTTTCCGGCTGCACCCGCGAATGCGCTGAAGCACAGAGCAAAGATATCGGCATCATAGCCACCGAGAACGGCTGGAATCTCTACGTCTGTGGCAACGGCGGCATGCGCCCGCGCCATGCCGAACTGTTTGCCACCGATCTTGACGATGAACAGCTCTACCGCACTATCGACCGATTCTTGATGTTTTACGTACGCACCGCCGACCGGCTACAGCGCACTTCCGTGTGGCGCGAAAATTTAGACGGCGGCTTGGCGTATCTTAAAGAGGTGATTTTGGACGATAGCCTAGGCATCAACGACGAACTGGAGCGCCAGATGCAAAGCGTGGTGGATACCTACCAGTGCGAATGGGCCGACGCCATCAGCGACCCAGAGAAGCTCAAGCGCTTCCGCAGCTTCGTCAACGACGACCGCCCAGACCCATCGATCATTATGACCTCCGAGCGCGGCCAGCTACGCCCGGCGTAAGCGATCCTGTGCACTGTCCCTGACACTGAATAAAACGAGGCACCCCATGACCGTAGCTGCATTGAAAGACGAGATGGATACGGCAGGCTTCAACCACACAAAGACGTGGCAAAAAATCTGTACCAAGGCCGATCTAGTGGCCTTCTCTGGCGTTGCCGCTTGGTTTGAAACCGCAAGCGGCCCGGCCCAAGTCGCCATTTTCTATTTGCCGGTCGACCCAAACGCCGCCACGCTACCTGGCCGCCCCACTGAGCTTTACGCTCTCGACCACTTTGATCCGTTCTCCAAGGCCAATGTGATCGCCCGCGGTATCGTCGGCGATATAAAAGGCGCGGCCGTCGTCGCCTCGCCTATCTACAAGCAGCATTTTCGCTTAGAAGACGGCCAGTGCCTGGAGGACGAGAGCGTCGCGCTACGCACCTGGCCAATCGCCTTTAAGGGCGGCGCGGTTTGGATTGAGGGGTAGCCGTGGCATACGTTTTAAGGTGCGCAAAATGATCATCGGCACGCTGCAAGGCGTCTAATGATTTAGCTCGATCATGCTCAGCCAATAAGGTGCACAGTACTTCGGAGACGGCTAAGGCAGGGGTGAGCGTATGGAAAAAGCTGTAGCTTTCCGTGGCGCAAAAAATGGTGTGCTTGGACATTCCAACCAGCGGTGAAACTTCGCTGTCGGTGATCGAAAGAATGTCCAGCCCCTTGCCTTTAGCCAGCTGCGCAAGCGCTAGCGTCTCAGTCGCATAGGGTTTGATGGAGACGACGAGCACCACGTCATCCGCCGTCGCGCGGATGAGCGCGTCTCCACCGGTTCCCGCAGGCCCATCCAGATGGATCGAACGATCGCTTAACAGTGACATAACGTAATGGAAATGCCATGCAACGGAATGGCACGAGCGCAAACCTAACACGTATACCTTCCTCGCCGACCCCAGCCGCTCGGCAACGGCTGCAAGCCGCTGCAGCGAATCAGGTTCGCTGAGCCTAGCAATCTGGGCGCTCAGCCCCTGCAGCATATGAGAGGCAATATCGCTTTTGGGCTGCTCGGTATCTTCGCTGTCGCGCAGGCGAACCTGCGCAGCAAAGCTGTCACTCCCCCGGCGCAGCGCCGCGGCATAGTGTGCCCGAAGTTCATCGTATCCTTGCATGCCTAAGAACTTTGCAAGCCGTGTCATCGTCGCGGGTTGCACCGCCGCATGACGCGCCAGCTCGCGCATGGACACCAGCGCCACTTCGTCCGGATACTCAAGCACGTAGCGAGCGGCCTGCTGGAGCTGCCCTGACATGGCATCGTACTGAGCAATAATCTGCTCTCTCAGAGGGTCGCTTTGCGCCATTCGTGTTGCCTCTTATCCGGCTCATGTCAGTGATTCATCATTCGTAGCCAAGCCGCTGAGACATAGGGTCCTCGCCGCTAAGCAGCCCATGATTTAAACGCTACTGATCTAAAAAAACAATGATCTAAATGTTTTATTATAAATACAATGATCCATTTGTTGCTAAAATATATAGAGTTGTGCCAATCTACTTATCATCTAAAGCCCACACCGCCGAGCACTCAGGGCAGGGTAATAAGGAGCAGACTCTATGACACGTATTCTTCATCGCGGCATCGGCGGAACGTTGCCTCATGCTGCGTCGGCGCAGGGCGTCTACATCACTGATACCAGTGGACGCCGCTATCTTGATGGGTCGGGAGGTGCTGCCGTTACCAGTGTCGGCCATGCTCACCCAGAAGTGTTGGCCGCCATGCGCTCGCAGATTGATAATCTTTGCTATGCGCACACGGCCTTTTTCACCACGGATGCTGCTGAAGCGCTTGCGGAGAAACTAGTCGATTTAGCGCCCGAGGGGCTGAATTATGTCTATCTGGTCTCAGGGGGTTCAGAGGCCGTTGAAGCCGCTTTGAAGATGGCGCGGCAATACTTTGTGGAGATTGGCGCGCCCCAGCGGCGACACATCATCGCCAGACGCCAGAGCTATCACGGCAATACCATTGGTGCTTTAGCCACGGGCGGCAACGCGATGCGCCGCCAACAGTTTCAGCCCATTTTGCCAGAAACTCATCACGTCTCGCCCTGCTATGCTTATCGCGACAAGGGCATTGATGAGCCACCGGAAGCTTACGCCGCTCGGCTTGCAGACGAGCTCGAAGCCAAGATTCTGGCGCTTGGCCCCGAGGAGGTCATGGCCTTTGTTGCCGAGCCCGTGGTGGGTGCTACGCTGGGTGCGGTAGGCTCGGTTGCGGATTACTTTCAGCGCGTTCGCGCCATTTGCGATAAGTACGGCGTCCTGCTGATTCTTGATGAAGTCATGTGCGGCATGGGGCGCACCGGCACCGTGTTTGCCTGCGAACAGGACGGCGTCATACCGGATATCGTCACCATCGCCAAAGGCCTGGGTGGAGGCTATCAGCCCATCGGCGCGGTAATACTGTCAGATAAAATATACGCAAGTTTTGCCAACGGTTCAGGCCAGTTTCAACATGGGCATACGTACATTGGCCACCCCGTTGCGGCCGCCGCTGCCAATAAAGTGGTTGAGATCATTGCCCGGCCAGAGACGCTTGCTAACGTTAATGCTATGGGTGCGAGGTTGCAGAGCGGCCTTGAAGCGGCTCTCGCGGCCTGCCCCCATGTTGGCGATATACGCGGCAGAGGCTTGTTTCGCGGTATCGAAATAGTCGCCGACCGAGAGCATAAAACACCTTTCGATCCGGCTAAAAAGATTCACGCTAAAATCAAGCGCCAGGCCATGGCACGGGGCCTGATCAGCTATCCGATGGGCGGTACACTGGATGGCACGTACGGTGACCATATTTTGCTGGCGCCGCCTTATATTATTGAGCCCAGCGATATCGATCTAATCATTGAGCGCATTGCCGATGCTATCAACGCCGCGATCGCAGAATAGCGGCGATAACGCACTACTTGAACGGAGCCTCTCATGACGCCATCCCCCTGCCCACCGATTGCTGACGCTGACTGGCCGAGCGACATTGCCGATCAACGCGAAGGTTTTGCCGGTGCACTGAATGTTTATCGCACCATGGCTCACCACCCGGCCCTGCTTAAGGCGTGGGCACCGCTGCGCCAGCATGTAGTGAAAGACAATGCACTAGGGCCCGAGCTGACCGAAGTGGTGATTTTGCGCGCGGGCCTGCGTATGGAGGCGGCCTATGAATGGGCGCATCACGTCAGCCGAGCGCTCGCGCTGGGTTTCTCGGAGGCGCGGATCACGGCCATTCGAGGGATTCCAGAAGGCGTTGACGGCCTTATCGTCCAAGCCGTGGATGCGCTATTTGACGCACGCATGCTAGCGCCGGAGCAGGAGTCCGCACTAGCAGCAGCCATTGGGCGTAAGGCAGTGATCGATCTAATTGCGATGGTGGGTTTCTATTCGGTGCTGGGCTATCTGCTCAAGACCTACGACACGCCCCTTGATACCAATATTCACAAGGAAGCAGAGAATAGGCCCGCGTTATTTTCGATAAACCCAACTGCCGCCTCTCTATAATCTGAGAAGATCATAAAGGCAGAATAGCCGCCTATAGTAGGCGGCGATCGTGGCGATGAAAGCGCCTATAAAGCACTTGTTTAGCTATTCAGAAACGTAATCAGCGCCTGATTAAACTCTTCCGGATGGGTAGCATTGACGCCGTGGGGCCCGCCTTTGATAACATCTAGCGTCGCATTGGGCAGCATCTCTTGCGCCCGCTTACCGCTGACTTCAAATGGCACGATGCCGTCTGAATCGCCGTGCAGCACTAGCGTGGGGATATCAATACTCGGCAAATCTTTGCGGAAATCGGTGTAGCTGAACGCTTTGATGCAGTCGTAAGTAGCTTGCGGTGAGGCAAAGGCAGCAATATCGCGGTGATAAAGGCGGTTAGGCTCACTGACTAAATCGCTACGCTCACCCGCGGTAAAAAAGTCTTTGGTAAACCCGTCTAAAAACGCGAGACGATCACCGGTTACCCCGTCTAAAAATTGATTGATCGTGGCATCGTCCAGTCCACCGTCCGGGTTGTCGTCTGACTTATACAAATAAGGTGGCACCGCCGACGCAAACACAGCCTTACTGACACGCCCTGTGCCGTAGCAGGAAAGATAGCGCGCCACTTCGCCGCCGCCCATTGAAAAGCCCACCAAGGTGGTATCATTCAGATCAAGGATTTCGATAAGCTTCTTTAGATCTGACGCGAGTGTGTTGTAGTCGTAACCACCGTCGGGCTGAGTAGACCTGCCGAAGCCACGACGATCATAGGTGATCACCTTATAGCCCGCCTCCACCAGCGCAGGCACCTGCTTTTCCCAGGAACGCCCGCTTAACGGCCATCCATGGATGAGCACAACGGGCTTACCCGCTCCGCGAACTTCGTAATACAGTTCTACCGGCGTGCCTTTCTCCGTTCCTACGCTCAGCATTGGCATCGTTTAACTCTCCTATTGGGCGTCAAGTGAATCAAACAAACACATCATCAGATGTTAGAACTTATGTTAGGACTTACGATCCGGCTTGATCGTTAATGTGAGGCCGCATTTGAGCATGAGCCACCTCTGCGCTAAACAAGCATTCGGTATGTAACTAGCAAAGTTGCTATGCTTACCGGCTCTATTATCTCTGTGTGTATTGGAGCAAAAAAGTTCGTGAAGACAGAATCAAGTACGTTAGCGTTCTCTGCCTTTATGGCACTGCTGATCGGCTGTGCTGGCATTACCGCCACGCTGGCATCTAACTCTCAGGCGATCTTGCTGGATGGGTTGTTCAACCTTATCTATTTCAGCATAGCACTGGTGACGATTAAGGTAAGCAAGCTGGCGAGTCGTCCCGATAGTGAATCCTATCCGTTCGGGTATAACTATTTTGAGTCGCTGGTAAATCTATGCAAAGGGCTGCTGATTTTAGGCGTATCCATTTTTGCCTTGGTGGATGCTGTCGCTGCGCTACTTACCGGTGGCCGTGAAATATCGGCGGGAATCGCCGTCCTGTATGCGCTCTTTGCCACCGCCGCCTGCTCGCTAACCGCCTGGGTGATGCATCGCAGCCAGCGTCATGTTAATAGCCCGCTCGTTAGCGCCGATAAGCTCAACTGGATGGTGAATAGCTTAATCTCTGCCGCGATCTTGATGGCGTTTTGCCTCGTGGTGCTTTTTGAGCAGATGGGCTGGTACACCGTGCTGCCCTATGTGGATTCAGTGTTGGTGATTGCCGTCGTTATTCTGTGCTTAGGTGTGCCGGTACGTATGGCTTCCCAAGCATTAAGAGAATTACTCAACAAAACGCCTGAAGAAGCTATCGCAGAGCCTGTACGCCAAGCCGTAGCGCGTGGCCTCGTTGACATTGATACCGTAGAGGTGCGCGTGCGCATGGTTCGCCCCGGCCGCATGCTGTATGTCATGGTGCACGTAGTGCTGCCTGAAACAGCCGATGTTTCAATCGCAAGCCAAGACGAACTGCGCGGCCGTATTGATAACGAAGTACGCCGTTATTACGCGCCGGTGGTATGCGATGTCGTGTTTACTGCCGATACCCGTTGGGCAGCACCCTCTTGTGGGCTATTGGTCAAAACGGACGTTTAAGTACCGATGACGCACTAACTACTGCGCCCTTCGCAACAAACCAATGGTGACGACGACTCCGCCAACCAATGCGAGCCCAAACAGCGTTAACGCGAGCGTATGGCCCACCGCATCAATCAGTATTCCCGTACTTATCACGGGAATACTGAAACCCATGTAAGCCATCAGAAAATAGCCCGCGCTCGCTTGAGTAGACAACATACCGGCAATTTCTAATACGCCGCTTAATCCCCCGAGATAAATAAATCCATAGCATGCGCTGCTAGCGGCAACCGTGCCGATCAGCACTACGAAGAGATAACCTTGAATCGCACCCCAAGCAATCAAGCTATAGGCCAGCGGTAGAATAACCAGGCCCAATACGGTTGCGGTACGGGGCGCCAGTTTTCTCGCCCAAGGTTGGAAAAGCACGCCGCAGCTGCAAATGCCAAAGATGGCAAACCCACTCCACGCCGATAAGCCGTGTTTCTGCAATGTCGATGGCAGTATCGCGATCACCAACCCCACCGTTGCCCAGGCTAGTAAAATCGCTAGCCCATACGCCAATGTTCCCGGCGGATAGCTTGGAAGGCGCAACATGGCGTTGTTAACCGCATTTGGCGCGTAATCATCGAGTGTGATAATCATCAGCAACGCCAGCGAGGCCGCCGCCAGGTAAAGCCATAGGCTTGGAGGCGATACGCTGGGCGCGTGGAAGATAAACAGGCTGGTAACGGCAGCCCCTAGACCAAACCCAAGCGCCGTACTGGCCGTTACGTAGCTCGTGGCATCGTTCGTGGCACTGTTAGTGGTATCGCTCTTTTGATCTTCAAAAAGCATTTGCATGTAAGCGGGCGCTACCGCTGACGTTAGCCCCATGCCGACACCCAGTAAAAAGCGAGCAATGCCCAACCCTAATAAACTAGGCGCCATCAGAGTAATAGCAGTTGCGAGCAGGCTTAGCAGCAAGGCAATTACGATTAATGGCTTGCGCCCCACTCGGCCTGCCAAACCGTTTAAACCGAGCAATACCGGCACAATGCCCGCCACGTAACAAGCAAATGCGATGGTCGTAGCCCCAACGCCAAAGCCATCGCGAACCGCTAGCGCATCATAAAGGGGAGCCTGTAAATTAACACCGGCAGTTATCATACACAGCGCAAACGCCAAGCGGATGGCGTTACATCGTTTCATGAGCGGTTCCTAACGGATCATTTTGTGAACCGCTAAGCTCGCATTTTCACCAACGCTGGGTAAGGTACACTTAAGCACCATTATCCAAGCACTGTTCCACTCTTTTAAAGAACAGTTTAAATAACCGTTTCTAAGAATTGTTTTTAAGAACCGTTTCTAAGAACCGTTTAAAGCCACAGGACCACTCATGGAACTATCCATCAATCGGCATGGCGGTACGCCCATTGCGCAGCAGGTCGAAGCGAGCATTCGAGATTGGATTGAAACGCAGGGGTCGGGAGGTGGCCGTCGTTTACCTTCTATTCGCCGTTTAGCGGCCACGCATGACATTAGCCGTAATGCGGTAATCGAAGCCTATGAACGTTTGGTTGCCGCTGGATTGGTGTGCTCCCGACGTGGTTCAGGATTTTATGTCGCGGATAGCGCTGCATCGTTAGTCTCACAACCATCCATTAATGACGCATTGGAAGAGGTCACAAACGGCTTGTGGGGGCTTTTCAATGCCAATGAGCACACGCTCAAGTTAGGCTGTGGTTGGCTGCCCAGCCATTGGCGAGAAGGAGACGACCTAACCCACGCTATTCGCCACGTAGCACGCAACAGTCGCGCAGGAATTTTCGAATACAGTACGCCTCAAGGGCCCCTAGCGCTGCGCGAGTTGATTCAAGAGCGTTTGCGTGTGCTGGCCGTGGGTGTGGACGCACAGCAGATCGTGATGACCGGCGGAGGTAGCCACTCGCTCGACCTGATAATAAGGATGCTTTTGGAGCCCGGTGACGTGATGTTTGTAGAGTCGCCAGGCTATTATAATCTGTTCGGGCTGCTGCACTTTCAGCGCATCCGCGTCATAGGTGTGCCTCGCCTTGCCGACGGGCCCGATATCGAGCGTTTAGAGCAATTATTAGCCGAGCATCGCCCTAAGCTTTTCTACATCAACAGCGTGTTTCATAACCCTACCGGCAGCACCCTAACCCCCGCCATTGCGCATCGGGTATTACAGTTGGCGGAACAGCACGATTTTCAAATTATCGAAGACGATATCTACGCGGATTTCCAGCATACACCCACCTCGCGCTTAGCAGCGTTAGACGGTTTAAACCAGGTTTTCTACCTTGGCAGCTTTTCGAAAAGTCTTTCTTCTTCGTTACGGGTAGGCTTTATCGCTTCCCCGCCGACGCTGATACAGCGCTTAGTAGATATCAAGATGTTGACCAGCATTTCCGCATCACGCTTTGCTGAGCAGGTCGTCATTACCATGCTGCAAAACGGTAGCTACCGGAAGCTCACCGAACGGTTAAGAACCAAGCTATCCAATCAAATGGCGATAGCACTCACGATGCTTAAAAAAGCTGGTTGGGAAATTTATACCGAGCCCGCGGGAGGAATGTTTATTTGGGCGAGGCCACCCTCTGACACCTCGCCCGAGATGCTGATTGAACTGGCTAATCAGTGGGAAATCACGCTATCGCCGGGGCATTTATTCTTTGCTGATCACCAGTCGACACCATGGTTACGACTTAACGTTGCCTACATGCAAGACCCAAGAGCGAGAGCGTTTATTGAAGCGGCGAGCTAACAGCGCCCTGCTAAGCGAGTCATCTAAAATAGATTATTAGCGCGATTACCTCACCTGCTAACGAAGCGATTAACTCGCTAACGCATTGAGTTCGTCATACAGCGCTTTGGGGAACGTGACGCCATTAGCATGACTTCTTTCCCGAGCTTCAAAGCGCCGCTGGGAAGGCAAGCGTGCGCCTTGGCCAAGAATACTGTCGAAAAGAACTTCGGCATGCTTGAGATGACTTTCGGCCTGGCTGCCGAGAAAAGCCTCAGGCGACATCGCAATAATCAGCTCGCCATGAAAGGGCTTACCGGTTTTCTCGGCATTCGCCGCCTGGGTTTCATGGCCAAGTAGATCGCCAATCAACGGGCCGGCTAACAGCTCCACCATGGTAGAAAGTGCAGAGCCCTTATAGCTTCCAAAGGGCAGCATGGCACCCGCTAGTGCGGCCACCGGATCGGTAGTGGAGTTGCCTTCATCATCGATCGCCCACCCGTGGGGAATCGACTTACCAGCGCGCCGATGAAGCTCTATCTCGCCGCGAGCGACCACACTGGTGGCAAAATCAAACGTATATGGCGTTCCACCAGGGCGCGGCCAGGAAAACGCGATGGGGTTGGTACCTAAAAGAGGCAAAGTACCGCCCGCAGGTGCAACAAAGGCATGGCTCGGCGTCATTGCCAACGCCACAAGCCCTTCTGCGGAAAGTGCCTCAACCTCAGACCACAGGGCTGAGAAATGAAAGCTATTGTTAATCGCGAGAGCTGCAATCCCATTCGCTTTAGCTTTTTCTATCAGCATCGGCTTGCCAATCTCAAACGATAGCAATGAGCAGCCTTTATTCGCATTGACCTTAACGACACTCGCAGCCTGATCCGTAATACTTGGCTCTGCGCTGGTATCAACACCGTCGTTAAGGGCGGTCTGGACACATCCAATCAATCGATATAAACCATGCGAGTGGCACTCATCGCGCTGTGCCGCCAAGACGCTTTTGGTAATCGCATCGGCATGGGGCTGACTAAAACCGTTATGAGTGAGCACCTTGTTACTCAGTGCTTCGGCTTCCTTTAGTGAAATAGTAATATCACTACTCATAGCATCACCTAACTATTTATCTTTATTGGTTTTTTTATTAAGCACTAAAAAAAGCAGGTACCGAGCACCTGCTTTTTATTTACCTATCGTTCGAGCATTTTTACAGCTCGCGCTTACCGTCGACTAAGCGTGTAGTACTCAGAGGATTACCATCTTTCAGCGCCTCGGGTAGCAGCCCTACTGGCAATGACTGGTAGCAAACGGGGCGTAGGAAACGGTGGATAGCCGCCGTGCCTACTGACGTCGTGCGGGAATCAGACGTTGCCGGGAACGGCCCGCCGTGTACCATGGCATGGCAAACTTCAACGCCAGTGGGCCAGCCATTGGCCAGAATACGGCCAGCCTTGCGCTCAAGCGTGGGCAGCAGCGCTTTGGCGGCATCCAGGTCTGCGTCATCCATATGCAGCGTTACGGTTAGCTGACCTTCAAGCTGCTCAGCCACACGTTTAACTTCGGCTTCATCAGCGCATTCGATCACTAAAGAGCTGGCACCAAACACTTCAGCCTGTAGCGCTTCTGAAGCAAGGAAGTCACTCGCTGAAGCGGCAAACAGGCCTGTCTGGCATTGGTAATCGCCACCCGCTTTACCGCGAGCAACTTCACGCACTTTATCCGCACTGCTCAAGCTAGCAACACCCTCTTGATAAGCACTGTGAATGCCTGGAGTGAGCATGGTCTGTGCACCGCTAACTTCAACGGCGCCTTTCGCAGCTTCAATGAAAGTGTCCAGCTCAGGGCCTTTCACCGCGATGACGAGGCCTGGGCTAGTGCAGAACTGGCCGGCGCCCATATTGAGCGAACCAATAAATGCCTCACCTAACGCCTTGCCACGCGCTTTCAGCGCCGCGGGCAATAAGAACACAGGGTTAATGCTGCTCATCTCGGCATAAACCGGAATCGGCTGTGGCCGCGCCTGAGCTGTTTTCATCAGCGCCGTACCGCCGCTGCGCGAACCGGTGAAACCCACCGCCTGAATACGAGGATCATCGACCAGCGCCTGACCGATTTCTCGACCGGAGCCGAACAGCAGTGAAAAGACACCTTCGGGCAAGCCACAGGTTTTTACGGCTTTTTGAATCGCCCGCCCAACCAGCTCAGAGGTACCTGGATGCGCAGAGTGACCTTTTACGACCACTGGGCAGCCCGCCGCTAGTGCAGATGCCGTGTCGCCACCGGCAACCGAAAATGCAAGCGGGAAGTTGCTGGCCCCAAACACAGCCACTGGGCCTAGTGCGATATGGCGCTGGCGCAAGTCAGCGCGCGGAAGCGGCTGGCGATCTGGCATGGCCGGATCAATACGAACATCCAACCACTCTCCTGCACGTACAACGGAGGCGAATAAACGTAGTTGGCCGCAGGTTCTGCCACGTTCACCCTCAAGACGCGCCTGAGGAAGCCCAGATTCCGCCATGGCACGCTCAATTAATTCGCTGCCAATAGCTTCAATTTCACTAGCGATCGTTTCAAGAAACGTAGCGCGCTCTTCAAGCGACGTTTCTCGATAGGTGTTATACGCTGCTTCGGCCAGCTCGCAAGCTTGCTCAACGTGTGCTCGACTGCCGCCTGCATACACTGGCTTTAAGGATTCGCCGGTTGCAGGATTAACCGCTTGGATATTGGCCTGTGTACCGGTTACTGACTTTTGGCCGATTAGCATTTCGCCTTGAATCGTCATACGTTGCTCCTCATATGGTTCAGTGATCTCACTGGTCGCGATATTTTGCGTACATGTTGCGCGCCCGGTTAAGGTGTTGAAACATCGTTTCACGGGCGGCTTGGGCATCGCGGGAAAGAATGGCTTCAATAATGGACGTGTGCTCTGCCTGAACTCTTTCCAAGTAAAGTTCGGAAGATATAGGGTTAATATCGGTACTCAGCAGCTTGGCGCGCGGAATCACGCTCTGGCTCCACTGCTTGTAAAAAGATTGGAAAAAAGGATTTTTAGTCGCCGTCGCGATGGCAAAGTGAAAAAGATAATCCTCTTCCCGCGCCTGGCTTTTCTGGGCAAAGGCATTGCTAAAGGCTAAATGCTGAGTCTCTAATCGCTGACGGTCTTCGTCATCATGGCGTAAAGCTGCCAGCTCAGCTGCTGCGGGCTCTAACGTCAAACGCAGCTCCAGAAGATGTAAAATATCTTCCACCGTAGTCGGATTGATGCGCTCAGCAGGTCGTGCTTCTAAACTAGAAGAACGCAGCACCGTGGTACCTACGCCACGTCGTGTCGCTACTAGCCCCAGGGATTTAAGATGGGTAATTGCCTCACGGATAACGGTGCGACTCACACCAAAGGAATCGCAAAGGCTGTTCTCTGTAGGTAGCTTTTCCCCCACGCTGACCTTGCCTTGGGTGATCAATGCTTCCAGCTGATTGGCCACGTGAACGGACAAGCTTCCCTGCTGCATCACTTTAGTTACTTGAAGCGGTTTTAGGGCAGATGCCGTTGCGTTTTGCTTGGCCATGAAAGCTATCCTTAATCAAAGGCTAGGTTGTATTATATTATACAACCTAGATCTCGAGAGAACCATTAGACGTCGTCTGGATGGCCTAGTTTGGTAAATTTGCCCCCATGATAGCGCACTGCGAAATCGTTACTATCAATATCGCGGTCAATCTCTTCCGTCTCAGCTCTCCAGGGTTCAGAACTATCTCTCGGCGACCAGCCTAGGAAGGCTACATGAGAGTTATCCCACCACTTTTCGGCATTATCCGACGCGCCGTAGATGACCGTATAGCCTAAGCGCGGGGTCATAAAAGCGCGTTCTAAGAGACTAACAAAATCACCCAAACTCAGCCAGGTTGCCATCATGCGAGTATCGACAGGTTTATCGAAACACGAGCCAATTCTGACGCTCAGCGTTTCCACCCCAAACTTGTCGTAATATAGGCTGGCGAGGTTTTCACCGAAACATTTCGAAACGCCATACAAAGAATCTGGCTTTTGCACTGCTTGGGTATCGATACGCTGATGTCGCTCGTAAAAGCCTATAGCGTGATTGGAACTAGCAAACACAATGCGCGGCTTACCCTGTTTGCGCGCGGCTTCATAGAGGTGGTAAGTCCCCATGATGTTGGCCTGTAAGATGGCCTCCCACGGGCTCTCTAGCGACATACCACCAAGATGAACAATGCCATCGCAATCACGCACTAGGTCAGCGACCGCCTGCATATCATTAAGGTCAGCTTGAACTAGCTCTTCACCCTCCCCCGGCGTGCCTAAATCTGCAATGTCGGAAAGCCGCACATGCTTGGCAAGCTTCGACAAATGAGGTCGTAGGCTTTTGCCCAGCCCGCCCGCTGCGCCGGTAACGAGAATGCGATTTAACATATAAACTCCTTATTCTTTTATAAAGGCTACGTTTGAAAACGTAACGTTTCAACAACACCTAAAGCCTCAAAAAATCGAGCTCCATAAATGAGTGAACTTTAAAACTAGGCCCTTTCAAAGCCGTATAGTGAGGCAGGGTTATCCACAAGAATTTTTTGGCGCACATTCTCATCGGCCCAGTGCAGCAAGACGTCTAACTGATCAGCATCATCAGGGTAGTGCTCCCGAGGAACGCCAACATGAGGCCAGTTCGAACCCCAGATAACGCGCTCAGGCGCATGCTGGATAAGTCGCTTGGCAATCGGATCTACGTCGGCATAATCGGGGCCGCCGGTTAGGCTGGTTTCATAGCCCCCGCAAATTTTAATCCATGCATTTCCGCGATCTAGCAAACTTAGCATCTGATCAACCCGTGCATCGTCAGCGGCCACGGGAGGCATGAACTTGCCGATATGATCGATAATATAGTCGGTTTCAATCGCTTTCAGCGTTGTCATGTAGTCATCTATTTCACGACCATTAAACTGCACCATTAAGTGCCAGCCAAAGGGACGCACACACTTTTCGACAGCGGCCAACTCTGCAATTCCCACTGCGCCACCGGGTAGCTGCATGATCCTGGCACCGCGTGCACCCTGGGCATGCATCGACTCAATCTGTGATTCAGAAGCACCGGGGGCTACTGCCACAATGGCGCGGGCGCGCTCCTGTCCAATTTCTTTAACCCCTTGCAAAATGGCTCGGTTATCAAATTGATAGGCATTGGATTGTGTTACCACAACGCGTTCCAGAGAAAGCCATTTCTGGACTTGTTGATAATCAGAAACCGTCGCCAACTCAGCGATATTGGGTCCACCCGGCTGGGATTCATAGCCAGGTAAATATAGATGCATATGACAATCGGTCGCCCCTGCAGGCGCCTTTAGGAGAGGTGGTTTACCGCTTAGCAGCCGTGTATTCGTGGGGATAGACAAGGTTACTTCTCCCTAAGTGCGTAGGTGACCAGCGCATCTCGATTAATTTCAATACCTAATCCCGGGCCATCCGGGATTGTCATAACGCCCTGACGGTGTTCAAGAGCGGTGTGGACAATAGCCTGACGAAAAGGGTTCTCGGTGCGATCAAACTCCATAATGGGTTCAATCGGATTGCGCCGTGGCGGATTGGGCGCCAGAGCCGCCATGAACTGCAGGCTTGCTGCTATACATACAGCAGTCCCCCAGACATGTGGCACTAAACGCACGCCGTGCATAGCCGCCATATCCGCCACTCGCCGCATTTCGCTGAAGCCCCCCACACCGCAAATATCCGGCTGCACAATATCCACTGCGCGGCGCGCAAGCGGCTCATGCATGGCGTAGCGACCATGCCAGTTTTCACCGCTGGCAACAGGGATCGGTTGATCGGCTCGAACGGCTTCATAGGTAGCGATTTGCTCGGGTAGCACGGGCTCTTCAAACCAGTCGATACCCAGCGGCGCAGCGCGGCGACCAACCTCAATGGCTTCTAGATAGTCATAGCCATGATTGGCATCAATCATCAGACGCATATCAGGTCCGATAGCATCACGTACGGCGGCAATGACGGCCAGATCTTCCTCAACGTCAAAACCAATTTTAATTTTGACCGCATGGAAGCCTTCACGACGATAGCCCGCCACCTCAGCGGCGACATCCGTAACACGATCAACGCCCGCACGCCGGAACGAACCAGTAGCATAAGCACGCACACTATCTCGAAAACGGCCGCCCAGCAGCGTCGATATCGGCACGCCAAAGTGCTTACCCTTAATATCCCATAGCGCTATATCAATACCGCTCAGCGCCGTCATGGTTAAACCACGCTGCCCTTGATCTCGCAGCCGGTTGTAAAGAGAGAGCCAAACTTTCTCCGTTTGCAACGGGTCTTCACCTATTAACGACTGCGCGTATACGTCGACAATCGCGGCATTAGGCTTCGCCGGCCCTAAGCACTCGCCCCATCCAATGGTGCCATCATCACAGATGACTTCGACCAAGCAGTGTTGGCGGCGCGAAAAGTGCATCGAGGCACTCTCGAACGCCGTCTCAAGCTGGTAATCAAGTATATGGGTGTTCACAGCAACTACTTTCATAATCGATCTATCCCTTAGCAGCTCAACTTACGAAGCCTTAGCGGAAAAAGCCTGGTAGCGTCAATGAGATAGCGGGCACATAGGTCACCAGCATTAAGGCAACAAAAAGCGCCAAGAAAAACGGCCAAATAGTACGCACCGCTTCTTCAATTTTAATCTTGCCGATCACACAGCCAACAAACAGACACGCGCCTACTGGGGGGGTACACAAGCCTAGTCCCAAGTTCATCATCATAATGATGCCGAACTGAATCGGATCCATTCCGAACTGCATAGCCACCGGTAGAAAAATAGGCGTACAGATCAGAATTAACGCCGCCATGTCCATAATCATGCCCAAAATCAACAAGATGATATTGAGCATCAGAAAAATCACGACCGGCTTATCGGAAATAGCCATCAGGCCTGTCGTCAGCATTTCCGGGACATTGTAGAGCGCAAGCAGGTAGGAGAAGGCCGATGCGCAGCCGACTAAGATCATTACCAGCGAGGTGGTTTTTACCGATTGCACTACAGCCGCTTTAAAAGAGGCCCAGGTCAACTCGCGATAAACGAGACCGGTCACAGCAATCGCGTAAATGGCGCCGAAGGCTCCCGACTCCGTAACGGTTAGAATGCCTGACAGCACCCCACCGACAATGATCACCGCGGTCATAAGTCCCGGGAGTGAGGCAATAAAGCTAATAATTAACGCATTCCAACCAGGGAATGCTTCGCCTTTATAGCCGCGCTTTACTGCGACAACATAGGCTGCCACAGCAAGACTCAGGCACATCAAAATACCGGGCACAATGCCAGCAATAAATAGTTGGGTAACAGAGATACCACCGCCTGCTGCTACCGCATAAAGAATCATATTATGGCTCGGCGGAATCACCACACCAGCGACCGACGAGGTCACCGTAACGTTCACGGCATAGTCGGCGTCATAGCCTTTCTCTTTCATAACAGGAATTAGAATGGAGCCTAACGCAGAGGTATCCGCCACTGCCGAGCCGGAGATACCCCCGAACAACATGGAAGAACTGATATTCACCATTCCCAAACCGCCACGTACTTTACCCACCATGGCCGAGGCTAGGCGCACAAGGCGCGTGGAAATACCACCATGCATCATTAGCTCGCCGGCGAAGATAAAGAAGGGAATAGCGAGTAATGAAAAAACGGAAATGCCTGAAAGAATGCGTTGAAAAGCAACAAACAGAGGCAAGCCTTCATATAAAAAGGTCACCACCGCAGCTAAGCCAACAGCAAATGCGACCGGTGCACCGACTAAAAGGCCTAGAAAAAATATCCCGAAAAGAATCATAAGACCCATCGTTTATACCCTCTTCACTTTTCGAGTTAGTAAGCGCTGCGCTATATCAGTGGCTGAAAAAAGCATGATTAACACGCCACATATCACCAGAGGGGCCGCACGCCAACTTTCTGACATACCGATCATGGGAATAGCTCTTTCTAAGTTGGTCATCACCAACGTCCAACCCTGGAAGGCCATAAACCCACCAAAGGAGAAGATAAAAAGGTCTGACATATGGTGCATTACATCGCGTAAAGGCCCCGCGAACCTTTCACGAATAAAATCAATATTGAGATGGGTATGGTGTCTTACGCCCGCCGCTGCGCCTAAGCAGGTGATATATACAACCAGCACCAGTGCAGCCTGTTCGACCCATGTGGGCGTATTATTTAGCGCATACCGGCCAAAAACTAACCACCCGAATATAGCAATCAGGATGACTAACAAAATGCCCGCGATAAGGATGCATAATGCAGCAATATTATTTAAGGCTCGATCAAGCGTGCCGCTTTCTGCTAAGTGCTGATCATCAAGGGGTGGTTCGATTTTGTTACTCACGACACATTCCTTTTAAGCTTCCGGCAGTGACTAGCTGCCGGAAGCACATCAATAGAAAATCACTCAGCTGCGCGAATTTCCTCGATCAGCTCGCCTGTGCCTGGGTTGTTAGCAATGAAGTTTTCATACATAGGTTCCATAAGCGCCTGGAAGGCAGCCTTATCTTCTACTTCATTGATTTCAACGCCATGGTCTAGAACGATTTGACGGCTCTCTTCAGAGCTTTCTACCCAAAGCTCACGCTGACGTTGTGAAGCTTCTTCGGCGAGGCCACTGATAATGGTTTGATCTTCCTCTGAAAGGTCATCCCAGCTAGCTTTAGCGACACACAAACACTCAGGAATGATCAAGTGTTCGGTTAGTGAGAAGTAATCGGTTGTTTCGTAGTGATTACTTGATTCAAAAGAGGGAAAGTTATTTTCAGCACCATCAAGCACGCCAGTGGTTAAACTCTGATAAACCTCTCCATACGACATCGGCGTAGCATTACCGCCCAGCGCCTCCATCATCTCGACATAAAGATCATTGTTCATAACGCGAATCTTTAAGCCTTGAACATCTTCGGGCGTGTTAATGGGCCGCTTGGTGTTGTAAATACTGCGTGCGCCTGAATCAAACCAAGAAAGCGCAACTAGGCCTTTTTCCTCTAAGGCATCAGCAAAGCGGTCGCCAATTTCACCATCCATTACCGTGTGCATGTGTTCAATATTGTTGAACAAAAAAGGTAATGAGAAAACATTGGTTTCTTTAACAATCGGCCCCATCGGCCCCATATTAAAATTGGCAAAGTCCAACGCCCCGTTGCGGGTCTGCTCAATGGCGTCCGACTGATCACCTAACACGGCATTATTATAGACGCGTGGATTAACGCGCCCTTCCGTTTGCTCAGCCACAGCCTCAGCAAACTCCTTGAGCGCCACGGAGTTGGGATAACCATCTGGATGAATGTTCCACCCGCGCCAGTCTTCCGCTTGCGCAGGCAGCGCAAAGGCTACTAATGCAGCTGCGCCAACGATAGGTGCTAGGGTCTTCAAAGGGCTTTTTTTCGTACGGTTATTGGTGCGCATTTCGAACATCCTTTTGTTATTGATAGCTTTTAGTCGAAGATACTTATGTCGCGTCTGTTAGTACTTATAGGGCCAAATCGATCAGGCATTGAGTGGCTGACAGCTCTGCATTGGCTGGCATTATCGGCAGTGTGCGAACACGTACAGCAGATCGGTCTAATAAAATTTATGTAATACATCATACAACTAGAAAGATAAGTTCCAAGGCATGCTGGCGCAAGATAAAAAAGTTAGATTTAAACCAAAGTATCAGTTCGAAGCACGCCAGCTGAGCATTTATAAAAAACACAAAAATACCGTAAATATCTGAAATTAGTATTTATTACCATCAATAGCGGATGCAGCGGATGGTCAACGAACCAGAGCCGGCCGCTTAGGATCAAACTCCCACCCAGGCACCAGATACTGCATGGCCATTGCGTCGTTTCGCTGAGTCACATCCAGCATTTTATATAGGCGATTCGCCTCCATTAGCTTTTCTTCATCCAGCTCGACACCCAGTCCCGGTGTGGTCGGAACGTCTAGCTTTCCATCACGGATGAGGAATGGGTGTTTCGTGATACGCTGGCCATCTTGCCAAATCCAGTGAGTATCAATCGCCGTAATATCGCCAGGGCAAGCCGCGGCAACGTGCGTCATCATTGCTAATGAAATATCAAAGTGATTGTTACTATGCGACCCCCACGTCATCCCCCATTCGTGGCACAGTTCGCCAACTTTGACAGCACCTTGCATCGTCCAGAAGTGACAATCCGCCAAAGGGATATCCACTGCATTCAATTGAACGGCGTACTGGAGCTGCTTGAAATCAGTCGCGATCATGTTGGTCGCCGTTGCTAAACCAGTACGCTTCTTAAACTCTGCCATGGTTTCGCGTCCCGAATAGCTTTCTTCCTGGCCACAGGGGTCTTCTGCATAGCTCAGCAAGTGCTTAATCGGCTCTAGAATTCGAACCGCTTCATCAAGCTTCCAAGCGCCGTTAGGGTCAAGCGTCAGTCGCGCATCAGGGAAGGCGTCGTGCAACGCGCGGATGCAATCGGCTTCGTCTTCACCGCTTAACACCCCGCCCTTTAGTTTGAAATCTTTAAAGCCATAGCGCTCATAGGCTGCTTTGGCTAAATTGACAACGGCATCTGGCGTCAGCGCTTCTTGATAGCGTATTTCGTCCCAGCGGTCTCGGGGGTTCTGCGCCTGAAGGTAAGGTAAGTCTGTCTTACCGGGGTCGCCTAACAAGAATAGATAGCCCAGCACATCGACTTGGTCACGCTGGCGCCCATACTGACCAAGCAAATCTGCCATGGGTAGCTGAAGCGCCTGGCCGTAGAGATCCAGCAGGGCCGACTCGATACCGGTAATAACATGCACCGCAACGCGCAGGTCGAAGGTTTGGCGGCCCCGCTCTTCACGTCCATTTTGAGCGAGCAACAGGCGCACTTGATTAAGCGTTTGCTTAACATTATTGATAGGTGAGCCTTCCACTAACTCACGACACTGCGCAAGCCCGCTCAGTATGCCTGCGCTGGAAGGGATTTCACCCACCCCCTTATTGCCTGCAGTATCCTCGAGGATAACCACGCAGCGGATAAAATAGGGTGCGTGTCCGCCGCTAAGATTCAGTAAAAAACCGTCGTAGCCTGCCACAGGAACCACACGCATGGTTTTAATCTTCGGAAACATATGACGTTACCTCTATTATTATTGCCCCTTACCAAAAACCTATCCTTGCAATCAGGTTACGGGGGCCGGGTTAAACAACACCAGGTCGTTATGAATACCTAGCCGATCAGCGGCGGCCTGTTTACGACCACTGGCGACATCAAGAATTAGATGAAACAGCTCCCAGCCAACCTCTTCGATACTGGCATCACCCGTGGCAATGGAGCCTGCATCCAAATCGATAATGTCATGCCAGCGCCGGCCAAGATGGGAGTTAGTAGACACTTTAAGCACGGGCACCATGGCTAACCCATAAGGCGTTCCACGGCCCGTAGTGAATACTTGTAAATTCATTCCAGCGGCTAGCTGCAGGGTTCCACAAATGAAGTCGCTAGCGGGCGTGGCCGCAAAGGTCAGCCCTTTTCGACGCAGGCGCTCACCCGGGCCGATCACGTCAACAATGGGCGAGTTACCCGATTTGATGACTGAGCCCAATGCTTTTTCAACCACATTACTGAGACCACCCTTTTTATTGCCAGGTGATGGGTTAGCGCTGCGATCTGCCTGCCCCTGAGCAAGATAGTCATCGTACCAGGCCATTTGCTCAATCAGCGCCCTGCCCACCTGCTCGTCGATAGCGCGTGGCGTCAACAGATGGATGGCATCGCGCACTTCTGTCACTTCGGAAAACATCACGCTGCCGCCGGCTCGCACAATAAGATCCGTCGCAAAGCCGACCGCAGGATTCGCGGTAACCCCAGAGAAGGCATCACTGCCACCACACTGCATGCCAACGACTAAATCTGATGCTGGGCAAGTTTCCCGCTGACGGCGATTGAGCCGCTCTAAATGCCGCTCAGCCATGGCCAAAATGCCCTCGACCATCTCTCCAAACCCTTCAAAGCTTTCATCTTGAAGGCTCAGCACATTGGCTTCAGGGTCAGCAGCCTCGGTGTTCTCATAGATTTTTACGGGTCGATCATCAAGCAACGTAGAAGGCTGCAGCTTCTCGCAACCCAGACCAATGATCATGATCTCGTTACCAAAATTCGGATTCAAAGCGATGTTTTTAAGGGTGCGAATCGGCACGATAGCAGCCGGTGCATTAATAGCCACGCCACAGCCATAGCTATGATTCAGCCCCACTACGTCGTCTACGTTGGAAAAGCGCGGCAGCAGCTCACTCTTAATACGCTGCACCACGTAGTCGACGGTGCCCGCAACACACTGCACGCTGGTGGTAATGCCCAATACGTTCTTGGTGCCAGCGCTGCCATCAGGATTGCGAAAACCCTCAAAAGTGTAGCCATATAGTGGCTCAGCGGCCGGTGCCTTACGCGTAGCCAGCGGTAGTTCGTCGAGTGCAGGCGCGACAGGCATGCGCATATTTGTTTCGTTAACATGGCCACCGCTAGAAATAGCGGTTTCCGCGTTACCGATCACTTCACCATAGCGAACAACTTGATCACCTTTCGCTAAATCCACCAGAGCCACCTTGTGGCCCTGAGGAATCGACATGGTCGTGGTGCACCCCTCTTCAATCAGAGCACCTTCGGCAAGACCGCCGTGCTCAATGACAATGGCAACATTATCATTGGGATGTACTTTAATTACGCGAGCGCTAGTCATGGTCTGTGTCATGGTGTTTTCCAAAAGTAGATTATTTATTGTCGGCGGCTTGGCTCAATTCCAGCTTTTGCCTGGCGCGAGACTTAAATCCCATGATGATCGAGAAAATGACGGAGGCAGCGATTAACCCCCACAGCACCATGGCAATCGGACTTTTGGTAAAAAAGATGGAGTAAGTGCCAAAAGATTCGAGGCTTTTAACAAAGTAGACTTCTATCTGGCTTCCTAAGATAAAGCCGATGATAAGAGGAGCCACTTCTAAACCGATTTTCTGAATCACATAGCCCAATACGCCAAAGATAAGCAGCGTCCAAACATCGAACATAATGCCGTAATTAATCGCATAAGCGCCGACCACGCACATCATGACAATGATGGGATAGAGAATATGTTTGGGTACCATCACCACCTTGGCAATGTATTTAATGGCATAGAACATTAAAAAGAACATGACGATATTGGCAAATATTAATGCCGTCATCATGATGTACCACGTTTCGGTATTTTCTGGGATAAACAGCGGCCCTACTTGAATACCCTGGAGAGTAAAAGCACCAATAAGCACCGCCGTCGTAGCGTCACCAGGAATACCTAGCGACAGCAACGGGATAAGTGCACCGCCGGTTAGCGCATTGTTAGCAGACTCAGACGCAATCAACCCTTGAGGCGCGCCTTTACCCATTTGAGAAGAGTCGCGAGCCAGGTTTTTCTCCTGGGTATAGGCCAGCACCGATGCAGCGCTGCCACCAACACCAGGCAGTATGCCAATAAAAGTACCGATAAAAGAAGAGCGCGTTAAATTCACAAAACTACCTTTGAAGATCGACAGAGAAAACGGGCTCTGCTTGCCAACCTTCATACGCTCGTTACTCACATCGCTGCGAACGCCTTTTTCAGCGTCTAGCAAAATCGCGGATATACCAAAAATACCGATCAATACCGGAAGCAGTGAGAATCCTTCAAATAAGTAAGGCTCCATAAAGTCGAACATCAACCGGGTATGACCATTACCGCCATCTGAAATACTGTAGTCGCCAATCAAACTAAGCCAGATGCCAATCACACCGCTGAAGATACCCACCAGCATGCTGCTTGAAAGAGAGGCTATAACGCTCAGGGCCAATAGAATAATGAGAAACTTCTCTACATAAGAGAACTTAATCGAAAAGTCGGCTAGCAAAGGAGCAAACAGAAACAGTACAGCGGCACTAATAAGCCCACCAACGACGGAAGCAACTACGCAGATCCGTAGCGCCTTTTCCCCCTCACCTTTACGGGCCATCGGATAGCCGTCAAACGTGGTGGTAATAGAAGATGGCGTACCCGGAATATTGAGCAGCACAGCAGGCACCATGCCACCCGAAATACCGCCCACATAGAGGCCAAGTAATAACGCTAAACCGTAGTTAAGCCCTAGTGCATAGGTCAGTGGCAAGCAAACGGCGACGGCCATCGTCGCCGTCATACCGGGAATAGCGCCGAAGATGATACCAACTAGGGTTCCAAATCCGACGAGCAGAAAAAAAGTGAGATCGAGCAGTGACAGGAATTCCATGGCGGTACTCGCTTAGGTCACGGTAAAGTGATGGTGAACAGCTTGGCGAGAACGAACCAGGCTAAACTAGGGGCGACAACAGCATTAATGACGATGATAGTCACTGACCTTTTCGTCCACTCATGCACATACAGAAGTGACATAAGAAGCACGAAAGCCATTGAAACAAATAGAAAGCCATAGCCCGTATACGGGAAAAGATCGCCTACGACGGCCATCAAGTAAAAATACGCCGCTATAAGGATAAGAGTGCCAAAAAAACGAAAGCGATCCATAGGCTCACCGACGATCGGCAGAGTCCGCTCGCCTCGTTTCACAGCCACTAAAAAAGGCGCTACCTTGGTTAACAAAATCAGGGCAAACAGGCCACCCATCATCCAGTGGATAATCCTCGGAAAGAATAAGTGGGAGGTTTCGAAATCTATCGAAACGCTTAATAAACTGGTTAGACCTGACTCCATACTAGCTCCAGACATTGATGGGCCGCATGCTTATCATTCTCGGCATACAAAAAGCTAGCGGCATACAAGCCGCTAGTTTCACCGCGTTTACTTAATGTTATTAATGATTTCTTCGTAACGAGACATTTTATCGTGCAAGTACTCAGACGCTTCTTCAGAAGGTTTAAAATCGGGGATAAAGAAAGAGTTCTGTAGGACTTCTTGAATTTCTCCTTCCGCATAGATTTCAGCAAGCGCTTCGTCAATCTGGCTTACGATGCCTGCGTCCATCTCTTTGTTGTAAAGGAAGAAGAACTCTTTATCGAAGGTAAAGCTCTCGTCTTCAGCCGCATCGCCCCCAATCGTCACATGGACGTTAGGCTCAACATACTCAAGCAACTGCTCGCGGGTGGTTTGACCTAACCCCTCTTCATTGGCTTGCTCAATCGTGCTCTGACGAGCCGTTAGCCAAATAAACCGCATAGCTTTCTGATCGTCTTCCGGCAGGCGCGTGTACTGCTCATTGGCCTGAACGCTGCCATTGATAACATCGGCTTGGCCATCGAAAAGCTGCTGATTTTTATCGGACTGAGAGCCGGTATTAACGGCAACTAAATTATCCTCTTGCCCCGGATGCTCGATAGCAATCGCGTTTTTCAAGGCACTAAAGCCGATCTCAGAAACGCCACCAGGCTGGACCGCAACACGAACAGTCTCGCCACTGCCTACCGCCTCAATAATGTCATCGAGATTTTCATAAGGAGAATCCTTAGGTACTAGATAGGCATTACCCGGATTAATCGAGATCGTGGGGCCAATGATGTACTTCTCAAAAATGTCGTCATATCCCTGAACACCATAAAGGTGCCCAAGGTATGACTGATCATGAAAGATCATCAACGTATTGCCGCGAGAGTCCCTGTCCAGGGTACGAAAAGCGGAGCTTGCCCCAACCGCATCTACCTTCATGTTGAGACCAAGGCGCTCAGCTAATCGGTCAACGACAATGCTGGCATTTTGATAGGTGTCGCCCCCGGTAGACGTAGAGCCAATCACCACCCGAATATTACCGCGGAGCTGGCCCTCTTGAGCCATGACAACCCCAGAATGGATGGCCAATGCTGCTAGCAATGTAGCTGAGCCAACGGTTGCAACCACCTTCTTAGATATCATCATCAGTTAACCTCTTGCGTGCATTATTGATTTATTGTCGCTTAGTGGTTATCACTTCTTGACACGATCAATGAGTGTCTCTAGCTCTTTACATTCAGCAGAAGAAGGCATAACCAACGGTGCCCGCACGTCGCCTGCTGGGCGACCTATAAGAGCAGCGCCGGCTTTAATCAAGCTGACGGCATAGCCGGCTTTTTGATCACGTAGGTCTACAAACGGAATGAAAAAGTCGTTGGTAATTTGTTTAACAACGCCTTTATTTCCTTTACGCAGTTCCTTGTAGAAGGTAACCGCCATATCAGGAACGAAGTTGAATACCGCCGAGGAGTAAGTATTCACGCCAATAGAGAGATAGGCTTCGGCAAAGATTTCAGCCGTAGGAACACCGCCGATATAGGACAGACGATCGCCAACCGTTTTGATAATTTTGTTTAACGCCTGAATGTCACCTTTGCCATCTTTCAAACCAATCAGATTGGGGCAAAGATCGGCAAGCCGCTGAACGGAAGGAGCCGTCATAATACCGTTGCCGCGATTGTAATAAATCACGTTTAGCTCAGTAGAGTCACACACTTGGCGTGCATACTCGACCAACCCATCCTGTGGGCACTCGGTAAGGTATGGAGGCATTAAGAGAATGCCATCAGCGCCCGCCTCTTCTGCCGCCTTTGCAAACGCCACGCTTGCTTCAACGCTCAACCCAGCGCTAGCAATAACCGGCAGTCGGCCATCAATGACCTCAACCGCAACGCGAACAATCTGACGATACTCGTCAAGCGACAAGCTAAAAAACTCACCCGTACCCCCGGCTACAAAAACGGCTGAAATATCATGACTGATGAACCACTCTAAACGCTCACGATAGCTCGCCTCATCAAAGCGGCCTTGGCTATCAAAATCAGTAATAGGAAATGATAGCAGGCCATCGCCAATGGCATTTGTTACTGCTTCTTTTGAAAATTTCACGTTGTACCCTCTTTTGTAAATGCGTTGACCCCTGGGTGAGCTAGCACCATCGAGCTGCCCAACGCTTAATGTAATACATCATACAACTCTGAAGATAAGTATCCCGAAGGCATGGTGCAAGCACAAGCTGTGAAATATAAACCAAAGTAGTAGCTGCAAGCAGGCCTTATACCGCCAAGTCTTCTTCGCCCAACCGTCAACAGGCCTTAGCACGCGGCAAGGGACGAGTTTTTATCGCCATGTCGCACTCCTAATGGTAATCGCCCGCACCAATGCTGGCTCTTATGGTGCGGGTCGAATAAAGGAAGCGATGCTTATTAATTAGCGACGAGACTCAGGCATTGAGCTTCGGCTTCTTACGCAGAATCAGATAGGCAAATACGGCGGTCAACACCAGGAACGCTAAACTATCTGGACTCGTCAAAAAGATGATCGGATTACCATCATTGAAGGACAAGGCTCGTCGCAAGTACTGCTCTAGGTCTGGCCCTAAGATGAAGCCCAGTAACATGGCAACAACTGAATAGTTATGTTTGCGCAGGAAGAAAGCCAGCACGCCAAACATCAGCGCCAAAAACATCTGGAAAATGGAGAAGGTTGCTACGTAGCTTCCGACTAACGCCACCACGGCAATAGAGCTATAGAGAAGGCCACGGGAAATCGAGACGATACGAATAAAATACGGCCCGAATAAAAATAGCGTCAGCGGGATAAGAATCAACGCACTCACGAACAAAGAAGCAAACATTGGTGCAATCAGGTCGGCCTGCTGTTCAATAAGACGCGGCCCAGGCTGTAAACCATTGATCACCAAAACGCCTAGCACGATAGCCGTTGTCGGATCCCCAGGAATACCAAACATCAGCATGGGCACGAACGCCCCTCCACACATGGAATTGTTAGCTGACTCAGCCGAAGCGATCCCTTCGCGGCTACCATGACCATACTCTTCCGGCTTCTTGGAGCCACGTTTGGCATCAGCATAGGCGACAAACGCCGCCATTGACCCACCGGCGCCGGGCAGAATGCCGATGGCATAGCCTATGAAGGCGCTTTTAATATAGGTAAAAAAACCGATTTCACGAATCTCGGACCAAGGTGGAATGAAATCACGGCGGCGAATTTTGAGCGCTTTGGCACGATCAAGCGTATCGTCAAGAGAATGGTTCCAGTTTTGCGCCTGAACCAGCAGCTCACTTACGGCAAACGCACCAATGACCACAGGCATCAAGCCGATACCTTCGACTAACAATTCGGTGCCAAAGTTGAAACGCGGGATCGGCTGGAGCACATCAATACCCACGGTGGCCAGCATAATGCCCAGAGTGGTTGCCACAATTCCCTTAGCGACAGCGCCTTTATCGACAATAATAATCACCACAAGCGCAAAAAGAACTAGCGAAAACTTCCCTGGCGTACGGATCAACAGCGCAAGTTCGCCGGCAATCGGCATAAACGCCATGAGCAATAATGCACCAACCGCCCCGCCGATCATGGAGCCCAATGCTGCGTGACCTAGCGCATTAGCGCCCTGCCCCTTTAACATCAGAGCATTGCCTTCTACGGCCGTCATCATTGACGATGGTGCACCGGGAATATTGATGGTCGTGGCCGTTATGCTGCCTGAATACATCCCCGCCATGAATATTGAGGCGCACATAACCAGTGCGGGGACAACATCAATTGTGTACGTAATAGGTAATAGCAGCGCAATGGCCAAGACGGAGGTAAGGCCGGGCATTGCACCGAAAAATGTGCCAATCAAAAAACCGGCTATCATGAAGCCCAGTACTTCCCAGCTCATCAAGGCGCCAAAACCGCCCAGAAAACTAACAAATGTATCCATCAGAACCCTCCTAACATTGGAGGCAGACGCACGCCAAAAATACCGGCGAACAGGCCATAAAAAACCGCCGTTACGGCAATGGCATACAGCGCAAAGAAAGCGGGACGCTTCCGCTCAAAGTCAAAAATAAGAAACAGTGCCACCACAAACCCCAGCGTGGCAGGGATATAACCTAAAGGACGAAACACGGTGATATAGACTGCCGTTGCCATCACAATCATTAACGGCCTGAGAAAAGAGCTATTCGCCGATACCTCTGTATCTTTACGCCACTCGCCCACCAATACAGCCACCAGTGCGATGTACATGATGATCGCCATAAGAATGGGCATGAAACGTGGCCCTACGATAGTGTCACCGCCAAACTGTGAGCGAATACTCAATGCTTCTGCCAGATAGATCGTAGTCAACATCAACAAAAAGACTGGGAACAGTACTGCCGACGTTCTGAATCGCTCGACGTTGTTCATTGATACAGAACCCTTTAAGTGAATGGATCGTGGCATTGAAATCAATGCCACGTGCTTCACGCTACTGTTTACTTAGACATAACGCCCGCTTCGACCAGTGCATCCATTTCGCTAAATAGTGATTCGGCGTTTTCTTCAGCCCAGGGGGTTACCTCATCAATACCTAACCAATTAGGCGTCACGCCAACATTGGTCACCCACTCCTGAAATTCATCACTGTCATACGCCGTCTTATAAGCGTCTTCTAGAATCGCAAGTGCTTCTTCTGAGGTGTCTGCGGGTGCTGCAAACACAATGAAGCTCCCAATGCGCAGGTCTATTCCTTCTTCAGCCGACGTTGGCACGTCAGGATAGGTAGGGTTCTTCGTATCTGTAAATTCGACCAGCCCACGTACGGTGCCGTCTTCAATAAGATTTGAAAAATCGCCCAGGCTAGTTAGCGCAACATCAACCTCATCAGACAAAATGGCTTCTTTCTGCGGAGCGGCCCCGCCTGGGTAAGAAACGATCCGGAACTCAGCGCCCGTTAAATCCTGCAGCTGCAAAATAGCTAAGTGGATGCGTCCACCCAGATTTTGGATGGCGACGCGTATCTCGCCAGGATTTTCTTTGGCAGCTTCAATAAGGTCGTGAATCGACTCATAGTCGGAGTCAGCATCAACCACGATAGCGTCGGGTTCGCTCGTCACCCGAGCAATCAATTTAAGCTTATCGACATCATAACTCGGCAGCATGGCCTGCCAAGGCACTGTTACTAGGCTGTCGTAGGTCAGCGCGCCGATAGTGTAACCATCTGCGCGAGCGCTCATTAGCTGACCGGTTCCGGTAGCGCTAACGCCCCCTTCAATATTTTCCACGTACATAGAAACATCGAGGCTGTCCTCGGCAATACTGGTCAGCTTACGGACGATACCATCAGTGCCGCCGCCGGCCCCCCAAGGAACTATTACGCGAATATCACGCTCGGGATAGTCAGCAAGGACAGCGCCGGAGATCGAGGATAAAGCTACGGCTCCAGCCAGTGTAAGCAGGGATTTCTTATGCTTGTACATTGTGTCTACTCCTTGTGCACATACTCGTAAAGGAATGGCTCGGCATGAGTTCTTAAGTGACTCCTTTTGAGAGTGAAGGCCCTTAATGGCCAAGCAAACAAACGCAAAAGAAATTATGAATACTGTTTTGCCAGCACCTTTGATAAGCACCGCATAGGCGAACTCGTCCGCGAACTTTAATGTAATACATCATACAACTATGAAGATAAGTACCTCACGCTGGGGAAGCAAGCAGAACTCGCGAAATCTAAACCAAAGTAGTAGGCCAAAACTGACAATGATCATTATAGTTAGATATTAACGACCCAATCTGGCCTAAACAGCGCTGGGTTGAATTCATCCGGATAACCACCGGGATTGGCAAGAATCCGAGTGCCGTTACGCAAAATATCGACCGGCTCATGAACGTGCCCATGAATCCATACATCCATTTTGCCCATTAAATGAGGAAGATGAGAGGCAAACGCAGGGGAAAGGTCATCGCCTAAATATTGACCGGGAATGCAGTCGTGAAGCGGTGCATGATGACTGATCACCACCTTGGGGCCATCAAACGGCTGTGCGAGCTCCCCTTCGAGCCAATGACGCGCTTCACTATGCAGCTGGCAGCTTTCTTCAGGCGTAAAAATGCGCTCTGGCGCGGTTTGGACGATGCGAAAATCAGGCATATAGCGTAGTGCTTTAGACAGGGTATCAGCCGGATTTTTTGTTGGATCACCGGCGTAAAGCGCAAAATCGGTCCATAGCGTGGTGCCGTAAAAACGCACGCCGTTCAGCGTAATGCTACGACTATCCAGTAGCTCAATCTCGAGCCGCTCGGCTTCTTCTGCCAGCCCCTCGCGCAGCAATGGCAGGCAGGTATTATAGAACTCGTGATTACCGGGCACGTAGATAATGGGTGTGTTTGGAAAGCTCCGGCGAGCCCAGGCAAGCCCCTCACACTGGCGGTGAATATCGCCCGCCAGGATGACCACGTCAGCCTCAACCTCAGGCAATTCGCGGTATCCATCAAAGTACTCCAAGTGTAAATCAGACAAAATACGCAGGCGCATTGGCTCTCCTCTTACTCGTCACTCAGAGCGAAATTTAGCGCGAAATCTGCTCAACAAATTGGCTTACCAAGCTCACCACATCGGCTTCACATTCACGGTGAGGTACATGATGGATATTTGCCAGTATTTCGCAATGTGCGGGGCCGTTAAGATGGCGCACAATGCTTTCCGGCTGCCGACGAGAACCATACTCATCGTTTGCCCCATGAATGATCAAGCTGGGGCACTTGACGCGCTCAAGCGCAGGCACTAATGACCAGTTTTCAAACGCTGGATTCAGCCATGTTTCTGTCCAGGCATTGAGCACCCAGCGGGCTTTATCGCCGTGGTATTTGGTTAGCTTAGCAAGCTGCTCTGGTGCCTGAAATGCGGCCTGGGCTTCTACGATGCCGCTTCGCGTGCGCTGTTCATTAAAGGCCTGCGCAGAAATAGTGACTAAACCATCGCAATCATCGGCGTAAGCCCCCGCACACTGAACGGCCATACAGCCACCCACGCTGTGCCCCATCGCGATAAAACGCTCTACGCCCAAAGCATCGCGAAGCGCTGCAAACCCTTGGCTGGGTTCATCATCGATAAAACTTAACGGCAGAATATCGTTACGCGCGGCAGATAGGCCAAAACCAACGCGGTCATAGGCAATCACGCGACGCTGGGTGGCGACGCATAGCGCCGCGGAAAAGCTGCGCCATAGCGCAACGCAACCTAAAGAGTCGTGCAGCAAGACGATGGGGCTTTCAGGCATTTGTGTATTACTTGGCTGCCAGGTGCGCGTAAACAGGCGGCCATCGGGCACATCGACCCACTGGTCATGCTGTTCGAAAGAGGATAAGGCTGAGTTCGTCATTAGCAGCTACGTGATTTTTATTAGTTGACGATGAACATAGCACGCCAGCGCGGTGGCTCCAATGATTGCCAATGTGTGCCGGCTAGATTGTCAGGAATGCTTCTTACGCAAAATGCTGCGATGCAGCAAAAAACAGCTATACTAGAGATGTTGTCCCACTAGGAGGGCCACAAAATGACATTTCTAACGTTACACCCTGCGCGCGATAGTGAAGTTCTAGCGTTCTGGAGCTTAAACGCCCAGTGGCATCGTGCCGCCGCCGAAGCACTGACAGCCTATTTAGGTTAATTCAGCTGCTTTTGCTACCCCAAGACCAAAAGATAAACCATGCAGCCGGAATAATTTCCGGCTTTTTTAATTTTATGAAAACCTTTTCCATTCAAAGATATAATAGCGCTAACGCACCTTATGTAAGCCCAGGCTTACATAAAATAGCCGATTACCTACACCGTTTGGACTATCACAAGCCTCTGAAAGTCCTTACTATCGTGACCAATAGCGAAAATGCTGCTGCGCACAATACAGGCTCTATAACAAAATGTTGCATGCATTTCTGTCATGCACCTCTGACTAATGTCCCTTTAAATAAAGGAGTGAACGCCATGCAATATTCAAACGCCCAAGCTCAAACATTAAACGACGATGTCATGGAAGTATGGGCACAGCGCGCAAGGCAGCAGCTAGCTGCCCTTGATGCTATTAAGGATTTCCTGCGCTAAAGCAATTGCTCAAGATCTGTTTCAGACCCCCAGCGCCTCGTATGAACGAGGCGCTTTTTTATAGCCAGTTAGTTTCTGGAGCGTCGGCACTGTCGAGCTGGGCTAGGAAGGTATCTTGTAGAATATACATTCGTTTTACATCGCGATATTTTCCGTTAATAAAGAACTCTTGAACCAGCTTTCCCTCCTCAATAAACCCGCTCTCTTCGTAAAGATGGATTGCTTTGACGTTTTCCACCGCCACAATCAGGTACACCTTATGTAGGTTTAAGATGGTGAAAGAGTAGTGCAGCGCCTGTTGAATTAATGATCGGGCAAAGCCTTTACCCTGATAATCGGGCGCAATGATAATTTGAAACTCACCGCTGCGGTGGATGTAGTCAATCTCAATCAGCTCTACCAAACCAATCGCGTCACTATTGCCATCCTCTGCTACAAATCGTCGTTCAGCGTTGTCGTGAATATGCTTGTTATAAAGCTCCTCTAGCTCGTCAAATGACTCGTAAGGCTCTTCAAACCAGTACGACATAATGCTCTGGTTATTATTTAGCTCATGCACAAAACGCAGGTCGTTGCGCTCCAGTGCGCGTAAATAAAGTGCGTGGCCCATCATTTTCCATCCTTATCGATATCGCTCAATCATGCGCATCTTGAAGCTTGTGTTAAGGGTCGTCTTGCCGCGCAGCTAATTTAGCCAGACGCTGAAACGAAAACAGCGCTTCCAACGGGTGTTCTCTACCCTCTATAAGCGCGCGCAACAACGTTGCGCCAATCATGCTATAGCTTATGCCATTACCGCCATATGCCATGGCAAAGTGTACGCGCGAGCCAAACGCCTCGTGAGGGCCAAAAAAAGGCAGGCCATCCTCCGTTTCAGCAAAAGTGCCGCCCCATGAGAAGGTGGGATTCATATCAAGCCTCGGCCATAGCGCTTCTATCTTACGCGCCAAACCAGCGGCTTTCTCCTCAACCCGAGCATCGCGACGCTTAGGAATATCTTCATCGTCGTCATCACCGCCTACTAATAAGCGGCCGTCACCGGTGCAACGCATATAAAGGTACGGGCGCGCTGACTCCCACACCATCGTGTGGCGTAATGCCCCTAACGCCTCAGGTGCAAGCGGGTCGGTGATAAAAGCGTAGCTGCTGCGATTGATCGCCACTTTCTCAGGTAGCCAGGCCTGTGACTCATACCCCGCCGCCATAATTAAGTGCTGACAGCGCAGCGTAGCCCCGTTAGTAAGCGTTAACGTCACGCCCTGCTCGTCAGGCGACATGGACGCCATTTGCGTGCGGTCGTATACCTCCCCTCCACGCTCGACAACGGCATTAAATAGCCGATAGGCCATACGGTAAGGATCAATACTGGCTGCCAGCTGGGTAAGAATAGCACCAGGCGCTTCAAAGCCGTATTCCGCTAAAATGGCGTCACTGTCCAGCCATGTGGCATCAAATCCGTGCTTTTGGCGCAGCGTCAGCTCCTCTTTGAGGGCTGCCACATCTCCTTCGTGACTGGCATAGTAGAGGCTCTTCTGGCGCTCAAAATCTACGTCGCCTAGCGCCACCGCCAGTGCTTCAATCTCGCCAATCGCTTGAGCACAGGCGCGATAAGCGAGTACTGCATCGGCTTCTCCGTAGCGTTTGGCCAAATCGGTCATGTGCGTATCTATTTCGTATTGTAGCAACGCCGTGCTCGCCGCAGAGCTACCCCACCCCACATCACGCTGCTCAATGACCACCACGTGATGGCCGTGTCGACTAAGCTCATCAGCGATTAAGGCGCCGGTAATACCGCCGCCAATCACCACAACGTCACACGCATGATGGTGGATAAGCTTGGGAAACGCTGTCAGCAGGCCATTTTTGATCGCCCAATAGGGATAGCCACTTTTTAGATCCATCGGGTTGCCTATGCTGGAGAGACTTGCAGTATGCTGTTAACCATAGATGCATCCTTCAAAACGTGCTTGAGAAAACATGCCTAAGTAACTGCCACCACAAAAAAAGGAGAGGCGCATGATTGATTTACGCAGTGATACGGTGACACGCCCAACGACCGCTATGAAAGAGGCCATGATGGCGGCTCCGGTGGGCGATGACGTGTGGGGCGATGACCCAACAGTCAACGCCTTTCAAGCAACTCTAGCCGAGCTGGCTGGGGCAGAGGCCGCCCTGCTATTTCCTAGCGGCACGCAAAGTAACCTCGTCGGGTTAATGGCGCACTGCGAACGCGGCGATGAGTATATCGTGGGGCAGTCAGCCCATACCTATCGCTATGAAGGCGGGGGTGCCGCGGTCTTAGGCAGCATTCAACCCCAGCCGATTGAGAATGCCTCCGACGGAACGCTGCCACTTGAGAAAATAAGCGCGGCCATCAAGGCTGATGATTTTCACTTTGCGCGCAGTAAACTTCTGGCCTTGGAAAACACGATGGCCGGCAAAGTGCTATCGGCAGATTACGTCATTGCAGCAACGAATTTGGCGCGTGAACGCGGGCTGGCGACACACTTAGACGGCGCACGACTGTTTAATGCTGCCGTCGCCACGAACACCTCACTGAAGCAGCTCTGCCAGCCCTTCGACAGCGTCTCTCTATGCTTTTCAAAAGGCCTTGGCGCGCCGATGGGTTCAGCCTTGATCGGCTCAAAGGCGTTAATCGATAAGGCACGCCGTTTACGCAAAATGGTCGGTGGCGGCATGCGCCAAACAGGCATTATCGCCGCCGCCTGCCAATATGCGCTAGACCATCACGTGGCTGATTTAAGTCATGATCATCGCCGCGCCGCAGGCCTAGCGGAAGGCCTAGCGCAACTGCCCGGCGTTGAAATCACTTCCCAGGCTACCAACATGGTATTCGCACGCTTCCCTGATGCTCATATCCAGCCACTTTCCGCCTGGCTCAAAGAACATGGCGTGCTTATTGAGATGCTTTACGCCACGCGCTTCGTTGTCCATCGCGATATCAACGATGCGGATATTGATAAGGTCATTGCGGTCATGAAAGCCTACTTTAGCCAGCACTAAATAGCATCTCGTGGGGCTAGCGTGTGATAAAGCACTACAGCCGCCGCAGCCCCCACATAAAGTATGCGCCGCCAATCAGGGATGCAACCAAGCCCGCCGGTATCTCATAGGGAAAAATTAGCTGACGGCCTATCCAGTCGGCCAGCACCATCAACAGCATACCGATCAACGCAGCGCCCAACAGGTGCTGCCCTGCTCGTGAGAAGCCGACTAAACGCGCCATATGTGGCGCCAGCAGGCCAATAAACGAAAGCGGCCCCACCACCAGCGTCGCGCAAGCAGTGAGCAGTGCCACCAGTAGCAACAGCGCCAAGCGAGCACGATTAAGCGTTACTCCTAACGCGCGCGCCGTTGGTGCACCCAAGGGCATGATATCCAGCCAGCGGGTAAACGGCAGCGTGACCAGCGCCAATACGGCCGCAATGCCGCCCACCACGACAGCATTGGTGATATCCACGTAATAGGTAGAGCCCGCCAGCCAAGCAATCACCTGCTGGCCACGCGGGTCACCGCCTGCCAGCATCACGCTACGCACTGCATCAAACAGCGCACTGACCGCCACCCCGGTGAGCAGCAAACGCTCGGGTAGATAACCGCTCTTGCGGTTGATACCCACCAACACCAGCAGCGTCGCGAAAGCGCCTAGGGTGCCCACACCAATCAGCATCATATTGGTGGGTGCAGGCAGCAGGAAAATCCCCAGAATCAGCGCAATGGCACAACCACCGCTAATACCCAAGACTTCAGGGCTGGCCATGGGGTTGGCCGAAAGACGCTGGAGAATCGTCCCGGCAATCGCCAGCATCAAGCCGCTGGCCGCTGCCGCCATCACTCGCGGCAGGCGCCACTGCATCACGTTCCAGTTATCCGGCGACAGCCAATACCAGCCGTCTACGCCCTGGCCAAACAGCAAGCCAAGAACCGTTGCCCCTAGTAACGCGAGCAGTAATCCGGTAGCTAAGCGTGACGGCGCAGGGTGACGGTGGGCGAAAACACCGGCCCCTTTCGGTGGCTGGTCGCCCTGTAGTTTCAGGCGAGGAATCAGCCACATTAACAGCGGCGCCCCTAGGGCACCGGTAATCGCTCCAGTAGGAATAAAGGCCGTCATCATGCCACCGAATTGCTGCAGCAGCAGATCAGTGGTGGCCAACAGCACTGCGCCCAATAGCGCCGACCAGATTAGCCGCGGCCCTAAGCGGCGCGCACCGGCCATGCGCACAATATTGGGCGCTGCCAAGCCAATAAAACCAATGATGCCCACCACGCTGACAATGCTGCCGGTAATAAATACTGCCAGTCCCATTCCAGCAAAGCGCAGATAGGTCAGCGAAACCCCTAAGCTCTTGGCGCTGGCGTCATCCAGCTCCAGCACTGCCAGAGGGCGCAGCAGAAACCACGCGGCAACACAGCTAATCGCCAGCCGTGGCCAGAGCACCGCCACCCCGTCCCAACCGTTTTGCGCCAGCGACCCCGCGCCCCAAATCAGCAGCCCCGAGAGCGCCTCGTGATTAAACAGCAACAACGCGGTGGAGAGTGCCCCCAGATACAGATTGACCACCAAACCCGCCAACACCACCACGATCGGCGCCAGCCCGCGCCGCCAGGAGAGCAGGAAAACCAATCCAACCGCCAGCGCACCGCCTAATAAGGCGACCCATTCGCGCCCGGCGACAAGCAGCCCCGGCGCCAGCAAGGTGGCGGTCATCAGCGCCAGGTTAGCGCCCGATGCCACCCCCAGGGTGGTGGGCGAAGCCAACGGATTGCGCAGGACCTGCTGCATGAGCACGCCTGCCACTCCCAAGCCACCCCCGGCGAGCAGGGCGACCGAAAGGCGCGGCCACCAGGCATAGTAGAGCAGCAGCTCGTCAACGTTCTCAAAAGAGGGCGCCACTAACGCCTGCAGGCCCAGCGCAAAACCGCCTTGGCCCTCTAGCCCGACCCAAAACAGCACCACCATCGGCAGGCTAAGCAATAGGCAGGCTTTCGCAGGCGACATGCCTCCCACTCGTTGGGAAAATTGTGCAGCGCCTAGCATAGCGAGCTGCCTTTTGTGATCGCCGAGCAGTTCGCCACATAGGACGTGATAGGCAGCAGAGTCATTGTCCAAGCCTTAATCGTTCTGGAGGTTAATAGTTAAATTATTGACAATGATTCTAAATGATAATAATTAGCACTACAATTGACACCTTGATCGATGAATAAATAATGGAGCCCACTATGGCCGCCAAACCGAGCTACCAGCTTTTCGATATCAAACTCGCCCGCCGTACCCAAGTCAGCGCCTCGCTTGTAAGGTTTACCTTTACTGGCCCAGGTATTGGCCAAATGGCGACTTACGCCCCGGATCAGCGCGTCAAGCTGTTCTTTCCTGAAGACGGTGGCAGTCTCGACCAGCTGTTTGAGATCGCCAAGCTGGAAGAGCACGACTGGTACGGTGCCTACCGCGCCCTACCGGATGCCCAGCGGCCATCTGCGCGTACCTATACCATTCGCGCCCTACGCTCAGAAAAAGCCGAGGTGGACGTGGAGTTCGTACTTCACGGCGACAATGGCCCCGCCTCGCGCTGGGCAATGCGAGCCCAACCAGGCGACCGCCTGGCGATGACAGCCCCGGACGCCAATGCGGAAGGCCCAAAACTAGGTTACGAATGGAAACCGCCCCAAGGCGTGCGCCGTATCCTGATTATCGCCGATGAAACCGCCCTTCCTGCCGCGGCCGGCATCTTGGAAACTCTCGATGACCTGCCCCTTAAACCCAAGGTCGAAGCGCTGTTCGAAGTACCTCGCGGCGACGATGTTCAGCCGCTGCCTCAAGCCGCCAGGCTACGCTGGCTGGCTCGCGATACCGAGCCCGGCTGTCAACACGGTGAAATGCTGCTGAGGGCAGTGCGCGACATTGATTTGCATAAGGAAATTCAAGCGCTAGGCGGCTTTCCCACGACAGCCACTACCCACGATGCAAGCGACGATGAGGAAGGCCCTCTCTGGGAACCCGCCATCTTGGACGACAGCGCCCCCTTCTACGCCTGGATCGCCGCTGAAACCAAGGTCGCCATGAAGCTGCGCCGCTACTTGGTTAACGAGTGCGGGCTACCCAAACAGTACGTCACCAGCATGGGCTACTGGCGCATGGGCAAGGCCAATGGTTAAAGTCATGGCAAACAGCACCGCACTAAACAGTGATCACACCAGCATGCCAGCTCAAACGCCTATTGGCTGGCGAGACAGCTCCAACCACTACGGGCGCATAAGCCGTGCGTTGCACTGGCTCACCGCCGCACTGGTCACACTGCAATTTACCGTGGTGCTGGCTTGGCGGGGAATGGGCGAAAACGCTATCACGCTGTTGTTGGCGAGCATCGGGCCTCACGGCTCGTTAGGTTTTATGCTCCTGATCGTGACTCTGGCGCGCCTTGGCTGGGCATGGATAAATCGCAAGCAACGCCCGCCCCGCCCGCCGGGGCTAGGTGGCCGCATAGCGCGGCTCGTACATATCACCTTTTATGGGCTGTTGTTGTGGCTACCCGCTTTCGCCATTCTGCGCCAGTATGGCCGCGGCGGTGCGCTGCGCTTTTATGGCATGGAGCTACTGCCCGAAGCAGAACGCGAGATCACCTGGATGATCGCCCCCGCCGAGCTCCTTCACGGCCCGCTCTCGTGGCTGCTATGCGGATTAGTCATCGGCCATATCGCCATGGCGCTGGTTCACCGCTTCTGGTTCAAGGACAAGGTGTTGGAGCGCATGATGGGATCAAGAGACCGGTGAGGGCTCCGCCAGAGGCTCTTCGGCAGTCTCAGACTCAGCAGCCAACAGCTTGCCGCTCTCCAGCCTCACCAATCGATCCGCGAGGTGGAAGTAGCGGTCATCGTGGGTGATGACCAGTACCGCTTTGCCCATGCGTTTTAGCTCGGGCAACACCTCGCAATAGAACACCTCTTTGAATAGCGGATCCTGGTCTGCCGCCCACTCGTCAAACACCAAAAACGGGCGATCTTCAAGGTAGGCCACTACCAGCGCCAAGCGCTTACGCTGCCCCTGGGAGAGCGCCTGAGTAGTGAACGCACCGTTCTCAACCCGCACCTTGTGCTGCAGATGCAGCTTGGCCAGCAGTCGGTTGCCCTCTTCGTCGAGATCTTCCCGCGGCGCTTCCAACAGGCGCTCAAAGAGATGGAAGTCCGAGAACACCACCGAGAAGAGCTGCCGGTAGGCATCCCAGCCATCCGCTTCGACGCGCTCGCCGTTGAGCAACACCTCGCCACCTTCCGGCGGATAAAGCCCCACCACTACTTTGGCCAGCGTGGTCTTGCCGCTGCCGTTGCCCCCCACCAGAAACACCACTTCCCCCGGCGTAAAGCTCAAATTAATCGGCCTCAGCTCAAAAAAGTCATCGCTCTGCTCGTGGTAGTACTGGTGGGTAACGCCGTGCAATTCAAGCCGTTGAAAATCAGGCGTCTGAGATGACGCCTGCCTCTCCTGCCCCTGGGGCATCTCGCGGGTGATGTCATCAATTCGGCTAGCGGCTACCCGCGCCATATTGATCCGCGGAATATTGATCAACAACCCTTCCAGGGGCGTCACCATAAACACAAACACCAGGGCAAAGCCGGTCATTACCTGGGTTTGATTAGGCCCATCGCCCGCCAATACAAACAGCACCAGGCCGATGAAGGCGTACATAAGGAACTGCCCCCAACTGGTCGAGATCACGAACAGCGACATGCCACAGGTGCGCAGCCGCCGCACGCCTTCAACCGACTCCCCCAGTATCTGATCCATAAAAACCCGACTCTTGCGCTGATGCAGGCGCAACTCTTTTGCCCCATCGGTCAGCGCGCGGAAATGACCAAACAAGCGATCCTGCTCTGACGAGGCACTCTGGAGGTAGTTAATAGCGCGTAAGTGCACCAAGTGGTAACCAACCGCCCCAAGCCCAATCACCCCCAGTGCAAACAAAAACACCTGCCATGAGAGCATCGCCAAGTAGCCCAAGCACCCCACCACGATGACCGTATTGGTCAAAATAACCGGCAAGCTAACGAACAGGATCGCCACATTGTTGCTGTGCTCGGTAAGCGCCGACTGGATCCGCGCACTGCCCACACGCTCGAAATGAGCAAAAGGGGTCTCGGCCACGCACTGGGCAACAAAACGGCGTAACTCGGCCAGCGCCCGCTGCCCCAACCGCTCAAACAGCGCCGTCGACACCATCCGACAGGCCATCAGGGCCACGGCAATGACCGCAAAAGCCCAGGCCGCACTAGCGCGGCTGGCGGCATCGCTGGTCAACGCTGCATTGATTTGGGCAATCAGCAGCACGCTGAAAAGCCCCGAAAGAATACTGGCCAGGGCAGCGGCGGTCATCAGCCCACGGGTTCGACGAAACAGATAGGAAAGCACATTCACCTCGTTGCAAAGCGATTGGAAAGCGATTGAAAACCGACACCTATCTCTAATGACGAACCGCGCACGCAAAAAGTTAACCAACATTCTTGTAAACAAGCCTCATTCTCATTCGTCCTTAGATAAAGAAGTCAGTACCGCCGCCCTCCGGTGGGGTGATTTTTACGGCTGTTTTTTCTTCGCTTTTTCGATTCGTTTTTGTGATTCGTTCTTATTGATAGGAGCTAAGCGGTGTCCAGTTCTGTCCAGGCACAAACACAGGTACATGTATCCTCTGAAAGCCACACGGCGGCGGCCCCGCTGCTCTCACGCCCAGAGGGTTACACCTATCAAGTCACCGGTAATGCCAACACACAGTCACTTCTCGTAAAGGGTGATCATGAGCACCTTGAGTGGTCATTGGTGGACGATAACCATACCTTGACGCTGCGTTGGCCGAAGCGCTCGGCACCGCCCTTACCGGTGCTGCTTGCTGCTATCGAAGGGGCTTTTAACGTTTACCCAGGTACTGTAGCCCTTCGTTTGCAGCTCCCCACGGTTTTACACCCCACTCTGTGTGCCAACGGTATCGCGGTTAAAGATCGCCATGGAGAACTCTGGGCCTACGCGGAGCTATTTTGGCAGTTGCCAACCCTTTGGCTCACCTCCCCCTCCATGCACGCCTACCCTCAGCAACCCATCCTGGAGAACGAAAAGCGACATCCACGCCGCCCACCGCGCCCCAGTGGCACGGTCTATCAGCGCCATATTGCCTGGCTGGATGCCACATTAAGCTTTCGAGTGCTTGACCTGGAACTTGATCTGGAGCGCTTCAACCGCTGGATGAACGACCCGGTCGTCGCCCATTTTTGGGAAGAGCAGGGTGATTTGGAACAGCATCGCGAGCGGCTGGAGAGCACGCTCCAGAACCCCAGCGTTGTACCTCTGATCGGCTGTATCAACGGAGAGCCCTTCGGTTATTTCGAGACCTACTGGGCCAAGGAGGATCGCATCGGCGCTTATTACGACGTTGGTGACTTTGACCGTGGCTGGCACGTGCTGATCGGCGAAGCCGCTTTTCGCGGGCGGCCCTATGTCGCCGCTTGGCTGCCCTCTATCTCTCACTACCTGTTCCTGGACGACTGCCGCACCCAACGCCTGGTGATCGAGCCCCGCGTGGATAACGCCAAGATGCTGCGCAACCTTGCCCAGTGCGGTTATGCCCATGTGAAGGCGTTCGATTTCCCCCATAAGCGGGCCATGCTCGGCATGCAGCTACGCGAACACTTTTTTAACGAGCGCAGTTGGATACCGCTGGCTCCGCACCTTGGGTCAGCGCCACGACCCGACCCACGCTTCACCCCATAAACACGTCAGCCACGAGGACTCTTATGCATATTCATGATTTGATCGGCATCGGCTTCGGCCCCTCCAATATTGCCCTGGCCATTGCGCTCGACGAGCAACGCCAAGCAGGGCAAGCGCGGGATGCCGTCTTTATTGAACGCCAGCCCAGCTTTGCCTGGCACCCGCATATGCTGCTGGAAAATGCCCATATGCAGATCTCTTTTCTCAAAGACCTGGTCACGCCGCGTAACCCAGGCAGCCGTTTCAGCTTCCTCAATTATCTTCACAGCAAAGGCCGCCTGCAGGACTTTATCAACCTGCAAACCTTCTTCCCCAGCCGCCACGAGTTCAATGATTACCTAAGCTGGACCGCCAGCCACTTTGAACACCAGTGCGCCTATGGAGAGGATGTGTTTGAAGTACTGCCCGAAACTGAAAACGACGAGGTCGCCTACCTCCGCGTTCGTTCACGGGATGAGAACGGCGCGGTGCAGGAAAGACTCACCCGTTCATTAGTGATAAGTGTAGGCGGCGCGCCCAATGTGCCTGAATGCTTCTCTGGGCTAAAAGAAGACCCACGGGTCTTCCACTCCAGCCACTATCTTCGGGAGCTAGCCAAACAAGACGCCCCCAAACGCATCGCCGTGATCGGTGCGGGCCAGAGCGCCGCTGAGATATTCCTGGATCTGCACGGCCGTGAAGGCATTCAGGTGGACCTTATTAGCCGGGCATGGGCCTTTAAACCCTCGGACGATAGCCCCTTCGTCAACGAGATTTTCAACCCCGAATACACCGACTACGTGTTCAACAACCCCACCGGCCAGAGGGAAGCGCTGCTGCAGGAGTACAAAAGCACCAACTACTCAGCCCCTGACTTGGCGCTGATTCAGGAGATTTACGATGTGTTCTATCAGCAAAAAGTAACCGGCCTAGTCCGTCACCGCTTCCGCCGCCGCCATGAGGTCATTGGCAGCGAAGCAACTACTGAAGGCGTTGAGCTACTGGTGCGCGATTTGGAGAGCGGCCATACCGAGTCCACCCGTTACGACGCAGTGGTATTAGCCACCGGCTATGTACGCGACACCCATAAACGGCTGCTGGCCCCCGTTGCGGGCTACCTGCCAGATTTTGCCGTCAACCGCCACTATCAGCTCTACACCAAGCCTGCGTTCAAACCGGCTATTTTCCTGCAAGGCAGCTGCGAACCCACCCATGGTTTAAGCGACACCCTGCTGTCGATTTTGGCGGCGCGGACAAGTGAGATTTGCGAAGAACTGAATGAGGCACTGCCAACAGTCCATTCCGGCGTATCAACTCCCTCTCTCGTAGGCGCGGACTAACCAAGCACTATCGACGCATGGCCGCTCTCTCGGAGCGGCCCCTAATATCGAGACTTACGCCCATTATGCCCTTACATTCTGATGTCGCCGCTTTCTTAGACCTGGTTGCCGATAGCGGCAACCCACCTTTCCACACTCTCTCACCAGAACAAGCACGCGCTGCCTACGAGGCATCATCACAGATGCTTGATGAGCCAATATCTAACGATGCAACGTCACTGAGCATCACCTGTCGAGATGGCCACCCTCTTGAACTGCGCCGCTACCAAGGCGAGCAGCCTTTAGCGCCCACTCTGCTCTACTTCCATGGTGGCGGCTATCTACTGGGCAGCCTGGACTCCCACGATTCGCTCTGCCAAAGCATCGCTCAAGCAACTGGCTACACAGTGCTGGCTGTCGACTATCGCCTAGCCCCCGAGCACAAGTTTCCGACAGCGTTTCACGATGCTGAAGATGCCTACTGCTGGCTGCTGAAGCATGGTGAAGAGATGGGGCTCGATACCTCACGCATTGCCGTGGGTGGTGACAGTGTTGGCGGCACCCTCGCCACAGCTCTTTGCATATCAGCACGAGACAATGGTTGGCCCCCGCCGCGCTGCCAGATCCTGCTCTACCCTTGTACCAGTGCCTGGCAGGAGAGCGAGTCTCACCGCCGATACGCACAAGGCTACCTGCTGGAAGCAGACACCCTGCAGTGGATGTTTGGCCACTACCTAAATAGCGATGAGGAACGTCACGACTGGCGTTTTGCGCCGTTGGAGGCTGCGGATCTCAAAAACTTACCACCTGCCTTCATCGCCCTGGCCGAACACGATCTCCTAGTCGACGAAGGCATCGCCTACGTGAACCGCTTACAGGAAGCGAATGTGGATACCCAACTGACCATATACCACGGCATGGTGCACGACTTCGCACGCCTGGGCAGCATTACGCCTGATGCCACCGGTCAGGTGCGTGGGGATATCGCCAAGGCGCTACGGCAGCATTTTACGAGCCCTCCCGCACAGTAGATATGGCTGCCAGCCTATGGGGCATTCATATGACACCGCTTACTACGCGTACCATTTTGAGCAACAGAGTGTTGCAAGACAGTACAAACCCAGAACATAATACTAATAATAACAATTATCATTAACGCATAAATATCATTCAAGGGGATTACTATGCAGCAACTTCGTACCGGCCTGCGCAGGCAACTGATCACCGTGGCCATTGCCAATGCCTGCGCGGCAATGCTATTCGCGGCACCGGCTGCTCTCGCTCAAGGCACTGATCTACAGCCTAATGAAAGCAGCGACACAAGCACCACACTGCCTACCCTGCAAGTAACCGAAAGCCGTATTTATGAAGAAGCAACGGGGCCTGTACAAGGTATTGCGGCCACCCGCAGCGCAACAGGCACCAAAACCGATACACCGATTATTGAAACGCCGCAGTCTATCTCGGTAGTTAGCAGTGAGGAGTTTAAAAACTACGGGGCTCGGAACTTCACTGAAGCGCTGGGCTATACTGCTGGCATCTCCAGGTTCGAAGGAGCCGATCGAACCACAGAAGGGTTAAGAATTCGCGGTTTTCGCAACACGACAACCTACCGAGATGGCAGCAAATACCAAGCAAACGTGTATGACGGTCAGCAAGAACTCTATGGTCTGGAACGGCTGGAAGTACTTAAAGGCCCCTCATCAATCTTGTATGGCGTGGCTGCCCCGGGTGGCATTCTTAACGCTGTTAGTAAACGCCCCACCAGCACTCCACTACGCGAAGTTAATATCGAGGCAGGCAGTTTCGACCGACGTCAAATATCTGCGGACTTCTCCGATTCATTGGATGAAGATGGCGTATTGTCATACCGTATTACCATGCTGCATCGGGACAGTGACAGCTTCGTCGACCACGTACCGGATGATCGCACCTATATCGCGCCAGCTTTAAAATGGCAGCCGAGCGAGACTACTTCACTCACCCTACTGAGTGAATATCAGCGCGACGAAACGGCTTATGTGTATGGACTACCCACCAGCGGCACCATTCTTTCTAACCCGAATGGGGACATTCCTCGGGAGCGATTCGCTGGAGAGCCTGACTTCGATGAGTATGATAACGAGCGTTACTCGATCGGATATTTACTTGAGCACGATTTCTCTAATAGCCTCCACCTCAGCCATAGCCTCCGCACCTTCCGATCTGAGCGAGACTTTCCTCAGATAGGTCTTGGCCAAAGTAACGATCAACGAGTCTATATGAGAACCGCTTTAGATCGCCATGATGACTCTAGAGCGCTCACCTCAGACACATCTTTACAGTATAATTGGGATATGGGTGATACCGCTAACACCAGCCTGATAGGTATTGATTATCATCGTCAACGCCATGATGTGTCGCGTCATTTCCGTGCGTCAGCCCCGCCGCTAGATGTGTTTGACCCCATTTATGGCGCTGAGGAAATCAGCAGCGAACGAATACCTGGACCATCTAGTAGACAACGCAGTGAACAGATTGGCCTGTATGCTCAAAATCAGATGAAAATCGCTGACAAATGGGTGCTCATGCTGGGTGGACGTCAGGACTGGACTGAGTCTGAGAGCTCACCCTACTTTGGCCCCACAGAGTGGAGCAGTGAAACGGAAAATGCTTTCACTGGACGCGTGGGGGGTGTCTATCTTGCCGATAATGGTTTGGCGCCCTTTATCAGCTATAGCCAGTCGTTTGAACCGACCAGTGGTACTGACCGTAATGGCAATAGGTTTGACCCCACGCGAGGCGAACAATATGAATTAGGCGTCCGCTTTCAGCCAGATAGCTGGGATACCATGCTCACCGCCACCGCTTACGAGCTGACACAGGAAAACGTCAGCGTCACCGATCCGGTGGATACCAGCTTCCAGACACAGATAGGGGAAGTACGTTCACGTGGTGTCGAATTGGAAGCGAAGACGGCAATAGGCCCCAATGCCAACTTGGTAGCCGCCTACACCTACACAGATGCGCGTACAACGAAAAGCAGCCCCGTTACGCCAGATCAGGTGGGCAGGAGAACAGCTAATACGCCCTATAATCAGTTCTCTTTATGGGGCGACTACCGTTTTGGCGATTTCGGCCTACCAGGGCTGAAAGTAGGAGGTGGCGTTCGCTACGTAGGCCCAACCCGGACGACTTGGGTAGAGGGAGAAGTGCCGTCGATTACACTTGTCGATACGCGAGTGAGTTATGAAACTGGATCTTGGGTATATGCAGTGAATGCCACCAATCTCACTGATAAGACCTATATTGAGTCTTGCACTTATGGATGCTTCTATGGCGAACCGAGAAGCATCATAGGCTCAATCAGTTATCAATGGTAACGTCATTACCAATAGAGGCAATGGCAGGCGGCATCACCGCCTGCCATTGTTTTATAAAAGCCAAAATAGAAAGTATATAAATGATCGATATGGGCAACTTACCACCGTCAGGCCACAGAGCATTTTTTTTAGTCATACTGCTATTTTTACCGCTGGTCGTGCCACTTGCTAACGCTGAAGAACCCAAAAAACTCGTCACTTTCGACTATGCTATTGCAGATACACTTGCTGCTTTGCAACGCCCTCCCATAGCAATGGCGGGTTTAGCACAGTATAGAAAATTAAACCAAGAATACTTACTGCCTGACACCCTTGAGCTCGGACTTAGGTTTCAGCCCAATTTTGAATATCTAGCATCATTGGAACCTGATGCCATTCTGATATCGCCACCGGCCCACTTGAATTTAGAGAATAAGCTTTCCGATATTGCTGATGTAATTAAAACCCGGTTGTTTGGGAAAGCATTAAATATTTGGCAGAGCCTTGAACAACTTACTATAAATTTGGGGGAACTGAACGACCAGCAACAGCAAGCTCAAACATTCATTGACTCTGTAGACGCTGAGCTATCATTAATAGCCACACAGATTGAAAGACCTATAGATCCTCTGTTGATCGTAGAAATTCGAGATGACCGACATGTTCGTGTCTATGGGCCTGGAAGTCTGGAAGATATGACCCTCACCCAACTTGGATTAGAGAATGCCTGGAAAGGCAACACGAATGACTGGGGGTTCAGCACCTTAACTATCCCAGAGGCATTTCAGTTAGAAGGGAAAATAATTCTGCTTCGCTCGAATTACTCTCAAGACTTACCTGACTCAACATTACCAGCGTCAGGACTATGGCAGCATTGGTTGGATGATACATCAGTAAGTATCAATAGAAATTATTGGCCATGGGGAGGGTTCCCCTCCATGCTTCGCTTTGCAGAGTCACTCAAGGATGCGCTAGAAAATACTTAACTTCCCGACTGCCTTCATCAGGCAGCCGGGAAGAGTAAGCATACTTGTCAGAAACCGGCCGTTAGGCCGGTAAATTCTCCTCTACGCGCTTCGTTGTTTGGGTATCCTCTTGCAGCTTTCCCATCACTTTTAGCAATAGCGAATCGCTGGAAACAATCGAGAAGTGATCCTCAGAAGTTTCAATAGCCCAACATGGCACTTGTCCCACTTGATGCATTAGCGCTTGCCGTTCCTCGTGTGGACGCCCCTCAGACCACCAACAGTCCACTTCACAACTCAACGTCGGCAACATACCAGACTTTAGGGAGAGTCGCTTCAGATGGCGTGCCACACAGAAGATCCGTGCCAATTCCTCACCACCCAGAGCGGCATAACCTGCCCGTCCGCGGGCCGCATCCAACGCCAGCAAACGTTCTAGCATAGTGGCAAGCTCCGTTTCGCTTGGCTCCTTACAGGTCGATGCATGAGTACTATTAGCGACCATCTCAGGTGAGATACCCGGCAAGATTACCGACACATAGGCCGCAAAATCCCGGCGCCAATCATCTTCGCTCTTCTGGCCGCTACCGGGGATATAGGGATCCACCAACGCCAACAGGATCACCTCCTGGGCCTGCTTTTCAAGCCGTGCCGCAATCATTGCTGCCACGGTACCACCTAGGGACCACCCCAATAACCGATAGGGCCCTTGAGGCTGCAGGCGACGGATAGTGGCTGCATAGTCATCAGCCATCGCTTCCAGCGACGTATCACAATGCTGAGGATCGGTTAGCATCCGACACGGCAGCCCATATACCGTGCATACTCCCTGTAAACGCCGTGCCAAAGGCTGATAGTCGTAAAGGGTGCCCATACCAGCATGCACGCAAAACAGCGGTGACTGACCCTGACTTTCGCCATTCAGCTTAACCACGCCATCCAGCGAAGCATCCGAAGCTGCGCCCAGCCCTAACAATCCAGCAATGGTTGGCTTCTGCATCAGGTCGCGAAGTTTGAAATCAAGCGCAGTCTCCTTTAGAGCGCGCACTCGGCTCAACACCTTCAGGCTCAGTAGGGAGTCTCCACCCAGCTCGAAGAAGTTATCCGTTTCTCCGACCCGCTCTATACCCAATACTTCCTGCCAAATCTCGGCAAGCTGGCGGGCTTCCGATGTAGAGGGAACCACGTGCTCGCGGTTTTCATCCAGCCGCGGTTCAGGTAGCGCCGACTGATCCAGTTTACCATTGACCATACGTGGCAGGGCTGTCAGTACCATCATATGTGCTGGCACCATGTAGTCGGGCAGATGCGCTTCGAAATGTCGCCGTGCACGGCGCACTAATCGATCGTTATCCGCCTCCTCATCAGCTACCAGATAAGCAACCAATTGATGTCCATTCGAGGTTTCATGGGTAACGATGGCGACGTCACTCACGCCAGGTATTTCACGGGCACGTGCTTCAATCTCACCCAGTTCAATACGGAAGCCACGCACCTTCACTTGGTGATCTGCACGCCCCATATACTCCATATTGCCATCTTCCCGCCAGCGCACCAGATCTCCAGTGCGGTAGAGGCGCCCACCCAAGGTGTCGAAGGGATCGGCCACAAAGCGCTCAGCGGTCAAGCCGGTGCGCCCAAGGTAGCCCCGCGCCAAACCATAACCTCCGATATACAACTCACCCACAACGCCCTTGGGTACCGGCTGTAGGTTGTCGTCCAACACGTAGAGCGACCGCTCGCCAACGGGGCGACCAATCGGTGCATAGGCACAGTCAAAGGTCTCCTCAGCGGGTGTCTTCCACAGCAGTGGCGTCACCACTGTTTCGGTGGGGCCATAGCCATTAATGAACCAGCGCGGCCGCAGTGTGCGGCGCGCCTTGTCATAGGCTGTCTTGGGCATCGCTTCACCACCGAAAACGTAAAGCTCCACCGGTGGCGTATCATCACGCCCTTCTGCCCAGTCAGCGACTTGATTCAAATAGGCCGGCGGGAAGGCCACGTTCGCTGCCCGATAGTGTTGCAAGGCCGTATAGGCTTGTTCCGCTGTCCATAGCTCTTCTTCCCGAATTGCTAGGCTCATCCCCGAGCATAAGGCTGTTAGCCAGCGCTCATGGGCACCATCGAATGAGAATGACATGAAGTGTAACTCGCAGGAGTCTGGTTCCATATCATAGAGCTCGCTGATCGCCTGGCAATGCATCGCCAGCGGGCCATGAGCCACCGTAACGCCTTTAGGTGTACCGGTAGAGCCCGAGGTATAGATCACGTAAGCCAGCGACTCTTCGTGCACGGTCACATCGGGGTCAGTATCGTCATAACGGCTTAGATCGAGCGCCTCGCAATCCACATAAGAGATACCCTCCACCTTTGCCAAGCGCGGCAGTACCCCGTGCTGCGTTAGTAGCAGGGCCATACCACTATCCTTGATCATAAAACTCAGACGTTCGGGCGGGTAAGTCGGATCGAGTGGCACATAAGCACCGCCCGCCTTCAGTACAGCCAGCAGAGTGACAATGACTTGGGGGGAACGCTCCAATGCCACGCCGACCCGCACATCTGGCCCCACGCCTTGCTCGCGCAGATAGTGAGCAAGGCGATTAGCCTGAGCGTTGAGCTGCACATGGCTTAAAGCCTGGTCACCCATGCGGAGCACAATATTATCTGGCCGTGTAACAGCATGCGCAGCGATGCGGCGATGCACTGGCATGCGGGAGAAGCCACTGCGGCCACTCTGGCCTAATTCACTCAGCGCATCCCATCGAGCTGATTCAATCCATTCCAGCCCACCCACAGGCCGATCCGGCGACTCCGCCATCTGACGAATGAGCAGCTCCATAGCGCATTTCAGTTCATCAATGAACGGCTCTGGGAAGTCCCGTCGGCTATAGCAGTACTCGATCTCCAGCTCATCATCGATCACCACCTGCAGATCCATCGAGTAGCCAGTTATGCCTTCCCCGGCAACCTCACCAAAGCGCAGACCATGCCGCTGCTGATCACGCATTGTTCTATCGACGGGGAAGTTCTCAAATACAATGATACTGTCGAACAAGGCGCGACCCGATGACCCAGACCAGCGTTGAATATCTGCTAACGCGGCATGTTCATACTCACGAATGCCCAGATTGCTCGCCTGCACGCTCTGCAAGTAAGCCCCAACACTCTGCTCAGGCCGCGCCGCCAACACCACAGGGATGGTGTTAATAAACAGACCTACCATCTCCTCAGCACCTTGCAGGCTCGGTGGGCGGCCGGATACCGTCGCGCCAAACATCACCCGCTCCTGATGACAGTGGCGCTGCAGTAGCACCCCCCAGGCAGCCTGTATTAAAGTATTTAGAGTCACTCGCTGTCGCTGGGCAGCAGCTTTTAGGAGCTCGGTATCTTGCCGTCCTAGACGGGTATAGCGTTTGGCGAAGCCCTGGGCATCACTCTCTTGACGGCTCGACTCGGCCAGCAGCGTCGGCCCCTCCAGCCCTTCCAATTCTGATGTCCAGAATTTTTTGGTCGAGTCGGCATCCTGACGCTGCAACCAGCGAATGTAGTCACCGTAGGGCCTCCCAGCCGCCGCCAAAGGTTCTTCTGCGTAGCTGGCCAGCCACTCGTTAATTAGACGGGCTTCAGACCAGCCGTCGGACAAAATATGGTGCCGAGTCCATATCAGTTGATAGCGGTCATCATCAAGCCGAATCAAATGTAACCAGGCTAATGGTGGTGTCAGCCAGTCAATTTGGTGCTTGAGCACTTGCTCAGCATAGGTGGCAAGGGACTCTTCAAGCCCATCTTTCTTATCGCGCCAATCCAACAGTACTATTTCCGGTTCCACTTGCGTAAAGACGAGCTGTAGTGGGCGCACCATACCCGCTTGCCATAAGAAACCCGTTCTTAACGTGGCGTGGCGCTCGACCATAGTTTGCCAAGCCCTTACTAGCCTATCAGCATCCAAGCCACTGACGTCTACGTTCAATTGATTGACGTAGAGCCCCGGCTCTTCCGCTTCAAGAGAGTGGAAGAACATCCCCTCTTGTGTGGGCGACAGGGGGTAAACATCTTCGATATTGCCTTGGTCTAAGCCTAGGGCTTCGATCTGCTCACCGCTCAGATAATCTGCTAATTCATAGAACTCAATCTCACGCCTTTGCGCTTCCTCCTGTGCACTGGTCGCATTCAGCGCTAACTGGGCTATGCTCTGATGCTCAAAGACTTGCCGAGGAGTGACCGTCCAACCAGCCCGTTGCAACCAAGAGACGATCTGAAGACTGAGAATCGAATCCCCTCCCAGCTCAAAGAAGTTGTTGTGTCGGCCCACCTGCTCAACGCCAAGTATCTCTGACCAGATCTCCGCCAGCGCTTCTTCTACCTCGCCTTGAGGCGATTCATACTGCGTACCACTGGCAAAGTCCGGCTCGGGTAGGGCCTTACGGTCGACCTTACCGTTCGGGGTTAGCGGCAGCGCCTCCAGAGTGACTATCACCCCAGGCACCATAATAGTCCGGTAGCTTTTGTCCCAGCGTTTCGCGTAGCGAGGGGGTATTGAGTTCAGCGTCGATTTGGGGAACCACATAAGCCACCAGCCTAGCTCCGCTAGGCCCCTCTTGGGCAACCACCACTGCCTCGCGTATCTCCGACAGGGCTAGCAGTTGGGCTTCGATCTCGCCTAGCTCAATACGGAAACCGCGCACTTTGATCTGATGGTCAATCCGCCCCAAGTACTCAAGCTGCCCATCCTCCCGCCAACGCACTAGATCACCGGTTCGATAGGCCCGTTCGCCCGCCATAAAGGGGTCGGCCACAAAGCGCTCCGCCGTCAGTTCTGCACGGCCTAGGTAGCCCCGCGCTAAGCCCACACCACCTAGATACAACTCCCCCACCACCCCGAGGGGTGCCAAGTTGAGCGCACTATCCAAAACGTACAACTGCGTCGCCGCAATCGCCCTTCCCAGGAAAGCTTGGCAGCCCTTAACTTGATCCGTCGCTGACCAAATCGTGGTCTCAGTGGGGCCGTACATGTTCCACAATTCGATCCCCTGAGTTTGCAGATCCTCAGCCAAATCAAGTGGCAAGGCCTCACCACCACATAGCCCCTTAAAGCCTTCCATTAGCGGAGCCGCCGCCCATGGCCAACCTGACGAGCGTAGCAACCGCCAGCCGGAGGGTGTCGCCTGCAGAACCGTCGCTTTTTCCTGATTGAGTAACTCTCCCAAGGCCCTGCCATCTCGAGTCGTCTCGCGGCTCGCCAACACCACCCTTGCTCCGCTGATCAATGGCAGATACAGCTCCAGCGCGGCAATATCGAACGATAGTGAGGTCACCGCCACCAGAATATCGTCTGGGCTTAGGCCTGGGGCTTCCTGCATGCTTAATAAGAAGTGACTAAGGGCGTGATGACGCACCATTACGCCCTTGGGCCGCCCGGTGGAGCCCGAGGTATAAATGACATAGGCGAGATGTTCGCTGTGCAGTGCCATCTCCGGGTTGGTTGACGCATGATGCGTCACATCCAAGCGATCCAGTTCAATAACGTTTAGCCCACCGGTCATCGGCAAGGTATCACGCAGATGTTGCTGGGTAAGCAGCAGCTCAATGCCACTATCTTCGACCATATAGGCCAACCGCTCGGCGGGGTAATCCGGATCCAACGGTACGTAAGCACCACCTGCCTTGAGAATCGCCAGCAGACCCACCACCATCTCGATGGAACGCTCCATGGCGATGCCCACTCGAACCTCGGGTTTTACGCCTAAACCGATCAGATAGTGTGCCAAACGATTAGCGCGGGTATTGAGTTCGGCGTAGCTGAGTGACTGATCCTGGAATACTAGCGCAGTAGTCTCTGGCGTTACCGCAGCCTGGCGCTCGATCAACTGATGGATTGGCGCAGCTTCGGAATACTGTTGCGTATTCTCCCCCCACTCGCTCAACAACTGCTGTTCGTCTGCTCTAAGCAGGCTGATCTCACTTAATGGTTGTCGAGGCACCGCTTGCAGGTTTTCTACGATGCCTGCAATGGCGGTGCTCAGGTAGTCACACAACCGCTGCGCCCCAATCATTCGGCTAACCTGCCCTACCAATTGGAATCCGTTACCTAGGTCGTCCACCGACATGGTGATCGGGTAGTTGGTACGCTCCTGACCGCCCAGTACCTCCATACCTTCCCAAGTATGAACGGTGCCTCCCTCTTGCTGAGGTGCGATGTAACGATAGTTCAGCAGACTCGTGAATAGCGGGGTTCCGCCAGGCAGCCCGCTGCTGCGCTGTGCGAGTCCAAGGCTGGCATGTTCATGGTGCATTAGCTCAGATAGGGCGTCGTGGGTTTGGCGCAGGCACTTATCAACACTCTGGGAGCCTGTTTTGATGCACACTGGAAGCGTATTAATAAACATCCCCAGCGCTCGCTCGGCACCTTCGATGCCCTGCATACGGCCAAATAGCACGGTGCCAAATACCACGTCGTCATGCCCTGTGGTCTTGCTCAGCACCAAGGCCCAGGCCAGATGGAACAGGCTAGCCGTGCTAACACCATGGCGCTGGGCCTGTTGCCGAACTTGCTGGGCTAGTTCCGCAATCAAAGGAACGCGTACTTCTTCGATATCGCTGCCATCGCCACGAACGTCTTGTAGTCCAAAGGGCGCTGTCGGTTCTTCAACATCGCCCAACCGCTCACGGAAAAAGGTTTCATGCTCTTCCTGGCTTACCCCTAGTCGGGCCTGAGCAACAAAATTGCGGAATGGGAGGGGTTGAGGTAGCGCATCTTCGCGGCCTTGCTGGATCAGGGCAATTTCTTCGACTAGTAGCTCAAGGGTAGTGTGATCCATGACCAGATGATGGCTAGGTAGCTGCAACAACCAGCGGTTTTGCTCAGCATCGTATGCTGCCACCGCTCGTAGCATGGGCGCTCGGCGCACATCAATGCGGTGATGTTCAGGATCCACCTGGGTGTATAACCATTCGGCGACACGATCAGCTTCCTCATAAGGAACCGACGGCCATTCGACTTCCATTACGGCATGCTTGTATACCACCTGTACCGGCTCACGGAGCCCTTCCCAGAGCACCGCAGTACGAAGAATATCGTGACGGGCAACGAGCTGGTTAAAACCAGCAATAAACCTATCCAACCGCTCCCGACTATCGAAACCAAGTAGGCAGGGAAGTACATAAGTATCTCCCCGGTGCCGCAGCCGGTGATGGAAAAGGATGCCCTCTTGCAGCGGTGCTAATGGGTAGATGTCCTGGATGTTGGCAGCACCGCCGGACACTGCCGCTTCGATCACACTGATCTCTTCGGCATTGAGCTCGATTAGTGTCAGCATGTCCGGCTGGAGAACCTGGCAATCGTGGGGGATCAGATTGGGCGGGATGGTGGTCTCATATTGCTCGGGCGCTTGCGTCAACGCTTGAGCAAAAGCCACCAGCTCCGGGTACTGGAACAGGGTACGCACCTGCGCTGTCAGCCCCTGGTGCCGCATTTTCTCAAGCACTTTCAGAGCTAGCAGCGAATGCCCACCCAACTCGAAGAAATTATCGTGACGACCGACACACTCTACGCTCAACACTTCAGACCAGATCTCAGCCAAGGCTTCTTCCACTCCACCCTGAGGCGGCTCGTACTTCGAGCTACTGGCTAACTCCGGCTCAGGTAGCGCCTTACGATCCACCTTGCCGTTGGCATTCAATGGCAGTGTATCGAGCGTGACCACAGTTCCCGGCACCATATAATCCGGTAGTTTTTGACCCAGCGCTTCACGTAGTGAACTGGTGTCGAGTTCACTGCCAGCCTGGGGAACCACATAAGCGACTAACCTAGCGCCACCGGGGCCTTCTTGTGCAACCACCACCGCCTCACGCACTTCCGGCTGAGATAGCAGCTGGGCTTCAATCTCCCCCAACTCGATACGGAAGCCGCGTATTTTCACCTGATGATCGAGGCGACCCAGGTACTCGAGCTGGCCGTCCTCCCGCCAGCGCACCAGATCGCCGGTACGGTAGAGGCGTTCACCTTGCACAAATGGATCCGCGATAAAACGTTCTGCGGTCAGATTAGAGCGGTGCAGATAGCCACGCGCCAACCCAATGCCGCCGAGATAGAGTTCCCCCGCGACGCCAAGCGGCGCCAAGCTGAGATCGCCATCCAGTACATAGGTGCGGATACCAGCAATCGGTTGGCCGATAGCGACTTGGTTGCGCCCATCGTCCTGGCACGTCCAGTGGGTAACATCAATAGCCGCTTCTGTGGGACCATAGAGGTTGTAGAGCCACGTGTGGGGCAGCCGAGTAAATACTTGGTTCTGCAGCTCCGCCGGCAGTGCCTCGCCGCTACACATCAGGCGCGTCAGACTAGTGCAAGCTTCTATCTCGCCATGAGCCAGGAAGGCCTGCAGCATCGAAGGCACGAAGTGCAGCGTGGTGATATTGTGAGTACGTATCAATTCGACCAGCTGTGCCGGTTCACGATGAGCACCTGGTGGCGCCACCACCAGCTGCCCCCCCTGCATCAGCGGCCAGAAGAACTCCCATACCGAGACGTCGAAGCTAAATGGGGTCTTCTGTAACACCACATCGTCAGTTGTCAGATGGTAGGCATCCTGCATCCACTGCAGGCGATTGTTCAGCGCCTGGTGGCGATTGGCCGCGCCCTTGGGTCGCCCGGTGGAGCCAGAGGTGTAGATCACATAAGCAATATTTTCGCCATGCAGCGCTACTTCAGGATTGGTTGAAGCATGCTGCGCCACATCCAACTGATCCAGTTCAATGACATTCAGGCGTTCATCTACTGATAACGACTCGCGAAGATGCTGCTGGGTAAATAGCAGCTTAAGGCCGCTGTCTTCGATCATATAGGCCAGCCGCTCGACAGGGTAATCCGGGTCCAGTGGTACATAGGCGCCCCCCGCCTTAAGAATGGCCAGTAGCCCCACCACCATCTCGATAGAACGCTCAACAGCGATACCTACTTGAGTTTCAGGTTTTACGCCTAACCCGATCAGATAGTGCGCGAGACGATTGGCACTGGCATTAAGTTCGGCGTAGCTGAGTGACTGCTCTTCAAATACTAGCGCCGTGGCCGCTGGGGTTGCCGAAGCCTGCCGCTCGATCAGATGATGAATTGGAGAAGAATCAGAATACTGCTGCGTATTCTTTCCCCACTCGCTCAACAACTGCTGCTCATCCGCTCTGAGCAGGCTGATCTCATTTAATAGTTGTTGAGGCGTCACTTGCAGATTTTCTACAACCTCCACAATAGCCGTATTCAAATAGTCACACAGCCGCTGTGCGCCAATCGAGCAGCTCACTTGGCCTACCAATTGGAAGCCGTTACCTAGATCGTCCACTGACATCGTGATCGGATAGTTAGTACGCTCCTGACTATCCAGCAAAATCATGCCCGGACTAGCCTGAATGTCTTCATCCTGTGGAGGGCTATAGCGGTAGTTAAATAGCGTTGTGAACAGCGGTGTTCCTCCAGGCAGACCGCTGCAGTGTTGCGCTAGGGCGAGGCTCGCATGCTCGTGGTGCAGTAGCGCAGACAGGGCCTCGTGGGTGCGGCGAAGACAGTTATCGATGCCTTGTGAATCCATCCTAATACGTATTGGTAATGTATTGATAAACATCCCTAACGCCCGTTCGGCACCTTCGGCGCCTTGCATGCGCCCGAACAACAAGGTGCCAAACACCACATCGTCCCGTCCGGTGGTCTTACTCAGCACCAACGCCCAGGCCAGATGAAATAGGCTAGCCGTGCTCACACCATAGCGCTGAGCCTGTTTCCGCACCTGCTGGGCCACCTCCGTGTCCAAAGGAACTCGCACTTCCTCTATCTCGCTGCCATCGCCGCGGATGTCTAGTAGTCCGAAGGGCGCGGTCGGTTCTTCAATATCGCCCAACTGCTCGCTGAAGAAGGCTGCGTGCTCCTCCAAGCTTACCCCTAGCCGGGCCTGGGCAACGAAATTGCGGAATGGAAGGGGTTGAAGCAGCTCCTCTTCACGGCCTTGCTGGATCAGGGCAATTTCTTCCACCAGTAGCTCGAGAGTGGTGTGATCCATGACCAGATGGTGGCTAGGCAGTTGCAGTAGCAAGCGTCCAACCTCGGCATCATGGGCAGCCAGCGCCCGAAGCATAGGTGCTCGGCGCACATCGAGGCGATGTTGCTCAGGATCCACTTCAGAACATAACCATTCGACCACACGACCGGTAGCTTCATCCGGCACCGTTGGCCACTCGATATTCAGCACGGCATGCCGGTACACCACCTGTACCGGTTCACGCAGGTTCTCCCACAGCACCACCGTACGCAGAATATCGTGGCGGGCAATCAGCTTATTGAAACAGGCTATAAATGCTTCCAGCCGTTCTCGGCTGTCGAAGCCAAGCAAACGCGGAGTGACATAGGCATCGCCCTTCTCCTGCAACCGGTGATGGAAGAGAATCCCCTCCTGCAACGGTGCCAGCGGGTAGATATCCTGAATATTGCTAGCACCGCCGGGCACTGCTGCTTCGATGGCACTGATCTCTTCGGCATTGAGTTCAATCAAAGGCAGCATCTCAGGCTGGATTGCCAAGCAATCATCTGGAATGCGGTTGGGAGGGATGACTATTTCCTGCCGCTCTGATGTATGCGTCAGTGCCTGGGCGAAGACCACCAGCTCAGGGCATTGGAACAGCGTGCGTACCTGCGCCGTCAGCCCCTGATGTCGCATTTTCTCCAGCACCTTCAGGGCCAATAGCGAATGACCGCCTAGCTCAAAGAAGTTATCGTGCCGACCTACTTGCTCCACACCCAGCACCTCGGCCCAGATGCCCGCTAGCGCTTCTTCCACCTCGCCTTGAGGCTTCTCGTACTGCGAGCTACTGGCCAAATCCGGCTCGGGCAGGGACTTTCGCTCTACCTTGCCGTTAGCATTCAGCGGCAAAGCATCAAGCGTGACCACGACTCCCGGCACCATATAATCTGGCAACTGTTGACCCAATCGATCACGTAATTTACTGGTGTCGAGTTCACCGTCGGCTTGGGAAACCACATACGCCACCAGTCTCGAGCCACTAGGGGTTTCTTGGGCAACTACCACCGCCTCGCGAATCTCCGGTTGCGATAGCAGTTCAGCTTCGATCTCACCTAACTCAATACGTAGGCCGCGTATTTTTACCTGGTGATCAAGGCGGCCTAGGTACTCGAGCTGGCCATCCTCCCGCCAGCGCACCAAATCTCCCGTACGGTAGAGGCGTTCGCCCTCGGTGAACGGATCGGCGATAAAGCGCTCCGCCGTGAGATCACTGCGATTGAGATAGCCACGGGCCAGGCTTATCCCGCCCAGGTACAACTCTCCTGCAACGCCCTGTGGTACCAAGTTGAGCTCACCATCCAAGACGTAGGTGCGGGTACCACTAATGGGTCGTCCAATGGGGATCTGGCGGTGAACGTCATCACGGCACCACCAGTGAGTAACATGGATGGTGGTTTCGGTGGGGCCATAGAGGTCATGTAAGTTTGCGCCATCAAGATTCTCAGCCACGTCCTGCTGTAGCATGGCTGGAACGGCCTCACCGCCGCACATAATATGCTTGAGTCGCGTCTTGGCCTTCACATCGGGATAGGCCAGGAAGGCCTTGAGCATTGAGGGCACAAAGTTGAGCGTGGTAACGCCGTGCCGCTGAATCAGCTCAATGATGCGCTCTGGATCTCGATGGTCGCCTGGTTGGGCAATCACCAAACGTGCCCCGACACTCAGCGGCCAGAAAATCTCCCACACAGAGACGTCGAACCCGAACGGCGCCTTATGCAATACGGCATCGGTATCGGTGAGCTGGTAGGTCTCCTGCATCCAGACCATACAATTGGTCAAGGCATCATGGCGAATGGCGGCTCCCTTGGGTCGCCCGGTGGAGCCCGAGGTATAAATCACATAGGCGAGGTGTTCGCCGTGCAGCGTCACCGCTGGATTGGTAGTGGCGTAATGGGCTATATCCAGCCGATCCAACTCCACAACGCTGAGACCATCAGCTATCGGCAATGCCCCACGCAAGGTGTGCTGAGTCAGCAACAGCTCGATGCCACTATCGTCGGTGATGAACGCCAGCCGCTCCGAAGGATACTCGGGATCCAGTGGCACATAGGCTCCACCCGCCATAGGTGTTGTCTATAAACAGCTGCACTAATGCCCAGGTGGCAGGTATCTGCAGCCCAGGCGCTAGGCGTCGCCTACACACGCCAGCGCCGGTTTGATGCTTTTTGGTCTCAAGACGCTAAGTTCGACGTTTGGGATATCGCCGGCGGCATTTTGATTGCCAGAAAAGCTGATTACACCGTCACGGGCCTCACTGGCGAGCAGAATACCGCTCATTGTAACAGTTTACTTGCGGCACACCCCGAGCGGCACAGCCAACTGCTAGCGTGTTTAACTTCTGCCTGATAAACGACCCAAGTCATTTCTACTCTCATCGGCTAGCCAATCAAACGTGGGCTAGCTGACCGAGACCGCCCCCTTGCCTGCTTTTCCCAGGCGGCGTTTGCCCTATCTCACGTGAATCTTTTCATTTTTTTGTTAAAAATGAGAACTATTAGCACTAGAATGGAGCCATTATCATTAACCCTATCGCCAGGAGTGATTCATGTTCGAGGTCAAAGGCGCCACTTTTGAGATTAATGGCAAACCAATTCTAACCCCCATTGACCACAGCTTTCATGAAGGCAAAGTTTACGGCCTGATTGGCCACAATGGCTCAGGCAAGTCGACCTTGATTAAATTGATGGCCCAGCAGCAGCCGGTCAGCCAAGGTGAGATTGACTTTGACCAGCGCCCGCTAAGTGATTGGGGAAACCGTGAATTTGCCCGCCAGGTGGCTTACTTGCCCCAGCATTTGCCCAGCGCCGAAAGCCTTACCGGGCGCGAGCTAGTGGCCTTTGGCCGTTATCCATGGCACGGGCTGTTGGGGCGCCACACCCCAAAAGACAAAGAGGCCATTGATCGGGCCATTGCCCTTACTCACACCGAGGCCTTTGCCGACCGCCTGGTCGACACGCTCTCCGGCGGTGAACGCCAGCGCGTATGGCTGGCCATGCTACTCGCCCAGGGCAGCCGGTTTCTGCTGCTCGATGAGCCATTAGCAGCGCTGGATATCGCTCACCAAATCGAAGTATTGGCGCTGATCCGCAAGCTGTGCGACGAGCTAAATCTCGGTGTTATTATCGTGCTGCACGACATCAATATGGCCTCACGCTACTGCGACGAGCTGATGGCATTGCACAGCGGTCGTTTACTGGCCTGCGGCACGCCAAACGACATGATGTGCGATAGCACGCTGGAAGCTATTTACGGGCTCCCCATGCAGGTAATGAAGCACCCTAACGGAGAGCATAATATCGCCGTTGCCCAGTGACACCTCGTCTTCGCAACGGGCTATTCGCGTTGAGCTGCCTGAGCTCTCTCTCTAGTCAGGCCATCGCCTCAAACACTATTGTGACGCTGGACTGGACGATTGCCGAAACATTGATCGCCCTAGACAATCCGCCCGTAGGGTTAGCAGAGATTTCCCAGTATCAACGCTGGGCCGGCGCCGAGCAGCTACCGCCAGGCGTTGTTGACGTTGGTCTTCGGGCACAGCCCAACCGCGAGTTAATGGCTCAACTAGCGCCAGATCATATTTTGCTTTCGCCACTGTATATGCGCTTAAGCGAGCAGCTTAGTACCGTTGCCCCCGTGACCGCGCTAGACACCTACCAGCTCGGCGAGCCCTTGTGGCAACGCCTTGAGCGCACAACCCACACCTTGGCTGCGCTGAGCGGCAGCGAGGATGCAGCAGTCGCTATGATCAATGCCTTAGAAACCTATTTGGATCAGCAAAAAACGCAGTTAGAAGAGCAGCCATCGCTACTCGTTGTGCAGTTTATCGATGCACGGCATCTGCGCGTGTTTGGCGAACACAGCCTTTTTCAAGCGGTACTTGAACGCTTGGGGCTGAGCAATGTTTGGCAGCATCCGACCAACCAGTGGGGATTTTCAACGGTGGCGCTAGAGGAGTTGCTGTCCTATCCCGATGCGGCCATTGTCGTCGTCGAGCCACTGCCCGCGGGAATGAGTGACCGTTTTTCGAACAATCCACTGTGGCAGCACCTGCCCGCCGTGCAGGCAGATCGCGTTATTCGCCTACCGGCGGTGTGGAGTTTTGGCGGGTTTCCATCAGCAGCACGCTTCGCTGAGTTACTCAGCGAAGCGCTATTAGCTCGTTAAGCGAAATTCTTTAAAGAAAGCTTAAAAGTCTAATGCAGCAGAAAGCTTGACCGTACGAGGCTCGCCTTGCGTCAAATAACCGCCGGTCGCAGAAGCCCAGTAGTTCTCATCGGTGAGGTTTTCGATATTGGCACGCAGGGTGAGCGTGTTCTGATTTAACGGCATGGCGTAACGAACCCCAAGGTCCCAGCGGGTCCAAGCGTCAACCTCAAGCTGGTTGGCGGGGTCTAGATACTGACTGCCGTTACGCACCGCGCGGCCGCTCAATGTCCAGCCCGGAGCCTGAGGAATATCCCACTCGCTGCCAACCACTAAGCGGTAGTTGGGCACTCCCACCGCGTCGTTGCCTTGATTAGCGCCGTCATCGGTGCGAACCAGCTCAGGATCAATCCACATGGCGCTGCTCAGCAAACGCACCCCCTCCACCGGCTCACCGTACACACTGAGCTCCACGCCACGATTACGCTGCTCGCCGTAATAGCCAAAAACACCGGTTTCAGCGTCAATAAAGGCATTGGGTTGCTCGATTTCAAACAGACTCAAACTGCCGCCGATAGTACCCAAATCCAGCTTAGCACCCACCTCGTTTTGTTCTGCTTCGACCAAACCAATGCTCTGGCCCGCGTTTACCGCTCTTGTTGGCGCGGTGTCGCCTGGCTGGAGCGCTTCAATGTGATTGGCGTAAAGCGACAAGCTATCCGTCGGCTTTACTACGATGCCATACACGGGCGAAAGGCGCGTATCGCTAAAGCGAGCATCAAAGTCGCCGTCATAATCATAGTTGGTGACCTCGACCTCCTGGTAGCGCGCCCCTAGCGTGAAGAGCAGGCGATCATCCAGAAAGCCCAACGTATCAGACAGCGATACGCCGTTGTTGCGGGTACGGCTACGTAAACTGGGGTCATTCATATCTCCACCTGCAAACGCAGGCTCGCGTACGGCAATGTCAGCCGGTCGGTAAATATTGGACGGCTGACCGGGTGAAGCTAGCTCATAGGCCGAGCGCGTCGTGCGATAGACGCTTGAATAGCCAAGGTCCAGCTGGTGACTCACTGCACCGGTGTCAAACGCTCCGCGCAGACCCGCTTGGCTGCCAACGCTTTCCGCACGATAAGGAGCGCGCAGTTGGCCAATGGTGGAATCACCTTGCGCATTGTTAACCGTTGACGATGCATAAAGCCCGCTTTCGCGCGTGTTATTGCCACCCAGTGCGGCATACGCGGTCCAGCTGCCGGTGATATCGTACTCTCCACGCAGCATCGCGAAATTGGTGCGCAAATCGGTATTCGCCCACTCTGGCGAATAGTTGGCATCCGCTGAGGGTGCATTGGGAACCGCCGTTAGCCCAGCACCAGCATAGACTACCGAACGCCCACCGTTGACGTTATGAGTTTGATGGCCAATATCTAACGAAGCACGACCACGGTCACCGCGATAATCGAGTCCAACCACGGCAGACGTTGCCCGCCTCTCCTCATCGTTGATCGCGGTGTCGCCGCGACCGCGCACAACGTTAGCGCGCACGCCAAATCGATTCTCATCGCCAAAGCGTCGCCCAACGTCTATGCCACTTTCCACATAGCCGCTGCCCGTCACCCCGGTGGTTAGTCTTGTCAGCGGCGCATCCGCAGCGCGTTTTGGCTCAATGTTGATCGCCCCACCCACACCCGAGCCGCTGGGCGAAACGCCGTTAGCAAAGGCATTGGCGCCTTTAAACAGCTCGACGCGCTCGGCGATATTGGTCGCGACCACCTGGCGAGGTAATACGCCATAAAGCCCACCATAAGAGATATCTTCGCCATCAAGTTCAAAGCCACGAATCTGAAACTTTTCAGCATAGTTGCCAAAACCAAAACCGCTTTGCACCGACGCATCGTTAATAAGCACATCGGCCAACGTGTCCGCCTGCTGATTATCAATAAGCTCAGCGGTAAATCCAATGACGTTGAACGGCACATCGGCAGCATTACGCTGCCCCCAGGAGCCAACGCGCGCTCCGGCAGCCACCTGCCCCCCGGCAAACGCGGGCGACGGTGTATCACCGTGAGTGGCCGCTTCACCGATCACCGTGACCGTATCAAGCGGGGCATTATTACCAGAGGATGCTTGCGCCCACACTATCGTGGGCATCGGCAGCGCTCCCAGTAACACAAAGGTGAGCGTGCGCCAGGAAGGGGAAGGCAGCGACATGAAGCGAGTTCCTCAGTATCGATTAATAGCGGGCAGCGGGTGCTGAAAACATAGCGGGAATGCGAATGCTACAGCAAAGCAAAATTATTTTCATTTGATATTAAAACGCATTTAACACACACGCCACTATTTAACTGAGATGCATTACCGTTTAAAGTAAGCGCATTGTTATTCACCCAGCGCCCTGTGTTGGAGTCCGTTTATGCCCCTCGCCCTGCGTCAGCCGCAAATCTTCGAACCTTCATTAGCTGCCTGCTATATAGGGCCGTTAGCCAACTTTACGCCGCCTCTTATTGGCGGGACGCCCCCGCTGGAAGCCTTTAACGCTGCCCGCTGGCTCGATGCCCATTGGCTGAAAGAAGATATCGCCCTCATGGCGGAGCAATACCCAGGTGGGGACCTGCGAGCCGTTGCCTCTATTTGGTCGAAGTGGCATTTCAGCGCGCTGGCACTGCCGACGCTTGTGGCCAACCTGCTGCTTAATCGCGAACTGCCGGTGGGATTGAATGATCTCCAGGTCGTCCTTAACGACAAGGGCTGTACCTCACGGCTGTGGCTGCCTCACGAAGGCACGCCATTAACTACCCACTCCCCATATGAACGCTTTGCGACGTTAATCGAGCAGCACTGGACACCGCTAATTGAACAGCTAGCGGCTATTTCCGGCGCGGCACCGCGGGTATTTTGGAGTAATGCAGGGAGCTACATCGATCATTTCATCAATGTGTTGGCTGAGCATCCCCTCGTCAACGAGGGCGCCCTTGAAGCGGCCAAAGCACTGCTAGAAACACGTACCTTGGCGAACGGCAAACGCAATCCGCTCTTTCAACCGGTTCGTTACGTTCAGCCTAAAGGCAGCGAAGAGGTAAAGCGGGTGCGCAAGCTGTGCTGCCTGCGCTACCTACTGGATGAATTAGGCACCTGCGGCACCTGCCCACTTGAAGCCTGCAATATCGAGGCAAGCAAGCACGCCCGAAGCAACCAAGCCGCTTGCTAATTGAGCGACTTGCTCAGAAAAACAGGCAGGCGATAGTTGATCTAGATATTAATTTGCGCCACCGCATCGGCGCTAGCCAGCGCCCGCTGCTCGCCCTTAAGCTCGCTTAACTGCCCTTTCGACATTTCCAACAGCCTGTCAGCATGTTCGAAATAGCTATCGTCATGGCTGATAGCAAACACCGTGATGCCCATATCGCGCAAATGTGGCAGCAGCTCACGATAGAATAAACGACGAAACTGCGGGTCCTGATCGGCGGCCCACTCATCTAACAATAAAATTTCCCGCTTTTCAGCAATCGCAAGCAGCAGCGCCAGACGCTTACGCTGTCCTTGTGAAAGCTGCGTATTAGTGACTCGATCCCCCTCCCACTGCAATTTATGCTGCATTTGCAGCCGTTCTAGCCACGTCGCCATCGTTTTTGGATCAGCCGGCAGTCCACCTGGGCCCATGGCTTGATCAAACTGATGAAAATCGGTAAACACGCTTGCAAAGCGGGCGCGGAAGGCGTGCCATTGAGCCGGCGTTAGCACCTGGCCATCCACCTTTATCTGGCCACTTTGGGGCCGATAGAGCCCCGTTAATAGCCGCGCCAACGTCGATTTACCACTACCGTTGCCCCCAATAAGAAACACCTGCTCTCCGCGCTCTAGCGTCAGGCTAACAGGGCCGACTTGAAACCCTTCACCCTGTGCACTGGCCGGGTAATGATAGCTGACATCGACCAGCTCAAGCCGTTGCCAGTCGTGCAGCGAATCGTCGACGCTAAAGCCTGGTTGGTAGTCGGCAAGCTCCAGGCTTGCCAGCTTATCAAAGGCCACCTGCGCGCTAATCAAGGTAGGCCACGCGCCGATGGCCTGAATCAAGGGAGTGCGTAAAAACAGCAGCGCTAGCGCAAACGTAGCGGCGACGGCAGGCGTTGCCCAGCCCAGCCCGTTAGCCATAAAGAAAACCACGCCAATGGCTCCAAGCATCATAATATTGGACCAGTTGCCGGCGCTTAGGTGATAGGTATCGGCACGAATAATGTGATAGAGATAATCACGGGCATTAGCAGTATAAGTTTCGTCGAAAAAGCGCTGCGCACGATCGCGGTTGAGCGCAAGCTCTTTACGCCCTTCAATAGCCGATTGATAGTCTTTATATAAGCGGTCTTCACTTTCACGCACTAAGCGAAAATGGCGATAGACCCGCGACACCAACACCCAGCCCACCCCCATGGTGAATGCGATCCACAGCACGGTAATCACCACCATTTGCGGCGATAGCCAAGCCAGGTAAGCGATTGAAGCCAGCGTTAAGGCCACCCCTTGAATCAGCTCTGGCAGGCGCACAAAGCCAATGGTGATATTTCGCACATCGCTCGATAAACTGGCAAGCAACGTGGCATTGCCCAGTTGCTCCAGGCGCTCGATATCGCTATCCAGGATGCGCTTCACTAAGCGTGAGCGCAGGTCAAATACAAAGTGATGCCCAAGCACGGTCAGCGCCAGCTGTGTCGCCAGCGTGATGGCGAGTAGCAGGGCCAATAAGCCCAAAAATTGCGGTAACGCGGCCAAGCTGCCTACTTCAATCAGCCGCTGATTAATAAACGCAATAACGCCCACCCCTAAGCCAGCACTTAACAGGCTCAAACCTATCGCGCCCAAAAATGGCCAGCGATAGTGGTGAAGTACTAAGCGCACCAGCTCCATGGGAATTTTCACCTTGTAAATAAAAGAGCGCTGAAGTTTGACGTACTGCCCAGCGATGTCAATAAAGGCATCAAATCTCGCTTACCTGTAAACTAGGCGGATGGCATGATTCCCATTCATAACGGGCAATGCATAAAAGCGGTGTATAAAAGGCGCATAACCGCCGCGGCTACACCCTCAGCTAGTCGTTACAATAACCAAGGAGACCCCATGCACTCAGTGAGGGCCCCGTTTACCAAGCACCAGCGCTACATTAGGAATGTTTCATGACAGCCACTTACCGCGACGGGCCTATCATCACCTCGCTGCTGGATACCGACTGGTACAAGATCACCATGATGCAGGGGGTACACCACAAATACCCCAATGCCAGTGTTACCTGGGAATTCCGGTGCCGTAATTCGGAAGATTTGGCGCCGTACCTGAGCGAGATTCGCGATCAGATCGATCAGTTAGGCACTCTCAAGCTCAGCGTCGAGGAATCGGCTTATCTCAGCACGATTAACTACCTCACGCCGGACTTTATACGTTTCCTAGAACTGTTTCGCTTCCGTCCCGAGTACGTTGACGTGTTTATGGAAGACCAGGAGCTATGTATCGTCATCGACGGTCCCTGGTCGCACAGCATACTGTTCGAAATCGTGTTATTGGCGATCATTAGCGAAGTACGTAACCGCGTACTCTACCCTGATATCACTATTGAGCAGGCGGTGAATCAGCTGCGCTATAAGCTCGATACGCTGCGTGAAAACTACACGTCCGAACAGCTGGCAGGCCTGAACCTTGCAGACTTTGGCACCCGTCGTCGGCTTTCTCAGCCGGTGCAGGAAGCCATCATCACGGTATTGAGCCAGGAATTCCCAGGCAACTTCGTGGGCACCAGTAATGTCGATATCGCCAGGCGCCACGGGCTCGCCCCCATGGGCACGATGGCCCACGAATGGGTAATGGCACATCAGCAGCTAGGTAGTCGTCTAGTCGATAGCCAGCGCGCGGCGCTGGAAGCCTGGGTTCAGGAATACCGCGGACATCTTGGTATCGCACTCACCGACACCATCACGCTGGACGCCTTCCTGCGAGATTTCGATCTGTATTTTGCCAAGCTTTTCGATGGACTTCGCCACGATAGCGGCGACCCGCTGCACTTCGCGGAAAAGTGCATCCAGCACTATAAAACATTGGGCATCGACCCCCGCAGCAAGACGCTGATTTTTAGCGATTCGCTAACGTTCGATAAGGCAATGGCGCTTAAGACAACGCTTGAAGGCAGAATCAAAACAAGCTTTGGGATTGGCACCACGCTTACCTGCGACGTGCCCGGCCTAAAACCGATGAACATGGTGATTAAAATGGTGGCCTGCAACGGCCAGCCGGTGGCCAAGATCTCCGATGAACCCGGCAAAACTTCGTCACGAGACCAGGGCTTCGTCAAATACCTTAAGCGGGTATTTCAGGTAGAGCATTGAGACCAACGCAAAGCTAGGAGCAGGGCCAGGCGTAGATCTGACTCGCGCCTTTCAAACCGTTGCGATGCCGCTCAGCGGGCGGCTATCGCAACAGCAGGCGTGTCCTACTCAATCAGCACCCTCGCCCGGCTCAATCAAATAGGCTCATCCGTGTCATCACGTTGTCGCGCTTGATTCGCCAATGGAACAGCGCCCCCGCGACATGCAGAACCACCAGTCCTAAAATGATCCAGGCTAGCCATCCATGCCATACAAACAACTGCTCGGACAGTTGCTCATGACGGCCGATTAAGCCCGGTAACTGCCACTTGAAAAACTCCACAGGAAAGCCTCCGCTTGCCGTCGCGGCCCAACCCACTATCGGCATAATAATCAGTGCCAAATACAGCAAATGATGCACGCTAGTACTGACGGTACGCTCAAAGGCATTCAGCGGCGGTGAATGGTCCGGCACCACAAAGGCTAGGCGCGTAATGATACGCAGCGTCATCAGCAGTAAGATCAATACGCCGAGCGTTTTATGGCTGGTGTATAGCAAATTGGTAAGCACGCTTCCCGCCAAGTCAAGAATACGGTCAAAACCTACCAATCCTAATGTTAAGCCACTGGCCAATGAGAGCAGTAACGCCCCAGCGACTAGCCAGTGCAGTACCCGATGCGGGTAAATATAGTGATCCAGTTCGTGCATGCCATGCTCCTAACCGCCAATTTATTTGCTTATCATTCTAGTCAGTAACGCTCCCTCACGCTGATTAAAGCATTGCGCCACGTTCAACGCTAAACGTTACTTACCTTATAGCGCTTGTTCAGGTGCGGCTAGCTGCTCGCGAATCAACTCTCCTAAACGGCGCGCCGGCTCTGAGGGGCGATGCGGCGCACGGTGAAGTGCCAACTCAATCATTGGTAGCGCGGGCAGCCCGCTACTTTCATCTAAAGGCCGTAAGGATGGCGTCAGCATACTGCGCGTGACGACCACCACCGCAAGCCCAGCCGTCACGATAGGCGCTAACCCCGCCATAGACTGGCTGGTATAGGCAACTCGCCAACTGCGCCCCGCCGCCTGCAGCGCCTGCTCGGCCACTTCACGAAACACATCAGCGCCGGGGGAATAGAGCGCCAGCGGCAGTGGGTCACTGAGCAACGGCTGCTGATTCACGCCCACCGCCCACACCAACGGCTCGCGGCGAATGACATCGCCACCGGGGGAGTTGCGCTGGCGCGTGACTAAGGCCAAATCTAACTCTTTGGTCTTAACTTGCTCAACAAGCAGTGCGCTGGTGCCACAAATAACCCGCAAGCCAACTGACGGATAAAGCTGATGAAAGTAAGCAAACACGGAGGGCAATAACGACGCGTAATCTTCAGGAATCCCCAGGGTAAGATCACCGGTGACTTGGCGCGCCTGCATGTCGCTCCACGCTTCGTCGTTAAGCGCTAACAGGCGGCGCGCGTGGCTAAGCAAACGCTCTCCTTCCGATGTAAAGCGTATTCGTCGCCCTTCTCGCTCATGCAGCGTAAGCGTTAACTGCGCTTCTAATCGCTGCAACTGCATGCTGACCGTCGACTGCGTGTAATCCAAGCGCTTAGCCGCCGCGGTCACGCTACCGGTATCAGAAATAGCCACTAGCGTACGCAGCAAGGTGAGATCCAACGTCGGTGCGCGCATATATCATAATCCTTGATGAATACCATCAATAAAGATTGATATTGTGATGCATTGGCAATAAGTATGCTGCTCTGCACATGCTTAAATCAAGGAGATCGCACATGCATCCCGTTCACGCCCCCGTCATATTTCCACGCTGGTACAGCATTGGCGCGGCGCTAGTGGCCGTGATGCTTTGGAGTGCGGCGCCGCTGCTGGCTGAATTCGCAAAGGCCACGCCACCCCTGCAGCTAACGACGGTAACGCTATTAGCTGGGGCACTAGCAACGCTCCCCTTAAGCCGCCGCGTCAACGTCGCGGCCAGCAGCTTTGGCTGGCAGTTCAGGATCTGGGTAGGCGTTCCATTGCTCATTTTTGGTGCGGTGAGCACGTACTTTATCGGCATGCGTTTAGCGCCCGCCGCTGAAGCGGCGCTGATTACTTATACCTGGCCCGTGCTGTTTGTATTACTCACCCAGTGGAGTCGCTTTGGCCGCTTACGCTTAGCCGGGGCTTTAGGCGCACTGATTGCGTTTTCAGGCGCGGCGCTGCTACTCGTGCCTCAAGCGATCAGTGGCGGCCTAGGTGGCGCTACTACTGGCTACGCCTTGGCACTTTTAGCGGCTTTTTGCTGGGCTATCTATTCATGGTTGAGCCAAGCAGCGCCGGTGGCACTTACGCCGCTATTACCTAGGCTGCTGCTTGTTGCTAGCGCTATCGCTACAGGTGCTAGTCTGCTATTAGAAGGGCGCATTGCGCTGCCCAGTGGCGAGGCACTTTTGGCAGGTATCGCCCTGGGGCTAGGTCCGTACGGGATAGCGATGGTGGCTTGGGATAAAGCCCTTCGCTGGGGGCACACCAGCTTGGTAGGCAGCCTTGCTTACGGCGTACCCATTTTAGCCGCCCTGCTGCTGGTCTTGGCAGGGATGAGCGTTCTTGACTGGCGCCTACCCGCAGCGGCGGTACTGGTCATCGCTGGATGCATCAAAGCAGGCCGCTAGGCGCTATGTTCCAAAACAAATACAAACGCCCTTGTCGCTATCAGCGGCAAGGGCGTTATGGACTGCGTCAAAAGCGTGGGAAGTTACATATCTGGCGCAATATCCGCGGCTTCAGTCTCAACGTTCAGCTCAAACAAACCGCTGCCAGCGGTGCTATATCCGCGTGCACTCACGGTATAAGTTCCCGGTAGCAACTGTTCCTGCAACTGCGAATTGGTACCGCCTGCGCCATCATCGTCACTTACAGCAACGCCTGGGCCGCTAATTTCTAAAAAGGTGTCGAAATCTGAAGAACGCATGGCAATCGTCACCAGCGAGCTTTCCTCGATCGTAAGCTCGTAAGTAAGCGGTTCACCGCTGTACCAGCCATTTAACGTCTCGCCAGACGTGAGCGCGCCTTCGTTTTGCAACTCAACGTCATCGGGCAATTCACGCGGCTCAACGGCAAGCGCGAATAGACCGCTCTCGGAACCATAAGCCGTGCGTGCTGTTAGCTGATAGGTGCCGGGTGCTAAAAAGTCAGCAATGCGCGCATCCAAGTTACCTGCACTATCGTCATCTTCGCGGTAGTAGCCATTGGGGCCTTCCAATACCAGATAGGAGTCGACTTCGCTGGAGCTCATCTCAATTTGGTACATGCCAGCTTCTTCAATCTCTAGCTCATAGCCAAGATCTTGACCGCTGTACCAGCCATTGAAGGACTCATTGGGCGCAATAGGGCCATCATTGCGCAGCTCACCATCACCTGGCAGCTCGCGCGGTTCTGCCGTTAGCGAGAACAGGCCATTGGCATCGCCATAGGCCGTGCGTGCGCGCAGCGTGTAATCACCCGGGGCAAGAAAATCCGAAATGCGTGCGTTTAAATCACCAGCACTATCATCATCTTCACGCAGATAGCCATTGGGGCCTTCCAACACTAGATAGGCATCGAAGTCATCGGCACGCATCTCTATTTGATACATACCGGCTTCTGCGATCGTTAGGGTAAATTCACGGGCTTCGTTATTGAGCCAACTATCGATAGGCGCATCAACGGTTAGCGTATCGGAATCACTGAGCTCGATAGTACGGCCATTGACGCTAAACGGGCCGTAGCTATGCGCATCAGCTCCGCTCACTACCACTACATAATCACCGCTCTCTTCAATGCGCTGGCGTACCGTTGGCGCACTTGCCAGCAGCTGCAACTGGTCATCATACAGAGCCACTATGCCCTGCAATGCGCCACGCAGAGAAATTTCGACTAAATCTTCTGCTTCCAACGTCATGGCATAGCGCAAAAAACGGCTGCCATCTTTACCGTTGAGCTCGCTAGCCGACGTTATTTCACCATTCATACGCTCGTTGAGTGTAAATTTCTTCAATCCCGCAACAGCAGAAGAAGGCTGTTTACCAGTCCCATCAACGTTTTCGACGGGCGTCGCGTCGGTTGACAGCCCCTGTAAAGGAATAACTTGAGCGGCCAAAAAACCAACGACAGCGCCGCCAACAGCGACAAGTACAAAACCCAAGGAAGAAGATTTAGCCATGAATAATTTCCTATTAAGTCGCAATGACAATGATTAATTAATGCGTCAATCGTAAGTATAAGATGCTTACGCTATTCAAGTGAGCGTTTCATGAAAAGCACTGTATTTCAGTCACGCTATTATTGACACAGTTCCTGCACAATTCGGTAAGTAGCTGAAATTCAAGGTCGCATAAGGAAAGTGTAAAAATCTCGAATATGAACCTAATTGCACCGATCTTCTTAAAGCTTGCTGAGCTTAAGCGACACGGGTACTATCGTTTGGCCTATAAGGCACCTCATCAAGAGTGCGGGATTCGTGACACGCAAAACTGAGGTACTCCCATGGGAGCCCGAAAAAGACTGATCCGAACGATTTGCTTGGCAGCGATCGTAACATGTAGCGCTGCCAATAGTGCCTTTGCACACGAAACAGAAATACAGGAAGGCGTCGCATCGTTTTACAGCGACCGCTTTCAGGGAGCCACCACTGCTAGTGGGGAACCTTTTGACCAACAGGCATTAACGGCGGCTCATCCAAGCCTGCCTTTTGGAACGAAAGTACTGGTGACACGCCCGGATACTGGGCAAGAAGTAGAAGTGTTGATCAATGACCGCGGTCCTTTTGTGCAAGGGCGAATCATTGATTTATCTAAACGCGCGGCGGTTAAGCTTGGCATGCTCCGACGCGGTACGGCACCGGTGATGGTAACGCTGTTGGATTAACGGATAACACATTCTTGGTTGGTGTGTGATACCCCTTAGCCTAATCAATGCGACAGCACACGTAGTATCGTAACAGCAGCATATAGACAGGGCGACCAGCAATGGATCGCCCTGTTTTTTTGTGCGTCCTGTCTCTAAACGCGCGATTAACCTACATTGACGAACTTGCCAGCAGGCTAATGGTCTCTATGCTACAAGGGACACCGCACGCGTCGTACAACGCGTAATGTTCATCATGTAACGTATTCGCAGGAGACATTTATGCAGTCGCGCTTTTACACGCTTACCGCTTATCCCAACGGCCTACCCGACCGCTCTCTGTTCGCGCTTGAGACGCAAACGTTGCCTGACCTTGCCGAAGGCGAAGTGCGTATTCGCAACCACTGGCTGTCTGTGGACCCCTACATGCGTGGCCGCATGAGTGGCTTGCGCACCTATGTAGAACCGTTTGGAATTGGTAAACCGATGGAAGGCGGTGCGATTGGCGAGGTTATCGAGTCCAATGATTCACGTCTTAAGGTCGGTGATAACGTCAGTCACATGGGTGGTTGGCGTGATATTGCTCAGCTTCCCGCAGAAGGCCTCACGCCCTTACCGGAAAATGACGTGCCTGAACAAGCGTATCTGGGTGTTCTAGGAATGCCCGGCATGACTGCCTGGACCGGCCTCAATCTGATAGCCGAATGCAAGCCGGGCGACAACGTTTTAGTGAGTGCCGCCAGCGGCGCGGTTGGCTCGCTGGCCGTTCAGCTAGCGAAAGCAAAGGGCTGCCATGTTGTTGGCATTGCGGGCGCGGCTCATAAGCTCGCATGGCTTGAATCATTAGGCGTCGAGCCTGTCAGCTATCAAAACCGGACCGCGCAAGAATTAAGCGATGCGATCAAACTTGCCAGCCCTAACGGCATCGACGTGTATTACGAAAATGTGGGCGGCATCTGCCTTGAAGCGGCGCTCAGCCAGCTAAATGAAGGCGCTCGCATCGCCGTATGCGGCATGATCGATAGCTACAATGCTGAAGCGCCCTCGCCCGGCCCCAGCAATCTTTCTCAGCTGGTGATTCGCAAAGCGAAGATGCAGGGCTTTATCGTTGCTGATCACTGGTCAAGCTACCCCTATTTCCTAAACGAAGTGACTCCCCAGGTAGCGGCAGGCAAGCTGGCTTATAAAGAAACCGTCAAAGAAGGCCTGGAGAGTACGCCTGATGCCTTCCTTGCGCTGTTTGAAGGTGGCAACACCGGCAAAATGCTGGTTAAGCTATAACGCTCTCACCTGCTGTCCCACGTTACCGCAGCGACTGCGACGTTGCGGTAACGTGCTCGCCTCAGAAAAAAATCAAACCGTTAGACCAATAGCGGCTTGATTACTAAAATAGCCACTGAAAAGGTGTGTCTTAACCCATCGGCGCTGTCGATGGGTTAAAGCGCGTTGTTGGCATGTTGCTTGTCTATCTAAATCAAGCAACGTTAGTACGTTTTCATAAGGGGACATCTCATGAAAGAAAGCACGCGTGACCACTGCAAATGGCCAGCTATCATCGCGGGCCTTGTTTTATTAATAGTGGGTTTAGTGCTCGCCGTTGGCGGCGGAAAGCTAATCAGCCTGGGCGGCAGCGCCTACTACTTAATCGCCGGATTGAGCATTATCGCGTGCGGCATTTTATTCATCTTGCGCCGAGGCGCCGCTCTCTGGCTCTACGCACTGGTACTTTTAGCCACCCTGGGCTGGGCACTTTGGGAAGTGGGCCTGGACTGGTGGCAGTTGGTTCCTCGGGTCGCGATTCTCTGCTTAATAGGCATTTTGCTACTGCTTCCCTGGTGGCGTAAGCCGCTCCATTCACGCGGCGGCAGCTTGGCACTGATGGCCAGCATTAGCGCGGCGATGATCGTGGCCATCGCCAGTCAGTTCAGCGACCCCGGCACTATTAAAGGTACCCTAGCCACAAACAACATACCCGGTGCCGGCGCCGTTAACCCCGCCCAGGTGGCAGGTGACGACTGGCCTGCCTACGGCGGCACCAACGCTGGCACTCACTACTCCTCGCTTAATCAGATAACGCCTGACAACATTAGCGAGCTTGAAGAGGTGTGGCGCATTCAAACCGGCGATCAGGCGGGCTCTAATGCACCACCCGAAATTACCAATCAAAATACGCCGCTAAAAGTTAACGACAGCCTGTATATCTGCACCTCGCACAGCCGTGCCATGGCACTCTCTCCTGAAACGGGTGAAACCCTTTGGGAGTTCGACCCGGAAATCAGCACTCAGGGGGCAGATGACTTTTCCAGCTGGGCGCACATGACCTGCCGCGGCCTCGCCTACTACGATGCAGCCAGCTATTCTTCTGACGCCACGCCTAACGACGACGCAACTAACATAGCGACAGACAGCGCACCGGCAAGCGACACGGCAATGTCTTTTGATATCTTCGATAACAACGATATTTTCAGCCTGGATCTTTCTTTTCTGTCGCTGCTGTTTGGCGTTGCAGACGATAGCACTACGCCCGCAATGCTGAGCGCCACGGATGTCATGTGCCCACGCAGGCTCTACCTGCCAACGGCGGATGCTCGCTTGATCGCCTTGAATGCCGATAACGGCGAACGCTGCGCTAACTTTGGCGATAACGGCGAAATTGATCTGACTAACAATATTGGCGATTTTGCACCGGGCGGCTACTACTCAACCTCCCCTGCCACGGTGACCGAGAACCTGATAATCCTGGGCGGCCATGTCACCGACAATAGCTCCACCGATGAGCCATCTGGGGTTATTCGTGCTTTTGATGTGCACACCGGCGAGCTGGTATGGAACTGGGATAGCGGCAATCCAGACAATACCGATCCATTGGCTGAAGGCGAAACCTACACCCGCAACTCACCCAACGTATGGGCGCCGATCAGCGTTGACGAAGAACTTGGCATGGTTTACCTACCCATGGGCAATGCCACCCCCGATCAGTATGGCGCCGACCGCACAGCAAATGACGAAATCTATGGTGCGGGCTTAGTAGCACTCAATCTGGACGATGGCCAAGTTGAATGGGCTTATCAGTTTGTACACCATGACTTATGGGATATGGATACCCCCGCCCAGCCGGTGCTGATAGATCTAGCCACCAACGACGGCACACAGCCTGCGGTAATCCAGCCAACCAAGCAGGGCAGCCTGTATATATTAAATCGCCAAACCGGCGAGCCGATTGTACCCATCGAAGAAGTGCCCGTGCCTCAAGGCGCTGTAGACGGCGACTGGACTGCTGAAACCCAGACTCAATCGGCGCTGAACCTACTGCCTCCGCCACTCACCGAACGTGATATGTGGGGCGCGTCACCGTTTGATCAAATGATGTGCCGCATTCAATTCAACTCATTACGCTATGAAGGCCAATACACCCCGCCGTCGCTGGAAGGCAGCATCATCTATCCCGGCAATGTGGGTGTGATGAACTGGGGCGGGGTTGCGGTTGACCCTGAGCGTCAAGCGCTGTTCACCGGGGCTAAGTACCTAGCGTTTGTGTCCACGCTGATCCCGCGTGACGAGGTGGAGGAAGGCCAAGGTTCTGCCAGCGAACAGGGCTTACAGCCCAATGAAGGCGCGCCCTACGCGGTTGAACTCGGCCCGCTGCTTTCCGTGCTAGGCCTTCCCTGCCAAGCGCCCTCTTGGGGTAACGTGGTTGGAATTGACCTACAAAGCGCAGAGGTCGTTTGGCAACACCGCAATGGCACAACTCGCGACAGCATGCCGTTTGGCCTACCGATTGGCTTGAACGTGGGGGTGCCTGCGCTTGGCGGCCCATTAACCACGGCGGGCGGCGTTTCGTTCTTAAGCGGCACGCTGGATCAGTATCTGCGTGGTTACAACGTCACCACTGGCGAAGAGCTATATAAAGCGCGTCTGCCGGCCGGCGGCCAGGCTACCCCAATGACCTATACCGGCACAGATGGGCGTCAGTACGTGGTCGTTACGGCGGGAGGCCACGGCACTTTTGGTACAAAAATGGGTGACTATGTCATTGGCTACGCGCTACCGGAATAATGTGAGCCAAGTAAAACGTTAACTATGCTCAGCTACGCTATTTTTTAGCGGCCCGCATTGGTAACGACAAACACAACGGGCGGCCTCAGGGCCGCCCGTTCTGTTGATGGGAAGTGGAGAATAAGCGCCTAGGCCATTCTCAGCGCAGCGCTTATTAGTACCTCAATTGCAGGGTTAGAACCTTACTTCCACTCCGCCATACACACTGCGTCCTGGCGCGGGCTCGTAAAAGCGCCCAAAGGTGCCGTTCAGGCGCACGTTAGCGAAATGCTCCTCATCAAGTAGATTACGTATGCCGACATAAGCATTCAGCCTGGTGTCGCTGCCCAGCGCCCAGCCATCCCCCACCCGCAAATTGACCAGCCAGTAGCTATCAACCTCTGTGTCGTTGGCATTGTCTGCGACCATATCGCCCACGTACTGGGTTTCCAGCGTTGCAAAGCGTTCATCAAGGCCTTGCCAACTTAGCTGATTGACCCATGTTTGCTCGGGCAAACCGGGAATACGATTACCATCAAAACGCTCAGCTGGCGTTGCAAAACCATCAAATTCGTAGCGCGCCAACGTTAAGGCGCTGTCCAATCGCCACTGGCTGGCTAACTGCCAACCTAGCGCCAGCTCAATCCCATCACGGTCGGTATCGCCCGCGTTTTGATAGAAGGTGCGAGCACCCTCGTCATACGGCACTAACTCATCGCGCACACGCACCGAAAACAGTGCCAAGTCGTAATCCATCGCCAGCGGTTCAACGTAACCGCGCAGACCTATCTCACGATTCCAGGCCTTTTGCGGCGAAATTGAAGGGTTGAAACCGCCACCCGAGGGGTTAGCAAACTCTGAGAAGGTGGGCGTTTCAAACGCGGTACCGGTATTCACATATGCCTGATGCTGTGGGCGATAGCGGTAGCTCAAACCCGCTGAGCCACTCCATTCGTTGAAGGTTTGCTCACCGCTTTGATCGCCATCGTCCAGGTAGCGGTCGTCGACCTCTAACTCTACTCGGTCAAAGCGGGCACCCAGCGAGAGTGTTACCTGCTCGGAAAGCGCCAAATCCCCCTGAGCAAAGACCCCGGCCGAGGTTGCCGTTTGCGTCTCTTCCGCCAATTGCTCACCCACCACGCCCTGAGCGTTTACATCATTACGAAAGCGCTCATCGTTTTGACGCGCCACATCCACACCGGTGATATAGCTCAGCGGCAGGCTGCCCACATTAATTTCATGATGATACTCAGCGCTCGCGCCCAGGTAATCACGCTGATAGCCCAACCGGCTACTGCCCACGAACGGCAACTGCTGCTCAAAATCCCGCTGCGCAACAAAACCCTTTACATAGAGCTCGCCAGGGCCTGCTGACAGATCTTCGTACTGTAAGCCGAGCAGCTGCTGATCAACGTTTTGCCTAGCATCCAATGCTATGGAGTTTGGGGCGGCCTGATCACGCCCGTTCGCGACTTCGCGTGCATTTAGCGCACCAGGATCTTCGGAGCGCGGGTTTTCAAGCAAATTGATAATGGCCGTTATCGCCCTTCCGCTGCCTAACTCACGGCGCAGCTTGGCATTTAGCAAATACTTTTCAGTCGAGCTCTGCTCACGATAGCCATCAACATTGAGCGCCGAAAGACTTACATGATGCGACCAGTCTCCTTCTGAACCGCCGGTTTGCAGCGACGTTTTTCGATAGCCATCACTCCCAACCTCCGCGCGCAGGCGCGTTCCTGGGTTATCGCGACCGTCGGCGGTAGTCACCGCGATCACCCCGCCAGCCGCGTTGCCGTAAAGCACCGAAGAGGGCCCGCGGATGACCTCGATACGCTCAGCGCTGTCTAAATCGATGGCATCAAGCTGCGCTTGACCGTCGGGCAGCGTGTAGGGAATGCCATCGACCATCACGGTAATGCCACGCACGCCAAACGGTGCCCGCGCGCCAAAACCTCGAATAGAGATTCGCTGGCCCTGGGCAAAGTTATCGCGGTTTTGCACAAACACGCCCGGTACGCGCACTAATGCCTCATCCAGGCGAGCACGCTGCTGCCCCTGTGCAATGGCGTCACGGTCAAGCGTTGAGACCGCGGCAGGCGTTGCGTACAGTTCGCGCGCCAGGCGCGGTGCCGTGACCTCTAGCGTGTCCATCGCGCTGGAAGTCACTGGCATATTTTGGCCCCAGCTTTGGCTAGCCGTCAGACAGCTTAATAAACAAAAAGACGTGGTCGCTACTCTTCTCAACACGGGGTCCCTCCCAGATACCTCAACGTGAAAATGCATGGCAGGATTGAACGATTTCCTGATCTGGCTAGTCTCTAGTAGTTAATTGAGGCATAGATAAATTGTTTGGTAATGCTTAAACTTGTACAGGCTACACCCCTGAAAGCAAAGGAGGCTTCATGGCGTTTACAGCGACAGATCCAATCAAAATGATTTTTGCGGTTCTATTTCCGCCACTCGGCGTATTTCTTGAAGTCGGATTTAAAGGACATTTCTGGCTGAACATTATTCTAACGCTGTTTGGATTTATACCCGGCATCATCCATGCGTTTTATGTGATATTAAAGCACTAACATTTAGTTCTCATCGCTTGATAAATGCAACGCCGCCTAAGGTCACACTTAGGCGGCTTTTTTATGCCTAGTCAACGTGGCCATGGAGGCGCCGATGCCAGGAGTGAATGCATTCTCACGGGACTACAGGGCAAGCGCTTTTAAGCTACCCCTTTGCAACCTCTGACGCTTCTTCTACAGGCGTCTCACTTAACTGCTCGCCTTCGCTACGCGCAATCACCGATGTGCCGACTAAATCGCCGGTCACGTTCAAGGCCGTGGCGCCCATGCCTACCAGTGCATCAATAGCGGCGAGCAACGCAACGGTTTCAATCGGCAGCCCGACCTGGGCAAACACCGTGGCAATCATAATGATACCGGCACCCGGCACCCCGGCAGTGCCCACCGAGACCAGCGTACCAATCAGCACAATCTGTACCATGCTGATGAAATCCAGCGGCGCGCCAATCACGTTGGCGGCAAAGACTGCCGAGATAGCGATACGAATCGCCGCCCCATCCATATTCAAAGTGGCCCCTAGCGGCAGGCTGAAGCCATAAATACTCTTAGAAATTCCTAAACGGCGGGCCGCGTTGACCGTTAACGGCAGCGTGCCAGAGCTACTTTGAGTGGCAAATGCCGTGAGCATGGGCGTGCGTGCCTCACGGAAGAAGGTGCGTAGTTTCACACCAAATAAACGCATGATGCCGCAATAAAGCAGCACATGAACGCCCAGCGCGATATACAGCACAACCACCATATCACCCAACGATAGCAGCGTTTCCAAGCCTTGACGGCTCACCGTTTCGGCGACAATTGCAAAGACGCCGATGGGCACATAGTGCAACACCCCTGACATAACTTTTAGCGTGACATCGTTTAGTGCCTCAATCACCTCGTACAACCGCTCGCCCATCGCATGCTGGCGCGGTGATTGGCGCATTTTTAGCAGCGCAATACCAAACACTAATGCCGTAAAAATAATGCCCAGCATATTAAGCTCGGCAAAAGCCCCGATAATATTATCCGGCACGATGTTAAGCAGCGCCTCGACAACGCCAGGGTTTTCAGGCACCGAAAAACTGGCTTCGTCGTTGAGCGTCATGCCACTTCCTGGGCTAAACAGCGTAGCAACCGTTAAGCCCACCATAATGGCCAGCGCTGAAGACGCCAGATAATAGCCAAAGACCTTTCCGCCTATACGCCCCGCGCTACCCTCGCGCGACTGGTTAACCCCCACCATCAGCGTGAACAGCACGATGGGCACAATCAAAAAGGTCAGTAGCCGCAGCAGTAAATCACCCAGCGGCGCCAGCCAAACGGCCACTGTATCCCCGCCAACAAGCCCGACTAACACGCCCAATACCAGCGCGATGGTGACGCGTAAAATCAACGACGCGTTCAAATAGGCCTTCCATATGCGTGTCATTTGAGTCCCTACAGGTTTGAATACGTTGATGGGCCTATTTTGATAAGCCTGCACACCACCTTATTAGTGTGGCACAGCAAGATCGACAAGGTGAGTAGGCGGCAGTAAATCGAGGCTATGGCAGACCATCCGTATGTTGGTATGTGGGTAACTGAAGATGGACGTATTCGTCATGATCTTTTACCCAACAATCGCTACGACGAGGCCCGTGGTGAGCATAAAAGTGCTTACCAGGGCCGCTATCGAGTAACGAATAACTACATAGAATACTGGGATGACACCGGTTTTACCGCTGATGGTGAGTTCATCGATGGCGTGCTCTATCACGCAGGTATGGTGCTATATCGTAAAAAGTAAGCAATGCCATTCTTTACAGCGCTATTATTCAGTAACGGCAACAGCCACCGGCTTACTAAAAGCCAGTGGCTTTAGAGGCACAGCAATACAGTGGAGCAGTTTAAGATTTCTTCCACTTAGAGACGCTTCCTACAATGCGAGGCAGTATAGACAACAGTAGTAAAGCCATAAAAATCAGCGTAATAGGCCGTTCCAATATAAACCCTAAGCTACCTCCGCTGATCTGCATACTTCTTACCAGCTCACCTTCAGCCATACTACCGACTAATAGACCTACCACCGTAGCGGCCACTGGAAAGCCATACAAACGCATCAGCCATCCCAGGATACCCGTAACCACAACTGTAATCGGGCCCACCATATTTCCTGTAATGGTGTAAGAACCTGCGACAGAAAGCACCATTACCACGGGAATCATGAATTTAAGCGAAATTTTGACGATATATCCCGCCAAAAAAATAAAGCCCAGCCCAACCACCAACAATAAGGCGGCCTGAGCCATATTGCCAAGAATCAGGGCATAGACAATGTCGGTATTTTCGCGGATGAACCGTGGGCCTCCCGTCACATTATGCAAAGCAAACGCGCTGAGCAATACAGCGGTACCCGCGCCGCCCGGCAACCCCAGCGCCAGAAGGGTAATCATTGAACCCCCTTCAGAACTGCTGTTAGCCGACTCTGCCGCAATGAGCCCGGAAGGATGGCCTTTGCCAAAAGACTCTGGCTCTTTCGACTGTTTTTTCGCCGTTGCATAAGCGGCAAGGTTAGCGATACTTGCCCCTACGCCAGGAATGGCGCCTATAACCGCACCCATCCCCCCTCCCCGCAGGACCTGTAGTGGCCTGCTTGCCACAAACGCCATTCCTTCCAAAATACTGCGAAACCGGACAACACGGTTCTCCTGTGCATCCACGATGTAGTTTTTACCAACCAGATTAAACAACTCAGACGCCGCGAAAAAGCCGATGAGCGCAGGTATGGCCGGAATACCATCCAGCAAGTACATACTGCCAAAGGTTCCTCGCATCTGTCCTGCATCGCTGTAGCCGACAGTGCTAATCAGAATGCCCAGCGCGCCCGCTGCTAGCCCTTTAGAAATGCTAGCGTCATTCAACACGGCAATCAGCGTGACCCCCCATAGAGCAATAACCAACATCTCCGTTGGCCCTAACTTAAGAACCCAATGAGAAACTGATTGAACTGTCAGAAGCAGTAACAAATACCCGACTAACGTGCCTAGCACGGAAGCCATTAACCCAATGCCGAGCGCTTGAGCATGCTGCCCTTTGCGCGCCATAGGATAGCCGTCAAAGGCCGTGGCTACCGAGGAGGATGTGCCGGGTATATTCATCATGATAGCGGGTATCGCACCGCCGAAACCGCCGCCTGTAAAAATGGCAGTCAGAAATAGAATAGCGGGTAGAAAATCCATATACAGCGTAGCAGGGAGAAACACCGCCATGGCAATAGAAATCGACAGCCCCGGTATCGAGCCAAAGAACAATCCGATTATCAAGCCAGGGACGACCACCCACCACGCTGCTGGCGTGCTTGCGAGCAGCTCAATCGCGGCCTGGAATGCATCCGTATCAATCATGAATTTCAGCACCTTTGTCGTTAAAGCAGGATAGTCGGAAGGCGTACGTTAAGAAGCTGGACAAATACCAACACCACAACGAAAGAGACCAGCACGCCACTTCCTAGCAACACCCACCAGCGCTTTTCTCCTTGCACGTAAAGCGTCAAAGCAAGAAACACGAAGCTGCCTATATCAAAACCAATGAATGGCAGTGCACCCACGTAAAGAACCAACAGCGCCATGAAAAGAAGGGTTTTGACTGGAACAGTGCGGCCTGAATCATGCGCATGCTCCCGGTACCAATCCACAATTTTCGTACCTGTAATAACCAATAGAGATGCAATGCCGATACCGGCGACGGGGACTACCAACACCCAGTCGGTAGCCCCACGAGCAGCGGCATGAACGCCGTGAGCGTAGTAGAAAAACGCCCCCGCTAGCGTTAACGAAAAAAGTACATTTCCCCATGGGAAGGAGCGGCTAAAAGTTGAAGACGTCATAACTCCTACTGCCTTTTGTAAAACGATCAAAACACCGTACGCGGCTACTTGACTAAAGGTGCGTACTGTTGAATAGCTTCATAGGTAGCATCAATAAGCGCCTGACTCTCTTCAGGCGTTAGCCAATCAGCACCCATTCGTGCGTTTTTCGCCCACTCTTGAAACTCGTCACTTTCTAACGTTTCTTGGTGCACCTGCACGATGCGATCGTAACGTTCGGGATATTCCTCCTGCAGAGAAGAATGCACCATAAGGCCTGAGACATTCCCACCAATCAGCGGTAAAGGCTCAACGCCGAACTCAGCCAGTTCATCGTTTAGGAGTGGTGCATCCCAGCTATCGCTTGGCTGATCGTGTACAACAGCCAGTGCTCGCACCTCTTCATTTATCGTCAGCGCAGCCTCGGCGGCAAGAATCTCAAAATCCACTTGGTTGCCAGCCAGCGCCGTACGTAATGGAGCACCGCCGCTATAGGTCACAAAGCGCACATTTTCATGATCGATACCCAGCGCATCCATCATGACGAGCGTTTGGATATGCCCCCCGTTACCCACAATAATGCCGGAGCTGACCTCACCGGGTTCGCGCATGGCCTCAATTAATTGCTCAAGATTTTCGTAGGGGCTGCTGTTGTGCACGGCAAGCACACCATAATCATTCCACTGCGCACTCAAGAGCGAAAAATCCTGCCACTCAACCGGCGCACCACTTACCTCAATGGCACTTGCTAAGTAGGGCGTCGCCTGCATGACAAGCAAGGTTTCTCCGTCAGCTGATTGTTGTTGAAAGTAGGTAGCGCCTAAAGCGCCAGCACCACCCGGTCGATTCACGACGGTAATAGGCACGCCAAAGCGAGGGGACATATGCTCGGCCAACCCGCGAGCCAACCGGTCTGCGCTGCCGCCCGCATCGAAAGGCACCACAATTTCCAGAGGGCTATCAGGCCAGTCGTCTGCAAGCGCTAAGGAAGATACACTTAACGTGAGCAAGGGGAGCACCCAAAGGGAGCGACAAAGAACATGAGAAATAACTGAAGCTTTCTTGAATCGCAGTTGATATGGCATATCACTTCTCCGATTATCGGATTGTTATTGAATATCTCGTTATTAAATATTTCGTTATTGATCATCTAGCAGACATGTCAGAGAGCTTTGTGTTATTGGTCGAGCTAACATGCGCTATTGATGCATGGTATCTTTGTTATGTCAATAGAACAAACAAAACACCCACCTTACCTAGGAGGCGATGTGCGAGAGCTATCTTACTCGCCCTCATTTGAGAGCTCTAACGATCCCTGGCCCAAACATCATCGGGTTTATCTGGTATTGCGTCAGGAGATCCTGGAAGGAAACTATCCTCCAGATCAATCAATGCCCAACGAAGTATTATTGGCCCAACAGTTTGGTGTTTCACGCATCACAATGCGTAAGGCAATGGAGCGCCTTAATCGAGAAGGATTGGTTGAACGACACCGCGGTAAGGGCACGTTCCCCATCGCTGCCAACGAAGCCTCGCCGATACAGGCAAGTATCTCTGGAGTTCTAGAAAACCTAATTGCGATGGGACTGACTACGGATGTGGACGTGCTAGATTTTGGCTACGTATCTGCCACCAGCATCATTGCCCATCAGCTGCAATTGACTGCCGGTAGCTTGGTACAAAAAGCAACTCGTATAAGAAGTCATCATGGCACCCCGTTCTCGCTATTAACCACCTATGTTCCTGAACATATAGGCCGCTCATTTTCGCAAGACGACCTAACTACTCAGCCCCTGCTACTTCTATTTGCACGAGCTAATGTAACGATTTCCCACGCAAAGCAAACAATCACCGCCAAACTAGCGACGCCAAAGCAAGCAAATCTGCTTAAGATGGAGCCAGGTGACGCGCTACTATGCATAAGTCGCATCGTTTTCGATGAACATCAGCAACCGGTTGAGTTCATCGAAGGTTTTTATTGCCCTGAAACTTATGAACATCAAGTATCATTAGGCGTTAAAACTCATGATAATCAGCAGGTTTGGGACACATGATGTTTTGCCATTAGCATGGCAGCCGCTATTGTGAGCTGCTTTCAATCAATCGTCATAGAGCCAAAAAAGGAATTTCTGCATGCGCGTACCCACCATCTGTTTAGCGGCAACGGCACTGGCACTTTTGATGAGCGGCTGTGCACAGCATCAGCCCGCGAGCAGTTCAGATACTTTGGCTGAAATTCGTTATCAGGTAGGCCCTTGCTACGGCACCTGCCCTGTTTACAGCGTAGCGGTTGAGGCAGATGGCACCACGCGCTTCACGGGCGAGCGCCACACGGCCACTGAAGGTGAACGCACGCTGGCTGGCGATGCGACGACGTTTAGTGCACTACAAACACGCCTAGCATCTTGGCAGCCGAATATGGGCACCACGCAACAAACGCTTGATTGTGAACCCCGCGCGACTGACCTGCCTCAATATACCGTCACCTGGATTAACGGCGAGGGCGAACAGGCGGTACTGGAACACGATACGGGCTGTCACTCTGACAGTGGCCGTGAGCTGACCAACACCCTCAGAAGCCTCAATAAAGAGCTGAACATTGAACAGTGGGTGCAGCAGTAAACGCATCGCTAGCCATGATGACAAGCATGCAAAATCGTCACCGAGGAGTACCCATGCACGCTATTAATCCCCGCAAGCTGCACCACAGCAAATGGACGGCGGTGCAACCCAGCAATAAAGAGAAACACTTCTTGGTGACCAAGCTGCTGCGCGATGAAGACGACAACGTCGTCGATGTCGTGATTGAAGCCATCCACTCGCATCGCGAAGTCGTTGTGCCGTGGCAACGTCTAAAAGATGCCAGCGTATGGAAAATGGGCTGGCAGTAATGAATCTGACCCTGCCATAGAGGCAAAAGCCAAGAAAGGCGTTGACACATCTAAATATTAATGACACTGTGTCGCCAGTTGGTTAGCAAGCAGCATGGTTTCAGAAGTGTACGAAAAAGATTCAGAAGTGTACGAGATTGATATGTACGAAATCTTTCGGCAAGCCTGTAATTGTATTCCTTGTTTTATCCGCTATTAATCTGGGTGATACCAGGAACTTTATTAAGCGCTTTGCGCGAAAGGATTTTTACTATGTCTACTGGCACAGTTAAGTGGTTCAACGATACTAAAGGCTTCGGTTTTATTGCTCCTTCTGACGGCGGCGATGACCTGTTCGCTCATTTCTCTGAAATTCAGTCAGACGGCTTTAAAACCCTGCAAGAAGGCGCTAACGTTTCTTTTGACGTTACCCAGGGTAAGAAAGGCCTTCAGGCTTCAAACATCAAGCAAATTTCTTAAGCCTACGTTTTTTAAAACATAGCGCTTTTAAGTTTGCTCGAACCTTACGAGGTTCGAATAACAAGGCCCGCTTATGCGGGCCTTGTTGCGTTTGCTAGTTAACAATTGCGTTTGAGCCCTACTCACTTCGCAACCAATGCACCAGGCGCACCTCTACCGTAATCGCAAGTGCTTCAAGCGCCCCAGCGCGAGCACGGCCTTCGGCACTAGCTCGATAAAGGTGCGGCGTCATCGTCAGCAGATCCGAAATGTCTTCAGCGCCTTCAAGTGCGAGTGAATAGCAGAGGCGCTCAGTATGGTGATGTATAAAACCCTCCGGCACCTTTGACTCACTTGAACGCTCGGGCTTTAAGGTGGGGTAGATAATTTCCCGCAGCTCGCGCAAATGGCTTGGCCCCGCCTCAATCTGTAACAGCATGCCGCCCGGTTTCAACACGCGCGCAAATTCGCCCATGACGGGAAAGCCAAACATGCACAGCACACTGTCTAATGTTTGTGATTGCACCGGCAAATGCGCGTTGCTGCCGACCACCCATTGGCTTTGCGGTGTTTGACTATGTTCTTGTTGCCCCCCCCGCCGACTATCCTGCTTAGCCGCGGCCAGCACCGCCCACTTTGAGATATCCAGACCCATTAGCGCCAGCGGCAACGCATCCTGCGCCGCGCTAGCTAACTGGCGCAGGTAGTAACCTTCACCACAGCCTGCATCCAAACAGCTAAACGGCGTATCGCGTATCGACTGACGCTTCGCCTGGCTCAACACGGCACGACTCACCGCATCTGCAATTGGCCGATAGTAGCCAGCGTCAAGAAAGCGCTGACGAGCAGCCACCATGGCTTTACTATCGCCTGGGTCGCTTGAGCGCTTTTGCTGCACCGGAAGCAAGTTCACATAGCCCTGCTTGGCGATATCAAAGCTGTGTTTTGAAGGACTAGGTTTTGAAGAACTAGGTTTTGAAGGATCATGTTTTGAAGGATCATGTTTTGAAAAATCATGCTTTGAAGGGCTATGCCCAGCGCTACATCGCCAGGTGCTGCCTTCCAGATAAAGGGGCTCGCCATCCAGCGGGCATGCCAGTGATTGAAAAGGGGTTATGCTCATCGCTATTTCTTCGCAGGTTATGGGTTTAGCGCGTCACCAGGACAATGCCGACTAAGATAACGCCGCCGCCCATTAGAAAATTGGTGCTTAACGGTTCATTGAGCAATAGGGTACCAAAAAGCACGCCGAAAAGCGGGCCGAGAAAAGAGAACACGCCCAACTGCGAAGCGCGATAACGACGCAACAATGTGAACCACAGCATCAGTGCGGCAAACGAAATAATTAGCGCCTGAAAGCCAAGGCTAGCGACAGCCATGGACGTAAACTGTGCATTCACTAACTGGCCCGATAGAGCGGCCACTGGCAGTAACAATAGGGCCGTAATGCTTAGTTGATAGCTTAGAGTAAGCTCTGCCGGCGCCTCGGAAAGCGAGGTCCTGCGGATCACGACGGTCGTGGCCGCCCACGAAAGGCCAGCCAGCAAGCCCAGAGCATCGCCAATAATAATATGGATGCCATAAGCACCGCTTGGCGCCATCGCTATCACCATTCCTAAAAACGCTAGACCGACACCCCACCATTGGCGGGCTGAAAGCTGCTCACCAGGCACCCAAAGATGTAATCCCAACGCCGCAAAGATGGGGGCCGTATAAAGAAAGACCGACATGTGTGATGCAAGCGTATAGTTAAGCCCCCATGCAACAAAACCGAACTCGGCAGCAAATCCGAGTCCAACCAGCAACCCAGGGCCCCAGTGATGGCCCACCTCTTTCCAACGAATTCCTCGCCAATAGGCGAGCAACCCTACCAGGCATCCTGCGATAGCGGAGCGCAATGCTATTTGTACAACGGGTGAGATATCTTCAGCCACGCCTTTAATTGCCACTTGCTGAAATCCCAACACCAGACAAAACAACAGCATCAGCGATGCTGCCGTAGCATCCATCGACTTACGCTGAGAAATGGCAGCAGAAGTGAATGAGGCCGTCCTTTGATGGTTCATTACGTACTCCTGTAAGATTAAGGTGGCCATTTCAGCAGGGCGCTCGATTTTCTACAAACGATTACTTTTCAGGCCTAGGCTCAGGAAAACTCATGCTATGCGAATTGAAAGACTACCGCTGAATGCACTGCGTGCGTTTGCCGAAGCGGTGCGAGAAAATAGCTTCAAAGCCGCTGCACATCGCCTAGATGTTACCCCGGGTGCAGTTAGCCGACAGGTTAAACTGTTAGAAGACCGCTTGGGCGTGAAGCTATTTGAACGCCATGCTAATGGGGTTTGTGCCACTGAAGCGGGCCATATGCTGGCTGAAGATGTGCAAGCCGGCCTGTTGCGTATCGCCAACGGCGTACAGCATGTCACCGAGCGCTCCGAAGATGCCTTTCAATTGCTACTGAGTGCACCGCCTTCTTTTCTACAGCTGTGGCTACTTCCTCGCCTGCCCCACTTTGAAGCTAGCGAACGGCAAGCTGAAATATCTCTGGATGCCGAAGCGCGCTTAATCTCACCGTTATGGTTGCCTAACAGAGCACGCTTAGCGTTGCGCTATGGCCAAGGCCCCTGGCCGGGTGTTACCAGTCTGCGACTGTTTGAAGACACCCTCTTTCCCGTTTGTTCACCATCCCTACTCAAGCAGGCAAACTTGCAAGCCCCTAGCGACTTGCTAACCCAGACATTGCTCACCGTGGACTGGTGTCGTCATGCGGGTCCCCCAATACCAAACTGGCATGACTGGTTTAAAAGCACTGGGGTAGCGATGCACAAAAAACCCAATCAGCGGCAATACTCGCTATACAGCCTGGCACTCGACCAGGCCATTGCCGGGCAAGGTGTGGTACTTGCTAGCTACCCTTTGGTCGCTGATCGGCTCGCTAGCGGTGTTTTGGTACGCCCTTTTGCAGACAGATACTCGCTGGCGTCTCCCTTAACCTACGATCTACTTCTGCCTATCGAAGGAGATATGCCACCGGCGGTAGCTCGCTTCGTCACTTGGCTGCAGCAGGAAGCCACCAACTTCCGCACAATATAGTGGCTGCTTAGCGACGTTAACGATCTACCCGGGCGTACTCTTTAAACAACACCGATTGCCACTGGCGAACGGCCAGCACAGACGTGGTGCCAAAGCGCTTATGGATAGGCAGGCTACTTTCCCGCTCACACAGGGCATGAAACTCTTTTGCGAGGCGCTGCATCGTCTGCTGCCACTCTTCATTACCCGCGGGGGACAACAAGCCGTTCAGCACCATTAACTTTTCGCTGTCACTATCAAAGCGGGAGCGAAAAAACTCGCTGGCTAGATATTGTTGGAAAAAGCACTGGATCGGCCCACCCGGGCGCCAGCGAAAATTCGCGGCTACCCGGCGCCTTATCCGGTTACCTGGCAACAGGTCGATCAACTTAAGCCGTTCAAGTTTAACCAGTTGCTGTGTGCATTCGGCCTCGCTCAACTGGTATTGATGATGGATTTCGTTGAAGCTATAGCCATTAATGACGCACACAGCGACCAGAAACAGCTCGCGATCATCGGCAATACTTTGCTCTTGAGCCTGGGTCAGCTGCTGTAAACGCTGCTCGTCATTCTGCATGGCCTGTACCAGCTCGACGAACTCGATATTAAGCTGATCACAAATGCACTCAAGCCGCGCTAGCGTGAAGTGCTGTTCTGCGAACAGGCGCTTAACAGAGGCTTCGCTTAAGGCTAGCCACTGGGCGACATCAGCGTAGGTTTTACCCTGAGCACGAAGCTGGCGTTTCAAGGTCTTAATGAGTGAACTGGCCTGGGACACAAGCGCCTCCTAGCACCAAAAGTAGCAAATAAAGATACTCTAAAGCCTGCATGCTACAACTTAGCGCATTAGAGTTGCAAAAATATCGCCTCTTGCACACATTGCTGCTACTTCTAGGAATTGATAAGGCAACCTATACATGCGAAACGTACTGCACATGAGGGGCGCCTGGCCCTACTTGATCGCTATCTTTCTCAATGCGTTTGTGGATTTGGGTCACAAGATCGTTATTCAGAATACGATCTTCAAAAGCTATGAGGGCACCACCCAGGTCGTACTCACGGCCCTGGTAAATGGCTTAATTTTGCTGCCATTTATTTTAATGTTTAGCCCCGCTGGCCATGTGGCAGATAGCTACCCCAAGGTGCGCGTCATGCGTGTTTCTGCCTGGGCGGCGGTGGCTATTTCACTCGGCATCACCGCCGCGTACTACCAGGGATGGTTCTGGTTAGCGTTCGCGATGACGCTACTGCTTGCCATTCAATCGGCTTTTTACTCCCCGGCTAAATACGGCTTGGTAAAGGGGCTGTTCGGCAAGCCACGTTTGGCGGAAGCCAACGGGCTGATTCAGGCGGTCACTATCGGCGCTATTTTAGCGGGCACCGTGGCCTTTACCGCACTGTTTGAAACCTGGGTATCGCCTGATGACCAGACGCCAGCGCAGCTGTTACGTCACATTGCACCGCTGGGCTGGCTGCTCGTGCTCAATAGCGCTCTCCAAGTGGTCACGCTTTATCGCCTGCCATTGGACAACACGCCACGCTCCCAAACACCGCTTACCTGGCAGCGCTACATTAAGGGCCGCGCGCTAAAAGACAACCTGCGTATCGTGGCGCGCCAGCCTGTTCTCAGGCTGTCGATTATCGGCCTTGCAACGTTTTGGTCCGTTGGCCAAGTGCTGCTGGCAGCCTTCCCCGCCTATGCGAAAGATGCGCTAAGTATCGATAACACGCTTGTGCTTCAAGGAATTCTCGCCGCGAGCGGCATTGGCATTGCAGCCGGGTCGCTGCTGGCGAGTAAGCTTTCCCGCAACCGTATTGAAACCGGCCTTATTCCCTTGGGCGCTATCGGCGTGGCCGCGGGGCTATGGTGCCTTCCCCTGCTATCAACGCCGCTTAGCCAAGCGCTCAATTTCGTGTTTATTGGCATCATGGGCGGGCTGTTTATCGTACCGCTGAATGCGCTGATCCAGTTTCACGCGGCCGATCACGAATTAGGTACCGTGCTGGCTGCCAACAATTGGATTCAAAATATCGCCATGCTGGGCTTTTTGATGCTCACGGCGCTATTCGCGCTGGCCGGTGTGGATAGTCACTATCTGCTGCTTCTCATCGCGGCTGTGGCCATGGTCGGCGGCGGTTACACTATCTTCAAGCTACCCCAAAGCCTAGTGCGCCTTCTGCTAAGCTTTCTGCTCACGCGACACTATCGCGTGGATGTTCACGGCTTGGAAAACCTACCGGCACAAGGCGGCGTGCTACTACTGGGCAACCATATCAGCTGGTTGGATTGGGCCATGGTGCAAATTGCCAGCCCGCGGCCCGTACGTTTTGTCATGCTAAAAAGCATTTACCAGCGCTGGTATCTACGCTGGTTCTTTAAAGCGCTGGGCTGTATTCCTATCGAACGCGGCGCCGCTGCCGAACAGGCGCTAAGCGATGTAGCCGAACTGCTCAATGCCGGAGAAGTGGTGTGTTTGTTTCCTGAAGGAGCGATTAGTCGCAATGGCCAGCTTGGCGAATTTCGGCGCGGCTATGAACGCGCCTGTAAAATGGCCAATCCTGACGTCAAAATAATCCCGTTCTACCTGCGTGGACTATGGGGCAGCCAGTTCTCACATTCATCAAGCAAGCTCAAAGAGCTGCGCAATGCCCCACTGCACCGTTCGGTGGTGGTCGCTTTTGGAAAACCACTGCCCAAAGACACGCCCGCCGATGTGCTCAAACGACGTATTTTTGAACAGGCTAGCCGTTCCTGGCAGCGGGCCATGGGCGAACTACCCACGCTTGCTAATGCCTGGATTCAAAGCGTTAAGCGCCGCCCAGGCAAGCTTGCGCTGGCCGATACCCTTGGGCGTCCGCTCAGTGCCAGCCAAGCGTTAACTGCCAGCGTACTGCTATCTAAACGCATCCGTAAGCATTGCCCTGGGCAAAACGTTGGCCTATTGCTGCCCACCAGCAGCGCTGGAGTGATCACCAACATGGCCACACTGCTGGCGGGAAAAACCGTTGTGAACCTCAACTACACGGCGAGCCAAGAGACGCTGGCGTCGGCGCTCACCCAGGCAGAGATTACAACGGTGTTCACTTCAAAGCGCTTTGTAGCAACGCTAGCCCAGCGCGGGTTAGCGGTTGACCAGCTATTTGGCCAGCAGCAAGTAATGTATCTGGAAACCCTACAGGCAACGATCAGCCGCGCCGAGCGTGCCAGTACCTGGCTTGCCGTACGCCTACTGCCCACGTGGCTATTACAGCGCTGCTTTAGCCGTAGCCATGATGCGGATGCAACGGCCGCGATCCTGTTCTCTAGCGGTAGCGAAGGTCAGCCTAAGGGCGTGATGTTGAGCCACCGCAACCTCATGGCCAACATCAAACAGACCTCTGACGTTCTTAATACACAAAGCAACGACGTTGTGATGGGATCGCTGCCGCTGTTTCATGCCTTTGGCCTCACCGTCACGCAGCTGCTACCGCTCATTGAAGGGGTGCCGCTAGTGTGTCACGCCGATCCAACCGATGCCCCCGGCATAGCCGGCACGGTTGCTAAGCATAAAGCGACCATTATGTTTGGTACCTCCAGCCTTCTACGCCTGTTCGTACGCAGCCAAAAGGTGCATCCGCTAATGCTGGATAGCCTGAGGGTGATCGTGGCCGGCGCAGAAAAGCTTGATGACAGCGTACGTACAAGCTTTGCACTGAAATTCCACAAACCGATTTATGAAGGCTATGGCGCGACGGAGACGTCACCGGTTGCCTCGGTCAACTTACCGGATGCCCTCGGCATTCATTACCAGCAGGTGCAGCGCGGTAGCAAAATTGGCAGCGTTGGCATGCCGCTGCCTGGCACTGGTTTCAAAGTCGTTTCGCCTGAAAGCTTCGAAGAACTACCCACTGGCGAAGCGGGTATGATTTTGATCAGTGGCCCACAGGTCATGCAGGGCTATCTTAACGATGCTGAACGCACGACCAAGGCGCTACGCGACATTGATGGCCAGCGCTGGTACGTCACGGGGGACAAAGGATTTCTCGACGAAGACGGCTTTTTAACGCTGATCGACCGCTACGCACGCTTTGCCAAAATTGGCGGCGAGATGGTCGCGCTAGGCGCCGTAGAACAGGCCGTTAAAGCCGCACTTGAGGAGCCTGACACCGCGCTAATGGCGGTCAACATCCCCGATAGTCGTAAAGGCGAACGCATTGTAATGCTATCGGAAACACCTGTAGATGCCAGCACCGTAAAAGCCGCTATGCTCGCTAACGGCACGAAATCAATGATGGTGCCCAGTGACTGGCTTACCGTGGATGCCCTTCCTCGCTTGGGGTCAGGCAAGCAGGATATTGCGGGCGCCAAGCGTCTGGCACAGAAAAGATTGGCCGAAAGCGCGAAATAGAGTGCTCTACTCGGCCACCGATACCTGCGGGCATCATTAGAGAGATGAATAAAAGGATTTTTTTCACTGAAACCGCTGACTTTTCTCCATGGTTTCTAATCCGGATGTGTATTAAATTCATTTCCAATGTTTTGAGGTTATCTTCCCCCTCAAAAATTCGGATAAACAAAGAAGGAGCGTTAAATGTCTAATCCAGCTATTGAAATCTTCAAGAAGCGTCGTAGCCAGTATGTCATTGGCAAAGACATTGCCATCAGCCAAGACGATACAGCGGCATTGATCAAAGAAGCCGTTAAGCAGGCACCCACGTCGTTCAACTCACAAAGCTCGCGTGCGGTTATTCTGTTCAACGAACAGCACGACAAGTTCTGGCAGATAGTCATGGAAACGCTGCGTAAAATCGTACCTGCGGACTCTTTTGAGCCTACTGAGCAGAAGGTCAGCAGCTTTGCTGCTGGTGCTGGCACCGTGCTGTTTTTTGAAGACCAAGAGGTCATCAAAGGGCTGCAAGAGAAATTTCCGCTCTACGCCGACAACTTCCCTGTTTGGTCAGAGCATGCTACCGGCATTGCCCAGTTTGCCGTATGGACGGCCCTTTCACAGGCCGACATTGGCGCCAGCCTGCAGCACTACAACCCCATTATCGACGATGCCGTATTTGATGCCTGGGATCTACCGGCTTCCTGGACACTGCGCGCGCAAATGCCCTTCGGTTCTAATGAAGCACCGTTTGGCGAAAAAACGTTCATGGACGATGAGCAACGCTTCCGCGTATTTTCTTAAGCCACAGCTTAGGACATGTCCTAAGTAAGCGCCCATCACGGACTTGTTTTCGCCCGCTGCCACTGATTATTCAGCGACAGCGGGCGATGCCTTTTAGAGGCCGACCTTCATCAAGAGCGCTTGTGGTGCCTATTCAGAAGGCTTTACGTCAGCGCTATCCAATGGCGTAGAGCGCTTGCCCGGCTCACCCCGCGCAATATCGTTATGGCTAATGACCATGACATCGCGTGGCCACCAATCCGGATGGTTATCGCGAATAAAGGCCAGCAGTTTCTCACGCACGTTCATTTCTGCCACCCAGCCTGCTAGCGGGTCGGACGTCATCAGGTAAAAAGTAATGATCTGCGCCGTTGCGGTTTGCCCTGTCACATAACACAGCAGCTTATGGTGCTCGATAACATTCTCTTCATCCTTAGCAACGTCTAAAAACGTTTGCCTTAAGAGCTCAACGTCAGCGCTTAAGTGCAGCGTCAATTTCAAAAACCGATACATCTTGGTACTTTTGACCGAAAGATTCTCAAACGGTTTAGACACAAAATAGGTGACGGGTACGATCAACCGCCGCTCGTCCCATGAGCGCAATCGAATAAACGTATAAAAAATCCCCTCCACATAGCACCACTGCCCTTCAAACATAACCAAGTCACCGATTCGGATCGGCTTGGCCAGCGACAGCTGAAAAGAAGACAAAATGTTCCCCAGCATGGCCTGGCCAGCAATACCGACCAGTACCGCAAGAACGCTTGCGGAGGCGAGAATAGACAAGCCTAGTGTTTCGAAGATCTGAACCTGGCTGAGTACGTAAACCGATACTGCAATGACCGTGATCAGAATGATGACGCGGCGTAACGCGTAGAGCGATGTCAGCAGCCGGCGCTCATCACGCGATTTTGTATCATCAATCTCGCCCACTAAACGCCGCGTCATACGCAGCATAATGGTATCGACCAAGCGCAGTGCAATGGTTGCCGCGCCCCACGCCAGAATGGCGGTTAACACAACGCGGAAGGTACCCATAGCGATAGCAGAGAAAGAGACCACATAGTCCAGCACCACCTGCGTCACCAGAGACATCATGATGAGTGCCATGGGGCCTTTTATTCTGCCCACAAAGATGCTTTTTGCGCCGGAAGGAATTAGCTTCGCCAGCAACCCAACAAAGCGATAAACCCCCCACCCCATGAGCGCAACCAATATCAGGAAAATGGGAATGGCGATCCACTCCCAAATCATCAGCACGCCGAGCGATTCCTTAAAGCGTTCCGGAATATGCTCCTCCAGCATGGAAGGGCCATATTCTTTATAAAGTAGCGGAATCGACGACACGCTGTCTGACATAATCAGCCAAACGGGATCCTGATCACCGGCTCGGTAACGGCCCAGCCGTATATCGTAAGTATCACTGCCCACTTTCAGCGACGTTATTTCCAAGTCTCGACGCGGCTGGCCTGCTTGAGGATTAGGCTCCTGCCCAGCCGTATTCTCAATGAGCGCGTCTCGGCGGCCAGGAAGATTGGCAACGTTCAGCAACTCACCACGCTTGAATACTTCAGCCAACTGTTTGGCTAGCTCCGGGCCTTGTTCGCGCTGCTCGGCAGGCGATAAATCGGACAAATTGAGAACATGCGCCGCCGCCGCAAACTCTTCGTTGTCCGCCAGCGTTTGAAAACTTCGAATAGCCTCGCGTGGGGTAATTAAGTTGACGTCCTCCGGCGCTTCTTCAAGTCCCGTATTTACTTCATCAACAGCAAACCACCGATTATCTTCGCTCTCTTCTCCCTGAGTTTGCGCCACACACACGCTGGAAAATAGCAGTGCTGCGATCAGCACCATCCATGCGGGCCATAAGCCATTTGCTTTCATACATGCCTTTATTAAGTGAGATGAACCAGCTTACCGACCATCGACAGACCAATTACGTAGCCAGCCTTGTGATCATCACAGGGCCATCCATGTCAGTGGGGTAAAAGGAGTAAGCGTAAAGTACAGCCTATCTTATTTGATGACGCAAGGAGCAGCACCGTTCTCATCAATCATGCACTCCTTTTCTCTATTCGGTTTAGCAAACATAGGCATGCGCAATGCGAATATGTGTTTCACAGCACGCTATCTAACCAGGCTGCCTAGCGACTTCAACTCGCTATCGTATAAAGCAACCAGCAGCGGCGCGCCCTGGTTGTTAATGCGAAACTGCCCGTAGCGGGCGGATTGATAGCGTTCGGCATGACCTTCCTGGAAGAAGAAAGCATTGGTAGCAAAACGCACATAGCCATTACGTAGTCGATACTGTAGGCGCCGCTCCTGATCACCGATCGGGCTGCCATCATCTAATCGCTGGAAGTGGGCGATATACTGCTCATCTAAGCGCACAACGACGTGGCCATCGCTTGCGCTCAAGATATCACCCTCTGGATTCAACGCCATTTGAATACGGCTGGTGATAGCAAAGTTCAAAGACATGTAGTCGCCCTGCATCAATGAGCGCGGGTCGACCGGCGCGAGCTCAAGGTAGACAATCTCACCCAGCGCCAAATGACGCTCTTTCTGCCAAATTGCCCCATTAATCACGGCCAACACCAGCAACATGCCCACGAGAATCACCAGCCTGCTTGCTTTCGCGTTAGGCATCATTGTCTACGCTCCCATCGCTCGAGTGAGCAATCCTAGCTTCCCACCTCCGGTGTAGCCCAAAACGCAGCCCTAGCAGCAGGGTTCCCATCACCAAAAGCGCTATCGACTTCGTCAGAAGCGTTGCGTCCAGCCAGTAGTAATAGCTGCCGATCGCCAGCATCAGCGAAAGCATCCCCAACCCCGTCAGCACGCGATTGCCAATAGCAAAGCCTAACAGCATGACCACCACGCCCTGGCCTACGCTAGGGACATAAAACGTCACCCCCAACAGCACCACACCGGCAGCGTAGGTCATCCAGCGCACGCTAGCTAAAGGCTGTTTGTTAAACAGCGCCTGGAAAAGAATCAGCTGTGCCAGCGCAACGAGCCCAACGCTCATCCAAACCCCTAGCCGCACTAAATTGCTATCCAGCGCTTCATAAAGAAACGGCAGCGGATGACCCGCATGCGCTAGCCCCTGAGTGACCAGCAGGCCCAACGCTAGTCCATAGCCCCACGCCTGCATCTCTTTAATGCGACGTGGCCAGCGAAATTCGTTTAACCAAAGTGCGGTTAGTGCACACAGCACAATGCCACTGGCGGCCATCCCCGTTGCCGCTGTTACCCACGCCAGATACAGCGCTACGCTGGCAGCAAAGGCAGAAAAGCCACGATGCGTTACGCTTGGCATCACCAGCGCCAGTGCGCTCTGCAAACCCAGCATCGACCACCATACATAGGCAGCGTTATTCCAATGCTCGATGGCGGCCCAGCCCACTAGTAGCTGCCCGGCTAAGCTAATGGCGAGCGCCAGATGTTCGAGCACATCACTGTGAACTGCCCGCAGTAGCGCAAAAGCAGCGCCGATCAAAACGAGCCCCAGGCCCAACGATGCAGCGGCGCTCTCGACAATAAACACTCCGCCAATGGCGATAAAGCCCAGTAAAAAAAATGCCGCCAGCCAACCGGAAAAAGCCTGCAACACGCGCACAAACCACGGCGTTTCTAGCGTCGCCGGCAGCGTAGAAGCGTTTAACACAATGCCTGACTGGGTCAGCTTGGCTTTTAAACTATTTGTTTGAGCATCGTCGGCTCTGCGCATCATTGCCATGTCTCCCGGTGTAGCCGTTTCAGCCATATGACAGCCCCGGCGCCCATCGCTAGCACCGCGACGGCCATAAGCAACAAACTTCCTGCCTGCCACTCACCTTCCCACAGCCAGTATCGAGCAAGCAGCCACGTGGCCACGGCAATCACTGAGACGCAGCCGCCTGCGATCATGAACAGATCCGGCTGCCAGTGGCGATAACCGGTATACAGCGCCACAAGCCAGAGAGGATAAATCACCAGCACTGACGACCACATCGGCTGCATCTCGGCAATCAGGGACATCAATAGCAGCGTGATCGGTACCCCGCTGCCCACCGCGAGCAAGCGAGCGGCCCAACGACCTTCACCCCAACGCCCGGAATAAGCGCCCCACTCCCAGAAGATCAATGCAAGGGTATTGATCCCCAACAACCCCCACAGCGCAGCGTCACTGTTTGCCAGGGCGCCAAACGGCCCACCCCAAGTACGAAAATAAAGCCCGATGGCAAGATTGAGCAGCCCTAACCACAGAACCCAAAGTAGCTCAAAACGTGCCACCCAGACCCAGGGCAACGTTAGCAACGCCCAGGTAAAGAACAGCTGCCAGGGGTCAGCACCGGTTTGGTACACCTGACCAAACAGCGCTAGCAGTACACCCACTAACAAAGTGGCCGACGTTAGCGCCACACGCTGTAAGGTCAGGCGAGTCTTGGCCCACACGGCGATACCTACCGCCAGCAACACCGCGGCTTGCACCACGCCAAAGCGCAGCCAACGCTCCATCTCGAGCCAGTTATAAGCAATAAAAAACAACACCGCAAAGGCTAGCGCCAGCCCGCCTAGCCACAGCAGTAATCGATCAACAAAGATCGCCCAGTCACGGGGCGATGGCCTCAACCCAGCAGCCTCAATAGCGTGTGTCACCTGCTCTGGCGGTATGACGCTTTGCTCAATTAACGACACCAGTTCACGGCGTGAAGAAGCCATGGCATTCCTTGGGAAGGTAGAGAAGTTAGCACTCAACAATGCCGATCGGTCAGCATAGCCTGACCATAGACGCTAACGCGCGCGAGCGAAAGAGGCCGTCAGTGCCATTGATGCGTACTTAGGATTAACAATGAAAGAAGGAAGCACTATAAGGTTTTACTTCTTCCAGGCCCACGCCTTATAAGAAATGCAGTAGGATCAATGTTCGACTTATTTTTCAGGAGCCCGCTATGTCCCTCGCACAGCTAATTAGCCCACTTGCTCTAGGCCAAAAGCAACAGCAGCCCGGCCTGGTGATTCTGGATTGCCGCTTTGCTTTGGAAAACCCGGGCTATGGGCAGCAAAGTTATGCCGCGGGGCATATCGCCGGGGCGCATTTCGCTGACCTGAACCGCGACCTGAGCTCGCCGGTTATCCCGGGAGTGACCGGCCGTCATCCCTTACCGGACCCCGCACAGCTGGTTGATCGCCTGCGAGACTGGGGCATTGATAACGACGCTACCATCGTGCTTTATGACGATGGCACCGGTGCCTATGCCGCCCGGGCGTGGTGGCTGCTGGCGTGGCTGGGTAAGCGAGATGGCGTGTTCATTCTTGATGGCGGCTTGAACGCCTGGCTCGCCGTCGGCCTGCCCTTGAGCCAGGATTCACCGCAGAGTGTTCCCGGGCATTTCAGCGGTCAGCCAGATAACCGCCTGCTGCTGGAGGCCAAGCAACTACAGCAGCGCCTTGGCCAGCCGAACCTCACCTTACTGGATGCCCGAGGCTTGCCACGCTTTCGAGGTGATGTAGAGCCTATCGACCCGGTAGCCGGGCATATCCCCGGCGCGCAATGCGCGGCGTTTACCGACAACCTGGGCAGCGACGGACGTTTTTTGCCCGTGCCGCAGCTCAAGCAGCGTTTTGCCGAGAAGCTTGGCGGGCGCTCACCGGAAGCGTTGGTGGCCTATTGCGGCTCTGGCGTAACCGCCTGCCATAACCTGTTTGCCCTTTGCCTGGCAGGTTACCCTCTGGCCAGCCTGTACGCAGGTTCCTGGAGCGAATGGATCACCGACCCTCAACGGGCTATCGCTACCGGCGACTAAATCCTCACTCCCAACGCTAAACGCAGGTGAGCACTCGGAAACCCAGTAGCCATAGCTGTCACTCCAACTTAGTAAAGCGCAGCCGCTCTATCGCCGGGGGCGGCAAGAAAGAGTCCGCTCGGGCATCTTCCCAATAGTGCTTAAACACGGTGTGCTCACATTTAGAATGCAGTAGCTCATTGGGTTTCAAGAACGTAAAGACCTGATCGTAGGACTGAATCTCATTTTCCGATACGCGGCGGATGATATGTTCTGGCCCCAGCTCACTCGGGTGGGTGAGCCCTGCCGCCCCTAGCATTTCCGCCAGCGCTTTTAGCGTATTGCGGTGGAAGTGATATACCCGCTCCGTTTTGTCAGCAATATCCAAATGACGGCTGCGCTTAGGATCCTGGGTTGCCACGCCGCTTGGGCACTTATCGGAGTGACAGTTGAGCGCCTGAATACAGCCCAGTGAAAACATAAAGCCCCTGGCGGCATTGCACCAGTCGGCCCCCAGCGCCAACGTGCGGGCAATATTAAAACCCGATGTGATTTTGCCAGCAGCACCGATGCGAATTTCCTCGCGCAGCCCAGCCCCAACAAGCGTGTTGTGCACTAGCGTCACGGCTTCGGTGAGCGGCACGCCCATACGGTTAATAAATTCTAACGGCGCGGCACCGGTTCCCCCTTCGCCGCCATCCACCACAATAAAATCAGGCCGCTCACCGGTCTCCAGCATGGCCTTTACAATCGCAAACCACTCCCAGGGGTGGCCAATTGCCAGCTTAAACCCAACCGGCTTGCCGCCGGAAAGCGCACGTAGGCGGGCAATAAATTCCATCAGCTCTAGCGGTGAAGAGAAGGCGGTGTGAGCGGCGGGAGAAATCACATCCTGGCCCATGGGCACTTCCCTGGCCTCGGCAATTTCTGCGGTCACTTTAGCCGCCGGCAGTATGCCACCATGGCCGGGCTTGGCTCCCTGCGACAGCTTTATTTCGATCATTTTGACCTGATCATCGCTGGCGTTGGCGGCAAACCGTTCCTCGTTAAACGAGCCATCGTCGTGTCGGCAGCCGAAATAGCCGGAGCCGATTTCCCAGACTAAATCGCCACCGTGAATGCGATGATAGCGGGAAATCGACCCTTCACCGGTGTCGTGATAGAAGCCTCCTTTGCAGGCGCCCGCATTCAGCGCTTCGATGGCATTGCCTGAAAGCGAGCCAAAGCTCATCGCCGAAATATTAAGCACGCTAGCAAAATAAGGCTGACTACAGCGGCTACCGCCTACTCGAACCCGAAAGTCAGCGTCTTCAATTGCATAGGGCAGCAGCGAATGATTGATCCACTCATGGCCCGGTTTATACATATCCAACAGTGAGCCGAAAGGCTTCTTATCGCTCTCATTTTTAGAGCGCTGATACACCACGGCACGCTGCTCGCGGGAGAACGGGCGTTCGTCCAAATCCGACTGAATAAAGTACTGGCGTATTTCAGGGCCAATGGATTCCAAGGTATATCGAATGTGGGCCAAGATTGGGTAATTACGGCTGACCGTTCGCCGTGTTTGGCGCATGTCGTGCAAGCCTAGCCAAGCAAGAAGGCCAAAAAGTGCCACGCCCACTAGCCATACAAGCGAAAATACTAAGCCAATCAGCGAGATGACCAGTAGGATCACGCATGCAACAAAGGCGGCATTGCGCAAAGGAATGCGGGTTAATCCCCGAGCTTCTATCATGAGAACACAAACTCCTTATCAACCGTCTGCAAAAGGGTATGACGGCCTAGGTAGCATATCGGAGCAAGGTAGCGGCTCACCAGCCCAATTCGCTCTATTTAATGGAGAGGATTAGTATAAGTTTTGGTGAACTTACCACTCTAAGTAATATCCAATGCAGCATTCACTACCCACGCTGTGCGCAAGCTTTTCCTAGCGGAGGCATCATATGCTTATAAAAATTGCCAAACCCAGTGATTTACACGAATCCGATGTAACGCCGGAGTCTATTTACCTTTCACGTCGTCGCTTTATGGGTGGCATGGCGGGCCTAGGCGCGGGGATTGCTCTGGCGGGACAAAAAGCTTACGCCAATGCCGCTGACTATTCTGATGTGCCCGACGGCAGTGCACCGCCCTGGTTAAGCGAAAAGATTAGCCAAACTGAGTGGCGCGCAGTCACCCCAAGCGATCCTGAAAAAGACATTATCGCCCCCTTTGAGGATGTCAGCAGCTATAACAATTTTTTCGAATTCGGTTCGGGAAAAAGTGACCCAGCCCGTCATGCAGGCAGCTTAGAAACTCAGCCCTGGAGCGTGGTGGTCGACGGTGAAGTTAACAACGGCGGGCGCTTTACGCTTGAAGACTTCGCCAAGCCGTCGCAGTTTGAAGAGCGTATTTACCGCCTGCGCTGCGTCGAGGCGTGGTCGATGGTCATTCCCTGGTTAGGCATTCCCCTAGCCGAGATAATCAAGCGCGCCGATCCTACCAGCAAAGCAAAATACGTGCGTTTTGAAACGCTGGTAGACCCGGATCAGATGCCAGGGCAGCGCTCGTCGTTCTCGCTGATTGACTGGCCCTACGTGGAAGGTCTGCGTTTAGACGAGGCCATGAATCCGCTCACGTTACTGGCGATGGGCATGTATGGCCGCGAACTGCCTAATCAAAACGGCGCCCCCTTACGATTAGTGGTGCCATGGAAATATGGCTTTAAGAGCATCAAATCGATTGTGCGCATTTCGTTAGTTGAAGAGCAGCCGGTCAACTCCTGGCAGGAGATTGCCGCCAACGAATACGGCTTCTACGCTAACGTGAACCCACAGGTTGACCACCCACGCTGGAGCCAAGCCTCCGAACGGCGGCTGCCCAACAGCCTGTTCAGCCCGAACCATATTGATACGCTTATGTTTAACGGCTACGCGGACGAAGTTGCCGAGATGTATGCGGGATTGGATTTAAGGGCTAATTACTGATGGCAGCACCGCGCATATGGCTTGTTTGGCGCATTGGCGTTTTCTTGGCGGCATTAACACCGCTACTGTTTTGGGGCTGGCAAGTCGCCAATAACGCTGCTGGCCCTGAGCCCGGGCGTTACCTGCTACTCAACATCGGCATTGGCGCACTGTGGATGCTGCTGCTCACGCTAAGCCTCACGCCTCTCACCAAGCTGACCCGTTGGAAAGGCTTTGCACTCATTCGGCGCCAGCTAGGTTTATGGACACTGGCCTACGCCACGCTGCATTTGCTCAGCTATGCGTTATTCATTCTGGGGCTTAACTGGGCGCTGCTAGGCAGCGAAATTGTCAAACGGCCCTACATTATTGTGGGCATGATCGCGCTAACCGGCCTTGCCGTGCTGGGTGCGACTTCCAACCGCTGGGCGATGAAACGCCTAGGCAAGCGCTGGAAACCATTGCACAAATTCTCTTACGCTATTTTAGCATTGGCACTGCTGCACTTCTTTTGGATAGTGCGCGCCGATCTGCGCGAATGGGCCATCTATGCCGCCGTTGCTGCATTGATAATGGCCACCCGCCTACCGCCTGTTGCTCGCACCCTGCCTAAGTTTCGTCAGCGGTTTAGCCGTTAAATACCCTTGACAAGGTAAGCTCTTGCAGGCTGGGTTCATGTTCAGTTCACCTAATGCCGTTATGCTATGGGCAGACAGTCTAATACCGTATTGGAGTAGTAATAATGGCCGTAAAATATTTAGGCGCTACCCGTCGGGTAATAGCGTTAGGATCGCTATTGCTCGCAGCTGGCGCAAGCGCGGAGCAGTCTATAGGTGATGAACAACCTTTGCGCGTTGAACAACTGCAGCGCTGTGGCGATCTTTTACAGCAAGATATTCAAGAGTTCTGCCTGAACGTCAGCGGGCTTGATAACAGCGATTTTCAGGTAAAGCTGAACGGAATACCGCTTCAGGCCGAAAACCTTGATCACACGGATGAAAATATACGTGTCCGCATCACCAGCGCCGACACACAAAGCGGCCCGCTGTGGTTTGAGCAACACGACCAAGCGAGCAACCCGGTATGGATAAGCCTCAAAGGCAGTCACGTGGTAGCGGCCACGGACCAAGAGCTGGCGGAGAACATGGATGGCCTGACCACCTACGTGGATCTGGTCAGCGTGATTATTGAAGAAAGCTACGAAGGTGCCGAAGAAGCCCAGCGATTAGCAGAAAAGTACGGTGCAGAGGTGGTCGGTATAATCCCGCCGCTTAACACCTACCAGCTGCGCCTTCCGGTCAGCAACTTAGATGCACGCGATGCGCTAGTACTCAGGCTAGGCAGTGAAGTCAGCGTCGATGCGGTGGTGGTCGAAGAATCAGGCGCAGAAGAAAGCGTTGAGAACGAGACCGATGAGCTGCCCGCAGCCGACGACCAGGACTGGGCGTCAAATCGCTTTTTAGACGCGGTAAATTATTATAAGCGGCGCCTGCCACGTCAGGGCGGCGATATCGAGACTCAGCCCATTCGCATTGGCGTCATCGAGCGGGAAGTAGACTTCGACGCACCGGATTTTGCCGACTACCTGGGCGACTGTCGCACGGACTCTCTTAGAACCTGTGTCTATGCACGCGATGCCGTCGCGCCCGACGGGCATGGCACAACGGTTGCCGGCGTATTTGCCGCCGCCTGGAATGAAGGCGGCAATAGCGGCTTTCTACGCGGGCTAGACTCGGTAGGCCCAGGCTTCGATGTGATTGTTGACCGCAATTCGGATGCGGGCATTACCGCCAATATCGCCGCGTCGGTCAATCTGGTGGAAGACGGTGTACGCGTACTCAACTGGAGCTGGGGCATTCATCGAGTGGGGGCCATCGATATTGACGGAGAAGAAGTCGACTCGCTGGTGCGTTCCGGTATCGCCATGAGCGGCTATGAGGAGCTACTCGAAGAATTCTTCTTATGGCTACGCCGCGAACATCCCGACGTGGTAGTCGTCAACTCAGCGGGTAACGCCTCGTCGTTTTCTGGAAGTGATGATTATCGTCTACCGTCCTCTTTCGTGACCGACCAGCTGTTTGTGGTGGGTGGTCATCAGCAAGGCGATCAAGAACTGCAGGTTGACGACCCTGGTTACGTGGTCAAACGCGACGCGTCGAATATTGATATGCGCGTCGACATAACGGCAGCCGCCTGCGTTAGAGGCTCTTCTCTGATAGAGGGAGAGCAAGGCCCTGCCCATTGCGGCACCTCTTACGCAACGCCCCTGGTGGCCGGTTTATTGGCAGCCATGATGTCGATAGACCCCGCTCTTACACCGGCGCAATTGCGCATGCTATTGCGTCGTAGCGCTATGACCATCGGTGAAGAGTACGATTTCGAACCGACCGATGCCGATGACCTCACCGCGCCGATACTGCCATCGGAACGTGCTAATGAACTCGATCACCCGGATATCGGCCTGTCAGCCAGGTTAGACATGTACAAAGCGCTAGACCTCACCGTTCAGAGCTTGGACCGAGAGCGCTAAGCTGAGCTAGTCAAGAGGAGGCAAGACAAGCCACACGATCCAGACAAGCCCACCTTACGAGGTGGGCTTTAACTTATGTTTAGCCAAAAACTGTGCGCAGATGGCGGCGATAAGCATCGGTATCACGCTCAACGTTAGGCACTTTCATCACATCGTTGGCAATAAACGTCGGCAGCGCCGCTAAGCCGATAAACTCCTGCGATTTATGAAACGGAAAGTACACCCCATCCACTCCTCGCCCTTCAAAGAAGTTACCCGGCGCTTCGAATGCTTCCAAAGGCGCGTTCCAGGTCAACGACAGCATATAGCGGCGCCCCTGCAGTAAGCCTCCGCTGCCGTACTGCTTGCTAGGATCTTGGCGCGAACGGCCATCGCTGGCGTAGAGTGAACCGTGCCCCGCAGTAAACACTTCATCAATATAGCGCTTGACGATCCAGGGGGCGCCCATCCACCAGCCAGGCATTTGATACACAATCGTATCGGCCCACAAATAGCTCTGCACCTCGGCATCTGCATTATAACCTTGGTCAATCACTGTCTCGCGCACCTCATACCCCAACGCCTGCAATGTACTCACTGCCACGCTTTGCAGCGTATTATTGAGTTCACCGCCAGAGTGAGCGAACGCTTTTCCGCCATTAATCAGTAAAATCTTCATTGCTTGAATTCCCAAATAATTACCTAGCAACTTGGCTATATAATATAGCTAAGCAGCATAGTTAGAGCTGCATATGGCGCGTATTGTGAGATCAAAAGAGATGGAAAATAAGCCATGCTTGGTCAAAACACTTTTGATTTAAAATCAACAATACTGATAACGTTAGCGACTCATCTCAAAACAACAGATAAAGATCGAGATGCCTGATTAATGAGCCTCCCATATGAAAAGCACCCTTGAAGAACAGCAGGCATTTGTCACAGTGGTCGAAAGTGGCTCAATCACTAACGCCGCGGAACGGCTCGGCATTACGGTCTCTGGCGTTAGCCGTGCGCTTAATCGCCTAGAGCGAAAGCTCGGCACTACCTTGCTGCGCCGTACCACGCGTCGTTTGGAGCTCACAGAGGAAGGCGAGACGTTCCTGGGTCACTGCCACCACATTCTGGCGGCCGTGGATGAGGCTGAAGAAGCAATGCTGGATCGCCATAGCCAGCCCAAGGGCAGGCTGAGGATCAACGCAGCCCCTAGCTTTATGCAGTTCGTGATTGTGCCGGTGATTGGCAAGTTTCGTGCTCGCTATCCTGGTATTACACTAGCGCTCGACACTCATGACCGGTTTGTCGACCTGCTAGAACAACGGGTTGATCTGGCCATCCGTATCGGCGAGTTGGAAGATTCCTCGCTTCATGCACGCTTACTCGGCTACAGCCCACTGCGCATTCTGGCAAGCCCCGCCTACCTTGAATACCATGGCGCACCGCAAAGCATTGATGATCTCAAACAGCACAGCCTGCTGGGCTTTAATCAGCTCGATCATCTCAATCGCTGGCCGCTGCGTCACGCCGATGGGGCACTCTTGGCTATTACCCCAACGCTTGCGGCCTCTAGCGGCAGCACGTTAGTGGAGCTGGCCGTAGCGGGCGAAGGCATCGTGTGTTTAGCCGATTTTATGACCATTACGCCGCGCCAGAAAGGCACCCTCGTTGAAGTGCTTCCCAACCACATTGAGCTACAGACCCAAACCGTCAATGCCGTTTACTATCGCCAAGCCACGCTTTCACAGCGTACGCGGCTGTTTATGGACTTCTTGGCAGAGCAATTACCGGGGACGTATTTACAGCGCTGAACGCAACGATTGCGATGCCATTTAACGTTAAGCTTTTCTGGCGACCATCAGCTTGCTGGCCATACGCACCGTCATAACAATGGCGCTCAAGGCAACGACGATCAAAAAAACACCTAGCGCCAACATCGCGTGGAAGCCGAATAAATCAAACAACACTAATCCGGCCAGACACCCGCTAAGGAATGAAAAAATCGTCGTTAAATGCGTGTGCAGCTGCTTTTGAAAAAAACGCCGGTCGAGCCCCTTATCGCGTGAAACAAATGACGACAAGAACGAGCCTAGTGCAATGCCAACATCCGTCAACGTGCCGGTCACGTGAGTGGATCTCACTCGCCCATTCGACAGCTGAGTTGAGGTGGAGTTGTGTACTCCCATCAGAAAGCCCAGGGTTATCAGTATTTCCGCATTGAAGCGTACCGAGTAAAACAAAATTTCAAACACCGACACTGCGGTTAATGCCACACCTTCCGCCAGGAGAATCAAGCAAAAGATTGTTCTGAATTTTTGCCCAGCAATCACGGCAACCCGCGCAAGGCCACCGCCTATCACAAATGCCAGAAGCAGAGCGGCTAGAAACAAAAAGCCATACGTATCTGAGCTAGCCACCTCACTCGATATTTGCGAGGCATTGCCACTCATATGCGAAGGGAGAAAACCAAAGGCGCCCAAGGCCATGGCGTTGAGAATACCGGCGGCCGTCGCTAACACCAGTGCCAGATAACGATCTTCGGTATGGGATCGAGCTTTCTTCTTTTTAATCAGCACAAATCTTTTCCACCATTTTGAAGTAGACAAAATAAGACGTTAAGACTAAAGCATAACTCTTAAAACGTTAATGAAACGTGAACGATTCTCTAACGCCCTACGCTGATGGTTATTGTGCTTCCCAAGCGTGCAGTGGAAAACTCAGCTTATGCTCTATCACGCTAAGGGAAAAATTGGTGTAATCTTTCTATACTGGCAGGTGGAAAAACCGCCCAACGTGCGTGATTCACCTCGCTACACTCATCGCTATTTATGTTGCTTCCAGGCCATTTAAGGATGTTATGGGTCTTCAAGAAATCGCTTTTGGTGGCATTTACCTCAGCCCACTGCTGATTTACGCATTGATTGGGTTTGTCGCAACGCTAGTGACACGCTCCCTGCTCCACTGGGCAGTCGGGCAGTATGCGCTGTGGTACGAGGCCTGGTTCGATATCTCGCTTTTTGTCATCTTTACGGCAGCCACCACCTTCATTTTTACCATTTTGCTTGAGAGCCCTTAATGCGCCCTTCGCTTCGTATTCTGCTGACCCTTATTATTGTCGCGATTGCCATTGCCGCCGGTGCCTGGCTATGGCGCTACTATCTGTACACTCCCTGGACCCGCGACGCCCGCGTACACGCTGAAGTGATCACCATTGCCCCCGATGTTTCCGGCTGGGTGCGTACCCTTGACGTTGCGGACACCGATTACGTAGCGCAAGGCGATGCGCTGTTTGATATCGATGAAACGCGCTATCAGTCTGCCGTCGACAGCGCCCAAGCCACGGTGGACCATCGCCAGGCAACGCTTGAGTTAAACCGCGCGGAAGAGGGCCGACGCAACCAATTAAGCAATAGCCGGGCGATTAGTGCCGAAAATCAGCAGATTGCACAAATTAATTCGCGTATTGCCGCCGCTGACTTAGAACAAGCCCAGGCGCAATTAGCCAGCGCCCAGCTTGATTTAGCACGCACAAAGCTTACAGCCCCCGTCAGCGGGCACTTACTTAACGTACATCTCACCACAGGCAACTACGTGAATCGCGGCACGCCGGTGATGGCACTGATAGCCGACAACTCTTACTACGTCGTCGGTTACTTCGAAGAAACCAAAATGACATCGATCAACGTTGGCGATCCGGTCAATGTCATCCTGATGAACGGTGATACTCATTTAGACGGTCGGGTTGCGGGCATTGGCCGCGGCATTGCCGATAGCAACACCAGCCTTAACCCGCAGTTGCTACCCCAGGTAGCGCCGACGTTTAACTGGGTGCGCCTGGCGCAGCGTATCCCCGTTCGCATTACGTTAAACGAAGTGCCTGATGAGATGCTGCTGAGCGTGGGTATGACGGCAACCGTGCGCGTTCGCCCTGCCGCGCAGCCTGAGTAAGTCATGTCGCCGTTTCTGCAAACCTACCTGACGCCCAACGCCACGGCGGTGAAGTTCGCCATCAAGACCACGCTTGCAATGATGCTTGCGCTCTACATTGCGCTATTGTTCGATTTAGAACGCCCCTACTGGGCGCTAATTTCCGCGGCCTTTCTGCAAATTCGTCCGATGAGCGGCATGGTGGTCGAAAAAGGCATCTGCCAGCTTGTCGGCACTTTTATTGGTGCTGTAGCGGGCATTGTAATCATGGCATTCTTCGCTCAAGCCCGCATACCCGCACTTATCACGTTGACTAGCTGGATTATGCTATGCACCTATGTTGGCTCGCTATGGCGTAATAACTATACCTATGGCTGCCTGATGGCGGCCGTCACCGCGATGCTGATCGTAGTTATTTCCAGCGGTAGCACGCCCGCGGGAATTTTCGATATCGCGGTGGCGCGCCTATCCGAGCTAGGGCTGGGCGCGGTCTGCGCCATGTTAGTTAGCTCGCTGCTATGGCCATCCCATGTGGGAACGCATCTTGCCACCCAGGCCGACAGCGTGATCAACGAAGCCTTTGAGCATGCCGCCCTGCGCCTGGAAGCTAGCGACGATATTTCCGCCATGCAGAAGGCTCTTCGAGGTAGCTTAGGCCCGTTAACCTTACTAGAAACCGATAGCCAAGCTGCGCGTTTTGAAGGCCCTATTGGCCCGGGGCGGGTACGCGCGACCCATGTGCTAACGCGCCGCACCCTGCGCTTTTTCGCCAATTTACAGGCACTCCATCAACTTATGCACGACCACGCCGACCGGCTTGACCCACAAAGCCTTCAGTTGGCATGTCGCGTTGCGCAGGGTTTTCGTGATGCAGAACACGTCAAAGGCGTCATTGAGGCCAGAAAAGCGCTTCAAGCGCTGCGTCATGAGGTCCATGAAAGCGATGATGAAAGCAGCTTAGCACCGCTAGACCGCCGCCTTCGATTAGGGCTACGTGAATCAATTGGCCACGCTATGGTCATGCTCGATGCCCGTGAAGCCATAGCCTCGCCAGGACGCTATAAATTACGTTCATCGCAGCTAGCCTGGCACCGCGATCACCTTGCCGCTAGCATTAATGCCATACGCTCAGGGCTGGTGTTTTCGCTGCTGGCGACCTTTTGGATTGTCACTGCCTGGCAGAGCGCGATGATTGCGATGATGCTAGGCACTCTGTTTTCGGCTTTCTTCGCCAGTCGTGACAACCCGATAGCGATTACCATGATGTTTTATAAGGGCATGCTGGCCGCCATTCCCAGCGCTTTTCTATTTGGCCATGTGCTGCTTTCTCAGGCCAATAGCTTTCCGTTACTCGCACTCATTTTCGGAACACCGTTATTTTTAGGCCTGTTAGGGGCCACGAATATGGCGACCATGGGGTACTGCCTCGCCTTTACTATTTTCAACATCCTATTGACGATGCCCGGCAATGGTATGGACTTCTCGTTTGATAGTTTTGCCAACCGAGCCATCTCGGTGATTATCGGCCTTAGCTGCGTCGTCATGGCCTTTCGTCTGCTCCCAGGCCTGGGCACTCAGCTGAGACGACGACGCCTGATAAAAGCGATCTCCAAAGATATCCATGCGCTGAGACGAAACTCCATTCGCGACGCCGAAACCCGCTTCAGCGGCCACATGGCGGACCGTCTACTGCATCTAGCACAGCACGATGACATGCTGCCCGAAGAGCAGCGCCACCTGTTCATTCTTGGCCTTACCGGGCTCGATCTCGGCACCGCCACGCTAAGGCTGCGCGACCGGCTAGACGATGCCCCGCATCCGCAGATCCGCCAAGCGCATCAAAACCTTCTGCGCACACTCGCTACCGGTTTTGAGCACAGCGCTACCGGCCACCAGCCACAAGGCATTCGCGAGGCAGGAAAAGAGCTGGATGCAGCGATTACAACCTACGGCAATGTACCCGCCGACCGCCGCATCCTGCTGGAAGGCCTGATTGAACGGTTGGAGCTCTCGCTTGAGCGTCTGGCGCGCATCATGGCAGAGCGGCCGCATCTTAAGCGTGATAACAGCTTACAAACGAAGACGACACAGGCGGCTCAAAAGTAGCTGTGTGTAGCTATTTTTTGGCATCTGATGATTTTTTCTGCAATGCATCGCTAAACGCGGCGGCTAGAATACCGGTGGGCATGGCGATGATACCGATGCCTGCCACGGCGGTTAGGCCCGCAAAGAACTTCCCAAGCGCCGTGATAGGCGTTACGTCGCCATAGCCAACGGTGGTTAGCGTGGCGATGCTCCACCACAATGCGCGCGGCACGCTGCCAAACGCCTCGGGCTGCGCGGCGGCTTCCACCACGTAAAGACAGCAGGATGAAAATAGTAGCAGCAACCCCGCCACGCCCGCGCTTAGCAAAAGCTCATGAGAACGGGACTTTAACGCGTCAGCCAATGACACCCAAGCCTGGCTAAACCGCCCCAGCCGGGCGAGACGCAGCATGCGCGCTAAGCGTAAGAGCCGCAGCAGGAAGGCGTTGTTGTGGGTCATAAAACCCAAGAAGTAAGGCAAGATGGCGATTAGGTCCACCAGCGCCCAGAACGTAAACATATAGCGAAGCCGACCACCGAATCCGCGATAGCGCGGGTCTTCACCCATGGCATAAAGCCGTAACAGATACTCAACCGTAAAGATCACAACAAACGCGGTCTCAAGTACATAGAATAGCCCCGGTGCTCGTTGGCGAAGTGTGGGTTCGGTCTCTAAAATGGCCGCGAAAGAGGCAACCAAAATCAGCGCGCAAATCACCTTATTGAGCAGCGACAGCCCAAGCTGCTGACGGGCTTCCGCCGCCAACTGACGGTATAAAATAGCTCTATTCATACCTTCGCTCCAACAGTCGTCGGTTGACGTAAATCAATCGAGAGATGACCACCTTAGCATGCATGTTCGGACGCTTATTCCTTGGATACAAGGCGTAGATCACCAATGGAGGCCAGCGCAGTTTGAATGGTTCTTATGCTGTTCTCGCTACGTGATATGTGAATTATGCTATCGGCGCCTCCAGCCGGACTCTTTATAGATCATTATTAATACAATATTGAATACCTTTTTCGCAAAAGCCCCCAGCCTGGGCCGGGGGCTTGTAAAACACTTGAGCCTAACGCGTTAAGCTTAGGAGTCTACGTGAAACGCCATGGTGGCGTTTACCGCCTTCTTCCAACCTGCATAGAGCTCATCGCGCTTTTCGTCTTTCATCTGCGGCGTAAAGCGCCGCTCTAGCGCCCACTGCTTGACGATCTCATCGCGTGATTTCCAAAATCCTACGGCGAGTCCGGCGAGATAAGCCGCCCCAAGCGCAGTGGTCTCGTTTACCTCGCAACGCAGTACGTCGACCCCCAGGATATCGGCCTGGAACTGGGCAAGAAAATCATTGGAGATCGCCCCGCCATCGGTGCGAAGCTCAGTCAGCGCAATGTCAGCATCAGCCTGCATGGCTTTGAGGACATCGGCACTTTGATACGCAAGCGACTCCACCGCCGCACGCACAAAGTGCTCTTTCTGGGTTCCCCGAGAGAGCCCAAACATGGCACCGCGCACGTTGGAGTTCCAGTAAGGTGCCCCTAAACCGGTAAAGGCAGGCACCATATAAACGCCGTCATTATCTTTAGCGCGTGTGGCATACGCTTCTGAATCCGAAGCTTTTCCCAGCATTCTCAGGCCATCACGCAGCCACTGAATCACTGAGCCCGCCACAAACACGCTGCCTTCCAAGGCGTACTCCAGCGTGCCATCCACTTCCCACGCCACGGTGGTAAGCAGGCCGTTTTTAGAGGGCGTGGCGTGGGTGCCGGTATTCATTAGCGTAAAGCAGCCGGTGCCATACGTATTTTTTGCCATACCTGGCTCAAAACAGGCCTGACCAAACAGAGCCGCATTCTGGTCGCCGGCGATACCCGCAATCGGCACCTCTTGGCCCATCAGGAACTTAGGCAGTATGTTGCCGTAGATCTCACTGCTGGACTTAACCTCGGGAAGCATCGACTCCGGGACACCGAACAGTTCAAGAAGCTCCGGGTCCCACTGCCGATCACGAATATTAAACAGCATCGTACGCGAAGCGTTACTGACATCGGTGACGTGCACGGCACCGCCCGTCAGGTTCCACACCAACCATGAATCTATGGTGCCGAAAAGCAGATCGCCCTTCTCCGCTTTCTCCTTAACACCCGCCACGTTCTCAAATAACCACTTCAACTTAGTGGCAGAGAAATAAGCGTCAATGACCAGCCCGGTTTTATCGCGAATCATATCGGCGTGGCCTGCTTCACGCAGCTCATCGCAGATCTCGGCAGAGTGGCGCGACTGCCAAACAATGGCGTTATGGACGGCCTGCCCGGTGTTTTTGTCCCACACCACGGTGGTTTCACGCTGATTGGTAATACCGATGGAGGCGATCTCGGCAACATCAATACCACTGTTGTTAATCACCTCCGTTAAGGTGGTCAGCACGCTGGTCATGATCTCGCGAGGACAGTGTTCAACCCAGCCAGGGCGCGTAAAAATCTGCTCAAACTCGTGCTGCGCCACGCTGACTATCCGGCCGTCATGGTCAAATAGCATCGCCCGCGAGCTAGTGGTGCCTTGATCAATAGCGAGAACGTAGTTTTTCTGGCTCATGAAATGCCTCTCAATCGTTAACGTTACGTGGCTGTTTTAAAAAACCAGCAGACTGCCTTAATAAATGCTGACTTAATAAACTCTGACTTAATAAACATAGGCGGCAAGCCCAGCAAGGACACTGCCGATAGCAGGCCCTAGGATTGGCACCCATGCGTAGGACCAGTTGCTTGTCCCTTTATGTTTAATGGGAAGCAGCGCGTGAGCAATACGCGGCCCCAAATCTCGGGCGGGGTTGATTGCATAGCCTGTTGGCCCGCCTAGCGAAGCGCCAATCGACACTACCAGCAGTGCTACGGCCAGCGGGCCAAGCCCTGACGGCGTATGGCCAAACATGATAATGACAAATATAAGCACAAAGGTACCAATGATCTCGGTCACCAGATTCCACCCGTAGGAGGGAATTGCCGGGCCTGTAGAGAACGTTGCTAATATGCTTGAAGCATCCTCAGTGTCATCGTAATGCTTTTTATAGGCTAGGTAACAAACGACTGCGCCCAGCCAGGCACCGATGATTTCAGCCGTAAAATAGGCGGCGGTGGTAGCAACGTTGATAGGAATGCCGGGCGCGTATTCAGTTGCCGGGCCTACAAGCAGTCCAAGGGTAACGGCAGGGTTAATATGGGCACCGGTGTCAAAGGCGACGTAAACCGCGCAAAAAACCGCCAACCCCCAACCAAAGAAGATAACGATACCATCGCTGCCATTACCGTTGGTTTTGTTCAACAGCACGTTAGCCACCACCCCACACCCCAAGAGCGTTAATACCGCTGTACCGGCTATTTCATGTAGAAAAATTGTTCCAAGCATTGTCACCCCGCCGCCCTTTTTGCCCCAGCTCGCTTTTATTGAAAGCAGCCAATGTTGTATTTCGAAAATGTTTTTCTTTTTGGCATCCTATAGCGGGTATTAAAAAAAACAATATAAAAAAAACAACGCCTTTCAAATAACCACATATGCAGTTGATTTAAAAGGAATACAAAGAGCGATAGACATTAGTTTAATATGGAGTTTACATTGTTAATAGTCATCATTAATTCACATAGGCAGCAAAGCCTGTCAAATAACGAACATTTTATGATGCAGTTGTTTCCGGCTCGTTACCGTTAAGCCCACGTAATTTATAGGCGCAATTGATAGCTAATATCCTGCAGGAATGGCTAATAGCCTACCGCCAGCATCAAATACTAAGAGTTCTCATACACATTTACATTTACGAATCATTTTTATATGATCACCCCGCTATTGAACGATATAAAACTAATGAGCGAGCGCCGCCAAGGCGTGACTCAAGGGATCATATGAAAACGTCGTCACTTCATGTTTTAGATTGCATGCAACATTCTGTGCCTAGCCATTTAACGGCCTCTTTCTCCTTGCGAAGCGCTACCTTCACCGCACTTATCGCGGGCTCTCTATTTGCTTCGAGCAGCGCATTGGCTCAGTCGGGTTCCGCCAACGATGCCGAATCGCTAGGCACCGTGACAGTGACCGGCACCAATTTATATGAGAACGTTGGCTATACGCGGCGCACCACTAGCGCAGGCACAGGCTTAACGCTGAGTCAGAAAGAGCTGCCACAAGCCATCAGCATCGTCACCGAGCAGCGTATTCAGGATCAAAATCTGGCCACCATCGAAGACGTATTGAGAAACACCACAGGCATTTCAGTGCGCAATGTTGATAGTGACCGCGTCAGCTTTGCAGCGCGCGGCTTTCGCATCAATAGCTTTCAGTACGACGGCATTCCGACGCTCAATACCGATAACCGCTGGTACTTCGGCGAAGGCCGGCTGAATACGGCGATCTACGACCGCGTTGAGGTGATTCGCGGCGCTAACGGGCTCGTTAGCGGTTCGGGAAACCCGGGGGCATCGGTTAACTTTGTGCGTAAGCACGCCGACAGCCGCGAGTTTACTGGTTCGGTTTCCGGCACGCTGGGCAGTTGGGATCAGCAAGGTACCACCGTTGATCTCACCACACCGCTAACGGCTTCAGGCAATGTGCGTGCGCGGTTTATCGGCGGTTACGAGGAGGGCGGCGCCCACCTTGATCGCCAGGACAAGCGCCGCACGTTCGGTTACGGGATTATCGACGCCGATGTGACCGATGCCACCACGCTTTCGATAGGCTTTGATTACCAGGATAGCCATACCTCCTCGCCCACCTGGGGCGGTTTACCGCTATGGTTCAGCAACGGTACGCCCACCAACTACTCACGTTCATTTAGCGTCGCACCAGACTGGTCCTACTACGATTTCGAGTCTGAGAAAGTCTTCGCTGAAATCAGCCACCGTTTCGACAACGACTGGCAAGTGCGCGTCGTGGGCACGCATGAAAAAACCGATATGGATGGCAAGCTGGCTTACCCTTACGTAGAGGCAACGCTGCCAGATCAAATGGATGGTAGCGGAGTGGACTTCTTTACCGGATGGAACCGTGGACACCGTGAAGTCGACTCTGTAGACGTCCAGGCCAGCGGCCCGTTTGCACTATTAGGCCGTGAGCATGAACTCGTCATCGGCGGCAGCTACAGCGACCAAACCAACGACTACGAAAACACCTTCATCTCTGGCTTTGACGTTGATGATTTAAACCATTGGGATGGCTCGGCCCCGAACGAAGGTTGGCCTGAATTCACTCCTTCTGAAGCTTCCAGCACCCGTCAGAAAGCCGTTTATACTGCCTCGCGCTTTTCGCTAGCTGATCCGCTAACGCTGATTGTGGGCGCACGCTATACCGAGTGGGATGGGATGACGCTATTCCGCAGCCTGGATAGCCAGAGCAAGTACGAAGTAACACCCTACGGCGGCTTGGTGTTTGATTTTAATGATACTTACTCGGCCTTTGCCAGCTACACCGAAATTTTTGAGCCCCAGAACTATCGCGATGCTGACGGTACCTACCTAGATCCGGTCGTGGGCAAAAACTACGAAACCGGCCTCAAGGCTGCGTGGTTCAATGGTCTGCTCAACGGTTCTTTCTCCGTGTTTCGTATCGAGCAGGACAACGTTGCTGCGGCTCTGCCAATGGTGGGCCCTGGCCAAACCGAGACGTTTTATTCGGCCGCTGACGGCGTAGTGAGTGAAGGGTTTGAAATGGAGCTGAGCGGCGCGGTGACCGAGGATCTTAATATGACCGTCGGCTACTCCCACTTCACTGCAACGTCCGACGATGACTCGTTCAACATTAATCAGCCGCGTTCGCTGTTCAACCTCTTCGCCAGCTATAACGTGCCGCAACTACGCGAGCTGACCCTCGGCGGTGGCGTTAACTGGCAGAGCAGCCTCTTCGCCGGTGACCTTACTACCCCGCCAGGAATACCCAACGAGTTCGAACAGAGTAGCTATACGCTGGCCAACCTGTTTGGCCGCTACCAGTTCACGCCGGACCTGTCGCTTCAGGTTAACGTCAAGAATCTGTTCGATGAGAAGTACTACAGCAATGTGGGTGGCTACGGCGTTTACGGCGAACCCGCAAGCATCTCCTCAACACTGCGCTACGCGTTCTAATTGACGCACGCGCTGTCAGCCACTGATGGCTACATGGCCGCCTTGAACACCGTTTGAGGCGGCCATCTTATTCATTTGGAGCGTCATGATGACCTGGTTACTGAGTAGTAAAACGCTCGGCCTTGCGATGATTGCAACACTCGCTTTGAACTCAACACTGGCTACCGCCCAAGAATATCCGCTTGAAATTGAGCACGCCCTGGGCACAACCGTGCTGACCCAAAAGCCTGAGCGGATCGCGACGGTGGCCTGGGCAAACCATGAGATACCGCTTTCTCTTGGCGTTGTGCCGGTTGGCTTTGCTGCCGCAGGCTTTGGTGACGATGACAACTCTGGCCTGCTTCCTTGGGTAGAAGCACATTTTGCAGAGATTGATGCTCCGCTTCCGGCGCTGTTCGACGAAGGTGACGGAATTGATTTCGAAGCCGTTGCCGCCAGCCAGCCCGATGTCATTCTTGCCGCGTACTCAGGGCTCAGCCAATCCGACTATGACACCTTGAGTCAGATAGCGCCGGTCGTCGCCTACACCGAAGGCCCCTGGGCCACCGGTTGGCGCGATATGATTCTGCTCAATAGCGCGGGCATGGGCATGGCTGAAGAAGGTGAGGCGCTGGTCGAACGTCTTGAGACAACCATTGCCGATACCGCCGCCGCCCATACCGAGCTTGAAGGTAAAACGGCGATGTTCGTGACCCACCTTGATCCCACTAACCTTGGGCGTATCTCTTTTTACAACGACAACGATGCGCGCGTGCAGTTTTTTCATGATTTAGGGATGGTCTCGCCAGCGATCGTCAAACAGAACTCACCGCCCGGCAAATACTCAGGCGAAATCAGTTCTGAGCTGATTGATGAGCTCAACGATGTGGATATTCTCGTCACCTACGGTGGCCAAGCGCTGGTTGATCAGCTCGAAGCCCACCCGCTAACGTCCCGACTCCCGGCCGTTGAAAACGGCGCCATTGTGCTGCTGGGCAATACACCGCTGGGCGCTGCGGCCAACCCTACCCCGATGTCGATTCCTTGGTTATTAGACGATTATGCTGACCTACTCTCAGAAGCCGCACGTCAGTCAGACTAATGGTGTCACGGCGCCTGGCGATAGGATGGCGACGGATGACAGTACGCTTCTTAGGCAGCGCCAGCTGAGTAAGCGGTTAGCGGCGGGTATAGCGTTGCTAGCGTTACTGGCCCTGGCGGTGATGCTTTCTGTAGTCTTTGGCACCCGTGATGTTGGCTGGCCAGAAATAGCGGCGGCGTTGAGTGGGCAAATCGAAAGCATCGGAGATGCCGCCGTGGCCAATCGCATTCCGCGCACGCTGCTGGCAATGCTTGCCGGGGCCGCGCTGGGCGTTTCGGGCGGCGTTATGCAGGGCCTGACGCGCAACCCGCTTGCCGACCCCGGCCTGTTAGGCGTGAACGCCGGAGCGGCGCTGGCCATTGTGATTGGCATCGCCTGGTTTGGGATTGATGAAACGACTGCCTATATCTGGACCGCGATTGCGGGCGCCGGGCTAACGGCCGTTGCAGTTTACGCCATTGCGAGCCTCTCCCGCGGTGGCGCCACGCCGCTGCGGCTAGCGCTTGCCGGCGCTGCCACCACGGCAGCGCTGAGCTCGCTGGCCACGGCGGTCATCTTGCCGCGTAACGATATTGCCGGGCTGGTGCAGTCTTGGCTGGTGGGGGGAGTAGGCGGCGCCACTCATGATCAAATAGTGCCGGTGCTGCCCTTTTTGCTCGTAGGGTTTGTGATCACCCTGCTGGCGGCGCGCAAGCTCAACCTACTAGCGCTTGGGGATGATACGGCCGCGGGTCTGGGTGAAAAGGTCGCCGTCGCTCGGGCTATGTCCGCGATCGGTGCGGTACTGCTCTGCGGCGCTATTACGGCGGTCTGCGGCCCGATTGGCTTCGTCGGCCTAGTCGTGCCGCACGCCTGCCGACTGCTGGTCGGTGGTGATTATCGCTGGCTGCTGCCCTTCTCTGCTCTGGCCGGTGCCGTACTCCTCACGCTGTCTGATGTCGTTGGGCGCTTAATAGTGCAACCATCGGAGCTAGATGTAGGTATTGTGACGGCGTTTATTGGCGCCCCCGTGTTTATCTGGATTGTACGTAACCGAAAAGTAGGGTCGCTATGACCGGCCAGACGCTTCCCGTAACGGCTGAGTTCGGGCGAATGCGCCAAGCACAGACCAAACACCGCCGGCGCATGATGGCGGTTCTGGTCGTTTTGTTACTGGCAGGCGTGGCGTTGACGCTAACGCTGGGGCAGTCCTTTACCCCGCTGATGACCGTACTGCGTGTTCTTGGCGGTGCGGAAATCCCTGGAGCAGGCTTTACCGTGCGTGAATTACGCCTGCCGCGGGCGGTCATTTCGGTACTGACCGGGGCTTGCTTTGGCCTCGGCGGCGTCGCCTTTCAAACGATGTTACGCAACCCGCTCGCCAGTCCCGACATTATTGGCATCAGCACGGGGGCCAGTACCGGCGCAGTTTTCGCTATCGTGGTGCTATCAATGAGCGGCCCGGCCGTTTCCATGGTGGCGATTGGCGCAGGGCTGGGCGTTGCACTGTTGATCTATGCGCTCTCTTGGCAACAGGGCGTCACCGGCGGACGCTTGATTCTCATCGGTATTGGCCTTGCCGCCATGCTGCAAAGCGTCACTGCCTACCTGCTAATGCGCGCACCCAGCTGGACGCTGCAAGAAGCACTGCGCTGGATGACCGGCAGTGTCAACGGCGCGCAGCTTGACCAGGCGCTACCGCTATTCATCGCGCTTGTTCTCTTCGGCGGACTGCTGCTAAGCCGTAGCCGCGACCTTGAAACCATGCGCATGGGGGATGATATAGCGGCAGGTTTAGGGGTTCGTTTAGCCGTTACGCGTATCACTATCGTCGTTTGTGCCGTGGCCCTGGTGGCTTTCGCGACGTCAGTTTCCGGCCCCATCGCGTTCGTCGCCTTTCTTTCCGGCCCCATTGCCGCGCGCCTGATTGGTCGAAACGGTTCACTGCTGATCCCCTCTGCGCTGGTGGGTGCCCTACTGGTATTACTAGGCGATTACGCAGGTCAGTTTCTGCTGCCCGCACGCTACCCGGTCGGCATTGTCACCGGCGTGCTGGGCGCCCCTTACCTTATTTATTTAATTATTCGCGACAATAAAAGCAGAGGCTCTTTATGAACGCTTCATCGTTACTCGCCCAGGGTTTGGTGGCCGGCTACGGGGAGCGCCCCGTGCTCAATGATGTCAGCCTCACCGTTTGTGCTGGCCATACCACGGCCATTGTTGGTGCCAACGCCTGCGGGAAATCGACCCTGTTACGCGTGCTCTCGCGGCTGCTCGCCCCTACCCAGGGTGACGTATTACTCGATGGCAACGCTATTCATAAGCTACCCACGCGACGCCTGGCGCAACAGCTGGGCTTTTTGCCGCAATCCCCTATCGCACCAGAAGGCATTACCGTGCTGGATCTGGTCAGCCGCGGCCGTCACCCCCATCAAGGGCTCTTTAAACGCTGGACTGCAAACGATGATGCCGCCGTGGCGGAGGCCTTGAGGGCCACCCACATGACCGTGCTTGCCGATGCCGCAGTAGAAGAGCTTTCGGGCGGGCAGCGCCAGCGGGCCTGGATCGCCATGGCGCTTGCGCAGCAAACGAATGTACTGCTACTCGATGAGCCGACCACCTTTCTCGACATCAACCATCAAATTGAAGTGCTCGATCTGTTGACTGATCTCAACCAGGCGCGAGGTACCACCGTGGTGATGGTGCTGCATGAACTCAACCTAGCTGCCCGCTACGCCGACAGGCTTGTAGCGATGACCAAGGGGAAGGTTTACGCGGTGGGGCCGCCGGAGCAGATATTCACCGAGCAGATGGTGCGGGAGGTGTTTGGCCTAGAGAGCCGGGTCATTGAAGACCCGGTCAGCGGCAAGCCCATGATGATTCCACTAGGGCGTCACGGTAAGGTGCGCAAAGCCAGATGATCTCGCTTTGAATATTTAAAAGGGTCCGTAATTAATCAATACCGCGATGATCACAAAGGCGATACCGACTAACGTCCAGAGGCACACTAGAGGGAACGCAAAACGTACCCAGTTACTCCACGGAACACCGCCGACGGCAAGTACGGACATCAAAACACCCGACGTAGGCGTAATGATATTGGTAATGCCATCGCCAAGTTTGAACGCGATAACAGCCGTTTGGCGTGTAATGTCGAGCATGTCTGCCAACGGAGTAAGAATAGGCATTACCACCGCTGCCTGCCCACTTCCTGACGGGACTAAAAAGTTAAAGAACAGATTGAACACGAATATCGCCAACGCCCCTAACATGGATGGCAAGGTGCTGAGCGGTACAAAGATGGAATTGACCACCGTGTCCAGAATCATCCCTTCCGCCATTAGGACCGTGATGCCCTTTGCGATGCCGATAATAAAGGCACCATACAGCATTCCCTGGGCACCTTTCATGAACATCCGCACAAACTGATTGGGCGAAAACCGAGCAAGTACCGCGCTACCGATACCGTTAATCATGAAAATAGCGGAAAGCTCATTAACGCTCCAGCCCAGCCGCAAAGAGCCGTAAATAAATACGCCCAAACAGGCGACAAAGAAGCTTAAAATTACGATATGAAGTCGTGTGAAAGTTAGATTTTCATCATCAGCACCTACCGCCTCAGTGCTAAACGGCTGGCTACCCATCAAGCTTCGGCTTGGGTCGTCGCTAATTCGTTTGATATAGCGGCAAACATAGGTAATGGTGACTGTGAGCAGGACAAAGAAAAGGGCAACTCTCAATGGCGCACCCGAAAAGAGCGGGAGCCCTGCAATAGACTGAGCAATACCCAACGTGATGGGGTCGAAAACAGCGGCAGCGGAACCTGAGAAATAGCCAAGATAGACAATCGCGATGCCCGCAATAGCATCTAACTTAAGCGCTCGCGCTAAGACGATACCAAGAGGTATGAAAGCGATAACCGCATTCGATCCAACGCCAATCGCTGATACCACGCCGAATACAAACGACACGACGATAGCCAGCAGATACTTGCGACCTCTAGTTTTATCAACCAGTCTTTTGATACCCGCATTGATAGCCCCGGTAGACTCGACAACCGCAATGGCACCCCCCATCACCAATACGAGCGCAATTAAATTCGCCGAGCTGACAAAACCGTTCTGAATCGAAAGGAAGATATCAAAAAAACTCAGGCCGCTGGATTCGACCATATGAAAGCTGCCGGGGATAACGGTTGGACGCCCTTCCGTCGTGCGTTCGAATGCCCCGGCAGGAATGAAAAAACTTAACAACCAAGCGATTAGTAACAGCCCAAAAAGAATGACAAAGGCATCGGGCATAGTGAACTTTTGTAATGATTTAGTCTTCACGTATTCGTTTCCTGACTATTTTTCTAGGTATGTTCAGTACGTTATAAGCGAACGCCGAGAGTTCTCTCGTCGTTAAACTTGACGTATCAGCTCGGCTAGCATGCAGGTACGCGGCACCACCGTCTCGATTTCGATATGCTCATATTCAGCATGCGGAGCGGCTCCTGTAGCCCCCAAACCATCCAGGGTAGGAATACCTTTAGCGGCCGCAAAATTGCCATCGCTACCGCCGCCTACCGAGGCTTCTTTTAGCTCAAAGCCAAGCTCATCCGCTGCCTTTTGGGCTATCAAAAATAGCTTTTCCGTTGCTTGCGTACGTTCCATCGGTGGGCGCGTCATGTCACCTGTCACCTTTAACGTTGCTTCAGAGTGGTGAGGCTGGCAGTTATAAATCGCATTCTGTAGTCGTTCTCCTTCATCTAGAGCGGACACTCTTACGTCAATACCTATTTCTGCCGTCTCCGGCACGACGTTAAGTGGCCCGCCGCCCTGAACCATGCCGACATTAACCGTCGTCCCGCGGGAAGTATCGGCTAAGCTATGCAGGTACTGAACTTGATGAGCAAGCTCTTCAATCGCGTTCACACCGTCTTCTGGGTTATTACCCGCATGGGCCGCTCTACCCGTAATATGCATGTAAAAGCGTCCCGAGCCTTTACGAGCAGTCTTCAACGCACTGCCTGTAGCGGTGGCCGGCTCAACGACAAGCACGACATCACTAGCGACAGATTCCTGTTCGATACGCTCACGGGACGTGGGGCTTCCCAACTCTTCATCGCTGGTGCAGAGAAAGCGAATGCGTGCACTGGGTAACTGGTTTAGCTCGTTTAATGCTTTAACAGCCCAAACCGCCTGCACAAGGCCAGCCTTCATATCGAGAATTCCCGGGCCGTAAAACTTGTCTTCTTCACGTCGAATAGAAAGCCGCCCGATATCCCAGACCGTGTCAAAATGCCCAAGAATGAGTATCTGGCGCTTGCCCTCACCTATGGTAAAGCCGAGGTGATCGCCTTTCTCGGCCTGTGGATAAACATCCGGTTGGCAGTTGAGCCTATCCAGAAATAACTGGCTCAACGTTTGTCCGCACGCATCGACAGCCGCTTTATCATTCGAGGGCGACTCAGCTCTTACCAGTTTTTCAATATCGTCCAAAATGAATCGTTGATTTGCATGCAAATAATCGTGGATAGTTTTCATACAACCTCATCGCTGTTGATAACAAGCCGACGCGTCGTTAAAAGCCTTAAGTACGGTGCGCTGCTCTATTGGTAATCATCAGTATGTGGTCGCCCCACAGTAGAAAGAATAAGAAGCAAGCAACATAATCGTTGCCTTGAAAGCAACTGTTATACATTAGCGCCAACAAGGGCAACGCCAATGAGAGAGCAACTAATAGGCCAGGAAATCACCGAAAACAGGCTGGCCTATCTTTATGAGGTCGCCATGCAGGGTGGCATTAGAGCTGCCGCTGAAGCGATAGGCGTCAATCCATCCGCGGTTAGTCGTCAGGTGTCGATACTTGAGCGCTACTTACAAATTCCATTACTTGAAAAACAGGGCAGAAACGTAGTGGTTACCCAAGCGGGTAAGCTTTTGATAGAGCATCATAGAGAGATGCTCTACCGTCGGCGCCAGCTAGCCGAGACGTTACAAGATATGCGCCACTTGCGCCGTGGCAGCGTCAGCCTTCGCGTTGGACAAGGCATGATCAGTGAGTTCGTGAAAGGGCCACTAGCGCAATTTAGTGCGGATTACCCTGATGTGTTTGTCGATATTCACTCGGGCAACATGAGTGAAACCATCAACATGATATTGCGCGGAAAAGTTGACATGGCGATTAGCTTTGGGCCGCTAGGCGACCCGCCGGTCATGGTTCGCAGCTTTAACCGTGGGCCTATTTGCGCGATCCTCCCGCCGGATCATGCGCTTGCAACGCTGGAATCCATCACACTTGAAACGTTGGCAGCCCAACGGTTAGTTTTTATGGCAGAGCAGTTCGGCATTCAGCTTTACATCAATGAGATGTTTCGTGAACAGCAGCTGGCGCCACTGCCTGCCTATCAATGTAATCATTTTTCGACGGCAGCGGCTTTAGTGATGTCAGGGTTAGGCATTGCTTTTATGACGCGGCCGTTAGCTCGGCATTTAGTTGAGCGCGGTGACATTGTGGCAATTCCAATTGACCACCCGCTCTCCTATACCGCGACCTGTCACCTTGTCCGTAGCCAAGGGCGCAGATTCACACCTGCGGCGGAGCATCTTTGGAAAGTCCTGGTTAACTCGATGCAGTCTCAGTCAATTTGGCGCGAATAACGGCTGGCAGCTTACGTAGCCGACCGACCCACGATAGGCGCATGCTGATCCATCAACTCCACCACCCAGTCGATGAATACGCGCAGCTTAGCGCTGACGTGACGATTCGGTGGAAATGCGACGTACATCGGCATCGGTGCCAGGTGCCACTCGTCAAACAAGCGAACCAGCTCCCCGCGGGACACGTGCTCCTTGGCCATGTAATCCGGGAGCCAAAGCACGCCGAGCCCCGCCAGCCCTGCGGCAAGTCCAGCATTCCCGTCGTCGACCGAAATCACATAACGCCCTTTCACTGAGAGATGCTCACCGTTGCGGTGCATGGCATAAGGAAAGTCCAACCCCGCGCGCGACCACCTGAAACCGACGATGTACAGTGCTTGATTTAAATCACAAACGAAGCTTCTTTAATCGCGTATTTTCAGTTTCGAGTTCTTTGAGCCGCTTGGCATCAGGCACGCTCATGCCGCCAAACTTGCTGCGCCAAAGGTAATAGCTGGCTTCCGAGAAACCATGCCGACGGCATAGCTCCTTGATGGGCAGTCCCGCTTCGTCTTCGCCCAGTAAACCAATGATTTGCTCTTCGCTAGAACGCTTATTCATGTCCAATCTCCTAACGCATAGGATCGGACTCTAAAGTGTAGCGCTACTCAATCAGGGGGGACGTCGCTCGTGTCACTGCGCTACCCGACCGATGAAGGTATTATAATCAGCAACCAGGCTAGCGTTGAACGACAACCGAGAGAACATCATGGAACTGAGACACTTACGATACTTTATCGTGGTAGCGGAGCAGCTGCATTTCAGGCGCGCCGCTAAGTTACTCAATATTTCTCAGCCGCCGTTAAGTAATCAAATAAAATATCTTGAAGAAGAGATTGGCGTTCAGTTGCTCATTAGGAATAATAAAGAAGTTAAGATTACACCGGCAGGTCAACATTTTTTAGAAGCAGCTAGAGCATGCATTGCCAATTTAGATAAAGAAATCGAGTTCACTCAAAGAATCGCTCAAGGAAAAGAAGGTGCCATTTCAATCGGATTTAGTGGCACCATGTCGTTTCACCTTATCCCCATCATTGTTAAAGATTTCAAGCGACACCACCCTGGGGTCGATATACGCTTGCAGCAATTAACCACCTATGACCAGATCGTAGGGCTTATCCATGGCACAATCGATATCGGCTTCCTGGTTTCCCCTGTGGCCGATAAAAGAATCGAGAGTCTCGTCATATTGGAGGAGCGCTTCATTGCCTGCCTGCCCAAAAGCCACCACTTGGCGGATGCCGATCACGTTATCGACGTGAGCGTACTTTGCGATGAAAACTGGGTGATGACACCTAGAAGCGCGGGGCATGGTTACTACGATGCCATCATGTCACTCTGCAAAGACCATGGCTTTATGCCCAACGTCATTCAAACCGCCCAAGAGCAGCAAACACTGGTCGCCTTGGTCGCCGCTGAAATGGGCATTACGCTACTCCCCCATTCCGCCAAATACATTAAAAACGAACACGTGGTGTATAAGGACATCAGCTCAGATGTCAAAAAAATCAGTTCGATGGCCTGGAATCCCAACCTATTAACCGATACAGCAGGCTTTTTTATTCAGTATATAAAGCAGGGACTCAAAGCAGGCACGATCGAATAACCGAGCGTGCCTACCGACGTTAAAATGGACCGAGATTGATCGCGACTGCGATGCCAAGCGCTATAGCACCAATGGCCATCCAAATTAACAGCAAGGGAAAGACGAACTTGAGCCACTTGACCCAAGGCACTCCGCCAATCGCTATACTGGCCATCAAAATACCCGAAGTAGGCGTAATGATATTGGTAAACCCATCACCAAAATTATAGGCCAACACAGCCACTTGCCGAGTCAAGCCAATCGTATCTGCCAACGGTGCCATAACAGGCATCACAATAGCTGCCTGGCCACTTGCAGAGCTAATAATCAGATTGAAAGCCAAGTTAAAGGCATACATCCCCCACGCCGCAAATATGCTGGATAATGGCTGCAGTAAAATAGCCATTGAGTTGACGATAGTATCCAACACATTGGCGTCACTAAGCACGACGACAATGGCTCGGGCCAGACCCACAATCAAGGCCGCATACAGCATGCCCTGCGCTCCTTTTACAAAAAGCGTCACATACTGATTAGCCGATATCTTTTCGATGACAGCGGTCCCCAGGCTTATTACCAGGAACAGCGCCGCCATTTCATTAAGGCCCCAACCTAGATTAAACACACCCACAATGTAACCGACCATACAGGTCGTGAAATAACCCAGTACCACCTTATGTTTACTGTTGAATTCATCTGGAATTGTATTGGTATTTTCAACTTCCGCAGGAAACGGGATAGCTCCAAGCACAGACCGGCTGGGATCTTTTGAAATTTTCGAAATGTAATGACATAAGTACAGGACAGTAGACGCTAAAATACAAAGATAAACGAGAAAACGGAACCAAAGGCCGCTAAAAACCGGGAGTCCTGCTATCTCTTGCCCAAACCCGGTCGTGATAGGGTCCAGCCCCCCAATCGTATAGCCTGCATAAGCCCCTAGGTAGATAATAGCGACGCCCGCTATCGCGTCGAGTTTGAATGCTTTCGCAATAATGATGCCAATAGGAATAAAGGCGATAACTGCGGTTTGTAACGCCCCAATAAAGCCCGCAGCTGAAAAGGCGATCGATACAACAACGATCAACGCATACTTCCTATCACGTGTTTTTTTGATCAGTTGCATTATTCCCGCTTGAATGGCGCCAGTATAATCCAAGATGGCAAAAGCGCCGCCTATCGTCAGCACAAGAAATATGATGCCCGCCGAGTCGGTTAGGCCTGACTGTATCGAAAGAAAAAAATCGTAAAGCGTGGTCGGGGTAGATGGAAGCGATACATAGCTGTCTGGCACCACCATCGCAACGCTGCCTTCGGTGGTACGTTCAAAGCTTCCTGCAGGAATAAACCACGTCGAGATAGACGCTACCACCAACATCGCAAAAAGAATGACATAAGAATCAGGTAAGCTTTTCTTCTTTTTAAGTGCCTGCGTATCAGGTTCTATTTTTTTCATTTTTATCTCCCTAAAAATTATAAGGGCAAGGTAAATAGCCTTGCCCTATTTGTTAACCGATAATTAACGACTCAAAATCTCTGGGGAAATAAGTAATCATATCCATGCCATCTTCCGTTACCACGATAGTATCGGAGTGTCTAAAAGCACCCAAGCCTTCAACATACAGCCCAGGCTCAACCGAAAAGACCATGCCAGCTTGCAGAAGAGTGTGATCGCCTAGATCAAAAAACGGCGCTTCATGGTTTAAAAGCCCCATATTGTGACCGGTATGATGTTTAACGTATTGCGTTAGTCCATTATCTTTAAAGTACCGTTGCACTTCTTGCTCCACGGTTGAAGCAGGAATGCCCGGCTTGATGTTTTTGAAAGCCACTTCCTGCGCCTCATACATGTGCTGGAAGAACTCCTCCTGCACCTTAGACGCCTCTTCAATGAACATGGTGCGTTCCAGTTCACTCTTGTAGCCCCACACATCACAGGCTGCCTGAGAAACGACGTTATAGCCTTTCTTGAACAGGGCGTTCTGGTTTTGCGAATGAGGAAAAGCGGAGTGCGGGCCAATCTGTCCACGGTAGAACGCATGCGCAGGCGAACCGTAGGGCCGGTACCCAGCGCCCAAGGTTTCAAACATCGCCTTGGTTGCCTCCTGCGTGGCGCGGCTTTCCGCTTCCATTTCCCGCCCGCCTGCCAGGGTATATTTAGCAAGCAAGCTATGAGCGAGATTCCCCCAGCGTGCCGACTCTTTAATTAACTCGATTTCAGTCGTCGACTTGATATAACGCTGTTCTTCGACGACGCCCTTGATAGATACCTTCTTAGCAAACGACACTAACGCCGTAATGGCGGGGCCAGCGTATCCCTTGGCAGAACCATAACCTTCAGCATCGACGCCAACGCTTAAAGCGCTGAAATTTTTATCTTGCAGCACCTGCTTGAGATACTCCATCGGATGCGTAATACCCGGGTACTCAGGATAATCGAACGTATCGGTAATAACGGCGTATTCTCGCGCATGCTCAACTTCCATTTTAGGAACAAACAGACTAAACGCGCCCTTCCCATCCACAATAAGAGCCATGGGCCTTTCTGAAGGACGAAAGTTAAACCCAGTGAGATAGAAAATATCGGTAACGCTAAAGAGCAAGGCAGCATCACAGCCCTTATTCTTTAAATTAGTTAAAAAAGTTTCTTGTCTACCTTTAATTTCTGAAACGGAAATTTCCAAAATCATGCTCAAGCTCCTGAGAAAGTCACTTCAAGAAGCTATCAGCGCCTTCCAGTAGGGGTAAAATACTAAGTTAATGTCGCTCGATATCTTTCAGATATCAAAGATAGTTGCGTTTGGTTCCCTGTTAGACTACCTCCGTGATTTATCGACGATGAATGGTGGTAGGCCGCCGCTCCCCCAGCTTCACTTTGGTCAGAATGCCATGCGTCAACTATACTGCGCACTAACGAATATGACGTCGTTCCCTGACGTGTTTTGGCACGAGCAGCTAACATTTCAGGTACATCCATTAGCTTGATCAGCATAAGGAGATTGCCGTGATAGCCACCGCCGACCGCACTTATCGACGCGGGTTACATCCGCTTCATGCCGTACTGCTTGCCGGAATGATTCCCCTTTTCCTGGGCGCCGCGCTGAGCGATTACGCCTACTCATCGAACTTCCATATACAGTGGAGCACCTTTTCTTCCTGGCTTATTGCAGGAGGGCTCGTTTTCAACGGTTTGGCGTTGCTCGCCGCCCTTATTGGCCTGTTCAGCGCTGACGGCCGTCGTGGCCTTTCGCTGATTTACGTTGCCCTGCTGCTGGTCACGTGGTTCGTTGGTTTTATTAACGCGCTGGTTCATGCACGAGATGCCTGGGCCATGATGCCGACCGGCTTAATTCTTTCGATCGTTGTTACCGTGCTGGCTTGCGCGGCGACTTGGGTCGGTTTCTCACGTCTCAGCGCCGAGGGTAAGCCATGAAAGTGTCTAATCTCGTTTATGTCAGCACGCTTTCGGTGTTACTGGGAGCCAGTGGCAGCAGCGTCGCTCAATCGGAACAGCCGTATGGCGCTAACCCGACGCTGCCCGAGCCGCAGCGCGGGCTGTTGCCTAACATGACCGTGCCTGAACAAGCAGAATGGGGCGATCAACAGCCCATCGTACCCGAAGGCTATTCGATCACGGCGATCGCCACCGATCTGAAAGTACCGCGCCAGACTATCGTGCTCCCTAATGGCGACATTCTGGTGGCAGAAGGCAAAGGCGGCGGTGAAGCGCCAAAATCAAGACCGAAGGATTTTATCGCTGGATTAATTCAGGCACGCGGCACCACCTCGGTTGAGAGTGGTAATCGGCTAACGCTGCTGCGTGACGCTGACGGTGACGGCACCTATGAAGAGCAAACGGTGTTTGCCGAGAATCTCAACGCGCCTTACGGGCTAGCATTGGTGGATGACAACATTTACGTCGCCAACCAAGATGCGCTTGTCCGTTTCGACTATGAGGAAGGCCAGACCGAAGCCAGCGGCCCACCAGAAGTCGTGACACTGCTTCCGTCGGCGATTAATCACCACTGGACCAAATCACTGACCGCCAGCGCTAACGGGCGCTTTCTTTATGTTGGTATTGGCTCCAATAGCAATATCACCGAGCGTGGCATGGAAGCCGAGGTCGACCGCGCTGAAATCTGGGAAATTAACGCGAGGACCGGCGCTCATCGCGCATACGCCACCGGCGTGCGCAACCCCACGGCGCTGACCATTCAGCCAGAAACCAATCAGCTTTGGGCAGTGGCGAACGAGCGCGATGAACTCGGCCCAGACTTAGTACCTGACTATCTCACCTCCATTCAGGAAGGCGGCTTCTATGGCTGGCCTTACAGCTATTGGGGGCAGAACGTCGATACGCGCGTTCAACCGCAAGACCCTGACAAAGTCGCATCCGCGATTGCGCCGGACTACAGCCTGGGCTCGCACAGAGCGCCTCTTGGCGTTACTTTCTCAACGCCTGAAATGGGTGATGAGTTCGCTGAGGGCGCGTTTGTCGGCGAACACGGTAGTTGGAACAGCTCAGACCCGGTTGGCTACAAGGTGGTCTTTGTGCCCTTCAGTGACGGCAGCCCTTCCGGCGACCCGATTGATTTCGTTTCCGGTTTTCTCACCGAAGATGGCCAAACCCGCGGTAGGCCAGTGGGTGTCACCATTGACCCTGCGGGCGCCCTTATTATCGCTGATGACCTAACGAATGCCATTTGGCGCGTAACGTACGACGGTAATGAGTAACGCTATTCTCTAGTGGGATGAATAAGGCGGCAGCCGATATGGCTGCTGCTTTTCCCGATGGAAAAAAATCGCAGTAGCGATTGATCATCAACGCTGTTTCTTTACAGAGGGCCTTATATGATCGAATCATTAGAAGAGCTCGAAAAAGTTAAAAAGTCCTGTTACTCAATGGTAACAAAGAGCTCAACGCTTTCAGCGGGCGCTGCCGTTATCCCCATCCCAGGCCTGGATTTGGGGTCGGACGTGACCCTTCTGCTAAGGCTCATTCCGAAGATCAATGATAAATTTGGTTTAAAGCCTGAGCAGATTGAAAACTTGGATACAGAATCCAAGATAATGGTAATGACGGCGATCTCCAATGTAGGCAGCAAGATGGCCGGGAAGTACATCACGAAAAAACTGGTTCTATCGCTGCTTCAAAAGATGGGCGTCAAGATGGTCGCAAAAGGGACGACCAAGTTCGTACCCTTCATCGGCAGCGCTGTGGCTGGCGGTATTAGCTTCACGTCCATGAAGTACATAGGCAACCGCCATATCGAAGATTGCTACCAAATTGCTCTAGCAACGTTGGAAGAAAAGCGGCTAGAGCAAGAAATCGTGATCGAGCCTGAAACCGAGCAGCACTAACCGCTACGTAAGGATAATGTAATGCCCGCTTATGTCGTACTCACCCGAGAACACACTCACGACGCCCAGGAAATGGAGCAATACGCCACAAAGGCCAAAGCGGCCCGCGAAGGCCACGACCCACAGCCGCTCGCCTTCTACGGCGACGTTGAAGTAATGGAAGGCAGCTCAATGGAAGGCGCTGTGATTCTGCGCTTTCCCGATATGGCCGCCGCCCGCGCCTGGTACCAAAGCCCCGCCTACCAGGAAGCCCGCAAGCACCGCTTCCTAGGGGCTGATTACCGCGTGTTTATTGTTGATGGGGTTGAAGAGGCCTAAAGCCTTTTTGCAGCAACGCTTAGAAACAGAAAGGGCCATTCGTGGTTTAACGAACGGCCCTTTCTGTTACCTGCGTTACTATTTTCTTTACTTTCCACCCAAAAAATTTCGCTTCAAACGATAGCCTGAATATCTTTTTGTCTATCACAGCAAGCAGCCAAAGAGCAGGCCCCCTTCACTATCTAAGGCATGGTCTCACGCAAGGCGTCACAGCTCGCTTGGAGTAGTGCGACTGTTGATTCGACCTTTTCATCGGTTAGCCGGGTAATTAACGCAGAAACGGATATTGAGCCTCGCATTACTCCATGCCGATCAAGTACAGGTAGTGCTATGGCAGCAACATCCGGGTCCCGCTCGCCCTTCGAGAAGGCATAGCCTTTAGCACGGATATCGTCATAAAACGCGCCTTCTTCCCCATTAAACGCCAAAAGAACGCGGCCTGTCGCACCCCGGTCGATAGGTAGTAGCGCGCCTTCATCCAGATGATGCCGAGCAGGCTTTGGCGAGTTAAGCCGATAAAGGCACATGCGCTGGCTACCCAAGCGGATAAAGAACGATGCCGTTTCCTGAGTTTGCTCTACCAGGTGAGCCAGCTGTGGGCGAATCAGCTCACCCATATCGCCGGTATGGCGGAATAGATTCCCTAGCCGCCACAGGCTGGGGCCTAAAGCATAGGTGCCATCGCCTTCACGCACGATATAGCCAAAGCGCTCCAAAGATCCTATCAGCCGAAGGATAGTGCTTTTATACAGCCCGGTACGCTCCGCTAACGTAACGAGCGATAGCGATCTCTCCTGATCCGTAAACGCTTCCAGGATCGTTAAAGCACGCTCAACAGCTTCTACTCGATTTTGCTTTTGGACCAAGCTACACCTCCATTTGCACTTAATTCTACCTGACAGAACACATAAATTTTAAAATAGAACAGATTTGACATGCCAAAAACGTTCTGCCATAAAGAACACCATTATGCCTGACAGAACAAAAAGGAACCATTATGGTGCTCATCAAAATTACAGCATTCGGCAAGCCCCCATGTCTGATTTGTTAGAAGGGATTCGGGTACTGGATCTAACCAATGTACTTGCTGGTCCTTATTGCTGCTATCAGTTAGCTCAGCAAGGTGCCGATGTCATCAAAGTTGAGCAGCCCGGCAGTGGAGATTTGGCCCGCCAGCTAGGAGCCGACCCCGAACTAAATGCCCAACTGATGGGGGTTTCATTTCTCGCCCAAAACGCCGGCAAGCGCTCGATCGAACTCAACTTAAAATCCGACCAAGGTAAGCAGGCTTTTCGCAAACTGGTACAGACCGCCGATGTACTGGTCGAAAACTTTCGCCCTGGCGTAATGGACCGGCTTGGCCTTGGCCATGAGAGCCTGCAAGCGCTTAATCCACGCCTGATCTACTGTGCTATTTCAGGTTTTGGACAAACCGGCCCACTGGCGAAAAACCCTGCTTACGATCAGATCATCCAGGGTCTTTCCGGAGTAATGAGTGTGACAGGCGATGAAACGTCTGCACCACTGCGCGTTGGCTACCCCGTTTGCGACACCATCGGTGGTATGACCGCAGCTTTCGCCATTTCAAGCGCTTTGGTCGGACGGCATAAAACCGGGCACGGTGAGGTCATTGATGTATCCATGCTGGAATCGATGATGGGCACTATGGGCTGGGTGGTGTCCAACTGGCTGACGTGTGGCATTGAGCCACTTCCTATGGGAAACCAAAATACAACGGCGGCACCATCCGGCACCTTCCGCACTGGTGATGGTTTGTTGAACATCGCAGCGAATAAGCAAGAACAGTTCGAGATTCTGTGTCAGTTGATTGAGCGCGTGGACTTGATATCCGACCCACGTTTTCAACTGCGCGAAGAACGCAAGCGTCATCGTAACGCTCTAACCACCGAGCTGGAAACCGCCTTACAAACCGCCTCTGCTGAGCAGTGGGCAACACGCATGAATGCCCATGGCATACCTGCAGGAGAAGTGCTCACCGTTCCCCAGGCGCTTCGCCACCCCCAAGTAAAAGAGCGCGAATTAACACGCACTTTCCCAAATGTTATCGGCCAGACAAACCTTTCAGTCGTGCGCTCAGGTTTTCGCCTGGGCAGCGGCGACCCTGAACCCAAAACTCCGCCTCCCACATTGGGTCAGGACACCGATGCGATTCTTGCAGAGCTCGGCTATGACGCTGCCGCACGCGCCGCCTTCACTCATCCAGACATAACAACCAAAGAGACGGAAAAATGAATGAAGAGAACCGCCGTACCGCCGGTGAAGACTGGTGGTCTACCGATATCATAGAAATGCACCCCGGCATAATCCGCTACCACGGCTACGCTATTGAGGATCTGATTGGCAAGGTCGGCTTCCCGGAAATGATCTGGTTGATGCTACGTGGCGATCTACCCCGTGCAGCCCAAGCCTCTCTGTTAAGCACGGTACTGATGAGCGCCATTGACCACGGGCCACAAGCGCCATCTATCGCCATTGCGCGCATAGCCTCCACCTGTGGTGTAGGCATCAACAACGCCATGGCTTCTGCAGCCAACGTACTAGGCGATGTACATGGCGGGGCGGGCGAGCAGTGCGTGGCGCTATATAACGCTATCCAGGCACGCTGTGAAGCTGGTGAGGATATTACCTCCGCCACCCATACCGAGCTTGCCAAGCTTAAAGAACGTGGCGTGCGCTATATCCCAGGATTCGGGCATCGCTTCCATCCCAAAGACCCGCGTGCTCCAAAATTGATGGAGGTTCTACGCGCCACTGCCGACAACAGCATCAATACGCATTTTGCCGATATTGCAGAAGAAGTTGAGCGCCAGATATCCCAAGGCCGCAGTCGCGTAATTCCAATGAATGTGGATGGTGCAACCGGCGCTATTTATGCAGCACTGGGATTTCCACCAGCGCTATGTCGTGGTCTGTTCGTGCTATCTCGTTCGGTAGGCATCATGAGCCATGCCTGGGAACAGATGCAGCGACCTGAGCGCAATAAAGGCCCACTCCCCCGCACCGAAACCTGGACCTATACCGGCCATGCTCCCCGTAGTGTTGAGCAGGAAGGCGACCAGCCATGAGTTATACGATTCTGGTGACAGCCCCACGCCTGGCTGATGAAGGCAGGGATGTGCTGGAGCAAGCAGGCTGCCGCCTGCTATTCATCCCCAAAGGGGAGGAAGATAGCCTGGGTGAGATAATGGCCAGCCAGCCCATTGACGCCGTCATCGCACGCACGCTCACGCTGAACAAAGCAACCATTGCATCCTGCCAAGGGCTGCGCACGATATCCCGCCATGGCGTAGGCCATGACGCGGTAGATATTCAAGCAGCGGCTGAGCTGGGCATTCCTGTGACAGTCGTCGGTGATACCAACGCGCAATCAGTCGCTGAGCTAGCCATAGGCCTGATGATCACCGTGGCGCGTAATGTCTCGGATCTGGGCCAACGTATCAGTGCCGGAGAATGGCCGCGACAAACTCCTGGCTTACAGCTTTCAGGCCGCGTGCTGGGACTGGTGGGTTGCGGCACCATCGCACGCCATGTCGCCCGAATGGCCAATGCCATTGGTATGCGCGTCATCGCCTATGACCCCGCTCTTGAAGCCATGCCAGAAGGTATTTTTAAGGCGGCTAGCCTAGACGACCTGCTAACCAGTAGCGATGTGCTCTCTCTGCACTGCCCGCTGCTGCCCTCTACCCAAAACCTAATTGATGCCGCAGCACTCGCGAAGCTCCACTCGGGTGCCATTGTGATCAATACCGCACGCGGTGGGCTCATTGATGAGAATGCCCTGGCCGACGCCATCATGGCTGGCCGTCTAAAGGGCGCAGGACTGGACACCTTGAACATTGAGCCTCCTCCCGAAAATCATCCTCTTCTGCGCTTACCCCAAGTGGTACTCACTCCACATGTAGGCGGCAATAGCGATGCAGCGCTAGCACTGACTGCCCGTGCCGCTGCCGAAAATGCCTTGGCACTGCTGGCAGGGCATCCCCCTGCGCATGGACGCATCGTCAACGAACACTTACTGGAGATAACTCAATGAGCACGACTCTTGATGGCGGAAAATGGCCTGCTGGCTTTGCTGTTCAACCACGTCAAACCACGCTAACGCAAAAGCTGCTGACCGCCTTTAAGCAAGTGCCAGTCGCTCATGCAGGCGATGTGATGGGGCGCCATACGGGCGCAGTAGGACTTAGCGCTTATCACAACGACCTTGGGCTCACCATGTGTGGTACGGCTATTACGGTACGCACCCGCCCAGGTGACAACCTCATGGTGCACGTCGCAATACAACGCGCCCAACCAGGCGACATTATCGTTATCGACGGGGGCGGCGACCTTTCCACCGCAGTGATCGGTGGCCTGATGCGCACAACAGCGATTGCCCGCCAACTGGGTGGCTTCGTAATTGATGGCGCGCTGCGCGACGTCGCTGAATGGGCCGAAGGCATTTTACCCGTTTACGCCCGCGGCCATGTTCACCGTGGCCCCAGCAAGGACGGCCCTGGCCAGATAAATACGCCCATTTCATGTGCAGGCATGACAGTGATGCCTGGCGACTTAATTCTGGGTGACGCTGACGGCGTTATCGCTATCCCCGCTAGTGAAGCCGAGGCGATTTTAAGCCTGTGTCAGTCCCAGGCAGAGCAAGAAGCGCGCATACGTGCGCAGAATGAAACCGGCAAGATCGACCGCGAGCGCTTCGATTCCATCCTGCGTAAGAAAGGCTGTCCGCTTTAGCTACTACGTCAGCATACAACGTTACTTCAGCACACAACAATAAGCCGTACGACAACATAAACAAGGAAAACGCTATGAAAAACAACGCCTTAAAATCTATCGCCTGCGCTGCATTGCTTATACTTCCGGCTGTAGGAATGGCCCAATCCTATCCCAAAGGATCCATCGACTTTATTGTGCCCTTCTCCGCCGGTGGAGGTACCGATTTTGCCTCACGCGTACTAACGGAGAAGCTCTCCGAGCAGCAAGGATGGAACTTCGTTATTGAGAACCGAGGCGGAGCGGGCGGCAACATCGGCCTTTCACAACTCGCTCGTGCTAAAAATGATGGGCAGGTGATGGGCATGGGGCAAACGTCTAACATGGCGATTAACCCGACACTTTACGCCAGCATTCCCTATGACTCATTGAATGATTTTACGCCTATTGCGCTAATTAGTTCTCAACCCATGGTTCTAGCCGTTAACCAGAACTCGGCCTACGAAGATTTTGAATCTTTAGTCGCCGCCGCCAGAGAAAACCCCGGCAAAGTGTCCATGAGTACGCCCGGCTCTGGCACGGTAAGTCACCTGTCAATGGAAGTATTTAGCGACCAAGCAGACGTAGAGTTCATGCATGTACCCTACCCCGGTGCGGCCCAAGCAGTAACGGACGCCATTGGCGGGCATGTGGACTTTGTTACTGCCAGCCTTCCCAGCTTATTGTCGCATATCCGATCAGGCTCATTAAAAGCGTTAGCGGTTACCTCGGCTGAGCGTAACGCGGCGCTACCCGATGTTCCCTCGATAGCCGAATTAGGCTATGAAGGTTTTGAAGCCTCCGATTGGAAAGCGGTGGTCGGTCCTGCCGGTCTTCCTGACGATGTAGTCGCAACGTTTAACGCCGCTATCAATCAGGCCCTTCAGGATGAGCGCCTGATCGAAACGATAGAGAGCGAAGGCAGTACGGTAGAGGGTGGCTCTGCTGATGAACTTGAGGCTTATCTGCAGGCCGAGTATGAGCGTTGGGCTGAAGCCGTCAGCACCTCGGGCGCGACAGTGGAGTGATCATTTAAGGCCGGGCATTTACTTATTTGCTCGGCCTTATGGGAGACATCATTATGCTAAATCGCGATATTGTTGACATTATTACGGGAATGGCACTGGCAGCCCTTGGCCTTATCATTGCCGCCTATGCTTCTACGCATTATAACCTGGGGACACTTCAGCGCATGGGGCCTGGCATGGTTCCTATGGGCATAGGATTGATTATTGCCCTACTGGGAATAATGCTTTCCATTGGAGGCGCATCGCGCCCGCGTTTTCCGATGCCTAGCATTGAATGGCGTCCACTGACTGCAATCCTCGGCGGAATCTTGCTCTTCTCTCTCGCCGTACCACGTGTTGGCTTAGTGCCTGCAATTTTCCTGTTAACACTGATCACTTCGCTTGCCGATAAGCAGCTGCGAATTAAGACGGTTTTGGCACTCATCGCCTTTCTCATCCTGGCAGCCATTTTGATCTTCCGCTTGGCACTTGGCATGAACATACCGATCTTCAGGTGGGCATTCTAATGGACTTTTTTGGCAATCTTTCGCTTGGCCTGCATACAGCGCTTTCACTTAGCAATCTGTTTTACTGCTTTGTTGGCGTGTTTCTAGGAACATTACTTGGCGTTATACCTGGTGTTGGCGTCTTAGCAGCCATTTCCATGTTGTTTCCCATAACGTTTCATATGGAAGTGACATCAGCACTCATAATGCTGGCGGGAATATGGTACGGCACGAGTTACGGTGGCAGCACGGCGTCTATCCTGCTTAACGTGCCAGGCACGCCTGCCAATGCGGTGGTCTGTTTGGATGGCTACCCTATGGCGCAAAAAGGTCGTGGTGCCGTAGCCCTCTTTATGACTACAGTGGCCTCTTTCGTTGGCGGCTCCATCGGCATCGTCATCCTGACGCTATTCGCACCAGTGATAGCACAATATGCACTGAGCATGGGCCCCGCTGAGTACTTCTCATTAATGCTGCTTGGGCTAATTGCGGCGACCGGTATTGCTGATGGCTCGGCAGTCAAAGGGTTCGTCATGGTCATGCTAGGCATTTTCCTGGGTAGTATCGGTACCGACGTTTACACAGGCACACAACGCTTTGCTTTTGGTATCCCGGAACTCGGTGACGGCATTAGCCTTGTAGCGCTTGCCATGGGAGTGTTTGGGGTCGCGGAACTCATTATTAGCGTTGGCAGTGTTAAGGCAAACCGCTTTAAATCGTCTGACTTGACGCTACGCGCCATGAAACCTACACGGGATGACATGCGACGTTCGTGGCTCCCGATGCTGCGTGGCTCAAGCATCGGCTCATTCTTTGGCGCCCTACCGGGAACAGGCCCCTCACTCGCTGCCTTCATCGCTTATGCGGTGGAAAAGCGCTCATCCAAAGATCCAAGCCGATTTGGTAAAGGGGCAATTGAAGGCATCATGGCTCCAGAATCCGCCAATAACGCAGCTGACCAAACGTCTTTCATCCCAACTCTGGCCTTGGGTATACCCGGCAGCCCGACAATGGCATTAATGTTAGGTGCGCTCATCATCCATGGCGTTACGCCAGGGCCCGCCTTGATGACAGAGGAGCCCAGCCTTTTTTGGGGGTTGGTCATGAGCTTCTGGATCGGCAATATTATGCTGGTCATTCTTAACGTCCCCCTTATTGGAATATGGGTGCGCCTGCTTGCCGTTCCTTATCATCTTCTTTTTCCAGTCGTATTGATGTTCATTTGTCTGGGCACCTACAGCGTCAATAACAGTGCCTTTGATGTGCTACTGGTGATGATCTTCGGTGCCCTGGGCGTTTTAATGCGCAAACTGGCTTTCCCTGCAGCGCCCCTCATTTTGGGTTTTGTACTAGGGCCGATGATGGAGGACAACTTCCGCCGCGCCATGCTGCTCTCATCGGGTGATTTTGCGACCTTCATTAATAGGCCTATTAGCGCAACCATCCTCTCCATTGCGGCCTTTATCATGCTATGGAGCTTTTTTTCCACGCTTAAAGCACGCCGCGCGCTTACTCAAGGCTAAAGATTACCGCGTGTTTATTGTTGATGGTATTGAAGAAGCGTAAAGAGCAAACACCCCGCCTTTAAAAGCGGGGTGTTTGCATTTGCAGCCTTAATGGCCAAACACGTAAGGGTTTGCCGCCTGCTCTAGGGCGCCTCGACGGCGGCACGCCCTTTGATGATAGAGCGGCCAAGCATCAGATACGCCACCAAACCACAGGCGGCCATGGCCAGAATGACCGCTTCAAGCGAATGCGGCAACATGGCGGACAATGCGCTCAGCAGCCCGGCAACACCGAACTGGGCGGCCCCCAGAAGCGCGGCGGCCGTTCCACCACTGGTGGGAAAGTACTCCAAAAAGCAGGCCTGGATATTCGGTGAGATCGCCCCCACCGTGCCGATGGTCAGCATCATGGCGGCCAGGAAAGCGTACATTGACCAGTCCATGAAGGCAGCCATCAGCAGCAAGAGTATGCCGACCGCCTGACAGCCCGTCGCCAACTGAAGAATGCGCAGCGACGGCAGCCTGGAAAGCAGAACACGATTGAGAATATTGAAGATAAGCATCGCGACGATGTTCGCCGCAAACAGCACCGAAAAGCTTGAGGGCGACTGTTCGAAATGCCCCTGATAGATAAATGACGCATAGGTGATGAACATCATTAGGGTAGAAAAAGATGCGGCCTGCCAAACGATGAACGGTAGCGCCTGCTTTGTCGACAGTACCAGCTTGTAACGCGCCAGCAGGCTCATCTTAGGGCTTTTCACTCGAGACACCTTGCCCGTGCCGGTAAACAGCACCCGCACCAGCAACGGCACCAGCAGCACCGCGTATACCGCCAAGGCGAAAAAAATAGTGTGCCAGGAGCCTATTGATAGAATCGCGCTGCCCACGCTCGGGGCAATGCCCGGTGCCAACACCATGATAAAGCCCATCATCGAGAACAGTTTCGCGGCGTCGCGGCCCGCCACCCGGTCGCGCACCAGTGCCGGCACAGATACCAAAGTAAAACCGGCGCCAAGAGCCTGAGCGGCCCGCCCGACGAGCAGCATGTTCAAGGAATCCGACATGCCGATGACGATGCTTGAAAGCGCAAAAATCGCCAGCCCGCTCATCAGCACTCGCTGTCGCCCGAAACGGTCTGAAAGCGCACCGCCGATCAACTGCCCCACCGCCATCGCGAATACATACACGGAAACGCTTAGCGATACCGCCTGCTGAGAAATACCCAGCGATTCGCCGATGACCGGAAAGGCCGGCAGATACGTATCCATGGAAAACGGGCCCAGCATCATGGTCATTGCCAGGCTCAGCACCACAATGAAGGGCGTTTTAGATTGGGTCATAGAAGCTCGCGGTCAAAGGGCGTAATGATAGACAACCTTAGGTATATGATACCGAGTGTCGCTATCAAGGCAATCATGAGGTATACGCTACTGGACGGTAATCGACAAAACACGCCGGCAGTCTCAATCACCGGTAGGCGGCTCACTAGCAGGGCTGCGAAGGTAAGGCGACTGTTGATCAACTGTTCGATGGGCGGGACACATAGATGGGGCCACCATGGCAGCCCGCAACATTTACTTTAGCAGCTAATGCCGTGGCTAGTAACGCATGGATATGCCGGAATCCGACCACCATCACTCGTGCGCTCCTGGCTTGTCTTGGTAGCCACCCAGCATTAGAAACACCACCACCGACAGCAAAGCGATGAGAATTGCAGCAGTGGTTAGCAAGATAGAGTGCGTGGTGGAGAATGCCGCCTTCGCGGCATTGATGAGTGCCTCCGCCTGATCTGCGGCCAGCCCTTGTGCCACAACGATGCTGTCGCTGATTGAGCGTGCGGCCTGTGCACCGAGGGCTGGATCCAAGGGTGACGGCAGCGCGATGGTGTTGGTGTACACGCTGGCCATGAAAACCCCGAACAGGGTGATGCCGAGCCCGCTGCCCAATTCATAGCCAGTGGCTTCCAAAGAGCCTGCAGCCCCTCCTTTACTGGCGTCCACTGCCCCCATAATAGCAATCGAAGAAGCGGTCAGACCGATGCTAAGAGTTAACCCCAGCACGGCCAACGCTGTTGGTACGGTCCAGTCAGGTGCGTGGAAGTCAGCATGTGCCATATAGGCCAAAGCAGCTGCCGCGAACGCCATCGACATACTAGCAACCAGCCGCAAGCCAAACCGGTTGGACAAGTAACCGGCAACGGGCCCACCGACTGCTGCGGCCGCCATGATAGGCACCATGAAAAGGCCAGCCTGCAGCGGCGTCTTGCCCAGCACATATTGGAGCTCTTGCGCCAGCGTCAGCTCGACGCCTGCCAGTGCGCCAGAAGCCACTAACGCCATCACCATGCCAGCGACGATGGCCGGATGGCGAAATAGCGATAAGTCCAGCATCGGCACCGGCGAGCGCAACTGGATACGTGTAAACCAAGCCAGCATCACTAATCCCAGGGAGAGCACTAATCCAGCCCGCCACAGCGGCTGTCCCACTCCCATCCCAGACTTGGTGCCATAGACCACCGCGATGATGCCAACAAGCAGGATCAGGGCCTGACCGAACGCCCATTTGCCGGGTGTCGTAGCCTCGCGGCGCGGCAGCAGTGCATAGGCGACCGGCGCAACCACTAACATGATGGGCACATTGATGAGGAATACCGAACCCCACCAGTAATGTTCCAGCAAGGCGCCACCAATCAATGGGCCCACTGCTGCGCCTGCGGCCCCCACCGTTCCCCATAAGCCAAGCGCCATCGCACGCTCGCGCTCGTCTTCGAAGGTTTTGCGTATGACGCCCAGAACACAGGGCATGATCATCGATCCGCCAATGGCGAGCAGCACTCGGGCACCAATCAACTGGGCGGGTGTCGTCGAGAAAGCCGCCAGTAGTGACGCCACCCCGAACACGAAAAGCCCGGTCAGCAACACACGGCGTGTACCGACGCGGTCAGCCAGGGTGCCCATCGGCACCAGCATGCCCGCCATCAACAACGGATAAATATCGATGATCCACAGCACCTCAGTACCAGTGGCACCCAGCGCTGGCGTCAGCACAGGTACCGCGACGTGCAGAATCGTCATGTCGATGACAACAGGCAGGAACGCCAGCATGACGGCAAACAGCACTAGCCAACGTTGTGGGATAGCAGAAAGCATTAGACACTTAACTCCTAAATAATGGTTGTAACTTCCAACGCTGCCACTGGCAGGACGGCTGGCACAGAGAGCGCCGACAGCGTTAGCACGACAGGCAAAAGCCTGTCACCGCATGGCATTAAGGTGCCTTGCCGTTATGAGCTCTCCAGCCACTAACTCGCTCCTGAAGGCCCATCACGAAAACGAAGAACACCGGGACGAAGAGGATGACCAGCAGCGTCCCACTGACCATACCGCCGAACACCCCCGTACCTATCGCATGCTGAGTTTTGGCGCTGGCGCCAAACGCGACCATCAACGGCACTACCCCCAAACCGAAAGCGAGTGAGGTCATAAGAATCGGGCGAAGGCGCAGGCTGGCGGCTTCCACCGCGGCCTCCATCAGCCCCTTACCTTGCCCACGCAACTGTTTTGCGAACTCAACGATCAGAATCGCATTTTTCGCAGACAACCCGATCACGGTGACCATACCGACTTTGAAGAAGACATCGTTAGGCAGGTCACGCAGCAACATGGCGGCCACCGCCCCCAGCAACCCCAGCGGGACAACCAGTATGACCGATAGTGGAATGGTCCAGCTTTCGTAGAGAGCGGCTAACACCAGAAACACCGCCAGGATTGACAGCGCAACAAGCATGGGCGCCTGGGCAGCGGACTGGCGCTCCTGAAGGGACTGCCCCGTCCAGGCCACGGCGAAGCCGGGCGTAAGTTGCTGCGCCAGACGCTCCATTTCAGCCATCGCGTCACCGGTGGAGGCGCCCGCAGCCGCACTCCCGGAAATGCTGGTGGCGGGATAGCCCAGATAGCGCACCATTTGTAGCGGTGTTTCGTCCCACACTGGGGCAACTACCTCTGACATGGACACCATGCCTCCCCTGCTATTACGCACGTGAAGCTTGAGCACGTCGCCGACCTGCATGCGTGCCGACGCATCCGCTTGCATAATCACCTGCTGCATCCGCCCCTCATTCGGAAAATCGTTAATGTATGACGACCCCATCGCAGTCGACAGAATTTCGCTAATGTTGGCGAACGATACCCCGAGCGCTTCGGCTTTTTGACGATCAATATCAAGACGAATGCTCGCACCTTCCGGAAGGCCGTCGGAATAGACGTCGCTGACCACCTTGCTCTGCGCCGCCAATTCCAGCAGCGTCGTCTCGGCAGCCTTAAGGGCGGCCGCCCCCTGGTTGCGTCGATCCTGCAAGAACATCGTAAAGCCGGACTTGGTACCCAATTCATCAATGGCCGGCGGCAACATGCTCATCACCGTCCCTTCGTTCAGTTGACTCATTGCCTGCTGAACCCCTTCCGCTTCACTCGCCGCCGTGGCGCCGTCGCGTTGCCCCCACTCCTTTAGCGTGGTGAAAGTCAGCGCCGTATTCGCGCCGGATCCCGAGAATCCAAACCCCAAAATAGACATATTGCCATCCACTGCAGGTCGCGCCATGACGTAAGACTCATACGCCTTGACGATATCCAAGGTACGCTCAGTGGTCGCATTGGCGGGCAACTGGATACTGGTCATGAAATAGCCTTGATCCTCTTCCGGCAAAAAAGCCGAAGGCAACTGGCGCAAAGCGATTACCAGCACGCCTACGATGACCACAAACACCAACATGAACCGACCGCTGCGAGCGACGAGTCGCCCCACACGCGATTCGTAACGGGCGGTCATGCGTTTAAGCGCCCGGTTGAACCAGCCGAAAAAGCCGCTTTTGTCGTGGTGACCCGGCTTAATGGGCTTGAGAAGGGTTGCACATAGCGCCGGTGTCAACGTCAACGCCAGAAACGCTGAGAACAAAATCGAGACCACCATCGTCAGCGCGAATTGCTTATAGATCACACCGACCGAACCACTTGAGAAAGCCATCGGGATAAACACCACCGTTAATACCAGAGTGATACCCACCACCGCGCCAGTGATTTCCTTCATTGCCTTGATAGTGGCGTCCTTTGGCGACAGTCCCTCTTTGGCCATGATGCGCTCAACGTTTTCGACCACCACGATCGCGTCATCGACGATGATGCCAATCGCTAACACCATACCGAACATCGTCAAAACATTGATTGAGAAACCTGCCAGCAGCATCACCGTGAAGGTTCCCAACAACGCAATCGGCGCGACCAGTGCGGGAATCAGCGTGTAACGGATGTTCTGTAGAAACAGCAACATCACCAGGAAAACCAGTACCATCGCCTCGATGAGAGTATGGATGACCTTCTCGATAGAAATTTTAACGAACGGGGCCGTATTAAAGGGGATCGATGAACTCATGCCCGCGGGTAGAGCCTCATTTAACTCAGCCAAACGCGCCTGCACACTTTCCGCCGTGCGGACAGCGTTGGCACCGGGCGCCAGCTGTATAGCCGCCGCGGTCGCTGGCTGGCCATTCTCACGATTGGAGAAGCCGTAGGATTGGGCACCCAACTCGACTCGCGCCACATCGCCCAACACCACGTTGGAGCCGTCGACATTAGTGCGAAGTACGATAGCGGCGAACGCTTCCGGCGTATTCAATTGCCCCTGTGCGGTCAACAACGAGGACACCTTTTGGCCAGGTAACGCCGGAGACGCACCGATGCTACCCGGCACAATCTGTGCGTTCTGCTCCATGATCGCGGTCGAGAGATCATTCACCGACAAGCCGAAAGCCATCAGCATCTCCGGCTCTATCCAGATTCGCATCGCCTGCTCAGCACCGAACAACTGAACACGACCGACACCGTCAATGCGGCGCAGCTCTTCGACGATATTGCGCGCCATATAATCGTTCAGGGCAAGCTCATCAAAGCGCCCATCCTCAGAATTCAGCCCCACGATCATCAGAAAACTGGATGACGCTGACTCTACGCTCAGCCCATCCTGACGCACCACCTGTGGTAACCGAGGCTCGACTGCCTTGAGTCTATTCTGCACATCCACTTGGGCCAGCTCTGGATTCGTCCCGGGCTTGAATGTGGCGATGACAGAAGCCGATCCAGAAGCGTCGGCCGACGACTCGAAGTACAGCAGGTTCTTGACGCTGGATAGTTCGCGTTCGATGAGACTGAGCACCGCATCGTTCATGGTCTGCGGTGTGGCACCGGGATACGTTGCGGTGATGGTCACCGAAGGGGGTGCTACCGAGGGGTAGTGAGCAACCGGCAACTGCGGAATGGCGAGCACGCCCAGCAGGATGATAAACAGCGCGACCACCCATGCGAAGACTGGGCGCTGGATGAAGAACTGGGGCATTGCGGATACTCCTAGAACTTAGTGAGAGGATGCCGCTGAGGCGTTGAGAGGCATAGGCATGTTCCAATCAGTCGCGCTGACCTCGCCCCCATCCGCCAGTCGCTCTATACCCTCGACGACGACCTTCTGCCCTTCTGTCACTCCCGTTTTCACCCGATAACGACCGTTCGCCAATTCACCAAGCTCAACTGAGACCATCACCGCCTTGTCGCCGGCACCAATCAACCACACGTAAGGCTTACCGCCAATGCGCACCACGGACTGTTGCGGCACCGTCAACGCAGCGCCATAGCTTGCATACGGCACGCGGGCACGTACAAACATACCGGGCAACAGGCGCCGTTCGGGGTTGTCTACGAGGACTCGCAGCAAAATGTCACCTGTACTGGTGTCCACATTGATTCCCGAAAAAAGAAGGTGTCCAGTCACATCGTAGGGTGTGCCGTTGCTGCCGAGGATAGTGACCGGTAAGCCACTGTCGAGGGAGGGTTGCGCCGCCATCGCGTCTTGAAGCGAGTCGAGCGAGGAAGCCGAGCGCTGAACATCGACATAGACTTTATCGATCTGCTGAACACGGGCCATGGGCGTACTATCGCTGCTGGCCACCAGCGCTCCCTCCGTTACCAACGCCTGATCAATTCGGCCTGAAATGGGGGACACCACCGTGGAGAATTCCAAGTCAAGGCGGCGGCGCGACAGCGTGGCACGCGCTTGGGCCACCTCAGCGGCGGCTTGCTGACTGTTGGAGACGGCATCGTCATACGCCTGGCGACTCACCGACTGCCCCCTGACCAGCGACTCCAACCGGGCTGACTGCGAACGGGCATGCGCAAGCTCGGCTTCAGCCTTCTGCAAAGCGGCTTCTGCCGTTTCCACCTCCGCGCGAAACGGCGCTGGGTTGATTTCGAATAGTGGCTGCCCCGCACTCACGTCGGTTCCTTGTTCGAAAAGGCGGCGTTGGACAATCCCGCTGATCTGCGGACGAATTTCCGCCACTTGAAAAGGCACGACCCGAGCCGGCAAGTCTTCGGTCAGCTCCAATCTAACAGGCTCCAAAGTCACAACAGAGACTCGGGCAGGAGGCGGCGCGACTGCTTGCTCAACTGGACCGCAGGCGGTTAGCACGGTTAGCAGCAAGGCACAGAAGCCACCGTTACGGTAAAAAGGGCCGATCGTCATGGATAGTTCCTTCAGGCATAGTCCTTCATGCATAGCTCTTCATGCATAGTTCTTCATGCACAGCTCTTGCAGAAATAGACAAATATTTGCCTACTAATAGAATTGAAGGGGACTATATCGCTGTAGCGTGGTATTCACGTCGACGGTATGTGTAGATATGATGGAGAATACAATGAATGTTTCATTAGGCACTTACATGTCCAAGACTCATCAGTCGCCCAGCTCTTCTCCTGCCCTACAAGCACTGGTTCTCATAGTCGAAGACGAGCCTGAGATCGCTGATATTCTTCAGGCTTATCTGAAACGAGCGGGCCTCCGAACCATCTACGCAGAAGATGGACGCAAAGCATTGGAAATGCACTTGTCGATGAAACCCGATCTCGTCTTACTTGATGTAATGATGCCTAAAATGGATGGTTGGCAGGTGCTGTCAGAGGTTCGCCATCGTGGTGAGACGCCCGTCATCATGTTGACCGCCATGGATCAGGATATCGATAAACTGATGGGGTTGCGTTTTGGTGCCGATGACTACGTCGTCAAGCCGTTTAACCCTGCCGAGGTCGTCGCACGCACTCAGGCAGTGTTAAGGCGCACCATGGCTGATGCCAGCCACCAATCCCATGTACTTAGGGTTTTCCCCTTTGAGATCGACCTGGAACAACACGAAGCCTTCGTCCAAGTGGGTGGAGACTCGCACAGCCTTGCGTTGACGCTCACAGAATTCAGGTTGCTGACGCACCTTGCACGCGCGCCCAAAAAAGTGTGCACCCGCGCTGAGCTGTTAGCCACCTGCCTACCCGAGGGCGAGGCGCTTGAGCGCACTGTCGACAGCCATATAAGCAAGCTGCGTAAAAAACTGGAAGACGTCGATGTGAGAGGCATACCCGTTGGTATACGTGGCGTTGGGTATCGGCTGTGGGGAACAGAATGAAACTCATCGGATTGAGCCGCACAATCGCGTTAACCATGGCAGCGATGGCGTTTGGGATAACGCTGCTAGTCGTGGTGACCTCTTATGTGTTCTATTTCATTGCCTTCCATTTTTGGCAGGGGTCGATTAACGATCCAAGCATGTTTCCGGCTGGGCCAGAGTGGGCTTGGCTCATTATCACAACGTTGATTGGTTTGACGTTCGCCGTGATAGTAGGTATTCACTTGGCGCGTCGCATTCTGGTACCCCTAAACTCCGTAACAGCAAGCATCCGTCGCGTCGCGCAAGGCGACCTGGACGCACGCGCCACTACGGGTGATCGCTCGTTAGGTGAGGCCGCTGTGTTAGCCAACGACTTCAATGCCTTGGCAGATCAATTACAGCGTATGTCCAAGGAAATGACTTTCTGGAACGCAGCTATTGCTCATGAGCTGCGTACACCGGTTACTATTTTACGCGGACGCCTGCAAGGCTTGGCAGAAGGCGTATTTCCCCCCGAAAAATCCCAGTTTCTGAGTCTCCTTACCCAAATCGATGGCATGGCACAATTGATTGAAGACCTTCGCGCCGTAAGCTTAGCCGAAAGCGGTCATCTGAACCTTGAGATCAAGCAATGTGACCTTTCTGCTGAAATTGAATCAGTCGTTGAGTTTTGTAGGCATGCTCTGAATGCATCAAAACATTATCCAATCTTTGATCTGCAATCGGGCACCGTGTACTGCGACCCAGTTCGTATCCGTCAGGCGTTGCTTGCGTTGCTGGAGAACGTTCGCCAGCATGCATCACCAGGATCGCTTATCATCGAAACGCGCCAGGATGATGGGTGGTGTGTTTTACGTGTTATAGATACCGGCCCAGGCATACCGCAGGAATATGCTTCTCAGATTTTCAAGGCATTTCGGCATGCGCGAGACGTTGACAGTGGTATGCCAAGAGACAAGCAAGGAAGTGGACTCGGATTGGCAGTAGTCGCGGCGATTGCAAGAGCCCACCATGGCGAGGCCAGATGCTACCCCTCTGATGAAGGTGGCTCTTGTTTCGAATTGCGCTGGCCTACTCCATCACATAGTGCGTGATTTTTGAATGAACCAGCTTCTCATCTTTTAAGCCCTGCGCCCTATAAAGACCCGACCCACAAAACAGGCATCTCCCAAGTAAGCACCGCTCAACGCACGCAAACCATCACTACAAGCACCATGGTCAGCAGTAGCAGATACACCCTGGAATGAATACGATCAGGAATGCGCCCGATCCAGGTCGATGCTAAGCGGATACCGAGCCACGAGCCCACCGCCAGTACCAACAAGGCGCCCAGATCCACATAACCGGCATACCAGCCCCCCCACGCGGGGTGATTTGCCGACAGCAACACATACGTCGCGCTGCCACTCACCGCCATGGGCAACGACAACGGATTGGCCATGGCAGTGGCCGCCGTCATACTCGCGCCTCTACGCCGCATGAGCGGTACGGTCATTACACTACCGCCCACGCCTAGCAAGGCAGCCACTGCACCAATCAATGTCCCCGTCATCGCCGTTACCCCACGCCCCATAGGACGCACATCACTCCCCGACTGATGCAGAAAACCAGGCCGCAGAACGGCATCCGCAATCGTGATGCTCAGATAGCCGATGAATGCCCAGCGCACCCACTCGCCACTTAACGACACGGCAGCCGCCGCGCCAAGCACAGCGCCCACGGCGATATAGCCGACCAGCGGTCGCACCAGGTGCCATCGCACGGTCTTCCGTTGATGGTGGCGCCATGTGGACAGGGAAGCAGCAAACACCATCAACGCCGTCGAGGTAGCCACTGCAATATGCATGGCCGCCTGACCGATACCACTATCCGGCCCATGAACGGTAATCAGCAGGATATACAGCAAAGGAACTACCACGAACCCACCACCAAAACCGAACAACACGGTGGTCACTCCCGCAAACCCGCCACAAACTAGCAATACGCTATACACCGGCACTCTCCTGATGAAACGAAACAGCAGGCACTATATGCTGGCGAGGTTTGGCCGACATTCGTCATTCGGACAACCATCAACGCGTTTCAGCCAGGTTCACGCTTATGCTCAATACGCCGCTGTCAGAGGTGGATCATGTAGCAAGACCCGTGGTGGCCATCGGTACTGACTACTGTTCCGGCACCCTCCTCGACTTTCATACCCATCGCCGCGCCCAGTTTCTCTATGGCATGACCGGCGTGATGGAAGTCAATACGGATGACGGCACCTGGATGGTGCCGCCTTACAGCGGCGTCTGGCTACCGGCGGGCAAGCGCCATCAAGTGCGCATGAACGAGGTGAGCACCCGAAGTCTGTATATCGAGCCCCACGTCACACCACGCGCTTCGCCCAGCTGTGAGGTACTGGTCGTGACACCCCTCCTACATCACTTGCTGCTGGCTTCCGCCCACATCCCCGCACTCTATGAGGAAAACGGCCGCGACGGCGCCCTGGCGCAACTACTTCTCTACGAACTGGAACAGGCTCAGGCCCTGCCACTGTTTGCGCCCCTGCCTCATGACCTTCCGCTCGCCAGCCTGTGCAGAGCGTTCCTCGGCCAGCCGAACATTCATTCCCTTCCCGAAAAGTGGGCTCAGCAGTTGCATTGCAGTCAACGAACTTTCAATCGCCTGTTCCGCCAGCAAACCGGACTCTCCTTTGGCGTATGGCGCCAGCAGGCCTGCCTGATGGCGGCTATTCCCAGGCTGCTATCCGGTAGCTCCGTTACCCGAACCGCACTGGAACTTGGCTACGACAGCCCAGCCGCTTTCTCCAGCATGTTTCGCAAGGTGCTCGGCCAATCCCCTACCGCTTTCGTCCAAGCGACTAGCCGCCAACGGGAGGAGTAGCAAGCATAGTTTGTTCAGAGGTTAGCGAGATGTGCTGGTGCTTCCAGCAGGAATTATGCATGCCAGCGTAGCGTCGGACGACGACTTCTGCATGGTCGGTGCCTATCCACCAGGCCAAGAGCCGGAGAGAGAGCGTGGTGACCCATCACAGCTAGCATCAGCACAAACGCGGGTGGCTTGCGTAGCCTTACCAAAAGAATCCCCGGTAGGCGGGCCACTGGCATCACTTTGGGGAAAGGGCTCTTAGAGAGCCAAGCTCTGCCCACGGCCTATTCGGATCACATATTGAGCCGATTAGGCTTTGTATTCGGCTCAAGATCATTTTCTAGAGTGATATGAGTGAACCGATACGCGAGTGAGTACAATATGGCGGGCATTCAGATGCCTGATACACACGTCACGGCCCGCACCTATTCGGAATGCGCCTTCTTGGAAGGAATGAAGTGCAGAATACCCACAACAACCGAGCCCACCAAAAAGCCAATCACCGCAGAGCACAGCGTGTTGAAGCTCCAGCCCAGTATGCCGCCCAACGCACCGGTTGCCTCGCTAATGCCATGCTCAATATGGTGTACCCAATCATAGGGCGCGTTGAACCAACCCGTTCCATCGACGCCCAGGTTGGCCATCAGGATATGCCCGCCCACCCATAGCATGGCGACGGTGCCCACCACTGCGATAGTCGCCAGCACCTTGGGCATAGCAGTCACCAGACCACGGCCCAGCTTCTGCACGCCCGAGCTATCCCGCTTAGCGAGTTTCAGGCCGAAATCATCCATTCTGACCAACAGCGCCACCACGCCATACACCAGAATAGTGATAACAAACGCAACCACGATCAGGCTCACCATCTGTGACCAGAACCCTTGATGCGCAACAGAAGAAAGCGCGATCACCATAATTTCGGCGGATAGAATCAGGTCAGTCCGCACGGCACCACTCACGATCTTCTTCTCGGCTTCCGGCCCCTTTTCCACCGAAGGTTTTTCTTCATCATGGCCCCCGGAGAGCTTATGCCAGACCTTCTCCGCGCCTTCAAAGGCCAGGTAGGTGCCCCCCACCATCAGAATGATCGGCAATAGCACGGGCAAAAAGTGGTTCAGCAGTAGCGCCACTGGCAGGATGAAAACCAGCTTATTGCGGATCGACCCCAGCGCGATCTGCTTCACAATCGCCAGTTCACGCTCCGCTGCCACCCCCTGCAAATATTGCGGCGTCACGGCCGTATCATCGACCACCACCCCGGCGGCCTTCGCCGTCGCACGCCCAGCGGCGGCACTCACATCATCCAGTGATGCTGCGGACAACTTCGCCAATGCGGCAATGTCATCCAGTAATCCTATCAAGCCGCCTATGGCCATGGACGTTTCCTCCGTGAATAACAGTTGTTGATAGTAAAGCACATAGCGGCTGGGCGGGTTGCCTCGTTTGCTTCAAGATTCCGATCTGTTCACCTTACCCTAGCAGCCCTTCCAGCTCATGACGTTGCTGAGCATGCTTGTCGGCATTTTCGTTTTTCAGCTTTTCCAGGTTGATAAGTTTCCAGCGTACGGCAGGCAGATCCGCCGCTCGAGGGCGATCAATAGCATCAAAATCGGGCGTACCGTCATGCAGGCTCATTAGGAATCGCTTGGTGTTCTCATCGAAGCGGGATTGAATATCTGCAATCAATCGGTTACGGGTGTCCAAGAGCTCTTGGAGACTGACAGAAGCTCTGGTCATTCCCTCAAATTCTTGAGTATAAGGCTGATCAAGTTTGATGAGATTCGGATTCAGCAACTCATGCGCGGGGCGCGGCGAGCTCGCAATATAGATCAGAAAAGTGCGAAATAGATCATCCGTTAGGCCTTCGTTATCGTAAAGCAGCTTCACATCATAAAGGTCGCGCGGATGCTGACGGTCAACGGCTGCGTTCAACTTACCGCCGAACAAATCTTCGAAGGAGACAATCTGCATCTCTGCATAGCCGAACTCATCCTCAACAGCTTCAGAGACGGAAAGCGTTTCAGGATCATGAACGACGCCGCGTGTAACTGGAGAGGTTTCGATCTTGATCTCTACGCCACCCATGCGGGCAAGAAGACGAGTGGCGCCACCGCCGCCGCCCTTGATACGTTGTGTTTTGGCACCAACGATACCGCCTTCAATGGCACACGCAATGCGATCCATAGCGTCGTTGATTTCGGAAAGGCTGTCATTCCTATCTTTAACCGGAAGGTAGGTCAGGTCGATATCGACCGACAAACGCGGAAGATCACGATAGAACAGGTTGATCGCTGTGCCTCCCTTCAGCGCGAATACATCTTCCTTCGCCACATGCGGAAGAATGCGCACAAGGAGTGCGACCTGCGCTTCATAGGTTTCACGCGCCATCTTCTGCCTCCGCCTTTACAAACGCTTCAGGCACCATAATCCGATAAAGTGGATGTATCTTGCCCCCTTTTACCAGTGCACGGTCGCCACTCCCAAGATTGAATGCTGCTGGATCAAGGCGCTTGCGCCAGGGATGGTCGTGGCGATCGGCAAAGACAAAGAACAGCCGCTTTACCTTGATCTTCTTGCAACTGTGCAGCAACGCCGACAGTAGTTTCGGCCGCAGTGTCGTCAAGCTCTCGAACACCATATCAAGGTTATGAAAACTCTCTTGGTCGGGCAACTCGTCCATGGCTTCCATAATCGCCCGTTCAGGTGCCGACATATTAAGCGTCCAGTCCCATGGCAGCGTGTCTTCGTCGTTGATATTGTTTCTGGCAAGCCCAAGTGACGGATCGGCGAACAGTAAGGTGCTGCGGGTGACGATGGGTGCGTTTAGTGGCAGTTTGCTGAGCCAGTTGGGTGTGACGTTGCCATATACCCAGATAGGCGCACTGCTACCCAGCCGCAGATAGTGATCGAAGCCCTGTTGGGTAAGTGCCGTTGTGCCACCGACATAGATGTCATAGCGCATCATATGCTGCATGGAGAGCAGGCAGGTTTTCCAATCGATTGTGGCCGACGTTGTTGCATTCGGCGCGGGGCGTCGGAAGACGCCGCGGTTAACGCGCTCCAGCCAGCCGTTATCGACGTATTTACGAGCAAGGAAACGGCTTACACCGTGGCGTTCAAGCCATGCGGTGTCGACCATGAATCCTGAAGGTATGGCTTCAAGCACTTTCTTTAGCTTTTCTTCTTTAAGTGTACTCATGGTTCACAAATTAGCACTTAACTAAATAATCTGTCATTAGTATCTTTAATAAAATCAAATTTTGTGTACTTTTAGCTCACCAATTATCTATCTTTTAAAGAACCACAGGAAGGCGATTTACCAGCTTAAGGCCCGCGCCTGCTTGTAGTCGCGATACGACTGGATTCCAGGAGCGCAGAGAAAACCCGACTCATCCAACAGTTCAATTTACGTCAGTTTGCCGGCATCAAATACATACGATACGGCAGCAAGACAAAACCAAAAGTGCCACCTACTTTAAATGTATGAATCTTCTGGAGATTAACAATGGTTCAACTAACGGGTGGCTGTCTCTGCGGTAAGATCCGAATCGTGGCCAATGGCGAGCCGCTCCGGGTAGGTATTTGCCACTGTATGGATTGCCGCAAGCATCACGGGGCGCTTTTGTATGCGGCCACCGCTTGCAGTAGGTCACTCTCGCAACAGATCAATAAAGGCCCGCAAGCTGGGCGGTACATGGCGGTTATTGGGGTAGTAAAGATACAGGCCAGCTATGTAAGGGCACCAATCCTCAAGCACCGTTACTAACGTCTCATCGCGAAGCGCTACGTGTGCATAAGGTTCAGGCACATAAGCGATGCCCAACCCCGCCACGGCCGCCTCTACCATCAGCTGGCTGCTATCCAGCGTCATGGCTCCCGGCACATCGACCACCACCTCTTGGCCGTGCTGCTGGAATTCCCAGCGGTAACGTTTGCCACTGGGCAGCCTCTGCCTGATGCATTGATGCAGGGCGAGCTGATCGGGCGTCTTAGGTATCGGCTTGCCCTGTAAATAACCAGGCGAGGCAACGGCAAGAAACCGCAGCTCTCCGCCGACAGGCACGGCAATCATATCCTTGGGAACAGCTTCCCTTAGCCTTATCCCGGCATCGAACCCTTCCTCGACAATATCGACCAGCCGCCCTTCTGCCACCAGATCAAGCTCGACATCCTGGTAAAGCGTTAGGAAGCGGGGCACGACACGCTCAAGCAACAGGCGAATCGCCGCTTCGCTTGCGTTAATGCGTAATCTACCCGTGATCTTACCTTCAAGGCTTGAGGCTTCTTCCAGCAGGGTGTCCAGCTCGCCCAAGAGCGGGCCCAAACGCAAGAGTAAACGCTCACCACTCTCGGTCAACGAGACACTCCGCGTAGTTCGATGTAGTAGCCGCGTACCCAATCTGCGCTCAAGGGTTCGCAGGGTATGGCTTAGCGACGACCGACTTACGCCCATTAGATCAGCCGCACGGCGAAAGCTCTGGTGTTCAGCCACCGCTTTAAACGCCTTGAGGTCAGCTAACGTCGGCTTGTTCATTGGTGAATATCCTTCACTAACTTGTCTCAATTGTTGAGTATTCTATTAACAGTATTACTGACCTATCTTATCTCTCGCAACGCTCAATCACTTCACGGGAGATAACACATGGCTAAAACCTGGCTGATTACAGGCACTTCGACCGGCCTTGGCCGCCTGCTCACCGAACACCTGCTCGAACGCGGCGACCGCGTGGTCGCCACGCTACGCCGACACGGTTCGCTGGACGACCTGCTGGCCAAGCATGGGGAGCGCCTTTACGTGGTGAACTTCGACGTGACCGATACGCAGGCAATGAGAAAGGGCGTAGCGCAAGCCTTTGCTGCCTTCGGTCGAATCGATGTGGTGGTCAGCAACGCGGGCTATGGCGTGTTTGGCGCCGCCGAAGAAGCCACGGACGAACAGGTTGAGCGGCAGATAGCGACCAACCTTACCGGCTCAATTCAATTGATTCGGGCGGTGCTACCCCACCTGCGCGAGCAAGGAGGTGGGCGTATCGTGCAGGTATCGTCGGAAGGCGGTCAAATCGCCTACCCGTGTTTCAGCCTTTACCACGCCAGCAAATGGGGCATCGAAGGGTTCGTCGAGTCGGTCGCGCAAGAAGTCGCACCCTTTGGAATCGACTTCATCCTTGCCGAACCCGGCCCCACCGCCACCCAATTCGGCGAGGCGCTGGACCGCACGCACCCCATGCCCATGTATGAAGAAACACCCGCGGGCGAAACGCGCCGTGCGTTGGCGTCGGGGGCTTTCGCCATTAAAGGCGATGCGGTTAAAACCGTGAGCCGCCTCATCGACACCGCCGACCTACCCTCTGCCCCGTTTAGGCTGGCATTGGGCAGCACGGCCTATCACTCCATTAGCCAAGCGCTGGCGCAAAGGATGAATGAACTGGAGGCAAACAAACCGCTAACGCTGGCGGTCGATAAAGATGCGTTCATCGAATAGAGCGTGCCCTACACAGAGGAGGAAATGAGCCGATTAAGGTTGATAGTCAGCTCATGGACGATGGTATGGGCAAAAAGTTATTATCCAGCTAAATACTTTTCTTGCCGACTTCATGCACTTTCATCTTCTCTGACTGGACACGCTATGCATAATCTATGGATTCCCGTCGTTGCCATTTTAGCCGTTGCGGGCCTGATATTCGGCAGCCAGGCCTACTCCGAGGCCCAGCGTGATGCCCACATCGCCGCGATCATATCGGAACGCCTCGACAGCCAGGCACCGACCGAGATTTCCCACTTGGCGCGAGTCAACAAGGGCTATGGGGTATGCGGTGACTACGAGCTCTCAGGCGCCGAGTCCGGACGCTTCTACTACAACAGCGCCACCAAGCGCCTGGCATTAGGCACCGATGCCCCGCTGTATCAAGACAACTGCGGGGGGCGTCTCTGAGGGTCTCTTAGAACCTTTTCACGATCTTTTGAGCGGTAAACGTCGCGCCATAATGGCCGCGCTTAGGGAATAGAACCGCACTGATTGCCGCTCTGACTGAGCCAGCGCGAATCAGCCCATCCAGTCTCTGTGGTGGTTGGTTAAACCACGCAGTTCAGCTTCCAACTGTTCACGGGGCGGCGCTTCAAAATGAACAGTAGGCCGACCAAGCCGCCCCGACACCACTTGCAGCGAGTGAACGCCTCGCAGCTCACCTGCCTATCTCGTGCTGAGGCGCAAACGATAGAGTAATGTCGCGCTCTTGTGGATGCAGCGAGCTCAATCGCGCGTCGTCAAGCGTTGAGCTCGTCTCCGCCGGAAAGCCACCACGGCCACTAACGCGACGCAAAGGATGGCGGCAACACCCGCCAGCACAAAATGGGAAAGGCCGCTCAGACGCTCAAAAAGTGGCGCGACTGCCTGACCACACACATAACCGAGCGTGACCCAGGCCGTTGACCAGATCAATGCCGAAATAGCATTGAGCAGGATAAATCGTGGCCAAGGAAAGTTGGTCGTGCCGATGGTCACCGCACCGGCCATGCGTAGTCCGTAAAGGAATCGCAAGGAGAACGCGAAAACGTTCGGGTGGGCGTTGAACGTCGTCAGTACACGCCCACCTGCCGCGCTACCCTGAACCGAACGAACGATAGCGCTATTGCGCCACCCATGTCCAAGCAGGAAGAATAGTTGATCCGCAAGGAAAGAGCCCAGCGCAAGGGAGATGATAGCGGGCCAAAATCCGATCAGGTGCTGATGAGACATGATACCGCCAAGCATCGCGACGCCTTCGCCCTCCAAGCTCGCCCCCACGAACAGGCCGAAGCTGCCATAATTGGCCACAAAATGGTCAAGCGTCATTTGCGTACATCCATAAAGTTACCCCGGAACCGTGGGCGCCATATAAACGCCATCTCTAGCGCGATTCGGGACGATGCGGAGGTTAAATAAGGCTTTTGGGCGGTAGGCAGCTTATTTAATCTGCGAGTCGTGTTCAACAGCAATTCAGCCCACAACAACCAGTAAAGCTGAGCCAGCAACCCGTGATTATCCCGCTAAATAATTTTCCTATTGGCATCATACACAACCACACCGACTCACTGGACACGCTATGCATAATCTATGGATTCCCGTCGTCGCCATTTTAGCCGTTGCAGGCCTGACATTCGGTGGCCAAGCCTATTCCGAGGCCCAGCGTGATGCGCACATCGCCGCGAGTATATCGGAACGTTTCGGTAGCTAGACGCAGGCCGACATCCCGCATTTAAAGCGCGCCAACAAGGGCTATGGAGTATGCGGCGACTATGCGCTTTTGAGCGCAGAGTCCGGTCACTTCTACTACAACAGCGCCACCAAGCACCTAGCGCTTGGCACCGATGCCCCGCTGTATCACGACAACTGCGAGGGCGTCTCTAACTAACCCCTTGGAACCTATAGTTCTCAACAGGCAGCCCTAGCCCACCACCACGGAGTAACGAGTGCTGCGACCACCGCCAGGTAGCTTGGAAAGACAGCCTTTTTTCCAGCAGCTCGGCCAAATCCCGCGTGGCGGTGGCTTTACTTACTTTGGCCAACGATTGGTACTTACGAGCTTAGAAACGTTAATGTTCATTTTGTCATTGAAGGTGGATATAAGCCCATAGCGTCTGGAGGTGAGAGTGGCTGGGCTGACTGTGAAAGTCATGCTGGTTTTGTTGTTGAGTTAGTGAATGCTACCGAAGAAGTCACGCGATACATAATTGCTCACCAACAGCCGTGGGGCTATGTTAGGACGAGGGTTGAGATGAAAAATATTCTCTACTTTCTGGAGCGTGGTAAAGATGTGCATTTTCCTGTCACCGGTTACAAAGGCTGGTTGGTAAAGAGTCAAGAGTTTGACAGGCTTTTCTCGGGAAAGGCTTGGCCAAGTGAGGTCTTACAGTGTCCTAGTGATTGGGCAAAAACCGGTATCTATACAGGAATGCACCTTGAAGACATGGTTGATCAAGATGGACGTGCATTGGAAGAATTTGAGGCAAAATCTGTTGCGTATGAATATTCGAAAACCAAGCTACCGCTTATTCACGATTTCTATCACAAGAATTTCTCATGCGAACCCGAGATGATTAGGCAGCACCTATTCAGTAGCTAAAACACAATTTTGATAAAATATTACCGCATGGTGAAAAAGTCATAACGTGGGCGAGACAAAGCACCCACATTCCAAACAAAAATCACTTTTTCTTAATTTCAGAAGGTGACACATATCCAAGGCCAATACGACTTACACTTGTTCCGACACGCTGAATATAATTAAGTGCATATTCATACCTAAGCTTTGCAATAACCACAGCTTCCTTATGATTACTTCGTATTTTCATCTCATCAAATTCAAGCTGAAGTTCCACTAATTGCAATTTTCCATTTTTTATTACGCCCCCTCGTTGAGCAACGAACGCACGCCAATCAACTTTCTGAACAGCAGGGTTACTGGAATCATCTTTTGGAGACTTCACTCCAAGACCCAATATCTTTCCCTCATACTCTACGTAACAATAAGATCCGCTATTAATATGACGATTGGTTAAGTCGCCGAGGTTATTGACAGGATGGAGTTGCATTGCTGTAAAAGGACGCAGGCTCGGATCCATTCCTTTACCAAAAGCAATTGTGCTTTGTCCTGGCTGAAGATCGCACGCAGGTGTCGCGCAGACCCACCACGATTCATCCAGCTTAAAGATGTGACCGCTATCTAGCTGCTCAGAGCCAAGCTCCCCGGATATGTCTGCTTTCGATGGTAAGCAACAAATGTAACGATTATATTGACTTATAGCGGTTTCATTGTCTTCAACATTTGATAAATTAACCCCATAGTGGTTCTGAAAACTGAAATCATTCGCTGCGTCTGTAGCGTATATTCTCTCACCAAAATTAGCGACATTATCCTCTACTAAAAATGAGAGCATTTCAGACTGGCGAGAAACATGATCTTTTAATTTGTAGTGGCGAAGAAGTTCAATCTGCTCGGGAGGAAGATCTTTCCTACCCGGTTTGCTTATTGTCTCGTAGAACTTAGCAAATGCATGTTTTTTTCTTAAAGACGCATCCTCCACTTCCGCGCCTATGCGGCTGATTTCATAGCGATACTTCGCCGAAAGAAGACGAGAAGGTGTCGGTTTCCAGTCAACAAGTGCGCTTTCGAGTTCTGCTAGAAGGTTTTCTGGCCCTTTCTCAACGAAACACACAAAACCACGAGATGTGCGTAGCCATTTGCAATTTTCAGAGATATGCCACGCTAAACTCTTAGGCGGACTTTCTGTAAAACCATCAGAGTACCGCGCTTCAAAAACACTTACTGCCCAGTAAAAAAATGTTTTCTTTTGCGAGCTTTTTAAGCCCAACTCGCTAGCCCATTCATGTAAGTCAGCAAAAGCCCCCTTACCCTGCATAAACTCACCCAAAGCTATCTGCCAGCCTTTATCAGGATGACGAGCTTGAATATAAGACGCCATGTCAAGCTTTTCATGTATATCATTTCGATCAAATTTTTCCGAATCTTCCTCTTCTATAATCAGATCATTCAGATCTTTAATCTGACCAGCAATCTCATTGCCGTATTGTTTTTCACAGCTATCCATCAGTGCGACCAGACACTCCTGTATAACCTTATCAAGGTCTTCGCTAGTGTGAACCACAACTAAATTAAAGTGATGATTATTTAAAACTGAAGCGAGAATCTTTCGAGCAACTTCTCCACCAGTTCCAGCATCAACTCCTTCCAAATTATAGTCTAAGACAAGTAGGTCTGACTGATGTAAGTGATCAGCGAGCTCCTCAGGGGTTTCACTACCTGCTGTTTTATTGGAGGATTTTTTTGAAACGCCATCATGAATATCAATAATAAAGCCAGGTTTTTGACTTCGAAACTCACTGATTAAATTTAAGATTTCAGCAGAAGTCGCAGACCCGACCCATGACTTATTAACTGCACTAGCCCCTGTTTCAACAGATTGGCTACCGTTCGTGACTTTTGACTTGAAAATTTCTTCCCATGTAGGATATTGATCATCAATGATTAACACGGAACGAAGGGGAGCGATAAATGCTTCACGAACCAATTCGTTAAAAGTATTTGTCTCAGTCAAAATCAGCCCCCTTGAGATCAATTACAAAATTGGCTCCATCTAAGGGCCGAAACTTTCGCTCTGTTGTGTATTCAATAGAATGCCCTCCGGCCATCAAATTAACCCTACAAAGATATAGCCCGATGCCTCTCCCACCATTTGACTTGCGCGTGAAAAACATTTTGAAGAGACTTTCCTGGTCCAATGGATTAATTCCCGGGCCATTATCTGACACAACAATTTTTCCTTCTTTTACCGAGAGATAAACCTCTGCTTTAGGCGTTTTCGAGTTAACTAACCAATACACACTATTATTAACTAGATTCACAAAAACTGGGTATAAGCGCGACGGCTGTTCATAAATCCTGAGCGTTCGAAATGTTTCAGAGGCGTGTATCTTAATAGCTCTATTGCGCGATACCGCATCGAAAAAGCTAATAAGGTAATCTTCAATTTCTTTGCCCGTAATCTGGCGACGTGTTCTGCTACCAGAAACTTTCAACGGGGAAAGAAATTCAAGCTGTTGGCTAAGGGCCTCAAACCCTGCTACGACAAGTTGAGTTCCAGGCACATCACCGGCCAAGCGTATCTGTTTGATACCTTCTCTAATCGTACGCTCATTAGTATTTAACTCATGACCTAATATTTCTACAGTTACTCCCAGCTGTGCAACTTGATTAAGACGGTTCAAATCATCACGAAGGTTGATATTATCAGCCGTACCTTGGCGCGCAATAAGCTCGATATTGATGTTCTCGCTCATCAACTCCAGAGCATCCAAATAGGATTGAAAGGTGTCTTCATTCTCAGTATCAAGCTTCGTATGAAGTGCTTTCATTTGATCTAAAGCATGATCAAGGCCAAGTCGCCCTAACCGTACCTGCTCAACCAATGGCATGGCTTCATGATGGAACACTTTATTACGTTCATCGAATAAGGCAGAAACACGGCCTCTCTCCGTCTCTTGCAGAGCGTCTATAGATTTGCGCCAGGATCGCAAACGAGCTTGCAGCTTACTAGCGTGACTATTAAGCTGTTTCTGCGCAATCTCTTCGGGTTGAGCAGGGCTAATTTTCTCAATAGCTTCAGCCCTTTTTTCTTCTAAGGCACGAATCCGGTCCAGCATACTGGCATACATAAATCTATACGCCCGATAATCATCTTCGCTTGAACCAAGCTTAGCGGGCGCACCAACGACCCGTAAATCAGCCAAGCGGTCATTCAGTTCGCTAATCAAATTTTGAGCATTATTTAAATCATGCTCGTCATCGATATGAGTGTCGTGAACAATACTTTTTGTGTCGTCAAATATAGCAGTTACAAACGGCAAGTTAGCCTTAAGCCGCGAGCGAAATTTCTTCGCATTTTTCTTCACAAGTTCTTTGCGTTCGCTTTCAGCTTTTTCTTTTTGATTCAGTGCTTGAATTTCAGGGAGTAACTCTTTTCTAAGATCTGAATTACTTCCAAAATACTCGTAAGCAGCGCGCTTGAGTATATTCATTACAATTGAACGCAATACTTTGGCAGCACGATTATCAATGAAACCTTCACGTCCAGCCTTGTCACGCAGGTTCGGATTCATCTCTCTAGAGATGGCAACGCGGCCAAACATACGCCTTGCATTCCAGTATTCACGCCCTGCATTAACACTTCGATTTGTTTCAATATTAAAAAAGTCATTGTCTACACGGCCGTATGGCAAAACGCGTAATCCATTACGAAAGAGCAAAAACCCCCCATGCTGACTTGCAAGGCCTTTAAACCTCAAAAAATCTGCATCTGATAAAGTGGAGTTTTCCCTATCACGTTCGTAAGTTGCCACATGCAAACTAAAGGGTCCAACGTAAGTAGTAGGCCCCTTTGGAACTCTTATATCTTTTGGTGGATATATTTCGTAATCTGCCCCCTGCTGCTGCCACTCACCGAAAGCCTTAACCTGACCTCGAAACACACCATCAGCGTCGATATTTCCAGAAAGAACATGTTCCATTTCTTCAGTAACTTCGCGATTAATAGCATCCCGTTCATCTTCTACTATCGGCAGAGCGACTGCGCCAGCCCAGGCTTTTACTTCATAAGCGAATTCGGCATCAAAAGCATTATGCTCGCTGACATCCGCCCCAACATACGGATCAGTAAATGCTGAAAGAGTACCGAAAAAAGCTTCTCGAATGCTCTTTACGTTGCCGTCCATTTCAATGGAAGGTAATTGCGCTTTAAGATCGTAGTTGATATCAGAAATAACTAGGGCAGTCCCATGATCTCTATCCCCACGCCATAACAACCAAGGCTCAAGATGACGCTCTTCGAACCGCGCGTGAATGATGGTTTTGGCTATGAGTTCGGATGGCTTCCCCGCCTTAGGGTCATTTTCGAGTACAACCTTATCGTATGTTTCCCATGCAAGTTTCAAACGATCAGTTCGTCTAGTATCCGATGTATTACCTCCGATATTATCTGTTAAGCGATCAAATAAACTCGGTAGCAGTTGAAAAAGTTCTTCTTTATCAGAAAATTGGGTCACAGGGATCTCAATATCTGACAGAACTAGATAGGGATTTTCGAAAATACGCCAATCAATCAACGCAGCTACAAAATCTTGTTTCTTTCGCTTACTGATTATCAGGAGCAGTGGACCAACATTTGCTGACGACAATCGGCCAATTCCCTTTTGACCTTGTTTGGTACGCTTTGGCAAACCGTCGCGATCATCTTCATCTGAAGCGCTTTTATCGTATTTTGATCCTGTACCAACAACGAGCCACCGATTTATGAACTCATCATAATTCATACCATGCCCATCATCGAAAACAGCGGCCACTGGCTCTGGATCATCAAATATATGAAGACTTACGTTTCGCGCGTATGCGTCATAAGAGTTTTTCCAAAGCTCGGAAATTGCCGTAGGACAATCGGCAATTTGTTCACGACCCAAATGATCCACGGTTCGTGCTTGAGTCCGAAATGCGAGCGTTTCAATCATACGCTTTCAATCTCGCTTTTTTGAGACTCAATTGAGGCTATGAGTCACTGTGTTGGTTTTTCATCGATTAAGTATTTTTTGATATGCTCAATCAAAAAACGTCCCAAATCAATAGGCACAGCGTTACCAATTTGGCGACCTGCAGCGGTTAAGCCGCCGATAAAGGTAAAATCATCAGGAAAGGTCTGCATCCTAGCGGCCTGTCTCACCGTAATTCCGTGATGCTCAGTAGGGTGAACAAAGCGCCCTTTCGAGGGGTTAATGCACGCTGTTGTCATTGTTGGCCCTGGCTGTGTTGGATCAATCCTCCCATAGACATCTTTATGGCCGTCATGTTTTTCATGACAAGCTAGCATGCGGCCTGAATCTTTTCTGCTACCGCCATTAAGAGGTGTTCGCTTGAAAACCTCTACTAGCTCACTCCCATGATTCATATGAATGTCATTAATATCATGCGTAGGTGGAGTACTAAAAACATGCTCACAGCTAACCCAAGGCAAAAGACTGCCATGTATTTTTTTAGGATCACAATGTGTAGGATGAGGTGGCCAGATTAAACCTTCACTATCACGCTCTTCTCGAATGCCTAAAATAAATACCCGTTTTCTTCTCTGCGGCACACCAAAATCTCGCGCATCGAGAGTTATTGGTTCAAAAACATGGTATCCAGCCCGCCGCCCTTCTTCATAGAATTTTTTAACATATGATTTATGCCGCTCCCATAAAATTCCAGGCACGTTTTCCATTAAAAACACACGGGGCCTTAGCGCTCTTACGAATGCAAAATAAGCCAATATCAACTCGTTGCGAGGATCATTCACACCTGCATTTAGTATTCTGTGTGCAGAAAAACCTTGGCAAGGCGGCCCACCCAAGAGAAGGTCGCATGATTTATTTTCAAACCTTTGATTTTTAATTACTTCTGGAGCGTATTCTAAAATACTCTTATCCAAGACACATGTTTCCTCACCATCGGAAAAACGTTGGATATTATTTTTATAAGTTTGAACAGCATATGAATCATTTTCGATTGCAAAATCAACCGAAAACCCGGACAAGATAGCAGCAAGAGAAAATCCCCCAGCTCCAGCAAATAAATCAACTGCGACTGGCTTAGGGTTATTAAATTTAACAGTTTTCATTCGAATGGTATTCAGAAGGCCATGCCAAAAAAATATTAATCATAATTTAGCGCCATTTCAATTCAAGCTATCCATAGGAAAATAAAAACCTAAGTTATCGATAGCAAACTCCAGGTTCTTCAAAACTACCGCCAAACCAATTTTTTGGTTGGCGGTAGCTATCTTAAAGTTATTTCAGATCAATTATTGCGTCATAATTTGGTTTTTTTACACATCACTCCCACTCAATAGTAGCAGGCGGCTTACTACTCACATCATAAGTTACCCGCGAAACCCCACCCAACTCATTGATAATTCGGTTGGAGACCTTCTCAAGCAGCTCATAGGGCAGGTGCGCCCAGCGGGCGGTCATGAAGTCGATGGTTTCGACCGCGCGTAGCGCGATGACCCATTCGTAGCGGCGGCCGTCGCCTACTACGCCTACCGATTTCACTGGCAGGAACACGGCGAAGGCTTGGCTGGTTTTTTCGTACCAGCCGGAAGCGCGTAGCTCTTCGATGAAGATGGCGTCGGCATCGCGCAGGATGTCGGCGTACTCTTTTTTGACTTCACCCAGAATACGCACGCCCAGGCCGGGGCCGGGGAATGGGTGGCGGTAGACCATATCGTAGGGCAGGCCGAGTTCCAGGCCTAGTTTGCGCACTTCGTCTTTAAACAGTTCGCGCAGTGGCTCGACCAGCTTGAGCTTCATGGTTTCCGGCAGGCCACCCACGTTGTGGTGGGATTTAATCACGTGCGATTTGCCGGTTTTAGAGGCGGCGGATTCGATCACGTCCGGGTAGATGGTGCCTTGGGCCAGGAACTCGACGCCGTCGATTTTATTGGCTTCTTCATCGAACACGTCGATAAAGGTGTTACCGATGATTTTACGTTTGGCTTCCGGGTCGCTTTCGCCTTTCAGCTTGCCGAGGAACAGGTCTTCGGCGTCTACGCGGATCACCTTCACGCCCATGTGCTTGGCGAAGGTTTCCATTACCTGGTCGCCCTCCTGCTTACGTAGCAGGCCGTTGTCGACGAATACGCAGGTCAGCTGGGTGCCAATCGCTTTGTGCAGCAGTGCCGCCACAACAGAGGAATCGACACCGCCGGAAAGGCCGAGCAGTACATGGCGGTCGCCCACTTGGTCACGTACGCGCTGTACCTGGTCTTCGATGATTTGCGCAGGCGTCCACAGCTTCTCGGCTTTACAGATATTCAGCACGAAGTGCTCAAGAATGCGCTGGCCTTGCAGCGTGTGGGTCACTTCCGGGTGGAACTGTACGCCGTAGAACTGCTTCTCTTCCCAGGCCATCGCGGCGATGGGGCAGCTGGGAGTGGAAGCCGTTACGGTGAAGGTATCCGGCGCTTTGGCCACCTTGTCGCCGTGGCTCATCCACACGTCTAACAGAGTCTTGCCGGAAGCGGTGTCTACGTGGTCTTTAATGCCGTTAAACAGCGCATTATCGACGTCGATCTGGATCTGCGCGTAACCGAACTCGCTTTGGTTGGAGCCTTCCACTTTACCGCCCAGCTGCTCGGCCATGGTCTGCATGCCGTAGCAGATACCAAATACCGGCAGGCCCATTTCAAACACGCACTGGGGCGCCCGCGGGGAGTCCAATTCGGTCACGGACTCCGGCCCACCGGCTAAGATAATGCCGTTAGGGTTGTACTCGCGGATCTCTTCTTCGGTGATATCAAACGCGCGGACTTCGGAAAATACGCCGATCTCGCGAACGCGGCGGGCGATCAGCTGGGTGTACTGTGAGCCGAAGTCGAGAATCAGGATCTTGTGGGCGTGAATGTCACTCATGGCGGGGTCTCGGTTAAGCGGTGTGGGTGCCGCTGGTAAGGCCAAAAAGCAAGCGGCGGGGCAAAGCCCGCCGCGCCATCTATCTAAACGTGCTGGTTAGCTCACCCGGTAATTGGGAGCTTCTTTGGTGATCTGCACGTCGTGAACGTGAGATTCGGCCATACCAGCGCCGGTAATTTTGACGAACTCTGGCTTGGTACGCATTTCTTCGATGTCGTGACAGCCGGTGTAACCCATGGAGGCACGCAAGCCGCCCAGCATTTGGTGCACGATGGCGGTCATCTGGCCCTTGTAAGGTACGCGACCTTCAATACCTTCCGGCACCAGCTTCTCAACACCTTCATCTTTGCTCTGGAAGTAGCGGTCCGAAGAGCCTTGCGTTTGGGACATCGCGCCCATGGAACCCATGCCACGGTAGGCTTTATACGTACGCCCTTGGAACAGCTCAACTTCACCGGGCGCCTCTTCCGTACCCGCAAACATGCTGCCCAGCATCACCGTGCTGGCGCCAGCGACGATCGCCTTGGCGATATCGCCAGAATAACGTACGCCGCCATCGGCAATCAGCGGGATATTAAACGGCTTAAGCGCTTCTGCAACGTTGGCAACCGCGGTGATTTGCAGCACGCCAACGCCGGTCACGACGCGCGTGGTGCAGATAGAACCTGGGCCGATACCGACCTTAACGGCGTCTGCACCGGCTTCAGCCAGCGCGACAGCAGCTGCGGCGGTGGCGATGTTGCCGCCAATCACCTGCAGGTCAGGATAATGTTCTTTCACCCAGCGCACACGATCGATAACGCCTTTGGAGTGGCCGTGTGCTGTATCGACAACCAGCACGTCAACGCCTGCTTCAACCAATGCAGCAATGCGGTCCGGCGTTTCAGGGCCGGTGCCCACCGCGGCACCTACCAACAAACGGCCATCGCTATCTTTAGCGGCCATCGGGTAGGTGCGGGCTTTTTCGATATCTTGGAAGGTCACCAAACCGCGCAGGTGAAACTCGTCGTCGACGATCAGCATTTTTTCGATGCGATGTTCGCGCATTTTGGCTTTACTGACTTCAAGCTCGGTGCCTTCGGCCACGGTAATCAGACGCTCACGCGGGGTCATGATATCGGCCACGCTGTCGCCTACGTTGGGCTGAAAGCGCATGTCGCGCTCGGTCACAATACCAACCAGCGTTTCGCCTTCAACCACCGGGAAGCCCGAAAAGCCGTACTCTTTCGCCATGCTGAGCAGGTCTTCCAGCTTCGCTTTGGGGCTAACGGTGACCGGGTCTTTAACAATGACGCTTTCGTGCTTTTTGACCTTACGCACTTCGGCTGCTTGCTGAGCGACTGCCATGCTCTTATGAATAATGCCGATACCGCCTTCCTGAGCCATGGCAATCGCCAGGCGGGCTTCGGTAACGGTGTCCATCGCGGCAGAAACAAGGGGAATATTGAGCGAGAGATTGCGGGTCAGGCGAGTTTTGAGGCTGACATCCTTGGGTAGAACGTCGGAGAAGCCAGGAATGAGGAGTACGTCATCGAACGTAAGCGCTTCTTGGGCCATACGTAGCATAGCGGCAACACCCTGATGGAAGAGGAGAAGTGGGGCGTGAAAGGTTAATAGCCTATTATAGCGTTTTGAGGGCCGCCCCAGCAATGCGGAGACGCTAGCAAACTGCGACCAATGGCTAATCCGTTTTTTTATGACGGCTTAATGATAGGCTTAACCCGCTGTTATTTATTTGCGATTCGGCTTTTTGAGATTAAATCATGCCAGAGACTCCCCAGGCGCTTTCCGTTAGCCAACTCAACCAGCGTGCCAAGCAAACGCTTGAGCGCGATGTAGGCGAAGTGTGGGTAGAGGGCGAGCTTTCTAACGTCTCTCGCCCCGCTTCCGGGCATGTCTATTTCACGTTGAAGGATGACCGGGCGCAGATTCGCTGCGCGCTGTTTCGTCAGCGGGCGCGGTTTGTGTCGGCCCCGATGCGCGATGGCGATCAGGTCAAGCTGCGTGGGCGGGTGTCGCTGTTCGAACCGCGCGGCGATTATCAGCTGATTGCCGACGCGGTGCAGGCGGCGGGGTTGGGTGAGCTGCTGGCGGCATTTGAGCGCTTAAAAACGCAGCTGGAAGGCGAAGGCGTGTTTGCCAATGCCCGGCCGCTGCCCTTCCCACCGCGTAAAATTTTAATCTTAAGCTCTGCCACCGGAGCGGCCATTCGTGATGTGCTGGCAGTGCTGGAGGCCCGCTGGCCATTGGCAGATGTCACGCTGATTCCCGTGCCAGTGCAGGGAGCAGAGGCCGCACCGGCGATGATATCGGCGCTGGCCCTGCTCAATCGCCAGGCGCGACTAGATCCTGAACGCGATGTGATTCTCATGACCCGCGGAGGTGGGAGCCTTGAAGACCTGTGGGCATTTAATAACGAGCATTTGGCGCGGGCGATTTTCCATTCCCGGCTGCCGGTCATGTCGGCGGTGGGCCATGAGGTCGATGTCACCCTGGCGGATTTTGCCGCAGACATGCGCGCCCCCACCCCTTCTGCCGCTGCCGAGCGCTTGGTGCCCGATCAAAACACCTTTAAGCGCCAGCTTGAATATCAGCACAGCCGCCTGCTTCGAGCCATGCAGGCACGCCTGGAACGCGATAGCCAACGCCTGGATACCCTGCGCGCCAAGCTGCGCCACCCCGGCGAGCAGCTTAATCGTCAGCGCCAGCATTTAACTGGCCTTAATCAGCGTTTGAATCGCGCCATGCAGCAAACGCTCGACCAGCAAAAAGCGCAAGTAACACAGCTGAGCAGACGGTTAACCAGCCAGGATATGACGCGCCTGCACCGTGCAGAAAAGGAACGCGTCAGCCAGCTGCAGCGCCGCCTGGGTACGGCGATGCAGCGCCAGCTCGAGAGTAGACAGGCAAGACTAACCAGCGCTGCGCGGGAGCTCAATGCAGTCAGCCCACTGGCCGTATTGGGGCGAGGCTATGCGATTGCCCAGGATGAACAGGGCCAAGTGGTTCGACGCGCGTCGGATACCCAGCCAGGTCAAAAGCTCAACGTGAAGCTTGCGGAAGGCAGATTAAATGTCGAAGTTAAGCGGCGCTTAAAATCCTAATACTCTTGGCTAATAGTGAATATTAGCGTAGGGGAAATTGCCGTCGTCCAGCAAGAACACTTTGAATGCCTGCCATAGCGGGCTTCGATATCGCTCCGGATGCCAGACCAAAGAAAAAGATCTGGAGAGTGTCAGTTTACTGTCAAGTGCTACTAACTCGCCGCGCTGAAGCTCGCCCACCACGCTAAGATATGACAAACAACCCAGCCCAAAGCCTGCCTTTACCGATTGCTTGATAGCTTCGCTCTGACTGAGTTCCATACGCACCTGCAGCCGCTCAACGTGATGCAATACTGCGGATTCAAACACATCTCGAGTCCCGGAGCCGGGCTCACGGAGAATCCATGCAGCCTGGTCCAAGTCGGCGTCATCCAACTGTTTTTTCTGCGCCAAAGCGTGCCCAGGAGAGCAGATGATCACCATCTTATCTTTATGCCACGCCTGGCTGACTAAACGTGATTCGTGGCAGCCCCCTTCTATCAAACCGATATCTGCATCAAAATGCAGCAAATCTGTAATGACATCACTCGTATTACGAAGTCTTAAGCGCAGGTCCACTTCCGAGTGCTCATTACAAAAATTACCTGCTAGAGGAGGCAGCAGGTAAGTACCGATAGTCGTGCTTGCCGACACCATAAGCGTCCCTCGCAACCCACCTTCAGGCTCCTCAGCAGCGGCGATGAATTCAGCCATACCATCAAGCAGACGCTCGGCTCTAGGCAAAAGGGATCGTCCTAAATCGTTGAGCCGTAACCGGCGACCCAGCCGCTCAAAGAGATCAACCCCTAATTGCCGCTCGAAATCAGCCAGTGATTGGCTGGTGGCTGATTGAGACAAGCTTAAGCGCCGAGCCGCGGCAATCACAGTGCCATCCTGAGCGACACAAACAAAAACCTGGAGCTGGCGAAACGTTACATGCGGTGTCATACATCGGCTCTACCGAATAGCTATATTATTATTAAATGTTAATGCATAAACTTATTTCTTAATAGACTAACTATAAATCCATATTAAAGGCATTAACTCATGTGGCAAGGCCTACTTCTCTGTAGCGCATTAACGTTTGCAGGCTTTGTACTGACCTACCTGCCCTGGCTAGCATCCAGCGGCATCAGCCCATTAGTGACCGCATTGCTCCTGGGGCTGATAGCAGGCAACCTGCCACTGGCACGTCATTTTACGCGTACTCAGCCAGGGCTGGACTTTGCCACCCGCTGGTTGCTTCGAGGCGGGGTCGTACTTTTCGGTTTTTCATTGACGGTACAACAAGTCTTTGCACTCGGGCCGTGGGCGTTGCTGCTGGATATAGTCGTGGTCTGCACTGTCTTAGTCGCCGGCTATCAAATCGGCACTCGGCTGCTGGGGATGGACCGCGAAACGACGCTACTGACCTGTGCCGGCAGTGCTATCTGTGGTGCCGCCGCAGTCCTGGCCACTGAAACTACCATTCGTTCTAAGCCCGCTGCAGCGTCTATCGCAGTAGCAACGGTAGTGCTGTTTGGTACGCTAGCAATGTTTATCTACCCCTTGCTGTATCCACTGACGGGGATGAGTGAAGGGCTCTATGGCGTTTATATTGGGGCAACCGTTCATGAAGTGGCTCAAGTCGTCGCAGCAGCCGATGCAGTGGGCCAAGAAGCGCTCACTAATGCCGTTATCGTCAAACTCGTCAGAGTGATGTTGCTCATTCCCTTTCTGCTGATTATCGGACAATGGTGGAGTCAACAGCATGCCTCTGAAGCGGGCATTAAAACCGGGACACTGGTTGTGCCCTGGTTTGCCTTCGGCTTTATGGCTGCAGTTGGCGTTAATAGCCTCGTAGCGCTACCCAGCGCCTTGAGTCAGACGCTGGCGTTCGCTGGGCAGATGGCATTAGCGATGGCCATGGCCGCCTTAGGTTTCGGTACACGAATAGCAACGCTCGTCGAATTAGGTATTCGTCCCTTTATTCTAGGACTCATACTATTTGTGCTGTTATTGGTCGGCGGCGGCTTGCTCAGCCGGCTACTCATGGGCTAAGCCAGTGCTTTCACCAACACTTTCGATTTGCGCGCGTGGTTGTAGGCCTCACGTTTAAGCGGTGGCAAATCATCTAGGCTGGCAGCGTGAAATCCGCGTTCAACAAACCAGTGCGCGGTATGCGTAGTGAGCACGAATATCTCGCTAAGCCCCCGCTGGCGGGCGCGACGCTCTAAGGCTTCCACCAAGCTTTCGCCGCGCTCGCCGCCACGGTAGCTGTCGTGTACCGCCACACAGGCCAGTTCGGCAATGCGCGTATCGGGGAACACATGTAGCGCCGCGCAGCCAATCACCATGCCGTCGCGCTCAATGACCATGTAATCATCAATGTCGTGCTCTAGGCGTTCTCTTGAGCGCGCAACCAGCATACCGCGGCGCTCTAATGGCTCTAGCAGCTCCAGTAAGCCCGTCACATCGTTGAGCGTGGCCGGGCGCAGCTGTTCGTAGCGATGCTGAGTAATCATGGTGCCCACGCCGTCGCGAGTGAAAAGCTCGCCCAGCAAAGCGTCATGGTTGCGCCAGGAAAGGAGATGCGTGCGCGCTACACCCTGCCGTGCCGCCGTGCAGGCGGCCTGTAAATGGCGGGCTAATTCACTGCCTGGCAATGCGGCGTTTAAACGCGGTTCCGCTTCTGCCGGAGAAAGCTGGCGCAGCAGTGCCCCACACTCATCATCTAAGCCTTCGGATTCACCGAGCAGAATCAGCTTATCGGCCTTTAGCGCCACGGCGGCGTGCTGGGCGACTTCGGCGGCATCCAGATCAAACACCTCGCCCGTACTTGAAAAACCCAGCGGTGGCAGCAGCACTAACGAGCCCTTCTCCAGCAGGCCTTCAATGGCGCTGGCCCGCACGCGACGCACTTCCCCGCCATGGTCAAAGTCCACACCTTCTCTTACGCCGAGCGGTTTGGCGGTCACGAGATTGCCAGAGATCACGCTAAGCTCAACGCCGTGCAGCGGCGTGCTGGGCAGCCCAAGGGAAAGCCGCGCTTCTAACCACAGCCGTTGGTGCGCGGCGACTTGCTCCACGTGCATCATCACGGCGCGGTCGGCGACCCAGCGGCCATCAATACGCGTGGGCTCAACGCCCGCCGTCGTTAAGGCTTCCTGTACCTGAGGGCGAGTGCCAAACACCACTACCAAGCGCACGCCCAGCGTATGCAGTAGCGCTAAATCTTGAATCAGCTGCTCCCCGCGGCCAGAGGCCATCGCTTCGCCTTCAATTAAGATGACAAAGGTTCGCCCCCGGTGCGCATTAATGTAGGGGGAAGCGTTACGAAACCAATCAACAAAGGGGAAGCGCGTATCCAAGGGCCGCTCTCCGGCAGCAGGTGAAAGAAACAGGCTGTTATCACGTTCAACTGAGCTACTTTAACAGAGCATAAAAAACAGCGGCACCTTCAATTGCATATCTGCTAATTCTCATGCAGATCGCGATGAAGAGTGCCGCCGTTATTTTCATACCTGCTTGGCTGATTTAGCCGAGCCGATTTACCAGAACCAAGCTAGTAGAACCAAGTTAATAAGACCAAGCTAGTAGAGCCGGCCTAGCCGAACATGCCTTTAAACATAAAGAAGAACAAAATAGCCAGGCCTGCGCCCGCGGGCAACGTAATCAGCCACGAAATAGCAATGGTGCCAATCACACGCAGGTTAAGAGCGGCCATGCCGCGCGCTAAACCAACCCCCAGCACAGCGCCAACCAGGGTATGCGTCGTCGAGATAGGCAAGCCGGTACCCGAGGCCAATACGACGGTACTTGCGGCAGCCAGGGTGGCGGCAAAACCTCGGCTTGGGGTGAGTTCGGTAATGCCGGTACCCACTGTCGCAATCACTCTGTGACCGTAGGTCACAAGGCCTACCACGATCCCCGCACCGCCCAACATAAGCACCCACCAGGGCACTAACGCAGCACTGTCGATCACGCCGTCGCTACGTACAACGCTAATGACTGCGGCCAGAGGGCCCACTGCGTTCGCTACGTCATTCGAGCCGTGCGCAAACGCCATTGCACAAGCGGTAAAGATCATCAGCACGCCAAACACGCGTTCAACGTTAGCGTAGCCAAAGTGGTCGTTCGCATTTTGCTCGAACTTAATGCGGCGCTGCATAACGATGCCCAGGCCCATAATGGCGATGCCGAGCACAATCGAAAGCAACAAGCTTTGCCCAAAGCTGAGGTTCAAACCTACGTGCGACAAGCCTTTGGTCAGCGTGACCATCGAGACAATAAAGCCCACCAGGAAAACGTAACCGGGTACGTAGCGCTTAGCCGCTGCAAGCGGGTCGCTGCTTTCAAAAATCAGATGCTGAACAGACTTAAAGAGGACATAGGCGATGGTACCCGCGAGCAGCGGCGAGATGAGCCAGCTAGAGGCAATTTGACCTACCTTGCCCCACGCCACCGCATCAACCCCCAGACCCACCGCGCCAAAACCGACGATAGCGCCCACAATAGAGTGCGTGGTAGACACCGGCCAGCCGCGTGCTGAAGCAATCAACAACCAAATGGCGGCAGCTAACAGTGCCGACAACATGCCGTAAACTAATAGCTGAGGATTGGCTTCCAATAATTCGGGGTCAAGTATCCCACCGCGAATGGTGGCGGTGACTTCACCACCGGCGAGCCATGCGCCTAGAAACTCAAAGATAACGGCAATAAGAATGGCTTGCTTGATGGTGATCGCTTTCGACCCCACCGAGGTTCCCATGGCATTGGCTACATCGTTCGCACCAACGCCCCAAGCCATAAAGAAGCCGAACAAACAGGCCAGGATAATGAAGATTTCACCGTGCTGGGCAATAATCAGCATACAAGTCCCCTTAGCGGGCTGTCAGAATCTGTAAGCGGCTACCCACGCGCTCGGCGCGGTCAGATAATTCACCCACCCATTCAATGATTTTATAAAGAAAAATCACATCGACGGGTGGCAGCTGACTTTCAAGCGCGAACAGTTGGCGACGAATAGTCACCTGCTGGTCATCGGCCTGGTGTTCGAGAATATGCAGTTCACGGATCATTCGATGCATGACATCAGCGACGTTACGTCCAAAGCCTGACTCAAGCAGATCTTTGAGCTCTTCCAATGCCTGACGGGCTTGCGCAACACAAGCAACGCTTGTGCGGATATAATCGCGCATCGGTTCAGCCAGCTCATCCGGCACACGCATTTTACGGCCCATCATAATGCCGGTAATGTCGCGCACCTTATTGGCGATTTTGTCCTGTACGCTAATGAGATCAAGCAGATCAGACCGCGACACCGGTAAAAACATGGTGTTGGGCAGGTTCAATCGCAACTCAGTTTTCAGCGTATCAGCGTCATGCTCTAAGCGGGTGACGTTTTCGCGCAGCTCAGCCGCTTTGATCCAGTCGTCTGCCAGGGTTGCTTCGAAAAACGGCAACAGCTGGTCGGCACATTCGTTTGCCTTGACGATATGGGCCAATAACGGCTGGAATGGCGAGCGGCCAAACATCGAAGAAAAAGGATTGGAGGTAACCATAATGCCTTTTAGCCTGTTTTCGGAAAGCCTGGAAATGGCGGCGCCAGTATAAAGAGTGCGCTCGCCGCCGTCATGAAAAGTTCATAAATGTAATCAAATATTCATCTATATGTCACGATAGCGAGGTGGCGATTGCCATGAAAACCCCCATTCCTCTAGAAGTAGAGATTAAGCTGGCGCTCCCCCCCACGGGGCCGGCTGCGCTAAGCCAACACCCGCTTCTCGCTTCAGTTCCCGTATCTCAACACGCATTGGCCAACATCTATTTCGATACCCCGACAAACGATCTAGCCAAAGCGCGCATTGCCGTTCGCCTGCGCGAAATCGATGGTAACGTGCTGCACACTGTCAAAACAGCAGGCCAAGGTAGCGGCGGGCTTTCTCAACGCCAAGAGTGGGAGTGGCAAGCTCCCGGCCCGCAGCTAGACCTCACGGCGCTTGCCAAGCTGCCCCCTTTTCAAGGCGAGCTTGCGCAGGCGCTGCCCTCACTCGTTCCGACGTTACGCACTGACTTCACGCGGCGCTGCTGGCAGTTAACCAGCGGCCTTTCAAGCATCGCTGCAACCGAGACTGACAACCATATTGAGCTGGTATTGGATCAAGGCGAGATTATTAGCGGTAGCTACCGCACACCTATCTGTGAAATAGAGCTTGAGTTAAAAAGGGGCGAACCAGAGGCGCTGTGGACATTAGCACTAGCACTTGCTGAGCAGGTTCCTCTGCGCCCATCAGACAGCAGCAAAGCAGCGCGCGGTAATATGCTAAGTGCCCAGCACTGGCCGTTACCCGACGCGCAAACCCCGGCGCAATGGCTGCACCGCGCCACGCTGGCGCTAGATGCCTACCATGACAGCCAGCAAGCAAGCTTTCTAGCAAAAGCCCATCAGGCTATCAACACGCTGGCGGAACATCCTGAGTTAGATGCCCTTGCACGCACTTATGCCCTGGCACTGCCGAGCGCCCTGGACGCCCAAGGCCAGCCACAGGCCGCTTACGGCAGCGCGGCGTTAGCACTCGCCTATCGCTTGGCGTACTAAACCGCGCTACGCTAGCGCTGAATGAGTGCCCACTTCAGGATGACGCAATGAATTTTCACCTAACGCCAGCCACGGAAGGCCTGCGTAGCCGCCTGTTTCATATCATATTCGAGTCCGACACACCGGGGGCGAAAGCATTTGATATCGCCTTGATTGTGGCCATTTTGGTGAGCGTCGCGGTAATTCTGCTGGGCAGCATTGAAATTTATGCTGAGCGCTACGGGGACATATTTTTCTACACGGAATGGGTCCTGACGCTGCTGTTCAGCATTGAGCTGCTCGTTCGCATCTATTGCCTGGAACGTCCTCTTCTCTACCTCAAAAGCTTTTATGGAATCGTCGATTTAATTGCGATTTTACCTACTTGGCTCGTTCTTTTAGTACCCGGCGCCCACGCACTGGTGATTGTGCGGCTACTACGAGTACTACGTATTTTCCGTATTTTTCGCTTGATGGCGTTTGTCGGTGAAGCCAACCTACTAATCGATGCCCTGAAGCGCAGCTTGCACCAGATTCTGCTGTTCTTCTTCTCTATTTTGATGGTGGTGACGCTATTTGCAGCCTTGATGTACACCATCGAATCGCCGGAGGCAGGCTTCACTAGCATTCCCATGTCGATGTACTGGGCTATCGTTAGCATGACGACGGTGGGCTATGGCGACATCGTGCCTGCGACACCGTTAGGCAAGGCGATTACCATGGTACTGATGTTACTCGGCTACTCGATTATCGCCGTGCCCACCGGTATTTTCTCGGCACAGGTGATTCGCTCGATACGTGAAGATCGCCACTCGGAAGAAACCTGCCCCGGATGCGGGCATGAGCAGCATGACAAACGCGCACGCTACTGCATGCGCTGTGGTACCTGGTTAGACGAGGACAGCGAAGACCCGCGCAAGAAAGACGAACAAAAGCAAGACGAAGAAAAACAAGACGAAGACTAAAACGCGCCCCAGGATAACGAAACCTGGGACGCGCAGTTCTCTTTTACTGAGGTAACAAGAGATCAAGGGGCTGGAGTATTAAGGATCACTCCGCTTCGAGCGGCGCGTCCCAGGCATCTAACTCGGCCTCACTCCAAGCACCGTAGGTCGCATTGGGGAATACAATCCAATCCTTGCCAAAGCGCTCTGCATTATCGTTTACAAGCTCGTGCTGCTGGGCAAGGTCGGCACCTGCAAAATCATCCGCAAAATCGTGCAACGAATCGCCTAACTGCATGACCAGCGTGTGACTCTCAACCACCTCCGCGCGCCGTTCTTCTTTAGCAGGCCCCAGCAGCATCACGCTCTGCTCAGATACTTGGGGCAGCGCTAACGCGTCTAGCGTGGCGATTGTGTCGGCCTCATTCTCCTGGTAGCGATCAGAAACGTAAAAAATAGCCACGCCCTGCTCATCCGCGTAATCCAGGAACGCTTTGGCGCCCGGCATTAAACGCGGCTCACCTTCACGCTCCCAGTGCTTCCAAGTATCCCAAGCGGTGTAGTCGTGGCACGCCTGCATGTCGCGAACCAGCAGCGCGCTATTGTCCAGCACCGTTTCATCCAGGTCGGTCATGATGGCTAAGCCGTCGCTGCCACCATGAGCTTCAATTTGATCTTTGAGTCGGTAGGTGGCGAGAGCAAAACCCTGACGCTGAAGGGCTGCGGCTTCAGCAGACTGCTGTTGATAGCGTAGGCCCATCGCATAAGCTTCCTGGGCACACATTTCTGCGTCATCGCTGTCCGCGTGGCTGGTCAGCGGTAGAGCGGCAAGGCTGGCTAAGGCAGCAAAGGTGCAGAGGCGAGAAGTGAAAAACATCTTCATTGAATGATCTCCTGGGCTAGGTGATCTCAAAAAGACGAGGCGACTCCGCGCCTTAAAGGATCACGATTTATTATCGAAAAGAATCATTAGGATCATATTTTATTTTCATTGAACAATCAAATAACTAAAAAAGACAAACCGCCACCTCGATCATGCTACGAGCCGGGGATTTGCCTTGAAGAGAGTTTTTAGCCTACGAAAGGAGCAATATCGCCCCGCCCTTCACGAATGATTTTGGGCGGCAGCTCGCGCAGATCAATTACGCTTGTTGGGTCTAAGTGGCAGGCGCCGCCGTCAATAATGGCGTCCAAATGGGCGCCAAAACGCTCGCGAATCTCTTCCGGGTCGTTCATGGGCAATGTCTCTCCCACCGGAATTAGCGTCACGCTCATCAACGGTTCACCCAGCGCGGCTAATAGCGCATGAGTTATGCGGTGATCCGGCACGCGCACGCCAATAGAACGCCGCTTAGGGTGCAGCAATAGACGAGGCACTTCAGAGGTGGCATCCAAAATATAAGTATAAGGCCCTGGCGTGTGGGCTTTCAGCAGCCGAAAAACGTCGTTGTCGACTTTGGCGTAAGTGCCGATCTCTGACAAATCAGAGCACACCAGCGTAAAGTTGTGCTTGTCGTCCAGCGAACGCAGCCATTTGATTTTCTCAACCGCTTTTTTCTCGCCCAAATGACAGCCCAGGGCATAGCCTGAGTCGGTGGGATACGCCACAACGCCGCCCTTACGAATGATCGCAATAGCCTGGTCGATTAGACGTTTCTGGGGATTTTCTGGGTGAATCTGAAAATACTGGCTCATAAAACTGCTCCTATCCTTAAATCCTATCTATATAGCATAGCTGACCTGACGTTGACGTGGCCCAGTCTTTACCAGTGTCTTTATAAGTACGTCATTAAAAGCACGCCGTTACCGCCCGACAAACACCGGCCTAGGCGCTTGCCAGCAGGCCGGGCTGCGCGTCACGTAAATGCTGTAACCGCGGGTGCTGCCATATGGGAGGGGCAGCCGTGCGTGGCACTAGGCTCATACTGCCTGGCGCCGCATGGCTGCCGGGGAAGTGAAAGTCGCTGCCGAGAGAGGCGTAAAGCTCACGCTCAGCAAGCTGGCGGGCTAAATCGCGGGTGCTGTCCGAGTTCTGCTGGCCGCTGACCAGCTCAACCGCTTGCCCGCCTGCTGCCTGAAACGTGTCCATCAACAAACCACGCTTGCGCCGCGTTAAGCCATAGCGCAGTGGATGCGCAACCACAGCGACGCCACCAGATGCCACCACCCACGCCACCACCTGGCTAATTTCCGGCCAGTGAGCTTTGACATCGCCCTTCTTGCCGCTGCCCAGGTAGCGCTTAAAGGCGCTTGACCAATCGGGCACTAGGCCTTCAGCGACCAGCGCACGGGCAAAGTCTGGGCGTCCCAAGGGGCGGTCGCTACCAGCCTGCACACGCGCTTTTTCCAGCGCGTTGCTTAAACCCACTTTTTCCAGCCGTTCGGCAATCACTTCTGCACGCTGAATACGCGCATCACGCTGCTGAATCAAGCCTTCGACCATCGCCCCCTGCAGGCCGCCGGGCATTAGTGCCACGACATGAATATTAATGCCCTGCCAGCGTGTGGATAACTCACACCCAGCGACAAGGCACAGCCCCGCTTGCTCAGCCGCGCGAGCCGCTTCGTCGATGCCGTCCATGGTATCGTGGTCAGTCAGCGACATATGCGTTAACCCACGCTCTGCACACAGCGTTACAAGCTCAGTGGGCGTTAGCGCGCCATCAGAAGCGGTGGAGTGCATGTGCAAATCAACCGGGTAGCGCTGATCGGCATCAAAGGTATACGGAAGTTGAGGCATAAGATGACGCCGTGTGGCCAGTTTGTCAGAATGAGCATTGGAAAAACTGAAATGCTGTTCAGTCGTTACTTAACCGCTCCCCTGTCTGTCAGAAACGGTATTTCAAAGTAGCATGTGAGAACGGTGCGTCAGATATGGTGCGCGCTTATAATCACATGGTCAATTAGCGCTACCGTCGCAACCTCGTCTAATCAAGGAGTTATACTCAATGCTGTATGCCATTCTTAGTGAAGATGTCGCCAATAGCCTAGAGCGTCGACTGACGGCTCGCCCTGATCATTTAGCCCGCCTAGAAGCACTACGCGATGAAGGCCGCTTGGTGCTGGCGGGCCCTCACCCTGCCATTGATGCTGAAAACCCGGGTGACGCAGGGTTTTCAGGCAGCTTGGTCGTGGCAGAATTTGACGGCCTGGAAGCGGCTAAAGCCTGGGCCGATGCCGACCCTTTCATGATTACCGGGGTCTATGCCAAAGTCGTTGTGAAGCCATTCAAAAAAGTGCTGCCTTGATTTTAATAGCCCCCTATGGGTGTTCGTCAGGCTGGCACAAAGTTCTTCACAGTGCCTGTGGAAAACTCTGTGCAAACCCGGCGGACGCTTTTCGCTAAGCCAGAGATAGCGCTGCTATCAACACTTTGATCACTTTTTAACCATCGGTTGATCACTACGTCATCATCGACGACATCACCACTACTATCACTACTATCACTACTATCACTACGAAGGATGCCTGCGTGGCCCAACGTCCAACCGCTTTGCCCCTCCTCGCGGCGCTAACCACGCCCACACTTACCTGGAATGAAGACGGTGCGCCCCGCTCAGCAGCATTTGATGATATCTATTTTACCCGTGGCGATGGCCGCGCTGAGACGGAACACGTGTTTCTCGGTGCCAATCATCTTCCTGAACGTTTTGCCAGCTGGACGTTGGCGCGCCCTTTTGTCATTGGCGAAACGGGCTTTGGCACAGGGTTAAATATGCTCTGCGCCTGGGCGTGCTTTGAACAACACGCGCCTCCTAATGCTCGGCTGCATTTGTTATCCACCGAAAAATATCCTTTTGATCGCCTGGCGCTTGAGCGTGCCCTAGCCGTTTGGCCCTCACTGGCTGCTTATACGCAGGTGCTGTGTGCCCAGTGGCCGGCCGCCGTCAGCGGCATTCATCGCCTGCACCTAACCGAGCGAGTTACCCTCGACCTGCATTTTGGCGATACCACCGAGCGCTTAGAACAGCTGGATGGCCAGGTAGATGCCTGGTTTTTGGACGGCTTTGCGCCTTCCAAAAACCCTGACATGTGGCACCCGGCACTGTTTAACGCCATGGCAGCACGTTCGCGCCCCGGCGCTACCTTTGCGACATTTACCTGCGCGGGCATTGTAAAGCGTGGCTTAAAAGCGGCAGGCTTTCACTGGCAAAAAGTACCGGGCTATGGCCGTAAACGAGAAATGCTGGCGGGCAGTATTGAGTCGCCGCCCAGCGATCAGCGGCGTGAGAAAACCCCCTGGTTTACGCCGCCCTCTATTGAAGTGGCTAAGCACGTAGCAATAATCGGCGCGGGGCTTGCGGGCAGTAGCGTGGCGGCGGCGCTAGCGCGGCGCGGCGTTCAGGTGACGGTCATTGAGCGTGAGGCCCCTGGTGCGGGCGGCTCCGGCAACCGTCAGGGCGCGCTGTATGTGAAGCTTGCCGCAGAGACCAACCATCAAAGCCGCGTTTATCTCGCCGGGCTGCTCTATAGCCAGCGCTGGCTGGCCCAGCAGCGTTGCACACAGCCGCTGTCTGCATCTCCTTTATGGCAACCTTGTGGCGTCATTCAACTCGCTAGTGGCGATAAAGAGGCGCTTCGCCAGCAGCGCTTTATTGAGCAGCACCCGCTGCCTAGCGAGGTCGTCTCTGCGATGCAAAATCCTGCGCTAACCGATACGGCGGCGCTGACTATTGACGCGTCTCACGGACTATTTTATTCGCAGGCGGGCTGGGTGCGGCCTAAGGCGCTATGTGAGCACTTGCTAAGCCATTCGAACATCACACTGCTGCAGGGCGACGTCGCATCGTTTGATCGCAAAGACGCTGCTTGTGCGTCTGGCCAGGGCTGGCAGCTTCACTTAGCCGATGGTCGCATCGTGGAGGCGGATCAGGTCGTGGTTGCCAGCGCCCACTTAGCCAACCGCTTTGCGCAAACCTTGGCGCTACCGCTGCAATCTGTGCGTGGTCAGGTCAGTGAAATCAATCTACCCGAACAGGTGGCAGGCCCTAGCCGCGTGATATGTGCCGGTGGCTATGTCGCGCCGGCATTGGATGGCGTATTAACCTTTGGCGCAAGCTTTGTGCCCAACAACGCCACCACCGATGTGTCAGCGGCCGACCATCAGCGCAACATTGACGAGCTGCGCCAAACGCTGCCCGCCCTGGCTGAAGAGCTAGAACAGGCGGGCATTAATCTTAGCCCTGAAAACCTGCAGGGCCGGGCAGCGGTGCGTGCCGCGAGCCCCGACAAAAGCCCCTACGCAGGGCCGGTGCCGGTAGCGGATACGTGGCGGGCCGACTATTGCGTGCTCAGCAAAGATGCCACTCGCGTGCCGAACAAGCGTGGCGAGCATCATAGGGGGCTGTGGATAACCACCGCGCACGGCTCGCGGGGCTTGGCCAGCGCGCCGCTATGTGCCGAGCTGATTGCTTCGCGGCTGTGCGATGAGCCAATGCCTTTAGAAGTACCGCTGGTTGATCACCTGCATCCAGGACGACGTATTATTAGCGCGATTATCCGCGCTCAGTAGTCGCCTTCCTCTTCATCGTCGGCCACGTCACGGCCAAAGGAGCGCCACTGAGCTAGGGTCATGACTTCGGTCATCTCTAGCTCCAGGTCATGCGCAATGATGAGTTCATTGCGCGACAGCTGTTTTTTCAGTTCGGCGACCCAGCCGTGCATGCCCTCGCCAGTCGTGTCGGTCGTATCGTAACCCTGGCGGGTAACGAAGGCCTCCAACAGCGCATTCAACGTTTCTTCTGGCAGCATTCGTGCGGGTACTTCAATAAATCGGCCCATTAGCGCTGCTCCCACTCTGCCAAGCGTTCAATAAAAGTAGCCTCGTCGATGACGTCAACGCCCATCTGCTCGGCTTTCGTCAGTTTGCTGCCAGCGGCTTCGCCAGCGACCAGGCACGTGGTTTTTTTCGAAACACTGCCTGCCACTTTGGCCCCCAAAGCCTGCAAGCGTGCCTTACCTTCGTCGCGGGTCATGCTTTCCAGCGAGCCGGTCAGTACCCAGGTTTGCCCTTCCAGCGGCGTAGGGCCTTGTGTGACGACCGCTTCTTGCCAAGTAATACCGGCGTCGCGCAGTGCCGCAATGGTTTCCTGGTTATGGGGCTGACGAAAAAAAGTATGCACATGAGCAGCGACAATGGGGCCAACATCGCCCACGGCTTCCAGCGCCGCCAGCTCTGCCGCCTGAATAGTTTCAAGCGTACCAAAATGATTGGCTAGGTTAGCCGCCGTTGCTTCGCCCACTTCGCGAATACCCAGCGAGTAAATAAACCGCGCAAGCGTGGTCGCCTTAGCATTTTCAAGCGCGCCGACCAGGTTGGTAGCGGATTTTTCACCCATGCGCGGCAGACTTTGCAGCTTTTCAACCGTTAACTGAAACAGATCCGCCGGCGTTTTGACCCAGTCAAGATCCACTAGCTGCACAATCAGCTTTTCACCTAAGCCATCAATATCCAGCGCTTTGCGGCTGGAAAAGTGTTTCAGCGCCTCTTTACGCTGGGCAGCGCAGTATAGGCCGCCCGAGCAGCGCGCCACCGCCTCACCTTCAAGCCGCTCAATTTGTGAATCGCACACCGGGCAGTGCTCAGGAAAGATAATGGCTCTAGCGTCCGCCGGCCGCAGCTCCGTATGCACCCGAACCACCTGTGGGATCACATCGCCAGCGCGGCGAATCGACACCGTATCCCCGACCATCACATCTAAGCGGCTGATTTCATCAGCGTTATGCAATGTTGCATTCGATACCGTCACGCCCGCCACGCTAACAGGCTCCAGCCGCGCGACGGGCGTAATTGCCCCGGTGCGCCCCACCTGAAACTCCACATCGTTAAGCGTGGTGACTTCCTCCTGGGCTGGAAACTTAAATGCCACCGCCCAGCGCGGGGCCCGGGCGACAAAGCCCAGCTCTCGCTGATGGCGCAGGTCATCAACCTTAATCACTACACCGTCGATATCAAAGCCGAGGCTATCGCGCTGCTCGCCTAGCTTCTCACAGTAGTCGGCGACCGCTTGCGGGCCTTTGACGACTTTCAGCTCACCACTCGATCGAAAACCCCAATCTTTCAATCTTTCCATTTGCCGGCTGTGTGTTGGTATTACACTGTCATCCAAATTTGCCATATCGATTCGGGCAACTTGATAGGCGTGGAATTCTAGCGGACGTTTTGCGGTAATCCGCGGATCTAGCTGGCGTAAGCTGCCGGCAGCGGCATTGCGCGGGTTAGCAAATACCTTGCTGCCTTCTTCTCGTGCGCGCTCGTTAAGCGCTTCAAAACCCGTATGGCGCATAATCACCTCGCCACGTACTTCCAGCAGCCCAGGCACGTTGTTGCCCAGCAGCTTCAGCGGCACCGAGCGCAGCGTGCGCAGGTTAGAGGTAATGCCTTCACCGCTACGGCCATCGCCTCGCGTCGCACCGCTCACTAACCTGCCTTGTTCGTAAACGAGCGACACGGCGGCGCCGTCAAGCTTAGGCTCGCAGCTAAAGGTAATTTCATCGGCAGCACATTCCAGGCGATCAGCCACACGCTCGGCAAAAGTGAGGATATCTTCGCGGCTAAAGGCGTTATCCAGCGACAGCATGGGAATGGCATGCGCCACAGACAAAAAACCGTCCGCCGGGGCGGCACCCACCCGCTGGGTCGGCGAATCGCTGGTAATTAGATTGGGATAACTGGCTTCCAACTGCTGTAAACGCTGTAGCTTGCGGTCGTAGTCGGCATCCGTCAGTGTCGGTTCATCCAGGATGTAGTAGCGGTGATTGGCCTCATCCAAGGCGACGCGCAGTTGGTTTATCTCTTCTCGTGGCTGAGAATCAGACTGACTCATTAGAATGGGTTCCAGTACTAGCTAAAAGCGGCAGCGAAAATGCAAAATAGATATTTAAAACAGATATTGAAAACAGCACCCATTATAAAAGCAGGCGCATAAACAAAAACACCCGCCCTCTGAAAGAAGGCGGGTGTTAGACAGCTAGCGCGAATTAACGTGCTTGCATATGGCGATGCAGTCGGTGTCGGCGTTCAAATTCACGCACACGCTGGCGGGCGAATTCAATCGTTTGTGCGGTCATAACGCTGCGATTTTCATCTTTCAGCTCACCGCCCATATGACGAACCAGCACCATGGCCGTCTCGACCATCGCCTCAAACGCAGCGGAGCTGTCGACAGCGCCGGGCAGCGGCATCAGCAGCGTTACGCCGGGGGTCATGAACTCACCCATTTCTTGAATGGGGAAAGTGCCCGGCTTAACAACGTTAACCATCGAGAACTGTAGCTCGCTGTCTTCGCTTTCAGTCTCAAAGCGGTGGAAAATACCCATACCACTGCTGTAGCGCAAACCACACACCATCATGAGTTCAAGCAATTTACTGCCATCAAAGCCGTCGGGATCACGCGACAGTACGCTGATAACCACTACTTCTTCAGCGCTGGAAAGCGTTTCTTTCGCGTGCTCGCCATTGACGTCATGACGTAAGGCTTTTTCTAACGTGGGATGAACGCGCACTCTCTGATTGGACTCTCGCTCACTAGCGGCCCGTTCATCAAAAGACTCGTCGCTGGCGTACTCGTCGCGCTCATCTGCGTGGTCATAACTTTCTTCATAAGCGAAGGAGCTTTCCGATTCGTGACGCGCCTCTTCTTCAGCGATACGCTGCTGTGCTGCCAGTCGATCAGCTGCCGCGGCGTTGGCAGCGACTTCGCGTGCCTGCGCCTGTTCTTGAGCTAGTCGAGCACGCTCAGCATCAGCGGCCTCTTTAGCCTCACGACGCTGTTCAGCTTCTAACACCTTGCGCTCGGCCTTCTGTTTTGCCAACGCTTTATCGCGAATGGCTTTCTCAGCTTTTTTACGCTGGCGGTCTAAACGACGCTCAATGAGACGACGTTTAAACGATCGGCCCATACCTTCAAAATCAACAAGACGATATTCGTCTACCTGATCATCGTCTAACTCTTCCTGCTCGCCCACGGTATCAGAGCGCAGCTTACGACGCTTTGGTGCAGCGTCGCTAAAAGCGTGTTTTGCAAACGCGGCATCTTCCGGCTCGGCACGTAGCACGTTCTCGCGCTCGGACTGCACCGGAGCTTCGACTGGTTCACTCGCGCTTATACCCGCACTTGTAGTAGGAGTCTCAGCAGTCATAGGCTCAGCAGGCGTCGTCACTACTTCTGGCGCGATGGGTTCTGAAACAACCGATTCTGTTGCCGGTACCTGAGCAGTAGATGATGTTTCAGTAACCGATGGCGTTTCGGCAATAGAAGCCGTCGCTGGTTGTGCAGTCTGCGGCGCTGTAAAAGAAACACTGGGCTCGCGGCGCTCATGTTCAGGCGCTGTATCAGCAATGTTGACTCGATGACTAGCCGTCGGCGTATTGACCTGAGGTGCTGCGGGCGATGCTTTAGCAACCGCTAGCGCTTCTGCTTTCTCGGCTTTCTCGGCTTTACGCTTAGCGACCTTAGCCGTGGCTGAGCGCCTAAACTCAGCAAGTACTCGTGAGGCACCAGGATGCTCTTGACGTTCTAACTTTGGCTTACTTCCTAATCCGCTATAATCTGCAGGCTTAACAACTCGGGCGCCACCGTTAGGAAGCTCCCAATTGATCTCGGCTGCTTTAGCAGCATCATCAGGGTCTTCTAGCTGACTAGCTGAAAGATCCTTCTCTGCCTGATCAAGGCGAGGTACACGACGCTGTCGTTGAAGTCTTCGCACACCATCTATAACGATGAGCGATACCAACGCCAGCCCTAAAATAATTAGCCACTCTCTTAGTTCCATGTCGAACGTTCCATGGTCATCTTGCCGGTTGCTAAGGCACTGTGTCTAAAAATTCATGCCTAAATAAAGGTAACGGCGATTAAATAAATACTTGCCATTAATACCACCAAGCATAGCGCGAATACTATGAAAAGGGCCACTTTTTACTCTATTTCGCACAATTTTTGCACATTAGCAAAGCATTGGCACGGTTAAAAGCAAAAAAATAGACCTTAACTTCAAACAAAAGTGCAACGAGCATTTGATCAAGGCTTTTTAAGCCGCTTTATATAGAACCCGTAGAAGCAAGAAAGGATGAATTAATCTTAGGAAATCGCACTACCACTTCCTCATTAAACATGCTTATCACTTCAAGCTTCAGCCTCTATCTTTAAGCTCCTTAAGGGCCCCAAGATCAACTTTAATAGAGGTAATATAGTTAAGTTGAACACTTTAGGACATTTTTTTACACATCTAAGTTAATGTTTATGAGCCTATGATTAACAAACCGCTGTTTAAAATTACAGCTTATTCCAAAATACTTCAGCCGCCGCACTTAAGGGGCCAACGGGGCGGGTAAGATGTATTTGTAAAGTAATATCCCATCTTTCGTCCAGCGCACGGACTAAGCGACCATCGCTAATCTCTTGCTCTGCAAGGCTTTTTGGCAACCACGCCACCCCCTTTCCCTCCAGCGCCATGGACATTAACACCGCGGCTAAGTGGCTACTAAACTGTGGTTTAACGGCCAAAACCGCGGCTTTGCCATATAAACGATGGGCCACAATACGGCCTAGGCCCGATGCTTCGGTGTAAGCCAAATAAGGCAGCTGATGAGAGGGAATTTCTTGACTTACGTGTCGACTCATCAACGCAATCAGGGTGTCTTCCCCCACCTGCTTGCTAATAAACAGCCCCGGGGCCAAGGGTGAAGGCACGGCAGGATGTCGGTGGCAGAGCAAAAAAGGCACCTCCCCATGCACCAGTAACTTTTCACACCCTGCCATGCTATCGGAATGAAGACGAATGGCCTCAATCGGAGCGCCGTTATCCACCTGGCGAATCCAGCGCGGGAAAAACGTAAACGAAAGCGAGTGCGTCGCGGCAAAAGGAAGCGTTTTGGCCATATGCCCAGCCACTTCCTGCGCCTCGGTGCGCAGCCGATAAAGGCGGCTCGTGGCTTCAGACGCGTCGGTTAAAATATGCCGCCCGGCTTCTGTCAGCGTGGTGCCTTGCGGCGTTCGCACGAACAGGCTCACCCCCATCCACTGCTCAAGTGAACGTATCCTGCGGCTAAACGCTGGCTGGGTAATATGACGAGCGTCTGCAGCACGCACGAAACTACCGTGCTCCGCTAGGGCGATAAAATCTTCAAGCCAAACAAGCTCCATAGGCAATGCCATTTCAGCATGGGGTTGCCCAGTAATAGCATTGGTTGGCTTGAATTACCACGGTTATTGTTAAGCACTAAATCGATAGAGGAATGCCTTATGCGCATCGTTGAAATCCGCGAAAAAACTGTTTCCATTGCGTCACCCATCGCCAACGCTTATATCGACTTTTCTAAAATGACGTGCTCCGTGGTCGCCGTAGTGACCGACGTAGTACGTGACGGTAAGCCGGTGATTGGCTACGGGTTTAACTCGAATGGACGCTATGGACAGGGAGCGCTGATGCGCGACCGTTTTTTGGATCGCATTAGCGAAGCGGACCCAGAAAGCCTTATCGATCAAGAGAATAACAACCTTGATCCGTTTGCTATCTGGAAAGCCTTAATGACCAACGAAAAGCCCGGCGGCCACGGCGAGCGTTCCGTTGCGGTAGGCACAATCGACATGGCCGTTTGGGACGCCGTGGCTAAAATCGAAGGCAAACCACTCTATAAGCTGTTGGCCGAACGTTACCGTAACGGCGTTGCCGACGATAAAGTGTGGGTGTATGCAGCGGGCGGTTATTACTATCCCGGTAAAGACCACAGCAAACTACAAGATGAAATGCACAGCTATTTAGACCGCGGTTATAACGTAGTCAAAATGAAGATTGGCGCAGCACCGCTTGAAGAAGATTTACGCCGCGTTGAGGCCGTAATTAAGGTTGTGGGTGATGGCAGCCGCGTCGCCGTTGACGCTAACGGCCGCTTTGACCAAGCCACCGCTATCGCCTATGCCGAAGCGCTAAAGCCTTATAATCTATTTTGGTATGAAGAAGCTGGCGATCCGCTTGATTACGCTCTTCAGGCAGAGCTTGCTAATCATTACGACCTGCCTATGGCGACCGGCGAAAACCTGTTCTCGCATCAAGATGCACGCAACTTGTTACGCCATGGCGGCATGCGCCCTGACCGCGACTTTGTTCAGTTTGACTGCGCACTCTCTTACGGCTTAGTTGAATACATGCGTACGCTGAAGGTAATGGAAGACCTGGGCTGGTCATCGCGCCGCGTCGTTCCCCATGGCGGCCACCAGATGTCATTGAACATTGCGGCCGGCCTGCATTTAGGTGGCAACGAGTCGTATCCGGATGTTTTCCAACCTTTTGGTGGTTTCGCTGACGGCATTCAAGTTGAGAATGGCTATGTCGGCCTGCCGGATATCCCAGGTGTAGGCTTTGAAGCGAAGTCCAAACTCTACGCGGTCATGCGCGAACTAGGTGAGGGCTAAGCGCGAAGGCGCTTAATCAACCAGTGCGGCCGCCTCTTCAATACCTACCGAGACTAGTCTCGATACGCCGGGCTCTTGCATGGTCACCCCCATCAAGCGCTCGGCGGCTTCCATGGCAATTTTGTTGTGGGTGATGTAAATAAACTGAACGTTCTCAGACATTTCTTTCACCAGCTTGGCGTAACGCCCAACGTTAGCGTCATCCAGCGGGGCATCCACTTCATCTAGCATACAAAAAGGCGCGGGATTAAGCTGGAAGATCGCAAACACCAGCGACAATGCCGTCAGCGCTTTTTCTCCGCCTGATAGCAGATGAATAGTGCTGTTCTTCTTGCCCGGTGGGCGGGCCATAATCGCCACCCCCGTTTCCAACAAATCATCGCCCGTCAGCGTTAACCATGCCGCACCGCCGCCAAACACACGCGGAAACAAAACTTGCAGCCCGGCATTAACCTGATCAAAGGTTTCCCGAAAGCGTATGCGCGTTTCTTGATCAATGCGCTTAATCGCTCTCTCTAACGTTTCCAGCGCCTCGGTAAGTTCAGCGTGCTGCGCCTCTAAATAATTACGTCGTTCAGCCTGCTGATCATACTCTTCAATCGCGGCAAGGTTGATTGCCCCTAAGCGGCGTATCTTATCGGTGGTACTTTCCAGACGCTCTTGCCAACTCGTTTCAGTGGCCTCCTGAGGCAGCTGTTCGGCAAGCGTTTCAGCGTTATGGCCTAATTCTGCCAACTGCTCATCTTGAGTGGCGGCTTTCAATGCCAGCGCCTGCACGTCCATGCGCCGCTGCTGTAGCTGCTCGCGGCTCTGTTCTAGATTGCGCTCATGCTGCTGGCGGGCAAGCTCATCATTGCGCAGCTGTTCTGCCAGCGCTTGAGCCTGCTGGCGAGTCGCGTTTAAGCGCCCTTCCTGCTGCTCACGCTGCTGCAGCAGCTCTTCAAGCTCTTCGCCTGCCAACTCATCGGGCTCAATCAGCATTTCCCGAGACTCTTCCAACTCGGCAATGCGCAGCGATAGGCGTTCTTCAGAGTCGCTTGAGCGGGACTGCTGCGAGCGCAGGCTAGCGCGCTCGGCATTTAAGCGTTCGCGCTCAAGCGCCAGCGCCTGCTGCTGTGCTTTAAGCGGCGAATGCTGCTGGGTCAGCTGGTCACGCTGTTCACGCAAAAAGCGGCGCTGCTCCGAGGCCTGCTCGCGCCCTTCTGCGGTGCTTTCCAGCTGCGCCATCGCCTCGTTCCAGCGTGCGCGCTGCTCATCTAAGGTAAGTACTAACTCCGCCTCATCCTCTTGCAACTGGGCAAGCTCTGCATCTAGCTCCGTCGCGCGGCCAGCTAAATGCTCAAGGCGCTGAGCGAGGCTACGCTCTTTTACCGCTAGCTGCTGCAAGCTAGCGGCGTGATTGCGCTCCTGCTCAGCCTGCTGATCGCGGGCCTGATCTAGCGACTCAATGGTCTCACTGGCGGCTTCACACTGCTCTTCGGCCAGCGCTAGCGCTTCTTCTTCGCTCTCACGACGCTCATTGAGTTCGGCGTAGCGTCGACGGATAAGCAGCAACCCATCAATACCCTCGCCGTTGGCCTGTTGATGCAGCCAGCCACGGCCCAGCCAAACGCCGTCGCGACTCACCACGCTTTCGCCAGGGGCTAGGTGCGCTACCTGCTGCTGCGCCTCGGCAGCCGTTTCCGTGTAGTGAACACTTGCTAACCATTCGCTCAGTGCTCCCGCGCCTTTTACCAGGCTATCCAGCCGTTGGCCCGCGGTTGATGGTGCTGGCGACGCTTGATCAATCAAACACCAGTCGGTGGCCAGCGCATCAGGCAAGGCGGCGAGCTGATGGCTAGCGACCAAGCGAGCATTAAGCCACGGCGCTAGAAGCCAAGAAGTAAGCGCTTCCCAACCGGGTGTCACTTGAAGCACCTCGCCCAGCTGAGGCGCCTGTTCGAGACCCAGCGCTTCCAGACGAGCCCCAATATCAGGGTCATGATCCGCCAGGGCCGCATCCATCAGCGCTTGAAGGGATGCAAGCTCCCCCTGTCGCTGGCTTAGTGCAGCACGCTGTTGATCCCGTGACTGGGAGGCCTGTTGATACGCTGCTTTAGCATCGCTGTAGCGCTGCTGCCACTGGTCGCGCCCGGCGTGAAAGTCGTCGGCCTGCTGCTGAGCATCCGCTAGCTGCGCGTGGCACAAAGCGTGCTCATCGCGCAGCTCGGTGAGATCAGCCACCTCGCTGCGCTGCTGACGGCGGCGCTGGTTTTCAGCCTGCAAGCGCTGAATCCGTTGCTCAAGATCCCGCAGTTGATCCTGGCTTCGCTCAGCATCGCGGCTGGCATCGCGCCAGCGCGTTTCAGCGTCGGCCCACTGCTGCTCGACCGCTTCCAGCGCTGGAGAGGCATCGGCCAGCGATTGCTCCAGGCGCTCAAGCTGCTCTTCCAATGCGTCGTGTTCAGGCTGCAAATCGTCAAAGCGTTCATCAATCGCGGCTAAGCGAATCTGATCACCTTCGCTAACGCGCCGCTGCTCGTCTAACTCACCGCGGGCGGTGGCGATATCGCTGGCCAGCTGCGCTTCACGGCTGCGGCGGTGGGCCTGGTCTTGCTCCAGCCGAGCAATGCGCGTGGTAGTTTCAAAGAACTGCTGCTGATGACGATCGAGTACTTCAGATAGCTCGTCATGTTGCTCGCGGGCTTGTTCCAGCCGTGTTTCGCATTGGCGAACGCCAAAGACATCTTTTTCAACGGCGATTTCCAGCTCGCGAACGCGATTTTCTTGATGTGACTGTTCGACGCGCAGAGTTCGGCCGCGTAATAGCGCAAGCTCACCTTTGAGACGATACTCCAGCTGTTTCAACTCTTGATAACGCTTGGCGGCTTCAGCCTGGCGCTTAAGCCGATCTAACTGTTTATCCAGCTCTTCGCGAATATCGTTAAGACGTTCCAAATTCTCCTGGGTCCGCCGCATGCGGTTTTCGGTTTCCCGGCGGCGCTCTTTGTACTTGGAGATGCCCGCGGCTTCTTCTAGCGTCGAACGTAGATCATCGGGGCGAGCTTCAATCAGGCGCGAAATCATGCCCTGGCCGATAATCGCATAGGATCGCGGCCCCAGGCCGGTGCCCATAAACAGATCGGCGATATCCCGACGCCGGCACTTTTGGCCGTTGAAGAAATAGTTGGACTGACCATCGCGGGTTACGAGTCGTCTAACGACAATTTCAGCATACTGGGCATAGATACCGCCCATGCCGCCGTCGCGATTATCAAATTTGAGCTCGATGGATGCTTGGCTGATAGGTTTACGGCCGGTCGAGCCGTTAAAAATAACGTCGGCCATGGATTCGCCGCGCAGCGTTTTCGCCGAAGATTCGCCCATCACCCAGCGCACGGCGTCAATAATATTGGATTTTCCACAGCCGTTGGGCCCTACGATGGCGGTCATATTGCCATCAAAAGGCACCGTCACAGGGTCGACAAAGGACTTAAAGCCGACTAAGCGTATGGAGGTTAAGCGCATAGCGAGGCCACGCCTTGGTTATTCAAAACAGGGCTGCTCAACAAACGGCTATTTAAGTGCATGGCTGTTCACTACTTCGTCGACGTTTTCTTCAGGCCCTTCGGAAGCCGCACTCATGCGCTCTTGGGCGATGCGAATAGCCTCTCGCAGCGAGGCGGCGGTATCCGTATCGGCACTATTAGCGACCGCGCGGCGCCAGCGGTCAATCGCTTGTTCGTAATCGCCATTATCAAAGGCGTGCAGACCCAACATCCCTAGCACGGTGGGCTCATTCGGGTCTTTGGCCAGCGTTTCATCGACCAGCGCCTGTACCTCATCGGTAAGCTCTCGCCCGGCCATAAAAAAACGAATCTGTGCGAGCTGAGCCAGCAGCGGTGGAAGACGCCCTTCAATCTCAATCAGGCGCTCCAAGGCACCAACGGCCTGAGGCATCTGCCCCGTTTCGCGATAAAGCGGAAACAGCGTGCCCCACACATTGGGGTTGTTCGGCTGGCGTTCCGCCTGCAATTGCATACGCTCAATATACATATCAAGCGACCCTTCCGGGTCTTGCTGCACGGCTTGCCGCACCGCCAGAAGTATTAGATCGCCTTCAGCGCCCTTGTGCTGATACCACACCACGCTAACCGCCACCACCGCTACCATTATCAGCGGCACCGCTAAACGCCCGGCGTGGGCAGGTTTAAGCGGGCGCTGCTCGCGCACGGCAGTGTCTTCCAGCAGGCTACGCTCTAGCTCCAAACGGTCTTCTTCAAAGCGTTCGACATCAATGTCGCCACGCTCATGTGCAGCTTCTAGCGAGGCAAGACGACGCTTGAAAATAGCGACATTCTGTTCGTCGGAGACGTCGTTGGCTTCAAACTGGCGCTGCTGCTCATGCAGTGCACGCGCATTCCTGAGCGGCGATACTAACAGCCATAGCGCAGGTAGCAATAAAACGGCAATCGCAATCCAAAGCAGCGTCATGAAGGCCTCTTACGGTTAATCAGCGCTTCAACACGCTGGCGCTCTTCCGCACTTAGCGCTTTGGAAGAGGCATTACGGCGGGCGCGGATCATCAGTAAAACCACCAGCGCTCCCAGCATTACCAGCGCAATGGGCAACCCCCAAAGCAGATACGTGCGGTTCTCTAAGCGCGGATTGTACAGAATATACTCACCAAACCGCTGCACCATATAATCAACAATTTCGATATCCGACCGGCCTTCTTGCAGCAGCTGGTAAACGCGATCGCGCATGTCTGCGGCAATCGGCGCGTTAGAGTCACCGATGGCCTGGTTTTCACACAGCGGGCAGCGCATGGCGGCGGTTAAATCGTGATAACGCGCCTGCATCACCGGGTCATCAAATTGACGCAGCTCAATTCCACCCGCCGCCGCACTAGAGGCGACGATCATTATCAGCATTGCTGCAACGGCACGCATTAACGCCATTTTTCCACCTCCGGAAGAATCCGCTCGCGCACGTCATCCGGTGATATATAGCCTTTGTGGTGATAGCGAATCACACCGTTGGCATCGACAATAAACGTTTCCGGCGCACCGTAAACGCCAAGATCAAAGCCTAGCTCGCCCTGGGGATCAAAAATATTGGCCTCAAACGGGTCGCCAAATTCGTTGAGAAACGCTAAGCCCTTCTCGCGGATATCACGATAGTTGACGCCCATCATACGAACGTCGTGATCCGCTAACTCTAAAAGCTGCGGCATCTCTTGCTTGCACGCCGGGCACCACTCGCCCCAGACGTTCACCAACGTCACCTCGCCTTCCAGCAGCGTTTGGTCAACGCGCTGATGTTCATCGCGCAGCGTGACTGCCTCAAAGCTTGGGAACGGCCGCTCCATGAGCGCTGAATCGCGCTGCGAAGGGTCCAGCGACAAACCTTTGTAAAAGAACAGGGCTAAGCCTAAAAAACACAGCGGCAGCAGTAATAGCAGTAACCGTCGTTTCATAGTGTGACCTTCTGCGCAGCATAGCGCTGGGCGGTCGAAGCGGGTATATCACGCGCTATGGCGACACGGCGATAGCGCTTATCGAGCACTGCAAGCACTCCGCCAAAGGCCATCAATAAGGCGCCCAGCCAGAGCCAGCGCACAAACGGCTTGTACTGAACACGCATTGCCCAGCTACCGTCGCCCAGGTCTTCGCCCATTGCCACGTATAGGTCGCGAAATAGCCCCGGCCGCAGGGCGACCTGGGTCATCGGCATACCCGTCGCTAGATAAAGACGCTTTTCAGGGCGCATAGTGAAGCGGCGCCCTGACTCGCCGCGCTGCACCTGAATTATCGCAGTATCGGCCAAAAAGTTAGCACCGTGACGCTCGGTCAGTTCGCTCATGGTGAACTGATAGCCCGCTACTTCTACCGTGGTGCCTGGCGACATGCGCACGTTGCGTTCAATGTTGTAGTTAGAAACAACGGTCACACCAACAATGGTGACAGCTACGCCCACGTGGCCCAGCACCATGCCCCAGTAGGACAGTGAAAGCTTGCGTAGCCCCGCAGAAAACGAGCGGGCATGACGGGTTTTATCAACGATATCGCGCAGTATCGGCAGCACAACCCACAGCGCAGAGACAATGCCTAGAGAGACCAAAAGATTCCACTCGCCGCGATATAGCAGCGGCATTACTGCCCCAATGATCAGCGCCGCAGCGCCCGCCCACCAAAGCTTATGGATAAGGTCTTTAGCCGCCATACCTTTCCAACGGGCGGCCGAGCCAAGGCCCATAAACACACACATCATCACGGTTAATGGCACAAACAGCGCGTTAAAGTAAGGCGGCCCCACGCTGATTTTTCCAAGGTTGAGAGAATCTAGAATCAACGGGTAAACGGTGCCGAGTAAAACAGTCACGGTCATAATGACGAGAAACACGTTATTGATCAGCAGCAGCGCATCTCGGGAGAGCCAGTTGAAGCCGATGCTATGGCTCACACGCGGTGCGCGCAGAGCGAACAGCAGCAGTGACAGCGTTACCGTAATGGCTAACAGAATCAGAATAAAGAGCCCACGGTCGGGGTCGTTGGCGAAAGCGTGCACGGAGGTTAATACGCCGGAGCGCACTAGAAAAGTCCCCATCAGCGACAGCGAAAAGGTCGCAATCGCCAGCAGCACAGTCCAGCTTTTAAAGGAGCCGCGTTTCTCGGTCACCGCCAGCGAATGGACCAGCGCGGTACCGGTTAGCCAAGGCAGCAGTGAGGCATTTTCAACGGGGTCCCAAAACCACCAGCCACCCCAACCAAGCTCGTAATAAGCCCACCAACTGCCCAGCGCGATTCCTACGGTCAAAAATGCCCACGCTACATTGGTCCAAGGCCGCGCCCAGCGAGCCCAGGCCGCATCTAGTCGACCGCCCAGCAGCGCCGCGATGGCAAAGGCGAACACCACAGAAAAGCCCACATAGCCCATATAAAGCATTGGCGGATGAACGATAAGCCCAATGTCCTGCAGCAGCGGATTCAGATCAGCGCCATCGGGCGGCATATTGGGCAGCAATCGTTCGAAGGGATTAGAGGTGATCAGAATAAACAATAAAAACCCACCGCAAACCATGCCCATTACGCCCATCACTCGGGCAACCATATCCCGCGGTAGGCTACCGGTGAACCTACTCGCGGCAAACCCCCAGCCTGCCAGCATCAAGCTCCACATCAGCACCGAGCCTTCATGATTGCCCCATACCGCACTGAATTTGTAATACCAGGGCAGCAGCGAGTTGGCGTTATTGGCCACGTTCGCCACGCTAAAATCGTCGAGCATATAGCTTGCGGTTAAACAGCCGTAGGCAATGGCGACAAACAAAAACTGCCCCGCCGCCATCGATTGGCCGTAGGCCATCCATAGAGGCCGCCGCGTCGCCGCGCCGGCAAGCGGCATCACGGCCTGCACCACCGCCATGAGCAGCGCAATAATCAGCGCAAAGTGGCCAATTTCAGGAATCATTGTGATGAACATGTGCACTCCGAATTGGCACTGGCTGGTTGGCAAGCAGGCGCAATCGCACCATTACTTGTCGGCGGCACTGGTCTGATAGTCGGCAGGCGAATAACCCGCCTCTTTCAACGCCTGGGCCACTTCCGGCGGCATGTAATTTTCATCATGGCGAGCGAGGACTTTATCGGCGTACAAATGGCCGTCGGCCTGAAGCTCACCCACCACTACCACGCCTTGGCCTTCACGAAAAAGGTCGGGCAAAATTCCGCTGTAAACGACCTGAAGATCATCGACATAGTCCGTAACGGTAAATTCGACGTCCAGGCTGTCAGGATCGCGAGCCACCGAACCTTCTTTGACCATCCCACCGGCACGAATTTGTCGCGCCATGGGGGCATCACCCTGGGCGATCTGTACCGGACTAAAAAACAGATTAATATTAGCGCGCAGCGCGTACAGCGTTAGCCCCACGGCGATCGCCGCCAGCGACACCAAGCCTAGGATAACCCACAGTTTCTGTTTTCGTTTAGGCGTCATGACGTACTCCTTTCGAGCGCCTGGCGCGCCGTCTCAAGACCCTAAGCAATTGACGCTGTTCAAGGCGCGCATGCCAAGCGCTGGCGAGCAGCAGCAGCGCCGTGACACCCCAAGCAGACCAAACGTAAGGTGCATGGCCACCCATGGCGAGAAAGTCAGAAAAGGAAGTAAATGCCATTAGCGCGCCTTCTTCGTTGCAGTGCTCAACATCGGGTCTGTCAGCAACTCTTGCACCCAGCGTTTACTGGCTTCTCGCCGTAGAATCTCGCTACGCGTGCGCATTAGCGTTATCGCAATAAAGAAGCAGTAAAAACCCAACAGCATAATGACCAACGGCAGCCACATTTGTGTAGGCATGGTCGGGCGCGAGGTTAACGTAAATGAAGCCGTCTGGTGCAGGGTATACCACCAATCAACCGAATACTTAATGATGGGAATATTGATGACACCCACCATCGTCAGCACCGAGGCTGCACGGGACCCGCTATCGCGCCGGGTAAACGCGCTGCGTAAGGCGATGACCCCGATATACAGAAACAGCAAAATCAGCATAGAGGTGAGCCGCGCATCCCACATCCACCAGGTACCCCAGGTAGGCACGCCCCACACAGCACCGGAAAACAGCGCCACAAAGGTCATCACCGCCCCGAACGGCGCCATCACTGTCGCCGCCATGTCGGCCACTTTAATTTTCCAAACCATAAACACCAGGCCCGACACGGCCATAGCGATAAAAATAGATTGGGCTAAAAAAGCAGCCGGCACGTGTACATAAATAATCCGAAAGCTGTTGCCCTGCTGATAATCCGCAGGCGCAAATGCCAGCCCCCATAGTGAACCAACGACCAACAGCAGCACCGCTGCAGCCCAAAACCACGGCTGCATCTTGGCACTCATGCCATAGAACCACCGAGGCGATCCCAGCTTATGTATAAAGGCCCACATAGCGTGTTCTATCCTCAACCGTTAATACTAATGCGCAGCGATGCGGCAATCGCCCACGGCGCCAGCATAAGCGAGGCGGCAAGCAGCGCGCCCAAAATAGCTAAATGTGCGGCAACACCGCTACCGACAATAGACGCCTGCACCGCGCCCACCCCAAAAATCAATACCGGGATCGTCAGCGGCAGCACCAGCAGCGAGAGCAGCACGCCGCCGCGCGCCAGGCCGACGGTTAACGCGGCGCCAATCGCGCCAATCAAACTCAGGCTGGCCGACCCCAGCGCAAGCGACAGCGCTAGCACGGCGTAGCTGCCGGTGGGCAACGACAGCATAACGCCTAATAGCGGCGCTATCAGCGCTAAGGGCAAGCCAGTTAGCAGCCAGTGAACGGCCACTTTTGCTAGGCTTAGCGCGGCCAACGAGTGCGGGGCCAGCAACAGCTGCTCAAGACTACCGTCGTCATAGTCGCTGCGAAACAGGCTATCGAGTGACAGCAGCGCGGCTAATAGCGCCGCCACCCAGAGCAAGCCCGGTGCAATAATTGCCAACAGCGCAGGGTCGGGCGAAATAGCCATTGGAAACAAGGTAATCACGAGCGCAAAGAACACTAAAGGATTAAGAATGTCACCGCGACGGCGAAGCAATAGCGTTAAATCACGCAGCAGCGTGGCTTTTACCGCAATCATTAGCCCGCCCTTATGGTCGAGCAATGGCGCTACTGGGCCGATCGCCGAACTATCCAAACAGCTAGGCGCTGAAGGCTGTGAAGCGCTGCTGGAAGCGTAGCTCAGCGGGCGGCTTGAAGGACTTTCTGAAGAGCCATTGGACGTGCTATGCAACGCGGTCTCCTTCTACCCCAGCGCTACCTGCCTCAGCAGCGGCGAGGCGGGCAGATCGTGGTGTGTGGTGACGAGTACGCAGCCACCTGCCTTTGCATGCGCAACAAGCTGTCTTTCAAGATCAGCAATGCCGTTACGATCAATCGCGGTAAAGGGCTCATCCAATACCCACAGGGCTCGCGGCGTCAGCGTTAACCGCGCCAATGCCACTCGCCGCTGCTGACCCGCCGACAGCTGCCCGGTAGGCACTTCTTCAAAACCTGCCAGCCCGGTGCTTTCAAGCGCATTCAAGCGCTCTTCCTCGTCGTCTTTTTCACCGCTCAGCGCCTGATACCACGCTAAATTTTCTAGCGGCGAAAGCCCCAACTTTATGCCGGGGGCATGCCCCAAATAAAGCAGGTTAGCAAGAAAGTGGTCACGAGCCTTGCTCATTACCGTGCCATTCCAGAAAAGCGCGCCCTGATAGTCGCTGAGCTGCCCAGAGAGGATCTTGAGCAGCGTTGTCTTGCCGCAGCCATTAGGCCCTTCAATACGCACGACTTCACCGCTATGAATATCCAGATCCAGCCCTTTAAATAGCCAGCGGTCATCACGTTCACAGCCAAGTCCTCGGGCTTGTAGATGCAGGCTCAAGCGTCACTCCAGGCACATTGATTTCGCATCGAACTCTACACGGAAAGCTCCTTTCTCGCCACTTGCACAACCGGCCATCAACCAGTGGACAACGGACTCCAATGATCAATAAGACGAATTACCACTAGCACTGTATGCAAAAACAGGCCTATACTAAAACCACTGTATGGAAAGACATGTTTTGTGCGATTCAGCATCGCCTGCACCGCTAAAGCGATTGCCTGCAGTCAATGTTTAAGGTCGCTATTTTCAAGTTCACTACGCATGAACGAAGCCTAACCAGCCGGCGTAGCAATGGAGATTCCCAAATGACGATATCAATGGCAGCATCTACCGCTACGCTCACTCATAGGCAACCACTACCGCGCCCTCATGCATTGACGTCTAACGTTACGCGGCACAATACCTATGCGCTTAAAGTACGCGGCAATGCGATGCGCGATTGCAACTTATTCGATGGCGATGTCATTATTATTCGGCGCTACCAGCACGACACCCAAACAGAAACCGCCGTTGCCGAAATCAATCAGCAGAAAATAGCGCTGAAGCAGCTCTCCATAAGCCGTTCTGGCGTGCAGCTATGGCCAGAAGATGCGCTTCAGCCAGCGCTCTTTTTGCATAATAGGGATATTCAGGTACTGGGCATGGTGATGGGTGTTGAACCTCATGTGAGCAAGTCTGCTATTACGGAGCATTAATGCGTTACCGGGTTCCCAATCTGCCTGCATCCATATGGCATACGGCTGACATTGACGTAGAGAAGAGCCAATTTATAACCTGGATATGTCACGCCTCTAACATTGATGCGTTCACTGCTCTACTCAATGCCGCTAAAACGGCACACCCTAATGCGAGCCATCACTGCACCGCCTACATTGCAGGACCGCCAGGCGAGCAGAATTTCATTGGTTTTTCTGACGATGGCGAGCCTGGCGGCACCGCCGGCAGGCCAATGTATCAGGTGCTGCAAGGTAGCCGGCTTGGCCACGTTGGCTGTGTCGTCATTCGTTATTTTGGCGGTACAAAGCTAGGCACCGGTGGGTTAGCTCGCGCCTACGCCCAGGCAGTCAGCCATGCGCTTGAGACACTGCCCACCTGCGAGGTCATTGAGCGCGATATCTACACTCTACGGCTGAGCTTTGCCCATGAAGCGATTGCTCGCGCTTGGTGCGAAGAGCGTGACGTTCTTATTGAGCAAGCCGATTACGATGGAAACGGCGTCCGCTTAGCCGTTGGCTGGCCAAGCGACTGCCCGCTCGACTTTTCGCCGCTGGAAAACCGCTTGAAGAGCACGATTGAGTTTCATACCGCCCCACCATAAAAAACGCGACAGCTGAAATTTTCAGCATGCCGCGCTCTAATCGCTAATGTTTCAACTCTGCGTTAAAAACGGTCTGATGACGCACCTTGATACGCGTAGCTTGATTAACCCAGATATTTAATCATTACCCCAGCAGCGACCGCTGATCCAATTACCCCAGCCACGTTGGGCCCCATAGCGTGCATCAATAAAAAGTTATGCGGGTTGGCTTCAAGCCCTACTTTATTAGCCACCCGGGCCGCCATAGGCACAGCGGAAACGCCTGCGGCGCCAATGAGCGGGTTGATGGGCATTTTACTCACTAGGTTCATTAGCTTGGCCATTAATACCCCGGCAGCTGTACCAATACCAAAAGCGACAATACCTAAGCCCAGTATTCCCAGCGTCTCAAATGCCAGAAAGCTCTCGGCCATGAGCTTGGAGCCTACGGAAAGCCCTAGGATTATCGTTACGATATTGATCAGCGCGTTTTGCGCGGTATCCGACAAGCGCTCGACCACCCCACATTCACGCATCAGATTACCAAAGCAAAACATTCCCAGAAGCGGTGCGGCATCGGGTAAAAATAGCGCAACCAAAATCAACAGCATCAGCGGGAAGACGACTTTCTCTAACCTAGACACCGCCCGTAGCTGCGTCATTTTGATTTCACGTTCTTTTTGAGTAGTCAAAAGACGCATGATGGGAGGCTGAATCAACGGCACCAATGCCATATACGCGTAAGCGGCTACAGCGATTGCACCCAGCAGCTCAGGCGCTAGCACACTTGATACGTAAATAGACGTCGGGCCATCCGCGCCACCGATAATACCAATAGCGGCCGCCTGATTAAGCGAGAAATCCATCACGCCCATTGAGGTCAGCAGCACGGCGCCAAACAGGGTGGCAAAAATGCCAAACTGAGCTGCCGCGCCTAAAAACAGCGTGCGCGGATTGGCCAGCAGGGGGCCAAAGTCAGTCATGGCACCCACACCCATAAAGATAATCAGCGGCGCAATACCCGAGCCAATCGCCACTTTATAGAAGTTATACAGCATGCCGTCGCTGTAGCCGACGCTCATGGCAATGTCTCGCGCGGCACGTAGCTGGTCTGGCGCAACGCCATCGTGGGCGATCACTTTCAGCGATTCTCGCCATGTTTCAAGACCGCCAACCGGGTCCAGCGTTGCGCCTAGCGCGGCTGCTATCTGCTGCAGCACCACAGGTTTAGCAACATCAATGGCCTGATCTAGCGCCGAAAGTGCCAGCCCTGCTTCGGGTATGTTGGCAAGGATGCCGCCAAAGCCAATCGGCACTAACAACAGCGGCTCAAACTTCTTATAAATAGCCAGATAGAGCAGCAATAGCCCCACTAAGATCATTGCCGCCTGGCCAAGTTCAAGGTTATAAAGCCCAGAGCCTTCCCATAAGGTTACTAATTTATCCATTACCGAGCGCCCTTAGAGTTCGATCAGCGTATCGCCTACGGCGACACTATCGCCTTCGCTAACGTTAACCTTAGACACAGTGCCTGCGCTGCTAGCGCGCACTTCGGTTTCCATTTTCATCGCTTCCAGGATAATGACGACATCACCGTCAGCGACCTGATCGCCAGGACGCACATTCACTTTAAAAATATTACCTGCCAGCGGCGCATCGATGCTTTCCCCGCTAGGCGTGGATGCTTCCTGAGGGGCGGCGGCCGTCGTCGCGCTTGCCGTTTGCTCCTGCACCTCGCCGAGCTCACCCCCTTCAGAAACTTCCACCACGTAGGCTTTGCCATTGAGCTTAACGGTATAGGTCTCTGGGCCGCCGTTCGCGACTGACGGCTTACTTTCAGTCGGAGCAGCCGCGTTACCGGCGCTCGCATCCACCGCCTGGGGCGCGGGTTCAAAAGCGTCGGGGTTATCGCGATGTTTCAAAAACTTCAAACCAATCTGCGGAAACAGCGCATAGGTCAGCACGTCATCGACTGTCTGCTTACCCTCTGCCAGCCGGATACCGTCAGCACCGGCCTTCTCTTTCAGCTCTGTGGCCAGCCTTTCCATTTCAGGCGCAAGGTTATCCGCCGGGCGGCAGGTAATCGGCTCACCGCCTTCTAATACACGCTTTTGCAGCTCAGCGTTAAAGGGCGCAGGGGCCGCGCCGTACTCACCCTTGAGCAGCGCCTGCACTTCTTTGGAAATGGACTTGTAGCGCTCGCCCATCATCACGTTCATGACGGCCTGCGTGCCGACAATTTGTGAGGTTGGCGTAACCAGGGGAATAAACCCCAGATCTTCACGCACACGTGGAATCTCGTTCAGCACGTCGTCGAGCTTGTCGCCAGCGCCCTGTTCTTTAAGCTGGCTTTCCATGTTGGTCAGCATGCCGCCCGGCACCTGGGCAATCAGAATGCGCGAATCAATCCCCCGCAGCGAGCCTTCAAAGGCGGCGTATTTTTTACGCACTTCGCGAAAATAACCGGCAATATCTTCCAGCAGTTCAAGATCCAAACCAGTATCGCGGTCGGTGTCTTTGAGCATCGCGACCACCGATTCGGTCGGGCTGTGGCCATAAGTCATCGACATCGAAGAGATTGACGTATCAACGTTATCAATACCCGCCTCGACGGCTTTTAGAATGGTCGAGGTCGAGAGGCCTGTGGTGGCATGGCAATGCAGGTGTATCGGAATCGGCAGCTCTTTCTTCAGCCGCGTGACAAGATCAAACGCCGTGTAGGGAGTAAGCAGCCCCGCCATATCCTTGATAGCCAATGAATCTGCGCCTAAACCTGCAATGGTTTTGGCGAGATCGACCCAGCTATCCAGGGTATGTACCGGGCTCACTGTATAAGAAATGGTGCCTTGAGCATGGCCTTCTACATTTCGCACCGCCAGAATGGCGCGCTCAAGGTTGCGCGGGTCATTCATCGCATCAAACACGCGAAAAACATCCACACCGTTGGTTTTTGCCCGCTCCACGAACTTATCCACTACGTCGTCTGCATAGTGGCGATAGCCTAGCAAGTTCTGGCCACGTAGCAGCATTGCTTGAGGCGTATTCGGCATGGCTTCTTTCAAGGCGCGGATACGCTCCCACGGGTCTTCGCCGAGGTAACGAATGCAGGCGTCATAGGTGGCACCGCCCCATGTTTCCAACGACCAGTAGCCAACCTGATCAAGCTTTTCAGCGATCGGCAGCATATCGTCCAAACGCATGCGCGTTGCAAACAGCGATTGATGGGCATCGCGCAACACGACATCGGTAATGCCTAAAGGGCGTTTTACTTCGTTCATAGTCTTAGCTCACAGTAGAGAACGGCAAGTTTGTAGTAAAATTAACAAAAAAATAGCCAAAAAGTAGCTTTAACGAAAAAAAACCAGAAAGTTAACTACGTCGCGTGGAGCGATAACGGTGCACTGCAGCACTGATGACGGCCATGACCTCGTCATCCGGCGAGGAAGATGGATAAGAACTTAGTGACTTTCTACCCGTATCAGCAGCGACAGGTACCGGTTGAAAGCGGCCGATTAGCTTTGACATCAGCGTGACGCTGACAACTAAAATAGCAAGAAAAACAAACACTACCCCCATCCCGAGCGCCATCAACGCTAGCCCGTCCTGCAATAGTCCTTGATCCTGCATAAGACGCTCTCCTTCGTTTATAAGTGCTGCTCATTGGCATAGGATTACGCCAATGCAATGAAAGGCGCTTGGCGCAGTAAGGGGAATACACTAACCTGCCACACCCAGAATAGAATGCAATGGCGCGATAGTGGAAGTCATGGTTGTTAATTTACTACATAACGGAAGAATTGGCCTAGCCCCCATGGAGGGAGTGATCGATGCGCTCACCCGCGATCTCTTAACCCGCCAAGCGGGGTTCGATTGGACCGTGACTGAGTTCGTGCGCGTGGTTGATGCATGCTTGCCGCCGCGAGTGTTTTATAAACACTGCCCAGAGCTTGCTCAGCCCCCCGTGGCAACCCCAAGCGGTATTCCGGTACATCTGCAGCTGCTCGGCTCTGACCCTAGCGCTCTGGCCGCCAACGCGCGCCAAGCGCTCCATTTAGGCGCAGTGAGCGTTGATCTTAATTTCGGCTGCCCCGCCAAGCTGGTCAATCGACACGACGGCGGCGCTGCACTATTACGCCAACCTGAACGTGTCTACCAAGCGGTTAAAGCCGCTGCTGACGCGCTGGACGGCGAGATCCCGGTGACCGCCAAGATTCGTCTGGGCTTCTCTAATCGGCGCTTAGCGGTGGCCTGCGCGCAAGCGGCTGAAGCTGGCGGTGCGGCACACTTGGTGGTGCATGCACGCACCCGTGACGAGGGCTACCGCCCACCGGCTCACTGGGAATGGATCGGCAAGATTCGTCGACATGTCAGCATTCCGGTGGTCGCCAACGGCGATATCTGGACGCTTGAAGATTACTGGAAAGCGCGCACGCTCTCGGGATGTGATGACGTCATGCTTGGGCGCAGCGCACTGGCAGACCCCTGGCTTGCACCGCGCATTCGCCATTGGCAGACAACCGGTGAGCGACTGCCTGAAAGCAGCTGGGCGATGCGCGCAAGCGTACTTCAAGAGTATGCCGCCCTGCAGCGCCAACACCTGCCGGACCGCGTCGTCGTCTCTTTAGTGAAGCAGTGGCTTGCCCAAATGCGTCAAGGCAGCGACGAAGCTAACCAGAACTTTCAACGCGTTAAGCGTCTCACCGACTTAGACCACCTGCTCGACAGCCTTGTGGTCAGTGCTTAAACAAAACGAACGGCCAAAAAAAGCGCCCAGCCGCAAAAGCGGTGGGCGCTACACACGATCGCAAGACCGGGGCGCGAGCCATTTCCGGCCAGGCTACAAACAGGCTTGAAACAGAAAACCCGCCCTCAAGAGAGAGCGGGTTTAGAATCTGGCGCGCCCGGGAGGATTCGAACCTCCGACCCCCTGATTCGTAGTCAGGTACTCTATCCAGCTGAGCTACGGGCGCGTAATAACTGCACTTATATTTACTGCATCTTGCTAACTAAAAGGTGGCGCGCCCGGGAGGATTCGAACCTCCGACCCCCTGATTCGTAGTCAGGTACTCTATCCAGCTGAGCTACGGGCGCATACCTAGTGTGCAGTTGGCGGAGAAGGAGGGATTCGAACCCTCGATAGGGCTATAAACCCTATACTCCCTTAGCAGGGGAGCGCCTTCAGCCACTCGGCCACCTCTCCTTAACGGCACGGCGCGAATATTACCGATTTAGGTTACTTCTGTCCAGCCCTTGGCCGATTTTTTTTCGCGCTGGCCTTACCTTACGCTGAATGCATCACATAATGATGCACGAGCGTAAGCGTCATTTCACTTCGTTTTCGCTGTTCTTTTCACGCTGAATGCGCTGATAAATCTCTTCACGGTGAACCGATACATCTTTCGGCGCATTTACGCCGATACGCACTTGATTACCTTTCACACCTAGCACCGTGACGGTCATTTCATCACCGATCATCAGGGTTTCGCCAACACGGCGAGTTAGGATGAGCATGGCTGATCTCCTTTTCAGACGTTTTACAGCGGGGTATATCAGCCGAAGGCAATACCACGAGTACTACACGGTATTGCCTACCACAAAAAACATCGGCTCCTTGATACCTTAAAACCTCCCGCTGAAAGAAAGCTCACCACCACACGGCAGTAAGTACTTCTTTAGCGTAGAAGAGTTAAGCGATTAGTGTTACTCAGATTCAACATCTGCTTTATCTAGGCCAAATGCTTTGTGTAGCGCGTTAACAGCAAGTTCCATATGTTTTTCATCAATCACCACCGAAATTTTAATCTCGGAGGTGGATACCATACGGATATTAACGTTTTCATCGGCCAGCACGCGGAACATTTTCGATGCCACGCCCGCATGGGAACGCATACCGACACCGACGAGCGATACTTTAGCGATATTATCATCACCGCGTAGCTCACCGCCTCCCAAATCAGGGATCACCGTCTCTTCGAGCAGCTTCTTGGTAGCCTTGTAGTCACCTTTCGCGACCGTAAAGGTGAAATCAGTATAGTCACCGGCGGGAGCCACGTTCTGCACGATCATATCGACTTCGATATTGGCATCGGCAATGGGGCCAAGAATACGCGATGCCACGCCGGGCACATCAGGCGTGTTCAGCAGGGTCAGTTTGGCTTCATTTTTAGTGAAGGCGATACCGGAGATCAGTGGTTCTTCCATTGCGTCCTCGTCTTTGTCTGCTTCTGCAATAATTAGGGTGCCGGGGCCGTCTTCAAAGCTCGACAGCACCCGCAGGGGTACGTTGTACTTACCGGCAAACTCTACGGCACGAATTTGCAGCACTTTAGAGCCTAGGCTGGCAAGCTCTAGCATCTCTTCCACAGTGATACTTTCTAGCCGCTGGGCCTTAGAGCATACTCGCGGATCGGTGGTATAGACACCGTCGACATCGGTGTAAATTTGACACTCATCGGCACCTAGCGCTGCTGCTAATGCAACCCCAGTGGTATCAGAGCCACCGCGCCCCAGGGTAGTAATATTGCCGTTTTCATCGACCCCCTGAAAGCCAGCCACCACGACGACCCGACCGGCATCTAAGTCCGCTTTTAAGTCGTCGGTTTCAATGCGCTGAATACGAGCTTTGGTATAGGCACTATCCGTCAGAATCCCCACCTGCGCACCGGTATGCGACGTTGCTGGCACGCCAATCTGTTGAAGCGCCATGGCGAGTAGCGAAATCGTGACCTGCTCGCCGGTAGACAACAGCATGTCCATCTCGCGCGGAGCAGGTTCTTCATTCAGCGCCTGGGCCATGTCTGTTAGTCGATTCGTTTCGCCACTCATGGCAGAAACCACGACCACCACTTGATGGCCTTGATCACGAAAGCCTTTGACCTTTTCAGCGACGGCCTTGATGCGCTCGACAGAGCCCACCGAGGTGCCGCCGAACTTCTGTACGTATAGTGCCATATGCCGTTTTTCCTATGCGTTCGGAAATGGAGGATGAAATTTGTCGTACATATCTAACGATAAGGCCGGTGCAATAATGCCACCGGCCTTGGAGTTTAGTTAAGCGTGTTTTCTAACCATAGAGGTACGCTCTTCAGCGCATCCGGCAGCGCATCGGGTTGGCTACCCCCCGCCTGAGCCATATCGGGGCGGCCACCGCCCTTTCCACCCACAAGCGAGGCAACATGGTTGACCAATTCCCCAGCTTTCACGCGGCCAGTCAGATCTTGGGTCACGCCGGCAATGAGACTTACTTTGCCCGCCGCCTGATCGGCAACGCCAAGAATAACTACGCCGGAGCCTAGCTTGTTCTTAATCTGATCAAGCATGCCACGCAGATCTTTGCCAGACACACCCTCTAGCTGGGTCGCCAACAGTTTAACACCTTGGATCTCTTGGACCTGGCTAAGCATGTCGCTGCCCGCGGCGCTAGCAAGCTTAGCTTTGAGCTGCTCAAGCTCTTTCTCAAGGCTGCGGTTACGCTCAACCAGTGACTCTACCCGCGCTTCGACCTGCTCTGGCTTGGTTTTCAAGCGATCACCCAAGCGCCCCAGGCAAGCTTCCTGCTCGCGGAAGTAGGCCAGCGCGTTTTCGCCGGTAATCGCCTCAATGCGGCGCACGCCCGAAGCAATGCCCACTTCGCTCATCACGTGACAGCAGCCGATATCGCCACTGCGCGCCACGTGGGTACCGCCACAAAGCTCAATAGAGAAGTCGTCAGCACCGATAGTCAGTACGCGCACGTTCTCTGCATACTTGGCTTCAAACAGTGCCGCAGCGCCTTTGGCTTTGGCCTGATCCAAGCTCATCTGCTCGGTTTTGGTCGCAGCGTTAGCGAGAATCTGCTCGTTGACCAGCCGCTCGACTTCCGCCAGCTGTTCAGCCGTCATCGGTTCAAAGTGGCTAAAGTCAAAGCGCAGGCGTTCAGCGTTAACCAGTGACCCTTTCTGCTGCACGTGATCACCCAGCACCATGCGCAGCGCTTTATGCAGCAGGTGAGTGGCCGAATGGTTGCGAATAGTTGCAGCGCGCAGGCTGGCGTCTACTTCGCCGCGCACGCTAGCACCAACGCTCAACGCGCCCTCCACCATCACACCTTGATGCAGGTGATGACCGCTCTGCTTTTGGGTATCCATTACCTGGAAGCGCCCGCCATCTACGTATAGATAGCCGGTGTCGCCTACCTGGCCACCCGACTCGCCGTAAAACGGCGTACGATCCAGCACTACGGTGCCTTTCTGACCGGCCTCAAGTGCCGCCAGTGCATTACCTTCGCTGTCGACCAGCGCCGTCACTTTGGCCTGATCTTCTAAGCGGTCGTACCCGGTAAAGGCTGTCTCGCCATCCACTTCAATGGAGGCGCTGTAATCAGCACCAAACTGACTGGCCGCTCGGGCGCGTTCGCGCTGCGCTTCCAGCTCACGCTGAAAACCTTCTTCGTCGAGGGTGACGCCACGCTCCCGGCAAACATCCGCCGTCAGGTCAAAGGGGAAACCATAAGTGTCATAAAGCTTAAACACAGTTTCACCCGACAGCACGTTGCCCTCCAGCTCAGCCAGCGCCGCATTCAATAGCCCCATACCGTGATCCAGCGTACGGGCAAACTGCTCTTCTTCTTTCAGTAGCACGCGCTCGATTTGACCACAGGCTTCGCGCAACTCTGGATAGGCATCGCCCATTTCAGCGTCAAGCGCACCGACCAGCTTGTGGAAGAACGGGTCGACCGCACCTAGCTTATGGCCGTGGCGAATCGCGCGGCGAATAATACGCCGCAGCACGTAGCCGCGCCCTTCGTTGGAAGGCAGCACCCCATCGGCAATTAAAAAGGCGCAGGAGCGAATGTGATCGGCAATCACGCGCAATGAAGGCGTCGCCGTGTCCACATGGCCGGTTGCCTGTGAAGCTGCTTGCAGCAGGCGCTGAAACAGGTCGATCTCATAGTTGGAGTGAACACCCTGCATGACAGCAGCCACTCGCTCCAGGCCCATGCCGGTATCAATAGAAGGTTTAGGCAGCGGATTGAGCGTTCCCTGAGCATCGCGATCAAACTGCATGAACACTAAATTCCAGATTTCAATATAGCGGTCGCCATCTTCTTCCGGACTACCGGGAGGGCCGCCCCAGACCTCTGGGCCGTGATCATAGAAGATTTCTGAGCTGGGCCCGCAGGGGCCGGTATCACCCATCTGCCAGAAATTGTCCTCATCCAGCTTGGAAAAGCGCTCAGGGTCAATGCCCACTTCATCCTTCCAGATACGCTCAGCTTCGTCGTCACTGATGTGCACCGTTACCCACAGCTTTTCTTTAGGCAGCCCCAGCGTTTCGGTTAGAAACACCCAGGCAAAGCGAATAGCATCACGCTTGAAGTAGTCACCGAAACTGAAGTTACCCATCATTTCGAAGAAAGTATGATGACGGGCGGTATAACCGACGTTATCTAAATCATTGTGCTTTCCGCCCGCGCGCACGCAGCGTTGCGCAGAAGTGGCGCGTACATACGGGCGCGGGTCGCGACCCAGAAACACATCTTTAAACGGCACCATACCGGCATTGGTAAACAGCAGCGTAGGGTCATTACCCGGCACTAGCGAGCTGGTTGGCACAATGGTGTGCCCCTGCTCTGCAAAGAAGGAAAGAAAGGCCTGTCTTATCTCTGCGCTTTTCATAGGGTATCCGTAACAAGAAAGCGTGGTGTCCCAGGGCGCTGTCACCGCTACCCTCAGGGGTCGCAAAGCAGCCATTATAGCGCAGTTGTCAAACGACTAAAGCCGCACTTAGTGGCAGAAATGCAATCAAAAAGATGCACAAGCCTATTAGAGCGCCATTAGAAATGTAAGAGACGATGTGGTTATACGCAGAAACGAAGATATTTCAGGCGCCTAAGAAGGCGTTAAAGACAGGAAAGTGCGTAACGTATTTGTTCAAAATCGAAGCCACGGCTGGCTAAAAAGCGCTCTCGCCTGGCGCGCTCTTTGGGTGTTTCGCCAGCAGACGTAAAGCGCCGAGCCAAGGTTTCGCGCGCCAACTCAAACCAGTCAACCTGCTCGTTCGCCACCACCGACTCAAACGCAGCGCTAAGCGTTTCTTGGTCGACGCCGCGCTGGCGTAGCTCACCCTTAATACGGATAACGCCCTGACCACGCAAAATACGTGAGCGCACAAAGCTTGCAGCAAAGCGTTCGTCCGACTGGAACCCTTGCTCGATCAGCGTATCCAGACACTCATCAATGGCAGCGGGCTCAAAGGATTTTTTCGCCAATCGCTGTGCCAGCTCAGCGCGCGAATATTCGCGCCGAGCCAGCAAGCCGATGGCGATCACTCGTGGCGTAGCATCACGCTGCGAGGCAAACGCCATTAGGGTGCCTTATAGCAGATCGTCATCACCCGCATCTGCGTCAACCGCTGCCTCTACAGACGCCTCTTCCTTTTCCTTCTTGGGGTCCGGCTTGGCCAGTAACTGCTCGCGGATTTGCGTTTCGATTTCAATCATAATCTCAGGATGCTCTTCCAGATACAGCGCTGAATTAGCTTTACCCTGGCCTATTTTCTTACCCTTGTAGCTGTACCAAGCACCGGCTTTATCGACGAGGTTACACTGCACGCCCAGATCAATAACTTCGCCCGCGTGATAGATACCCTTGCCGTAAAGAATCTGGAATTCAGCCTGGCGGAACGGCGGCGCCACTTTGTTCTTGACCACTTTGACGCGGGTTTCGTTACCGGTGACTTCATCACCAACCTTAACCGAGCCCGTACGGCGAATGTCGAGGCGCACACTAGCGTAAAACTTGAGCGCATTACCGCCGGTCGTCGTTTCAGGGCTACCAAACATAACGCCGATCTTCATACGAATCTGGTTAATGAAGATAACTAAGCAGTTGGCATTTTTGATATTACCGGTGATTTTACGCAGCGCCTGTGACATCAACCGCGCCTGTAGGCCAACGTGCGTATCGCCCATCTCGCCTTCGATTTCCGCACGCGGCGTCAGCGCTGCGACCGAGTCGATAACAATCACGTCAACACCGCCAGAACGCACCAGCATGTCGGTAATTTCTAGCGCTTGCTCGCCGGTGTCCGGCTGGGAAACCAGCAGGTCATCCAGATTAACGCCCAGTTTTTCAGCGTAGCTTGGATCAAGCGCGTGCTCGGCATCTACAAAGGCACACACTTTGCCCTGCTTTTGCGCCTGAGCAATCACTGAAAGGGTCAGCGTGGTTTTACCCGACGATTCTGGACCAAAGATTTCGCATACTCGTCCGTACGGCAGACCACCGATGCCGAGCGCGATATCCAGCCCCAATGAACCGGTGGAAACCGACGGCATGACTACACGCGGAGCGTCGCCTAGACGCATGACGGTGCCTTTGCCGAACTGACGGTCGATTTGGCTGAGTGCAGCGTTTAGCGCTTTAGTGCGGTTGTCATCCTGAGCCATTCAGTGATTCCTCATAACAAGCTGTATAATTAGCCAGTAGTATGCCAAAGATTCCGTCGTAAACAAATCCTCGACGACACTTTCTCACAATTATTTCGTATCGCCCGCATTTACCTGAGCATCCAAGCGCGCCACTAGCCCGGCTAGCGCCTGACGCACGGCCTGTTCACGCACTGCTGAGCGGTCGCCTGGAAAATGAAAACATTCCGCCTGCTGGGCATTGGCATCGCCCCACGCCAGCCATACTGTACCTACCGGCTTGTCCTCACTGCCACCGTCTGGCCCGGCGATACCGCTGACCGCAACGCCCAAGCCTGCACCACTTTCCCGGCAGGCACCAAGCACCATGGCGTTCACCACTTCTTCACTCACCGCACCGTGCGCTGCCAGCATAGCGTCGGGCACGCCCAATAATCGGCTCTTCACCGGATTCGCATACGCTACATAGCCGGTCGTAAAATAGGCCGAGCTACCCGCAACCGCGGTAATCGCGCTGGCAACGCCGCCGCCCGTGCACGACTCAGCGGCGGTGACTTCTACCTTTAACTGCTGGCAAAGCCGCCCCAGCCGCTGAGCAAGCAGTGTTAAATCAAGATTTTTTAGGCTAGATACGCTGGTCACTATCGTCGCTCCTTCAAGTGAGTCGTCAGTTCAGCGTAGAATACTGCGTTTAGCTTTCTTAAAGAACTGACGCAAAGAAACCGCTCAAAGAACATGCCGTCGGTCGAGACGGCTTACGCTACGCTTAACCAGGACGCCCATGTCACAGGCCATCCCCGCTAATACGCCAATGATCACGCAATACTTAAAGATCAAACGTGAACATCCCGAGGTACTGCTGTTCTACCGAATGGGGGATTTTTACGAGCTATTTTTCGACGATGCTAAACGCGCCTCCGCGTTACTGGATATCACGCTTACCCAGCGCGGGCAGTCAGGCGGCAAACCTATTCCGATGGCTGGCGTACCCTACCACAGCGCTGAAGGCTACCTGGCACGCTTAGTTGCTGGCGGCGAGTCGGTGGCTATCTGCGAGCAAATTGGCGACCCAGCGACCAGCAAAGGCCCCGTTGATCGCCAGGTGGTTCGCATCGTCACCCCCGGCACGCTCCACGACGAAGCGCTGCTCGATGCGCGCCGCGACAACGTACTGGTATCCGTCTCCCCCGGCAAAGATAGCTGGGGCCTGGCATGGCTTGAGCTTTCCAGCGGCCGCTTCAACGTACTGGAAGTAGAGAGCGAAGCCGAAATGCTCGCCGAGCTTACGCGCCTATCGCCCGCTGAGCTGCTCGTACCGGAAAGCTTAACGCTGCCGGCTGCCTGGTCACAAAAACGCAGCCTGCGTCGTCAGGGTGAATGGCTATTTGATATAGACAGCGCTACCCGCAGCCTGTGTGATCAGTTTGAAGTCCAGGATTTGCGCGGCTTTGGCTGCGCGCATTTGACTACCGCACTGATTGCCGCAGGCGTATTGATCGATTACGCCCGCGACACCCAGCGCTCGCGACTGCCTCATGTCACTGCGATCAGCGTCGAAAATCGTGATGATGCGGTGGTCATTGACGCGGCCAGCCGGCGCAATTTAGAAATTGACATCAACCTCGGCGGCAATAGCGACAACACCCTGGCCAGCGTGCTGGATACCTGCACCACTGCCATGGGCTCGCGACTGCTCAAGCGCTGGCTCAACCGTCCCCTGCGCCAGCGCGAGATTGTCCAGGCTCGTCATGCAGGCGTGGCACTGCTCAGCTTAGATGCCGCCTACATGCCGCTTCGCGATACCTTGAGCGCCGTCGGCGACGTCGAGCGTATTCTGGCTCGCGTGGCACTGTATAGCGCCCGCCCACGAGATTTAGCACGCCTTAGAGACGCACTAGTAACGCTGCCCACGCTTGAACAGCAATTGAGTGAGGTAGAGAGCGGCAGTGCGTTGGACACCCTGCGCCCGCATATTCGCCCCTACCCAGAAATGGCCGATATGCTGAGCCGTGCGCTGGTCGAGAACCCGCCCGTGGTCATCCGCGATGGCGGCGTGATTGCTGACGGCTTTGACGCTGAGCTCGACGAGCATCGCGGTATGGCCGAAAACGCTGGCGACTATCTGGTCCAGCTCGAACTTCGCGAGCGCGAACGCACTGGCTTGGCGCACCTGAAAGTCGGTTATAACCGAGTGCATGGCTACTTTATTGAGTTACCTCGCTCCCAGGCACAGCAGGCGCCAGCCGACTATATCCGTCGCCAAACGCTGAAAAATGCCGAGCGGTTTATCATTCCTGAACTCAAAGAGTTTGAAGATAAAGCGCTGTCAGCCAAATCGCGCGCGCTGACGCGTGAAAAATGGCTTTATGATCGCCTGCTGGGTGATCTCAATGCCAGCCTGCATGCGCTGCAAAGCACCTCTCAAGCCGTCGCTGAGCTGGATGTACTGTGCGCCTTTGCTGAGCGCGCAGAAGCACTTGGCTGGGTTCGCCCAATGCTCAGCGAGGCCACCGGCATACGAATTGAAGCCGGGCGCCACCCTGTCGTTGAGCACGTCAGTGAAACGCCTTTTGTACCTAACGACGTCACGCTCACGCCTGATCAGCACATGCTGATCATTACTGGCCCCAACATGGGCGGTAAATCGACCTATATGCGCCAGACCGCGCTAATTGCGCTGCTGGCTCACTGCGGCAGCTTCGTGCCCGCCGATGCCGCTGAAATAGGCCCACTGGACCGCATTTTCACCCGCATTGGCTCGTCGGATGATCTTGCGGGCGGGCGCTCTACCTTTATGGTCGAAATGACCGAAACTGCCAATATTCTGCATAATGCTACCCAGCAAAGCCTGATTTTGATGGATGAAATTGGCCGTGGCACCAGCACCTTTGATGGCCTATCACTTGCCTGGGCCAGCGCCGAACATTTGGCTAAAGGGCGTGCGCTAACGCTCTTTGCCACCCATTACTTTGAGATGACCGCCCTTCCGGAGCACATGGACGGCGTGGCCAACATCCATTTAACGGCCACCGAGCATGGCGACAGCATTGTGTTTATGCATCGCATAGAGGCAGGCCCTGCAAGCCAGAGCTATGGTTTGCAGGTGGCTCAGTTAGCCGGCGTTCCTAATCATGTGATTAAACGCGCCCGTGAAAAGCTGGTCAGCTTAGAGCATCGTGATGTGGGCAACAGTACACAGGCGCCGAGCACTGCGCCGCAGCAAAACGACTTATTTGCCGCAACACCTCACCCGGTGATCGAGGCACTTGAAAAGACGGATATGGATGATTTATCGCCGCGAGAAGCCCTCGCGCTGCTTTATCAATGGCGGGACTTGCTCTAATAGCTGCAATAGAAGACCATGCGGCGCTTGCCGCATGGTATGCGCACCTCTAGAATGTCATCAAACTTTTAGCTTATAAAAAACGGCTGATTTATAACCATTCACGATTAATCATGACCGGGACATATCCGGTCCCGCGAGAGGGATAGCAAGATGACGTTTGTCGTTACCGAGAACTGCATCCAGTGCAAATACACCGACTGCGTGGAAGTCTGCCCGGTCGACTGCTTCTATGAAGGCCCGAACTTTCTGGTTATTCATCCGGATGAGTGTATTGATTGCGCACTGTGTGAGCCCGAGTGCCCCGCCGAAGCGATATTCTCAGAAGATGAGTTGCCTGAAGGGCAAGAGGCCTTTATTGAGATTAACGCTGAGCTAGCAGATGTATGGCCGAACATAGCCGAAAGAAAAGATGCGCTACCCGATGCTGAAGAATGGGACGGCAAGCCAGGCAAGATGGAAAAACTAGAGCGCTGAGCGCAGCGTTTTTCTTAACCTAGCATTTGTTAAACCAGCGGCTACGCTGGTTTTTTTTATTCTGAGCTGGGGCCCATATAGGCAGTGCAATATAGGCAGGGTCAGGCATAAAAAAAGGCGACCCTTAGGCCGCCCACTCCAAGCACTTCCTCTGACCACTCCCCTCTCGGAAAACATCCTTGCCAGTAATCACTCCACTAATTACCAGGCGCCTCCGATCTTTCATCCTATTGCATCCTGCCTAAAGCATCCCTGCCTCCCCTTGTCCTGATCGCATTGTGGCAGATCTCGGCGGCTTCTCAACATGACCATAACGCAAAAAGGCGAGTCATATCGACTCGCCTTTCAACGATTATAATTTAAAAAACAATAGCTTAAGTTTTAGCTAGCGGCAAATGTCATATTTTCTTACCCTAACCAGAGCGATTTTCGTCGGAATTTGTACGACATCTCTTACAAAATTTTGAGACATCTCTTACAAACACCCTAATATTTCGCTCAATTTCAGCGATTTATTGGCCTTTAATCGCTTTTAGGCCAGGGTAGCTAACCTCGCCAAGCTCAGCCTCGATGACCAGCAAGCGATTATATTTAGCCACCCGGTCAGAACGGCATAGCGAACCCGTTTTAATCTGGCCTGCGCAGGTTCCCACCGCCAAATCAGCAATAGTGGTATCTTCCGTTTCACCTGAACGGTGAGAAATGACCGCAGTGAAACCCGCATCCTGCGCCATTTTAATGGCATCCAATGTCTCGGAAAGCGAGCCAATCTGATTAAACTTGATCAGAATCGAGTTGCCAATCTTTTCATCAATACCGCGTTTGAGAATTTTGGTATTGGTCACAAACAGATCATCGCCCACCAGCTGCACTTTATCGCCCAGCTTATCGGTCAGCGCTTTCCAACCAGCCCAGTCTGATTCATCCATACCGTCTTCAATAGAAACGATCGGATAATCGGCGCACAGGCCGGCCAAATAGTTAGTAAAACCTTCGGCGTCGTAGCTCTTACCTTCCCCAGAAAGGTTGTACTGGCCGTCTTTATAGAACTCAGACGACGCACAGTCCAGCGCCAGCGTAACGTCAGTACCCAAAGAGTAGCCAGCATCCGCCACTGCCTGCTTAATGATAGCCAGCGCATCGGCGTTAGACGCAAGATTAGGCGCAAAGCCGCCCTCGTCACCCACTGAAGTAGAAAGACCTTTTGCCGACAGCACCTTCTTCAGCGCGTGGAAAATCTCCGCCCCCATGCGCAGTCCTTCACGGAAGTTAGCCGCGCCCACCGGCTGCACCATAAACTCTTGGATATCGACGTTGTTATCCGCGTGTTCGCCGCCGTTGATAATGTTCATCATCGGTACCGGCATGCTGTACTGACCCGGCTGGCCGTATAGCTCAGCGATGTGGGCATAAAGCGGCACGCCTTTGGCGTTAGCCGCCGCTTTCGCGGCTGCCAGGGAAACCGCTAGAATCGCGTTAGCGCCCAGATTCGCCTTGTTCTCGGTACCATCCAGCGCCAGCATGGCATCGTCCAAGCCGCGCTGGTCGCGGGCATCCATACCTAACAACGCATCACGAATTTTGCCATTGACCGCATCGACTGCTTTCAGCACACCTTTGCCGAGGTAGCGCGACTTATCGCCGTCACGCAACTCTAGCGCTTCCCGTGAACCGGTTGAGGCTCCGCTGGGGGCACAGGCTTCGCCGACAGCGCCACTGGCAAGGCGTACGTGCGCCTGCACGGTCGGGTTACCGCGTGAATCCAGCACTTCCAACGCACTGATAGCAACAATTTTGGTCATGGCAATATCCTTTCCTATAGGTCAGATAAAATTATTAATATAACGTCCTGCTTAGCGAATCGTTAGCGGCTCAAACCCTTTCACTAGCGCATCCAGCTGCGCAAGCTGAGTTAAGAACGGCTCTAATTGATCCAGCGGCAGCGCACAGGGTCCGTCGCATTTGGCGTTGTCAGGGTCCGGGTGAGCTTCCAAAAATAGCCCAGCAAGCCCTACGGCCACACCTGCCCGGGCTAATTCCGCTACCTGAGCTCGGCGCCCATCGGCGCTGTCTGCTCGCCCACCGGGGCGTTGCAGCGCGTGGGTCACATCGAAAAACACCGGATAGCCGGTTTGCTTCATATCGCCAAAGCCGAGCATATCAACAATCAGGTTGTTGTAACCAAAGCTTGAGCCACGCTCACAAAGCATCAGTTGGTCGTTACCCGCTTCCTGGAACTTGCTGAGGATGTGGCGCATTTCATGAGGCGCCAAAAACTGCGGCTTCTTGATATTGATGACCGCGCCGGTTTTGGCCATGGCGACCACCAAATCGGTTTGGCGGGCCAAAAAGGCGGGCAGTTGAATAATATCGGCGACTTCAGCGGCCGCTTCCGCCTGCCAGGGCTCGTGCACATCGGTGATAATCGGCACGTTATAGCGGGCTTTGATATCGGCCAGAATCTGCAGGCCTTTCTCAATACCGGGGCCGCGGTAAGAGTTGATTGAACTGCGGTTGGCTTTATCGAAACTGGCCTTGAATACGTAAGGCATCCCCAGCTTCTGGGTCACCGTCACATACGCTTGAGCTACCTCATCGGCAAGCTCGGCAGACTCCAGCACATTCATGCCGCCCAGCAGCATTAGCGGCAAGGAATTGCCGGCGGTTAAGCCGGCGACGTTAATATGACGCTCTTGCGATCCAGCTTGAGAGCGTTCTTGAGACCGTTCTTGAGAAGCCATGCTGTTGCCCTCTTATTCCTGAGAATGCGCATGGGCGCGACTGCGCGCTGTTTTATGCTCCAATGCGGCGTTAACAAAGCCCGAGAATAGCGGGTGGCCATCGCGTGGGGTGGAGGTGAACTCTGGGTGGAACTGGCAGGCCACATACCAAGGGTGGTCAGCCAGCTCGATAACTTCCACCAGCGACTGGTCGACGCTCTTGCCCGAGATCACCAACCCTGCTTTCTCAAGCTCATCAATAAACTGATTATTGACCTCAAAGCGGTGGCGATGGCGCTCAACAATCTCATCAGAGCCGTAGGCTTCGCGCGCTTTAGTGCCTGTTTCAAGATGGCATACTTGGCCGCCCAAGCGCATGGTGCCGCCTAAATCAGACGCCGCATCGCGTAGCTCGATTTTGCCTTCTGGGTTCAGCCACTCGGTAATCAACCCCACCACCGGGTGTTGGGTATCGTGGGTAAACTCGGTGGAGTTAGCGTCATTCCAACCCGCCACGTTACGGGCAAACTCAATCACCGCCACTTGCATACCCAAGCAGATGCCTAGATAAGGCACGTTGTTTTCACGCGCGAATTGAGCCGTCAGAATTTTGCCTTCGACGCCGCGTTCGCCAAAGCCGCCGGGCACTAGAATGGCGTCTTTGCCCGCCAGACGCTCGGTGCCATGGCGCTCAATGTCTTCGGAGTCAATATAGTCGACATTGACTTTGATGCGCCCTTGAATGCCTGCATGAATCAAGGCTTCATTAAGCGACTTGTACGCGTCCAGCAGTTCCATGTACTTACCGACCATGGCGATACTTACGGACTTGAGCGGATTAAGCTTGGAGTCCAGCACTTTCACCCACTCGGAAAGATCGGCGGGCTCGGCATCAAGGCGCAGCTTATCGCAGACGATATCGTCCAGGCCGTGTTCATGAAGCATCAGCGGGATACGGTAGATGGTATCTGCGTCCTGAAGCGGTACGACCGCACGCTCTTCAACGTTGGTAAACAACGCGATTTTGCGGCGTTCGCTCTCTTCAAGCTCGACTTCGCTGCGGCAAATCAGAATATCCGGCTGAATACCAATCGAGCGCAGCTCTTTAACGCTGTGCTGGGTAGGCTTGGTTTTCGTCTCGCCCGCCGTCTTGATATACGGCACCAGCGTCAGGTGCATAAACAGCGCGCGATTAGCACCCTGCTCGCTACGAATCTGGCGAATAGACTCCAAAAACGGCAGCGATTCGATATCACCTACCGTGCCACCGATTTCTACCAGCGCCACGTCGAAACCTTCACCGCCGGCATAAACGCGCTGCTTGATTTCATCGGTGATGTGCGGGATGACCTGTACCGTGCCACCCAGGTAATCGCCACGGCGCTCTTTGCGCAGCACGTGCTCGTAAACACGGCCTGTGGTGAAGTTGTTGCGCTGGGTCATCTTGGTACGAATAAAGCGTTCGTAGTGGCCCAGGTCCAGATCGGTCTCGGCGCCATCCTCGGTGACGAACACCTCGCCGTGCTGGAAAGGGCTCATGGTGCCCGGGTCCACGTTGATGTACGGGTCGAGCTTGAGCATGGTGACCTTAAGGCCGCGGGCCTCTAAAATCGCCGCCAGCGAGGCCGACGCGATGCCCTTGCCAAGAGAGGACACAACGCCGCCGGTCACGAAGATATATCGTGTCATGGAAAACCTGTCGAAACGTGATCAAAAGGCGTAACAGAAAGCCACACCAGGATGGGACGACAGAATAGCAGACTACGCCCCAAGGCTCAATTTGAACTGAGCAGTCAAAATCAGCTCGGCCGAACCAGAATGGGCAGCTGCCCCAGCCCTGCGCTTGCATACATTCATAGGTAAACCGCCAACCACCATACTTAATAGCAATGATTACTATTTGCCTTAAGAGTATCCTTGTTCTCAGCGTACTCCCCGTACCGATGAGATTGTAGCGGGGAAATTAGCACGTAATGAAATAACATAAGGGAATAAGGGGAAACGAAAGATGCAGCACAAGCGACGTCGAATTTTCCATTTGGCAGCCATGATGAGTTGCCTGCAAGCCGTCCCCGGGTGGGCGAATACGACAAACTCAGCAATAACGACAGAGGGTGAAGCCCCCGCCACCCTCACACCGATAACGGTGACCGCGGAAAAAACCGAGCAGCCACTGGAAAATGTGGCTGCCAGTGTCGCGGTGATTGATGGTTCTGAAATTGAAGCAGCGGGCCTGACCAGCCTCGAACAGTTAGAGGGACGGGTTCCTGGGTTATCGTTTCAGCCATTCGGACAGGCCGGCATGAATTCTCCCGTAATGAGGGGACTAACGGCTAACTTCAACACCTTTTCCACCTCAACGTTGCTTCTGGTGGATGGTGTACCAACACTGTCTGCTCAGGGATTCGAGAGCAGCCTACTTAACGTCGACCGAATCGAGATACTACGCGGCCCTCAGTCCACACTCTATGGCAGTAATGCCGAAGCTGGCGTCATTGCTATCCACACCCAGCCGATGGACAACCAACCTCGCGCCACTGTTAGCGGTGAAGCCGGCAACCATGGCCATCGAGCCGTTCGCTTCGCCGTCAGTCACCCCATCGTTCAGGACAATCTCTATGCCAGTATTGCGGTTAGCACGTCGAGTGAGGATGGTTTTATCGACAACATCCACACCGGCAGTAATGAAGATGACCGCAATCGGCACGATCTCAACCTAGGGCTGCGCTGGACGCCTGGTGATGCGACTGATTTGGCACTGCGCTATACGCGCCAAGAGTATGATGATGGTGCATCCCGCTGGGGGGCACCTAGCGCGCATCGTGCCACTGTTGCCTCAGGCACCCCAAGTTGGAACCGATCCTGGGGGCAAACCCTAGCACTAACCGCGGAACATGAATTCGCCTCGGACTTGAGTCTCCATTCCGTCACTGCCTGGAATGATTTCCGGGATCATATACAGCAGGATACCGATTTCAGGGCCGAGGATATCTTGCACGTAGGTCGTGACAACCGGCTACGCACGCTATCCCAGGAGCTTCGCTTAGAGGGTGCTCTTGGCGAGACAGAGTGGTTGCTCGGCGTCTACGGCGATAGCAGTGATAACCGGCTGCATAGTATCAGCAAAAATATGATGGGCTCTGTGGATCTTCATGCCAATCAGGAAAGCCAAACGACAGCCCTGTTTACCCATTGGAACCTACCCTTGGCACAACACTGGCGCCTTTCTACCGGTGGGCGCATTGAGCACAATCAGGTGGAACTACACCCACGTGGTGCGGCAAGCCGGTCGGAATCATGGTCGCACTTTTCGCCCAAGATCGCGTTGCAATATGAAATCAGCCCACGCAATCAGTGGTACGCCAGTATCTCGCGAGGCGTGCGTAGCGGTGGGTTCAATATATTATCCCCCGCAACGAACTATCAGTCCTTCGGTCCAGAGAAAACTTGGTCCTACGAGACCGGCGCTAAGGGTTGGCTAGCCGAAGGGCGCCTGCGTTACTCTCTCGCCGCCTATCTGATGGACATCGACAACATGCAAGTCATGCAAATGCCCACCGCCGGCATGATGTACATCACCAATGCTGCCACAGCCACCTCTAAAGGGGTAGAACTCGACCTTGACTATCTGCTTGGCGATGGGTGGCAAATTAAAGGGGGGTTAGCCTGGAACCATACCCGATTTGATCAATTCCAAGATGGCTCAGCCGACTACGCTGGTAATCACAATCCTTTCGCTCCCGATTTTACCGGTTATTTGAGCCTACGCTACGACGATCCAGAAGGCTGGTACACCCAGGGCAGCCTGGTCGGTAGCAGCAAAGTCTACCTAGACGCCGCCAACCAATACGAGCGTAACGACTATGCACTGCTCAACTTGGTCGCTGGCTATCAGTTAGGTGATTGGGAGCTCGCCGCCTACGCCGACAACATCGGCGATAAGCGCTATGACGCCGTGGGCTACCAGAACGGCTTCGTCACCATCTACAGCCCGCCCCGGGAGGTAGGAATGCGCTTCACTTGGCGATTGTGATCGCCGGAGCGCTCTCCATGCCTAATACCCGCACCGCCACCCCAGCCCAGCCTGTTTTTGGCCCTCGGCTTATCGCCGGGCTGACCGGCGTATTCATCGCAGCCATCATGGCAGGATTTAACAACCGGGTTCCTGCCTTATCATTGCCAGATATTCGCGGCGCCCATGGTTTGGGTGCCGACGCTGCCTCCTGGCTGGATACCGTCTATCTCGTTGGCGAAATCACGGTACAACCGTTTGCCGCCTGGTTCGCCATCACCCTATCACTGCGCCGTTATCAACTGGTGTTAATCTCCGCTGCCACGCTGCTCGGATTACTACTGCCCTTTGCCCAGTCGCTACCGTCCATGCTCCTACTGCGCGGTCTGCAAGGTGCCGTCGCTGGCGGTCTGATCCCGACACTGATGATGGCAGCGCTGCGTTTTCTGCCGTTTCATATTCGCCTGCACGGTTTGGCGCTATTCGCCATGACTGCCACCCTAGCACCCAATCTGGCGGTGTGGCTGGCTGGCGTGTGGACAGATCAGTTGTTCGACTGGCGGTGGGTCTACTGGCAAATCGTTCCGCTGGGTATGTTCAGCTTAGCGCTATGTGCATGGGGCCTCCCTCAGGATCCACCACGCCATGAGCGCTTCGGTCAGGGCAACTGGATCGGCCATATTTGTCTGGTTACCGGATTAGCGCTGCTTGCGATAGTTCTCAGTCAGGGTGTACGTCTTGGCTGGTTTCATTCAACACTGATCTGCAGTGCACTTGCTGGCGGCCTAATCGCCACCTTCGCCGGTCTGCTCAGCGAGTGGCATCATCCCAGCCCTTTTATCCGCCTTCAACTGCTTTCCCGGCGCAACCTTGGGCTGGGCTTCACCCTGTTTGTTGGGCTGTTGGTTGTGCTGATGTCCGGCGCTCTACTGCCGCTTAATTTTCTCGCCCAAGTGCAAGGTTATAGACCACTGCAATCCAGTGCCGTTGGGCTCACCATCGGGCTACCACAGTTGGTGCTCGGCTCCCTGGTGGCTCTGCTTCTATACCAGCCTTGGATGGATGCACGCAAGGTATTTGCCACTGGCCTGCTGATTGTGGCGATAGCCTGCTGGCTAGGCGCCCAAATCACCAGTGAATGGATGTGGCACCAGTTCGTCGCTGTACAAGCACTGCAAGCGATCGGCCAGCCAATGGCGGTGGTCTCACTGCTATTTCTGGCTACCAGTGTGGTACAGCCAATGGAAGGCCCCTTCGTATCCGGGCTGGTGAATATGCTGCGCGCCTTCGGCACCGCCCTGGGCAGCGCGCTGGTCACTCAGTTGATACTGATTCAAAGCCATTTTCACAGCGACATGTTGCTGGACAGCATGGCTCGAGCTGGCGCCGCCCTAGGAATGCATGAAGACCAACTGATGACGTTGTCCGACGCCGTCACTACCCAAGCCGTCACGCTGGCCACCGCCGACGCTTACCGGGCACTTAGCGTGCTTGCCCTGATGCTGATTCCGCTGACGCTCTGTCTCACGCCCGTAACGCCACCGTCACCTCCCTCTCGTTCACCGGAATAATAGCCATGACCTCATTACGTCGCTTGCGAACTCCTTTCATTCTGATACTCCTGGCCCTGGCAATTACGGGTGTCTATGCGCTGAACCGCCCGGAAAGCGCCGCCAGATATCAATCCACCAACGATGCTTATATACAGGCAGATCTAACACGGGTGGCGTCGCAGGTTGCCGGTCGTGTACAGCGGGTACTGGTGGAAGAAAACCAGACGGTGAGCGTCGGCGACCTGCTAGTAGAGATCGATGACAGCGATACACGAGCTAAGGTGGAAGAAGCAAGTGCTGGACTGGCCCAGGCAGCTGCGGAAATCGTCAGTCTACAAGCGCAAATCGTGCGTCAGGAAAGTCGCATTCATCAAGCACAGGCAAAACTTGACGTCGATCAGGCCGCAGTGACACTGGCTCGACAGGAGCGAGAACGCTACCTCAACCTGCGCGCCCGCGGTGCCGGTACCGTTCAGTCGCTGCAAAGGGCAGAGGCAGAGTTAGCTGCATCAAGGGCCACCCTGATCGGCGACCAGGCCGCCTATACCGCTACCCAACAGGCGTTGGAAGTGTTGCAGGCCGACCTAGAGAAAGCCCAAGCGGCGCAAAACATCGCTCAGGCCAAACTGGACGCAGCGGAATTGGCATTATCCTACACCCACATTACAGCACCGGTGAAAGGTATCGTCGCTCAGAAAGTGGTGCGCCTCGGCGGCTATATGAAAATCGGTGAAACGCTGCTGACCTTAGTTCCTCTGGACAATCTCTATATCACCGCCAATTTCCGTGAAACACAAATCGCCCGTATGCGGCCCAGCCAACCGGTAAGTTTCACCATCGATGCTCTCCCCAACATCACCCTAACCGGCAGAGTGGATAGCCTAGGCCCAGCCAGCTCGGTGAGCTTTTCAGCCATTCAACCCCACAACGCCACAGGTAATTTCACCAAGATCGTCCAACGTCTACCGGTGCGCATCGCCATCGATCCAGGTCAACCTCAAGCCCAACAGTTAAAAGTCGGCATGTCAGTGGTGCCGGAAGTCGACACCGGACACGGCTAACATCACGATGTTCTCAGCACAACCGACCTAGCTCCGCAGTACCCCACTATAGTGACCACAACGGTTCGGGAATCAGGCGACACGCCCCATCTTTGGTGGCATCTCGCCCATGCCCCGCACAAATCGCAGGCTCCAGTAACCTATTCCCAGCATGCCAGCCATCAGAGCGCTTAACATGCCCAGATACCCGAAATGGTCAAGCAGCAGCCCTGCGAGCATGGGCACAACCGTACGCGTGAGCACGAATAGACTCGATTGCAGACCATAGTCCACAGCCGTCAAACCTTCACGGGTGTAGTACATCATCATGCCAAACACTAATCCAGCCGAGGCGCCCATGGCCAGCGCCAGAAGCACGGTGCAGGCAGTTAGCAACGGCAAGCTCGCATGGCTGGCCAACGCCGCCGATAATGCAGCCAAGGCAACGAGGGCGAGCATTGCAAAGCCAGGCAGGGCATAGTGCAAACCACGACGGTAAGTGACATAACCGCCTAGCAGACTGCCCAAAGCACCGACCACGCCACCCAGCAAACCAGCTACCACGGCCACCTGACCGGACGGCAGTCCTTGATCGAGCAGTAACGGTTTAAGGTATACCCAGGCAGTGCCAATAAAGGGGAAATAGAGCATCAACACGACCACCCAACGGCGACGCTGAGCAGAAGCGAAATAGCCAACCCATTGGCGCACCCCCACCTCTGAGCGTTTGGGTGTCGCTATCGTATCAAGATGCACTGGGCGTATGAGATAAAGTCCGACAAGGGCCAACAACAGTCCAACCCCCAGCACAAAGAACGGCCAAGACCAGCCAACACGATCATGCAAAATGAGCATCGCACCACCCCCGAACACTGCCCCCAATGAACTGGCGGCTGAACGGATAGTGCCTGCGCGCATACGTTCAGTCTCGGGTAAACAGCGAATAGCCAAGGCATTGACCGGCGCGTCGGCCCAAGTGCCGAATAAGCTAGCCAGCATCGCCAGGGCGAATAACGTCGTGAAGCCCGTTTTTCCTATGTCGAGCCCCGCCAGCGCTACAAGGCTTGCGGCATAACCGACCAACAGTACTAAGCTCCAGCGCCGATAACCGGCGGTATCTCGCGCCCAGCGATCTACCGGAGCAGCCAATACGAACTTGAGCACGGCCGGCAACCCTGCCAATTGGAAGAGGCCGATGGCGGTGCCGGACCACCCCTGCTGGCGCATCACCAGCGGTAACCCTAGGTAGAGATAGATCATTGGTGCGGTCATAGCGAAGTTGATCCAGCCGAGCAGCAACTGCAACGACCAGTACGAAATGGCGGGGGCTTTCATGTCGGTATTCCCAGGTTTTAAGTTTCTGGAGCTAAACGCTTAAGGTACTCGTTGCTAAGCATGTGTTTTTAAGCGCTGGCTGGCTGCGCGAGCAACTGGACATATTGCTCGCAACGGTGCAGCAACTGCTCATGAGAGCCCTGATCGAGAATGCAGCCATCCTGCAGGAGTACGACCCTGTCAGCCTGAGCAATGGTGCTTGGACGATGTGCTACCACCAGTAGCGTGTACTGCCCACGAAGCGCCAACAAGGCCTGCTGCAGGGCATGTTCACTGTCAGCATCGAGGCTGGATGAAGCTTCATCCATTACCAGCACGGGCGCTTGAGACAGCAGTGCCCGGGCGATGGCGATACGCTGACGCTGACCACCTGAAAGCCGCGCACCATTCGCGCCGCAACGCGTTTGGTAGCCCTCAGGTAGGGCCTGAATGAAATCGTGGGCCTGGGCCTGATGCGCAGCGATTTCGATTTCCTGCTGCGTCGCCTCTGGTTTGCCCAAGCGCAAGTTGCCCTCGATACTGTCGTCAAACAAGTAGGCCTCCTGACCAACCCAGGCGATCCAGTGGCGCAGCTCGGATAGGGGAATATCACGCAGATCTTCGCTGCCCAGCTTCACTGTGCCGCTCTGCACCTCATAGAAGCGCATTAGTAAGTTGGCGCAGGTGGTCTTGCCAGATCCTGAGGGGCCAACCAGTGCGACCATCTCACCCGTTTCTACCCGGAAGTTGACACCCTGCAGCACAGGGCGCTCGGAATGGGCGAACACCACTTGGTTGAATTCGATGCTGGCATCCTTAGGCAATCGCTGGCCATTGTCCTGAATCGGCGAACGCTGATGCAGCAACGCCAACACCCGTGCCGCACTGGCGCGCACTGCACCCAGTTGGCTGGCACTGCGCGCTACCTCTGCCAAAGGTAGCAGTGCCGCGCCTACCAGCACGACCGATAGCGGAACTTGAGCCAACGCTAGGGCTTGATATTCAAGCAACACTGCGCTGGCCACCAGCGCGGTGATCAATGCTAAGGACTGGATCAGCTCTATACCGCCTTGCTCCGCGCCTGTTCGCAAGGCGTAACGACGCTGCTCGCTCTTCAGCCGCGCCAGATACTGCCCCAGCCGAGCGCGCCAAGCCGCCTCCTGATTGAACAAGAGGATCTCTCGACGCGCCTCAATGCCCTCAATCACTTCAGCGTTTAGTCCCGCTAGCGCGGCATTCATCTCGCGCCCCTGGCGAAAAGCACGCTCCCCCAGCCAGAATGGCACGCTGGTCAGAGTCGGCAGAAATGGCAGTAACACTAAAGTAAGCCAAGGCTGTATCCAGGCCAGCGCCAGCAGTGCCAACAGCGGTACCACAACTGCAGCGATGGTATCGGCCAGGGTGTGGGCAAAAAAGTGTTCCAGCGCCTGAGCATCGTTCAGCGCCACGTTGGCCTGCTCGCCGCTGCGGGTGTCGGACAAACCACCTGGGGCGGCACGCTCTAGACCGTCGTAAATGCCCACCTGCAGCGTTTCGATCAGAGCAAAAGCAAAGGCATGGGAGATATGTGCCTGCCACCAGCGACCACCGGCCCCAGCAACGGCGCTGACAAGCATGCCCCAAAGCACGGGTTGCCAGAGGCTCTCCGGTGCACCCGTCAGCGCCAAACCTGCTAGCCAGGCACCCAACGCAAGGCTTGTCACCATGCCAGCCTGGGCAATGAGCGTAGCAGCGATAGTGAGTGCTAGCAGGCGCGGCTGGCCAGCGGAAAGGCGTAACAGGTCACCCCATGTGCTACGCGGCCCCTGGGGAATTTCGTGGACATTGACTTTCATATTAGTTCTTCCTCGGTTTGGGGCGACGCTTCGTGGGCGTGCTGCCGGTTCCAGAGGCGCGCATAGAGGCCATTTCGGGTCAGTAGGTTGTGGTGATCACCGATCTCAACTAAACGACCACGATCAAGCACCAGAATGCGGTCGGCATTCCGAACGTTGGCTAGACGATGTGCAATCACCAGTAGCGAACGCTGACCGCGAAGCCGCTCGATGGCCTCTCCAATGTGGGTTTCGCTGGCAACGTCCACGTTCGCGGTCGCCTCGTCCAACACCATGACCGGTGTATTTTTTAGCCAAGCACGTGCGATAGCTATGCGCTGTCGCTGACCGCCAGAAAGTCGCGCGCCGCCTTCTCCCACGGCAGTGGCAACGCCTTTTTCAAGACTTGAAATCCACGATTCCAGTGACGCTACCCGGCATGCCTCAGCCAGATCCTCATCACTGGCTTGAGGAGCCCCCATCCTCAAGTTCTCTTCGATGCTGCCATGCAGCAGCACACTATGTTGGAACACGCCACTGACGTTTTCGTATACGTCATTGACGCGCAAATCGCGAAGATCAACGCCGCCCAGGCTGACGCGGCCGCAGTCAGGTGCAACAAAGCGCATCAATAGAGCTGCCAGGGTCGATTTTCCTGCGCCAGAGGGCCCTACCACAGCCACGAACTCACCAGGCTCAAGCGTAAAATTCACATTGTGCAACGCAGGTTCGCAGCCACCCGGCCAGGTATAACTAACGCTATCAAAGGCCACTCCATGATGGGTCGGTAAAGCCCGGGCCTCAATCGGCTCTGGCACCCCAGGTATAGCGTCAAGTAAACGAATGACGGGGGCCGCCGCCGCATTACCCGACCATGCAATGTGGAAGGTCTTATCAAGCTTTTCCAGCGTACCGAAGGCCTCGCGGGCCAGCAGCACAACGGCCAACAACGCAAACGGCGATAGCTCACCGGCAACGGCGCGCTGAGCGCTAAGCGCAGTCACCAACGCTAAACCACCCAAGCTAAGCAGCCCTGTTGCGCCGTTACGCATGAGAATGGCGTAAAGCACACCCATGGCCTGCTCACGCAGATCCCGTGCCTGTTGACTGAGTACCTGACGGCGCCGGGTCTGAGCATTGAAGGCCTTGAGCGTGGTGACGCCGCGCAAGCTGTCGAGCAAATACGCGGAAAAACGCCCCATACTCGCGAACAACCCACCTGCAGAAGCGCGCCGCCAACGCAACCAGAGGCGATCAGTAAAGGGTAGCGCCAGCGCAGCAAGAGCAGCCACAAGGGCAGAACGGCTATCGAAATACGCCATTAGCAGTAGCACACCCCCGCCACCAAACACCGCACCCAGCACTGCAGGCACATAACGGCTGTAATAGGCTTGCAAGGCTTCCACCGACTGCACCAAGGTGGTACTCAGTTCCCCGCTATCTCGGTCGCTGGCCGGATCAGCCGCCACACGTAATACCTGACCAATCAGGCGCTGACGCAAGTAGTGCCGGGCAAGCCCTGCCACACGCATAGCGAGTGCTTCAGACAACCCCATCAGCACGATGCGTAGCCAAGTAAAAACAAAAAAAACCGACAGCGGCCACCATAGTTCGGACAATGGCTGGTCAGCGAATAGCCCGGCCAAAGCACTGGCTAAGCATAGCGCCTGACCAACATGACAGGCGGTGACAACCACTTGGCCGAACGCAGCCAGTAAAATCGAAGGACGCAAAGGCCGCGACAAGCGCCAGAGAACCGGGGTCATGCCTCTACCCCCGAGTCACCTCTAGTTGCCAGCACGCACTGAATAGGCAGTCCTCTCAGACGGTTGGTTTTAATATCCTGCCAACCTTGTTCGGCTAGTAATTGCTGCACCAACTCTATCGAATGACAGTCACCAGCCTCAGTGAGGCTGAGCATCTGTGCTGCAAACAGCCGTTGAATCGGTTCCTGTTCGGGTGGTGCATTGGAGCGCATGAAGCCAGCAATTAGAACCCGCCCTCCGGGTTTCAGCCAAGATTGCAAACGCGCCAACAGGTGCCAACACTGAGATTCATCGAAGTGGTGTAACACTTGACTAAGAATGATCAAGTCAAAGCGCTGCTCAAACCTTACTTCAAAGAGGTCACCAGGAATGAAACGTACCTGCTCACAAACACCAAAACACTCAGCGGTTTTCTCAAATAACTCTTCGCTGTCTGGCCAGTCAACTCCCCACACTCTCATCGAAGGTTGTTTGGCAGCCAGTGTGAAGCCGTAGGTACCGTTTCCGCAGGCCAAGTCCAGAACCTCAGGCTGCGAACGCTCGCCCAGCCATGGCAGTATTTGGTCAGCTAAACGTCGAGCAGTAACTCGCGCAGTGTTAGTGATGCCCTGAGAGAATTCTTTCCAATATGGGTGATTAGCCGCTTCCAGGCTTTGCGAAAGAACGCTACCACCAGCTACTACCGCGCCCTTAAAATCGCGGAAGGCGTCCCACATCAGGTCAGCGGTGTAAACTTGTGTCAAGCCACCGACATAATGGGGTGAAGTACGACACAAGAATTTCTCTCCCAAAGAACTAGCACGATAGTAGGAGTGGCCGGGTTCGTTTGACACTAGCCCCAGCCCAGCGAGAGCATCGAGCAGGATGCGAGTACCACGGGGGCTGGCCTGAATACGCTCAGCCAGTACCTCAGCGGTGACGCCTTCGCCCATTTGATCAAACAATTGGAGCTCGATAGCCGCACGTAACACGCCTGCGCGCTCCACCCCCATCAATAAGTCAATTACCGGCTGTGCTGAAACACCGTTCCAGACCGCCTTACAGCGTTGTAGTAACGCCTTCTGGTCAACCTTACCAGATGGCGCCAATGGCAACTCAGGCACACACGTCAGCGTATCAGGCAGTTGACTCGGCTGAGCACCCACTTCCTTTACGAGATACGCCAGCATTTTCTCCAACGTCAGCGCGTGACGGCCAGGCTGCATGACTACAAAAGCATCCAGGCTCGGCTTGCCATCTTCAGTAGGGTTGTTGAGCACCACACTCTGGTCAACCGCAGGATGACCGCGCAATATATGGGCCACTTCAACAAGATTAATTTTATAACCGCCGCGTAGCACAGTGTCAGCACGTCGACCAACAATGCGCAGACGCCCTTCAGCATCAAGTAATCCATGATCACCTATACGCACCCAACCTTCGGTGTTGCGGTAGCGCTGATCCAGTTCCGGTGCACCGTAGTAGCACATCGGCGTCATAGGTCCGCGCGCCCATATTTCTCCCTCTTCACCACAGCCGAGCTGCTGGCCCAAATCATTGCGAATGCTCACGCTAATCACTGTCGGATCGGGGCAACCGACAGTCCGCACAGTCGTTTCAGGCCGGTCATCAAGCTCAGTATGGCAGGCAATACCGTCAGCAGAACCGTAGGACTGGATCAGCGTGCACCCTAGTTTGTTACGTACCCCTTCATAAGTCTGCTCACTCAGTGCTGAGCCTCCGCTGACGATCGTCGTGAGAGAGGAGAAATCAAGCGATTCAGACCCACATGGCTGGAGCAAAGGACTAGCCAACAGCATGTCAACCATATTAGGGCCAGCAAAAAGGTGTGTGGCTCGTTGTTGGGAGAGCAGACGTAGCACTTCGTCCGGCTCGAAGCGATCCAAGCAAATGAGAACTCCCCCAAGGGAAGCCAAAGTGCAGGGAGTGCCAAGCGAGCCAAAGGGCGAAGCTAGCGGCACCGCAAAAAGTGCACGTATTTTCGATGAATCCTGAACCAAGCTGTGTAGATAAGCTGTCTGACCACCCACCAACGCATTGTGCGAGTAAAGCACCAATTTAGGCTCAGACTCCGAGCCTGAAGAAGCTATCAGGCGGGCTCCAGCATTAGGATCGACGCGCACGCTGAGGGCATTGAATTCTGACCTTTCCCAACACTCAGCCAAACTCGGCCAATTTTGGTAACGTTGTCCGCATACCAGCACCTGCTCTAGTGCCGGTAATTCATGCTTCAAACTATCGACCAACTCAGCGTAATCGGTGTCGCCTACCTTTCGTTTACATACCAGAACGCGTGCGGCGGATTTGGTGAGCATAGCGCGGGTATCGCGTTTGCGTCGCCCCATTGGATATGGCAGCACAATCGCCCCCAATGCGGCTACAGCCAAGTCTACAGCACAGGCACGCCACCCATTTGGTAAGTTCACTGCCACCACATCTCCCGCACCAACTCCCATATCATGCAGCACTTGGGCTAGGCTGAGACTTCGCGCTCGCAATTGAGCATAGCTGAGGCTGTCGGCACCCTCGATAACGGCTGCATCCATCGGACGCACTTGAGCAATATCCAGAAAGGCCTCAAACAAGCCTTTATTCGGGTAGATACCTTCCGAGGCCCAACGCTCGCGTAGGCTGGTAGGAACCCAATCCAACACCTGTGTTTTTTTGAGTTGACTTTGATTCTGCCGCATGGCTAGTTCATTAGGCATGTTACATTGTCCTTAAGCATTAATGATCCAAGGGGTGGCAACATTCAGACCATGTTCGTCACGGCTCAGCGTGCCTGACAAGTTGGGGTGGGCTCCGACATCAGCAGCACAAAAAGAAACGGGGGTAGCGATAACCCCTTGCTTTGCCAGCAAAGTCAGCGCCTTGGTAGTCGCTAGCGAGCGCAGGTCTAACTCTGACAACATGTGCCTGGAGCACGACTCAACCATCACGTAACCATCGGCAGTGGCGAAACTCCGTGCCGGGGGTGAGCCAGGGCTAGACGCCATAAGCAGCGCAGCAGCTCCGGCCATGGCTGAATCTAGCTCCAGAACCTGCTGATGTGCATAGCGAGCGTAAAGTGCAGCAACAACACCTTCGGCTAGGGCCACTCCACCAAGCACGTCCACCAACGTCAGTAACGCTCCAGCGGGACTTTCTGCTTGGTTGATCCGGCATGCTAAACCGCTATACGCCTGGATCATGAAATCGGTGGCAAGTGGATCATTCATTTTTGGTACTCGACCAGTACCAGACGCCGAAGCATAGATGAGTGAGGATGACTGGCGACGCAGTATGTCAGGCGTCAACCCTAAACGCTCGGCTCGGCCAGGCGCCCAGTTATGCAGGAAGACATCTGCGCCGCCAGCCATCTGTAGCAAGCGTTCCCGGTCCCCCCCGCTGCGCAGATTAAGCTCGACACACGACTTATCCCGATTGATGGCATGAAAATGTACCGACAACTCGTTCACCAATGGCGCCATACCTCGCATCGGGTCGCTGCCAGGTGGTTCTACCTTTACCAGTTCCATGCCAAGTTCGCGCAACAGGTGTCCCGCCAGCGGCCCCTGAATCAATCGACAAGCTTCAATCCCCCGCAACCCTGTCAATGGCCGCTCCGGTGCAGTGTTTAACGTGGAGCTACACGCGGCCACTCGTGGCTCTCCGAAAGACCAAGGGCCATGTGTCTGCCAAGACACCACAGTTCCCGAACGCAGTGGGCATATATCCACACCACTGTTTCTAGCCATGCGCTGCAGATCCACCAATCGTCGGCTGGAACAGGCATCAAATAGGCTGGACGGCAGCAGCGCTTGGGCGGTGGTATAGCGCTGTAGGAAGGGCGACCAAGCTGCTGCGATGTCAACTGCCGAAACCTGTAACCTACTCCAAAAGCTTAGCCAAGCCTCAGGGCTCAGTGCTTCAAGCTCAAAGAGGTGCCCTTCGACACTGATAAAGGGAGGTGAAGACCAATCTATGCCTGCTTTGGATGGAGAGGCTTGGCCAGCGTCATCCATAGCCAAATACTGAGCCATAGATAACAACCCGACTCCGCCCAGGCTCAGGTTTACTTCACGGCTACCACTACCACGGTACTGGCCAATCAGAGCGGCTACGCCAGTAGTGCACATAAGTGATGCGGATAGCACCGATAGATAGTCCGGCCCCAGAGCAAATACACCACCTGCATTGCGAGCATGCCAACCACTCAGCCCACAAGCTGCCTGCGCCAGCGCCTCGCTTATTGGCTGATTACCACAAGGCCAGCCACGTAAGTACACAACCACTCGTGCACCCCCACCATCTTCGAACTGTGCTACCAGCTTGTTAGCGGTGGACTGCAGATTCCTCTCTACTCGTGCACCAAGCAGCTCTGCTCGGTGGATAAAAGCCTCTGCAACCGCTTCCAACCCTATTGGCGCAGGAGTCAAGGATATCGTAATCCCCGTCAGTGGCGGTTTCACAACAATCGGGATCATCCCCCTCCTCCTTACTCTGCCAAATTTAACCAGAATCAATGCGCGCCCCCGTATATGCCCTACCTCGGATCGGATATTGAGCAACGAGTAATCAGCCTGCTGGCAATTGTCGAGATGACATGAGGGATGATACTTTATTGAGGTAATGCTAATCATTCGCATTACATATGAAAATCGAAGGTTTCCGTATGCTATTCATGCGAAGCCATTTTTTGCCTGTACCGCCTGTGCTCTGATTACCCCAGCCACAGATTGCAGACACTGCGCCTAGGGGCTTATTGGCGTTTCATTGCTGCCCACGCCGAAACGCCTGCTGATTAAGATGGATAAGGAGTGATGTGTTGTGAACTGCTTGTCAAAACCGAAATTGGCCACTGATCAAGAACTGCAGAAATGGACATGCCGTCAAAGCGATTCTTCTCGAAGCCATACATTAATTGAGCGACTGGATTGCGAGGCAGGTTTCTCAGTTGTCCGCTCTCGAATCTCTTCGGGACGCGAGTTACGCGAAGCTTGTCAGCACGAAGGCAATGAACGAACCCTGGTGATCACATTCGGTCTTTCAGGACAATCCGAGTTCTTAGACCGAGTAGGTAACAGCTTACCCTTCTCAGCCAACCGAACTACGGTTTCAGTATTTCAGGAAGGCATTGGTGAAAGGCGCTACGCCGCCGACGAACCCATCCAGCAGTTGCGCCTAGTGGTTTCTGAGTCAGCACTTACGCGTTATATCGGGCCAGAGCGCTGTGATCGATTACTTGGCAAAGCTCTGCGCCATAACGAAAGCTTTCGCAAAATCTCTCACGTCAACAGCCGAGCCAGTGAACATCTCAGATTTTTCAAGAACCCGAGGGTAGGAGAGCAAGACGGGCTGCGCCAGCGTATCCATGCTCTAAGCCTGCTCGGTGAACAGCTCAACCTGCTGGCCCCCGGTGAGGTACAGAGAGGAGGAATTACAGGCCGTGATGTGGACTTGCTTGAAAGAGTTGAAACCTTCATGCGCACCCACTTGAGCCAGCCTATAAACAATGCTTGCTTGTGCGCGGAGCTGGGCATCAGTGAGTACAAACTCAAGGAATGTTTCCGTCAGGCCTACAGCAACAGTCCCGCCCAACACTTGTTGGAGATGCGCATGCAGCGCGCACAAGAACTATTAGCGGCTGGATACCGAGTATCGGAATCGGCCTACCAAGTAGGCTACCAGCACCCAAACAATTTTAGTGCCGCCTTCACAAAGTTTTTCGGCTACACGCCAAAATCGGTGCGCGACTCACTTTAACCAATTGATTTAAAACTAAACAAAAGGAACATAACATAATGCAGTCACCATACTGCCGCCAGGAGTCAAGCGGAAACTTCATGCGGGCAAGTCAAGCGCCGATTTCCCTCAACTTGAATGAATCGCCCTACGGCGTGCCAACAGCAGCACTAGAGGCTGCACGGAATGCAGTGAGGATATCTTCACGCTATCAATTCGAACTGGTCGAACAGCTACGTCAAGACCTGGCCGACCGACACCAAATTCCCAATGAATGGATATCGCTTTATCCAGGCTCGAACCGTGCTCTGCACTACGCGACACTGGCCTTCACAAATGCTCAAAAACCACTAGTGGTAGGGGCGCCTGGTTTTCCAGTGTGTGAGCAAGCTGCACGGCTGCATGAACGGCCAGTGTGCCAGATACCCTTACTAGCAGACGGGGAACATAATGTGTCAGCGATGCTTGAGGCTGGTGCAGGAGGATTGATCTATGTGGCCAACCCCAACAACCCCACCGGCAGCGTAACGCCCCATGATGCGCTCCTTCGACTGATTCACGGCGCCGCCAACCTGACCCAACAGGCCGTGGTGCTAGTAGATGAAGCCTATGTGGAATTCAGTGACGAGCCCTCGATGATCGCTGCACTACGAGAACATCCAAACTTGGTTGTTACACGCACCTTCTCGAAAATCTACGGACTGGCAGGTCTGCGCATTGGGTATGCAGTGGCGCAACCAGAGCTGCTTAATCGCATCCATACACAACCGGCTCATGACGTACCGGCACCGGCGGCAGCCGCTGCCCTTGCGTGTCTAGCTGACGAAGCCGAATGCACACGGCGTAAGCATGCCACTAAGAAGGAACGCCAAGCTTTCACAGATTGGCTAGGCGGCTATGGCTTGCGCCACAGCAACTCCCACAGCAACTGCCTATTGATCGACTGTCAACGGCCCGTCGCCACGATAATTGAGGAGCTCGCGCAACTGGGTGTGAAAGTCGGCAGAAGTTGGCCGGGACTTGATAAGTGGGTACGTATCACCCTTGGTACCACCGACGAAATGCACATCCTACGCCAAGCCTTGGCGCAAGTTTTGAACCTCGAACGGAGCTGACCTATGACCACTAGGAATCAACATGATGACGCATCGGTATTACCTCGAGACCTAGCACCTCTGGTTAGTAATCAAGGAGCCAAACTAATCCCTGAGGAGTTATCACGCTACAGTCGTCACATCTTAATTCCCGAATTAGGTTTGACTGGGCAGCAACGCCTAAAAAACGCCCGAGTTCTAGTGATTGGCGCCGGAGGATTAGGTTCTCCTACTCTGCTCTACCTAGCCGCAGCAGGTATTGGCACACTGGGCATCGTTGACTTTGACCTAGTCGAAGCCTCAAACCTGCAACGTCAAGTGATCCACAACATGAATACTTTGGGTCAGCCCAAGACAAAAAGCGCTAGCCTCGCCATCAAGGCACTAAACCCCAATGTAAAGGTGCAACTGCATGAGCTTCGCTTGGATAACAGCAATGCCCTTGAACTGTTCGACCAATACGACCTGATCATCGATGGGGCCGATAACTTCGCCACTCGTTATCTGGTTAACGACGCTTGCGTGATGGCCAATAAACCTTATGTGTGGGGCTCAATCTACCGATTTGAAGGGCAGGTCAGCGTATTTTGGGAAAATGCTCCGAATGGTGGGCTGAACTACAGAGACCTCTATCCTGAGCCACCCCCGCCACAATTCGCTCCGTCCTGCTCAGAAGGCGGCGTGCTCGGCGTTCTTTGCGCCGCTGTGGCTTCAGCGATGAGCACAGAAGCCATTAAGCTGATCACCGGTATCGGTGAGACATTGCTTGGCACACTGATGGTCTACGACGCACTACGCATGCGTCACCGTTATCTGCCGTTGCAGCGCGACCCTCAGCGTATACCTATAACCTCACTCCAGGACTATCCACAGTTCTGCGGTATAGGCCAGCCAACTAATGCACAGACCGAAGTACCAAGCATCAGCGCCACTGAGTTGCATACACTGCTGGTTAAAGAGCCCACAGTGACACTGCTGGATGTTCGCGAACAGAACGAGTGGGACATCGTCCATATTGAGGGCGCACATTTGCTGCCCAAGGCGTACGTACTAACTAGCCTTGGCCAAGGTGTCATGGCCGAAAAAGACGCACCTTACGTGGTGTACTGCAAGGCCGGCACCCGCTCCAGAGAAGTAGTCCAGGCGATGCTCACTGCCGGTTTCAGTAACGTGCGCAATTTGCAGGGTGGCGTATTGGCATGGGTACACGATGTCAATCCGACTCTAGCAAGTTACTAAGGTGCGATCATGCTGAATTTATCCACTTCAATGCGTGATGCCCTCTTCCGCCAAGCTCATGAGCAACACCCGATTGAATGCTGCGGCATCATCACCAGCTTGGCAGGAGAGCCCAGACCTCACCGACTGATACCTATGCACAATGCCGCTCAATCTAAAGACTTTTTCATCTTCGAGCCACGAGAACAACTACTAGTGTGGCGGGAAATGGACGTACGTAGTGAGTTTCCACTGGTGATCTATCACTCCCATACTGCCTCAAAACCCTATCCCAGTTCCACAGATGTAGATTATGCCGCTGCCTTTCCCGACGCCTACCACTTAATCATTAGCACCGTTAAACACTTCTGCCCAGCGATGCGCTGCTACTACATCAAGCATGGTCGGATACTGGAACAAGAGCTGACTTTCGAGCAACCCCCACTATTTTATTGATAAATAAGGAATCTAAATGCCTGTCACTATTCATATACCCACTATTATGCGCTCCTTAACCAATGGAGCTGCCACTGTTGATGCCCAAGGTAGTAACTTGGCTGACGTCATTGATGACCTGGAGCGAGATTGGCCAGGAGTGAAGCAACGACTGGTAAAGGATGATGCTCTGGTGAAATTTATAAACCTTTACGTCAACGATCAGGACGTGCGCTTTCACAGCGGCCTACAGACACCAATTAACGAGGGTGATGAGGTTATTATTCTCCCTGCCGTGGCCGGTGGTCAGATCAACTATATCTGCAAACCACTGACAAAGGCCTGAGGAGATACTACGATGCCATGCCCATTATCCGGCAGAAAGCGTGTGACGTCGGCCACCGCCCCGAACGAAATGCGCTATGACGATTATCTACATCTCAAGCAGATTTTAGACAGCCAAGTTCCACGCTCCGAGATCCCTGACGAATTGTTGTTTATCATCCAGCATCAGACAGCTGAACTGTGGATGAAGTTGATGCTGTATGAGTTGACCCAGGCGATTCAGCATTTGGGCAGTGATAACCTACCCGCCGCGCTGAAGGCCATCGCGCGAGTACAGCGGATCATGGATCACTTGAATCACGCCTGGAGCGTGCTGGCGACCCTAACCCCTAGCGATTTTCTTGCTATGCGCCCGTCGCTGGGCAGCGCCTCAGGGCATCAGTCCGTGCAGTTTCGTGAGATAGAGTTCCTGCTTGGCAACAAATCCTCAGCACACTTAGCAGACCACACTCAGGACGAACTGGCCCTGCATGCACTGCAAAAGCGTTTAATGGCGCCATCACTGTATGATGAAGTGGTGCGCCTAATGGCTGCACGCGGCATGGATATTGACCAGTCTCGGCTGCAATTTGAGCATAGTGAGCCAACTAGTCACTCTCCTTCAGTGGAAGCAGCTTGGTTGCAAGTGTATCGCCAGCCCGAGGAACACCGAGAGCTATACACCCTAGGCGAGCAACTAGTGGAATTAGAAGACAGCGTTAAGCACTGGCGCTTTCGCCACCTCTGCACGGTAGAACGAATCATCGGCCATCGCCAGGGAACCGGCGGCACCAGCGGAGTTAGCTACCTTCGCTCCACTCTCAACACAGTTCTATTCCCCGAACTCTGGCAGTTGCGCACCCACCTCTGAACCCAGGAGCCTATCACGATGGCGCGACATTCAACTCACCTCCCTCAAGAGCGCACTGCGCTGATCGTAGGAGCGGGGCTTGCTGGCCCTCTACTGGCCTGTTTGCTACAGCGCCAAGGCTGGCAAGTGACTCTTCTGGAAAAACGCGGTGACCCACGTAAAAGCTTGGCCAACACGGGTAAATCAATCAACCTAGCTCTGGCTGAACGTGGCCTACAGGCTCTGCGGCTAATTGGGCTAGAGGCATCTGTGCTAGCAGAAGCAGTGGCTATGCGCGGTCGGCGCGTGCATTCGCTGGGGAACCCCGCCAGCTACCAACCCTACAGCCCCCGTTCTGAAGACGTCCTATGGTCTATCCAGCGTGGCCGCTTTAATCAACAACTGCTTGCTGCCGCTGAAGCTGCCGGCGTACGCCTGCGTTTTGACACTCCGCTCGAACAAGTTGACTGGGCGGCACAATGTGCGCTAGCTGGAGGTGAACATCTTTCCTTCGACCTGCTGGTGGGTGCTGATGGTGCAGACTCAGCCGTGCGTCGAGCCATGGCACTCGTTACCTCGCTGGGAGAACACCGAGAGTGGCAACCCCACGGCTATAAAGAGCTCTATATGCCATCTCGCGCCGATGGCTGTCCGCGACTTGAGGCCGACGCTCTTCACATTTGGCCGCGTGGCGGACACATGTGCATCGCCCTACCGAACATAGACGGCAGCTTTACCGCTACGCTCTTCCTGCCGCACGACAATACCGACGAAGCCTGTTTCAAGCGCCTTGCGGAGGGTAAAGTAGCGCGGAGCTGGTTCGAGCGGATATACCCAGATCTATCGGAATATTTACCCAACCTAGAACAAGATTTCGAATACAACCCCACTGGCCAGCTTGGCTCCCTCTGGTTGCGCAAATGGCAAGTCGAGGGCTGCGCAGTACTGATCGGTGATGCTGCACACCCAATGGTGCCCTTCCACGGCCAGGGTATGAACTGCGCACTGGAAGATGCCACAGCGTTGGCAAAGTATCTAACAGCACAGCCAGAGTTGAGTAGAGCTCTAAGCGCCTATGAAGAAGAACGCCAACCCAACGCCAGCGCAATCCAGGCTATGGCACTAGAAAACTATGTTGAAATGCGAGAGCGGGTCAGTAGTGCTGGCTATCAACTGGAACGGCAACTGGCACAGTGGCTGGAAGCTGAGCACCCAGAACGCTTTATGTCTCGCTACTCCATGGTGACCTTCAGCAACCTTCCTTACGCCACTGCACAGGCTCGAGGAGAGATTCAATCAGAATTGCTTCGTCTGGCCGTCAAAGGTTGCAAGAGCTTCGAAGAGATCAACCTAGCTGCTGTGAAAAGTCAGTTGCATAGGCACCTAACGCCGCTATATCCCTTAGGAGGAATGGACGGATGTATGTGATGAAGGTTTCCGACCCTCTTGGCCATCAGCTTCCACTGAACAGACGAGAACGAGCCTATTCACCGAGCTCACTGGCACCTAGTTATAAGCAAACTCTCACTCAGTATAGATCTGATAGCCAAGCAGCCATTGCGCTCCTCGGCCAGCCGCGAGTATTACGCTATGGGCCTGCGGCTAGGGAAAAGATCCTCCTATTCCAGGCCACTCGATCCCCTGGGGCAACGATCGTATATATTCACGGTGGCTACTGGCAGGAACTGAGCGCAAAAGACTCGCTGTTCTCTGCCCCAGGCTTAAACGCTCATGGCTTAGACTACGCTGCAGTAGGCTATAGTTTAGCGCCGAATGTCCCTCTCGAATATATTGTCGACCAAGTTGCTCAGGCCTTGCTTACACTACGCACTTGGTACGCAGCTCGGGGCCAAGTGCCAAAAATCATCCTCGTTGGCAGCTCCGCTGGCGCACATTTGGCAGCAATGTTGCTGTGTCGGATCTGGCCAGATTCATCACCTTTCCAAGGCGCCTTGCTAGTTAGCGGCATCTACGATCTCCAACCCCTGGTCGGCACCTATATTAACCAGCCTCTACACCTAACACCCCATCAATCCGCACAGCTAAGTCCATTACACCTACCGATTCACAATCCTGTACCTGTCGCCATAGCTTGGGGAGAGATGGAAACTACTGTTTTCAAGTACCAGAGTTTAGCATTAGCCGAACGACTGACCCACTACATGCCAGTTACAGCAGTACGCAGCTGCAGCGGTCGTAACCACTTTGACATTGTCTTCGATATTGCCATCCCGCAGACCACCCTAAATCAGTGTCTGAAAACTCTGCTTACTCCGGAGAAACTTTGATGAAAGTACGCCATTGCCTCACTGATAAAGATGTTCAATCCATAGCCAATGCCGCTCGTCATTTCGCCCAACAGCATAACTGGCCAGTGGCAATTGCCATCGTTGACGACGGTGGTCACCTATTGAATCTTCAACGCCTAGAAGACGCTGCCCCTATGACAGTGGAGATGGCCACCGCCAAGGCTCGCACGGCTGCGCTGACGCGCCGTCCAACGCAGTTTTATGAAGAGTTAATTCTTGGTCAAGGGCGGCTGTCATTTCTGGCTACGCCTATGACAGGGCTTCTTGAAGGAGGCTTGCCAATCTATGTTCGCGACAATGTGATCGGTGCCATCGCAGTATCAGGGGTTAGCTCCGCTCAAGATACCCAGGTAGCCCAGTCAGGTATTGATGCGCTGGAGCAAGCATGAAATGAACCAGCAAATATTCAGGTTACAATTCGCCAAAGCATCACGGCCCACCCCTCACGAAAAGCATAGCCACTATAAATGTATACTGTAGAGGATCTTCGGGAAGGGCGAGGGGTGCCGCAAGCACCCCATTGCTCCGAATTACACGCCGAGGTAGTCCAATATACCTTCTGCCGCCTGGCGGCCTTCATAAATAGCCGTGACCACCAGGTCAGAGCCGCGCACCATATCGCCGCCGGCAAAGATTTTTTCATTGCTGGTCTGAAAGGCAAACTGGCCGTGCTCGGGGGCTTTTACCAGGTCACGCTCGTTCAGATCAATGCGTGAGCCTTCAAACCAGGGTGCTGGGCTTGCCTGGAAACCAAACGCTACAACCACCGCATCGGCGGCAATAATTTCTTCAGAACCTGGCACCACCTCAGGGCGACGGCGGCCGTTTTCGTCAGGTTCGCCGAGGCGAGTGCGCACAACCTTCACGCCTTCGACCTTCTCTTCGCCCACCACCGCCACCGGCTGGCGGTTGAACAGGAACTCAACGCCCTCTTCGCGCGCGTTGGTTACTTCACGGCGAGAGCCGGGCATGTTCTCTTCGTCACGGCGATAAGCACAGGTAACGCTCGCAGCACCCTGTCGGATCGAGGTGCGGTTACAGTCCATGGCGGTATCGCCACCGCCGAGAACAACGACGCGCTTGCCTTCCATCGAGATGTAATCGTTTGGATCTTTTTCGAATCCCAGGCAGCGGTTGACGTTAGCGATCAGGAAATCGAGCGCTTTGTACACACCAGGCAGGTCTTCACCGGGGAAGCCGCCTTCCATGTATTTATACGTGCCCATACCCAGGAAAACCGCGTCGTACTCCTGGAGCAGCGTATCGAACTCGATATCCGTGCCGATTTCGGTATTCAGACGAAACTCGATACCCATTTCCTCGAATACCGCCCGCCGACGCTCCATCACGTTCTTTTCAAGCTTGAACTCAGGAATACCGAAGGTTAACAGGCCACCGATTTCCGGGTACTTATCAAATACCACGGGCTTGACGCCGTTGCGCGCCAGAATATCGGCGCAGCCCAAGCCTGCCGGCCCCGCGCCAATGATGGCGACCTTTTTGTCGGTCCAGGTGACGTGGGACATATCCGGACGCCAGCCCATGGCAAACGCCGTGTCGGTGATGTACTTCTCCACCGAGCCGATGGTCACCGCGCCAAAGCCGTCATTGAGCGTGCAGTCGCCTTCACACAAGCGATCTTGCGGGCACACGCGGCCACACACTTCGGGCAGCGAGTTGGTTTTGTGCGACAGCTCGGCGGCTTCAATAATGTTGCCTTCCACCACCAGTTGCAGCCAGTTGGGAATATAGTTGTGCACCGGGCACTTCCACTCGCAGTACGGGTTACCGCAGTGCAGGCAGCGATGCGCTTGGCTGGCCGCGTCGGCGGGCTTGAACGGTTCGTAAATTTCCGCGAACTCTTTGGCTCGGGCGCGGGCGTCTTTCTTGTGTGGATCCTGACGACCCACATCAACAAACTGAAAATCGTTATTTAAACGGTTAGCCATGGTCTCTCTCCTGTCAGCGTGAGGGGCATAAGCGGGTTATTGCGGCTGACGCCGAGACTGATCCAGCAAACTACCTAAGCTTGCCGCTTTTGGCTTAACCAGCCAGAAGTGGCGCGCATAGTCGCTGAAGTCTTCCAAAATAGCCGCCCCACGCACTGAACCCGTCGCGGCCACATAGGCTTCGATCATTTCACGCAGGTGACGGCGATACGCCTCCATCACCTCTGTGCTAACGCGGTGAATTTCGACCAGCTCGTGGTTGTACTTATCCACGAAGGTACGATCTTCATCCAACACATAGGCAAACCCGCCGGTCATCCCCGCACCAAAGTTCACCCCGGTTTCGCCAAGCACGCAGACCAGGCCGCCGGTCATATACTCGCAGCAGTGGTCACCCGCGCCCTCGATCACCGCCGTGGCGCCGGAGTTGCGCACCCCGAAACGCTCGCCTGCGGTACCAGCGGCAAACAACGTACCGCCGGTGGCACCGTACAAGCAGGTGTTGCCGATAATGGCAGTTTTATGGCTTTCAAACTGGCTAACTTTGGGCGGCACAATGACGATGCTGCCGCCGTTCATACCCTTGCCGACGTAATCGTTGGCGTCGCCTTCTAAATAAAGATTCAAGCCTCGCGCATTCCACACCCCGAAGCTCTGCCCCGCCACCCCGGTAAATCGGGCGGTGACGGGCGCCGCCTCCAGCCCCTCTTCGCCGTAGCGCTTAGCGATGGCGCCGGACGTTAACGCGGCCACGCTGCGGTCACAGTTGGTGATGGTGAAATCAAACTCACCGCCCGACTGGTTTTCGATAGCGTCCTTCAATGCTGCCAGCACTTCCTGATTTTTGGCACCGGGATCATGAGGCACGTTACGGCTGACCTTGCAGAATTGTGGCGCATCTTTAGGCACAAAATCATTGGCCAGCAACGGCGTTAGATCGAGCTTGCGCTGGGAAGCGGTATTGCCTTCCAGCACTTCCAATAGGTCAGTACGCCCGATCAAGTCGGTGAGCTGGCGTACGCCCAGCGCCGCCATCAGTTCGCGTACCTCTTCGGCGATAAAGCGGAAGTAGTTTTTGACCATATCCACAGTGCCGCGGAAGTGCTCGCCGCGCAGGAAATCATCCTGGGTGGCCACACCGGTGGCGCAGTTGTTGAGGTGACAAATGCGTAGGTACTTACAGCCCAGCGCCACCATCGGCGCGGTACCAAAACCAAAACTCTCAGCACCCAGAATAGCGGCTTTGACCACATCCAGGCCGGTTTTCAGGCCGCCGTCGGTCTGCAGGCGAATTTTGTCGCGCAGGCCGTTGATACGCAGCGCCTGATGCACTTCCGGCAGCCCTAGCTCCCAAGGCGAACCGGCGTGCTTGATCGAGGTCAGCGGGCTCGCCGCCGTGCCGCCATCGTAGCCAGACACGGTAATCAGATCCGCGTAGGCCTTAGCCACGCCGGTGGCGATCGTGCCGATACCCGGCTCAGAAACCAGTTTCACCGATACTTGGGCGTCAGGATTGACCTGTTTGAGGTCAAAAATCAGCTGGGCTAAATCCTCGATAGAGTAGATATCGTGGTGCGGTGGCGGTGAAATCAGCGTCACGCCGGGCACCGCGTAGCGCAGCCGGGCAATCAGTTCGTTCACTTTACCGCCGGGCAACTGGCCGCCCTCGCCGGGCTTGGCGCCCTGGGCGACTTTGATCTGCAGCACTTCTGCATTGACCAGATAATGGGGCGTCACGCCAAAACGACCGGAGGCGATTTGCTTGATCTTTGAGCTACGAACCGTGCCATAGCGCGCCGGGTCTTCGCCGCCTTCGCCAGAGTTGGAGCGCCCCCCCGCTTCGTTCATGGCCTGAGCCAACGCTTCGTGGGCTTCCGGCGAGAGTGCGCCCAGCGACATACCGGCGCTGTCAAAACGCGGCAGCAGCGCTTCAATCGGCTCTACTTCGTCCAGCGCAAGCGGCGTTTCTACAGGCTTAAGCTTGAGTAAATCGCGAATAGTGGCTACCGGGCGCTCATTCACCAACTGGGCGAATTTCTTCCACTTGGTGTAGCTGCCTTCCTGAACCGCTGCCTGCAGCGACATCACTACATCGGGGTTATAGGCGTGGTACTCGTGACCATGAACATACTTGAACATGCCGCCTTGGGAGATTCCTTTGCGCGGAATCCAGGCATCTTTAGCGACCAGCACCTGCTGCATCTGAAGCTCGGCAAAGCCGGTGCCTTGGATGCGCGACGCCATGCCGACGAAGCACATATCCATTACTTCATCTGCTAGGCCCACGGCTTCAAACAACATCGAGCCACGGTAGGAGGCCAGCGTCGAGATACCCATTTTAGACAGGATCTTGAACAGGCCTTTCTGCAGCCCTTTGCGGTAGTTCTCGCGGCCATCAGCCGGGTTGCCAGTCAGCTCGCCCGTGCGGTGCATATCCGCCATGGCCTGATAAGCGAGCCACGGATAAACCGCCGTAGCACCCACACCAAACAGCACCGCCATTTGGTGCGCATCCCGAGCGTAGCCGGTTTCTACCACGATATTGGCGTTGGGGCGCAGCGCCAAACGGCCTAAATGCGAGTGCACGGCGCCCACGGCCAGGGCGGCCTGAATGGGAATCAATCCTTTCGACAGCTCGGCGTCGGTGAGTACCAGAATGACGTTACCAGCGCGCACCTGTGCTTCGGCCTTTTCACATAGCGCCTTGAGCGCTTGATGCAGGCTCTGCTGCTCAGGATCGTAACCCAATGACAGCGTATAGCTGGCAAAAGCCGGATCATCTTGGCTGACCAGCGCAGTAAATTTACGTGGTGATAGCACCGGCGTGGTCAAAATCAACCGATGCGCATGCTCAGGCGTCGCTTTAAAGACGTTCAACTCAGCGCCACAGCAGGTTTCCAACGACATCACGATCGCTTCGCGCAGTGGGTCGATCGGCGGATTGGTCACCTGAGCAAACTTCTGGCGGAAGAAATCCGTCAACAGACGCGGGCGGCTCGACAGCACCGCCATCGGCGTATCGTCACCCATGGAGCCAACGGCTTCCTGGCCACTCTCTGCCAGCGGGCGCAGCACCTGGTCACGCTCTTCGAAGCTAACCTGGAACAACTTCTGCTGAACGTTGAGCGCATCGGCATCCATGGTTTGGAAACGCGCCAGCTCGGTCAATGCTGACTCTAAATAGTTCGCCTCCTGCTTAAGCCAACGCTTATAGGGGTAGGCAGACTTCAACCGTTCATCGATATCGGTGGTGTGCAGCACTTCGCCGGTTTGGGTATCCACGGCGAGCATTTGACCAGGGCCAACGCGGCCTTTGGCGACTACGTCTTCAGGCTTATAGCCGTAGGTGCCGATTTCCGACGCCAGGGTGATATAGCCGTTCTTGGTAATCACCCAGCGCGCCGGGCGCAGGCCGTTACGATCGAGCATACACACCGCTTGGCGGCCGTCGGTCATCACTACGCCCGCCGGACCGTCCCACGGCTCCATGTGCATGGAGTTGTATTCGTAGAAGGCACGCAGCTCGGCGTCCATGGTCTCTACGTTCTGCCAGGCGGGCGGCACCATCATGCGCACCGCGCGATGTAGCTCCATGCCACCGGTGAGCAACACTTCCAGCATGTTGTCCATACTGGAGGAGTCAGAGCCGGTGGTATTAACGATTTCATCCAGCTCAGCGATATCCGGCAGGCGCTCGTTAACAAAGTTGGCTTTACGCGAGTTCGCCCAACCGCGGTTGGCTTCAATGGTGTTGATCTCGCCATTGTGCGCCAGCAGTCGGAATGGCTGCGCCAATGGCCAGCGCGGTGCGGTATTGGTCGAGAAGCGCTGGTGGAAAACGCAGATGGCGGTTTCCAGACGCGGGTCGTTCAAGTCTTGATAGAACGCCGGCAGATCTTCCGGCATCACTAAGCCTTTATAGGAAACCACTTCTGACGACAGCGAGGCGACATAGAAGTCTTCTTCGTCACGCAGCGCCTGCTCGGTACGGCGGCGGGCCATAAACAGGTCAACATCGAAGTGCTCGCCCTGGCCTGGCTGCACAAACAGCTGGCGAATGCGCGGCAGGCAGTCCAACGCCATGGGCCCGCAAACACTCGGGTCTGTGGGCACATCGCGCCAACCAAGCACATTGAGCCCGCGCGCTTCAAGCTCGCGGGCCAGGGTGTCACGGGCATGCGCCTCACGAGCGTCATCGTCGGGTAGAAAAACGACGCCCACGGCAAAACGTTCGCCCAGCTCAGTATCAAACGCCTCTTTAGCCAGTTCCTGCATAAACGGCGTGGGCATTTTAAGTAGCAACCCACAGCCGTCGCCGGTTTTCCCGTCGGCCGCGATACCACCGCGGTGAGTCATGCAGGTCAAAGATTCAATGGCAGTTTTCAGCAAGTCGTGGCTAGCCTGGCCTTCCATATGGGCAATCAGGCCAAAACCACAGTTATCGCGAAACTCGCCAGGCTGGTGAAGACCTTTATTCATGGGCGTGCCCCTACTAGTCAGCGTATTTTTTTAGCAGCGTTCTTATGGTATAAAGGACGGTTTTGCTTTTTTATAATGTTTATAACCTGTCCAAAATGAGGGTACTTCCCACGTGCGCTGCCGCAACAAAATGGCCGATCAGCATAGCGACTGGCGGCCACTTTGCGCAATCTTTTGTCATCCATCAACCCTCAAAAACCCTTATAAAATCCTGCAGTTACATCCACACGATCATAAAAAACATATGCACTTCAACTACTTGCAAAGCAATAAAACGTTATTTAAACGGTATGTATTTTACATTAAACTTTAGTCCAAAAAGCGCCAACAACTCCATGCCGATAGCGCATAAGGCATGCGGATTTATAAAATTTGCGTTTATCGTTGGCTTGAAAGCGTACTGAGCAGGCGCAAAAAACCCGCCCCGTGAATCCGCCCAATTTATTGAACGGCTTTACGAGGCGGGTTTTAAATAAATAGCTTACTTACATCGCTTAATGACGTGGGTAGTCATCCAGCAGTGTGTGGAGTATATCAAGTGGGGTGGCATCGCTTACGCAGGCATCTCCCAGGGCGTTAAGCAGTACCAGGCGCAGGCGGGTATCGATGTTTTTCTTATCCAGCCGCATACGGGCTAAAAAGTCATCGCTGGACATATTCGCCGGGGCCGCTAACGGCAGTTCAGCGCTCTCAATCACTGCCAAGCTACGTGCCAGGGCCGCATCATCAATCCAACCTAGACGATTAGAGAGCGTCGCTGCCATCGCCATCCCGGCGCCCACCGCTTCGCCGTGTAGCCAGTTGCCGTAGCCCTGGTGGGCCTCGATGGCATGGCCAAAGGTGTGGCCCAGGTTAAGCAATGCACGTACGCCCTGCTCGGTCTCATCTTCAGCGACAATGTCAGCTTTGATTTGGCAACTGCGCGCAATGGCTTCGGCGATAATCTCCGGCACCACATCAAGCAGCGCGGTCATATTGGCTTCTAACCAACTCAAAAACGCTTCGTCGCGAATCAAGCCGTACTTAATCACCTCGGCCATACCCGCAGAGAGCTCACGGCGCGGCAGGCTCTTGAGCGTATCAATATCGACCAACACGGCTTTGGGCTGCCAGAAGGCACCGATCATGTTTTTACCCAGCGGATGATTAACGCCGGTCTTACCGCCCACGGAGGAATCCACCTGGGAAAGCAGCGTGGTCGGCACCTGGATAAAGGCCACGCCACGCTGATAAGAGGCGGCGGCGTAGCCGACCATATCGCCAATCACCCCGCCGCCCAAGGCGATCAGGGTGCAGCGGCGGTTAAAACTGGCCTCTAACAGCGCATCCCAAATGCGGCTGACCTGCTCGATGGTTTTATACTGCTCGCCATCGGGGAGCACTACCGTCCGGACATCCAAATGATCCGGTAGGCTGGCACAGAGCGTTTCCAGGTAGAGCGGCGCAATAGTCTCATTGGTCACCACCATGACCTGCTGCCCGGCCAGGTAGGGGGTCAGCATATCGGCACGGCCAACCAGGCCGGTAGCAATATGAATCGGGTAGCTGCGCTCTTCTAGGGCAACGTTAAGCGTGCGTTGCGCGCTAGCGGTCGAGGTCATGGCGATACCTTATGGTTAAACGTTCCAGCCGACGATGATGAGGGCTCGAGCGGGTCCACCAGCCGATGCACCCGGCGCAGGATTTCATTGACCACCGCCCTTGGGCTGCGGCGGTCGGTGCGCACGGCAATATCCGAGGTGGCACGATAGAGGGGATCGCGCTGGGCGAACATGTCGTTGAGCACCTGCTCGCGGTTAGCGCACTGCAGAAGCGGCCGGTTGCGATCTTTCGCTGTCCGTTTGAGCTGCTGGTCGACGGTGGTCAATAGGTAGACCACCGTGCCACGCTCGCGCAGTGCGCGGCGGTTCTCTTCGCGCAGCACCGCGCCGCCGCCGGTGGCGACCACCACCGAAGAGAGCTGGGTTAATTCATCAATCATATGAATTTCCCGTAGGCGAAAGCCCTGCTCGCCCTCGACATCAAAAATCCACGGGATATCTGCCCCGCAGCGGTCTTGAATGGCGTGGTCACTGTCGTAAAACGGGCGCGCAAGCTCGGCCGCCAATAGGCGACCAATGGTGCTTTTGCCAGCCCCCATGGGGCCAATAAGAAATAGATTAGGTAAATCCTGCATCAGCGAACCGTCAAGCCATCGTCAAGGAGTCGTGGAGTAATAAAGACTAACAACTCTACCTTTTCATTGCTCTCTTCGGTATAGCGAAACAGTCTACCCAGCAAAGGAATGTCGCCCAAGAGCGGAGTCTTGGCAATTTGGCGAAGCTCTTCTGTCGTTAAAATACCGCCTAACACCACCGTTTGGCCGTTATCTACCAATACTTGGGTTTCAATTTGATTGGTATCAATCGGCGGCTCACCGCCAAATTCTGATTCACGAAAGCTATCATTTTTGATCACCAGATCCATAATAATGCGATTATCCGGCGTGATTTGCGGGGTGACTTCCAGTGAAAGCTCGGCTTCTTTGAACTCGGTGTCCAGATTGTCATTGCCATCTACGCGCTGGAAAGCGCGTTCCTCACCCTGGCTGATCCTGGCCGTACGCTGATTGGCGGTAATAATTCTAGGCTGCGAAATAGTCTGGCTTTTACCTTCACTTTCCAGGGCGCGTAGCTCCAGATCCAACAAAATATCGCCCGACAAATAGCCAAAGCTAAAGCCGGTGCCACGCCCTGATGCCGTCCCTAAGTCAACGGCCAGGCCGCCCTGCGCCCGGTTAATGTTATTGGGATTAATATTTCGCCGCCGAAATGCGCCATCATCGCCTTGTTGAAAGCCTCGCGTACTCGACATACCCCAGTTAATACCAAGTTCACGCGACGCGGTGTCCCGCGCGATAACAATGCGCGCTTCTATTTGCACCTGACGAACGGCGACGTCCAAGCGATCAATCGTGCGGGCAATATCGCGCACCTGCGCTGCGGTATCCTGCACTAACAGCGTATTGGTTCGATGATCAACGCTCACCCGACCACGCTCAGTCAGCAGCCCGAAGCCGTCGCTTCCGCCCCCGCTTAACAGCTGAGCCAAATCGTCGGCCCGCGCATATTTAATTTCGATAAACTCGGTCACCAGTGGCAACAGCGTTTCACGCTGATGGCGAGCTTCCAGCGCCTGGCGCTCTAAGTCAGCCAGCTCATGAGCGGGCGCTACCAATATCACATTGCCCTGCTCACGGCTCGACAACCCTTGGGTTTGTAAAATCAGCGCCAGCGCCTGATCCCAAGGCACATCATTTAAATTAAGCGTCACGCGTCCGGCCACGCTATCACTGGTGACCAGATTAAGGCCGGTAAACTGGGCCAGCGTCGCTAACACTGAGCGAACCTCAACATCTTGAAAATTAAGACTCAGCAGTTCGCCGTCAAAGCTCTTCTCTTGCGTTTGAGCAGAAGGCGGCGCTTGGCTGCCCGGCTGTACATCGACCGTCAACGTGCGCCCCTTTTGCGAGGAGATCATCGCAAAAGCCCCCTTCGTTGCGATCACTAGCTGGGTACTGCGCGACTCTGATCGAGGCGTAATGCGCGTGACTGGAGTGGTAAAATCAGTGACATCGTAGATATGATTCAGTGCGTCAGGGAGGGAGACACCGGGCAGCTCAACGAGCACGGCCTGTGCGCTATTTTCAACCACGCTGGCGTCAACATCTTCACGATCAAAGGTAACAATGAGCCGACCGGCACCGTCCTGGCCGCGTCGAAAATCAATGTTTTCTATATGCGGCCCCTCGTCGGTTTCAAGCGCCGCGGCAGCTTCGCTATTAGCGCCATGAGGGTCAGCCTCAAAGCGAATACGTAGACGATCTTCCAGCACGCTCGAAGTGAAACTCTGCGCCTCGCGCAGATTAACGACCAGACGCATTCGCCCATTGCCTTCCAGGGCGGTAATCCGCTCAATGCCAGCGCGATTCACGTCAACACGCCGATGGGCGAGTCCATTTTGCGTAGCGGCCAAATCAAGCGTGACCCGAGGTGGTGCCGTTAAACGATAGCTGCGCAGCTCGGGCACGCCGCCGGAGAAATACAGATCAACGTTAATCCCTCCGCTTTGCGCAGGCAGCACGTCGATATCGGTCAACACCGACCCAGCGGCCCATGAAGGCAACGCCATCGATACGGATGCGCCTATTGCTATACATAATGAAGCCAATAGCGGAGGCAAGCGTGCGGCTATCTTCGCAAAGAATCTTCGTCGCCAAGCGGTCACTGTCATAAGCTATTATCCAGTTACAAGTCGTCTTCGATAATGACGAGCGATACCTGTCGCTCCTGCCAACCTTCCTGCTGAGTAAGCACCTGTTCGGTGAGATACAGTGCTTGCGCGTCTATTTGTGCAATTCGCCCATCGTTAGTGCCCATGTAGTCGCCTTCTTTAACACTGGTCACGGCGCCATCGGGCGATGCAATTAACGCTACTCGGCGCCCCGCCATTGCCATCGTGCCCACCAGATGAAGCTCTTGCAGAGGAAATTGCTCTAATGGCTGCGAGGCACGCTGTGGGTTCGGCGCTTGCACACGGCCGCTGCGCTGATTGCCATCCTCAGCTGTCGCCTGTGGCACCAAAAAGGGGCTGCGCTGATTGCTATATAAGTAGTCTAACGAAGCGCTTTCAGGCTCTAGCACGCTTATTGATGGCGGCTCGCCTACCGGCGACTGTCGGATATCAGACAGCGTCTGGGCCAATGGGTCTAAATCAGGCTCCACACACCCCATCAGCAAGGCCGCTGAACTCAACAACATCACCATCGGCGCGGCATGCTTCACAAGTCGCTGCTGTTGCCTTGGCGTCATAGCACTTCGGCCCCCTCATCCAGTGGCTGAACACTGTTTTCGGGATAGCGATAGGTGCGGGCAAGGAGCGACAGCTGCAGCATATCGCCGTGCCCCTCAACGGGCGCCAAGGTGAAGTCATGCTGGGTTACCATGCGTGGCAGTAACGCGATATCGGCGATAAAACGCGCCAGCTGGTGATAGCCGCCGCGCACCTGAATATCCAGCGGCTGCTCTATATAGTGCGGCTGCTCCAACGCAGGGCGCAGCCAGATAGTGTCAATTATCAGGCGGCTATCCGCCGCGGCATCACTGATACTATCGAGCAGTGAGGGGATTTCCGCATCGCGGGGAAGCATCGTGTGAAAGTGCGCCACCTGCGCTTCTAAGACGGCCAACTGGTCACGCCGTTCCGGCAAGAAGGCGGCTTCAGACACTCGGCTGCGGTATTCACTTAACAGCCGGACTTCCTGGCGCTGCGCGGCCATGAAGGCATCGCGCTGTTCACTCACCGTTAGCCATAGCATCACGCCCAACGTCACTAGCAGCGTTACACCGCAGCTCAAAACCTTTAATAGCCACGGCCAGTTACCGGCTTCTTTGACGTCTAACCCTCGCCAGTCAATCTCGCGCAAGCGTTGCCATTCAATGGCCCAGTGGTCGCGCTGAAAACTCATAGCGCCGCCTGTTCAACGTCGAAATGAAACACGCGGCCCGCGCCGTCCTGCTCACTCTCCAGCGCCGAAAGCACTGGCACGCCCAAGCCCGATAGTGCGGCAATACGACGAAGCTGCTCGGACACCTGCCGGGCGCTGCCCGCAACCGCCGTTGCGCGGATGCTATTATCGCTTCTCGAGAGCCGCTGATAGACCACGCCGCTCACGACGCTATTCGCCACGTTATTAAACAGGTGTACGGTATCGGTGCGCGTAGACTGCAGCGCTTGAAAAACGGCTATTTGCTCGTTTAGCCGCGCAGCATCGCGCTCCACGCGCGATACGCTGTCAATATCCGCATGCAGACGCTCAATGTGGCTGCTAATAAGCGCGTTGCGCTGCTGCTGAGCGGCCAGCTTAAGCTGATAAAATTGAGAAATGAGCAGCCCAATCACCACGCCTACTAGCAGCATGACCGCCACAGCGACATAGTATTGTCGCGTTCGCCGCTCACGCTGTGCCTGCCGCCAAGGCAGCAGATTAATAGCCATCTTCACAGGCAGACTCTCATTGATTCACCCTCATCGCTAAGCCACCGGCGGTTAGCATCGTCGGCGCATCATTCATCAGGGCTTGAAGATTTAAACGTTTATTGACCTGCATGTGCTGAAAGGGATTAGCGATGGTGACCGGCGTACCGCTATGGTTAGCAATACGTTCAGCCAGGCCAGGCATGACGCTTGATACACCGGCCAAAACGATATGTTGTATTGGCTGCTGATGCGCCTTTATGTGGTAGCGCTGTAAGGCGCGCATAACCTGCTGAGCAATGGCTTCGAGTAAAGGGCTAGTTAGCGGCCTATCGTCAAACGCCGTACTGCGGCTATAGACAACATGCTGGCCATGCAAGACGTGAAAAACATGCGTTGCAGCGTCAATATCGACGACGCCAATACAGGCCACACCAGCATCGCCAGCTGAATCACCTGCGTGCGCTTGGCCACGCAATTCACCCAGCGAGCGCGCCAAAGCAAAGGTGTCAACGTCCACAACCGCAGGCTCAAGACCTACGCGCTCTAACGTCTCAGCAAGCTGGATAACGTCGCGCTGGCGACAGGCCACCAGGCCCACCTGCTGCTGCCCTTCATCAAGCGGCGCAGGGCCCTGGCATTTAAAATCAAAAGCAACGTCATTGAACGGAAAAGGAACATGGCGGTCGTATTCGGCCATAATGCGTTCTTCTATCTCGTCTTCACGCAGCTCGATAGGAAAACTCAGCGTTTTAGTGATGGCCGCACTCGCAGGAATGGCGACGGCGGCTTGACGCGTATGGGGTTGCGCATGGTCTAAAGCGCGTTTCAGCGTACTGGTAACGTCATTAATGTCACGAATACGACGTTCAATTATCGTACTTTCGCGCAGCGGTTTAACGGCATAACTGACTACTTGGTAACTACCGCGGCACTGCGCTAGCTCCAGCAGTTTTACACTCGCCGACGTAATGTCTATACCGATCAACCCTTTATCGGATTTCATAAAGCGCATAGTAGGTCAAGCTCCACCTGCTGATCACGTGAATCGAGGTTACCTTATTTTTAATTAAGACTCACGCGAACGAACTTACAACATATCAACACTGGTGGCCGCCGCCTCAGCTTCCTATAATGGCAGCCAATTACATGATGCGGCCGTTCAAACGCCGATCTTTTTATTCTCTCCAGGGTGCTCTTTGTTCATGACGTTTCTTCGAACCCTTATTGTGTCGCTATTTTTTCTCATCGTGTCATTGGTCGGCGCCACCGTGCTGGCCGTGGTGGCTGCGGCTATTTATTTTGCGCCGGGCTTACCCGACGTTCGTCAACTGCAGGACTTTGAGCTGCACACTCCGCTGAGAATCTTTACGCAAGACGGTAAGCTGATTGGCGAATTTGGTGAGGAGCGGCGCGTGGCGGTCGACTTCGATGAAATTCCGCAGGATATGGTCAATGCCTTGGTCGCTGCCGAAGACACCAACTATTTTGATCATGCCGGCGTCGACCCTCGTGGCTTAGCCCGGGCCGCAGTGGAGCTAGTTAGCAGTGGTGGGTCTATCCAGTCAGGCGGCTCGACCATCACCATGCAGGTCGCCCGTAACTACATGCTGACACTGGATCAAACCTTTACACGTAAGATTCGTGAAATTCTGCTGGCGCTGCAAATGGAGCAAGTGCTCAGCAAAGAAGAAATTTTCGAGCTTTACGTTAACAAGATTTTCTTGGGCAACCGTGCCTATGGCATCGCAGCTGCCTCTGAAACCTACTACGACAAGCCACTGGCTGAATTGACTCTCGCGCAAACGGCGATGATTGCGGGGTTACCCAAAGCGCCCTCCGCGTTCAACCCTCTGGCGAATTCAGAACGCTCGCTTATTCGACGCAACTGGATTCTCTTTCGCATGCGCGAGTTAGGCTATATCGACGAGAGCACCTATCAATCGTCGGTTCAGGATCCGGTGACTGCCCGCCGTCACTACACGCAAACCGAAGTTGATGCTGACTACGTTTCAGAAATGGCGCGTCAGTACGCGGTTGAGCGCTTTGGCGATGACGCCTATACCGGCGGCTACCGCATCTACACCACTATTAATAGCGAGCTACAGCCCTTTGCTCAAAAAGCACTCGCCGATGGTCTGACCGCCTATGACCTGCGCCATGGCTGGCGCGGGCCAGAGCAGCGTGAAATTGCTGCCAGCTTAGTCGAAGCGCAAGAGCAAACCGCAACTCAAGGCCTTGAAGAGGAGCTTTCTGAGTCACCCGAAATTCGTCAAACCGCCCGCCAGGCCGCCCAGCGTAGCCAAACGGAAGTCGAAGGGATTGATGGCGACGTCAGTAACTGGGTTCAAGTACTTGAACGCACGCCCAACTACGGCCTGCTGAAACCCGCCATCGTAGTAGAAAGCAGCGGCCGGGAAATGAAAGTACTTACCCGCAACGACGGGCTACAAACGATCCCATGGGCGGGTTTAAGCTGGGCACAAAAGTACCTTAGCCCACGCGGCCGTGGGGCAGAACCCAGCTCGGCGGATCAAATTGCCGTCCGTGGCGACATGATTCGCGTGATTAAGAATGAAGATGGCTCACTGCGTCTTTCTCAACGCCCGGATGCCGAAGGCTCGCTGGTCGCCCAAGACCCGCGCACCGGCGCGATTCTCGCGCTTCAAGGTGGCTTTGACTTTAACGCCAGCAAGTTCAATCGCGCGGTACAGGCTCAGCGCCAGTCAGGCTCTATCTTCAAGCCATTCATTTATTTGGCGGCCCTTGAAGATGGCGAGATGAATGCCGCAAGCGTGGTCAATGACGCGCCGGTAGTACTCGACGACGGCAGCAACTCTTTATGGCGCCCGGTGAACTCTAGCCGAGACTTCCAAGGGCCGATGCGATTACGCCCTGCGCTGGCTCGTTCACGCAACCTAGTGACTATCCGCGTCCTGCAGACGATGGGCTTAGATCACACGATTAACTACTTGGAAGGCTTCGGTTTTGCGCCAGGCCGGTTGCCACATGGATTGGCTTTAGCGCTAGGCAGCGCGAGCTTAACGCCCATGGAGATGACCAACGCCTACGCCGTTCTTGCCAATGGCGGCTTCCAAGTGGCGCCCTGGTTTATTGAACGCGTTACCCGCAACGATGATCGCGAATTGATTGATGAAGCGACGCCTCAAGTGGCTTGCCCAAGCTGTGCAGAGGATCAGGAAACGGTAGAAATTGATGGCCGCGAATACCCCATCGCCAAACGGGTAGCCGACCCGGCCGCCGTTTATATTCTGCGCGACATGCTGCGTGACGTTATCACCTCGGGCACTGGCCGCGGTGCACTTAGCCTGAACCGTGAAGACATCGTGGGCAAAACGGGCAGCACGAACAGCCTGCGCGACGCATGGTTCGCGGGCTTTAACAGCGATCTGGTCACCACGGTGTGGGTCGGTAAAGACAGCAACGAAACCCTCGCTGAGTATGGTGCCGGTGCCGCCTTACCGATTTGGGTAGAGTTCATGGGTGATGCGCTGGAAGGCACGCCGCTTGCCGTGCCAGAACGCCCTGATACGATTGTGACTGCGCGCGTTGATCCGGATACTGGCCGTCGCTTAACTGACGACCAGCCAGGCGGCCTCACCGAGCTGTTCCATCGTGATCACTTGCCGGACTACCAGCAGCGCCGCATCAGTCGCGAGCTGGAAGAAGCCAGTGGCTCGCAAGGCTCAGGCACAGCAGAGTCAATCTTCTAACGCTAGCGGCTAATCCCTACGCCACGGCGCCATAGCGAAAAGGCCCGGAGAGAATATCTCCGGGCCTTTTTTTATTACTTACTCAGCGTCTTTGCGGCTATCGCCATTAGTTATTAACGACAGGCGCTTGCGGCTGGCGCTTACTGGCCAGCCAGTTAGCGCCAATTACCACAATCATCACCACAACACCGGCAATCTCGGTCATCAGGTTAGGATAGAAAACGCCAATAATCGCCGCCGTAATCGCCAGGCGAGGTAGCCACGACATACGGGTAAACAGATACCCTTCCAAGGCCGCTGCAAAAGCACCTAATGCCAGGATGGCGATGATGCCGTTCCAGATGACAACGGGCACAGGCCCACCCATGATGATTTCCGGGTTGAACACCATAAACAGCGGAATCAGGTACAGCCCTTTGGCAAACTTCCACGCCTGGAAGCTCGTTTCCATCGGTTTACTGCCGGCTATCGCCGCCCCGGCAAAACCTGCCAAGGCGATGGGCGGCGTCACGTTAGAGTCCTGGGAGTACCAGAACACCACCAGGTGAGCGACCAGCAGCGGGATCCCAAACTCCTGGGTAAGCGCCGGGCCAACTAGCACAATCAGCACGATGTAGCTCGCCGTTACCGGCAGGCCCATGCCTAGTACTAAGCTTGCCAAGAGCACCATCAGCAGCGCGAGCAGGATATTGCCGCCAGAGAAGGCCAGCATCATCGACGAGAATTTCAGGCCTAAACCGGTTAAACCCACAACGCCAACGATAATACCGGCAACCGCGCAGGCCATTGAGACGGACACCGCGTTGCGCGCACCGAGTTCTAAACCTTCAATAAGCTTGGCAAATCCCGCGCGGATAACGTTTTTAATCGACGTCGACGTTACCGGCTGACCCTGGCTCGGCGCCACAAAGAAAAACCACAGCGCATAGCGCAGTACCGCCACGGCTACCATGGTGACCACCGCATAGTAGCCCACGCGCATAGGCGACATACTCAGCGCCAGCAGCCAGACCAGCACGGCTAGCGGCAGCAAGAAGTGCCAGCCATCTTTCAGAACTTGGCGCATCTGCGGCAGCTCTTCTTTCGGCAGCCCCTGCATGCCTTGCTTAAGAGCAATGATGTGGACAAACAGATAGACCGTCGAGAAATACATAATCGCCGGCAAAATACTGACTTTCACAATGTCCAAGTACGGCGTATTGGTGTACTCGGCAATCAAGAAAGCACCCGCCCCCATCAACGGCGGCATAATCTGCCCACCGGTTGAGGCCGCGGCTTCAATACCCCCCGCCTGCTTGGCTTTGTAGCCCAGTTTTTTCATTAGCGGAATAGTAAACGCGCCGGTGGTAACAACGTTGGCAATCGCGCTGCCGGAAATAGACCCCATGCCCGCGGAGGCTAGCACCGCAGCCTTGGCCGGCCCGCCGCGCTGGCGACCGGTGGCGGCATACGCCATGTCGATGAAGAACTTACCCGCACCGGTACATTCCAAAAAAGCGCCAAACAGTACAAAGATAAAGATATAGGTGGCCGCCACGCCGAGCGGCAGGCCGAAGATACCCTCTTGGCCCAAGTAAAGCTGGCCAGCAACGCGGTCAATGCTATAGCCGCGATGTTCCAGGATGCCCGGCATCCACTCGCCCAGCCACGGCAGCTCGCCCCGCGGCCCGGCAAAGGCATACACAATGGCAATCAAGCCGATCACGGTCATGCCGAAACCCACCGCGCGGCGGCTCGCTTCTAGCACCGTCACGGTCGCAATACAGGCGACCAGAATATCGGTACTGCTCCAAAAACCTGCTCGGCTGAAAATCTCATCCAGGTTGAACACTAAATAGCCGCCGGTGACGATCGCCCCGGCTAGAAATACGAGATCAACTCCCCACCCAACGACGCCACGTTTACTGGTGGGGCCAAAGGCTGGAAACATTAAAAATGCCAGCATCATGATCAATGCCAGGTGAATACTGCGCTGATAAAACAACCCTAACGGCTGGATACCTGCGGAATACAGCTGAAAAAGGGAAAGTCCCACCGCCACAATGGTGATCAACCACAGCACCATGCGGGGTTGAATCACATTACCGCCTGGTATTACGGTCGGCGGTTGATTGGATTCGTTCATGAAGTCCTCGGAAGCGTTAACTAATGTCGTTTTTATTCACGCGGGGAGGCGTGAGGAGCGGCTAGCTGAATGGTCACGCGCTGCCCAGCGGCGAGGGCGCTCAAGCTTACCTGAGGATGCTCGCCGTCTGGCCACACCACTCGATGATTGACGGCAGGCGAGCCGACTCTTAGTAGATAGCGATTATTGGCGACAGGCTCGTCAATCGCATTAATCCAGTAACCACCTTCACCGTCTGAGACCTGCTCTCCACGGCCAAAGATATGCCCAAGCCCTGCAGCGAAGTCAGGTTGATGGCTACGTTCTAACTGCATCACGCCTGCCGCATTTCGATAGCAGTCAAGTACGGTGAAGTGCTCCACAGAGTGCTGCCACTTAATACACCAGCGGCCGCCAAGAGGGACCGTTTCATCCACCAAGACGTCGCCTTGCTCGGTTGTCACTGCTAATCGCATAAACGGCGTCGCCGAAGCGGGGGAAGCCCCCGCTTCGGCGAATGGTAAACATGCAATCAGTAGCGCCACCAGTCGATGTTGCCACTGCATGGTGGTGTCCTTTAGCCGTTACGGACGCAAGCGATCCGGGATGTCAGCGCCAACTTCTTCGAAATAACGCAGCGCACCTGGGTGTAACGGCACCGGCGTAGAGTCCATAGTGAACTGAACGGTGGTGTCATTAGCCGCAGGGTGAACAGCAATTAGCTCGTCGGTGTTTTCAAACAGCAGCTGGGTAAGCTGATACGCCAACTCTTCGTCCATATCAGCGTTAACCACCAATACGTTAGGAATACCAATCGTCTGAACCGCTTCATCCATGCCGTCATACATACCGGCGGCTAGCTCATACGGTGCAAACACCTCTTCTTCTGCCTGCGCGTTAGCGATCTCTTCGTCAGAGAAGCCAATAAGACGAATATCACGCGTGGCGGCTAGGTTAAGAATTGAACTGGTGGGCGGCCCTACGCTCCAGAAACCAGCGTCGATATCGCCATCGCGAATCGCATCGGCGGTTTCATTGAAGTTAAGGCGCTGAGGCGTAAAGTCTTCGTAGTCAACGCCATTGGATTCAAGCAACGCACGCACATTAAGCTCAGTGCCGCTGCCCGGTGCACCCACAGAAACGCGCTTACCGGCCAAATCTGCAATCGATTTAATATCCGACTCTGCTAGCGTAACCAGCTGCACGGCATTGGGATACACAGAGGCCAGCGCACGGGTATTTTCGACCTGACGCCCGTCAAAGTCACCGGTACCGGTGTACGCCTGATAGACCGTATCAGCCAGCGCCAGCGCTAAATCCGCGTCGCCGCGCATGATCAGCCCCATATTCTCAACCGACGCACCGGTAACTTCCGCCGTCGCCTGAGCCCCTTCGATATGGTTATTGATCATTTCAGCGAAACCACCGCCGATAGGGTAATACACGCCGCCGGTGCCACCGGTCGCAATTGAAAGTTGTTGGGCGCTAGCGGGTAGCGCGACCGCGAGCAACGATGCGGCAGCTGCTGTGGTGTATAGAGAGCGTAGAGTTCGCATGAGCATTTCCTCCGTCCTGCTTGGACTTATAGGTATGGTTGACGATAAAGGAGGTTTTGGAGCCCCAGCGCCTGCCGGGCAATCAAACGGCTAAGCAAACGCGGTGGAGGAGAAGTTAGCACGGCTTAAGCGTTAGATGCTAATTGGCCATTATTAACGTTTAACGACATCACAACGCCCACAACCGCGAGCAATGTCAGCATGGTCATCAGAAATAATCCGCCGACAACAATACTGAAATACGTTAGTAATCTCTTAACCTCTGCCAAATAGTTAATATTTATTGATAATAGCTGACAATCTTTCACAATGTACCGCTACTCGCTCAGGAGCCATACTGAAATGGAACCCGATAGTCAAACGCCAACCTTTAAGGAAAAAAACATTAGCGCGCCAAGCGGTCCCCGTCAAAATTTAGCCATCAGCGCTTATCGTCAGCTTAAGCATGACATTATTCGCGGCTGCTATGCGCCGGGACAAAAGCTGCTAATGACGCACCTTAAAGAACATTACGGCGCGAGCACCGGGCCGCTGCGCGAAGCGCTTTCCCAACTGGTGGCAGACCGCTTAGTGGTGGCGATCAGCCAACGCGGCTATCGCGTGGCCCCGATGTCGCTGGCCGAGCTCAACGATATTTACGATGCCCGTGCCCAGCTTGAAGGGCTGATTCTGCGCCTAGCCATAGAGCGCGGCGACGACGACTGGGAAGCCACGGTGCTGGCTACCGCTCACCTATTAGCGAAAGTCACCGACATCAACACGCCCGATGACCTGCTCGAAATCTGGGACCAGCGCCATAAAGCCTTTCACACCGCGATTGCCAGCGGCTGCAACTCCCCTCACCTGCTGCAGATGCGCAACACGCTGTTTGATCAGGTAGAGCGCTACCGCCACCTGTGGCTGCAAGAAACCGTGATGTCGCCCCAGGCGTTAGAACTTAAGCGCCAAGAGCACTCAGCGCTGGTGGATGTCATTTTAGCCCGCGACACCGCTCAGGCCGGCACCCTGATGCGCGACCACCTGATGACACCGGTTCCGATTATTACCCGCGTTCTCAAAGCGCGCGGCATCGAATAAGCATGTCGGTTTAAGCGTGTCACTTCCAAAATAAATTCTGCGTTTTAAAAAAATGTAGATATTTTAAATTAACGGCGATACATTGGCCTTATGCTACTTTGCAGCCAATCCATTGCTGTGGGCGATTTATAGCGCCTGCATAACGAATCGAGGAATTTACGCCATGACGCATTTTAACTGGGACGACCCGCTGCTACTGGAACAACAGCTGACGGACGAGGAGCGCCAGATTCGTGATGCAGCCTATGATTACTGCCAAGAAAATCTTCAACCCCGCGTGCTAACTGCCTTCCGCGAAGAGCGCTTTGATCGTGAAATCATGAGCGAGATGGGCGAACTTGGCCTGCTTGGTGCCACCGTTTCCCCTGAGTACGGCGGCGCGGGCGTTAACCACGTCGCGTATGGTTTGATTGCTCGTGAAGTTGAGCGCGTTGACTCTGGCTACCGCTCAGCCATGAGCGTGCAGTCTTCGCTGGTGATGTACCCCATCGAAACCTACGGCTCTGAAGAGCAGAAGCAAAAATTCCTGCCCAAGCTTGCCAGCGGCGAGATGATTGGCTGCTTTGGCCTGACCGAACCCGACCACGGCTCAGACCCGGGCGGCATGATTACGCGCGCAGAGAAAGTCGACGGCGGCTACCGCCTAACCGGCGCCAAAATGTGGATCACCAACAGCCCTATTGCCGATATCGCGGTGGTATGGGCCAAGTCAGCGGCTCACGACAATCAGATTAAAGGCTTTATTGTTGAGCGCGGCACTGAAGGCTTCAGTACGCCCAAAATTGAAGGCAAAGTATCGCTGCGCGCCTCGATTACCGGTGAGATCGTACTGGACAACGCCTTCGTTCCTGAAGAGAACCTGCTGCCTAACGTCAGCGGCCTGAAAGGCCCGTTTGGCTGTTTGAACAAAGCCCGTTACGGCATCGCTTGGGGCGTCATGGGCACCGCTGAATTCTGCTGGCACGCCGCGCGTCAATACACGCTGGACCGCAAGCAGTTTGGCCGTCCGCTGGCTGCTAATCAGCTCATCCAGAAAAAACTGGCCGATATGCAGACCGAAATTACCCTGGGCCTGCAGGCAGCGCTGCAGGTTGGCCGCCTGATGGACAGCGGCAACTGGGCGCCGGAAATGGTCTCGCTGATCAAGCGTAACAACTGCGGCAAAGCGCTGGATATCGCTCGCCAGTCCCGTGACATGCACGGCGGCAACGGTGTTTCCGACGAGTACGGCGTCATTCGGCATATGGTCAACTTAGAGTCGGTGAATACGTACGAAGGTACTCACGACGTGCATGCCTTGATTCTAGGCCGTGCGCAGACGGGCATTCAGTCGTTCTTTTAATAGACTTAGGCTTAATAGAACTCTGAACAATAGCCTTTAATCGTCATTAGCCAAGGAAGCAGCTGTTATGCGCAAGCCTCTATTAAGCGAGCCAACCAAGCCTCTGGCCGGGATTAAAGTACTCGATATCTCTCGGGTGCTGGCCGGGCCATGGTGCGGACAAATGCTCGCGGACATGGGGGCGGATGTGATTAAGATTGAGCGCCCGGGCAGTGGTGATGATACCCGCCATTGGGGCCCTCCTTGGCTGGCTGGCACAGAAGAGTCGGCGTATTACCTGTGCGCTAACCGTGGCAAGCGCTCAGTAACCGTCGATATGGCCAAGCCCGAAGGCCAAGCGGTGATTAAGCAACTTGTCGCTCAATCGGATGTGCTGATAGAAAACTTTAAAGTGGGCGGTTTAAAGCGTTACGGCCTGGATTACGCGAGCCTGCAGGCGCTAAACCCCAAACTGATTTACTGCTCAATTACCGGTTTTGGTCAGGAAAGCCCCTACGCCCACCGCGCGGGCTACGACTTTATGATCCAAGCGATGGGCGGCATCATGAGCCTGACGGGTAAGCCAGACGATGAACCCGGCGGCGGCCCGGTCAAAAGCGGCGTAGCATTTACCGACATTTTTACCGGGCTTTATGCTGCCAACGCGGTTCTGGCGGCGCTTTATCAGCGTCGTGATAGCGGCGTTGGCTGCCACATTGATATGGCGCTCATGGATGTGCAGGTCGGCGTCCTCGCCAATCAGGCGCTTAACTACTTAACCTCGGGTAACGTGCCTCAGCGATTAGGTAACGCTCATCCTAATATCGTGCCCTACCAAGCGTTTGCCACCCAGGACGGCCATATTATTGTCGCCGTGGGTAATGACGAACAGTTCAAGCGCTTTTGCACCGTGCTGTCACTGCCAGGCTTGGCTGATGATCCCCGCTTTGCGACTAACGGCGCACGGGTTAACCAGCGCGCATTGCTGGTTCCTCAGCTGGAAGCGGCACTGGCTCAACGCGGCACCGATGAATGGCTCGCTGCCTTCGAAGCGGTAGGTGTGCCCTGCGGCCCGATTAACACATTAGACCGGGTATTTGACGACCCCCACGTCAAAGCGCGCGGGCTTAAGCAAACCCTGCCCCACGCACAGGCAGGCCAGGTGGATTTAGTAGCCAATCCCATTCGCTTCAACGGCAAGCAAATGAGTGCCACAACGGCGCCACCGCACCTGGGTGAACATACCGAAAACGTATTGGACGAGCTCGGCATTACACCCGAGCAGCGCAACGCTCTTCGTGAGGCAGGCATTATTTAGCTAGCATTGAGCGGTGACGTGCAATATCTTCCCCTTTGTGGCGCCTCACCAGGCGCCTTTTTTGTGCCTATGGGTGCCTGCCGACACAATGGATAAAACTTACTACCGCGAATTAGTGCTCTACAAAATCTATATCAGCAATGAATTGAGATTTAAACTAAGCATCGCAAAGTGCTTCTGTGTCACGTAGATATTACGTTTTCTCAATATAAGTCGTAGCGGCGCCAGACAAGCCACTAAAGATCTCTACTCAGGAGCAGCAATGAGCCAGTGCGCACGCGTTAACGGCAGCTGTAAACGCTGTGAAGGAGACCTACCGTTTGATTTCACCATGGCATTTCAGCCAATTGTGGATGTATCACTAGCTCGGGTCGTCGCCTACGAAGCGCTAGTGCGCGGCTTGCAAGGGGAATCCGCTGCCAGCGTCATTGCACAAGTCACTAATGATTTGCTCTACCGTTTTGACCAAGCCTGCCGGGTGAAAGCGATAGAAATGGCCAGCGCGCTGGGTATGCAAACCGACCTTTCGATCAACTTCCTGCCCAACGCCGTTTATGAACCAGAAGCCTGTATCCAGGCAACGTTAGCGGTATCAACGCGAGTTGGTTGGCCAGTGAATCGGCTCATTTTCGAAATCACCGAAACTGAGCGCGTTCAGAATCGGCAGCATCTATGCAATATCATTGATGCGTATCGCTCCATGGGGTTTAAAACGGCACTTGATGACTTTGGCAATGGATACGCCAACCTGGACTTACTCACCGACCTGACGCCCGATAAGCTCAAAATAGATCGCGAACTAGTAATGCACTGCGATAGCGACCTTCGCCGCCAAGCGCTTTTAAACGCGGTGATAGCGCTTGCTCAAGAACTTGATATTACGCTGATCGCAGAAGGTGTAGAAACCCGCGCCGAAGCGCTGTGGCTGGCGCGTGCTGGCGTTGTTCAGCAGCAGGGCTATTACTTTGCTAAGCCGGTCGTTAACTCGTTGGGCAATGATATTACCGCGCTCCTTGCTGGGTTAAAAAATGAAATAGGCAGCAGGCAATAGGCGCAGATATTCTTGCATCGTCACTCCTACGCGCAACGCTTTGGGAGAGTATAAAGAACGAACCCCGGATCTAAATGAGTAATGATAAATAGTTACAAAAGATATCTAAGATGAATGTGTACTATCCTTTTAGTGTGACGGCGACCACGCTTGGATTCAGTCGCGACGTATTTGTCTTGGGAAGACAACAAACAAGGTCATGCAAGGGAGAACACATTGGCTCATTCCACCACTTCTCGCGGTGCCGGCGGATTTTTCGCCAAACTCGTAGGGATTATCGTTGCACTCGTCGGCCTCGCTCTCGGCGGCGGCGGGCTCTATCTAGCGACGCTGGGCGGTTCCTGGTACTACCTGATCGCAGGCGTGGCAATGCTGATTGCCGGGGTTCAACTGGTTCGAGGGCGCATGTCCGGCGCCTACATTTTTGTCCTCGTCTTTATCGGCACCTTCCTTTGGACCGCATGGGAATCGGGGCTGAATTACTGGCGCTGGATCCCCCGACTGGACGTGGTGCTGATTCTGGCCATCCTCGTCGCCTTGGCGTCTCCGCGCCTGAGAAACGGCCCAGGACGTAAAGCCAGCTTTTCCATCGCAGGCGTCATGGTTCTGGGTCTGATCATCGCTGGCACGTTAGCGTTTCTTCCCGGTCGTGGCTATCAGCACATCGCCGACGTACCCGAGATGGCCGAGGACTCGCTGGCGACTGATATGGGCAATGCCCAGCCGTCAGATGCACCGGCCGACGGAGATTGGGCGGCCTACGGGCGTGATGCCGCCGCGACGCGCTACTCTCCGCTCGAACAGATCAACTTGGATAATGTAGGTGACCTCGAGGTGGCCTGGGAATACCGTACCGGTGATCTACTCGAGCATCGCTGGGGTGCCGAAACAACGCCGCTGAAAGTGGGCGATAACGTCTTCCTATGCACCTCGCGCAACATCCTGATCTCTCTGGATGCCGCAACGGGTGAAGAGAACTGGCGCTACGATCCGGTCGTCTCTGAAGACGCCATCCCTTATACCGCCGCCTGCCGTGGCGTGACCTACTATGAAGTTCCCGAGAACGATCAGGCTCCTGAAGCTGACGACAATGCTGCCGATCAGGGTGAGCAGGTCGCAGCGAATGACGAGCAGACCTGCCGAACGCGCATTATCTCTGGCACCCTCGACGGTCGCCTGATTGAGGTCGATGCCATCAATGGCGAGCCCTGCACAGGCTTTGGTGACAACGGCCAGGTCGATATCAAGCACAACATGGGTGAAACGCCACCAGGCTACGTTTCTATCAACTCCCCGCCCGTGGTCGTCAACGATGTTCTCGTGACCGGCCACCAGGTGCTGGATGGCCAGCGCCGCTATCCCGCCTCGGGCGTGATTCTGGGCTATGACGTGGTCACTGGCGAGCAGCGCTGGGCTTGGGATGCCGCGCGCCCCGATCAGAGCGAACCGCTGACTGGTGATGAAATCTACACGCGGGGTTCACCCAATATGTGGACGACCGCGGCTGGCGACAGCAACCTAGGCTTGGTCTATCTACCGATGGCTAACGCCGCCGGCGACTACTGGAGCAGCTCGCGCACCGAAGAAGAAAACGAGTGGGCAGCGTCCATGGTCGCTCTTGACGTGGAAACCGGCCTTCCAGCGTGGCATTTCCAAACGTCTCACGTTGATGTCTGGGATTATGACCCTGGTTCCCAGCCTACAATGATCGACTTCCCCACCGACAATGGTAATGTGCCGGCGCTGGTGATGCCGACCAAGCAAGGTGAGATCTACGTCTTCAACCGCGAGACGGGTGAGCTACTGGGCGGCGGTGCGGAAGAGCGCCCGGTACCGCAAGGTGGTGCCGAACCCGAGATGCGCAGCGAAACGCAGCCCTTCTCGCTCTACGCTACGTTGCGTCAGCCAGATATCACCGAGAAGGACATGTGGGGCATGTCGCCCTTTGATCAGCTTTTCTGCCGCATTCAGTATCGCCAGGCAAGCTGGGAAGGTATGTACACGCCACCCACAGCCGAGCAGCCGTGGATCCAGTACACCGGCTACAACGGTGGCTCTGACTGGGGTAGTGTCGCAATCGACCCGCGCCGTGGCGTAATCATTGCCAACTACAACGACATGCCCAACTACAACGAGCTCGTCCCGCGCGACGTTGCCAACGAGCGTGGCTGGGTTCCGCGTGAAGAGCTGGATGAAGACACCGGCGGCGCTGAAGGTGCTGGCGATCCGCAGGCCAATACGCCCTACGCTATCAACGTCAACGCTGGCTGGCGTGTGCCTTACACTGGCATGCTGTGTAAGCAACCGCCGTACGGTCACATCCGCGCCATCGAACTGGCGACCGGTGAGACCCTGTGGGACCGTCCGCTGGGTACCGCTCGCGCCAACGGCCCCTGGGGCATCCGTTCCGGCCTACCGATCGACATCGGCACGCCCAATAACGGTGGTTCTGTCGTCACCGCCGGCGGCCTGATTTTCATCGCTGCGGCAACTGACGATCTTATCCGGGCGATCAATATCGAAACGGGTGAAACCGTGTGGAAAGCGCCACTGCCCGCGGGTGGCCAGGCCAACCCGATGGTCTATGAAGCCAACGGCCGCCAGTATTTGATGATCGTGGCAACGGGCCATCACTTCATGGAAACCCCCACCGGCGACTACGTGATCGCCTACGCCCTACCGGAGCAAAGCGATTCCTGATCGCCCACGTCGTCGCTAGCGGTAACACGAGATCGCCCCGGCCCTTTGGCCGGGGCGATTTTTTGATGGCAATTTTTTCCCACCGAACAGCGTGAACGACGACTCAATCGTAATCAACGGCGAGCACAGAGTCAGCCTGTCGATTGTGCATACTATATGCGTGCTCTATTAACGACTATGCTGAAAGAACAACCCTCATCAACAGGAAGTAAGTTATATGAGCAGCAATGCCGAATTGAACGAGCTAAAACATAAATACGTCGCCGCAGGCGCCGCAAGCCCGGCGACGGCCTTTGCTGACCGCGCTGAAAACGCTGAAATCTGGGACGCTGATGGCAACCGCTTTATCGACTTTGCAGGCGGCATTGGCGTACTCAACGTAGGCCATCGCCATCCTAAAGTGGTCGCCGCGGTTAAAGCCCAGCTTGATAAGCTAATGCACACCTGTCAGACGGTTATGCCTTATGAAGGCTACGTAAAAGTCGCCGAAAAGCTTAGCCACCTTGTTCCGGTACGTGGCCACGCCAAAGTCATGCTGGCGAACTCCGGTGCCGAAGCACTGGAAAATGCCGTTAAAATCGCTCGCGCCGCTACCGGTCGTTCTAACGTGATCTGCTTTGACGGCGGCTACCACGGCCGCACCTTCTTCACGATGGCGATGAACGGCAAGGTAGCGCCCTATCAAAGCGACTTTGGCCCAATGCCGGGCACCGTTTTCCGCGCGCCTTATCCAGTGCCTTACCACGGCGTTAGCGAAGACGAAGCCATCCGCGGCCTGAAGATGACGCTAAAAACGGACGCTAACCCCAAAGACACCGCGGCGATTGTGCTTGAGCCGGTACTCGGTGAAGGCGGTTTCTACCCTGCTTCTACCAGCTTTCTGACCAAGATCCGTGAAATCTGCGATGAGCACGGCATTCTAATGATCATCGATGAAGTGCAGTCGGGCTTTGGCCGCACCGGTAAGATGTTTGCCATCGAACACAGCGGCGTTGAGCCAGACATCATGACCATGGCCAAGAGTATGGCCGACGGCATGCCGATCTCTGCCATTGTGGGTACCGATAAAGTGATGGATGCCTCTGGCCCTAACTCCCTAGGCGGCACTTACACCGGCAGCCCCACTGCCTGCGCAGCCGCGCTGGCGGTGATGGAAGTGTTTGAAGAAGAGAATATTCTTGAGAAGAGCCAAGCCCTGGGCGAGAAGCTTTCAAAGCGCTTCACCGAGTGGGCAGGCAAGTTTGAATGCATCGACCACGTGCGCAACATGGGTTCAATGGCGGCGTTCGAACTGGTATCGAATAAAACAGACCACACGCCTAACGCCGAACTGGCCGCGGCGCTGTGTAAGAAAGCCCGCGAAGAAGGCTTGATTCTGCTTTCCTGCGGCATGTACGGCAACACTATCCGCTTCTTGATGCCGGTCACTATTGAAGACGACGTACTCAACGAAGGGCTGGATATTATTGAGTCCTGCTTGGAGTCGCTGACCTAAGCGCTATTAGCGTACAAGCAAATGCCGCCCAAATCGGGCGGCATTTATTTTTTAACGCGGCCGGCGATCGCCTTCAATAAAATTCGCCGTAAATACCGCTTTACCGTGGGTCTCAAACGACCACTTCATCACCTCACCCAACGCCTTCATCACGGCATCAAACTCCCCAAATACCTGGGTGCTCATGCGGTTCGGGTGCACTTCTAATCCGGTCGCTTCCAAGCGTTTGACGACCTCTTTTACTACTGGCTTAAAATCATCGGCCAGCGGGTAATAGCTAAGCTGTACAGAAAGATACATAACGCCTCCTTACTTGGCTCGTTACATAGTATGTGAATTTTTCCCGGTGCGAGATAAACGCTGCCAGGCAGCCAGAATGGCGGCACGGGTTTCATCCGGGTGCTCCATCGGGAACATATGCGTCCCCGGGACCTCGCTGATCGTTAGGCCCTTGCGCTTTAAACGCTTTATGCGCGACGCCGTCAGCAGGTGCGACTCTTTGCCTGCCACTAGCTCTACCGGCACGCCTAAACGCTTGGGCAGACGCGAAAGGTGATCGGGCAGATGGCGAAAAATCTCCACCTCAATCTCCGGGTTAAACGTCAGCTCCGCGCTGCCGTCGTCTAACAACCGCGTCCCTGCTTCAATGTAGTCGTTGAGCGCTTCCGGGGTAAAGCGGCGAAACAAGCCTCGGCGGCCGAGTGAACTGGCCATTATCTCGCGGCTGGGCCATGCCGTGCGCCGCCCCAGGGTTTTACCGGCAGGCGTGACTCGATCAACAAATCCAAACCGCTTGGCGGCTTTCATGGCCCACGCATCCGTTCCGAGCATCAACGGCGGGTCGAGCATGATCACACCGCAAAAGCGCTCAGGCTGCTTATCCGCAGCCATGGCCATCAAGGTACCGCCCAGCGAATGGCCCACGCCTAGCAGCGGCGTATCGCCTTCCGGCAGGTAGCTAAGCAGCTCATCCACCAAATTACCCCAGTTATGATTAACGGGGTAATCCGGATGGTGGCCCAGGCGGTCTACGGGATGAAGATCAAACGTTTCTGCCAGCGGGTCTAGCAGGCTGCGATAACTTAGCCCTGGAAAACCATTGGCGTGGGCAAACACTAAACGTGGGCGTGAAGTCGTCTCAGCAGGCATGGCATGGCTCGTCGATAAGAGTAAATCAGCAATGGCTTGGCCATCTATCATATGTCTGTTTTATCCTGCCCCTCACAGAGCGTCAATCCACATAAGTGTTAACGTGCTAATTAAAATAGCGGCAGCTGATGCTCTTGACTGCTTTCCGCCAGCCGATACCCCACGCCCAGCAGGCGTACCGGGCGTTCACCGCGGGCCCAGCCAATCTTCAGTAAGGTTTCAAACTGGTCAAGATTAGGCGCTGGGTCGGCATGTTCGACGGTGGTTTGAGTGAAATCGCTAAATTTTACTTTAACGATCAGTCCTCGCACCGCCAACGGCGGGTCAAGACGTGCATAGCGCCGCTCTAAATCCTCGATCAGCGCGGGCAGCTCACGACGGCAGGCGTCGAGATTAGGCAAGTCTTGTGCGTAGGTTTGCTCGGTACTGACCGATTTACGCTCACGGTGCGTTTTCACCGGCCGCTCATCTCGCCCCCAGCTTAGCTCATGCAGGCGCCGGCCAAAGCGGCCAAAGTGTTCGACAAGTTCGGTCAGTGAGCGCGTGCGTAAATCGGTACAGGTTTGAATACCAAGCCCGGATAGCTTTTCTGCCGTGCGAGGGCCAACGCCGTGAATTTTCTTGACCGGCAGCTGCTGCACAAAGCTATCAACTTCATCCGGCGTGATCACACATAGCCCGTTGGGCTTGTTCCAATCGCTGGCGATTTTAGCCAGAAACTTATTGGGCGCCACCCCTGCCGAGACCGTAATGCCTACTTCGCGGCTAACCCGCTCGCGGATCGCTTCTGCCATGAGCGTTGCGCTACCGTGATGCAAAGTGATGTCTGAAACATCCAAAAATGCCTCATCCAAAGACAGCGGCTCAATCAGCTCAGTGACGTCGCGATAAATCGCGAAAACTTGGCGGGCAACCTCTTTATATTTGGCCATATCGCCGCGAATTACGGTCAGATGCGGGCAGCGCTTGAGCGCCTGCCCCATCGGCATGGCCGAATGGATACCAAACACGCGAGCGGGATAGTTACAGGTAGCGACCACGCCGCGCTGCTCAACGCTGCCGCCAATGGCAATCGGAATGTCTCGCAGCGCGGGGTTATCGCGCATTTCCACCGCTGCATAAAAGCAGTCACAGTCGCAGTGAATAATTTTGCGCACCGGCTACCCTTCCAACTGTAAAAAAACACAGTTTACCACAAGAAACACCAGCTCAGGTGCCGCAAAATGTCCTGAGAACCTGCTCGTTTTCTGTGGCAGGCGCCGCTAAACGGCGGGCTTCAACCGACCCATCAAACGGCTTCGTTACCACCGCCAACAGGGTGTGGAACGGTGCAAAGTCACCGTCGTAAGCAGCATTGATCACTTCCTGAACTCGGTGGTTACGAGGAATAATGACAGGATTGGCACGCCGCATCGCGGCAAGGCGCTGGCTATCTTGGCTGGCGCTCTGCTCGGCCTGCCATGTCTCTAGCCAAGCGGTTAACTCGTTAGGCTGAGTCGTTAGCGCCAGCAGCGCCTCACGGTTCTCATTACTCAAAGAGCAAGCGTAGCGAGTAAGCGCATCAAAAGTCGCGGTCATATCCATGCGCCCCTGATGCATATGGCTTTCGAGGCCTTCCATCAGCGGCACTGCCTGCTCGCTTTCTGGTGAGAGGCCCAGTTTGTCAGCGTGCAAACGGCGCTGCTCTTGTTGAAATAGCGTATCGAAATGGCGAAGTGCGGCAGTGGCCTGCTCTATCAGCGCATCGCCCTGCGCATTCATGAGCGGCAGCAGCGTTTCAGCAAAGCGAGCCAAGTTCCACTGCGCAATCGCGGGCTGATTGGCAAACGCATAGCGGCGCCCTTGGTCGATCGAGCTATACACTTTTTGCGGATCAAACTGCTCCATAAACGCACAGGGGCCGTAGTCGATGGTTTCACCGGCAATGCTGCAGTTATCGGTATTCATCACGCCGTGGATAAAGCCGACGCTCATCCAGCGCGCAATCAGCAGCGCTTGGCGGGCGACCACCGCCTCTAATAGCGCTAGATACGGATCTTCCGCACTGGCGGCATCCGGGTAGTGGCGGGCAATGACATGATCCGCCAGCGCTTTTATTACGGCATCGTCTCGACGAGAGGCGGCAAACTGAAACGTGCCCACGCGAATATGGCTGCTCGCCACGCGAGTAAATACCGCCCCAGGTTCAGACATCTGCCGCGCCACTCGCTCGCCGCTAGCTACCGCTGCCAGTGCACGTGTGGTTGGTATGCCCATTGCAGCCATAAACTCGCTGACCAGATATTCACGCAGCACGGGGCCTAGCGGCGAACGGCCGTCGCCACCGCGGGAAAACGGCGTACGGCCGCTGCCTTTTAGCTGTACATCGCGGCGTACACCGTTCTTATCAACCACTTCCCCCAACAACAGCGCACGGCCATCGCCCAGCTGCGGCACAAAGTTGCCGAACTGATGGCCCGCATAGCCCAACGCACCCGGTTTAGCACCGGGCATGGGCTGATTGCCGCTGAACCACTGGGCTAACGTGGCAGGATCAGGCACTTCTTTAGCGCCCAGCATCTGGGCAAGTGGGGCGTTAAAAGCAATCAGTTCAGGGCGAGCCACGGGCGTTGCCTGGCTTTCAATCCACAAGGGTTCAGGTAACGTGGAATAGCGATGTTCGAATGACAGCACGATAGGCTCCGCTTTTAGTGGCTGTGGTTAGCTAATACCCTAGCACTCTACTCAAGTTAACGCCGACATGAAGTTGTTAGAAAATGCCTAATGCTAAACAGAACGTGCTAACGCCGCTCACACGGGATTTTTATAACCGCGACACGCTAGAGGTCGCAAGAGACCTGCTCGGCTGCTGGCTGGTGCGTGAGATTAACGGCGAGCAGATGGCCGCGAGGATTGTTGAAACCGAGGCCTATTGTGGGGCTGAAGACTCCGCCTGCCATGCCCACCGCCGCCGCTCACCGCGCACGGAAGCGATGTTCGGGCCACCCGGCCACGCCTATGTGTATCTTGTTTATGGCATGCACTGGCTGCTGAACGTAGTGACGGAGCCGGAAGATTCGCCCTGCGCGGTATTGATTCGCGCGGTGGAACCCACCGCTAACGAGAACGCCATGCGCGCTATCCGCCAGGCAACCGGTAAACAGCTGAGCAATGGCCCTGGCAAGCTCACTCGCGCGCTCAGCATTACTAAAGCGCTGTATGGCCATGATATGACCCAGCGCGATCAGCTCTGGATTAGCGCCGCGTCGCATCACGAGCCCGTTGCTACCGGCCCACGGGTGGGTATTGATTACGCCAAGCCAGAGCACCGCGATGCCCCCTGGCGCCTCTGGCTGGCAGATAATCCGTGGGTATCGAAAGCGCGCTAGTGCTCTCCAACTGACAAAGCGGGCTGCAAACAACGAACCGCCTGTTCAAGTACCGGCGTTAATGGCGCACGCCACTGATGCGTTAACAGCGCATCTGCACGAGTGACCCCCAGTGACAGCGACGCCAGCGGGATGCCCTGCTCATAGGCAGCGCAGCAGAAACGATAGCCGGAAAACACCATCAACGAGGTGCCCACCGCCAGCACGGCATCGGCCTTCGCCATAGCCGCCTGTGCCGCTAACCGCCGCGACGCGGGCACCACATCGCCATAAAACACCACGTCAGGCTTTAAGATGCCACGACAGCGCGGGCAGTCGAAAACACGAAAGGCGCTGAAGTCCGTTTCTAGATCAGCGTCGCCATCCGGCGCGTGACCGGCTTGCAAATCGGCAAACGCTGGATTCATGCACGCCATTTCAGCATGCATCGCATGACGCATCATTTGATAATCACACGCCATGCACTTCACCATATCCGCGCGGCCATGCAGGTCGATGACGCGGCGCGAGCCTGCACGCTGATGCAAGCGGTCAACGTTTTGCGTCACCAGCTGCTGGATGTACCCTTGCGCTTCCAGCGCGGCTAGCGCCCGGTGTGCACCGCTGGTTTGCGCTTCACGTAGCGCCCTGAACCCGATCAGCGCACGCGCCCAATAGCGCTGACGCACGCCGTGAAACGTCATAAAGTCACCGTGCTGTACCGGCGGCGGTCGCTTCCACTGCCCCAGCGCATCGCGATAGTCCGGAATGCCGCTGTCGGTACTCACGCCGGCACCGGTAATCACCCACAGCTTGGGGTGCTGCTGTATAAAGTCAGCTAGCTCTTTGCCCGACTGGGCAACGTTTTCTGCAATGTCCACGGCCTGCGTCAATCCTTCACCTCTAGGCAATGTTGCTCAAATTCAACGATACTGTATAGCAACAGCGGGCCACGCAACTCGCCCTTGAACAGTTATTGTGCACCCAGGAGAGACTCTTATGCAGCATGATCATGACATTATTATTGTCGGTGGCGGCATGGTGGGCGCGGCATTAGCAGCACGCTTAGGCCATACGGGGCTAAGCGTTGGGCTAGTGGAGCAAGGCGATGCGCCCACCGCGCCCAGCGGCGACTATGACCTGCGCATCTCATCACTCAATGCGCGCTCGCTGGCCTTTATCAAGGCAAGCGGTACCGCTCTGCCGCAAGAGCGCAGCTGCCCTTTTCGCCATATTGATGTCGCCAATCAGGACGGCACCGGCCATTCGCTGTTTTCCGCTGAAGAGAGCGGTATGGAAGACTTCGGCATCTTTATCGAAAACCAAACGCTGCAGTACGCGCTATGGCAGCGGCTGGAACAGCTGCCTAGCGTTAGCTGCTACACCCACTGCGCGCCGATTAGCACAGGAACGGCCAGCAATGCCCGCACGCTGGAGCTAGATAACGGCACAATCCTTAGCGCGCGCTTAATTGTCGGTGCTGACGGTGCGAATTCTACGCTGCGTGCGCTGGCAGGCATTAGCGTGACAAGCTACGACTATCATCAGCGCGCGATGATCATTAACGTAGAAACCGAGCTGCCCCAGCAAGACGTTAGCTGGCAGGTTTTCACCCCCACCGGCCCGCTCGCGATGCTGCCCTTACCCGGCCAGCGCGCCTCGTTGGTGTGGTACGACAGAGACGAAACCACCAAAGCCCGCGAACAGTTAGACGATGACGCGCTAAAAACGGCAATTGAAACGGCCTTTCCCAAACGGCTAGGCGGAATTACTCGCATCGTGGCACGGGCAAGCTTCCCCATTAAGCGCCAACACGCGCAGCGCTATATTGGCACACGCTTAGCGCTGATTGGCGATGCGGCGCACGTGGTGCATCCACTGGCGGGGCAAGGTTTAAACATCGGCCTGCACGACGCCGACACGCTGGCCGAGATCATCATCAAAGGCCGCGACGCTGGCGACTCGATCAACCTGCTCCGCTTTGAGTGCCAGCGCCGCGTGGCCAATCAAGCCATGATCGCTGCTACTGACAGCTTTCATCACCTGTTTACCGGCGCCAAGCCCCTGCGCCAACTAGGTGATTTAAGCCTGCAGATTGCCGAACGTTTCCCGCTGGCCAAGCGCATGATGATGCAGCAAGCCAACGGGCTGAATCCGTTTAAAATGCGCTAAACCGCATGATGGAAGATTAAAAGCGCAGCCATCAATGTCTGCCTATTCCACATCGTAGGAAAAAGTCTCTATGCCGCTCGAATAGCCGTCGAAGTTGGAGTGGCATGCCGCAAAATACAGCTCAGCGGCGCTTTCCATGGCACCGGGCACGGCGGTCTCGGAGCTTAAAATTAATGCTTCCCCAGAAACTGACGGTGCCGTGTGTGAGCATGTCACATTGACAACCTCGGGCTCTACGTTCCAATTGATCGCGACGCCATCGGGTGACGTGGGGGAATCCTCTCCGTCCTTAAGCCTTGAGTCACCGTTAAGCAGCGTTACTTCCAGTGTTTGCTCTGTCTCTGAAGTGCTAATGGACTTAACGGAAAGCCATTTATTCCAAGCGCAGCCGCCCATTCGACAACTACTCAGCGTGACCTTTCCCTTGGGTTTAAGAAGTGGGGAATAGAGTTCGTTGACGTTGGCTGGCGAAGAGGATTCAGCCCCAGCTTGAGCACCTTCAGCCGGTGCGGAGACTTGCTGGTTGGGAGTCGATTGATTACAGCCAGCAAGTAAAACGATCAAAGCGAATGCAGCAGTTCGGATAGGGAACATATTTTTCTCTATATATAAAAGACGCTAACAATGATTATACGCAAGGCAACATAATCTCAATCAGCGTATCAGCATGCGCATTAATTGAGCTGCTGATAGGACTCTATCTCATTGTTTTAGTTCTAGGAAAATAACGTTCCGGCGGCTTCGTGCGGGCGCCGCCTTGGCCATTGCCGCCCAGTGGGGAACAGTGATTACTTGTCATCTGATGATATTTGCAGATGATCATCTAAAAACGCACAAATCACCGGGATAATGACATTGCCATGGGTTTCCAAGGCAAAATGCCCCGTGTCGTAAAAGCGAATGTCCGCCTGAGGAATATCTCGCTTCCAGGCTTTTGCTCCCGGCGGTAGAAAGAAGGGATCATGCTTTCCCCATACCGCGAGCAAGGGCGGCTGATACTCGCGGAAGTAGGCCTGAAATTCAGGATACTTGGCAACATTGGTGGCGTAGTCCAACAATAAGTCGAGCTGAATATCCGCCATCCCCGGCTGGGATATCTGAGCCCCTTCCAGCGTATAGGCATCCGGTGCTACAGCACTTGTATCGCTAACGCCCTCCACGTGCTGCCATTTGATTGACGCCGGCGTCGGAAAGTCGCTAAGGGCTTCACGATTCGCCTTGGAAGGATCGTTCCAATACGCCCGGATAGGCTCCCACCCTTTTGAAAGTCCCTCCTCATAAGCATTGCCGTTTTGCGAAATGATGGCAGTGATTTTTGACGGATGAGCCACCGCCAGACGCCAGCCCACAGGTGCACCATAATCGTGAACGGCAATAGCGTAGCGATCGATCTTCAACTGCTCGGTAAATTGATCAATCGTCTTGGTTAGGTTGGCAAAGGTGTACTCGTACTGCCCCCTTGGTGGTGATTGAGTGAAGCCAAAGGCGGGTAAATCCGGTGCCACTACGTGATATCGATGGGCAAGCGCCTCAATCACATCGCGCCACATATACGAGGACGCAGCGAATCCGTGCAGCAACAACACTGTCGGTGCCGCCCGATCACCCGCTTCACGATAGAAGATGTCGACATCACCCACTTTCTCGAAACGATAGTGAACCTGCCCAGCCTTGGCTGTGAGTGCTTCCTGCGTATTAGTCATATTTTCAGATGTCATGGACAAACCCCTAGATAACCATTAATAACTATTTTTGCAGGTTATTCAAAACAATAGTAACCTGTCAACATAGAAATTAAAGGTTACTAGACATGCCGTCAGAAATTGCCCCACCGTTTATCGCAAGCAATCTCGCCCTCGACTTTATGAACACCCAATTTGGCGTAGCAGACGAGCGCCAAGAATGCCTGGACGATGACAGCAGTGTCGTTGCGTGGCTTCAACAGGCGGGCGTGTTGGACGAATACCGTGAAAGCCCACCATCGGGGATAGCGCAACTTGCTAGAGAATTACGCAACAACATGCGGGACCTTCTTACCTCTGCCCAGCAGGGCCGAGCCGCGGACCCCGCCGTGGTAAATCATGTACTTGAGCGGGGCTACCCCGTTGAGAAGATCGAATGGCAGTCAACAGCGTCGGTATTTCAAAAAAAAACCTATCAGCGCAACATGGAAAGCGAGAGCCTGTTGCAGCCTGTCGCACGGGCGTTGGTTCAGCTGCTTACCGAGGCAGACTTGCAGCTCGTTAAACAGTGCGAAGCCTCGGACTGCGTTCTTCTGTTCCACGATCAAACAAAATCTCACCGGCGCCGCTGGTGCAGCATGGCGTCTTGCGGAAACAGAATGAAAGCGGCCGTGCATCGCGCTAGAAAGAGAGAGAAAGCCGACAAGAAGTAACAGATGGCACTTTGTTTAAGAAGGGAAAACCACCACGTCATCCTCCTCTTGCCATGGCTGAAACTTGGTCATGGCCTGCAGAAAGAATGCGTGCTCCAACCAGTTTTCTAACCACCGCTGTAGGTGCGGGTAAGGTAGGCTGTAAAAAACATCGCGATCCACATGGGCGAATTGGCGGACAAAAGGCATGATGCCAATATCGGCAATGGTCGCGTTATCCCCCAGAAGATAAGGCTTTTGAGTCAGCAACGTCTCTAGCACCTGTAAAAAAGCCTCACCCCGTTGCCGGTACTCCGTCTGGGTCATTTCGAGATGACGGTCGGCATATTTATAACGATCCAGCCAATGTTTAAATTCATTATCGTTTTGCTCGATCAAAGCGTTGGCCTGAGTCAAAACCTCTGCGTCTAACAGCCCTTGCGGATCTTGTTGCTCAAGCGCCCACACCATTATTTCTCGGCTTTCCTCGATCACAGTACCATCAAAAAGCTGTAAAACAGGCACAGTGCCTTTCGGACTAATCGCTAGCATCTGGGCCGGTTTGTTTTTCAATATTATTTCCCGCAGCTCGACCTGCAACTCAGCAAACAATAAGCCGAGACGGGCACGCATGGCATAGGGACAGCGACGAAAAGAGTACAGGCGATGAAGTGAGGGCGTCATGGGTATTTTTCGCAGTTGAATCGAGATCTGTAGACTCAGCGTCTCTGATTATTCTAAACATGATGATGAGCTTTGGATAACACTCAAGGCAAGCGCTAAGCTTTGCGGTAACGTAGGAGTCACGAAGCAGTGAAGAGACGGTCCGACAGCAGCGACTAGTTAAATTGCGATCGTTCATATTCCAGACCATGTCATATCCGGAGAATGATTATGGTAACCAATAACCTTGGTGAGTTTATTCGTGTACCAGGGCTTCGAGTAGAAAATTGAATTTAAGACGGCCATTCAACCACAGCAGGTACCACTACCCATGATCAAAACAGCGTTAGCCCTAAGCACAATCATACTCATCAGCGGGTGCAGCAGTGAGAGCGAACCCCCTGCATCAAGTGCCTCTACTTCAGATACTGCAACCGAGCAAAGCCAGCCCGATTATGAGACTACCGATCAATGGGTCGGCCGTTGGACTGGGGTCGAAGGGCTATTTCTGGAAATCAGCAAGGACGAGCCTGCAGGCCCCGGCCATTATCTACTTGAGATGCAGTACGGCCTGGATGCCGAGCAAAGCGGAACGTTTGAAGGCCAAGCTACAGACGAAGGCATTAGCTTTAGCCGCGATGACGGTCAACAGCTGCTCCGCGCGGGGGATGGCGAAGCCACCGGCATGAAGTGGCTAGCGGAAAAAGAAGACTGCCTGGTAGTAGCAACAGGTGAAGGCTATTGCCGCGACTGATCTGTCGGCGATTCTTCAAGGGGCGGTGCGATGAAATCGATTATTCGCCCGCCACTTCAGAAAAGTGACCCGATTTATCGAGCGTGTACTCGCCAAAATCCTGCGCTAGATAAAGCGAGCCCGAATAGACGCTCTGAGCCTCCGCTCTGATGTCCTCAATGGAAGGCGACGCATGGGGGCTGGGCTGATAACGGGGGCTGAAGTGCGTCAGCACTAGGTTGGGAAGCTGTACCGTTTCAGCAAACGCGGCGACAAGCTTGGCGTAGCTATGCCCGACATCACCGGCCTTCTGGGCCATCTCTTCGGTGTAGGTGGCTTCGTGTACCAGCACCTGGGCATCTTCGCAGGCATCTACAAGCAGTTCAGGCCGGTCGTTGTCCCCAGCGATCACCACCTTCCTTGGCTTGTTCTTGAAGATTAAGTAGTCATGGCTTTTAAGCCGTTCACCCGCGAACTCAACATCAAACCCTTGCTTCAACTGCCCCCACAACGGCCCTCTCGGAATCCCCTTTTGCGCTAATTTCTCAATATCCAAGGCAGCGTCGATCTTTCGCTCCGTAAACCCATAGGCATAGGACGCCACCCGGTGTGAAAGCCTGAAGGTGGCCACCGCCATGTTCTCAAACTCAACGCTGGGCAGCTCATCCGAGGCGATAAAATCCACGGCGAAGGGCAAGCAAAGCTGCGTGACCTCACAGGTAGCCTCCAACCAGGCTTTGATGCCTGCGGGCGCCACAATGGTAAGCGGTTCTTCCCGGCCACCCATGGCCGCACTCGCCAGTATGCCCGGCAGCCCATAGCAGTGGTCGCCGTGCACATGAGTAATCAAGATGGCTTTCAGTGAATGGAACGATAGTTTCGTGTGCAACACTTGATGCTGGGTGCCTTCGCCACAATCAATTAAGTACCAGCCCTTCCCTTTACTCTCTCGCAAAGCGACGCCGGAGACGTTTCGGGCTTTAGTGGGTACACCGGCGGAGGTTCCCAGAAACAGTATGTTCATATCTTGTTTATACTCTGTTATTCGTAATCGCTTGTGCACACGCGTGGGGCCAAGGCGCTGGGCCAGTTAGCTAAGTTAACATGCACAGGCGTCAAATCATCGCAGTCGCGTCAGTGGCATAAGTGACTACACTGATCATGCAACTCATTCTATGTATAGGAAATATCTGCCATGGAAGCCACGAACGAGAAAGTCTTTATCAGCCCTGCCCGCTATGTTCAGGGTGAAGGTGTAACCGCACGCGCCGGTCACTATATCTCGGCACTCGGGAAAACGGCGCTGCTTATTGCCGACGACGTTGTCTGGAAAATTGCAGGCAAGGAGCTCAGCGCTAGCCTGGAAGGCGAAGGCGTGAGTTTCGAGCGCGCGGTGTTCGAAGGTGAGGCTTCTAACCGCGAAATTGACCGTCTCGTTGAGCTTGGCCGCAAGCAGCAAGCGAAAGTCATCATTGGCTTTGGTGGCGGTAAAACAATCGACACCGCTAAAGGCGTGGCCGAAAAGCTAGGCGCGGCCTGTGCCATACTGCCCACGACCGCCTCCACCGATGCGCCCACCAGCGCCCTATCGGTCATCTACAGCGACGATGGCGAGTTCGAATCCTATCGCTTCTACAGCAAGAACCCCGACCTGGTGCTGGTAGATACCGGCATCATCTGTAAGGCGCCGCCGCGCTTTTTGCGCCTCTGGCATTGCCGATGCGATGGCCACCTGGGTCGAGGCGCGCGCCGCCATTCGCGCCAACGCCAACAACATGGCGGGCGGCAAAGCCACCCTGCTGGGCGCGACCATTGGCCAGAAGTGCGAGGAGATTCTATTCGAGCACGCCATGCTGGCCTATCAGGCCAACCAAGCACAAATCGTCACGCCCTCGTTCGAGGCGGTGGTGGAAGCCAATACCCTGCTCAGCGGTTTAGGCTTTGAAAGCGGCGGCTTGGCCGCAGCACACGCTATCCATAACGGCTTTACCGCCCTGCACGGCGAGATTCACAACCTAACCCACGGCGAAAAAGTGGCGTACGGCACGCTTGCGCAGCTGATTCTCGACCAAACGCCACAGGCGGAGCTTGAAGAGTATCTGGATCTCTACCTCGCGCTGGGCCTGCCGGTGACCTTGAAAGCACTCAAACTTGACCAGGCAAGCGAAGAAGATCTTTATCGTGTAGCCGAGGCGGCACTGAAGGAAGGCGAATCAAGCCATAATCTGGCGTATGAGCTGACGCCGCGGCAGATCGTCCACGCTATTAAAGCGGTGGATGTGCATGCGCGAGCGTTTATGGAAAAAGTTGGCCTGAGCGAGTAAGGCCTGAAAGGCGGAGTGCTTCGGCGCTCCGCCCTGGTTGTACTTTCCCAGCCGCTACAAGCCACCTCAAACACATAAACCAGCGCATAGTAAAAATGCCATGCGCTTTGAATCCCTCTTAAAAGATTGTTATGTCCATGATCAAAGCTTTACTCAACATCTGGTTCCGGTAAAACAGGGGGCGTACTGTCCATATACGTTAGGAAGTCTTCCCAGATGTCATGCGTTCGCTGTTTCGTTAACCGGGTACGACACGTAATTCCCATGACGCCTCGAATGGTCCCATCGCGCCATTGCGTATAGACAGAGCCGCAATGGGCAGCGGCATACGCCTGCCACTGCTTTTGAGCCACTTTGATAGCATCGACTAACACAGGGTCAACCGCGTTATGTTCAACGCTCGTTTCCAGATAGTGGGTGAGGTCATCCTCGGCGACCTCTAACTCGATAGCCGCGCACCGATTGGTCTCAAGCGTATTCATTATATTATTGCAATCAAGCTCCTCGTCGTCAGCAACGGCTGATAACGACATGGCAGCAAGAACTAATAGTAAACACTTTTTCATTTTTTCCCCGAAAGCACATAACGTACTGGCTAAGCTGCCGCAGCATAGCGCTACGAGAAGAACTTGTTGGGCTAATTTTTCACGTTTCCGTAGCAGTGGTTACTGTGCACATGGGTAATCAAGATGAATTTCGCCGCATTTTCGACTGGTTTGGAACCCAGCGGAAAACCAGTCCGGCAACATGTGCTTTTCACAGCCAAAGGCTAATTATAATTTAATTATTCTGGGCATGGCGTGCTTTCCCCTGGATTAAGAATGACTTCGTATTGAGTCTGAAAGTCATTGCCGCTATTCCACATTGTAGTGTGTGTTTCAAAACCTTCTTTTACGACGCACCAATTCCAGAAAAACACCTGCGAACCGTGAATCATAAGAGATTCAGCGCGCCACTCCTTAATTTTTGGAAAGCTTGCCTCACCTCTATAACTGGTTTTATCCATCATCCTGCTTTGTTCAAAACCATAAGGATAATAGCTCGATATTAAATATACCCAAGCATCCTGGATGGGCTTTCCTCCCCCATCTGTTACGAGAATTTCAGCCTCCGGCTGAAGAGTCTTGTTTATTGGGTAAACCACACAGCCTGATAGCAGTAGAGTAATCGCTAGTATTAGTAGTTTCATATTTGATTAGCTATAACGTTTTACTTAAGGGGCGACCGGAGCCGCAGGCGAAGGGAACCACAAGCGGAGCTTGTGGCTCCCTCTCGACGAAATTATTAGGCGAATGGGTTACCACTTATTGAACTCAGCGTTAGGTATTTGCAATGCGGACAAGGATGGCACTGACGACTGAACCAACGCAATACACTCCTTAAGCGACAAGATTGCTTGAAGTGAGCCGCGCTTGTCTCTGACAATAAAGTCGATGAGAACAGAGCCATCCCCATTGACGTAGAACTGCAAGGTTTCATCAAACTGATCAATTAGCCCGAGATGATTTCCGGGGTGGTTCAACACTCCATTCATTAACGCCTTTATCTCAGGAAGATCGTGATATGACTGATCTTCCGGCATTCCGAGACCGAAACCTTCGGGGCGCATATCTTCAAAAAACAACACAAACCCGGGGCGATTTTTTTCAGGCCATTCCGCCATTGCTGATGCTCCTTTCTGTCACCTAACGCCCGAATTTGCGGCTGATTTGGAGCGCAGCGGAAAGCAGTCCGACAACATGCGCTTGTCAGGTGATTTGCCACGCTCGTAGCTAAAGATATTTCCCAAAATATTCACCTACCGCCTTATGACAATATTTGTCTTCACCTCGCCAATATTCAACAAAAACCCAGTCATTCCTACCTTTAACGGGTCGATCGTAGCTGCCAGGCTTTAACACACCAATACTGGCTAAAATTTCAATTAATACCTGTCTTTCCGCTTTACTAGACTTTATGACACCAGCCAACCTTTTTTCCAGGGCACTAGGATAATCTGATGGTTCCGAGAACTCGATGGTTTTCAATATTTCCTTGAAACAATTAATATCTTCATCATCAGGTTCAGGGATATCTGTATTTACAAATTGGTTTAAGTCAAAGTACGTGTACAAGATATCACCATGGCGGACACCACCCCATTTAATACGCTCAAAATTCAATACGTTTATATCAGTGTCATCATAGTTCTGACGGCCCACTACCCCGTATTGGCAATCCCTGCACACCCCGCAGGTATAAGAGTGTGAAGTGGGCTTCCCATCAGTATATGAAGTACCGGAGATAACTGATGTATATTTATGCACTGGTATTTTTTTGGCAATTGAATACGAAGATAAAGAAGACCTCCAGTCCAAACGGCGAGATGTCAGGCTACTTAAAAAACCTTTAGCAATTTTCTCTCGTGATATTTCACTGACCAAATTTTCAATAGCTTCTATGCACGCATCATGAGAAATTGAAATTGGATCAAACATTAAACCTTGTGACTTAGCGTACTCAAAGTTGTCACCAGATAGGACTCTATCTTTGGAGTCAATCCATCCATTCTTCCAGTAGGTGGAGAATAATATTTTCTTCGCTTTCTTATCCATACTCGATTTTTTCACCTAATGCCAAGCTAAGTGGCGCCGCTTGTGGCGTCCTTGCTTGAGCTTTTTGTTAAGGTTTTGTACGGCCAATATCGCTTAGATGATAGAAAACTAAGTACGGTCGACCAGAAAATTATTGCAAGCAACAAAATGCTACCAAAAACGCCTGAAGCACCACCGCTAGGGAAAACAAGATGCATTGGCAAATAGTCGATTAGCCCCACCCCAAGAAGCCCCGGGGCTATAATTATGTACCCCGGTATTGCTGATACCATACCTATAGCATTTGCTTCATACGCTGATGAAACAAATGAACCAGCTAGAACAAACAGGCAGCCAATCATTACCAACACTATGCCGGAAGCAATTCCGATTAGAATTCGCATTTCTTCCTCGATAAACCTTACGCCTGAGCTCAGTTGACGCCGGAGCGGCCGAAGACCGCGGAGGGAACCCAAAGCGCGGCAGCGCTTTGGGCGGTCAACTGCAGCTCCTCGTTAGGCCTTCTCCCTTTCTTCAATTAATCCAGATTCAAATGCCATAGAAAATATTAGCATTACACTCTCTTCGAGCATTTCCCAGTTTTTTTCTGGGTACCAAGCCTTCAAATTTAGTAACATCCAACGTACAAAACCTAAGCCTAAATACATTCTGAGTTTCATGCAGTTGATGGAATTTTCTGTATAGCGGGAAAACACGTCCACTTCGGCATGGTCAGATTTGGGAGTCAAGCTCAGTAATCCATTTACTTGAAAACATGAAAAATGAGCTATCTCCGACAAAGCGCCATAGATATGACCTGCTTGACCTTCGATTGCTGAGCGAATATTCGGTGTTTTCCCTTCCAAGTCACGCACACAATGAGTATTTAATTCTTCAAGCCTTGCTAAGCTCTCCAGCTGCTTTCGGAGCAGTACAAACGACTCAACTAGATTTCCGTCGAGGATGAGATCATTTAATAGTAAATGTGTTTTTATAAAAGATGCTGAAACACACAGCTGATACTCGATATTTTCCGAAATATCTTCAATAGGTTCGTTAGCTTCATTATAGATCAATGCAATAGCGCCATCTAAACAGCATCTAAGGTCTACTAGCTCCTTCGACTCAGTCCTTGTGAAGGTTTCACGATGACAGCTTTGCGATTCCATAATTTGTCCGCCAAGCTGACCAAGGTGTTCAAATAGCGATTCCACAGTGTTCTTCATATTCCGCCTAACGCTTGCAGCAGGGGCGCGACGTCAGGAGCCTCCGCCTGCACTGGTTATAGATTTTCAGCTTCCAGCCGGGAAGCCATGGATAAAGCGATATCGATATAAGCCTCAACTGGCATCCCTTTCACACCGAACTCCTCTGTGTGTGCGGCTTCATTCCGGAGCCTTCGAAGCTGATCAAACTGATGAAATTCGTTTTTGGTTAAGACCTCATCTTTTAGGAGCTTCTGCAAATGTAGAGGACTCTTGGCATACCGGCTCTCAAGATCCGGATATATTCGTGCAGCCTTTTTCGCGGCGGCCACTTCAACCATACGAAAAGCCTCAAGAACAGCGGATCTTGGTGATATCTCTGCTAACCGCGACAAGAAACTGACTTGATCCTGATATTCGTCTGTCTGCTCGACTTCATTGTTTTGAATTCCTTGAGCCTGCCTTTCTTGCACCAGCTCAGTGACACCCTCGGTAAATTCAATCTCGGTTTCTTTGTGTCTAAACTTTTTTAAACGAGGAAGTAGGTCCGTAATTTTGTCTCGCAACAGAAAGACGACGAAGACTGCCACTGCTGGCCAAGCTAGGAAATCGATTATCTGTGCGAAAAACGTCTTCCAATCCATGCTCACCTATCCATAACGCTAAAATTAAGCGGCGGCCCGACAGGGGCGTCCGGTGGACGGCCGCAGGCCAGGAACGAGCTTGAATGACTTTTTATAAATCAAGCCCGCCAGCCTCATTCTCTATGGAATCCCAGAACTCGCTATCGAGCCTTTTAATTTGAACCGTGTGCTCGACCTGTACGCCGACACCATACTCATAAAGATACTCAGCTAGTGTTTCTCCATCTATGAGTATGAGAGTGGTGCTACCGTTCAGACCCTCGGCGTATTGAAGAGCACCTTTTGAGAAGAACGATGTTGTAATGAAGACGCCTTTGTTTGACTGTGCGACAGCTAGCGCTCCAACGAAGCTCTGAATTTCTGGCCTACCTACGCTTGCTGCTTGGGCATACCGTTTTGCCTGAATATGAATGCGGCCAAAACCGAGTACGTCTTCTTTGATAATGCCATCAATACCTCCGTCGTTAGTGTAAGGCGTGACCGCACCAGATTGCTTGACTTCGCCGCCGTAACCCATCTTTTGGAGAAGCAAAACGACCAGGTTCTCGAACTCGCGTGGTTTCTTAGACAGGATGGTATCGATGAGCTCTTGATACCGAGCCTCGCGAATCTTCTTAGCCGACTCGTAGAGTTCTTCCTGTGGAGTAAGGCTTGTCTCGTCGAGCGCCACCTTATTTGACTTGTTTGGCTTATTCTCTTGCTTCTTGGCGAATTCTGAAGCAATGAACTGGTTGAGAGACTCTGGAGTCTTGAGCCTTTGCATGCCGAGATCGCTGATTCCGTAAACGCCTCGCTTGGGTTTGCTTAACAACCCCGCCATGTTCATGTAGCTTAGAGCCCAACTGATACGGTCGTAGAAAACTTTACCGTTCCCCGACTCATACTCTTCTTGGACTTCGTCATCGGACAAACCAAAGTGCTTGGCAAGCGGAGTTTCGAACTCACGCAGCTTTAGCTGACCGCGCTCCGCTAAAAGCGACAAAGCCGGAATACGAATTTGGTCATGCTTGGGTATCACTACAACTTTCCCCCTGATTTATAACGCCTAAGCTCAGTTGACGCCGGAGCGCGAAGCGCGGAGGGAACCCGAAACGCGGCAGCGTTTTGGGCGGTCAACTGCAGCGATCTGTTATGTGTCGATTTTGCCAACGTTTCGGCCTATTTCGTGAACCGCTGCCTTCAACACTTGCAGGCATAATTTCGCCGTATGCTCCGATGGGTTAAACCCCGAACTCATTTGCTGGAACGGATGGATGTAATTCCTGAACTCGCGGAGCGTGTGGCTAAACTTTTGTGTGTCATGTTGAACGAGGCGGAGTTCATGCGCGACATCGATGAACGCACTGAGGCTCCAATCTTGGAATTGCTTAGCCTTTCCTGTGCCGTCCTTTGGCGATGATTTTGCCAAATTGAAAACGCGGGGATGCTGGTTCGCAATTCCTAGGAGCGTACCTTCTAACGTGCTTCCAGCCATCAAGATCATGGCTAAGTAGGCCTTTCCAAAGAAACACTTCTCAATTTCTTTGATTCGTTGCTCAAGTACTTCTGTGACGACGCCCTCTAGTCCAAGTTTTGCAACTGAAACGCTGGTAAATTCCCGCCTGAGAAATTCGTCTTCACTTTCCCCACCTAGGTTCGCGGATGGCTCGTCGATCTCGACTTTCTCAAGCCGTTGGAACGAAAGTTCAGCGCCGCCCCTAACGATTTTCCATTTATCAAAGGCGAGAAACTGATTCAACCATTTAATATGCGCATCGAGTTCGGACACCTTCCCTATAAAGTTGGCCGGATTGAGTACAGCTCTAATGCACTTATCTAGCTCGGGCGAGCCGTTAATCGCTTCTAGACGCTGATCCGTGTACATCCATCGGGAAGGGAAACCCTGGCCATACGAATCATTGAAGCCAAGGCGATTGAAAAATTGCACAAGCTTTGGGCCGGAACGGTATTCGCTCTCCTCGTTTATCAGCTCCCGCAGTTTCTCCAGAGATTTTGGACCAAGCTTCATTTAGCTACCATTTCGCCTAATGCACATAACGCCGAAGCTCAGTTGCCGCTGTGGAGCGAAGCGGAACAGCGGTCAACTGCAGCGCCTTGTTATGTTTTTCCAATGTGGAGATCCCTTTTGGCAATATCCATCAGTTTATTTAACGCCTTCTTGTGCTCTTGATGTTCACTTTCAAAGATTTCAAACCACGGCTCCTCATTGGGGTTAAAGGTTTCACGCCCCCTCAAGTCTGTGAGCACATTATAGGCATCATCTGAAATATAGAAGCTGCCAATATCTGTAGCTTTGCTAAGTGATGAGGTGGCTGAGTAATACTTACTACGCAGCTCTCGCTCCTTATCTTCTGAAAGTCCTGTGCCTTGGCCATAGTCTTCTTTTTGCACCGCGCAGTACTGGATTACATCATAAAGTGCATTCACGATCTCTTCGTAAGCTCGCTCACGCCGCTCCCATGTTTTTTGCTTGTAGAAGCGTCTCACGGCCCAAAGCGAACCCAAGAAGGCTGCAATTGCTCCCGAGCTAACACTTATAAAAAAACTCGCAATTGGGCTCATATTTTACCTATACGAAACATAACAGTGATTATACGGAAGGCTACATAACCTCAATAAACGCGGCGGCACATTGATTGAGGTTATGTTTCCCCAAGAATCGACTCTACCCCATTGCTTCTGCTGAGAGCAAAGCAAAATTTGGCAGCATATCTAAAAGTCGCGCGCCTGCGCGTTTTGCCGGTTTCAATCATACTTATGCATGCGCATCACTCGGCAATGCGCATGCGGTCGAAGGGCATAATAGCGTGGATCTCGCGACAAAGTGATATGCCATTACACCAGCCCCACACACATCACATCCTCACTAAACCACTGCTGCTTAAGCCCCCGCTGCTTCTCCAACAACAGCGTTAGATAATCACGCAATGGATGGGCAGATGGAAGCGCGGCAAAGTGCTTGCGAAGCCTGCGCTGATAGGGAAACTGCTCAGCGGGCACATGCAGCGGCGTGACATTCAGGGTGAGCCATTCGATGTCGGGCAGCAGCAAATGTGTAGCGCCGCTGTCTAGCGCGAGCGTAACGCCTTTTATGTCGAAATCACCGGCGTAGATATGCGTTCGGCGGGTTTTGTGCCACGCCTCGGCCAGCAGGGCAAAGCCGCCGCCGTAGTGGCTATCGCCGCGGTAAACTATCAACGGGTTAATGTAGTCGCTTAGCGCTGGGCTATCGGCTGTAAACGCATAGAAGCTGTCGAGGTTTTCGACCTGAACTAACGCGCTGAACGCGCTTAGTTTTAGCGTCTGAATATCCACATCGCGAATGGTGCGCGGCGGTTGTGCAAGCCCGTGTACGAACAACGGCGAGGCTTCCGGCGGTAGGCTGATTAATATCCGCCGTGCGCGGGGGCTTTCGCGGTTGGTTTTGTCTTCTTCTACGCCTTCTTTTGCCTGGGCGCCACTGGTCAGGCCGCTGAGCGCGCGGCCCAGTGGCGCTATTTTGGCGCTTTCGAGTACGTCATTAATCTGTGCCAACAGCGCGGCATCAAAGCGCAGCGTTTTACCGCTTAGCCGCGCGGCTAGATCAATATCATGTTGATGGCACCAGGCCACCATGTCGTCTACCCACTGGCGGCGCGGCCGCACTACCGTGGGCTGCTGGCAGAGCAAGCGGGCGACTTCATTAAGCCCGGTGCGCGCACGGCTGGGCAGGTTCATACCGGCACAGCCAGCTGCAGTTCAACGTCGTGAATCAGGCGCAGGTGATTGAAGGTGCTCGCCTGGCTTTCCTGCTGTTTGAGCCGAAATGCGCGCTGGTCGTTGCGCGGCAGGCCCTGGTATTCGGCAATCACCTGGAACAGCCAAATCTCATCCGGCCACTCCAGCGGGCTTTCGTGCAGGTACTCCAGGGCGCTAACCGGTTCCGCCTGAGGCTGATCGATCACGCTTAAATAGAAGTGCTCGACATCCTGTTTGAGCGCCTGCTGGCGGGCGGCGGCCATGCTAGTTTGCTGGGCTTGAGCAGGGGCCGCGGCTTCTACTGACTGGGTGGTATGGCGCGGCTGGGGTAGCTGGTGCAGCAGCTCAGCCAGGGCTTGGCTATCCAGGTTGCGATCCAGCGCCGGGGCGGCGGCGGCGCTTAGCGGCGCGGCTTGATTGACCAGGGCGGGTACGTCGCTGCGGCGGGCGTAGTTGCCGGGCACAAAGCCGGGGTGTTCGCGCATAAAGGCGGCCATGCCGCTAATCAGGCGGCTGCGCGCCTGCTGCTTGCGAAAGCGCGCCATTAACTCGATCAAGCGTCGCTGTACTTCGCGCAGGCCGGTGTAATGGTTACTTAACTGCTGTTGAAGCTGACTGATCAATAGCTTGCGCAGGCTGCCGTCGCTACCCACTAACTCAATCAGCTCGTCGAAGTCGATTAGCGCCAGGCCGTCCAACAGGCGGGCGATCTGCTTTTGGGCGCGGTCGTTTTCACGGATTTTGTCGTTGAGCTGGCTAACAAAGCCAAAGTCGCTATTGAGCCGCTGCCACAGGCTATCAATGGCATCGGCAAAGCGGCCGTTAAGGTCATCGACTTCCTGGCGCAGGCGCATCAATTGCTGCTCCAACCGCCAGTGCTCGCCACGGCTGCGCGCCTCGCGATAGCTGTGTACCAATGAGCGAATCAGCTCCAGGGTTTCCGCTACGTCTGCGTTGACGTGGCGGCGGGTCTCGTCGGCTAGCATTTCAGCGATCAGTTCGCGCACCTTGGGCGCTAGCTTCACGCCGCTCTGCTCATCCGGCCGCCATAGAATGCGCGCCGCCAGCAGCTTACGCAGCGCGCTGTCGCTGAGCGATTCCAGCGGCACTTCATCGCGGGTGTAGGCCTGCATCAGCGCTTCAGAATGCTTGCCCAGCAGCGCCAGCCGTTCACTGCCGGTTTTTAGCAGGCGGCTCTCTAGCTCACTCAAAGCAGCGCCTCCTGCTTGCCCTCTTCACCTTCGGCATCAATCGGCAGGTTCTCTTCATCGCGGATAAAGCGCACCAAGTCCACCAGGTAGTCGATCTTGCCGGTGACCACAAACACCTGCCGCTCTGAATGCGGCTGAAGCAGGTAGCCGTGCTCCTTCAAGCGCTTAAACACCTGCTTTACTTGAGCATCAAGCTGGTCGCTCTGGGAGCCAAAGAAGCTGTCGGTGGCTAGGCGTTCCAGGCGCTCGCGCAGGCTTTGGTTATCTTCACACTTGGCGCTGAATTCAGCGGGTTTAAGCACATCGCCGGGGGCGGCCAGCGTATCGCGGCCTAGCGCTTCTTGAACCAGCTGCAGCCATTCCAACAGCGGCAGCAGGCTATTAAGCGTATCGCCCAGCTGGCGCGAAAGCTGGTCACGGGCGCTGTCGTTCAACTGTCGCCAAGCCAGAAAATAGACGCTGCCGTCTTCATTACTGGCCAAGCGGCGGTTGAGGGGCCGCAGGTAGGTATCGATCTCCTCACGGGTCTCTTCATTGGTGAGATGCCGATAGCCGCTCTCATCGCTGATCGGGCAGATAAACTCACCCGCCAGCAAGCGCTCAAGCAGTGGGCCATGTTCGATCATGCTGTCACCTCCTGCTGACGTTCCTGGAGCCGCTCGGCCAAGCGGCTTAACCGTGGCTCAATACGTTTTAGCACCCGTTTGTTGGGCTGGGTGTCATCGCGGTCAATCAAGTAGCGGTTGGCGAACAGCAGCAGCACGTCCGATTCAGGGTTGGGGAACGCACCTACAATGTGAATACGATTGCTGTCGCAGGCATCAAACAGCTTTTCGACGTTGTGATACGCCAGCGTACCAATTTCATCAATCGGCCAGTGGATGGCGATTTCCGCGTCGCCGCGCAGCAGGCGAGTAAAGGCGAGCAGGAATTTACACAGAATAAGATACGCCATGCCGTGGCTGGAGGACTCCAACAGCTGGCGGTCGTTTTTGATTACCAGATCGGTGCCGCCTTCGTTGAGATGCAGCTCCAGGCGCAGCAGGCTTTCAAAGCTGTACTGCTGGTCGCTACGCAGCAGATCGACCACGTCCGCCAGGGTGTTTAAGTAGTCGTCGCTAGGCAGCGTTTGGCCGGATTCGCGCCATTCTTTATAGCGCTGGGCAAACAGCTTCAGCGGCTCCCAGAAGCCCAGTTCATCGATGGTGGACTGGATACGCACTTCGGCCTTGCTGATGCCCTCCAGGCGCAGGTCATCGGCGACTTCTTCAGACAGCCGACGGCTTTGGGCGCTGATGCGGCGGTTCAAATCGCGGAACACGGTAAAGAACTTATCCAGGTCGTCGCTGAGGTTACGGCCTTCCTGAATCAGCTGCTGTTGTTGATCTTCGAGCAGTTTGAGCATGTCGCGCAGTAGCGGTAGCTGTAGGCGCGGGTTGTCGCTTTGCAGCTTGCTGCGTTCGCTCTCCAGCGCTTCGGCAAAGCCGCTGCTGGCGTCCTTGATCAGTTGGCTCTCCACCTCCAGGCAGCCCCGGCGCAATTGCTCGATCTGCTGGTGGCGATTACCCAGCGCCTGACGGGCGCGCTCAATGCGCTCATCCACATCACCCAGCGCTGAGCTTGGCACTTGGCCGTCAGGTTCAATAGCCAGGCTTTCTAGCTGCGTGAGCAGTGGCTTCAACGCTTCCAGGCAGGCATGTTCACTTTCACGCTGGGTTTTAAGCCCGCTTACAGCACTCTGGTGAGTTTTACGCGCGGCCTGAAAATCGGTTTTCAGGTGCTCTTTATCGCGTGCCAATTGTTGGTCGGCCTGCGCAAGTTCGGCTTCTTGGGCGACAAGCTGCGGCTTGTGCTGCCCCCACTCGACGCGCATAAAGCGGGTGTACTCGGTGAGCTCGTCCTGACGCGCGGCGGTCGTGCGGATGCGCTCGTCCTGGCTCGCCAGGCGCTCTTTGGTGGCTTTTAGCTGGGCCGGGTCGACGCCCTGCTCGGCAAGTTCTTGGCTAAAGGCGTCTTCAAGCTCAGCGCGCTGGCGCTGATGTTCGGCATTGGCATCGCTAAGCTGCTGTTTATACTGGCGCAGCTGGGCATCCAGGCTGTCTACCTGGCTTTGGCCGTCGGCTTTTAGCTCCAGCAGCTGGCCTTGCTGCGTTTCGCCAAGCGCCGCGAGCGCCTGCTGTTTTTCTTCACGCAGTGCGGCTTGCGCCTGCTCTTGGTTGGCTAACGCGGCCTGATGGGCGGCGCGGCGCTCCTGCTGGTGCTTGGTTTGACGCTCCTGCTGCTGGCGGCGCGCCTCTAGCGCGAACTCGACTTCCTGCTCGGCGCGCCGATGCGCCATGCGGGCCTGATCCTGGGCTTCATCGGCCTGCTGTACGCGCTCGTTGTGCTGTTTAAGCGCTTTTTCGGTTGCTTGACACTCTGCCTGCACGCGCCGCTTGGCGGTATCCGCCTCTTCAATCGCGGCCAGCAGGCTGGCTTCATCCTGGGCGTAGCTCGGCAGGGCAATGGCAGAAAGATCTAACGCCAATCCAAACAGGTCGTCGCTAGCGCCTTCGGCAAGCCGTGGGGCTAAATCGCGCCGCTCTAATAGCTCTGGGGCAACAACCTTGCCTAGCTGCTGCTCCCAGCCGGGGCGATGGTAGCGCAGAAAGTGGCGCAGGCTGCCCTGCTCGGGGTCACGCTGCTGATACAGCGCAAAGCTGCGCTGCTCGGCGCGTTCAAGCTGTTGGCGAAGCTGCACCAGTTGCTGCTCAGCGGCGTCTCGTTCGCGCTTGCGGGTTTCAAACTCACGGCGCAGCCCGTCTAGGGTTGCGGCCGCCCCGCTGCGCTCCTGCTGAGCTTGGTCCAAGCGCGCCTGGGCAAGCTCCGCATCGTTGGCCTCTTCCGTGGTTTGGCTGGTCAGCGAAAGCTGTGCTTTAAGCTCAGCTAGCTGCTCAACGCCTAGCTCTAGCTGGGCCTGATACTCGCTCTCAAGGCGCTGGCGCTCCTGCTGATAGCGTTCATTGAGCTTTTGCTCCGCCTCCCACTGCTGTTCGCGGCGCTGGGCTTTCTCTTCCACTAAGGCGTCGATCAGCTCCTGGGCTTCACGCGTTTGGCGAGCTAACGACTCTGAGAGTTCGCGCAACCGGCCATCCAGTCGCGCCTGGCTCTCTTTCACCGCACCCTGCATTTCATTTAAGTGGGCAAGCAGCTGGTCGCGCTGTTCGCGCCACTGGGGCAGCGCGTTGATATCGCGCTCCAGGGCGGGCATGTCCGCATCAGAGTAGCGCTCAAACTGAGTTTGTAGATCATTGAGGCGGCGCTGGGTGTGCTGTAAATCGCTGACCACTTCGCTATGGCGATCATTAAGCTCATCGCGCGCCTGGGCATAGCCGCTTTCACGCTGCTGAAACTCGCGCTGATGGCGAGCCAGTTCAGCGTCCACGTCGGCCATGCGCCGCTCTGCCCGCTGGCGGTCATCTTCAAGCTGGGGCTTTAGCTGCCATAGCGTGGCGTCTAAATGGGCTAGCTCGCGATCGATACCGGCCAACCGAGCCAGCGATGCCTGCAGCGGTTCCAGGCGCATGGATTGACGCATCTGGGCAATCCACTCCCGCGCTTTGGTATTGCGAATGCGCGTGACCGGAAGCTCAACGCCGTCTTCTTCAAAAATAGCCGCCAGCATGGTTTTGAGGGTATCCATCTTGCCCTCTTTGGCATGCACCGCGGAAACCAGCTTTTCGATATGGCGAATGCGGCGCTCGGGTTTGACCAGGCTGAACTGCGCCGCGATTTGGCGCAGTTTGAGGCCATCGCGGCTGTTGCCATGCAGCTGGGTAAAGTCGTTTTGAATCACCGAGCGAAATTCAGAGGTCGCGCCCAGCTTGGACGACACCGGCGTGCCGTTACGGCGCAGGCCGCTGGCCCACTGGCTGTAATCCAGCGCGGCTACGCCCGCCTCGCTTTCAACCAAGTAATCTTCCGGCTGATAGGGCCCGCCAACAAAGCGATACTCGACCCCGCCTTCGGCTTTACGCGTGAGCACCGCCTGGCAAACATTGCCCGCTTCGCGGCGATATTCGTACACCAGGTAGCTATTGCGATGAGGCAAATAAAACGCATCAAACTTCATGCGGGTTTTCGGCACGACCTTATTAGGCAGCTCGCCGTAAAACACCGGCACCAGCCGCTGCAGCGTGGTTTTGCCCGAGGCGTTGGTGCCACAAATATTGGTGTGGCCGTCCACACTCAGTTCCACCACCCCTTCCAGGTGGCCGTGAATCATCACGATGCGTAGCAGGTGGGCCATGCCGTGTCCTTTCGTTTGCTGATCGAATCGTTTTGCTGATCAAAGAAAGCGACTATATTGCCAGTCTTACCAGACACAAGCCAAAGCGGAATCTAGTTATAAACAGAGCAGCAGTTCAGATATGCACTTTTTGTCCAACCACATCCATAAGTTTGGCGTAGTCTGTCACCACGTCATATTTCACCTTCTCCTGAGTGACCTTAAGGTTGATCTCATCGAAGAACTTTCTGGCACATTCGATCTTAGTTTTTTCGATTTCTCGTAGCTTCATGGAAGACATCGTGCCTTTAGTCTCAGCCACAAAGTAGATGTGTTTGATGTTGCCAGCCTGGAAGGAAATCGCCCAGTCCGGGTTGTAATCGCCCACGGGAGTTGGGATCAGAAAGTCCCTTGGGAGCTTGGCGTAAACCACTACTTCACTGCTGGTATCCAGCTCGTTCACGAAGCGGCGCTCGACGTCTGAATCTGTAATTGCGTAGTCGTATACGTGGTTCTTCAGCTTTTCTGTAGCGCGGGAGAAGTCTTGGCCGGTTTGATTGGCCGTGAAAATATCCACATCGTAGCGCTCATCAACCTGGTCGTAGGCCAGGCGTTCAATCACCATTGCCGCTTTTTGTTCGGCGATAAGCCGTGATGCCTCGGCAATGAAGTGCTCCGGGTTCTGACGGAACTGATTGAACACGGCTGACTGAACGCCCTGCAGAATGCTGGCGGCAGTTGCGCGGGTCAGGCGGGCATTTTCGGCCACCTTTCCCAACAGGTCATATCGTACCCGGGAGTGGATAGAGTTTCCGTATTCGGTCGCCGTTTCTTCAACTTTAAAGCCGTCGCCCTTGCGCAACTGCTCGTCGGTCAGTGCATCTTGCTGAATGCCTTTCTGTACGGTGTACTGCAGGGGCGTTACACGTAGCTCTTTGTCCAGCGCTGCGATGCATTTGCTCACCAGTTCATCGGAGTCAAAATCGACGCGATACACCGCCTTGCGGTTGATGCGCTGCCACAGGGCCTGAAATTCTTTCTTGTCGAAGTTGGCATTGAGTGGGTTGGTCTTCGGTTTGCGGCCATCCTCAATCCTGGGCAGTTGGCATTCGCTGAACACGGTGTCGATCAAGGCAAAGATCTGGTCACTGAAGGGCTTCAGATCTTCTGGCAAGTCCGCCAGAGTGCCTTGTTCCTTCGCATCATAGTAGGTATCAACAACTCGGTCTGTGTCGTCGGTATAGTCGTTCTTCACCAAATAGCGGTAGATCTGCTTGGCCATGGCTGGAGTGACTTCGAAAGCGCCTTGCTCGGTAACCAGTAGCTTGCCAGTAAAATAGGTTTCCGTTGCTTGACGAGGCCGAGCGCTCAAGTTCTCACTGATTTCCTGCTGTAGCCCGGTAACGAAATCTTTGTAGCTCTCGCTGGCAATTACCGTCAGTACGTTGATGTCATGAACCACCGCCGGGTTGTCCATGCGGTCGCCGTGCCTATCAACTGATAATCGCAGACCGCGCCCCACCTCCTGACGACGGGAAATAGTATTATCGCTGTGCTTGAGCATGCACATGATGAATACATTGGGGTTGTCCCAGCCCTCACGCAATGCCGAGTGTGAGAAGATGAATCGCGTGGGTTCGTCAAAAGAAAGCAGGCGTTCTTTGTCTTTCAGAATCAGGTCGTAGGCGTCCACATCATCGGAGTCAGTGGCGCGTTTACCCACGGCGGGATCTTTCAGGCGCTTGGTCTTCTTATCAATAGCGAAGTAGCCATTGTGAGTGCTGGTTGGGTCAATGCCTTCTAGGTACTGGCGGTAGGCCTGATTGTCTATAGCAAGCTCAGACAGGTATTCCTTCTTGAGCAGCTGATACTCTTCTTCAAAGATGCGGGCGTACACGCCATTATCATCTTCCTGCTCGTAGTCACGATATTTGGCTACTTCGTCGATAAAAAACAACGACAAGACTTTGATGCCTTGCGTGAAAAGCTGCTTTTCCCGGTCCAGGTGCGCCTTGATGGTCTCGCGGATCTGAATGCGGCGGATATCGCCTTCGGAAACGTCGCCACTGGCCTCGCCAGCGGTGAGTACCAGCCCATTGGTGAACTCCACGGTATCGGTGGTAGCGTCAATCTGGCTGACGGTGAAGTCGTCCCGGTATTGATCCAGCTCACCAGACACCGCAAACAGATCATCTTTGAACCGAAGACGCCTGATCTGGCGCTTGATTTCGCCGGATTTGAGTTTCACTTCCAGCTCTATACGGGCAACAGGCGCATGCTTAGAGATATCGATACCTTCCAGGTATAGGTAGGCATTTGTACCGGCCAGACCACGAGTCTGAATACCTCGTACAGCGATCTTCTTCACCAGTTTCTGATTGTAAGCATCTAGCGCGTCAAGGCGATGCACCCGGTTGTGTTGAGTTCGATGGGTGGCCGAATAGCGGAGAATCGCCAATGGTTTAAACTGAGGTAAAGCCTCCATGGTGGCTTTACCTTCCATCTTCTGTGGCTCATCCAGAATCAGGATTGGCCGGTTTGCGGCAATAACGTCGATGGGCTTGCGCGACTGAAAGTCATCGAGCTCGTCATAAATACGCCGGTTATCGGCGCCCCGGGCGTTGAAGGCCTGGATGTTCATAATCATCACATTGATGCCGGCGTCGGAAGAGAAACTCTCCAGCTCATGCAGGCGCTTGGAGTTGTAGATGAAGAACCGCGCCTTTTTGCCATAGCTTTCAGTGAAATGTTCAGCGGTAATCTGTAGCGACTTATAAACACCCTCGCGGATGGCAACCGAGGGCACCATGATGATGAACTTGCTCCAGCCATAGCGTTTGTTCATCTCAAAAATGGTCTTGATGTAGCAGTAGGTCTTGCCGGTGCCGGTTTCCATTTCCACGTCTAAGTGGATGCGTGTGGCTGCCAGGGCGTCTTTTTTATAGGCAGCCTTGGCCGGTACACGGTTGCCCTTGTTGTCATAAGTGGTGAAATCGGTCAGTGACGATGACGTTGCAAGGTTCTGGCGGCGCTGAACGGCCTGGATGTTCTCTAATACCTGGACTTCGTTTAGCGCCAGGTCAGCATTTTTGAAGCCCTCTGCATCGAAAGCGCCAGTCTGAGCCTGCCGGCCGGGGTCGATGCGGTAGGTCAGGCCGTCGCGCATGGGTTGACCGGCGAAACAGTCCACCACGGACTCAACGGCATGGGTCTGGTAGGCCTGAGTTTTGAACTTCAGTTTCATGGCGCTCTCTTTCTGCATTCATTCTGCATTCTTTCTGCGTGTAGGTACTGCAGAAAGAAATTCATGTACGGAATAATCTATTTTCTAATAGATAGCTATGTGTTCTTTAGTTTCGTTGAGTAAGCGTGAACCTTGTGTGGATATACTCTATTACCACCTTTGAGGAGCCTATACCTTAAATAAAGCTCTACAAGGGTGTTTGCAGAGCTTTGAGACTCCACAAAAACCCTAGGGGAGTCTGTTTTTGAAATTGGGCTCTACAACTTGTGTTGTTCCGTTTGCAGGCTCTTCAAACCACTTTTCGCCCTTCAGCAAGGTTGATCAAGCGAGGAAAGCATAGCGTTGCAGATCGCCTGCCGCTCCCAGGCTCCAGCTCAAGCAAAATTCCGACATCTTTTAACTGTCGCAATAGACTAGGCGTTGTTTTTTCATGCACTCCAAATTCTCGATGAAGTTGTTTGGCCAAATCAGATGTTCTAAAAATGGGTTTGCTGAAAATCGCATCCAGAAGGTGGAGCGTGAACTGGGAGCGAGTGGTTTCCTGAATGGCTTGCTTCATCTCTTCATAAAGAGCCCGGATTTTCTGCACCCGTTGGCTGTTATCCTCAGCCTGTTGACTGACACCCCTAAGGAAAAATGCAATCCAGCTGTTCCAGTCTCCCTCGGCTGAAATTGCTTTCAGGCGCTCGTAATACTCATCTCTGTTGTGCTCCAGGTACTCCGACAAATAGAACATGGGCTGCGATAAAGCCCGCTTCTGATAAAGGAACAAGGGAATCAGGATGCGCCCAATCCGGCCATTGCCATCCTTGAACGGGTGCAATAGCTCAAACTGAGCATGAACGACTGCCGTTTGAATCAGAAAATCAATATCATCACTGTCCAGGTATTGCTCCCAGGCAGCCAGGTAGTCTGGGAGCTGCATCGGGTTTGGCGGTACAAAGGTTGCGTCTACAATCTTGCAGCCCGCGCGGCCTATCCAGTTTTGATCTTTGCGGAACTCGCCTGGAGTTTTCTCCTGGCCACGAACACTGTTCATCAAGATACGGTGTAACTCACGAATAAAACCAAGCCTGATTGGGTAGGACTCCAGATATTCACGAGCGTTAAAAAGCGCGGCGCGGTAGTTAGAAATCTCCAAGATGTCCGTGTACTTCTCGCCCTTCTTGATCAGGCCTGCTTCCTGCTCCAGCACTTCGTCCACTGTTGCCTGGGTGCCCTCAATTTTAGATGACAGTACCGCTTCTTGAGTCGTTAAAGGGGAAAGCATCACGGCAGGATTGGGAATGCCTTGTAACAAACCATCGTAGCGCGCCAGGGCAGCATTGGCTTGACCCACCAAGGGCAATAATTGGCGAAAATCCAGCTCGGTAAGGGGCAGGCTATCCGGCACATAGGATTGCATGGTGGCGCTTCCTTAAATGGTTTTGACTTCGGTGCTGGGCGACAGCTGACGGAATATCTGCTCGACGTTGATTTTTACCGCATCGGAGGCAAAGCCATTGTCACGGAAAACCACGCGCAGGGGCTCATGCTTGGCCAGTTCTTTGACCAGATCCTCGGTCACGCCGCTGTCGAAACAAGCGACTAGCGCATTGTCATCGACGAAAAATACGGTTTTCCCTTGAAGGGTGTCGCTGCGAATTGGCAGGGTCAGATCAACGCCCCAGTCCACCAGCACCTGAAATAGAAGATCTTCTGGGGTGCGGTCGGGTTTGATGTTATCTACTGCCTCCAGCAGATCTCCTTGGGAGAGTTCGTCGGGGCGGTAGTAGATGTCCTTCATGTTTGAGGTGTCCACCTTCAGCACACGGAAGCCGACATCTCGGTTCCAGTCGGAGTGGCAGTCGCCTTCGAGAATTTTTTGGCCCGCGCGGCGGATTCGCTCTTTCGAGACTTCTGCAATATTAGAATAACCTTCTTTAAAAGCTTCCGTGCTCTTGTCGATTGCTTCTGGAATCTGAACAAGAATAAATCGGCGCCGCCCCCCATCGTTTGCATTACAATTTAACACCGCATGTGCTGTAGTGGACGACCCTGCAAAAAAATCCAAAACTAGAGCGTCTTTGGATCCACCTTGTTGAACTAGCGCCTGCACGAGCTCAACCGGCTTTGGGAAAGAGAATACTTTACTGCCAAGTAGCTCTTTAAGCGCTCTTGTTGCAGAGCTATTCATCGGGCAGCAAATCGTACTCTGCCCCCCGGCTCCTGGGCGCTCTATCCAAGAAGAGACGGGTATAGTTTCTTTCATTGCCTCTGATGAAAATCTTTTGAGCATTGGCGTGCCGCTTGAAAATTTTGGGAAAAGCACACGCCCTTCAGATATTTTTTTAGCCATTGTGATTCGGCTGTAAGGCCAATAGCGACCTTTTGGCGGAAGGTATTCACTCCCTGTATTCGGGTCGACAATAGAGTAGTAAGTATCGCCACCTGGCTTGCCAGCGCTCAGGTTGTCAGAAATCCATGGCCCTCGCGGGTCATCGTCTGGATTCGAGTATTTTTCAAAAGTCCTGCGAACCCCGTTCAAGCTAGCTCCAAATCTAGAATAGACAAGCACATACTCGTGATCTTCACTAAGATTGCTGGTGGAGTCCATAGAGCCACTTCGGCGCTTCCATATAAAACAGCCAATAAAGTTTTCCGTGCCAAAAATTTCCTCGCAAATCTTTTGTAAATTAGCGCGCTCATTATCATCTATGGAAATGAAAATGATGCCCTGCTCCGATAATAACTGTCTTGCGATACGGAGCCTGGGGAATATCATTGTAAGCCAGTCGGAATGAAAGCGACCATTACCCTTAAGATTTGAGGTTAAATGCTCGCCCTCGCCACTAACTTGACCACTTAAATTCAAATAATCTTTTGTAGAGCTGACGAATTTGTCGTTATATATTAGGTCGGAGCCAGTGTTGTATGGTGGATCTATATAAATAACATCCACTTGTCCAAGATAGTTCTCTCGAAGTAATTTTAAAGCTTCAAGATTATCGCCTTCAATAAAAGTATTTTTGGTGTCTTCATACATCAAGCTTTGTTTTCTTTCAGGTCTCAATGTTTTTTCTGTACTTGAGGCTGATGCCAAAACAGAAGCACTTTTCCCGGGCCAACTAAGTTGATATTTTTCGCTTTGCTCGCTATCTATTAGGTCTCCCAAAACATTTTTCAGTGCCTGGTAATTTATTGATATCTTGACTTTGCCATCGTCATCTTTTGACTCAGTAATCGATTCAGGCACTAGGTTAGCAATAGCCCTAGCAACCTCCAAAGAAAAATCTTTTGTTTTCATTGCCTGTTTTTCGATGCTCATAATATCTCCTTTACACAGATTAGGATCAACTTTCGCCTAGTCGATAGCCAAGCGCGACAAGAGCCCAAAAAAACTCCTTATTATTAACCCTGCACCTCCGAGAAGAGCGGTAAGGTCGGCCGCCTTGTTCAACGTGAACACCGATATCTGAGAGTGCTCCTATAATATTAAAATCTGCGTTAAAATATATTCTATACTCACCGCCCCACTTGTTATTTTGATGTTGGTAGCCGCTCCCAAGGCTGGGGTGCTCGCCTGTTGTAGCAAGGTATTGGTCTTCAAATTGAGCGGCATGACTCTTATTCACTTCAACTTCTAAAAGAACATCGCTAGCTTCTGAGAAAAAATCAACATCCATTTTCTATCTCCGCTTTAAGAAAAAAAGTCTGTGTTTGGCCCCGCGTAACTCCGCATTGATGGCCACGCGCTTGTTGAATTGTTTCTCACGGCGCAGCCGTGCTTTGATCCGCTGAATTTCTTCCTGTTGTGTCGCTATAGCGTCGGCCAATTCGATGCGCTGCTCAAGGCTCAGTCGCTCTGGTTGTGCGCCTGTCGCCGCCATCGAATAAATAGCCGTTACCGGCTCTCTCGTTTTTGGAACTGAGCTTTGCCCCTTGCGATAACTTACCCCATATTGCACCAGCGGGCTGAGCAGTTGCTCATAGAGGCTGCCCATATCCAGTGCCACTGGCAATCGCTGACGTGTTGTGTGTGCGGGCTTCCAGTCGGATTCAAAATAACTGGCTAACACCCAGCAACTGCCATCCACGTTACCTTTCTGAGTGTGCGAGTGCCGCTTGTAAGCTGCGACTACCTTAATCCGCCCATTTTGAATCAGCTCGAAAATCAGCGGAAAAGGAACCGAACGGTCTATGGCTTTGAGCACATCCTTATCAAGCTCGGCACCCTTGAGCGTGATGCGAAATACCTGAATTTCCGTCACGGCCTTATTGGCGGGCAAGTTGACCGTCTCCGGGGCCAGTTTATAGGCCCAGGTAATCTGCTCCACCTGTTGAACAAAACGCTCTTTCAGGGCGCTACTAACGGCGGCATGCTCATATACCTTGCGCTTGGGTACCACACGGCCAAAGGCCGCTGCCTTGGGCCAGGCAAACAGGGTCATGCACCTTGCCTTTCAATGACCAGAAAGGCAATCAGCCCGAAGTCATCCAGCCCTTTAATGGTATTGGTCAGAGCGCTGGTGCGGCCACCGCTGAACAGGCTGTCGATGTCTTTCTCGTCTTTAACGTCGATCATGCTGCGGATGGCCTGGCTGAGCAGGTCGGAGTAGCGCTTCATGTTGCGCCCATCATCCGTTTGTTCATTGAACTGCTGGCAAAGGTCGTGAATGGGCTCCACTTTGCCTTTGCAGCTGCTGCGGACTAAATCGAGCAAACGTTTGACCTCTGTGTAGTCTGCGACCACCTCACCATCGTCGCCAATATACACCAGGTAGTAAGGGTGCAGGCGGTTCTGCTGGTTAACGTTTACGCTTTCGTGGATGTTTTTCAGGGCGAAGATTACGCCGGGCTCTATGCCCAGTTGCGGTTGGGCTGGAACGATGGCGTGCATGCCAAACGGCACGCTTTCCAGCTCGCCGTGCTCTTTCACGTAGTTGAGCAAGTCCATGCGAAAGTCGTTCAGACCAAGATCGGTAATCGACACACCGGCTTTGACGTCTTCCAGTTCGATCACCTCATCCTGCATGCGCTTAAGCTGTTCTTTCCGATACGCGATTTCGCTGGATTTGGCTGTGAGGACGTTGTCGTCGCCGGTGGCAGTTACATCCGCAATCACCATGCGATTTTCCACCCGCTCTTTGAGGTTGATGTACTCGTCCAGGCTGATGTCCGGCCAGTAATTGACGAGCTGTATCTGTTGGTTGGGTGAGCCGATGCGGTCGATTCGGCCAAAGCGCTGGATAATACGCACCGGATTCCAGTGAATGTCGTAGTTGATTAGGTAGTCGCAATCCTGAAGGTTCTGGCCTTCTGAAATGCAGTCGGTGCCTATCAGGATATCCAGTTCACCCGGCTCATTTGGGAGCGCGATGTCCTTTTCTTTGGAGCGGGGCGAGAACAGGGTGAGCAGACTCTGGAAGTCGAACGTCTTATGCAGAGTTGACTTGGGAGCGGCCGACCCGGTCACCTTGCCAACGTGGAGCCCCAACTTCCGAGCCATGAGGGCCAGGTTGTCGTAAAGGTAGTCTGCGGTGTCGGCAAAGGCGGTGAAGATCAGAATTTTGCGGTTGCCGGGGTTGATTGGGTTTTCGAGCTTACCGTTGATTAGTTTTAGCAGGTGCTGGAGCTTGGCATCATCGGCCGGCGTCACTTTGCGCATGGCGTCGAGCAGCCCATCAATCAATTGCAGGTCAGCAGCCAGGTCATAGCGCCATGAGGGCAGGTCCATGTCAGCGAGGCTGATCTGTACTTTTTTGCCGACAGTGAATTCATCCAGCCCGCCCAGGTCTTCGTCTTCACCATCAAGGGCATCGATGTCACTCAGATAATCGCCGACCCGACCAGCCTGGCCGCTGGACTCAAAAGCGTCAATAGCCTCTAGGGTTCGAGAGAGATTTTTCCCGAGCGAGGCCAGTGTCAGCCGAAAGGCTGCGACAGAGCTTTCCAGCCGCTTAAGCAGGTTGGTTGTCATCAATGCCTGCAGGCTATGCTCGCGGTCGGCCTGCCTTAGTTTGCCTTTGCCGCCCTCAACCTGAGTGTCGTATAGTTCTTCGTATTTGCGTATGCGGCTTGGCAGGATGTAGCTGATGGGTGCATACACGGCCAGCTTAAGCACGGATAACTGAGTAAAAATGTGATTGAGGTCTGCCACATCTGTCCGCTCAGTAATCGGGCAATGGAACGACAATGGCTTGAGCCGCTCCGGAAATGGCCCAATATCTGTGGTGTCGTAGAAAGTCTGGATGTGCTTGCGTGATCGGGCAATGGTTACGCTGTCCAGGAGCTCGAAGAAGTCGAAATCCAGCGCCCGAAGAATCGAAGCTGCTGTGCGCCCTTCCGGTGGCAATACTGACCACTCGTTAAATGCCTTTTGAGCTCTTCGGAAAATTTCTTCTATGCTGGTTTCGGTTTTCAGGTGCTTGCCGAGCGCGTCTGACTGACCTTCGTAGGCCAGTGCCAGTTGATTACGCAGATCGTTGAAGCGATTGTTAACCGGAGTAGCCGACAGCATCAGCACTTTTGTTTTTACGCCGGCGCGGATGACCTTGTTCATCAACCGCTGGTAACGCGTTTCGCGGTCTTTGTAGACATCGTTATTGCGGAAATTGTGAGACTCGTCGATCACCACCAGGTCGTAGTTGCCCCAGTTGACCCGGTTCAGAGGAATGCCGAAGGACTCACCACCAGTGCGAGACAGGTCAGTGTGGCAAAGCACGTCGTAGTTGAAGCGGTCTTTGGCAAAGATGTTGGTTGTGAGGTTGCTATTGTAGTTGCGCCAGTTGTCCGCGAGCTTCTTTGGGCAAAGCACCAATACCGATTTGTTGCGCAGCTCGTAATATTTGACCACGGCCAGTGCAGTGAAGGTTTTGCCGAGCCCCACGCTGTCCGCCAGGATGCAGCCGTTGTAGGTTTCCAGCTTGTTGATAATGCCGGTGGTGGCATCCTTCTGGTAGTTAAACAGTTTGTTCCAAACCAAGCTGTCGCGGTATCCCGTAAGATCGTTGGGCAGTACGTCTTCATCTACATCTTCCAGGAAGTCGTGAAAGATGTTGTAGAGCATGAGGAAGTAGATTCGCTCTGGGGCGTTTTCCTGGTACACCGACTTAATGTGGTCGCAAATAGCATTGGTAACGTCTTCGACTTTATCAGCGTCGTTCCAGATTTGGTCGAACAGTTGTAGATACATTTGTGCGTGCGCCGGTTCGTCCACACGGGTGACGAAGTTGGATACGGCGTTGCCCTGCTGGTAACCCAGGTCTACAGCGGTAAAACCATTAACCGGCATGTAGGCCACCCGGCTATCGCCCCCCGCCACATGAACGAAGGATTGCATGGGAGCTTTTGTTTTGTTTGAGCGAAATCTGGCTTTTTGGCGTATCCAGTCAGCGCACTCGCGTGCCACCGCGCGTTGGGTAAGCTTATTGCGAAGCTGGATTTCAAACTCGGTGCCGTAAAGCCCGCTTTCACGCTGGGATTTGGGAATAAAGAACTCCCGGCGCTCCTTTTTCAGGCGGTCGGTCACTTCGTTGGGCACAAACGTGGGGGCGGTAAACACGAACTGCAGGCTCTCTACATCAGACAACTCTGCCTTGAGCGCTTCAAATGCGTATATAGAGAAGCAAGAAGCCGCAATTTTCAGGCGGGCACCCGGTTTGATCGTGTCTTTTAAATCGTCACCCAGAAGGCAGTTGATGTTGTCGATCATTTCCACGTGCGTCCCCTTGTGTACAACATAAAACGGTGTATCTGTATCATTGTTGATTATTGCAATATCAGGCGCAGAAAAACGGCAGATGGGCCATGCTCTGCTTCACTTTGGTCGGTAAGGCTGAGAAGGGTACCGGTGCAGGCCTGCCCTTCCCTACCTGATGATCCAAAATGCTACAGTTATTCTATGTATTCAGGGTTGCAAACCAAATTTGTTAAGCTGGATGCGTTAATTAAGGTAGAAAAAGATAGATAAATCAATCTTAGACATGGTGCATGAAACGGCTCAGGACCTGCACACGGCTGGTGTAATGAAAGATACCACGCTACGTGAGTTCGATGCGCTCTGCCTGCCGCCCGTGAAAGAGTACACATCGGTTCAGATCAAGCATATCCGTACAAAAAATCACGCTAGCCAGGGCGTGTTCGCCGCGTACCTTAATACCAGTGTGTCTACCGTTCAGAAGTGGGAACAAGGTCAGAAAAAACCCAATGGCCCTTCGCTGAAGCTGCTGAATCTGGTGGCGGAAAAAGGCTTGGAAATACTGGCTTAATCGTTTGTTTTTCCTACGCTACCCAGCAACCCTGCAAAGAAACTCACCGCGTTGGCTTCCAACCCTTCAAGGTAATATCCCCCTTCCTGCACCACCAGCGTAGGTACGTTCAAGCTGGCTACTTTACGGCCTAGCTCACAAAACCCTGGGGTTGAAACAGTCACCTTGGCTTGGGGGTCAAGCGCGTAAATGTCGAATCCCAGCGCCAGCACTATCGCATCGGGTTCAAATAGCCGAATGGCTTGGCAGGCTTGCTCCAGGCGATCAAAAAACACCGATTCCGGTGAACCGTGGGGCATCGGCAGGTTGAGGTTGTAGCCCAGCCCGGCACCCTGCCCACGCTCGTCTTCAAAGCCGGTTACTGCGGGGTAAAAGTTAGTGGTATCGCCGTGGATCGAGATATACAGCACATCGTCGCGCTGGTAGAAAATTTCCTGAATACCCTGCCCATGATGCATATCGGGGTCTAACACCACGATGCGCGGGTAGCGCGTTTTAAGATGCTGCGCGGCAATGGCGGCATTATTGAGAAAGCAAAAGCCACCGGCGGAATCAATGCCTGCGTGATGGCCCGGCGGGCGCGATAGCGCATAGGCAAACCGATCACCCTCCAGTAAGGCCTCGGCACCGGCCACCGCGCTTTGCGCTGACCAGTAAGCCGACGGCCAGGTGTGCTGACCCACCGGTGCGCTACCGTCTGCCAGGTAGCGTGCGGCTTCTGCCAATATGCCGCGCAGTGCGTTGGGCGAGCGCACGAAGATGTTGGAGATGACCTCTTCCCCCCAGTCTTCGTCAAGCGTGTGCCAGCGCCGATAGGCACTTTCAAGAAAACGCAGATAGGCAAACGAATGGACCGCCCTTAGCGGCGCCACGCCGTAATCCAGGGGTTCCTGGACATCAAAATCAAGACGTTTAGCGGCTGCCAGCAACTGCGTGGCGCGCTCAGGCATTTCCTGGGGCGTGCGCATTTTCCCGCGGGAGAAGTAGGTTTGCGGCTGATGGAGCAGTTGCTCAGCATGAAAGAATGTTTTCATCGGGATGCCCCCCTATTTCGCCCACACCCTTTACCACGGAGTCGCGGGCCACGCCGATATGGTAGTCAATTGCCTCGCGGCAAGCCTCAGGGCTACCGCTATCCAGCGCATCGAGCAGTTTGAAGTGGCTGGTCGCGATGGTGTCGGGGGCTTCATGCGTTTTGGTAATTAAGGTAATGCATAAGCGCAGCTCGTGGCTCAAGTCGTCAAAAGCGCGCAGCAGCCGTTCATTACCGGCGTAGTGCAGCATTAAGCGATGAAACTGCAGATCTTCTTCAATACGGCGCGTGCCGTCGTTACCGGCGGCGGCCTCACAGAGCACCTCTACCTGCTGCTTTAACGCGCGCTGGGCATCGGGCGTATAGCGGCCAACTAGGCGGTGAATCGCATGGCGCTCTAAACACAGCCGAAAATCAAAGGCATCTTCGAGTTCAACGGCATTCAACGCCCTTACAAAGAAGCCGCGCCGGGGTTTTGAGATCAGCAGCCCGCGGCTTTCCAGCAGGCGCGCCGCCTCACGCACCGGTGCACGGCTAACGCCCAAGTCGCGGGAAAGCTGCACTTCTGAAAGCCGCTCACCGGGCAAAAAATGCTGCTTAACAATCGCTTGGGTCAAGTAGTCGGCAACTTGCTCGGCTAAGTTTTGCTGTTGAATAAAGGCCTTGGGTGGCACCGTTGATGAGACCATAAACGTTACTCATGGGGTATGACGCGTTTTCTTCAGTATGACGAAAAAAACCTTCTTGTCGACGAACGATTGCCGACTGTCGACAGTTTTACCACATGCTGCTATTTTCAAAGAAGGCCTCTAACAAACATCACAACTGGGCCTAACGCGCCACGCCTCGCTCGCCTAACGACTACGTAAACCCATTACGTGCTAATAACTGAGGAGCAGGAAACATGAAAAAAACTTTAGCGTTGGCTATTTCCGCTGCAGCACTCGCCTTTACCTCTGCCGCCCTGGCTGATGAGCCAAAGCAAGGGGGAACAGTTAACACGATTATTCAGCCAGAGCCGCCAGGCTTGGTGCTCGGTATGGTGCAAAATGCCCCCACGCGCACCGTAGCGGGCAATATTTATGAAGGGCTCATACGCTACTCCACTGATCTTGAGCCGATGCCGCAGTTGGCAGAGTCATGGGACGTCAGTGAGGATGGCCGCACCTATACCTTTCACCTGCGCGAAGGCGTTACCTGGCACGATGGCGAAGCCTTCACCGCAGATGACGTTGTCTTCTCTGCCGATGTCTTTCACCGCGAGTTAAACCCCAGCGCGCGGGCCGTGTTACAACACGTTGAAAGCATTGAGGCCACCGATGACCACACCGTGGTCTTTACCCTGATTCAACCCTTTGGCCCGTTCCTGCTCTCTTTTGAAGCGGGCACCTTCACCATGGTGCCCGAGCACCTTTACGCCGGCACTGATTTCCGTAATAACGAGCACAACGACCACCCGATTGGCACAGGGCCGTTTAAATTCGCTAACTGGGAGCGCGGCACGGTTATCGAGCTGGTCAAAAACGAAGACTATTACGAAGACGGCCTGCCCTACCTGGACGGCATTAACTGGCACATCATTCCTGATGGCGCTTCCCGCGCAGTCTCATTTGAAAATGAGAGTATCGATGTGCTGCCTAGCGGCACCGTCGAAAACTTCGATATTCCTCGCTTAGCGCAAATGGATAACGTTTGCATGACCGAAGAGGGCCATGAGTATTTTAGCCCCTATTCGATGCTATGGATGAATAACCGCGAAGGCCCCACCGCGGATAAACGCTTCCGCCAAGCGGTGATGTACGCCATGGACCGGGAGTTCGCCCGCGATGTGCTGTGGAACGGCCTGGGCAAAGTACCGCTTTCTGCCTTTGGCTCTAACGCGCGCTTCCAGAATGAAGATTTAGAACCCTACGACTACGATCCAGACCGTGCCCGTGAGCTGCTAGAAGAAATGGGCTACGACGGCGAAGAAATCACCATTCTGCCACTGCCTTACGGTGAAACCTGGACCCGTTGGGCCGAAGCCGTGCAGCAAAACCTGCGCGAAGTGGGCATTAACGTCAGCACTCAAGCCACTGACGTGGGCGGCTGGAACCAGCGCTTGGGCGACTGGGATTATGACTTGGCCTTCACCTACCTGTACCAATACGGTGACCCGGCGCTGGGCATTTCACGTACCTATCTTTCAGACAATATTGCCAAAGGTTCGCCCTGGAATAACGTTGAAGGCTACGAAAATGCACGCGTTGACGAGCTGTTTAACGAAGCAGCCACTGCCTTTCCTGACGCAGAACGCGAGGCGCTTTACCGCGAAGTCCAAGAAATCCTCCATGAAGATGTACCCGTTGGCTGGCTGATGGAGCTGGGTTTCCCGACGCTATACCGCTGTGATGTGAAGAACCTGGTGACGTCTAGCGTAGGCGTTAACGACGGCTTTAAGGACGCCTGGCTAGACCGCTAGTTTTTAGCAAATGCCTAGCCCCACCCAGGCATTACGCGCTGGGTGGGCGTTTCAGCTACGTCAGGAATGTGCCCATGGTTTACGCTCGCTTAATACTCATGCGGCTTTTTAAAGCTGTTATTGTGCTGTTTTTAATCGTTATTTTTAACTTTTTACTGATTCAGTTGGCCCCCGGTGACCCAGCATCCATTCTGGCTGGCCAAGCGGGCGCTGCAGACCAAGAGTTCCTCAATCAGCTGCGCGAGCGCTTCGGCCTCGACCAGCCGATGTATGTTCAACTCTGGCGCTACGTGTCGGGCATCGCCATGCTCGATTTCGGCTACTCCTACCGCCTGGGCGTTCCGGTGTTTGACCTGATTATGGCGCGCCTCCCCGCTACGCTACTGCTCACCGGCACGGCCTTTGTGCTTTCGTTAGTACTCGGCATCGTCGCGGGTTCGATGGCGGCAGCGCGGGTTAAAAAGCCCTCTGGTTCGATCATTATGGCGCTGGCGCTGGTGTTTTATGCCACGCCGCTGTTCTGGGTCGCGCTGATGTCAGTGGTGGTGTTTTCGGTTTACTTGGGCTGGCTGCCGGCCTACGGCCTTTACACCGTTGGCGCAGGCCATACCGGCTTTGCGCTGGCGCTTGATGTCGCCAAACACCTGGTGCTTCCTGCGACAACCTTAGCGCTGTTCTTTATGGCGATTTATACCCGAATGACGCGCACATCAATGCTCGATGCCGCTCAGCAGGATTACGTTAAAACCGCCCGGGCCAAGGGCTTAAAACCGAGCATTATTCAGCGCCGCCATGTGCTGCGTAATGCGCTGCTGCCGATTATCACGCTAGCAGGCCTTCAAGCGGGGCAAATGGTCGGCGGGGCGATTCTAACCGAAACCGTGTTTGCCTGGCCCGGCATTGGGCGCCTGATGTTCGAAGCGCTAGAGCAGCGCGACTACAACCTGCTGCTGGGCATTTTCTTCTTCTCGGCGGCCTTGGTCATCGTCTTCAATATCATCACTGATGTGGTGTACAGCTTGGCTGATCCACGCATCAAGAAGGGGGCCGCATGAGCTTTTTCGCACGCTTCGCGCAAAACCGTGGTGCCCTGGTGGGGCTGATTATTCTGCTGACGATTATCGCCATGGCCATACTCGCCCCGCTGCTGTTTCCTGAATCGCCCTGGCGTATGGTTCAGCGGCCCTTTCTGCCACCGCTCTCGCAAGATGGGTTTCCGCTAGGCACCGACACCATGGGCCGCAACGTGGCTTCCGGCTTAATGCACGGCGCCTGGGTATCGCTTTTGATTGGGCTAGTTTCGACCAGTGTGGCGCTGCTTATTGGCGTTCCGCTGGGTGCGATTGCCGGTTACTACGGCGGGTTAGTTGACGACATACTGATGCGCTTTACCGAGTTTTTTCAGACGATTCCCAACTTCGCCCTGGCGATCGTGCTAGTGGCGATTATGCAGCCCAGCATCACCTCAATAGTGCTGGCGATTGCGATTGTCAGTTGGCCACCGGTGGCCCGCCTGGTGCGCGCTGAGTTTATGTCGCTGCGCAACCGTGAATATGTCGAAGCCGCGCGCTTGGTTGGCCAATCCAATAGCACTATTATCCTGCGCCAGATTCTGCCCAATACGCTGTCGCCCATTATCGTGCTGGCGTCATTAATGGTGGCCACCGCTATTTTGCTGGAATCGGCGCTGTCGTTTCTGGGCCTGGGTGATCCTAACGTGATGTCCTGGGGCTATATGATTGGAGCGGCGCGTACGGTGATTCGCCAGGCATGGTGGCTAAGCTTCTTTCCGGGGGTAGCCATTTTACTAACGGTACTCGCGTTAAATCTCGTGGGTGAAGGGCTAGACGATGCTTTGAATCCTAAACTTTCCCGCGAGCGCTAGGCGCTTGTTATGGCTGGAGTGCTTGTTATGAATGAAGCATCAACAGAAAGCGTACTTAGCATTCGCGATGTCAGTATTGCGCTACCTAAAGGCGCCGATCGCACCCTAGCGGTAGAGAATGTTAGCTACGACGTAAAGCGCGGCGAAATTATGTGTGTGGTCGGTGAATCAGGCTCCGGCAAGTCAATGGCCGCCAATGCGGTGATGGGCCTGCTGCCAAAAGGCGTACGCCCCACCCAAGGCGAGATACTATTTGAAGGGCAAAACCTACTCGCCCTGACGGAAAAGCAGCACCGCGCCCTGCGCGGCCTGAAAATTGGCATGATTTTCCAGGAACCCATGACCGCTCTTAACCCACTGATGCGGGTAGGCGCACAAATTGCCGAAGTGTTTGAAGCCCACGGCCAGCTGACGCCCAAAGAGCGCCAGGCGCGTGCGCTGGAGCTGTTAATTGAAGTCGGCATTCCGCAGCCCGAAAAAGCCATTCGCGCTTACCCATTCGAGCTTTCCGGCGGGCAGCGCCAGCGGGTGATTATCGCCATGGCACTGGCGCTGGAGCCTAGCTTACTGATTGCCGATGAGCCCACCACGGCGCTGGATGTCACCACCCAGGCGCAGATTCTGGAGCTGATTCGCGATTTGCAAAGCCGCCGCGGCATGTCAGTCATGTTTATTACTCACGACTTTGGCGTCGTCGCTGAAGTCGCCAACCGCGTTTGCGTGATGCGCCACGGAAAAATAGTAGAGCTAGGTGATGCGAAAGCGGTGCTGGAGACGCCTCAGAATGCCTACACTCAGGCGCTGATCGCAGCGATTCCCAGCAACGCGGTACCACCTCACCGCGAGACCAGCCAGGTAGCGCCTCTGTTGGAGATCAAGCAGCTCAATAAAGTGTTTCGTTCCCGAGGCGGCTGGCTCAAACCTTCCCGCGAAGTGCGTGCTTTAGAGGATGTTTCACTCACCTTAGCTAGGGGTGAAACCGTGGGCATTGTGGGCGAATCCGGCTCGGGAAAATCTACCTTGGGCCGCTGCGTGGTGAGGCTTGAGAATCCTGACAGCGGCGAACTGCTGCTGGATGGCATCAACCTTTCGCAGCTTAAAGGCGATGCGCTGCGCCGCGAGCGCCACCGAGTGCAGATGATTTTTCAAGACCCCTACGCCTCGCTCAACCCGCGTACCAAAGTGGGCATGGCGATTGCACAAGGGCCGATTGCTAACGGCACGCCCAAAGCGGCGGCGCTCAAGCAGGCAGGTGAACTGCTGGACATGGTCGGCTTGGGCGCCGGGGCGGTAGAGCGCTACCCGCATGAATTTTCCGGTGGCCAACGCCAGCGGATTGGCATTGCCAGAGCACTGGCGTTGAATCCAGAGCTGATCGTCGCGGACGAAGCCGTCTCAGCGTTGGACGTGTCCATTCAGGCTCAGGTGTTGGAGCTGCTTGAAGAACTAAAGCAGCGCCTTTCTTTGTCGCTTCTCTTTATCACTCACGACCTGCGGGTGGCGGCGCATATTTGCGATCGTATTGTCGTCATGCAGCATGGCCGCATTGTCGAGCAAGGCAGCGCTGAGCAAATATTTCTCGCTCCGCGCGAAGCGTATACTCAAGCGCTTCTTAAGGCGATTCCAGGCCGTGAAGCGCCTGTAGCAGCGACGGCTTAAGCACTCATAGCCGCGCACATTTAATCATCAGTAAGGATAACCAATGCAGATATCCCTGGAGGCACTGCGTGCCATTGTTGGCCCTGCCCATGTATTGACCGGCAACGATGTGCACAGCCGCAGCGTCGACTGGATGACCGGGGCGCCCTGCCAGGCAGGGGCGCTCGTTCGCCCTGCCAACACCGAGCAGGTGGCTGCGGTCATGCGCGCCTGTTATGAGGTGCAGCAGTCGATAGTCACTCACGGCGGATTAACGGGATTAGTACACGGTGCTGAAGCAAGCCCTGACGAGCTGGTGATCTCACTCGAACGCCTGACGGCCATTGAAGAGATTGATCAAGTGGGCGGCACGCTCACCGTGCAAGCCGGGGCACCGCTGCAACGGGTGCAAGAAGCAGCGCGAGAAGTCGGCCTACAGTTTCCGCTGGATTTAGGCGCCCGCGGCAGCTGTACGATCGGCGGCAATATCGCCACCAATGCAGGCGGCGTACGGGTGATTCGCTACGGCATGATGCGCCAGCAGGTGCTCGGCCTGGAAGCGGTGATGGCCGATGGCCGTGTGGTTAGCTCGATGAATCGCATGCTTAAGAACAACGCAGGATTCGATTTAAAGCAGCTGTTTATCGGCAGCGAAGGCACCCTGGGCATTGTGACCCGCGCCGTGCTGCGCCTGCAGCCTCCGACACCTAGCGAGCAGACGGCGATGGTGGCCTGCCCTTCGTTTGAAGCGCTAACCGGCCTGCTCAGCCATATGGGCAAAGCGCTAGGCGGAAGCCTCGGCGCCTTTGAGGTCATGTGGCAAAACCACTACCGCCTGCTGACAGACACGCTAGGGCGCCATACCCCACCGATTCCAACGCATCACCCCTTCTATGTCATCATTGAATCGTTGGGCAGCGACGCTGAGCGCAATGCCAACCAGTTCAGCGAAGCATTGGAAAGCGCGCTCGAAAGCGAGCTGATCGTCGATGCGGTGATCGCCCAGTCTCACGCACAGCGTGATGGGCTGTGGGCCGTTCGTGAAGACATTGAAGGGCTCGTTAAAGGCCTAGCGCCGGTATTTACGTTCGATGTTAGCCTGCCGATTGCCGATATGCAGCGCTACACCCTCGCGCTGGAAACGCAGCTAACGCAGCGCTGGCCAGAGGCGCGGCTAGTGGTGTTTGGCCACTTAGGCGATGGCAATCTGCATATTTCCGTGAGTACGGGCAACGATGCCATCGAGATTCGCCGTGAAGTCGAAGCCATGGTTTATGAGCCGCTGACTGCACTTGGCGGGTCGGTGTCCGCGGAGCACGGCATTGGCCTAGAAAAGCGCCCGTGGCTAAGCACCTGCCGTGCCAGCGCCGAGATCGAGTTGATGCAGACCCTCAAGCAAGCGTTAGACCCGCTCAATTTATTGAATCGCGGTAAAGTGCTTTAACTACACGCCCAACACTGATCATTACGACTGTTTTTGAGACCGCTTTTAGGAACCGCTATGCCCCGCTATCCCGAACACTTAACCAGTGAAGGCCCTGTTAACCCGTTTCCTGGCATCAAGGTGTTAGAGCGCCGCATCGGAAAGGAGATCCCTCATCGACTGGGCTCTAACGAAGGCCTGGACATGCCCCACCGTGCACTGCGCGAGCACTTTGGCGATGCCCTAGCCGAACACGTTTACTGCTACGGCGATGCCGAGGCGCTCGGCGTGCGCCAGCGCCTGAGTGCCCAGCATGGTATGGCACTTGAAACGCTGCTGGTCGATGCCGGTGCCGACAGCCTTATTGCCCTGGCCCTGCGCACGACCTGTGAACCCGGCGCGACCGTCATCTGCACCGCCGGCACCTACCCCACCTTTGGCTATTTTGCACTTGGCCAGGGATGCCGCTTGGTTGAGCCCAGCTACGCTGAGGCACCTGGCTTGCTGGCGCCCGACCTCGAAGCGATAGTCGCTGCGGCGCATAAAGAAGATGCACGACTGGTGTACTTAGCCAATCCCGACAACCCCAGCGGCCACTTACACAGCGACAGCGCGATTGTGCAGCTGCGTGAAGCGCTGCCCGATACCTGCTGGCTGTTGCTAGATGAAGCCTATGGAGATTTTCGCGACGATGCTAACCGCGAGTTTGCTGCCCAAGCACTGCCCGGCGTGATACGACTGCGTACGCTCTCCAAGGCCCATGGCCTGGCTGGCCTGCGCATTGGCTACGCCATCGCTGACCCTGACGTGCTGGCGATGATGATGAAAGTGCGCATTCACTATGCGGTGTCGTCGTTAACGCTAGTGGCCGCGGAAGTGGTGCTCGACCATCCTGACGAGGTCGACCAGCACGTAGCCGATGTGAAAGCGCGCCGCGAGCAGTTGGCAGCGCACTTTCGCGCGCTGGGTGCCGACGTACTGCCCAGCGCCACGAACTTTGTTGGCATCCGCCTACCCAGCGCCGAACTCGCCGCCGAGGTGCATCAGCAGCTGCTCGCCGAAGGCGTGTTAGTGGCTCGATTGGCACACCCGGCGCTTGCCAACATCATTCGTATTACCGCCGTACAAGCAGCGCTGGAACCAGGAAGACTAGCGGCATTAGAGGCTGCGATTAACGCTTAAGCCTGCGTTAGCCAATGTCTAAAATCATCCAGCTCGCCACGCACCGCCTGACGGTATAAGCCTTGCAGCTGAGCCGTCACGCTGTCTGGATGAATGGGTTCATTGGCCGGTGGCGCCCCAGCGCGGGCGCCAATACGCCGCCCATCCAACTCGCGCAGCGGCAGTATCTCAGCGGCGGTGCCGGTTAAGAACGCTTCATCAGCGGTGTATAGCTCATCGCGAGTAATCCGCCGCTCACGCACTTCAATGCCCAGCACTTTTTGCGCTAACTGAATCACGCTATCCCGGGTAATGCCCTGCAGGCACGACGTCACTTCCGGCGTGTGCAGTACGCCATCGCGCAGCAAAAAGACGTTAGCCGCCGAGGCCTCGGCCACATAGCCTTCTGGGTCAAGCATAATGGTTTCATCAAACCCGGCTTTCACGGCGGTATTGAGCGCGAGCATCGAGTTAACGTAGTGCCCGCTCGTCTTGGCCCGGCATAGGCTGATATTGACATGGTGACGCGCCCAGGAAGAGGTCAGGGCCCGCAGCCCGTGGGTGGCCGCCTGCGGTGAAATGTATGGGCCTAAATCCCACGCTGCCACCATCAGGTGGGTGCTGAGCCCCTGAGCACGCAGCCCCAAGCCTTCTGAGCCTAAAAACACGGTGGGCTTTAGGTAGGCATTGGTTAGGCTATTTTTACTCAGGCACTCGCGCTGAGCAGTGATGATGTCTGCCTCACTGAACGGCAGTGGAATGTCCAGCGCATGGGCGCTTTCTGCCAAGCGGCGCGTATGTTCAGCGACGCGGAACAGATGCGTGCCCGTAGCGCCTGCATAAGCACGCACACCTTCAAAACAGCCCATACCGTAGTGCAGGGTATGGGTAAACAGGTGAACCTTAGCGTCGCGCCACTCACGCCATTCGCCGTCTAGCCAAATCCAGCCATCGCGATCATCAAGCGGTGTCATCGTTTTGCTTGCTCCCACTGTTGGCACCAGCTTTCAATTAAGGCCTGCTGGTGCGGTTGCAGGGCCTGATAGCCCCACGCGGCAATTTCATCGTTTTGCGGGTCGGGTACGGTCGTCGTACTGCCCGCCAGTGTTTGGATAACCGCGTGACCGCATAGCGGCACGTAGCCCTCCGAGTAGCCGCCTTCGTGTATCACTACCAGCTTGCCTTCGCAGCAGCGCTCGGCCAGTGCTTTCAGCTGGGCAGTCATGCGGGCGAACGCTGCGCTATTGAGCAGCATTTTGCCTAACGGGTCTTTGGCGCAGGCGTCATAGCCGCAGGCCACCACGATCAATTCAGGCGCAAAGGCTTCCAGCGCAGGCAGTACCAGGGTTTCCATGGCGTGCGCGTAGGCGCCCAAGCCACAGCCTGGCGGCAGCGGTAAGTTAAGATTGGCGCCGAGGCCGGGGCCTTCGCCCTGCTCGTCAAAGCTACCGGTTTCCAGCGGGTAGTTAGCCGCTTGATGGAGCGACACCGTGAATACGTCAGGCTCGCTGTAAAAGGCGGCCTGCTGGCCGTTGCCGTGGTGAACATCCCAATCGAGTATCGCCACGCGTTTCACCTGCCCCAGGGCACGAGCGCGCATCACCGCCACGGGAATATTGCCCAGTAGGCAAAAACCGCGGCCTTGATCGGCTTCTGCGTGGTGGCCAGGCGGGCGGCATAGTGCGTAAGCGTCGCTTACGTCGCCCCGCGCTACCGCCTCAACAGCCGCCACCGCCAAACCCGCCGACTGAGTAGCCGCCGCCCAGCTGCCGGGCATAAAGGGCGCACAGTCGCCACCGTTACCGCCTTGGCTTTTGTCGCCCGCCTGAAGCAGATTTAAATAGCGCGGGGTGTGAAAACGCAGCAGATCATCAACCATCGCTGCCGGTGGCTTCACGACGTGAAGCTCATCAATCAACCCACTGGCTTCGAGAATATTTTTTAACCGACGCTTGCTCTCCGGGCTTTCAGACGCCGCCTGGGGCTGTAAAAACTCACCGGGTGCGGAAAATACGCCTATCGCCCCTGGGTCATGCCAAAAGCAGCGCTCATGCCAGTAAAAGCCGGTTGCCTTCATGGCGCAAAGCCCTGCATAAAGGCGGCTAAGTTGACGCTTAAATGCTCAGTAGGATAGCCACCTTCCTGAATAATCACCGTGGGCAGCGACAGCGCGGCTAAGCGCTTGCCCACATCGACAAAGGCGTCGGTTTCCACGTTCAAGCCGGCTAACGGGTCGTCTTTATGGGCATCCAGTCCCAGCGCCACTACCACTGCATCGGGTGCATAGCTCTGAAGGTGATCAATTAACACCGCCAACGCATCTAGAAAGACCTCGCCATCGCTTCCGACTGATAAAGGCAAATTCACGTTAGCGTCTAAGCCCTCGCCACAGCCCTCTTCATCGGCACCGCCCCAAAAGAACGGGTAGAAGTCGCTGGGGTCGGCGTGCAGCGAACCGGTCCACACGTCACTGCGGGCATAAAAAATATCCTGGGTGCCGTTGCCGTGATGAAGATCCACATCAATGATCGCCACCTTGGCAAAGCGCTCACGCAGCACCGTGGCTGCCAGCGCGGCGTTATTGAGTAGGCAAAAGCCACCCGCGCGCTCAGGCCCAGCGTGATGGCCCGGCGGGCGACATAGGGCGTAGGAATTTGGCGCACCGTTAAGCACTTCTTCTGCAGCGGCTTCAGCCGTCGCAGCGGAGGCCAGCGCGCCCCGAAAGCTTGTAGCTCCTAGCGGGCAGGCCATATCGTGCAGATGCCAGCCCGCTTGGCCAATAGGATGGCGCGGGTAATGGTGGCCGCCCCCGCAAGGATGAATATTCGGCGCGACAAACGCGGCTGCGTTAGGCAGCGCCTGCCAGCGCGCGTAAATAGTCTCCAAAAACTGCAGGTAGCGCGGCGTATGAATCTGCTCTAAGCGCTTACGCAGCCGAGGAGAATCCGCTTCGCTAGGCGTTGTAAGTGTAAGCCCTACGCTAGCCAAACCTTGCGAGAGCAGCTCTGCGCGCACCGGACCTTCCGGTGACGGCGCAGGCTGCCCGCGCAGTAAAAACGTTGGCGGTGCATGAGAGGCTTGGTCGGGATGGTAGAAGCATTTCATGATTAAGTTCGCAATCCTTAGGTTCTTGACGAGAACGGCCTGCGTTCGATGACGTTTCGTACAACCCCTGGTAGCCCATTAGAGTAAAGACGGAATCCAGGTGGAAAGCGCTGGAAATGCGGCTAGCAGCACAATCACCACCAGAAACGAGACGTAGAACGGTAGCGAGGCAATAATTGCTCGCTCGTAAGGCACTTCGGCTATTCGCGCGGCGGTCATTAGCGTCATCCCTACCGGCGGCGTCACATTGGAGATATTCAGCACCACAATCATCAAAATAGCGAAGTGCAAAGGGTCAAAGCCAAGCTGAATCATCGCGGGGACTAACACCGGGGCAATCACGACTAACGCGGGCAATACATCCATCACCGTGCCTATGATTAACAGTAGCAGGCATACCAGCATTAGTTGCACAAAGGCCATATCGCTAAAGGTGGTAATCAAGCTGGCGGCGTCTCGGGCAATACCCGAGCGCGTGACAAACCAGCCCAGCACCGCAGACGTTGCCAATAGAAAGAACACCACGCCTGAAAAGCGCACGGTGGTCACCAGCGAGTCCCATATTTTTCGCCAGGTAAGATTGCGATAGAACACGGTGCCAATGATAATCGCATAAACGGCCGCAAAGCCGGAGGCTTCCGTAATCGTTGTAAGCCCGGAGAGAATACCGCCCATGATAATCAGCGGCACTACCATCGCAGGAAGCGCGACCAGTAGAGCGATCATTGCGGCCTTAAACGGCGTTGGCGCTTGCTTAGGGTAGTTACGTTTCCAGGCTAGAAAAAAGCTCATTCCCAGCAGAGCTAATGCCATTAACAGCCCGGGAATAATCCCCCCCGCAAACAGATCGATCACCGAAATATCCCGCAGCAGCGTGGCGTACACCACCATAACCACGCTGGGGGGAATGATCGGCCCAATGATCGATGAACAGGCGGTGACGGCGGCGGCATATTCGGCGTCGTAACCCTGTTTCTTCATCTCGGGGATCATGATTTTACCAATCGCCACGGTATCCGTGACGGCGGCGCCGGTTAGGCCAGCAAAAAACACCGATACCGAAATATTGACATGGGAAAGCGACCCGCGCACACGGCCGAATAAGGCATTGTTAAACGCGATCAGCTTATGGGTTAGCCCACCCTGGTTCATCAGTTCAGCGGTAAAGATAAAATAGGGAATGGCAATCAATAGAAAGCCGGAAACGCCCGAGAACATGCGGTCGGCAATAATACCCAGCATGCGCTCACCGCCCAGTGCGAAACCACCCGCTAGCCCCGACATCGCCATCACCACCGCAACGGGCGCACCAATAAATAATAGCAATACGAATACTAGAATCGCGGGCGTCATGAGCGGTTCTCCCCGTCATTGATTTCAATGAGCTCGTCAATCATCTCGCTCTCATCTAAAAAGTGCTCTAGCAAGGAGAAGCCATGCACTAAGTGGAGCAGCATAATGACGCCGCTAATCGGCACCACGATGGCGGTAACCTTACTGGGGATACGAATTTGGTCGGAGACCATGTAAACCTGAGTGGCATTAGTGAAGTAGCCCCAGCCATACCAAATCAGCATGAGTGCAAACAAGCCGATCACCGCCAGGCAGAGCCCTGCTCCGATTTGCACTAGGAGTTTTGGCAGGCTGCGTATCAGCAGCGTCATGGCCACATGTTCGCCGTAGCGCAGCGAAATGGTCATGGAAAGAAAACCGATCCACGGTAGAAAGAGGCGTGCCAGCGAGTAGGTCCAGCTCAGCGTGCTGCCCGTCGCTAGCTTATAAAGAAAGGCGGTAAACGAGATCCCCAACATTGCCAGGATACAGCCCACACAGACCACAATGGCCACCTGATTGATGCTATCGCTTAGCCGGCGCAAAGGTTTTAATACACCCATCACCATCCCTCACGCTGGAGCGCATAACAGCCGCTCCAGCGTTGGTTAAGAATTAGCCGTTAATGATCCAGCAGTTATTGGCCCTGGTTTTATTGACCCAGCTCTTACTGACCCTGCTGTTATTGACCATAAATGCGGTAGTCATCGTCTGCCACTTGCTGGCCGACGCGCGCGACTTCATCAAGCAGGCCCTGCACGCGGGTCTCGTCCATACCAAAGTCATCGACGATCCACGTTTGCCATGCCGGGCGGGCAATATCGGCCATGCGTTCACGCTCTGAATCAGGCATTAAGTAGCATTCGACGAAGCGTTCACAGGATTCCACCCAGCTCGTTGTTGCCAGCGCTCCTGACATACCGTGACTCAGCTGAATGGCTTCGCGCGCAGAGCTAATCAGCACCTGCTGGTAGTCTTCAGGCAACGACTGATACCAGGACTCGCTGACGACCCACGGGGCGCTGTTATACACATGCCCGGTAAGCGTGGTGTAGTCGGTGACGGCATCAAAGTTAAACGTGGTGTTGAGCACCGGCGCATTGAACTGGCCATCGGCAAGACCGGTTTCCAGCGCAGTGATCAGCTCGCCCCAAGGCAGTGGCGTTGCAGAGGCGCCTAGCGAGCGCATAATCGCGACGTGGGCGGGGTTTTCTTCGGTGCGAATATTCAGCCCTTCTAAATCTTCGACGGTCTTAATCAAGTGCACGTTATTGGTAAAGGCGACGAAACCACCACCGTCATCAAAGGTGCCCAGGTAACGCATATTGGCCGCTTCAATCGTGCCGGACATAAAGTCAGCGAACCACTCGCTGTCAAAAAAGGTCCATGCTTGGCGCCAGTTAGTAAACAGGAACGGCGCCGTGACCATTTGATAGTCTTCGTAAAATGATGACATCGCGCCTGCGGTAATAATCGTCGACTGCAGTGTGCGCCCGCCCTGCACTTCCGAACCGTTCTCAACTTCTGAACCTAGCTGACCGCCGCCGAAGATATTGACCTCAAGGTCGCCGTCGGTACGTGCTTCCACCAGGTTTTTAAAATGCATCAGTGCCGGATAGATTTCGTTGTTACTCATATCTTCCGGAATCTGAGTGGCAATCACCATTTCATAGGACTGCGCTTGGGCATTGACGCTGGCAATGGCCAAGGGCAGTGCTGCCAGGGCGGCAATTAGTAAGGATTGATTCGTTTTCATAACACACCTCGTTTTGGTTATTAGTCGGTCTTCGTTATGACTGGCGTTGTGACGTAACAGGCTGTTATATCTAGCGTCTTATTATCAGCATCAGCCCGTTACGTTATTTATGCAGCGTTATTCGGGCAGTGATTCCCATACCTCAATAGCCGCAGCTAAATCTTCAAGTGAGGCACCCACCGATTTGAATAACGTGATGGCGGCCTGATCAGAGCGTCCCGGCTTTGTGCCGGACAGCACTTCGGCAAGTTCAGCCTTAATATCGTTAAAGCGAAAAGCGCCTTCTTCTATCGCTTGAAGGATATCGCCCGCCTCGCCTTTAGCACCGGCATAGGTATCCACAAATACCTGTGCACGGCGCACACACTCAGCGTCGGTTTCACGCATCTGTGGGCGAAAAGCGCCGATCAAATCAAGATGCGTCCCCGGCGTGAGCCACTCGCCTTTGATAATCGGCTGAGTCGAAAGCGTGACGCAGCTCACGATGTCAGCTTGCGCGACGGCTGAGGCCAAGTCTTCAACTACCTGTGTTTCAAAGCGCCCAGCGTATTCGTCGGCAATCGCCGCCGCCTTGCTAAGGTTGCGCCCCCAAATCATCACGCGCTTGATCGGGCGCACGCTGGTGTGGGCCTCAATCACCATGGGTGCCAGCTTGCCGGTGCCCACGACCAGCAGCGTTTCTGCCGACGCATTCGCCAGCGCTTTAACCGCCAGTGCAGACGCTGCCGCGGTACGGCGACGCGTTAGCTCGCTACCATCAATACAGGCCAACGGCTGCCCGTGTTTACCTTCGCTGAGCAGGTAAAGCCCCGAAATAGCAGGAATACCGTGATCGGCGTTTTGTGGAAACACGTTGACCATTTTAACGCCGATATAGCCCGCTGTTTCCCAAGCGGGCATGAGTAGCATCGTGGCTTCGCCGTCAGGACGGTGCATCGCATGATGATGACGGGGAGGAGACTCAATGCCCTCTACAAACGTCGTTTGCAGCCGCTTGATCAAGCCATCCCAGGTTAGATGGCGGGCGACCTCCTCGGCAGAGATGACCCGCATATTAGGCCTCCGGCAGTGCGGCAATGACCATAATTTCGACCTTCCACTCAGGCTTAGCGAGGTTCGCTTCAAGCGCGGCGCGCACGGGTGGGCGGCCGGGAACGACCCACGCATCCCACGCGGCATTCATTTGATCGAATTCAGCCATGCTGGTCACCCAGATCTGCGCTGAGATCAAGTGTTCTTTAGAAGTGCCGGCTTGAGCGAGCAGCTGGTCGATGCGCGCCAACACTTGCTCAGTCTGGCCGCGCATATCCGCAGTAGCATCGGGGGGAACCTGGCCAGCAAGGTAGACGGTGCCGTTATGAATGGCGACTTGGCTCATGCGCGCATTGCTGTCTTGGTAAGTAACGCTCATCGGGTCTCTCCGGTAAAATAAGGTCTTAAGAGACTAAAGCGCTACTGGGAAAATTACTTGCCCGACACTGCGATAGATTTGCCCGCAAGTCATGCAAACAAGACAAAACGCGGCAAGCAGTGGGGATTAACGATCAGAGGAAGGGCCTAACGATCTGAAGAAGGAGAAAGTTCAAAGTAGCGGCGATAGGCGCGGGAGAAACTGCCCTGATCACGAAAGCCCACTAGCATGGCGATATGCCCAAGACTCAGCGTGCTATGCCGCACTAGGTTTCGGGCATGCTCTAAACGCCTACGCTGCACGTATGCCAGCGGCGTGACGCCGGTAAGCTCACGAAAACAGCTGTGAAAATGCCCCGGACTCAAAGCGCATAAAGAAGCCAGTTGATCCACACGGACGTCATCGGCCAAGTGCTGGTCCAACCACGCATCTAAGCGCGCGAGATCCAGGCGTTCACTAATGCAGTGCTGCCCCAACTGCGCGACGGCCGTCGGCGTAGCATCCTGCAAATACATATAAAGCGCGCGCAGTAACAAGATCGCGATTTCATTTTGTAATGCAGGGCACTGTTCCAACTGGTGCGCCAAGGCGTGGGTCAGCTGATTTAGCGCCGGCGGAACGCTGAAAAAACGCGGCTTATCGAAAAGGCGCTCAATTTCGCCGCCTTGTTCGATTAGCGCCAAGTGCGCAACGGGAATATCCAACACAAGCGTACGATTGCTGCCATCGCCTTGAAATTCATGATGGCGCGAAGAGGGAATCAGGCAGCCTCGGCGGGCAGTTACCCGCTCCCCCTGCCCTTCCATCGAAAGCTCAGTCACGCCGCAGGTCGCCAGGATAAGCTGATGAAAATCGTGAGTATGAGCCACCTGCTCTTGGGCGAGATTGCGGCTATACAGCTCAAAAAGGGCCATGGCGAGAGTCCGTCTTTCATCGAATGCGATTCATTCACTATAAAACGGCTAGGCAGGAAAAAGCGAACAAATGCATTGTCTCAGACGAGAAAACGCAAATGGCGGGCACTAACAAATTGAAACCACTAAAAAGGGCCTAGCGATGAACGCTAAGCCCTTAGTATTTGGTGCCGGTAGCCAGACTCGAACTGGCACACCCGTAAAGGCGGCGGATTTTGAATCCGCTGCGTCTACCAATTCCGCCATACCGGCAATGGATGCGCATTATACGTAAAAATTGAGGTAGGTCAATCGCATCGACTGACTTTATCCAGCCAAAGCGCTATCCTATGTCGCCTGTTTGATCAACGTTAAGAGTCATACGCCATGCAGCGCGCGGATTTTCATTACGAGCTACCCGACGAGTTAATTGCTCGCTACCCTTCTGAGCAGCGTAGCGACTGCCGTCTGCTGTGCGTGGATGGGCAAAGCAGCGCGCTAGAGCATCGTCGTTTTCCTGATTTGCTGGCACTTCTGGAACCTGGCGACCTGCTGGTGTTCAACGATACTCGCGTCATTCCCGCGCGCTTGCACGGCCACAAGGCAAGCGGCGGAAAAATAGAAATGCTGCTTGAACGCCCGCTGGATGCTCACCGCGGCTTGGCGCATATTCGCTCTAGTAAATCACCTAAGCCCGGCACGGAATTGATTTTTGAAGGTGATGTTCACGCTATCGTAGAAGGCCGCCGCGACGCGCTGTTCGAACTGCGCTTTTTAGGCGACACGCCGATGATTGCGCTGCTTGAAAAACACGGCCATATGCCGCTGCCGCCGTATATTACCCGGAAAGATGAGATCAGCGACCGTGAGCGCTACCAGACCGTGTACGCCCGGCGTGACGGTGCAGTAGCGGCACCCACCGCAGGGCTGCACTTTGACCAGCCGCTGCTGGACGCCCTCGCTGACAAAGGCGTTAATCGTGCCTTTGTGACGCTGCATGTGGGCGCCGGTACGTTTCAGCCAGTGCGCGTGGATAATATCCTTGAGCATCACATGCACAGCGAGTGGATTGAAGTCTCTGAGGCTACCTGCCAACAGGTGCGTGACACCCTGGCGGCTGGCAAGCGGGTTGTGGCCGTGGGGACGACGAGCGTGCGCTGCCTGGAAAGCGCCTGCCAAAAAAGCAGCGATGGGCAGATCGCGTCGTACAGCGGCGATACCGACATTTTTATCTATCCCGGTTATCAATGGCGCTGTGTGGATGCTTTAATTACCAACTTCCATTTGCCTGAATCCACCCTGCTGATGCTGGTCTCTTCCTTTGTAGGCTACGACACCATCATGCACGCCTATCAGCAGGCGGTGGCCGAGCGCTATGCATTTTTTAGCTACGGCGACGCCATGCTATTGACCCGTTAGTAATTGCTTTATCAACCTTGCACAAGCCGCGCCAAACGAACGAGATTAACGAGTTATTTTTATGCGAAACGAATGTTTTATGCGCTTTGAGCGCCTGGCTGAGGATGGCCGCGCACGCCGCGGTCGCCTGCACTTCCCCCGCGGCACGGTTGAAACACCTGCGTTTATGCCGGTCGGCACTTACGGAACGGTAAAAGGCATGACGCCCGACTCGATTAAAGAGACCGGCGCTGAAATCATCCTGGGCAATACCTTTCACCTGTGGCTGCGCCCCGGCACGGAGGTGATTGAAGCCCACGGTGACCTGCACGATTTCGCCCAGTGGGACAAGCCGATTCTCACCGACTCCGGCGGCTTCCAAGTCTTTTCGCTGGGCAAAACGCGTAAAATTACCGAGCAGGGCGTGCACTTCCGCTCGCCGGTCGATGGCAGCAAAGTCTTTATGGGGCCGGAAGAGTCCATGGCTGTTCAGCGCTCGCTGGGTTCCGACGTGGTCATGATTTTTGACGAATGCACGCCCTACCCGGCGACCTTTGAGGAAGCCGAAAAGTCCATGGAGCTATCGCTGCGCTGGGCCAAGCGTTCACGTGATGCCCACGGCGAGTCACCTTCTGCTCTGTTTGGCATTATTCAAGGCGGCATGCATCCCGAGCTTCGCGAACGTTCGCTGAAAGGGTTGCTGGAAATCGGCTTTGACGGCCTAGCGATTGGCGGGCTTTCCGTCGGCGAACCTAAAGAAGAGATGATCAAGGTTCTCGACTACCTGCCCAGCTGGATGCCCGATGACAAGCCCCGCTACTTAATGGGCGTCGGCAAGCCTGAAGATCTCGTGGAAGGCGTACGCCGCGGCGTGGATATGTTCGATTGCGTTATGCCTACCCGTAATGCGCGTAACGGCCACCTGTTCACGTCAGACGGCACGGTCAAAATTCGTAACGCCAAGCACCGCTTTGACACGCGTCCGCTTGATGAAGAGTGCGATTGCCATACCTGCCAGCATTTCTCACGGGGCTATTTGCACCACTTAGACCGCTGCAATGAAATGCTCGGCTCAATGCTAAACACCATTCACAACTTACGTTACTACCAGCGTGTAATGGCTGATTTGCGCGCGGCAATTGAAGCGGGTACATTGACGGCCTTTGTGGAAGGTTTCTATGCTCGGCGCGGCCTGCCAGTGCCTCCCCTAGCGTAAATCTAACGAATTAATCGCCACGTGCCTTGGCGCGTGGTTTAAACTGTTTGGCTATATTTTTCTAAACCATGTTTTTTAGACCCATGTTTTCTAAACCTAAGCTTTTCTAAACCTAAGCTTTTAAACCACGCTTTTCTAACTCAGGAGTTCTCTGCAATGCTGGATTTCTTCATCTCACCAGCCCATGCCCAAGCCGCCGCCGGTGGCGGTGGTATTGCGCAAATCGTCATGCTGGTCGGCTTCGTACTGATTTTCTACTTCCTGCTGTGGCGCCCGCAAGCCAAACGTGCCAAACAGCATAAGCAGCTAGTCACTAATTTAGACAAAGGTGATGAAATTGTCATCGGCGGCGGCTTGGTAGGTCGTATCTCTAAAGTGAGCGACGAATTCCTGACCATCGAGATATCTGAAGGCACCGAAGTTAACGTGCAGAAAAATGCCGTTGCTGCCGTACTGCCTAAAGGCACTATTAAGTCCATCTAATGCTTTCAACACCCCTGCCGACACAGTGCCAGCCACCCCGGCAGGGGTGACATGGTATGAATGATGGTGAACTTTGCTGTGCACAGCATGTCTGTGCACAGCATTCCGTTTGTAATTGAAGGCAGGGCTTGCATGCTCAACCGTTACCCCCTGTGGAAGTATCTGCTGATACTCGTCGTCCTGGCGGTCGGCCTTATCTACTCGCTTCCCAATCTATTCCCCGAAGATCCCGCCGTCCAAATCAGCAGCGCCCAAGGCGACTCGCTGGACGAACGTCAGATTAACCTTGTTGAAGCCGCGCTAACTGAAAGCGACATTGACATCAAGGCGATAGAAGAAGAAAACGGGCAATGGCTCATTCGTCTGCGCCATGACGATGACCAGCTCAACGCTCGCGACATTGCCACTGACGTACTCGGCAGTGATGCCACGGTGGCGTTAAATCTCGCTGAAGCGACACCTAGTTGGCTGCAGTCATTTTCTGCTTCGCCTATGACGTTAGGCCTGGATCTACGTGGCGGCGTGCACTTCTTGCTTGAAGTGGACATGGACGCCGCACTGACCCAGCGCCTTGAAGTTAACGCCAGCGCCATGCGCGAGCTGCTGCGCAGCGAGCGTATCCGCTACCGCAATACCGACGTAGAAGATCGCTCACTCTCGATCGACTTTGCCAGCGCTGAAGACCGTGATACGGCACGCCGACTGATCACTCGCGACTTTCCTGACTTTGAGTATTCAAATGCAGGCGATGGCCGCGCATCTAGCTTAGTCATGACATTAAGCGATCAATCTGTCAGCAGCATCCAGGACTACGCGATTAACCAGAACTTGACCACCTTGCGCAATCGGGTCAACGAACTGGGCGTTGCGGAGCCCATGGTACAGCGCCAAGGCCCCAATCAAATTGTGGTTGAACTACCTGGTGTTCAGGATACCGTTGCCGCGAAACGTATTGTCGGTGCAACCGCCAACCTAGAGTTTCGCTTAGAAGCGCGTAACGACACGCCGGCTAACGAAACAGAAACGCTGACGTTTCGGAATGATTCAGCACGCAGCGCTGAGCTAATGCGTGATGTCATCATTACTGGTGACAGTGTTTCCAGCGCCAGCAATAGCTTTGATGAAAATGGCCGCCCCCAGGTTAATATCAACCTAGATGGCACCGGTGGCACGCTGATGAACCGCGCCACGCGCACCAACATTGGTCGCAATATGGCGGTGCTGTTCATTGAGCATAAAAGCGAAGATACCGTGGTGGTCGACCCGGAAACGGGCGAAGAAACGCTTGAGCGCGAGCCTTATGTTGAGCGCGGCCTGATTAGCTTAGCCACGATTCAAAGCGCGCTAGGCAACAGCTTTCGTATCACCGGCTTAGACTCACCAACAGAAGCCTCCGAGCTTGCGCTGCTGTTGCGCTCTGGCTCGCTTGCAGCGCCTATCTACTTTGTCCAAGAGCGCACGATTGGACCAAGCCTGGGCGCTGAAAACATTGAGCGAGGCCTGCTGTCGGTTCAGATCGGCCTGCTGCTGATCGTGATCTTTATGCTGGTGCGCTACAAAGTCTTTGGCGTGTTCGCCAACATTGCCCTAGCGCTGAACTTAACGCTGCTGGTTGCGGTAATGTCGATGCTGGGCGCGACGCTGACACTGCCAGGCATTGCCGGCATAGTGCTGACGCTGGGCATGGCGGTAGATGCCAACGTGCTAATTTTTGAGCGAATACGTGAAGAGCTGCGTAACGGTTTATCGGTTCAGCAGGCGATTCAAGCAGGCTATGAACGCGCGTTTACCTCGATCGTTGACGCCAACATCACTACGCTGCTTGTGGCTATCATCCTATTTTCGATTGGCTCCGGCCCGGTTAAAGGATTTGCGGTCACGCTTTCTATCGGTATTTTGACATCGCTATTCACCGCGCTAATGGTGACTCGCGCCATGGTCAACTTGGCTTATGGCAGCAAACCCGTCAAAAAGCTGTGGATTTGAAAAGCATGGATTTAATTCGTGTGCTTAGCCCAGAACTTAAGAGGTGGTAATGAAACCCCTATCACACCTGCGAATCGACTTTATGGGACGGCGCAACATCGCGTTTGCCGTTTCCGCCCTGCTATTAATTGTGTCGATTGGCGCCATCCTATTCCAGCAGCTCAACCTGGGATTGGACTTTACCGGCGGCACGCTGATTGAGGTGCGCTACGGCGCAGCGCCCTCACTCGATGCAATTCGCGTGCTGCTCGAACAAAGCGGCTTTCAAGATGTTTCCGTGCAGACGTTTGGCGGATCGACAGAAATTTTAATTCGCCTACAGCAAGCGTTTGACGCTGACGTAGGTGCCGAAGTCGTCAACCTACTGCGAGCGAGTGGCGATAGCGTGAACCTTGTTCGCGCTGAGTTCGTTGGCTCACAGGTAGGCGACCAGCTACGCGACCAAAGCGGCCTAGGCCTACTGGTAGCGCTGGGCGTCGTCATGGTTTACGTGGCGCTTCGCTTTCAGTACAAGTTTGCGATTGGCGCTTTGCTGGCTCTGCTACACGATGTCGTGATCGTAGTGGGTGTTTTTGCCCTCTTCCAGCTCGATTTCGACCTTACCGTACTGGCGGCCATTTTGGCGGTGATCGGTTACTCGCTGAACGATACGATCGTGGTTTATGACCGCATTCGCGAGATGATCCGAACCTCACGAATCGATGATATGCCGCAGATCTTTAACGAAGCGATTAACGCCACGCTTTCCCGCACACTGGCAACATCGGGCACCACCATTTTGGTACTGCTCGCTCTGCTGCTACTGGGCGGGGATATGATCGAAAACTTTGCCATCGCGCTGCTGGTTGGCATCGGGGTTGGCACGTTCTCTTCTATCTACATTGCCGCGGCGCTACTGCTACCGTTGAAGCTGTCACGAGAAGACCTGATACCGACCAAAAAAGAGACCGACGAAGAAGAGGAAGAGCTGCCTTAACGGCACCCTTTCTTAACTGAGTATCTCGAGCCTACAAAAAGGCCCCTGCTGGTTTCCCAGCAGGGGCCTTTTTTATTCGATGCACTTACATGATTCGCAGCGCCTAACTTATTCGAAGTGCTTAACTTATCCGAAGTGCTTGGCTGGGCAGTGCGCTTTAAAAGTGCGGCGTCAACTGCTTGATCAGCGCTTTATAAAGGCGTGGACCAGCCGCCATCAGCAGCCCTTCTACTTTCACTATCGGCTGGCCGTCAGGCGTACCCATCAGGGCACCGGCTTCTTTTAAGAACAGCGTACCCACCTGCATATCCTGCTCTTCCAGACCCAGCACGAAGGCGCTGTCAACGCGGCCACAGGCGAGTTCACACAAATCCAAGAGACCGCTTCCCGTCGCCAGCAATGTTTCTACCTGCGGGGCGAGCTGTTGGCTAACGGTTAAGTAAGCAGGTAAATGACGAGTGCGCAGCCAGGCTTCCGGTAGACTCATCGCCATGCGCGTACCCGTAATGGCAGTGGGCTTGCTAACGCGCATGCGTTTGTCATTGTGCTGAGCGCCGCGACCGCGGCTGGCGATATATTCATCGTCGCCGAACGGGGAAATAATCACCGCGTGCTCGGGACGACCTTTGATAAGACACACCACTGACAGTGCAAAGCCCGTACCGGCAACGGCTAAATTGGAATAGCCGTGCATTGGTTCAATTTTCCAGACGACATCCGCACCTTCGCCTTCACCCGCTCTATGCGGTGTAAAGCGGCCGGTAACACCGTGCTGGGGATAACCGCGTTCCAACTGCTGAACAATCGTTGCTTCGGCCTTGCGCGCCGTCTCATCGAGCAGGCGATCAAGGTTAAATTCTTCGTGAGCGTTTTCAATACGTTCGCGTACACGCATAAAATGTTCAACAGCGCCGCGTGCAGCACGCAGCGTAAATTGGACCATAGGATTCATGATCGGGCCTTGTGACAGTGATGTTAAAGAACGGGGTGTAAAGCAAACAACAGAGCGCTAAGCGCAGGCGCGTATAGTCGCCTTTGGGGCGCAATTCTAGCAGACCGTTCTCGGGCATGCCATCGACTCATGCTAGACTGCGCGTTTTACACCTTATTGATCACCGAGCACTATTTACCGGGCCCTATCATGCTTGAGCGCATTCGCATTGTTCTAATTGGCACTAGCCATCCTGGCAACATCGGCGGCGTGGCACGCGCCATGCACAACATGGGCTTAGCAGATTTAGCTCTCGTCGCCCCCCGCTGTGAGGTACTGACTCAGGACAGTATTTCCCGCGCATCAGGGGCTGATCACCTGCTTCATCAAGCGCGCGTACATACAACGCTAGAAGAAGCGGTGGCTGACTGCACCTTAGCCGTTGGCGCCAGCGCACGCTCGCGTACGCTGGCCTGGCCAATGCTCTCTCCGCGAGAATTAGCGGACCGCCTGCCCGCAGAGTGTCAGCCCGAGGGTGCCCGCATCGCGCTGGTCTTTGGCCGCGAAGACAGCGGCCTTACCAATGCTGAGCTCCAGCGATGCCATGCCCATGTGCATATCCCCACCAATGCTGATTTTAGCTCACTCAATTTGGCAGCGGCGGTTCAAGTGCTGGCTTATGAGTGTCGTATGGCGTGGCTTGGCCAAGTCGATACGCCGCCAGCGGCAGCTGTCGATGAAGAAGAGCTGGCGACACACGCTGAGATCGAGCACTATTTTGAGCATCTAGAGCGAACGCTAATTGACATTGATTTTCATGACCCGGCCCAACCGCGACAGCTCATGGCGAGACTACGCCGCTTATACTTGCGCGCCCGCCCTGAGCGCATGGAAATCAATATTTTGCGTGGAATCCTATCGGCTACCGACAAAGCCGCAGGCAATCCGCGACGTTAGCGCTGATTGCCGGCGTAGCTTGAAGTCATCGGCAGACGCCCCAACATCGCAGTATCCTCTAAAATTCGTTGTCGCTCCCAAGGACTTCTTATGTTTCAACGCCTGCGTGAAGACATCAACAGTGTATTTGAGCGCGACCCGGCCGCACGCAACTTTCTTGAGGTGCTGACCAACTACCCTGGCCTGCACGCGCTGCTGCTGCATCGTTGCAGCCACTGGCTGTGGAAGAAAAATCTCAAATGGCTGTCACGGACGCTATCAACCTTCTCGCGCTGGCTAACCGGCATTGAGATTCATCCAGGCGCTACCATTGGGCGACGCTTTTTTATCGACCATGGCATGGGCGTGGTGATTGGTGAAACCGCTCTAGTCGGCAATAACGTGACGCTGTATCAAGGCGTCACGCTCGGCGGCACCAGTTGGAACAAAGGCAAACGTCATCCAACGCTTGAGGATGGTGTGATTGTCGGTGCCGGTGCCAAGATACTCGGCCCCTTTATCGTGGGTGCCGGGGCCAAGATTGGCTCTAACGCAGTGGTCACTAAAGAAGTACCCCCAGGCGCTACGGTGGTCGGCATTCCGGGCAAAATTGTTAAGCGCGCCGACCCCGATGTAGAAGAAGCCCTGGACGTCGACCCGGCTCGCCGTGAAGCCATCTGCCAGAAATTTGGCTTTGATGCGTACGGCGTTAGCCAGGACATGCCAGACCCCGTTGCACGCTCGATGCAGGCGATGCTTGATCATATGCATGCGGTGGATGAACGCATCGAACATATGTGTTCGACCTTGCGCAAATTAGACGGCGACTACCGCGAAGGTCGTTTGCCTGCGCTACGCAACGAAGATTTTGCCGACATTCTGGATGAGCATGATAGCGCCTGCTCTAGCGTCGAAAAGCGCTCAACGGCGCCCTCTGCTAACGATTTAGGCAGCGGGCCAACAGCGCCGCCACCGAGTAATAGTTGACCAAAGCACTCAGGCTTTCCCATAATGGCGACACATTTGCCGTTAGCGCTGAGGGTTCAGCGTCGAGGTGCTTGCCATGCGCTTGACCACCAAAGGCCGTTACGCCGTTACCGCCATGCTCGACTTAGCGCTGCATGCCCATAACGGCCCGACCAGCCTAAGCGATATTTCCCAACGCCAAGAAATATCGCTCTCCTATTTAGAGCAGCTGTTTGCTCGCCTGCGCCGCGCCGGCTTGGTTGACAGCGTGCGCGGGCCGGGCGGCGGCTACTTGCTGTCGCAGCCGCCGGCCGCTATCAGCGTATCGAACGTCATTGACGCGGTGAATGAAAGCGTTGATGCCACACGCTGCCAAGGGCTTTCAGACTGCCAGCAGGGCGACACTTGCCTGACCCACCATTTATGGTGCGAGCTGTCTATTCAGATTCGTCACTTTCTTGATGAAATGACCCTGGCACAACTGATCCTGCGTCCTGATGTCATAAAGATAGCAGCGCGACAGGATCAGCGCGCTGACGCCGGCATTCTGGTCTCATCGCCTTAGCGCCAGCCATTCATTAGCGCTTCTTGTGTCGTTATTATTAATAAACCGCCGGTACCTTAACCATGACCACGCCTACGCTGCCAATCTACTTAGATTATGCCTCCACCGCGCCGGTTGACGTGCGCGTGGTAGAGGTCATGCAGCGCTATTTAACGGTTGACCAGCTGTTTGCTAACCCCGCATCGCGCAGCCACATGCTCGGCTGGCAGGCGGAACAGGTGGTCGAGCAGGCGCGCCGCCAGGTGGCCGATGCCATTGGTGCCGATCCTAGAGAGATTGTTTGGACCAGCGGTGCCACGGAAGCGAACAATTTAGCGCTGACTGGCTTTATGCGCGCTAATCGCGAGCGCGGCATGCACCTAGTAACCTCTACAATCGAGCACAAGGCGGTGGTTGATACCGCTGCCGCGCTTGAAAAAGAAGGCTTTGAGGTGACATGGCTAACGCCAGGGCGCGATGGCTGCATTCAGCCTGAGCAGCTGCGCGCTGCCATGCGTGACGACACCACGCTGGTCTCGTTAATGGCCGTCAATAACGAGCTGGGCAGCATTAATGATATCGCCGCGCTGGCGGGCGTCGCCCATGAATTTGGCGCCGCGTTCCATACCGATGCGGCGCAAGCAACGGGGCGCATCTCGCTCGACGTGGTGGCTCAGCAAATTGACTTGATGTCGCTTTCTGGGCACAAAACCTACGGCCCGAAAGGCGTAGGGGCGCTCTATGTTAAGCGCCATCCGGACATTCGCATTGAGGCACTCATTCACGGCGGCGGCCACGAGCGCGGCATGCGCTCTGGAACGCTGCCGACCCATCAAATTGCGGGAATGGGTGAAGCGCTTGCCTTAATGCAGCAACAGTTCGATGACGACAACGCGCATATCGGCCGTTTGCAACAGCGCTTTTTAGCCGGACTGGAAGGCGTAGAGGGCATTTTTGCCAATACGCCGCTCGATAGCGCTGTGCCTAACATTCTCAACTTGGCGTTTGAAGGGGTCGACGGTGAATCGCTGCTGATGGCGCTGCGTGACGTCGCTGTATCCACCGGCTCAGCATGCAACTCGGCCAGCGTCGATCCTTCCTACGTATTGCTTGGCATCGGCACGCCACGCTCGCTTGCGCTTTCATCGCTGCGCTTTAGCTTTGGCCGCTTCACCACCGAAGCCGACATTGATCATGCGCTAACGCTCATTCGCCACGCGGTGAGCAGTTTACGTGCACCGCCACGTTAAGCGGCTGACACTTTTTAAGGAGGACGCCCCATGGCAACACTTAACATTACACCGGCTGCCGCACAGCAGATCCGCCATGTGCTTGACGAGCGCGGCCAAGGCCTGGGCCTGCGGGTTTCGGTCAAACCTAGCGGCTGCTCAGGCTTTAGCTACGTGCTCGACTTTGCCGATACAATCAGTGAAGAAGAAGTGCATTTTGAAGCCCACGGCGCCAGCGTGTACGTTGCGCCCGATGCTGTAGAGATGCTCAACGGCAGTGAAGTGGATTACGTTAGCGAAGGACTCAACCGCTTCTTCCGGTTTAATAACCCTAACGTAAAAGATGAATGCGGCTGCGGCGAGAGCTTTACCGTTTAAGCTATATGCGGCGAGGTTTCATCACCGGTATTCATCCCCCGGCTTAAGCGCTATAATCGCGCCCCTGGATATCTGAGTTCAGGCAGCCGGGGAATTCCCGTGCGCTTTTAAATGCGCTTACTGCTGAACCACATTAGCCAAATCATTTTGTCTTGGCCGCCCTGGGTTTCTGAGGCGGCAATTTTTGCTTAATTCTTTTTCAAGAACTCAAGGAGACCATTCGCATGGCTACTGAACGCACTCTTTCTATTATCAAGCCTGACGCCGTTGCCAAAAATGCTATCGGTGAGATCATCGCTCGCTTTGAAAAAGCCGGCCTGAACGTAGTAGCGGCCAAAATGGCACACCTTTCTGAAGAGAAAGCTGGCGGATTTTACGCAGAGCACAAAGAGCGTCCTTTCTTTAAAGACCTCGTTGGCTTCATGACCTCTGGCCCGGTTGTGGTTCAAGTACTTGAAGGTGAAGGCGCCATTGCTAAAAATCGCGACTTGATGGGCGCCACTAACCCGAAAGATGCCGCTGCTGGCACAATTCGCGCCGATTTTGCGGAAACAATCGACGCCAACGCTGTCCATGGTTCTGATTCTGCAGAAAGTGCTAAGCGCGAAATTAGCTACTTCTTCGGCAACGACGAAATTTGCCCGCGCTAAGTCTGACTGATAGGCCTGACTGATGGGCCTAACTGATGGCGCCGCCGTATCGACTTTCGTTGCCGGCCATTTTGCGGAGGCTACGCCTCCGCCCTTCTCTTTAACGCTGATCGCCATGACCACCACTGTAGCCCAACATACGCCCGCTCCTCGTTCTGATGCCGCCAGCACACCTGCTGCCAAAGCGTCACCTGAACGCCACAACCTGCTCGGCATGTCCCGCGAGCAGATGGAAACGTTCTTTTTGTCGATTGGCGAAAAGAAATTCCGTGCTGCGCAGCTAATGAAGTGGATTCACCAAGAGGGTAGCGATGATTTTGCTGCCATGACGAATCTCTCCAAACCGCTGCGTGAAAAACTGGCGCGGGTAGCAGAAATTCGTGGCCCTGGGGTAGTCTATGAAGGCACTTCCAGCGACGGCACCCGCAAATGGGTACTGGAAGTAGAAGATGGCAGCTACGTAGAAACGGTATTGATTCCGGCTGAGAACGGCAAGCGCCGCACGCTCTGCGTCTCTTCTCAGGTCGGCTGCTCGCTGGACTGCAGCTTCTGTTCCACCGGCAAGCAAGGGTTTCAGCGCAACTTAACCGCAGCTGAAATCATTGGCCAGGTGTGGGTCGCTCAGCGTAGCGTTGGCCCGCGCCGTGATACGGCCAACCGCCCGGTAACCAACGTTGTCATGATGGGCATGGGCGAGCCGTTGCTCAACTTTGATAACGTTGTGCCGGCCATGAAGCTGATGCTTGACGATAACGGCTATGGCCTGTCAAAGCGCCGCGTGACACTGTCGACCTCCGGCGTTGTGCCGATGATCGACAAGCTCGGCGATGAAATAGACGTTAGTCTGGCCATTTCGCTGCACGCCTCAACGGACGAGCTGCGCAATACGCTGGTACCCATCAATCGCAAATATAACATTCGCGCGTTGCTGGATGCCTGCCATCGCTACCTGTCCAAAGGACCAGACAATCGGCAGATCACCATTGAGTACACGCTGATCAAAGACATCAATGATCAGCAGGAGCACGCAGAGCAGCTCGCCGCTTTACTTAAAGAGCTGCCGTGTAAGATTAACCTGATTCCGTTTAATCCGTTCCCTAATTCCGGGTACGAAAAACCGTCGCGCAACCAGGTCATGCGCTTCCAGCAGTGGCTTTACGATGAAGGCTACAATGCAACGGTGAGAACAACTCGCGGTGAAGATATTGATGCCGCCTGCGGCCAGTTAGTTGGGCTCGTGAAAGACCGTACTAAACGCAGTGCGCGCCATATCCAGTCGGTACAGCTTGATGCCGACTAACGCAACGGTTACAAAACAGGGCTTGGCTTGACTTCCGCCTAGCGCGGCGCTTTGATGGTCACGGTTTTTATTGTCACGGCGCTATGCTTTATTTGCACTGTTATTAGTCGTTGGACGTTCACCACGAGAGGATTGATATGATCGCTCACCGCAAGCGCCAACACCCAATTCGGGTGCACCTGCTGACCGTGCTTATCGGCAGCCTGTGGCTTGCTGGCTGTGCTTCATCCAACACGGCTTCACCCCAAGCCAACCCAGCAGCGGCCGATGCCTATACGCAGCTTGGCGTCGCTTATCTGGAGCGCGACAATCTTCCCCGCGCGCTTAATGCACTGGACCGGGCGCTCGATATTGCCCCTCACCATGCAGAAGCGTTGCAAGCGCTAGCATTGGTTTACCAGCGCCAGGGCGAAAATGCACTGGCCAACGACTATTTTCAACAAGCGGTTAACGCTGAACCTGATTTTACGCGCGCCCGTAACAACTATGCGGCGTTTTTGTACGGCCAGGGCCAGTTTGACCCCGCCTGTGAACAGCTAGAGACTGCATCCCAGGATGCCCAGTACGCCAACCGGTCCCAGTTATTTACCAACCTCGGGCAGTGTTATGTGGCGCTGGAAGAATTTGATGACGCGCGCGCCAGGCTGCAGCGTGCGCAAAGTATTGATCCGCGCAATGCGCGCGGCTATTTAATGTTAGCTGAACTCGAATATTCGCAGGGCAATTACGCTCAGGCCTGGTCACCGCTGCAATCTTATTTACAGCTCGCTGAGCCCGATCAAGCAGCGCTAGAGATGGCAGTTGATATCGCCCATGCCCGCGGTGACCATAGCATCGCCGCCGACTACCAGCGCCAGCTTGGCACCGACTGATTGATTGACGCCCTGACCACCGCTTATTTAATGAAGGATGCTCAGCCATGAGCGATATACAGTCACAAGAAAGCGTCATTAATAGCACCAACACCGTTTCTCCTGGTGAGCTTCTCTCTCGCCAGCGAGAACAGCTTGGCGTGCCGCTCGCCGATGCCGCCCGAGCGCTGAACCTGCGCCCGGCCGTGGTCAACGGGCTAGAGCAAGATAACTACCAAGAAATTCCCGTCGCGGCCTATCGCCGCGGCTACCTGCGCGCCTACGCAAAATATCTCGGCATGGATGACCGCCTCGTGCTCGAGGCTTATCAGGCCCGCCATGGCAGCATCGATGCTGAGCGTAAGGTCATCCCGGTATCGACTACCCGGCCGCCTTCCCGCATTGGCGCCTGGCTGTTCAAACTCGTTACTCTGCTGGTCATTGTTGGGCTAATTGCGGTAACGGTGATGTGGTGGCAAAGCCGTGGTGGCAATGAACCGCCCGGCCTTGGCTCCTCGTCTACAGAAGAGACGCAGAATGCGCCAGCAGAGCCGTCGGAAGCAGACAGTGCCGCCGTCGAGCCCAGCATTACCAGCGCTGATGAAAACGCAGCGCCGGTTTCCCAGGAGCAAGCAGGCGGCGCCGATGCCGTCGCTGTTCTCGACCCGCCGACGCTGGTCAGTAGCGACGACGCGCCGCCGGCAGAAACCGCAGCGGTAGAAAGCGATTCTCAGGACACCGCCGACGCAGAAGTGACAACGAACGCCAACGTTCTTGAGCTAACGTTCAACGAACAGTCGTGGACCGAAATTTTTGACGCCACCAATCAGCGCATTTTTGTTGGCCTGCAAACGCCCGGCACGTCCACCAGTGTCGAAGGCCAGCCGCCGTTTCGTTTAACAGTGGGCAATGCCACTGGCGTTGAACTGCGCTACCAGGGTGAGGAAGTTGATCTTCCCGCCCAAGCCGGTGCCAATAACGTAGCCCGATTTACCCTGGGAGAGTGACCCGCCCTATGCACGCCCCTTCTCCGATTAAACGCCGTTTTTCCCGCCAGATTCACGTGGGTAACGTAGCGGTTGGCGGTGATGCTCCGATTTCTGTACAGAGCATGACCAACACAAACACGCTTGATGTCGCCGCCACTGTGGCACAAATCCAGCAACTGGAAAAAGCCGGTGCGGATATTGTGCGTGTCTCGGTGCCTGACATGGACGCTGCGGAAACCTTTGGTAAAATCAAAAAACTCGTCAACTTACCGCTTGTCGCCGACATTCACTTTGATTACAAAATCGCCCTGCGCGTTGCAGAGCTTGGCGTGGACTGCCTGCGCATCAACCCCGGCAACATTGGTAGAGAGGACCGCGTGCGCGCAGTGGTTAGCGCGGCTCGGGATAACGGCATTCCCATTCGCATTGGCGTTAACGCCGGTTCTTTGGAAAAAGACCTGCAGAAAAAGTACGGCGAGCCGACACCGGCTGCGCTGGTTGAATCGGCCATGCGCCATATCGATCATCTTGATCGTCTCGATTTTCAAGAATTTAAAGTCAGCGTAAAAGCCTCGGATGTGTTTATGGCGGTAGCCGCCTATCGCGACCTTGCTGCACGCATTGAACAGCCGCTGCATCTGGGTATTACTGAAGCGGGTGGGCTGCGCTCAGGCACCGTCAAATCATCGATTGGCCTAGGTATGCTGTTAATGGATGGCATTGGCGACACCATCCGCGTCTCGCTGGCGGCCGATCCGGTAGAAGAGATCAAGGTCGGCTTTGACATGCTCAGAAGCCTCAAGCTGCGCGCTAAAGGCATCAATTTTATTGCTTGCCCCAGCTGTTCGCGACAGAACTTTGACGTTATCGACACCATGAACCAGCTGGAAGAGCGGCTGGAAGACGTCATGACGCCGCTCAATGTATCGGTGATTGGCTGTGTGGTTAATGGCCCAGGCGAAGCCAAAGAGACCGATATCGGCCTTACCGGCGGCAGCCCCGCTAACTTGGTTTATATCGATGGAAAACCGGCCAGCAAGCTACGCAATGACCATCTGGTAGATGACTTAGAGCGACTGATTCGTGACAAAGTACGCGAAAAACAGCAGCAGCAAGATGACATGATTGCCCGCAGCACTTAAGCGCTGAGGGTGTACTGCCAAGCTCGCCCGAATGAGTTTCACACCAAGACTGTGAACGCGCGGCGCCTAAAGGCAGACTAAGGAGTTTTCATTGAGCAAGACTGGCGTTAAAAAGATTCAAGCCATCCGTGGCATGAACGATCTGTTACCCAGCGATAGCCCGCGCTGGCAATTTTTTGAAACCAAAGTGCGCCAGCTCATGCTGCGTTACGGTTTCAATGAAATTCGCACGCCTATTGTTGAGCAAACGGCGCTGTTTGCGCGCTCTATCGGTGAAGTGACCGACATCGTTGAAAAAGAGATGTACACCTTCGACGATCGCAACAGCGAGAGCTTGACCCTGCGCCCGGAAGGCACCGCCAGCTGCGTGCGCGCGGCGATGGAACATGGCCTGCTATATAACCAAACCCAGCGGCTGTGGTACCAGGGACCCATGTTTCGCTACGAGCGCCCGCAAAAAGGCCGCTATCGTCAGTTTCATCAAATTGGTGTCGAAACCTTTGGCTTTGACGGCCCCGATATAGATGCCGAAGTGATTCTTCTCTCGGCCCGCCTATGGCAAGAGCTGGGCCTGATGGAACACGTCACCTTAGAGCTCAACTCGCTGGGTTCATCTGAGGCGCGCGCGGCCTATCGAGACACGCTGGTTGCCTATTTTGAGCAGCACCGCGACGTGCTGGATGAAGACTCTCTGCGCCGCTTGACCAGCAACCCGCTGCGTATTCTGGATTCTAAAAATCCGGCGATGGCTGACATGCTGAATACGGCACCGCAGTTGATGGATCACCTGGATACTGAATCACGCGAACACTTTGAGCAGCTCACGAAGATACTTGAGGCGGCGGGTATTCCCTACGTCATCAATCCACGCCTTGTGCGCGGGCTTGATTACTACTGCCGCACCGTATTTGAGTGGACTACCACAGCGCTGGGCAGCCAGGGCACCGTGTGTGCGGGTGGACGCTACGACGGCCTCGTCGAACAGCTAGGCGGCAAACCAACCCCCGCGGTAGGCTTTGCCATGGGCATTGAGCGGCTAATTCTGCTGCTTGAAACCCTGCAGTTAATTCCCGACGATGCGCTGGGCGGCTGTGACGTCTTCTTACTGCCAATGGATGATAACGCCACTCTGGCGGCAATCACCCTGGCCGAGCAGCTTCGTAGTGAGCTTCCCACACTCCGCCTGCAGCTTCACTGCGGCGGCGGTAGCTTTAAAAGCCGTATGAAGAAAGCCGATAAAAGCAACGCCACCATGGCCATACTGCTCGGCGAAGATGAAATTGCTGAGCAGTCGGCGACGCTAAAATTCCTACGCGATGATCGCGAACAGCAGCGAGCGTCTATTGCAATGCTAGGCGATACGCTACGCGAACTGTTAGTCATTAATGCTTAACGCCCAGCAGGCACAGAGTGCCTGTTCGTGCATACCCACTAAAATAGGAGGCCGCCCGTGGCGGAGCTGAGAAGCGACGAAGAGCAGCTAGACGCAGTCAAGCGCTGGTGGAAAGAAAATGGAATCTCCTTGGTAGCAGGCGCGGTCCTCGCGGGAGCGGGCGTATTCGGTTGGCATGCTTGGCAAAATTATCAACAGGGCCAGTCAGAAGCCGCCTCCATGCGCTACCAGCAGATCGTCAACATGACCACGAACAATGAGCTTGCCGATGATGACGTGGCCAGCGTACGTGAGATGGTCAATGAGCTGAATGAAGAGCATGGCAATACGCTGTATGCCGAACTTGCCCTGTTGCTCGATGCGCGTTTAGCCGTGCAGCAAGATGACCTGGAGGGCGCTAAAGCCTCCTTGGAAAGCGTTGCCAATGACTCCTCGCGCCGCTACGTGCAGAGTCTTGCTTGGCTGCGCTTAGCGCGAGTAGAGCTTGCCGACGGCAACCCCGATGAAGCGCTAGCGCTGTTAGAAAAGCCGATTAGCGATGCGCTGGCAGCTCAGCGGGCAAACGTGCGCGGCGATGCGTTTGTTGCCAAAGGCGACACTGATGCTGCTCGCGATGCATGGGAAAACGCCATGGAGCTTGCCCAAACGCAAGACCAGCCGCTTTACGGCGTGCAGTTCAAGCTTGACGATCTCGGCGCTGAGGAGGCGACACAATGATTACCAAACACATGATGCGAGCTGGTTTAGGCGCGCTGACGCTGGCGCTGTTAGTTGGTTGTGCCAGTAAAGGCGAGCCTGCCTATACGCCGAAAGAACTGCGCAGTTTCAACGAAACCGCGTCGCTAGACACCCAATGGCGGCGCAACATTGGCGATGGTTTAGGCCATGCACGCTACCCTATTGCGCCTGATCGTGAAGGCGACAGCGTCTTTGCCGCTGATGCCAACGGTGTTGTGATGGCAATGAATGCGGACAGCGGCGACGTTGAGTGGAAAATAGATCTTGAAACGCCTATTTCCAGCGCACTAACGGCGATTGCTGGACAGGTTTATTTAGCCGGTAACGGCGAAGTGATCGCGCTGGATCAGCGCGATGGCAGCGAAAGCTGGCGTGCTCGGGTATCCAGTGAAGTGCTGGCTGCGCCACAGGCTAACCAGCAGCTGCTGATCGTACAAAGCGTTGATGGTCAAATTACCGCGCTGGACCGCGCCACGGGCGAAGAGCGCTGGGCATACACTAGCTCACAGCCGTCGCTAACGCTGCGCGGCACCGGGACGCCGATGGTGATTGATCCTGTCAGCTTTATCGGTTTAGCGAATGGCCGCTTAGCGACGCTTGATAATCGCAACGGCCAGCCACTTTGGGATATGCAGGTTGCCACTCCGCGTGGGCGTAGCGAAGTAGAGCGCCTGGTGGATCTTTCCGGCCAGCCGATTATCACTCCCGATGGCCGCCTGTTTGTCACCAGCTATAACGGCCGAGTCGTCGCACTGGAAGCCACCCAAGGCGACCTGCTTTGGGAAGCAAACCTTTCCAGCCGCCATACGCCGCTGCTGGTCGGTAACTTGCTGTATATCGTCACCGATGACAGCAACGTTGTGGCGCTAGATGCAGACAATGGCCAAGAAGTTTGGCGCAACGAAGATTTAGAAGATCGCTGGCTAACCGCACCTGCGTTTGCCGGCGGCCGCATTGTGGTCGGTGATTTTGAAGGCTACCTTCACTTGATCGATGCACGCGAAGGCGACATTGTCGGACGTACGCGCGTGCACAAATCAGGCATTAGCGTGCGCCCCGTCACTGAAGGCAGCACCATTCATGTCCAGGCCAACAATGGTCGCCTGGAAACCCTGGAAGTCACTCCATGACACCCGTCATTGCTTTAGTCGGTCGCCCCAATGTGGGCAAATCGACGTTGTTTAACCGCCTAACGCGTTCGCGTGATGCACTCGTGGCCGATTTTCCGGGCCTCACCCGCGATCGCAAATATGGCAACGGCATGCTGGGCGATAAAGTCTATACAGTGATTGATACCGGCGGCATCAGCGGTGACGAAGAGGGAATCGACGCCGCGATGGCGGAGCAGTCACTCGCTGCTATTGATGAAGCAGATATTGTGCTGTTTATGGTCGACGCGCGCGCCGGCCTCATGCCCGCAGACCAAGCGATTGCTAATCACCTGCGGGTTAATCAGAAAAAAACCTGGCTGGTAGTGAATAAAACCGACGGCCTAGAAGAACACTCGGCCATGGGCGATTTCTGGTCGTTAGGGCTTGGCGACCCATGGCCGATTGCCGCCGCACACGGGCGCAATGTTTCTACGTTAATCGACGTGGTGCTTGAGCCGTTTCCCGAGCGCGATGCCAGCATTCCTGCTGACACCGGCAGCAAGGGCGTTCGCATTGGCGTGATTGGCCGACCTAACGTCGGCAAATCAACCCTCGTCAATCGTCTGCTTGGTGAAGACCGGGTAGTGGTCTTTGATGAGGCCGGTACCACCCGCGACTCTATCGAAATTCCTTTTGAACGCCGCGGCAAGCCTTATGTATTGATTGACACGGCGGGCATTCGGCGGCGCAAGAACGTCCGCGAAATCACCGAAAAATTTTCTATCATCAAAACCCTAGATGCGATCAAAGAATCGCATGTAGTGATCATGGTATTGGACGGTTCCAGCGGCTTGGTTGAGCAGGATTTGCACCTACTCGACTATGTATTGACCACCGGGCGCGCGCTGGTACTGGCGGTGAATAAGTGGGATGGTCTAGAGAGCGAAGCCAAGGAGAAAATGCGCGTTGAGATCAAGCGCCGCCTAGGTTTTGCTGACTACGCAGAGCTGCACTTTATCTCCGCTCTGCACGGCACTGCGGTGGGTGATCTTTACCCCTCGATTGACCGTGCCTTTGACGCGGCCAATGCCCACTGGTCGACCAATCGCCTAACGACCCTGCTGCAGGATGCGGTAAGCCAAAACCCACCCCCGATGGTACAGGGGCGACGGATTAAACTTCGTATGGCGCACCAGGGCGGCAGTAATCCGCCGATTATCGTGGTACATGGCAATCAAACTGAGTCCGTGCCAGAAGCCTATCGCCGCTACCTCACCAACACTTTCCGTAAAGTGCTGAAGGTTCGCGGAACGCCGATTCGCTTTGAGTTTCGTTCGGGCAGCAACCCGTTCGACCACATGGCGGGGGCCAGTGACAAAGAGAAGGCCAAGAAACGCGAGCTTAATCGCACCAAAGAGGCGCGCAAGAGCCGTCGCTAATGCGCTAACGTTTTACCTTGTGATTCACATTCGCCCGCTTGCATCGTCAAGCGGGCGTTTTGCCTTACTCGCCTTACGAGGAATGTTATGTTTAATGCTGCTCTGCGCTTTCGCTGGTTAGTCATGCTGGGCCTTGCCAGCCTGCTGGCCGGCTGTCTTGCCCTACCCCAAACAGGGCTATTTGCGTTTCGTTTGGCGATAAATTCGCTGGGCATTGAAGATGTGCGCATTGGCCCATACAACATCAAAGCAGGGCTAGATACCAGTGATCTAACCAGCCTGATCGCCTCTAGTCTCGGTGCGGGAAGCCTACCCATACAAGCCACCGTTGCCATGGGCCTGGGGTTGCCCGCGGGCATGCCACCGGTCGAAATGTCAGGCTTTCGCTGGACGCTAGATATGCCCGGCGTTGACCCTGTTCAGGGCCAATATAAGCAAGACGTTACGCTGACCTCCGGCGACGATGCTAACTTACGCCTGCCAGTTGCCTTTGACGTGCTAGCCACCGACACTCAGCGCATGGCCCCCATGCTTGAGCTTGCCAGCCAATTAGCCACTCAAGGCGAGCTACCAGCCGGCAGCCAGTTGGCGATTACGCCAGGGGATCTACGCGGGCTAGGTATGCGGCTTCCCGCAGGGTTATTGACTCCGACCATTCGTCTGAACGTGGGCGCTGATGGTCAGCTAATACCGCAAGGATAAGCTATTTCAGTCAAGGGCCTTACGTGGCGATGCCGTTCAGCATCAATACTTACCCTTTAGGTAGGTTATGATAGCAAGGATTGATTGACTGCTTTCAGCGGCTATCTTATGAACAAGAAACTCATTCGTCTAAAAGGAAAACGTCTTATGCGCTGGCTTCGCCCTTTTACTATGACCGCTTTATGTGTGTCTATCGCTGCTTGTACCACCTCGCCCACAGGACGTTCGCAGCTGCTATTGATGTCTGACAGCGAACTTAATGAAATGGGCAGTCAGGCGTTTGCTCAGTACCAGCAAGAGCTTCCCGCTGCCAACCAAACTAGCCAACGCTATGTGCAGTGTATTGCCGATGCTGTTATCGCCGCACTGCCCGCCGAGCAGCAGCAGTTAGACTGGCAAACCCGCGTATTTAAATCCGAACAGCCCAACGCCTTTGCATTGCCCGGCGGCTATATCGGCGTGAACACCGGCATGCTGGACGTTGCCACTAGCCAGGATCAGCTGGCATCGGTCATTGGGCATGAAGTCGGCCACGTGCTGGCAAGCCACGCTAATGAGCGCGCCTCCACTCAAAACGCCACATCGCTAGGCTTATCGGCTATTTCCAGTGCGTCAGGCATGCAGTCCGCCGGCGGCCAACAGCTGATGGGCGTGCTGGGCATGGGTGCCCAGTACGGTATCGTGCTGCCATTCTCTCGGGCGCATGAAAGTGAAGCCGACGTGATTGGCTTGGACCTGATGGCGCAAGCAGGCTTTGACCCACGCCAAAGCGTGACGCTATGGGAAAACATGCAGGCCGCCACCGGCGGCGGCGGCGCGCCCCCTGAGTGGATGTCGACTCACCCCGGCCAAGGTAATCGGATTGAAGGCCTACAAGCCAATATGGATCAGGCTCTGGCTACCTATGAGCAAGCCCGCAGCAATGGCCGTAAGCCCAACTGCCCGCGCCCTTGATAGCCTGCGTTTAAAAAAGCGGGGCCGGATTAGTTATCCGGCCCCGCTTTTTTTATAGCCCATTAACGACGCGTGCTAAACCTTATTGAAACGATTTATCACCTGGGCTGCTTGTAACGTAAACTATGTATAGTTGAGCGATTGGCGCAGCCTTTCACGCACGGGAGCCGTATCCGGACGCACGTTTCGCCACAAAAAAAATGACTCTGCGGCCTGCTCGACCAGCATGCCTAAGCCGTCTAACAGCTTAGCGCCACGTGGCCCAGCCCATTGCAAAAATACCGTCGGCTCTGCACCGTACATCATGTCGTAGGCCCAGGCATGGGTATTAAACAACGCATCAGGTAGCGGCGGTAAAGCGCCTGTAAGGCTAGCGCTGGTGCCGTTAATCACTACATCAAACGTCCCGGCAATCGTGTCAAAACTACCGCCAGTGATAGGTCCCAGATCAGCAAAATCGCGGGCCAACTGTTCAGCCTTGGCGGCGGTACGGTTGACCACAATGACTTCGCTGGGCTGTTCGGCAAGCAGAGGTTCAAGTATGCCGCGCACAGCACCGCCTGCCCCCATGACCAAAATCCGCTTTCCCGCTAACGCCACCCGGTGATAGGCCAGATCACGTACTAGCCCGATGCCATCGGTGGTGTCGCCGTAGGTGCGACCATTGTTTTCCACTATTAGCGTATTCACCGCTCCGGCTCGGGCGGCTCGATGGCTCAGCGTATCGCATAGTTCAAAAGCATCGCCTTTGAACGGCACGGTAACGTTGGCACCGCGCCCTCCCACCTCAACAAATGCTTGCCAGGCACCCGCAAAACCATCGATTGGCGCCTCTTGGGCAGTGTACTCAACCGCTTGCTGCGTTTGGTGAGCAAACTCGGCGTGAATCAGCGGCGACTTGGAGTGTTTGACTGGATTTCCAAACACGCAGTAGTAATCGGTCATAACGGCGCTTCAATAGAGTTTCGGTGAGGCACGCCCTCGGCGGCTTCGTTTAGCCAGTCCCGGGGGTGTAAGAAGTTTTGCAGATCAGCTTCAGCGCTGCCTGGCTCGGGCGTAAAGGCGTATTCCCAGCGTGCGAGCGGCGGCATCGACATCAAAATAGATTCTGTGCGCCCACCGCTTTGTAGGCCAAACAGCGTGCCGCGGTCCCACACTAAGTTAAACTCCACGTAGCGACCGCGCCGATAGAGCTGAAAATCACGCTCGCGCTCACCCCAGGCATCCTGCTTACGGCGCTCTACAATAGGCAAATAAGCATCTAGGAAGCTGTCACCCACCGCTTGCTGAATGGCAAAGCATTCTGCGAAATCGCCTTCGTTTAGGTCGTCGAAAAACAGCCCGCCCACGCCGCGCGTTTCATCACGATGCTTCAAGTAGAAGTACTCATCGCACCATGCTTTGTAGCGCGGATAAACATCGTCTCCGAACGGCTCGCAGGCCGCTTGGGCGACGCGATGCCAATGCTGTACGTCTTCCACCACTGGGTAGAAGGGCGTCAGATCGAAGCCGCCGCCAAACCACCAGACCGGCGGCTCTCCGGCTTTCTCAGCGATAAAAAAGCGCACGTTGCCATGGCTAGTAGGCACATGTGGGTTTTCAGGGTGCAGCACCCAAGAAACGCCCAGCGCATGAAAGCTGCGCCCGGCAAGCTCAGGCCGCGCGGCGGTGGCCGACGGCGGAAGCTGGGCACCGTAAACATGCGAGAAATTGACGCCGCCCTTTTCAAACACGTCACCGTTCGTTAACACCCGGGAACGGCCACCGCCGCCCTCTTCACGATTCCAGCTATCTTCTTTGAACTGACCCTCGCCATCGGCTTGAGCTAACCCTGCGCAGAGCCGATCCTGCAAATCCAGAAGGTAGCGTTTAACGTCATCAAGATGCTCGTGGGCCACGGTAACTCCTGGGTAGTGAATGGTGATTGGAGAATAATAAGTAGTTGGAGAGCCGGTTAAGCACGCATGATTTTACCGGTGGCTAAGTCTCTAATGGTACTGGGCTTGGCATTGCCACCGAGAGTGCCTTCCACCACATAGGCGACCTCATCGCCGAAAATCGCCGTGATCTCGGCAGCGCTCATCGCAGGCGGCTCTCCCGAACGGTTGGCCGACGTTGACACCAGTGGACCACCAAAGGCTTCGCACAGCGCTTTCATCACCGGATGGTCGGTCACGCGGAGCGCTACACGCGCATGGGCGCCACGCACGAGCCCATGGCTTCGGCCGTTGTCAGGCACTAACCAAGTATTAGGACCAGGCCAGCTAGCGGCCAGTGGCGCGTGCATGGTAAGCGGCAGCTGGCTTAACCAAGGTTGAAACTGTTGGATACTGGCGGCAACAAGGATGAGGCCTTTTGCAGGGTCGCGCTCTTTCATGCGCATAAGATGCGCCAAGGCTTCGTCATTTTCAGGGTCGCAGCTAAGCCCCCAGACCGATTCCGTGGGGCATGCAACCACACCCCCTGCACGCAGCGCGCTAATCGCAGGGGTTAGGTCGGTCGCCAGGCTCATGGTCTCTCCTCACCGTCAGAACTAACGTGTCTTTAATGGTTTTATCCTATCATGGGCGCGGCAGCCGCACCCAGCCTCCCGCTTGCTGGGCTACCCAGCCGTCTAGCTCCAGCATCAGCAACCTTTGCTGGCAGTCGCTGACCGTCACACCGGTTGCGTGCACCAGTAAATCAATAGGCGTTGGCGTAGCCGACAGCGCCTCTAGTAGCGTATCCGGTAGCGGCTCTGCGCTAGCCGGGTTACCTTCCAACGCCCCCAAGCTAGGCTGAATGGCATCGGTCTCGGGGATAAACGCCCCCGCCCAGTGGCCAAGATCAGCGATGATATCGTCAACGCTACAGGCCAACGAGGCACTTCCCTGACGCAATAGCGCCAGGCAACCACTTGCCTGCACGTTATGCAGTGAACCGGGTAGCACGAATAATTCACGATTCTGCTCTAACGTGAGCCGTGCACTGACCAGCGAGCCGCTTTTCTCGGTTGCCTCGACCACCAACGTGCCGAGGGCAAGGCCGGTGACTATTCTATTGCGGCGAGGAAAGAACGCAGGCCGCGCCACCGTGCCAGGCGGGTGTTCCGACAGCAGCAGCCCGCCAGGCACTTGGCTGAGCTGTTCGTGCAAATCACGATGTGAGGCAGGATAAATCACGTCAACGCCGCAGCCCAGTACGGCGATTGTGCTGCCACCCGCCTTCAGTGCCGCACGCTGAGCAACTGCGTCCACGCCGAGCGCCATACCGCTGACCACACACCAGCCACGACGCACTAAGTCACGGGCAAACGTTTGTGCATTGTGGCTGCCTTCGCCGGTCGGACGGCGGGTTCCCACGATGGCAAGCTTAGGCCCTTCCAGTGCGTCAAGGTCGCCCTGGGCCCACAGCACCACCGGCGGATCGGCGACTTCATTCAACAGTGCCGGCCACGCGGGGTGGTCGCGGTGCAGCACATGCCGATTAGGGATGTTTTTCTGCCATGCCAGCGTGTCATCAACCACCTTTTGCAGCGGGCTACGAGCAGGATGCTCAAGCCACACACGCAGCTCTTTGGCTGCGCGGCTCGGCAGCGCTGCCAGCCAGCCTTCCGGCCACTGAGGCTGACGGGCAACCAACTGCGCAATCCGCAGTGCGCCCATACCAGGCAGCGCATTGATAACCAGCCATTGCTGCGTGTTCATACCGCCTCCTTACTCACCAACGTTGATGCTTCCCGCTTAATTAACGAACCGATGAAGAGACGTGATCACCGACTTCCAGCACGCGCGATGCCTGCATCACCAGCCCATAGCTGACGTGATCAAAGGGCTTAAACACCATAACGCTGCCCGCCTCGGTACTGGGCAACTGAATCATCTCCTCGCTGCGCGGATCGCTAACCCGCTCACCCTGCTGCTCAATCTGCAGCACGTGGCCTGGCTGCAGCCCATCAAGGCGGCCCAGATCCAGCGTAACGATTTGCAGGTGCCCAATAAAGCGCACGCCATCAGGCACGGCAATGATGTGCCCTTCAACTGACGTTAACGGCGCGCGCGGGATCAGCTCAGCGCCCAGCGCAGGCTCTGGTAGCGGTAAAACAAGATCGTTAACCCGCACTTCCTGATGGGAGCTAAGCACTTCAAGCTGCACAATGTCGCCGTCATCGCTCACATGCCGAGCAGTGCCGACGTTAATAAGCTCGATGCCTAAGGGCGCGCCATCCAGCGTTTGATATGGCGCTGACTGGCGGTAAATTCCCACTTGAGCGTGGCGTGGGACGTCGCCTCTCACATAGAGCTTATCGCCCGCGCCACTCATCAAGCGGCGATCCTCACCGGCGACAACGTAGGCCAGCTCGTTGATATCTTCAGCGCTATTGACCACGCGATGCTGTCGTAAAAAGGCTTGCGCTACGTCTATCGAAACAGGCACCTGAGGTGAAAGCGTCACTACCCGCTGGCCGTTCTCAGCGGCACAAGCAACGCCTACTAGCAACGCGGCGCTCAACCACAGCGCGCAAAAAGCGCGACGAGAAAGGTGTTGTTTTATCGCCATCCTGCTCTCCCCGGTGCGATGATGATGTAGATGATGAAACGCTGTAAGCAGTGGGCGCGCATGCCCAGAAACGTTGACAGCATGGTATAGTGGCCCATCATAAAGTACTTAGGCTGGACGACGCTGCTCACAGCCTAGTTTGACTTAATTTAGACTCAGCATAACGGTGATTGTAACGCCATGGCCAAACTTCCTATTCTTGAATTCCCCGATGAGCGCCTGCGCACCAAGGCCGCTGAGGTGGAAACCGTCGACGATGAGGTACGTACGCTTGTCGACGATATGCTGGAGACCATGTATGACGCTCGTGGTATCGGTCTAGCCGCCACTCAGATCGATGTCCACCGCCGTGTCGTTGTCATGGATGTCAGCGACGACAACTCCCAGCCGCTGGTGCTCATCAACCCGCGCTACACCCCGATAGGCGACGTGAAAGAGCCGCTGTCGGAAGGCTGCCTGTCGATCCCGGAATATTACGCCGAAGTGCCGCGCTATCTTAAAGTGCAGCTCAACGCGCTGGATCGCAACGGCGATGCCTACGAGTTAGAGGCAGAAGGCCTGCTGGCACACTGCATTCAGCACGAGTATGACCATCTTGAAGGCGTGCTGTTTGTTGACTACCTGTCGCCACTTAAGCGTGATCGCATCCTCAAAAAAATGCAGAAACGCCATAAGCAAATGCAGGACGCCTAACGTTTTCTACTGATACTTTACATAAGCTAGGTAACCCCCTCTTTATGTCTCGATTGCGCGTTGTTTTTGCCGGCACGCCTGAATTCGCCGCTTCAAGTCTTGCAACGCTGCTGGAAAGCCAGCATGACGTGGTGGCGGTTTATACGCAGCCCGACCGCCCTGCCGGGCGTGGTCGCAAACTCACGCCCAGCCCGGTGAAACAGCTGGCGTTGGAACACGACCTGCCGGTGTATCAGCCTCAGAGCCTAAAAGAGCCCGAGCCTCAAACCGAACTGGCCGCGCTTAATGCAGACATCATGGTGGTGGTCGCCTATGGGCTGCTGCTTCCTCAAGCGGTGCTGGATATACCACGATTAGGCTGCATCAATGTGCACGCTTCGCTGCTCCCCCGCTGGCGCGGCGCAGCGCCCATTCAGCGGGCCATTGAAGCGGGTGATAGCGCCTCCGGCGTGACCATCATGCAGATGGATGCTGGCCTGGATACTGGCGCGATGTTGTCAGAAGTGCGCACGCCTATTACGTCGCACACCACGGGTGGTGATTTACACGACCGCCTCGCGACTCAAGGCGCGAACGCCCTGATTCACGTGCTGGACTCCCTGATCACCGATAGCGTTCATGCCACGCCACAGCCTGCAGATGGCGTCACCTATGCCGCCAAACTGAGCAAGGCCGAAGCGGAGCTCGATTTTGCTCAGCCGGCTCAGTTCTTAGCCCGCAAAATCCGCGCGTTCAACCCCTGGCCAGTGGCCTGGTGCGCACTGGGAGATGAGCGCCTTCGGCTGCTGATGGCGAGCGTGGAAGAAGGCGATCACGCCGCCCGTGCCCCAGGCACCCTGCTAGACCACGGCGATGATCACCTGCGGATTGCCTGCGGTGTCGAAGGCCGCGAGGTGCTATGCGTGAGCAGCGCGCAGCTGCCCGGCGGTAAAGCCATGGCCGTACGCGACCTATTGAATGCGCGCCACGCGCGTCTTGCCACCGGCACTCGTTTTGGTAAACCAGCAGCACAGTCCAGCGAAGGAAACTCACGATGAACCAAAAGCGCTCCCCACAAAGCGGCGGCAGTGGCCAAGAAGTACGCGCCGCTGCAGCGCGCGCACTGGCCCCGGTGCTAAGCGACCAAGGCTCACTGGCTGGCTTAGATGATCACAGCGTAGTGGCTCGCGATCGCGGGCTGCTAAAAGAACTTTGCTTTGGCACCTGCCGCCGCTTACCGCGTTTGGAAGCCTTAGCCAGCGTGCTGCTTAAGCAGCCGTTTAAGAAGCGCGACAGCGATGTACAAGCGCTGCTTCTGGTCGGAATTTATCAACTGCTGTACATGCGCATTCCGGCCCATGCGGCCGTCGGTGAGACAGCGGGTGCTGCACGCCTACTCAACAAAGAGTGGGCCACCCGCGTTTTAAATGGCTGCTTACGCCGCCTGCAGCGCGAGTCCGAAGCGCTCCAGGCGCAGGTAGACCAGGATGAGAACGTCGCGCTAGAACATCCGCCTTGGCTGCTCAACGCGCTGCGTCAGGCATGGCCTGAGCAGTGGCGCGACATCATTGAGGCCAACAACCACGCAGGCCCGATGACATTAAGGGTGAATCAGCATAACAATGACCGTGAAGCCTATTTAGCCCTACTGACCGAACAAGGCCTGACTGGGCAGCTATGCCTGCATGCCCCCGATGCTATCACTCTGGAAACGCCCTGCGATGTCACGGTGCTGCCCGGTTTTGAGGACGGCCACGTTAGCGTTCAAGATGAAGCGGCCCAGCTGTCGGCGGCGTTACTGGGGCCCGCACTTGCGCCACGTCCCGGCGCTCGCGTGTTGGATGCTTGCTGTGCACCCGGCGGTAAAACAGCCCATTTGCTTGAGCAGTTTGATATTCAACTGACCGCCATTGATAGCGATAACCAGCGCCTAGCGCGCGTGGAAGATACGCTAAGCCGTTTAGGCGTTGAAGCCGTGCTGCAACATGCCGATGCCACCGAGGGCGAGTGGTGGAGCGGCACACCGTTTGATGCCATTTTGCTCGATGCACCTTGCTCGGGCACTGGCGTTATCCGACGCCATCCAGATATCAAAAAACTGCGCCGTAAGGACGATATCCGCCCGCTGGCCAAGCTTCAGCGTCAGCTGCTAGACAATCTTTGGCCCATGCTGCGCGAAGGCGGCACGCTGCTGTACGCCACCTGTTCTGTGCTGCCGGAAGAAAACGCTGAACAGATTGAGGCATTTCTTGCTCGCACCCCAGATGCCCACGTTACGACGCCTAACGACGTCGCCTGGGGCATTGTCAGCGGCGCAGGTCGTCAATTGTTTCCTGCCGTGAGCAGTCACGATGGCTTTTTTTATGCCAGACTAGAAAAGCGCACTGCCTAGCCGTGGCTACGTTGTTATCGCCCTAGCCTGGGCAGTGAATTTATGACAAGGAAGGAGATATCATGAGTCATCATACCTACAAGCATGTAGAGCTAACCGGGTCTTCCGAGAAAGGCATCGAGGAAGCAGTACAAAACGCTCTGGCCAAAGCATCGCAGACGATTGAACATATGCGCTGGTTAGAAGTGATTGATACCCGTGGCCACATTGAAGACGGCCAGGTAGCGCACTGGCAGGTCACGGTTAAGGTCGGCTTCACGCTAGAGTAATACTCACCTGCTTTTCAGCGGCGGCTAGTTTACACTGGCCGCCGTCTTTATTGCAGCGCATGATAGACGCCCTGGCCCAAAGCACTCGTTCATAAACGCCAGGGTTTTGAAGGAAGGAGTCGAAAGACCGCCTCTCGGTCTTTCGACATCGCGCTGGTGCTTTTAACGGAACCGATGCTCAGCAATGAAAATCATCATTCTTGGCGCCGGCCAGGTCGGCGGCACCTTAGCAGAACACCTCGCTCGCGAAGAAAACGACATCACCGTCGTCGACACTGATGCCAAAAAACTGCGCGAGTTACATACCAAACTCGACATCCGCACCATCACGGGGCCGGGTTCTTATCCTATAGTGCTGCGCCAGGCGGGCTGTGAAGACGCCGATATGTTGATCGCCGTGACGAACAGCGACGAGATCAACATGATCGCTTGCCAGGTAGCGCACACGCTGTTTCGTACGCCCACCAAAATTGCCCGAGTGCGGGCCACAGCGTACTTAACCCGCAAAGGGCTTTTTGCCCACGAAGCCATTCCCATTGATGTACTGATCAGCCCAGAGCAAGTGGTCACCGACCACGTACGCCGTTTGATTGAGCATCCAGGGGCGCTGCAGGTACTGGAGTTTGCCGGTGGGTTGGTTCAGCTGGTGGCGGTTAAGGCCTTTTACGGCGGCCCGTTGGTGGGTCAGGATCTCGCCTTTCTGCGCCACCACATGCCCAATGTAGACACCCGCGTAGCCGCTATTTACCGACGTAACCGGCCGATCATTCCGCGCGGCGATACCGTGATTGAAGCCGACGACGAAGTGTTTTTCCTGGCCGCCCGTCGCGACATTCGTGCGGTAATGAGCGAGCTGCGCCGAGTCGAACGCGACTTTCGCCGCGTCGTCATCGCCGGTGGCGGTAATATCGGCGAGCGGCTGGCAGAGCACTTAGAGCACAGCCACCAGGTCAAGATTATCGAGCACAACCTGGAACGCTGCACCACGCTCTCGGAACGACTGGACCGTACCGTCGTACTGCATGGCAGCGCCACCAGCAAGAGACTGCTGGAAGAAGAGAACATTGAAGAGTGCGATATCTTCTGCGCGCTGACCAACGATGACGAGGTCAATATCATGTCATCGCTGCTCGCCAAGCGCCTAGGGGCGAAAAAAGTGCTCACGCTGATTAACAACGCGGCGTACGTGGATTTGGTCCAAGGCGGCGAAATCGATATTGCAATCTCCCCTCAGCAGGCCACCATCGGCAGCCTGCTCACCCACGTACGTCGCGGCGACATCGTTAACGTGCACTCGCTGCGTCGCGGAGCGGCCGAAGCAATTGAAGCCATCGCCCATGGCGACAAGCAGTCTTCCAAAGTAGTCGGACGTGCCATTCGTGACATCGACCTACCCGATGGCACCACCATCGGCGCAATTGTACGCGGCAAAGAGGTCATTATTGCCCACGGCGATGTCATGGTAGAGAGCGGCGACCACGTGATTCTGTTCGTGATCGATAAGCGGCGTATCCGCGATGTAGAGCGCCTGTTCCAAGTTGGTTTAACATTCTTTTGATAACCCCAGCATCACTGCCACCCAGAACGAATAACAGGAGCATGCGACAACCATGAGTCTGCGGGTTATTTTGCGCATTTTGGGGCTGCTGCTGATGCTCTTCAGCCTTACCATGCTGCCTCCCACGCTGATGTCACTATGGTTTCGCGACGGCGTGTGGAGTGCCTTTATCATCGGCATTGCGATTTCGGTCGCCACGGGGCTATTGCTGTATTTACCCAACCGGCACTCTCAAAAAGAGCTGCGGATCCGTGATGGTTTTATTATCGCCGTGATGTTTTGGACGGTGCTGGCGCTGTTTGGCTCGCTGCCGCTGATGCTGTTTGGAGATGGCTCGTTAAGCATTACCGACGCGGTGTTTGAGTCGTTCTCCGGCTTAACCACCACCGGGGCAACGGTAATTACCGGCATCGACTTCTTACCCGAATCGATTCTTTATTATCGTCAGCAGCTCCAGTGGCTAGGCGGCATGGGGATTGTGGTATTGGCGGTGGCTATTTTGCCCACCCTTGGCATTGGCGGCATGGCGCTTTATCGTACCGAGATCCCGGGGCCGCTCAAAGACTCCAAACTCACCCCCCGCATCACCGAAACAGCGAAAGCCCTGTGGTACATCTACGCCACGCTGACGATCGCCTGCATGATTGCGTATATGCTGGCGGGCATGAGCTGGTTTGATGCGCTGAGCCACAGCTTTTCCACCGTTGCCAACGGTGGTTTTTCTACGCATGACGCCAGTATCGGCTATTTCGATAGCGCAACGATTGAAATGATCTGTGTCGTCTTTATGCTGATATCAGCCTTTAGCTTTAGCCTGCATTTTATCGCTTGGCGTGAAAAAAGCCTGCTGCACTACTTCCATGATCCGGAAGCACGCTTTTTAATGCTCTTCCTGCTCGCCCTGGCGGTGATCACGGTGCTGTCGCTCTGGCTGACAAATACCTACGAAACGGAGCGCGGTTTACGGCACGGGATTTTCCAGGTGGTGTCTGTCGCCACGACCGCCGGTTATAGCGTCGCCGACTTCTCGATGTGGCCCGGCGCGCTGCCGTTTTTACTCTTTGTCGCAGCCTTTGTGGGCGGCTGTTCCGGCTCGACGGCGGGCGGCATGAAAGTCATACGGATTATTTTGATCCTTAAGCAGGGCATGCGTGAAATCATGCGGCTGATTCACCCCAACGCGGTGATTGCGGTGAAAGTCGGTAAAGTCAGCGTTCCCGACGGCATTGCCCAAGCCGTGTGGGGTTTCTTTTCCGTTTACGTCCTGCTGTTCTTTTTAATGCTGGTAGGAGTAATGGCGACCGGCGTAGATCAAGTGACGGCTTGGTCGACGGTTGGGTCAGCGCTCAACAATCTTGGCCCCGCACTGGGTGAAGCCAGCACTAACTATGGCGACTTGCCTAGCCTCGCAAAATGGATATTGGTGATGGCCATGCTGCTAGGACGTCTGGAAATTTTTACGGTACTGGTGCTTTTTACTCCCGCCTTCTGGCGACGTTAAATATCACACATCAGGCCTACTTATTTGATCGACTTGAGAGCCGTTAATGAATCACGAAGACACGTTCCCTGAAGAAGCGTCTGGTAACGATACGCCGGACACACAGACACCACCGCTGGAAGCAGCGCCGGCCTCACTCCCGGCCACCAGCGGGCCGCTAAAAACAATTGCCATTGGCGATACCCGCTATACGCTGCTGGGCACTGCCCACGTATCAGCAGAGAGCGCGGACGACGTGCGCAAGCTGCTGGACAGCGGCGCGTTTGATGCCGTGGCTATTGAGCTCTGTGATGCCCGCCATCACAGCATGTCCAACCCAGATGCCATGGGCGAGCAGGACCTGTTCCAAGTATTTAAAGAAGGCAAAGCGGGCATGGTGGCCGCAAGCCTTGCGCTGGGCGCTTTTCAGCAGCGCATTGCCGATCAGTCCGGCATTCAGCCTGGGGCAGAAATGCGCGCGGCGGTGGAAGAAGCTAGCCGGCTGCAGCTACCGCTTCTGCTGGTTGACCGCGATGTGGGCCTGACGCTAAAACGCATTTATCGCAACGTGCCGTGGTGGCAGCGCTTCTCGCTATTTTCAGGCCTTATCGGCAGCGTGCTATCACGTCAGGATGTTTCCAAAGAGGATATCGAAAAGCTCAAAGAAGGCGATATGCTTGAGGCAACGTTCAATGAGTTTGCCGCCGAATCTGAAGCGCTTTATGCGCCGCTTATTCGCGAGCGTGACCGCTATATGGCGCTACGCTTGGCAGAAGATGCCCCTCCGGGGCGCTACCAGCATGTGCTGGTGGTCATCGGCGCAGGCCACCTGAAAGGTACCGTTGAGCATCTTGAAGCGCCGCTGCCCGCTGACCCTAAGGTTGAGCGCGAATCACTTGAAGCGACCCCGGCGCCAACGAAACTCTGGAAAATTCTGCCGTGGCTGATTACCGCGCTGGTGTTAACAGGCTTTGCCGTCGGCTTCTCGCGCAACACCGGCCTTGGCTGGCAGCTGGTTCTTGAGTGGTTCTTGATTAACGGGATTCTTGCGGGCGGTGCGACCATTATCGCTTTAGCACACCCGGTGACCGTGATCGCCACCTTCTTCGCCGCCCCGCTGACATCACTGAATCCGACGATTGGCGCAGGCTTCGTGGCTGCGGGTGTTGAGCTTTACATGCGTAAACCCAAAGTGCGCGACTTCTCAACGTTGCGCCACGATGTCACGCAGCTAAAAGGCTGGTGGAAGAACCGCGTATCGCGCACCTTGCTAGTCTTTATTCTCGCCACTCTCGGCTCAGCAATAGGCACCTGGGTGGCAGGCTTTAGAATTGCCGGTGCGTTATTTGGCAGTGCGTAAAAGCGCTCTTCGTAGCGCTCACTCCTCTGTGAGCGCTACGTCTCGCTGTGCAGAAAGACGCCGCATGGCGGCGGTCGGCGGGTCTATTTTGTGATGCAGTCGGCTCGCCGCATAGCTATCGTTAAACACATCAAAATAATCATCTAACCTATCCGCAGCGGCGATATCACCGCCCTGGCGCAGCAGCTCGATGGCCACTTCTGCCGTACACAGATGCGCTTTAGACGCGGGCTTTCTTAACCGATAGCGGGTTTCACGCTCGGTATGTAACGGCAGAATCGGCAATTTATCCAAATAGACGCTTCTGCGAAACATGCGCCGCGCCTGACGCCAAGTGCCGTCTAAAATAATAAACACCGGAATGCGCGCCTGGCTTTTAGCTTCTTCAACCGCCTCCAGCCCCACTACTCTATCGGCGTAATCTGCCTGATCGTCTGGAAAAATCAAAAAAGGCGCATAGCGCGGATCTTCCAGCAGTGCCAGCAAGCATGCATCTGGCGCCATCCTATACCAGGTAAACACCTGCGTCGTCGTCAGCACATCGCGTATCAAACGCCCGGTGTTAGTCGGCTTAAAATGTTCGAGTGGGTGGGTCAATAGCCATACCTGCGCGTGGCTCTCAGCCTTCACCTGGTACGGGCACAAACAGTTCATAACGGGAAGCTGGCAAGCCTCACAGCGCGTCACAAAACTGCCGCGCGCTTTGAACTCACGCCGAGGTGGACGCGGATATTCGGCAACGGAGCCGTCGCCATGTCCAGAAAAACCAGGCCCAGAAGAATCAGTATCAACGGGGCGATCAAAAGCAGACATCCGCGCTCTCAAGTGTGGAAAAGGGCGCAGAGTATAAAGGAGCGCGCGCTATCTTGACGAATATTTCCATCGCCACCGTAAACCTAAAAACTTTCCAACGTTGACACATAAAGCGCAACGCCGCTAAAGTCTCGTCAACTATTAAAACCCAAAAGGTTTACATCATGTCATTAGCCCGCGAAAAACGCCTTAGTCAGCGTCACGACTGGACGCTGGATGAAATCAACGCGCTTTTCGCGCTACCGTTTAACGACCTACTGTTTCAAGCCCAGCAGGTTCATCGTGCCCACTTTGACGCTAACGCGGTGCAGATTTCGACGCTACTATCGATTAAAACCGGCGCCTGCCCAGAAGACTGCAAATACTGCCCCCAGTCCGGCCACTACAATACCCAGCTTGAAAAAGAGAAACTGCTGGAAATCGAGAAAGTCGTCGAACAAGCCAAAGCGGCTAAAGAAGCCGGTGCGAGCCGTTTTTGCATGGGAGCAGCGTGGCGAAGCCCGCGCGATAAGGATCTATTGTTAGTCGAAGAGATGGTGCGTCAGGTCAAGGCGGTCGGTCTGGAAACCTGCATGACGCTGGGAATGGTGGACGGTGAGCAAGCTAGCCGGCTTGCCACGGCGGGCCTTGATTACTACAACCACAACCTGGATACCTCGCCGGATTACTACGCTGAAATCATCACCACCCGCACCTACAGCGACCGCCTGGAAACGCTGTCTAACGTCCGCGACGCGGGCATGAAGGTTTGCTCCGGCGGTATTCTTGGCATGGGCGAAGAGGCCAACGACCGCAGCGCCCTGCTGCAACAGCTGGCCAAGCTGTCGCCGCATCCGGAGTCCGTACCGATCAACATGTTGGTCAAAGTGCCCGGCACGCCGCTGGAAAACGTCGAAGATTTAGATCCCATTGTATTTATCCGCGCTATTGCGGTCGCCCGCATTATGATGCCGCAAAGCCACGTGCGGCTATCCGCCGGCCGTGAGCAGATGAACGAGTCGACCCAGGCGCTGGCATTTTTGGCCGGGGCCAACTCGATCTTCTACGGCGACAAGCTGCTGACGACCAGCAACCCTCAGGCGAATCGCGATCGTGCGCTGTTTACTAAGCTTGGCCTTCACCCTGAAACACGCGACACCTGTGAAAGCGACGCTATCCACGCCGCCCGTCTCGCTCAGCAAGCGCAGCAGCAGGTGCACGCCGAACGCGTGGCAGAGTTAGCGGTGGATGTCAGTGCTTGATGCCTGGCAACAACGGCTAGACGATGCACGCACGGATCGTCAGCGGCAACACCGTTGGCGAACGCGCCAAGCACTGGCGCGTGACACGCTCGACTTTGCAGGTAACGACTACTTGGGTCTTGCCCACGATCCACGTGTCAGCGAGGCCCAGGCCGAAGGCGCACGGCGTTTCGGGGCAGGGGCCGGTGCCTCCCATTTGGTCAGCGGTCACTTGGATGTTCACGATGCGCTGGAAGAAGCCTTGGCAAGCTGGACGGGGCGGCAGCGGGCGCTGCTTTTTTCCACTGGCTATATGGCGAATATTGGCGTGCTGCAAGCACTGGCGGATAGCCACACGGCTATCTTTCAAGACCGCCTCAACCACGCGTCATTACTGGATGGAGCCACCTTAAGCGGCGCGCGCTCCAGGCGCTATCATCATCGCAATATGAACGACCTGGAAAATCTGCTGAAGCGCAGCGATAGCGTGCATAAGCTCGTCATCAGCGATGGAGTCTTCAGCATGGACGGCCATATCGCCGATATTGGGGCGCTAGTAACAGTAAGCCAACGCCATAACGCCTGGCTGATGATCGACGATGCCCACGGCGTAGGAATACTCGGCGACGAAGGAAGTGGCTGTGTGGGCAGCACCTGGCGTAGTGACGATGTGCCGGTTTTGGTCGGCACGCTAGGCAAAGCATTGGGCACTGCAGGAGCATTTGTGGCCGGGGATGCCGCGTTAATCGATCATCTGATTCAGTTTTCACGCAGCTACATCTACACCACCGCTCAGCCCCCGGCCATTGCCAACGCAACCCTCAAAGCGCTGGAGATCGTTCAGCAGGAACCAGAACACCGTGCCCATCTGAACGCTAACATCGCTTACTTTCGCCATGAGGCGTTGCACTTGGGGCTATCGCTCAGCGATTCGTCCACCCCTATTCAGCCACTAATATTAGCAGACGAGTCGCGCACGCTGCGTTGGGCCGCTCAGTTACGAGAACAAGGTATACATGTAGGTGCGATTCGACCACCCACGGTGCCTAAGGGCGAAGCCCGGCTACGTATTACTCTTAGCGCACGCCATCAGCACGAGGATATTGATCGACTGCTGGCGGCACTTCACGACTGCCAGCAGCAGGAATCGCTATGAAACGCCTGCGCTTAATACTGCTTTCAGGCTGGGGAGTTGATAGCCGTATATGGCGACCGCTACAAGCTTACTGGCCAGACTCTTTTGAGATTAAGGCTATTGAGTGGCCTGGCTATGGCGATACCCCTGAGATAAAAAATCATGCAACGCTGACACAGTTAGCCGACGCTATGGTATCGGCATTATCCAGCAATGCGGTATGGGTCGGCTGGTCATTAGGCGGGCTACTGGCAACGGCGCTACTTGAACACCTTCCCCCACCACGCGGCCTAATTCTGCTCGGTACGGGCGATACTTTCTGTTCCCGAGGCGAAGACAGTGCCAGCGGCGGTGTCGCTACTAGCGAGCTAAATGCGTTCCAACGTGCCTTTCAGCGCGAACCTATCGCGACGTGGCAACACTTTTTGCGCTGGCAGGCGCAAGGAGAGCCCAACCCTCGGCAGGCATATCGGCAACTACGTGGCTTGCTGGGCGATACGCCACCCGCCGACAACACCACCCTTGCTACCGGCCTGCAGTGGCTGGCGTCGATTGATAATCGCTCACGCTTAGCGGCATCCCCCTGCCCGGCTGTACGCCTCACCGGCGAATATGATCCCTTCATTAGCCGCGCTCAGCACCGTATAAGCGAAACGCTAAGCGGTGTCGGACATTGCCCTATGCTCTCCCAGCCGCAGGCTCTCGCGGCGTCGATTATCCGCCATGCGACCCAGATAGCTCATGCCAACATGGCGATTTTATGATAGATCTAACGCTGAACAGCGAAGTTCACTGGCAGGCGCGAGTCGCCCACGCTTTCTCCCGAGCCGCTCCTCGCTACGATGCGCTAGCCACTGCGCAGCACCAAATAGGCGAGATACTTTGGGGTTCGTTACCTACCCATGCTTTTAACGTGTTGGATATGGGGTGCGGCACCGGCTACTGGGCCCAGCGATTGGCAACCCGTTACTCCCGCGCGCATATCACTGGATTAGATTTAGCGCCCGGCATGCTGGAACAGGCCCGCCAGCGCCACGGTGAAAGCATCGACTGGCAACCAGGCGACGCTGCCGCCCAGCCATTTGATGAGCGTTCATTTGATCTGGTATTTTCCAATCTAGCGGTGCAGTGGTGTCCCGATATTGGCGCCGTCATGAATGAACTCTACCGCGTGTTACAGCCTGGTGGGCAAGCGCATATCACGACACTACTGCCAGGAACGTTGAAAGAAGTTGCCCAAGCCTGGCAGAGACCCGAAGCACTGCTAAAAACGCCTGATCAGGCAAGTGTCGTGCAGGCCATCGCTAAAAGCCGCTTAACGATTATTCAGCAGACTGCGTCGACTGAGCGTTTCTACTATCCCGACCTAACGGCCGTCATGGCGTCCATTAAAGGTGTGGGAGCACAGCTTGCCCGATCGCACACCCCTCTTACGCGAGCTGACATCGCCACCGCACAAGCGCGCTTTGAGCAACTGCGCGAGCGGATGGGTCTGCCGGTGAGCTATCGCTGTTTAACCCTGCATTTGGAAAAACCGCTATGAACGTCTGGTTTGTTACGGGCACCGATACCGATGCGGGTAAAACATTGGTGACCAGCGCGTTGCTATATGCCGCCCACCAGCAGCAATTGAGCACGCTGGGCCTTAAGCCGGTGGCCTCCGGCAGTAAGCAGACAAGCGATGGCTTGCGTAACGATGATGCTTTGGCACTACAGCGACAGAGCGTGCCCTCAGTCGACTACGCCACGGTGAACACCATCACTTTTGCGCCCGCTATAGCGCCTCATCTCGCTGCGATAGAAACAGGCCAACCGCTGAAAGCCAGCGCCATTACTCACTTACTGCGCAAAACGTTTACCCAAACACCGAGAGACTTCACGTTGATTGAAGGCGCAGGCGGTTGGCGGGTCCCATTAAACGCCCAGGAAGATTTCGCCGACCTGGCAATCGCCCTCAAGCTGCCGGTGATTCTGGTCGTCGGCTTGAAGCTAGGCTGTTTGAATCATGCCCGCTTAACGGCAGAAGCCATTCGTGCCAATGGCCTGCAGCTCGCAGGTTGGGCAGGCAGCGTGGTCGACCCCGCCTTTGCCGCCGACTCAACTCGCTTTGAGGCCAATATTGCCCACTTAAAAACGAGGCTAGCGGCCCCCTGCTTAGGCATTATCCCCCACCTTGATGCCCCCGAGGCCGCGACTGCCGCCCCCTATCTCTCCCTGGAGCCGTTATGAATACGCCGGTTTGGCATCCTTATTCACATCTAAAAACACAAGCACCCGCGCCCAAGGTGGTTGGCGGTGAAAGCGCTCACTTTGTGCTTGAAAGCGGTGAACGCCTGCTGGATGCCACCTGTTCCTGGTGGTGCATGATCCACGGCTACGGCCACCCGCGCTTGGTGGCGGCTATTCGTGAGCAGGCCGGCGAGCTGTGCCATGTCATGCTTGGCGGCTTAATCCATGAGCCCGCCGACCAGTTGGCTCGGGAACTAGTGCGCATTACGCCCGCTGGGCTGAATCACGTTTTCTATTCGGACAGTGGTTCGGTGGGCATGGAAGTGGCGATGAAAATGGCCCTCCAGTATCAAGTGCTCACCGGCAACCCTGGCAAGGCAAAGATGCTTTCGCTGATGAAGGCGTACCACGGCGACACCACCGGCTGCATGGCGGTCTGCGACCCAGAAGAAGGCATGCACAGCCTTTTTTCAGGCCTGCTGCCACAGCATCATTTTGCCCCGGCACCTACGGCTCCTTTTGATGCCACCGCAGAGCAGGTTGAACACGATCTTCATGCTCTGCGAGGTGTGCTTGAGCAATATCATCACGAGATCGCAGCGCTATTGATGGAACCGTTACTGCAGGCTGCTGGCGGGCTCAACATGACGTCACCGGGCTATGTTGCTGGCGCCAGGGCACTGTGCGATGAGTTTGGCGTGCTACTGATTTTCGATGAGGTAGCTACCGGCTTTGGCCGCACCGGCAAGCTGTTTGCTGCTGACCACGCGAACGTCACGCCGGATATTATGGTGCTCTCCAAAGGCTTAACCGGCGGCTATCTGGGTCACGCCGCCACTCTGGCGACGGATCGCGTCCACAACGCTTTTATCGGTGACAGCCCTCAGCATGCTTTTATGCACGGCCCCACGTTTATGGGCAATCCGCTCGCCTGTCGCGTGGCGCTGGAGAGTCTGCGTGTATTTGAGGAAGAGAATTACCTGGGCAAAATCGCGAGACTCAGCCAGCAGCTGCAACATGAACTACTGGAAGACCAAGCGCTAAACGCACATCCAGCCGTTGCCGACGTTCGAGTACTCGGTGCCACCGCTGTGATCGAGGCGCACTCTGCAGAGACGCTAAAAGGCGTAGGAGACTTTGCCCGCGCAAGCGGCGTTTGGCTGCGCCCTATTGGTCGCTGGCTGTATACCATGCCCGCCTATATCACCTCTGAAGCGGAAATCACCCAGATTACCGACGTCATGAAAGCGTGGTTTTTAAGGGCTTAATAAAGCCAAAGGCTGTACCGATTCACTTGCGTCTCAAATTTTCAAGACAGTCGTAAATTACCTTGCTGCTTCCAGCGATTGACCAGCGCGGGAACACCCTCGCCCGCGGTGGCATTGATCGCCAAGACGCCCGGCGGGCTGAGTATATCGGCCTCTGGGTCGACCAGCGCGCAGGGCGTCTCGTAATCAATGTACGAGAGCAGCGAAGCGGCAGGCATCACCGCCAGCGAGGTACCCACCACCAATAGAAAATCAGCCTTACTGACAAGTTCACAGGCCTCGGCAAATAGCGGCACCGACTCGCCAAACCAAACCACATCAGGGCGTAGCTGGCTGCCTTTGTCGCAAACCTGGCCCAGTTCGATGCCCCCTTTAGGTTGCGGATAGCGCATGCGGTCATCAATCGATGAGCGCGCCTTTAAAATCTCACCATGTAAGTGCAGCACATGACGCGAACCTGCCCGCTCGTGAAGATCGTCGATATTCTGGGTAATGATGCTGACGTCAAACCCATCCTGCTCAAGGGCTGCCAGGGCTTTATGCGCCGCATTGGGCTTAGCTCGGCGGATCTGCTCGCGGCGCTGATTATAAAAATCCAACACCTGCTGTGGGTTACGCTGCCACGCCCGTGGTGTGGCGACGTCTTCAATCGGATAGTCCTCCCAAAGGCCGTCGCTGGCACGAAACGTTTTGATGCCACTCTCGGCGCTGATTCCCGATCCGGTAAACACCACTAAATGCGGCCTTGCTGTCATGATTCCCTCATTACTTATATTCCAGTGCATGCCCATAGAGTCGCTAGCTAGCCTGAGTAGAACAGGTCATCAGCGTTAGTCGATGGACTCAATACGTTGGACCTGTAGGCAGAATGGCCCAGCGGTGCGATCAGCAATCAAGAAACCCAGCATGTGAATATCACTAGGCGTTATCGCAGGTGCATCGCGGAGTAGCGTGCCACGCCGCACTGCTTCAAAGTCGCCCCACGTGAAGCTCAGCGTCTTCCAGGTGTCGATGGAGGGCGTAAATTTCACCCGATACGCCGATGCATCGCCGAGCGCGGTGCTTTTCAGGCGTAATTGATAGGTGCGGCCATCGCCTAGAACGGTAACAGCGATGCCCTCGGCTCCCGCTAGCGTGGATTCAAAATCACTAGGCTCACGGCGCACAGAGGCAAAGCCGCCGCCGTTTTCGAGCGACACCTCACCCTGAAAACGACCTTCACCGTCGGTGACGCTAAACCTGCTTTGGGAAACACCGCCCATGACACCATCATCCACTGCATACCAGCGCTGCTGCTCGTCAGGATTATTAAAGGTCAGCGTCATAAGGCCACCTCGCCATGGCTCATAGATAGAAAAAAAATAGATAGGCAAAATAACTAAGAAAAAGCCCCCGACATCATACCGTCAGGGGCTTACCACAGTAGCCTAATCGCTGGCTCGCTTACAGCTTAGCGGCAGTTGATACGGGTTCGCTCTTATCCAGATCCTCAGGTGAGGCGGACACTAGCGCAAACTCTTCTTCGGCGGTTTTCGCCACCAGATGATGTTTGCTGTAGAGAAAGAAGTAGGCTGCCCCCGCGATAAACAGCACGATGGTGTAGTTAAACGCGCGTGGATCAAACGCGTATACGCCGGTTAAGGCTATTAAGGCCAGCACCAGCGCGATCGATGAGGTCACAATGCCCCCCGGCGTTTTATAGGGTCGTGGCAAATCAGGCTGTTTTAAACGCAGTAAAATATGGCTTAGCGCCATCAGCGCATAGGAAATAGTGGCCCCTACCACGGCCATTGCTAGCATCAGGTCGCCTTCCCCGCTTAGCGATGCCAGAAAGCCAAACACACCGGGTACAATCAGCGCCAGATAAGGCACTTTACGCCCGCTGGTCAGCGATAGGCGCTTAGGCAAATAGCCCCCGCGTGAAAGCGCAAACACCAACCGGCTATAGCCATAAATAATCGAAAAGAACGAGGCAATTAGCCCAGCCAAGCCCAGCACGTTAACCGTGGTCGCCAGCATCGGGTTGCCGGTCGCATTAAGCGCATCAACCAGCGGCACGCCGCTTTGGCCGATCATCTCAGCCCCGGCAGCACCGGCTAACAGCACAACCACCAGCAGCGCGGTGAACAGCAAAAACAGCATCGCAGCGATAATACCTTTAGGCATATCGCGTGCGGGGTCTTTAGCTTCTTCAGCGGCCAGCGGTACGCCTTCGACCGCCAGAAACAGCCACATCCCAAACGGTAGCGCCGCCCAAACGCCGTACCAACCAAACGGCATAAACGTGCTCGCGCCCGCTGCATCGGTGGGGGCTATATCAAATAGATTGGCCGCGTCAAAACTGCCAATCAGCGCCACAGCGGTCGCTAAGATGGCAAATACCGCCAGGCCGCTAATGACCATCATGACTTTAAGCGCTTCACCCACGCCAGCCAGATGAATGCCGATAAACACCGCGTAGAAAATCAGGTAAACCAATGGCCCATTGATGCCTAGCAATGACTCAACCGCTGCGCCAATAAAAATCACAATCGCGGCGGGCGCTAAGGCGTACTCGATCAATACCGCAAGCCCGGTTAAGTACCCGCCTGCCGGCCCCATCGCTTGGCGAGCAAAGCTGTAGCCACCGCCCGCGGCAGGTATCGCCGCCGACATCTCCGCCAGCGATAGCACCAAAGCTAGGTACATTAGCGCCATTAAGCAGGCGGCAATCGCAAAGCCGCCCCATCCCGCTTCGGCGATACCAAAGTTCCAACCGGCAAAATCTCCGGAAATCACGTAGGAAACGCCCAGTCCTGCTAGCAGCATCCACCCAGCAGTACCTTTACGCAGCTGGCGCTTTGCCAGATACGCCTGATCAATCGAGGGTTGTGTCATCGTTGCGGCCTTTTCATGTGGAACGAAAGAGTTGTCAGCGGCGTGCCGTTCCTCGTTTCAAGTACTGATTACGACGTTCCATATTGTTGTTAGAAGATGTTGATTTGATCGATCTAGAAGGCTCTTTTCAGAGTGCAACTTGCATGGATTAACCGCTTTAATCGGCAACCAAAAAGTTACGCGTGGAGCCGCTTGCAGAGGCATCGCCTTCGAGCACATCGTCTTCGCTGCGGTCTTTCAACGTAACGCCTGACAACTTGCGCTGGCGGGCCTCCTTTAACAGTAAAAAAAAGCGCCTGGCGGCTTCTTCGACCTGCAAGCCTGCCGGGCGCACGTTAGAAATACAGTTGCGGCTATCGTCCTTAAGCCCTGGCTGCGGCGCCCAGGTCATATACAGCCCCAGGCTATCTGGCGAGCTCAACCCGGGCCGTTCACCGATCATAACCAGCACGGCATCGGCATTCAGCAGTGCGCCTATCTCGTCGCCAATCGCGACCCGCCCCTGCTCAACAATCGTGAGCGGCGCTAGCTGCCAATCGACTCTATCGTTTTTGAACAGTTGATAAAGTGCGCTGAGAAACGCTGCACTGTTCTGCTGCACAGCCAGTGCCGACAACCCATCGGCAATCACCACCGACAGGTCAAAGCGCTGCTGAGATGTGGCGGCTTGCTGCAATTGCTCGCGGGTTTCGTCGTTAAGCCGTCGGCCGTAATCGGGCCGCTGAAGATACGTCGCACGGTCTTGAGCATGGCTATGCAGGCGCAGGGGTAGTTGAGACAACTCAAGAGCCTGAGCAAGCTCATCGGCCAGTTTTTCGACGTCTAGCGGGCAGTGGACCGCATCTTGCGCCTGAGCATGGGCCAGCTGGAATGCCAGCAGCTTGCTGGTCGGCAGGCTGATGCCCGCTCTCCCTAAGCCAATGCGTGCATCGGTAAAGGCACTGAGGCGCTCCCAGGGGTTCTCCACCACGATAGGCGATGATCCGTTATATGCCATGGCGAGGCTCCTTAGGTAGATGACGCAGACTATTCGCAAAGGCAGCGGGCAGCTGGTCATTAAGCCGATAGGTACTCACATCCTGGAAAATCTGCATTTCTTCAAGCCATCGCTCAAATTCTGGCGCCGCTTTCAGCCCCAGCACTCGGCGCGCATAAAGCGCATCGTGAAAAGAGGTGGTTTGATAGTTGAGCATGATGTCGTCAGAACCGGGGATGCCCATGATGAAGTTGCAGCCCGCCACGCCAAGTAGCGTCAGCAGATTATCCATATCATTTTGATCGGCTTCAGCGTGGTTGGTGTAGCAAACATCGCACCCCATGGGCACGCCCAACAGCTTGCCGCAGAAGTGGTCTTCAAGCCCGGCGCGGGTGATCTCCTTACCGTCAAACAAATACTCGGGGCCGATAAAGCCCACCACGGTATTCACCAGCAGAGGGTTGAACTTACGCGCCACGGCATAGGCACGCGCCTCGCAGGTTTGCTGGTCGAGCCCGTGATGAGCATCGGCGGAAAGCGAGCTGCCTTGGCCGGTTTCAAAGTACATCACGTTGCGCCCCACCGTGCCGCGATTAAGCGACTGCGCCGCAGCTTCGGCTTCCGCCAGCGTGCTCAAGTCAAAGCCGAAGCTGCGGTTAGTCGCCTCCGTTCCACCGATGGATTGAAAGACCAAATCCACAGGGGCGCCCTGCTCTATCGCTTCCAGCGTGTTGGTCACATGCGTGAGCACGCACGATTGGGTGGGAATTTGATATTTCTGGATCACATCGTCCATTAAGCGCATCAGCTTAACGCTTTGGGCGACGTTATCAGTGGCTGGGTTGATGCCAATCACTGCATCGCCGCTACCGTAGAGCAGGCCGTCGAGAATACTGGCGGCAATGCCGGTTACGTCATCGGTAGGATGATTAGGCTGTAAGCGCGTGGAGAGCCGCCCAGGTAGGCCAATAGTATTGCGAAAGGCGGTAATGACCCGGCACTTTTTAGCCACCAAGATGAGATCCTGGTTGCGCATTAGCTTACTCACCGCGGCGGCCATTTCAGGCGTAACGCCTGCGCGTATGGCGGTAAGCGCCTCGCTAGACGCATGATCCGAAAGCAGCCAGTTACGAAAATCACCCACCGTGAGATGTCGAATGGGGGCAAAAGCGTCGGCGTCATGATCATCCATAATCAGCCGGGTGATCTCATCGTCTTCGTAAGGAATTAACGCGTCATTTAAAAAGGTGGTGAGAGGAAGCTCAGCCAGCATCATTTGGGCGACCACGCGCTCTTCAGCGCTTTCTGCCATCACTCCAGCCAAGCGGTCACCCGAACGGGGCGGCGTGGCTTTTGCCATTAGCTCAGCTAGGTTTGCGAAGCGGTAGCTGCGACTTCCCACCGTGGTGTGATAGGTATGGGCCATAGTGCTTTCCTTTTTCTTTTTCTTTCGCTCTTACTTTTTCTCAATGCGGCCTTGCAGCGGCCACTTTAATCATACTGACAGATCATTGAGATTTGAAAAGTGGCGCGTTTCAACTGTCGCTCCATAAACTATCGCTCCATAAACTATAGCTCCATCAATCATAGCGCTATCAATCAATATGGGTAGCAAGTTTTGGCAAACGACGAGCGCGGCATTGAATGGCAATAGAAGAGAAGAGAAGAGAAGAGAAGAGAATCAAGCCAGCCTTTCAGCCAGCTTGATTAGTCGTTATAAAACGCTTATTTAAACGTAGGCAGGTGTTTGGAGTCGCGCCCTGGCAGGCCATAGCCAAACCAGCTTTGATGCGCGTTGCTATCGTTCCACACGTGGTAGTGCAACTGCGACATCATCACCGGATCATCTAGAAAGTCTAAACGCTCCAACTGACTCATTGCCGCCGGGCCCATCCTGACCGCGCGTGAAACCCGCTCGTCTCGACGCCTGCGCACGGGCTCAGCATCTGAATGCCGTGAAGCGCCTAACGCAGTGGCCAGCGCATTAGGGACGGGGTCCACCACCACCTGGGCAAAGGACGGTGCGGCCATTCCTGCGTTCATCTGGGAAAGCAATTTCACCATACGCCGCAGCACCCGCGGCGGCTGCGTCTCTTCAGGAATCCTGAACAGCCGCTTTTGAAAGCTTAAGCGCCCTAGCGAGACTCGGCTCGACAGTACCGATACCGGGATAGACACCATCAGGGAAACCACTATAGGCGATAGCCACCAAAGAAACGTCGGTTCAAGCACGTAAACGCCTGCGGCCCACACGGCGCCTATCAGCGTTTGGCTCCAATGGTTGCGTATCCCATCGCCCCAGGTGGTGTCGCTATTTTCACGCGAGGGTGATCGCCACTGAACCTCCCAGCCCATCACGGATGCCAGTACAAAGCGGGTGTGAAACAGCATTCTTACCGGCGCTAGTAGCATCGAAAAAAGCGACTCGAGCACCATGCTGGCCAACACTTTGAGCGGCCCACCAAATTGGCGGCTACCGTTGATCCACACCAGCAGCACGCTAAGAAACTTAGGCAAGAACAACAGTAGCGCGGTCACACCGAACAGCCCCACGGCTAAGGTTGGATTCCACTGCGGCCACACGGGAAACAGCATTCCCGGCTCTGGGAAGTAGTTAGGCGTGCCAAAGGTATGCACGGCTAGTAGCGCGGTAGACAGCACTAAGAACAAACACCATAGCGGCGCTGAGAGATAAGACATTAAGCCCGTCAGGAACACGGCACGGTGTACGGGATGAATGCCTTTCGAGAAAAACAGCCGAAAGTTCATCAAGTTGCCGTGGCACCAGCGCCTGTCGCGGTTGAGCTCATCGAGTAAGTTAGGCGGCATTTCTTCATAGCTGCCTTCCAACCGATAGGCAATCCACACCCCCCAGCCGGCGCTGCGCATCAATGCCGCTTCAACGAAATCGTGGGATAAAATCTCGCCCGACATCGACCCCTTGCCAGGCAACGGTGCGAGCATGCAATGACGCATAAAAGGGGCCAAGCGAATGATCGCGTTGTGGCCCCAATAATGCGACTCACCAAGCTGCCAAAAGTGCAGCCCCGCGGTAAACAGCGGCCCGTAAACCCGTGTTGCAAACTGCTGCATGCGCGCATACAAATTGAGCCGCCCGGAGGCCCGTGGCGCGGTTTGAATAATGCCCGCTTTGGAATGCACCTCCATCATTTGCACCAAGCGAGTCAGGCATTTACCGCTCATCACGCTGTCAGCATCCAGCACCAGCATATAGCGGTAAAGCGCGCCCCAGCGGCGACAAAAATCGTCAAGATTGCCGCTTTTACGTTTTACACGGCGCTGTCGGCGGCGGTAAAAAACCTGCCCGAAAGCCTCCAGATCGCGGCACATCGCAAGCCAAGCGTAGCTTTCCTGAATAGCAATGTCGGCATCAAAGGTATCGCTCAGAATAAAGATGTCAAAATGCTGATCATTGCCCGTGCTGCGTAGCGATTCCAACGTGGCGCGCACGCCGGCAAACACTCGGGCAACATCTTCATTACAAATCGGCACCAGCAGCGCTGTGCGCGCTTCGGCGTGAATCGGCTCGTCACCGACTTCGCTATCAATGGCGTAGCGATCATTGCCGCGTAATAGCTGGAAGAACCCCATCAGCGCCGTCCAAAACCCTGCGGATACCCAGGCAAACAGCAGCACAAACAGTGACAGGATAGTTATCTCAAGCCACTGCTGCCCTTGAGAGGGAAGCACGGTACGCATCTGATTGGCCGCGATGATGCTTTGGCCGAAAATCAGCACCAGCAAAATCCAGCGACGCCTGGTGGCCACCCATCGCCAGGCCGCAGGCGAATGATATTCTCTTTTGCGCCGGCGGCTCCAACCGCGGTTAGCCCAGTTCTTAAGGCGCCGACCGGTATTCACAATAGGATTGGTCGACCACTGCTCCGGTGCCAGCGGCGTTCGCTTGATGGGAAGCGACGTGCGCAATCGAGTAATGCCTGACGCGTCGGTTGAAAGCACCTCAGGTGGCGCTAGCGGCGGCTCTGCATAGGCCAGCGCCAAGCGCCGGCCAACGGATGACGCGGCCGGATCACTGTCGTCGCTATATTCCTCGCTGTGCCCGCCTAACGTAGCATGCAACGACGCCATGTCGTGTTGATCAAGATCACCGACTAATAGCTTACGCCGCTCATCGCGATCCTGAGTCTCGAGCGCCAAGCGCTCAAGGTAACGATTAGTCGGCGCAGGCGTCCTGGAAGCACTCATATCAGCCATTCGCAGGCAGCCTATAGTACCAAGTTTCAGAGATCGGCTTGCCATCGCGCATTAGCTGCGCCCTTATATCTAGCGGCTGGCTGGTATTCTCGCGCTTCACGTTGATAAACACGCGCCAGCCACCGCTAACCGGATTAGGTACAGCGCGGCTAGACGCTAAGTTGCCATTATCCCCCACGCTTGCCTGAACGCTGATGTTGGCATTGCTGCCAATACCATCAAGCGCGGGCCCAACAAAGTCGATAACGAACGCGAGCGTACCGTCGGCCTCACGAACGAGGTTATCCCTAACCACCTCGCCACGCGAGCGTCTGGTTTCATCAACCCAGGCAAGCTGCGGATCCAGATGACGCTCTTCATCGACGGAGGTCGTCATACGGTAATCAAAGGCCAGTGGCGTACCCGGCTCATACATTTCATTAGGCAACCACATCGATACGATGTTGTCGTTGGTTTCATTACTGGTGGGAATTTGAATCAGCTCAACGCTACCGGCACCCCAGTCATTAAGCGGCTCGACCCAGGCGCTTGGACGCAGGTCATAGCGCGCATCAAGATCCTGATAGTCGCTAAAGTTGTGGCCGCGCTGCATCAACCCATAACCGCCTAACTCAGGCGTTTCTTGTCGATTCATCATCAGCCTGGCCGGATTCACCAGCGGGCGCCAGGTTCGGCCATTCTGCTCATCGTTGATGAGCAAGCCATTAGAATCATGGATGGCGGGCACATAGTTAAGCGTCGATGAAGGCTGCTCTGGGCCGTAAAGGTACATACTCGTTAACGGTGCTATCCCCAGTTTTTCGACCGAGCGGCGCAAATAAAGGCGCGACTGTACATCGACCAAGGTTTCGTCACCAGGGCGCAGCACAAAGCGATAGGCACCGGTCACACTAGGTGAATCGAGCAATGCAAAAATGGTTAAATATTGGCTTTCTTGGCTAGGTTCGACAATCCACATTTCTTTAAAGCGTGGGAACTCCTCACCCGATGGCAGCCCCGTATCAACCGCAAGCCCGCGCCCTGAAACACCGTAAACCTGCCCTCTACCTACGGCACGAAAATAGCTTGCGCCTAGAAACACCATGACTTCATCTTTGCGATCAGCATCATTCATCGCATAGTTAATTCTCAAGCCGGCGATACCCAGGTCGTCGCTATTTTTAACGCCGTCAGGGATATTTAAATCACCGTAGGTAAAATCGTCAGCGTTGTAAGCAAAGCCATGAACGTCGCCCTGCTGATCAATACTATTTAACTGGATCGCACTGTTGTAATGCATTCCCTCGTGGAAAAAGCTAAGCGTAAACGGCGAACCAGTACCGCTCCAAACATCGCGATCCCGCTTATATTGGATTTGCGCATACTCCGCATAGCTGAGTTCTTGCAGCTCATTTGGCATGGCCGTTTCTGGCGCGCTGTAACCCTGCTGAGCCAATTCCTCGGCTTGTCTGGCAACATCATCAAAACCGAAGGCGAAAGCTTCAAGAGGAATGCTGCCAATCAGCAGCCCGCCTAGAACGGCGACAGAGCGAAAGCCTTTGCGGCTTAAGATGTTTCGTGGGGTAAATCCTCTCATTTAGCGTATTGCTCCTGGACAATCCTTTGACTAAGTTCAAATTCGCTTATGTGCCGAATTGGCATACCATCATGCTCATTCGATCAGTTGAATGCGCCGTATTCAAGCACAACGAAGGCATCAGTCGCCAGCAGCTTAAATCAGCTACCCACCCCGATATCCTTGTAAGAGAACATTATAGACTGGTTATGGGCTAGGTGGTTCTTAAAGCTTCGGGCCGTAGCGACAGTCTCGATAAAACAGTCTCGACAAAACAGTCATCATAAACCTGTAACGACAAAACAATGCAGTGGGGGTTATTCGCAAACGCTTAGCGCTGCAGCCTGACGTGGTGTACAACAGAGAGTACTCAAAACGGCTCGCTTGGAGTATCTCACGTGTTCAATACTACCGCATGGAATCGCCTACGCTATACCGCCTACGCCCCCTTTTATGACACCGTCGCTAACCGCGCATTTCGTAAACCGCGACGCATTGCGCTCGGCCAAGTGGACTGGGAGCCAGGCATGCGAGCACTCATGGTCGGTGCGGGTACGGGATTGGACCTGCCCTTTCTACCGCATGATATTGAGCTGCACGCCACCGACTTGGCACCCGCTATGGTTAAGCGTACAGCCCAACGCGCTGAAGCACTTCGCCGCGACGTTGAATGCCGCGTTATGAATGCTGAGTCGCTCAACTATCCCGATGAACACTTTGACGTCGTGATCATGCACCTGATCATTGCGGTGATGCCTAACCCGCAGCAAGGGCTTAGCGAAGCGCATCGCGTGTTAAAAACGGGTGGACAGCTGTGCGTGATGGACAAATTCCAACCGGATAGCCAGCCTTCGGGAGCGGGCCGGCGCTTGCTGAATCAACTGACATCGGCCATTGCCACTGATATCACCCGCCAAGCGCAGCCGCTACTCACGACGGCAGGTTTTTCCATTCGTCATGACGAACCCGTGCTGATGAACGGGGTATTTCGCGCCCTGCTCGCCACCAAGCCTATGCACTCAACTGCTTAATTATGCGTCCTTTAACCGCAGCCTGCTGACTAGTGATCGATAACGATACTGTATAATCTGATCAGCTACTTAGTCGATTAAGCTCGGAATAAAAATGACAAAACGCCCATCTGTTCGCACTAGCAAACTACTGTTCACGCTGCTTAGTCGCCTGCACTTATATATTGCCCTCTTCGTTGGGCCGTTTATCCTCATCGCTGCGCTATCCGGAATTGCTTATCTGCTGAGCCCGCCGCTGGAAGAGTGGCTTTATCACGACACGCTATATGGCGTCAGCCAGGGCGAGGCTCAGCCGCTGGCCGCCCAGATTGATACGGCCCAACGCTACTTAGACCAATCGACATTGCCAAACGCCGTGCGCCCCGCACCACAGCTCGGCGACACTACTCGGCTGATGTTTAACGCGCCTGATCTTGGACCCTCGGAACACCGTGCGATCTTTGTTGACCCTATTTCGCTGGTCGTCACGGGTGACACTACGGTTTACGGCACCAGCGGTATCTTACCGTTACGCACCGCTATTGATCACTTTCATCGCCAGCTATTAATGGGCGATGTTGGCCGTCTTTATAGCGAGCTGGCCGCCTCGTGGCTTTGGCTAGCCGCGCTCGGGGGGATTCTGCTATGGGCTTGGCAGCGTCGCTCGCTAAAAATGCTTTCCGGACGCCAGTCAACGCGACGGCGCCATGCAACGCTAGGGGTGATCTTGTCGCTAGGACTGCTCTTCTTTTCGGCAACCGGGCTTACCTGGTCCCAATGGGCGGGCGGCAACATTGGAGAGCTGCGCAATGCCTGGGGCTGGAGCACGCCAAGTGCCTCGACGGCACTAATCGACACCGATAGCCAGCCACACGATGAACACGCAGAGCATCACGGTCATTCGGCTCCCGTTACCACCAGCGTACAGCTGCTGCCCGAGGATTTTGACCGCGCGCTAAATGCCGCTCGGGCAGCCGGCTTAAAGGCCCACCGTATTCAGCTCTCTCCACCGACAAATGAAAACCAAGCGTGGCGGGTAGCGGAAATAGACCGACGCTGGCCAACACAGGTCGATCAAATCGCACTACATCCACACAGCATGGCCGTGACCGATCAAACTGATTTTTCTACCTTTCCCTTAGCCGCCAAGCTCACTCGCTGGGGCGTTGATCTGCATATGGGGGTACTGTTTGGTATCGCCAATCAGCTAGTGCTAGCGCTAATCGCCGCGGGGCTGGTCGCACTGATCGCACTGGGCTATGTAACGGCATGGCGACGGCTGCGCGCAGCGAGCGGCCAGCGCTTTCCCACCATTGCAGAACCCTGGCTCATGCTACCGCTCACTGCCAAACTCAGTGTGAGCGTGATCGCTATCGCTCTAGGCTTAGCGCTACCGGTGCTTGGCGTGAGTCTGGCGGTCTTTATCGTGATTGATGCGCTGCGCTGGTGCATAGCCACTAAGAGGCATGCGCGTAATCGCTGAGCGCTGGGTCGCTATAGTGTTCTCACCATAACGCTTACGCCAAGGCGATATACAAGTCTTCCAGAAAGTCGGCCACTCCTTTAGGCAGCGTACGCCCAGCTAACGTTTGCACCTCAATAGTGCGGGCACTCATCTCATGATCGCGAATAGGTAAGGAAACCAGCTCGGCGTGAGTGGGGCCATAATTCGCATTTCCACTTTGATATTCTGTTTCGGTGGGGGCAAGATCGTCAAACAAAGGATTACCCCTTAGCAGAAACTAGCCTATATGGCCTTAGCTATATTTTTGAAGCCCTCTAAAAATGTGGGCATTATCCTACCACCACCGCTACATTCAACAATGATGATGACATTTATATTGCTACCGCATTTTTTGGTTGGATGCCAGATTCAACCTGAGGAGCGCTCCATTACCTAACAGTTGCCGCGATAGTCCTTTCTCAGAATCTTCGTTGAGAAGCCGCTGTAAGCCTCCTAGCCAAGCGCCATGGCCAAAGGCCAATACCGGACCGGGCGTTGCAAGCACTCGCTCATAAAACCGCATGATCCGAGCATTGAATGCCTCGAACGGTTCCCCCAGCACCAACCTATGCGGTGCGCTTTGCCAGATACCGGGATGTTCGGATTCGAGATCATCCCATGTACAACCTTCCCATGAGCCAAAAGCTATCTCGACTAAGTCGGGATCTGGCTCAGCCTCTGGAAACCCGTGCAACGCTGCCGTTTGCCACGCCCGTTGCAATGGAGAGGTCACTACCAGTGCGAACTCTTGGCCCATTATTCTTTCAAGGTTACCCTGCAATGTCTTTGTATCCTGATCGCTTAGAGGGTCATCTAGCGCAATGTCCCGCTGGCCCTGTAAACGGCCAGCACTGTTCCATGATGTACGAAAATGGCGGATAAACCACAGCTCTTCCATAGTTTAATCCACTAGCAGCGGTGCGGTGCGACTATCGATAGACATCGAAATCGACGCCCCGGGCTCAAACGGTGGCTGTCCAAAGGAGTGAAGCATGTCTATAACGATACAACCATCAGGCGTGTCGACTAAATAGCGAATCTGACTACCTAGAAACTCTCGATGTGCCACTTGACCAACAATGTCACCATCTGCCCCAGCGTCGGCTAAGCGAATGTTCTGCGGGCGCAATACAATGCGGTTGGCTCCCAGCACATTCTCGCTCGTAGGTAGACGCTGCCCAGCTTCAGTGACAAACGTGCCCTCCTGCATGGTGCCTTTAAGGATATTCGCAGTACCGAGAAACCCAGCTACGAAGGCATTTTCAGGGTAATCGTAAAGCTGCTGGGGCGTACCAATCTGCTGGATCACGCCTCGATCAAGCACTGCCATGCGATCAGAAGTGGTATTGGCTTCCTCCTGGTCGTGTGTCACGAAAATCGTAGTTAGGCCTAGCTTTCGCTGTAGGGCTAGCAATTCACGTCGCATCTGAACACGTAGTGCAGCATCCAGGTTCGAGAGCGGTTCATCAAGCAGCAACACCTGCGGCTCAATGGCGATGGTACGAGCTAGTGCGACGCGCTGCTGCTGCCCACCCGACAGTTGTGCGGGCATACGGTCAGCCAGGTGCAATAGGCCTACAGTTTCGAGGGCTTGTTCAACCTTAGTACCAATCTCGCGTTTGGGAATACGGCGTTCCTCCAGTCCAAAAGCTACGTTTCTGCGTACCGACATATGTGGCCACAACGCATAGGACTGAAACACCATCCCCACGTTACGTTTCCATGGTGGCAGGCTGGCGATATCGTGCCCACCAATAAGGATGCGGCCACGCGGCGTTGGACCAAATCCTGCAATCGCGCGTAAGAGCGTTGACTTCCCCGAACCGGAGGGGCCTAAAAAGGCAAAGAACTCCCCCGGCTCAATCACCATGTTAATACCTTCCAGCACCTTGGTTTCGCCAAAGGACAGGTGCAAGTCCTCGATCTGTATACCGGCTTTGGTCTGGCTCATCTATACTCTCCGAATCTTAATGCTGGTCGTTGGACATGGTCTGACGGACACGCTCACGCTCAATGATGCGTTGCGACAGGTAGGTACCCAGCGCTACGATCACGACCGCCAGAATACCAAGCGCGGCACCTGCTCCACGTCCAGCGGGCGACTGCATGTATAAGTAGATTCCATAGGCAAGTGGTGCATCCGAAGCGCGCCCAACTAGCATGATCGTCGCAGAGAGTTCTACTGCGGCGGTGGCAAAGCTAGTGACAAATCCGGCCAGGATGCCTCCAGTCATCAGCGGCACGACAATGCGCCGGATTGTGCTGGTACGCGAGGCGCCAAGACTGGCAGCCGCCTCCTCTAGCGATAGGGAGACTTGCTGCAACGCCGCCATGCAAGCACGTAGCGCATAGGGAAGGCGTCGTACTGCAAGCGCGATGATGATAATGCCCCAGAAACTCGAGAGTTGGCCAAGCCCAAACGGTAATTGGACACCGTGGAACATACGCAGGTAACCAATACCCAGCACCACCCCCGGTACCGCCAATGCAGCGGTGGCCATGTAGTCCAGCCATTTGCGGCCCGGCAATCCTGTACGGATCACAATATAGGCGATCGCAGTACCCAGCAGCACGTCGATCAGGGCTGCTGACCCAGCATAGATTAGCGTGTTCCATACATATTGTGAGGACTGGGTAAAGATCGTGACGAAGTGCTCCATTGTGAAGCCATCAGGCAGCGGAGAGAACGACCAAATCGTACCAAAGGCTAGTAGCAGCAGCCCTAAGTGGGGGGATAGCACCAATGCCAGAATCAACAGAATCACGCCCCAGGCCAGCCATTTCTCACGTGGTTTAAGGTCGCGGCGCGATAGACCTCCGCCGCCTTTTTGAACGGTGGCATAGTCCTTTCCGCGCATGAACAAAAACGATGCCCATAGAGAGAAGATCGAGAAAACCACCAAAATGAACGAGATCACGTAACCCATCGGGTCGTTAATCCCTACTCCGGTGATACGCAGATAAGCCTGCGGCGCCAACATATTGTTGACGTTAAGCAGTAATGGCGTTCCCAGGTCGTCGAATACTTTGATGAATACCAGCGCTGCACCGGCCAAATATCCGGGCATTGCCAGCGGGAACACAATGCGCCGAAACATTCGCATTCCGTGCGAACCCAGGTTCTGCGCTGCTTCTTCCATCGAGCGGTCAATATTTCGAAGGCTCGCCGACAGGTTGATCAAGATGAAAGGGAAATAGTGTATAGATTGAACGAGTATGACCCCGTTGAGCCCCTCCATAAACGGTATGCGGAAGCCGAAATACTGGTTCAAAAGCAGGTTGACAGAACCATTGCGGCCAAATAACAGCGACATGGCAACCGCTCCTACGAACGGTGGCATGATCAAGGGAATAATGCCCAATGCCTGAATCGCCGCAGTGCCAGCAAAGTTGAACCGCGTGGTGATATAGGCCAGTGGTAGCGCAATCAATGTTGCAAACACGACTGACATGACCGAAACGTAAAGCGAGTTAACGAAACTTTCGCGAAAAAGGCTGGTATTAAAGAAATCTTGAAAGTTCTGTAATGTAAAGCCCCCAGTGCGTGAGTCCAAAAAGGCCACATAGAGCACTTGCGCAACTGGCAAAATCAGAAAGGCCATAAGGAAAATGGCGATCAGAATTCCTGAGATGGCAGCACCTGACAGACGGGGAAACAGGGTGAACCCGCGTGAAGCGGTCTGATATGAATCAGGCATTATAACCTCGGAGTGTCGTCAATTACCGCGCTGACGAGGCAGCGCGGAACTCTACTTGTTTCAGAGCACTCAGTTCAGCGCGATTGCTTGATCGGCGAGCTCTTTTGCCTGGCGATAGTTCTGGACAGCAAAACTGTCCCAGGACTGCTCTATCTCGGACTGACGCCCTACAACTTCAGTGTCAGCATCGGCACTTGAGGAAGTAAAAACGTTCGTTAAGGAAGGGTTGAGTGCCTCTTCCTCGGTCACTGGCATCGCTTCGATCAATGCACGTGCTTCAGCGATAAGAGCCAGGGCTTCCTCGTTACCACTTTCTGCATGCGCTGCCTCGGCTTGCTGGACGGCAGCTACTGCGGCTCGCAAGTCATTGAGGCGGTAGGTTATTAGCACATCAAAGAGAGAGTTCACCAGGTTATAACGCTCTCCGGATACATCGACATCAAACTCGATTGCATTAGGAGCAAACTCTTCCGAGAACGGATTGGGGAAATCCTCAGGCGCGTTAGCATAAGCATCTGGATTGACCGGCAAGCGCATGATGGCGGGACTCAGTAGGACTTCCTGCCCCTCAAGTGAGAGTAGAAACTCTACAAACTGCTTGGCCCCCTCCTGATTGGGAGCATTCTCGATGATACCGATATTAGCAGGAACGATGGCTGTCACACTTGGATAGGCTAATTCGACGGGGAAGCCAGATGCCTTGGACGCCAAGCCGAAGAAGTCGATGACGATTCCGAAACCAGTGGCCCCTGAATTAACTGCATCAGGCACCCCAAAGCTACGCTCGGTAACCGTATTCATATTACCCGCGATCCATTTCCATGTTGCCCAACCCTCTTGCCAACCTTCGCCCTGAAGCACGGTTTCGACCGTCAGGTGAGTAGTGCCAGAACGCGAGGGGGCAGACATCGCTACGTGCCCATTGTATTCGGCACGCTTGAGATCTTCCCATTCTTCAGCCACAGGTAAGTCGTTGGCCTGAATATAACGAGTGTTGTACATGATCCCGTATCCCGAGGCTGCAAAACCATAGTAGGTGCCATCGGGGTCATGAATCGGATAGCCACCGATTTCATCAGGGATACCTTCATACTGTACATCTACGGCAGCCAGTAGCCCTTCCTCTTTGAGTACTTCGAAGGCATCAGGCGCCGACGCCCACATAAGGTCGATACTATTGGCACTGCGGGTTTCTTGTAGATACGAAACGGCGGCATTCGTATTACGGCTGACTACTTCTAACGTCGTGTCGGGGTAGGCGGATTCAAAGGCAGCCTTGAAGGGATCAGTCAAATCGCGCGGGAATGAAGTCACTACAGTCACCGTATCGGCAAAGGCAGCGGAGGAAGTCATTATTAGTGCAAGTGCACTAATCGTCATGGTTTTGTTCATTTTATACTCCCATGGTCGTCAGACGAGCACCGGTAAAAGCTCGGCGTGCTTTAACACACAGGAACTATGCAAGATAGAAAAAAACCTTTCAACCTATTGTTTTATTTAATTTTTAGGGTCAAAACCGACACACCAAATGGGTCATAAATGTCCCATTTTTCATTACAGCAAATCGTGGTGGCGCAGGCGCAAATAAAGACGTTTTCGGGGAATATCCAAAAGAGCAGCGGCTTCGGCTTTTCGGCCTCCAGACTGAAGCAGAGTAGAACGCAGTAGACGGGCCTCAAACTCTTCCATCGCCGCGTCGTACCCCTGGCCCTTTCCCTTACCGGCATAGCTAGTCATACACAAGCTAGTATCCAGACCGATGACTAGCCGCTCAGCCAGATTGCGGGCCTCTCGAACATTGCCTGGCCAGTCGTAGTAGGCAATGCGGCGACTTAGGGCACTATCTATATGCATCTTCGGCAAGTTATGGCGGGCCGCAGCCTCTACAACAAAATGGTTGACCAGCAACAACGCATCATCTTCGCGCTCGCGTAGTGACGGTAAAAAAAGCGTTCCTGCGTTAAAGCGATGCAATAGGTCAGCACGTAGTCTGCCTTCGGCCACTAGCTGCTCGGTTGGGTGTTTAACACTACCCAAAATACGCAGATCGACCGACCGGGGTGCTGCTCCCAGCGGCGTAATTTCGCGCGTATCAACCACGCGCAGCAAACGCACCTGCAAGTTATCAGGCATTGACTCAAGCTCGTCCAGGTAAAGCACGCCGCCTTGCGCTCGCGCGATGAGCCCAGGTGAATCGCTGGTACCGAATAGTTCGCGATCTACATCAGCCTCGCTCAACGCACCGCAGTTTATGGCTACAAAGGGAGAAGCGCCCCGCGCCGATAGATGATGTAGTACCCGTGCAACCAGCTCTTTGCCGGTACCGGTCTCTCCGGCAATCAGCAGGTCGACATCAAGGCACGCTAGGCGTCGCAGTTTTTCTCGTAACTGCCGTATGATGGCAGAACCTCCGATTAATCGATCCTCAATGCCCGTTTGACGCAGTCGTTCGTTCTCCAGATACAAATCACGCATGGCCTGAGCCCGCTTTAGCACGTCCAGCATCAACTCTGGAGAGCAAGGCTTTTCCAAAAAATCATGCGCGCCATTGCGCATGGCGCGCATAGCGGCGGGCACATCGCCATGGGCCGTGATCAAAATGAAGGGGACTTCCGGCGCGAGTTCCCGCACGCAATCGAGAAAATCCAGCCCGGATAAGCCAGGCATGCGCATATCAGACAGGATCACACCTGGAAAATCTGCCGTCAGCTCGTTCAACGCCTCTTGGGCAGCCATATATCCATGAACCTGGAACCCTGCTCGTTCCAACGTTTCGGTGGTCGCCTGGCGAAGGTCCTCGTCATCCTCGACCAGCATCACTTCGGGCATTTCATCACCTCTTTTTCTTTATCCTGCCAACGGTTCAGGCGTAGTTTTACCTCGGCTCCACCCTGCGAGTTCTGCTCAATTTGCAAGTGTCCGCCCATGTCCTGCATAACATTGAATGCAATGGAAAGACCCAAACCTAGCCCTTTACCTGGTTCTTTGGTGGTTACGAAAGGATCGGTCAACGCTAGTCCACTTTGCCCCCCTAGGCCTACACCGTTGTCACAAATCACCAGAAGAACGGGGTTGTGCTGAGTCAGCTCGATACGGATAAGGCCTGGTTCGGCCACGTTTTCCCGCGATTCAATTGCATCTAGTGCGTTGCCCAAAATATTGAGCAGCACTTGCTCTAATAAAATATCGTCACCAGAAACATCTATTCCTGCCAGATCATCACACTCTACATGCACACTCTCGCTACGCAGGCGATGATCCAGCAGCTCCAATGCGGCCTGGATGGGGTCAGCCAGTATGACGCGGACATTCCGATGAGCCGAGCGACGTGCGATACGACGCAGATGGCCGATAGTGCGGGTAATACGTTCCAGCAGCGCTTCAATACGTGCAATAGCGGGATGCGTCTCGGGGTGGGCCATACCTAAGTTGTGCAGGCGATGCCCAATAGCGGCAAGTGGCTGATTGATTTCATGGCTGATCGCAGCCGACATCTGACCAAGCGCTGCCATTTTACCCGCTTGTACCAGTTCACGCTGAGTCAATTCTAAACGCTCAATTGCCTGCTGACGCTCATGAACTGAAGCGCGAAATACTTTGACCGCACGTGCCATATTGGCGATTTCATCTCCCCTTGCCACATTGCTAGCTTTATCGTGCAAGGGATAATCGCCTTGCGCGATAAGCGTTAAATCAGTGGAGAGCCTTTCAATCCTTAGCAAAATACGCTTGTGAACAAAGATGGCCAAAATAATGGCCGTCGCCACAGCTCCCAACAGCGTTACCATTCCCAGCCATAACGAGCCTTGCATGATCGTCGTCGCGGCGGTGTCAGCGCGCCGCTGGGCACCGATTCGCTCAGCACGCCCTAAATCGGTCAAGCGTGCTTGCATGTCGGCCAGAGCGGCCTGAGCACTATGCAACTCATTTACAGCAGCGTGGTGAAGCGCTAGACGCTGGCGTACCTGCGCGAAAATACTATTGGGCTCCAAAGCAAGCCCCTTCAGCTGTTCTAGCGCTTGTAGCAGTAACGCCACATCAATTCGTTGTGGCAAGTTCAGCTCCGCTAGCTCTAGCCGGTCTAATGTGTCACGCCCTAGTGTGGCCGCCTGCTCTATTGCCTCTAGACGGTCACTTGAACGTGCTTGTAATAGCAGAGCCGTTAGGGTTGCGGCCTCGGAGCCAATTTGCTGTACCCGATCGCGCAGCAGCCAATCTTGAGATAATGCCTGCTTAGCGCCCTCGCGAGCCATCAACCCACCGTTATCCACTAACGTCGCTAACTGCGTGTCCATGTTGAAGGACAGATCACTTAGGATTCCTTGCACCTGGCCCTGCACATCAGCGTGGGCCCAACGCAAGCCCGCACCTGTCCGGGTGTCTTCTTGCCGGAGCATTTCAAGTTCAGCACTAAGACGGCCAAATTCAGCGAGCGCACGACGTAGATTACCTTCAGCGGTCTCGATGGAGGTGCGGACGGCATAGCGCCCAGATGCTGCCAACCAAATTGGCGATCCCAGTACCGCCTCTACCGCTGCAGAAGCATTGTCTATGGACCGCTTCATACTCTCATCATGCATCTCTGGGGCGGCGACCACTTGCATCGTTAGTGCGGCCAACTCGCCAGTGGCCTCAGCCAGCTCACCCGCCAACGCCACAGCGGGAATGCGCTCCTCCGCCAGCACACGAAAGTCATGCTCGGCGCGCAGCATCACCATCATGCCTACTGCCAGCACTCCCGTCGCGACAATAACAACCAATATGAGTACTGCCACCAATTGTCCACGGATTGAGCCCCTATACCGCCAGCCCATCATTGACGCTCCAGTTCACGGATAAGCGCTTCCACATCACGTAATATCCCATAAGATCTCTCGGCCCATTCCAACAGCGTCTCGCGATCCTGAGGGGCAGAGCGCGCCTGATGCTCGGTTATCGGCATCCATGTCAGCAGTTGACGAACTCGGTCAATCTCGAACGCCGGAACATTATTTACCGCGCGCAGCCGTCGCCAGAGCTCTCGGCGTAGCAGTAAATCACGTGCAACAAAGGCCTCAAACAGCTGATTAATCTGCCAGTAGCGGCGCGCAGCCAGCTCAGGATCATAGCGCGACCAACTAAAGTTCAGGGCCGCGCGAATGGATGGGTCCAACGATTCCGATAGCTCGGCTCGGACTTCAGAATTCACAGGAATGCGGCGGATATCGGGATTCAGCAAAATACGCTGTCCTTCGGGAGATAGAATAAACTCCATGAAGGCGTGCGCTGCAACGGGCTGCGCGCCCCCTTGAAGAGCAGCAATACGCGCGGGGATAACGATAACGGGGCGACCATAGCGAAACACCAATCCGCGTTGACTGCGCGTCAACGCCAGGAAGTCGATAGTCAAACCGATAGAAAAGTCACCGTTCTCGATACCTTCTAATACGCCATAGCTACGTGCTGAAATAGTATTTAGCTGGCCTGCTAGCTCAAGAATCCAGGCCCATCCTGCTTGCCAACCACGATCCTGTAAAATCGTCTCTAGCAATGAGTGCGTTGTGCCGGAGCGTAATGGGTGTGATATGGCAATATCTTGCACAAGAACTGGATCTAACAGATCGTTCCACTCTTGAGGTACATATCCATCATATGGGGTACGCCATGTCCACCCTACGGCTGAGTATGCAAAATCCACGAACGCCCCATGCCCTATATCATTAAGCCGCTCGCCTTCATCTAACACTACGAAGGCCTCAGGTGCTGAGGCCCAAATAAGATCAAAGTGGCGCTCATTTCCGGCTAGTACTTCATCAACGGCTGCGTGAGTGTTCTTATTCAAGAGACGAATAGAGAGGTCAGGGTGGCGAAGAACAAATGCTTGGACGATAGGATCGACCATATCAGATTGATAAGAAGTGATAATCCTTAACTCATTTGCCGATGCTGGCGTCATTACTAATGCCGTAGTTACCCACATGACGACCAGTATGTGCTTCAAGTATTTATTCTGCATTCCCCAGTGCATACCCGCCCCCTTACAACAGCCGCTATCTATTTAATTGTTATAAGGCATCATATTGACCCCTCCTGACTTTTTAATAAACAGCTATGGAACTTTGTTTGGGCTTAACCACATCGCCTCATTAAACAGATGCTTACTTTTTTAATCGCTCTCTATATTGGATTGCCGATCGCCAGGAATGGCAATACAACAACGTATGAACGCAATACATTGAGTAATGAAGGCAATGGACTACAAGCGTTAGGAAATACTTACACCAAACGTTAACTGCCTCTAAATCCAGGCAGAGTAATGCACTGCCCCAATGGCTAGAGCCTACCTCACGGTGTTAATTGCGGCAGTAGTACAGTTTCAATATCACCATCTTTAGAAATGAGAATGTGACGTCGATGACATCATGAATTTATTGTTATATTATCACATAACATAAACCCGTTTAGAGGTGATCTAGCAATGACTGCGTTCTCCCCCTTACCCGTCACCGTGCTCTCCGGCTTTCTGGGCGCTGGTAAAACCACTGTGCTCAATCATATTCTTGCCAACCGTGAAGGCCGCCGCGTGGCGGTGATCGTCAACGATATGAGCGAGGTGAATATCGATGCGGCCTTAGTGCGCGGCGGCCCTGGTGAATCGACGCTAGATGGTGAGGTCGTGCTTAACCGGTCAGAAGAGCGCTTGATAGAAATGAGCAACGGCTGCATTTGCTGCACTCTTCGCGAAGATCTTCTTGAAGAAGTCAGCCAGCTGGCAAGGGAAGGCAGATTTGATTACTTGGTCATCGAGTCCACCGGTGTTTCCGAACCGCTGCCCGTGGCGGAAACCTTTACCTTTGAAGATGAAAGCGGCCAGAGCCTTTCCCACGTTGCGCGGCTGGATACGCTGGTCACCGTAGTCGATGGCGCTAATTTCCTTGAGCAGTATCGCGAAGCGCAAAGCCTCGCTGACGCTGGCGAAAGTCTGGGCGAAGACGACGAGCGCAACGTCGCGGACTTACTCGTCGATCAAATCGAGTTCTGCGATGTGCTGCTGATCAGCAAGACCGACCTGATTAGCGATCGAGAGCTGGAAGCCTTAAAGGCCATACTACGTTCGTTAAACCCTGATGCCGAGCTGGTGCCCATCACGCAAGGCGGCGTACCGCTCGATAAAGTGCTCAACACCGGAAAATTCAACTTTGAGCGCGCTCAGCGGGCCCCCGGCTGGCTAAAAGAAATGCGCGGCGAGCACGTGCCTGAAACCGAAGAATACGGGATTGGCAGCTTTGCCTATTACGCCCGCCGCCCTTTCCATCCTCAGAAATTCCACGACCTGCTCAACCAAGAGTGGTTCGGCAAAGGGCTATTACGCTCGAAAGGCTTTTTCTGGCTCGCCACCCGCCCTCAGGCCGCAGGTCAGTGGAGCCAGGCAGGCGGCATCGCTCACCACGGCCCCGCCGGCATGTTTTGGAAAGCCATACCGGAAGCCAACTGGCCGGAAGATCCTGAGACGCGGCACTTCATTATGGAAAAATGGCAGGAGCCGTTTGGCGATATGCGCCAGGAGCTGGTGTTTATCGGCCAGAACCTGGATCAAACCCAAATGCGTGAAGCGCTGGATGCCTGCCTGCTAAGCGAGGCAGAACTGCTGGAAGGTATGGCGGCATGGAAGCAACTGCCCGATCCTTTTCCCGCCTGGGAGTAAGCCACTGCGGCGAGGTACGCATAAAAAAAGAGAGGCAGACGCCTCTCTTTTTTCATTAACCGTAACGCCGTTACTGCAGCATGCTGGGCAACCAGGTCGCCAGGCTGGGGAATACAATCAGCAGGGCCACTAGCAGCATCGAACACAGAATGTAAGGAATAGCGGCCGAGTAAATCTCACTCATGGTTGTGCCGGGAGGCGCCACCCCTTTCATAACAAACAGCAGCAGTCCTAAAGGCGGCGTTGAGAAGCTGATTTCCAGTGCCAGCAGGACAATGATCCCGAACCACACCAGATCAAATCCTAACGCCTGTGCTAATGGGAAGAAGATCGGCACCGTTAGCATCATGATGGAAATCTGCTCCATAAACGTGCCCAGCACCAGCAGCACCGCAAACATTGCCAGCAGCATCAAGATCGGCGACAGGTCAAAACCGGTTGCCCAGCCGATCAAACCGCCGGAAGCGCCGGAAAAGCCCAGCAGCTGGCTAAAGGTAGCCGAGCCAAACACGATTAAATAAGCCATCAGCGTGACCTTCAACGCGCCGGTCACCGAAAGCTTAAACGCTTCCCAGGTCATGCAACGGAAGATAAACGCCAAAATAATCACACCCAACGCGCCAAAGGCGGCGGCCTCTGAGGGCGTAGCAAAACCGATCAACATCAGCGCCACAATAATGACCATAACGCTAAGCATGGGCAAAATATCGGTAATGATCAGGCGGAGCTTAGCTTTAAGCGAAACTGGTTCCAGCTCATAGGCCGGTGCAGCTTCAGGGTCCAGCTTGGTTTGGATAAAGATGGTGGCGATATAAAACCCCGCCAGCGTCAGTCCCGGCAAAATACCGGCAATCAGCAGCGCGCCAATATCCACTTTCGCTAGCGTCGCCAGCAGCACCGCCAGCGCAGAGGGCGGAATAATAATCGCCAGGCCGCCGGTGCCAAGGATGGGGCCAATCGCCATTTTCTTCTTATAGCCGCGACGCTCCATTTCAGGCACCAGCAGCGACCCCATCAGCGCAGTGGAGCCCATCGAAGAGCCGCTCAGCGTGGAAAATGCCGTTCCACCCACCACCGTCACATAAGACAAACGCCCGGGCAGCTTACCCATTAGCTGGTCAACGGCATTGAACATCTTCATACCCAGCCCGGTGCGAAAAAATAGCTCCCCCATCAACAGGAACAGCGGAATAGGCACCAGATTAAAGCTGGAAAGCGCGCCAAAACCGTTGTTGAGCATCTGCAAAATGCCGGTTTGGCCGCCCATAAAGTGCCACGCACCAATCACGTTGGCGGCCAAAAACGCTAGGGCGATAGGGGTGCCAATCGCCATAAAGATAAGAATCAGCGAGAGCAGAAACGCGAGCGCAAAGTACCATTCCATTATTCTTTAATCCCCGCTTCGCCGCTGTGAAGAATTTCATGGCCCACTACAAAGCGGCCAAACTCGATCGCCATTAAGGTAAAGCTGATCGGAAACACAATGGTCAGCATCCATTTCGGCACAAAGAAGGCACGCACGTCATAGTCGGTGCGTTCTATATTGAGCAGTAATAAATCCAGCCCTTTCCACGCCAATACGCCGCACACCACGACACATAGCAGCGACACGCCTCGGCTAAGAATATTAAGCACGGGCAGCGGCAGCACAGAGGTCAGCAGTTCAATATGTACGTGCCCTTTTTGGCGCACCAGCCAGGGCGCACCCAGCAGGGTGAGATAAAACATGGCGTATTCGGTGGAAAGGAAAAACCACGCCGAGGGCTGCAGGCCCAAATTTCGAATAACCACCGAGAGCACCACTGCCACCATCAGCCAGACCAGCATGATAGCGGCCAGCAAAGCCATGCCATTAAGTAGCAGCAAGTAGCCGCGTTGTGCGTAGCGCATAAGAGACCCTGAAAAAGAATCACACCAAAGGGGCGCTTGATCGCTCAACGCCCCCCTTTACGTTTCTATAAGTCGTTAAACTTCTCGATCAGCTCGTCATAGTGCTCAAGACCAGAAGGATGACGCTCCATCTGACGACGCATACGCTCCCACGTCGAGTCACGGGCAGCCTCTGAAAAGCGCTGTGCGGCCTCACCTTCTAGCGTCACGACCTGCATGCCGTCTGCTTCAAGCTGAGCCTGCTGTTCTTGGGCTAAGTCGGCCAGCTTCTCGGCGCTTTCGCGCTCATGCTCAATGGCAACTTCCTGAAGGATTTGCTGTGACTCTTCGCTGAGCTGGTTCCACTTATCCAGATTAACGATCACGCCCATATCGGTAGAAAAGAAGGCAGGATCAACGCGGTAGTTAAGAAAGCGATCCCAGTTGAGATCTTTCAGGCCAATTTGGGTCCAGCCGGTAGCGTTCACCACGCTGCGCTCAAGGGCGGCGTATACGTCGGTGGTCGGCAAGCTGATCGGCTGTGCACCCAGATAATCTTGGAAGAAGGCGTCATATACCGGGTTGCTGCGCAGGCGCAGGCCCGAAACGCTCAGATTACCTGCTTCATCAATGCTAGGCTCTTCAATCGTATAGAAGTTGTAGCTGACGCCGCTGTCGAACCAGCCTAGGTAGTAGGTGCCCATCTTTTCCTGATGGATTTCATTGAGCAGGTCGATACCGCCATTTTCACGCGCATAGATAGCGTTGGTATTTGACGCCACCATGGCATCGCGCTCAGGCACGGTACCGGCATAAAAGCTTGCCGCGGTATAGGCCATATCCACTACGCCGTTGCGCACGGCATCGGGCTGCTCGGAAAGGCCGATTACCTCAGGGCCGCCGCGCACGTTGATTTTCACAACGCCTTCACCGCGCTCATTCACCTTATCGACAAACTCGAGGAAACTTTGGGTATAAATCAGCGAAGGAGGAAACGCGTGTACCGCATTAATCTGATCTACTGCCAGCGCTTGCCCTGACGCTAAGGCCGTGAGCAAGCCTAGGGTTATGGTTACTTTTTTCATCGTTCTCTCCTGCACAAGATAGTCTGCTTTTATAGCGGTTGTTATGTCTGATCTACTGTTCATAAACGCTGTCGGATGTTCATAAACCTATGTTCATAAACCTATGTTCATAAAACTATGTTTATAAAACCGTGTTTATAAAACCGTGCTCATGAACCGTTGGTGCAAGCGTGCGTGCTGTTTTTATAGATATGGCCGATTTAACGATGGCTAAGATGCCGGCTTGAGCCGCTATCTTTTACTAACCCTATCCTTTACTAATCAGTGATGCGCTCGGCGGCGTCGCGATTACCCACGGAAACTGCTTAACGTAATCGCTCGAAAATTGCGTAATGGCTTCTGCATGCTGGCGGGTCATATCAATATCATCCCACCCATTGAGCAACTTGATCCGCCACACGGGGCTAATTGAAAAACTAACCTCTACCTCGGCAACGCGGATGATCTGTTTCTCCAGGTCGACGTTGATGGCGGCTGTTGTATCGCCCAACGCTGATAACAGGCGCTCGGCGTCATCTTCTTCCACAACGGCGGGCAGCAAGCCATTATTAACGGCGTTGGATGAAAAGATATCGCCAAAGCTCGGCGCTATTACGCAGCGGAATCCGTAATCCACCAGGGCATACACTGCGGCCTCCCGGGACGAGCCCGCACCGAAGTTACGGCGGCTCACCATCACCTGGGCATCACCGGCGTGAGGGCGATGTAAAATAAATTCAGGGTCGGGGTTATCGCGTTCATCGTGACGAATGTCATAAAGCAAAAACTGCCCATAGCCGACGCTGCGCGGCTCTTTCATAAAGCGCGCAGGAATCAGTTGATCGGTATCCACGTTAGCGGCAGCCAGGGCAACACCAAGGGTGTCTAATACGGTAATCGGTTGCATTAATACGCTCCTGAAGCCTGAACGTTTGAACCAGTGCCAGCAGGCAGCGCACGTATATCGGCTAGCCGCCCACTGACGGCCGCCGCCGCCACCATCGCAGGCGACATCAAGTGCGTGCGCGCGCCAGGCCCCTGGCGACCTTTAAAGTTACGGTTGGTCGTCGAGGCACAGCGCTCACCGCTGGCCACCAAATCACCGTTCATACCCACGCACATGGAACAGCCCGAATGGCGCCACTCAAGCCCTGCATCGATAAAAATTCGGTCTAACCCTTCAGCTTCAGCCTGGATTTTGACTAGCGTTGAGCCCGGCGACACCATGCCCGGCACGAGGCTTTTATGGCCGGCGAGAACCGCCGCCGCTGCGCGCAGGTCTTCAATACGCGCATTGGTGCATGAGCCAATAAAGATTCGGTCAATCGTGATATCAGTCAGCTTTTGCCCTGGCGTTAACCCCATGTAGGCTAAGCTTTCGCGAGCTTGGCGTGCTTTTGCCGGGTCGCTAAGCTGCTCAGGATCCGGCACCGAGTGATCAATTGGCAGCGCCTCTTCGGGCGAAACGCCCCAGGTGACGGTCGGTGCGATGTCATCGGCGTGTAGCGTTACTTCAAGATCAAAGTGAGCATCTGAGTCGCTATAAAGCGTTGACCAATAAGCGCAGGCCTGGTCGAAAGTGTCGCCTTGTGGGCTCCACGGACGATCGCGCAGATAGTCGAATGTCGTTTGGTCCGGAGCAATCATGCCGCAGCGGCCACCGCCCTCAATGGAAAGGTTGCACAGCGTCAGACGCGCTTCCATTGAAAGCGAGCGGATCGCTTCGCCCGCGTACTCAATGGCATAGCCGCGGGCGCCGTCAGCGCCCAGGCGCGCAATCCAGGTCAGCGCGATATCTTTGGCGGTGATGCCCTCTGCTAATTGACCTTCAACGGTAATCCGCATCACCTTGGGCTTACTTTGCCACAGGGTTTGCGTCGCCAGTACATGGGCCACTTCCGAGGCACCAATGCCAAACGCGATGCTGCCAAAGGCGCCATGGGTGGCGGTGTGGCTGTCACCGCAGACCATCACCATGCCCGGCTGGGTAAGCCCTTGCTCGGGGCCCAGCACGTGCACAATCCCCTGGCGCGGGTCGTCCAGGCCGAACAGCGTCACCCCATGCTGCTGAGTATTGTGAGACAGCTGCTCAATCATTGAGCGCACTTTGGGATCGGCAACCCCGGCCAGATCGCGAGCCAGCGTTGGCACATAGTGATCCGCAATACCAAAGGTTAAATCGGGCCGCGCAACGGGTAGCTGGCGCTCAGCGAGCTTATTGAAGGCGTGAAAGGAGCCCTCATGAACAAAGTGGCGGTCGATCCACAGCAGGCTTTGACCGCTTTCACTGCAGTGCACCTCGTGGGCGCGCCAAACTTTGTCAAACAGCGTTGTTGGGGTACTCATTATCGTCGCTCGTTGCCTCGGCCTTCGTTGGACTTATCTTAACCACCCCAATACAACTAGCGCAATTCAATAACACTGGTCAAATGTATTTTTTACAATTTTAAATCTGTATTAATTTTAATACATTAAAATTAAACCGCTTCTTTACTCATCTTTTCCGCCCGTTGGCATCCCACCCACCTTTGGCTCCCAGTAGCGAGAGTTATCGTCACCGTTACGCTCTAGATCAATCTGGAAGCGATAGCGATCTGGACGATACAGCGCATCCAAGTGCTCCACACCCTGCCCCTGCTCATCGTAAACCACGCGGGTGAGCGCGATCAGCGGCGAGCCCACGGCTACGTCCAGCGCCTCTGCGACTTCGTGGCTGGCCAGCGTCGCGGAAATAGACTGGGAAGCGTGATCAACCTTCACACCGCTGCGCTCTAACAGCACAAACAGCGGCGTATGGGCTAAGTCCATTTCGTTGTAGTGCAGGGCAATAGCTTCTGGCACATGGGTCACCAGGTGCGAAAACGGCTTGCCGTCAACCATGCGTACACGTACCGAGCGCTGTACTTTGCCGCTCTGCGCCATACCCAGGCGTTCACGCACCGCCTCAGGCGGCAGCACATAGGCAAACTCCAGCAGCCGCACTTGGGAGGCCTGGCTCATCTTGACCATGTTGGGCATCAGGTTAGACACGCTGGCGGTCATCACCGTGGCATCCAGCGGCTGCTCCAACACCACCGTACCCACCCCTGCCTTACGCTCGACTAATCCCATCGCCTGCAGCGCCTCCATCGCTCGCCGCACGGTTACCCGCGAAACGCCATGCTGCTCGGCCAGCTTGTTTTCACCCGGCAACTTACTGCCCGCTGACAGCCGACCGCTCAAAATTGTGTCTTTCAACAGCAAGTAAATTCGGTGTGATTTAGTGCCGCCCACCGCAGAGGGTTGTGTCTCACTCATCCACGCCTCTCCTCAGTATATTGTTCAAAAAAATCATATTAGGCTTGACGCAGGGATAATAATAGACATAAAAGTGTATTACATATAATACATATCAAAAGATGATCAGTAACACCTTTTCGGTCGTTTGAACGCTATTATTACAGAATCTGCGACCGTAAGTATCGCTAGCCATGTGATCTTAAATAGGCCGAGCTGACGCTTATCCAACAACCACGAGACCGCTATGACACGCCAACCCAGCTCTTCAAGTCAGGCTCCACAACAAGCTTCACGCCAACCAGCTAAGCTTAAACAGCAGCTGCAAGATACCCCGATTGTGGTCGCCCCTGGCGTGTTTGATGCGCTCGGCGCGTCTCTCGCCGAGCAGGCAGGCTTCGAGAGCGTTTATCTCTCTGGCGCCAGCCTGGCCTATACCCAGCTGGGACGCCCGGATATTGGCCTGCTCAGCATTACCGAAATTTGCGCGGCGATGTCGCATATCCGCGAACGGACCAATCTTTCGGTAGTGGTCGATTGTGATACCGGCTTTGGCAACGCTATGAATGTGATGCGCAGCGTGCGCTTGTTGGAGCGCTCGGGCGCCAATGCCATTCAGCTTGAGGATCAAACGTACCCGAAACGCTGTGGCCACTTGCGCGGTAAAACGCTGGTCTCCAAAAGCGAAATGGTCGGCAAATTGCATGCAGCGCTAGATGCCCGTGAAAGCGATAAAACGCTGATCATCGGGCGTACCGATGCGCTGGGCGTAGAGGGTACCGACAGCGCCATTGAGCGCGCTCAGGCCTATTATGAAGCGGGCGTCGATATGCTATTTATCGAAGGCATCCGCAGCGATGAAGACATCAGCAAGATCATGGCGCGGTTCAAAGGCAAAGTGCCGATTATGGCCAATATGGTGGAAGGCGGGGATACGCCGCTGCAGAACGCCCAGGCACTCGAAGCACTCGGCTTTTCGCTGGTGATTTTCCCTGGCGCATTAGTCCGGGCAATTACACACATGGCTAGCCGCTTCTTCGCCACGCTTAAGCAGGATGGCACTACCGACGCCTTTCGCGACCAAATGCTGGATTTCAAACAGCTTAACGATTATTTAGGCACCGAGGCGATGCTCGAACTTGGCCAGCAATACGATAATCGCTAAACGCTAATAATTAACAGGAAACGACGATGCAGACCACCGACAAAACGGCGAAAGAAATTTTTAACGACGTCATGGCCAACCCACAGCGAGTACCGTTTGGCTTTGGTAACAAAGCGGTACTGGTGAACGTCGATCCGCAAAAAGCCTACACACGCACGGACCTGTTCAAAACCGCTTACGAAACCGACCCCAAGCAGCTGGAATACACTAACCAGCTTGCCAACGGCTTCCGGGCAAGGGGTTGGCCGGTGGTCTGGACCCACGTCGCGTTTTTGGATTCTGCTGACGATGCGGGCGTGTGGGGCACACGTACCGACACGCCGGATTCGCTGCAGAATATCAAATACGATTCTGAGCGCGCCGAGTTTGACGAGCGCTGCGAGATCGACCGCAGCCGCGACGTGATCTACACCAAACGCATGCCGTCGGCCTTTTTCGAAACGCCGCTGCAGTCACTGCTAGTGTGGCATCAAGTTGATACCGTGATTATCACCGGCGGATCCACCTCTGGCTGTATTCGTGCCACAGCGGTGGAAAGCTTATCGCGGGGCTATCGCACCATCGTGCCAATGGAGTGCGTATCCGATAAACACGAAAGCTACCACTACGCCAACCTGACCGACCTGCACCTTAAATATGCCGACGTACTGCCCGTCGCTGAGGTATTAGCGTGGCTGGAAGGTAATGAGCAATAAGAGGAGCCGGTTATGAAAGAGTCATTAGGCGTTTACGATTACTGGGCCTACGACCAGCGACCCAAAATCGAGTGGCCGGGAGGCGCCAAGGTGGCCTTCTGGGTAGCCCCTAATATTGAATATTACGAGCTTGATCCGCCACTGAATCCGCAGCGTAATCCTTGGCCGCACCCGCATCCATCGGTGCCTGGCTACAGCATTCGCGATTACGGCAACCGGGTGGGCCATCAGCGCCAAATGGCGCTGCTTGAGAAATACGGCATTCGCGGCTCGGTGTCACTTTCCGTGGCGCTATGTGAGCACCATCCTGAAATTATCCAGATGTGCAAAGAGCGTGACTGGGAGTTCTTCAGCCACGGCATTTACAACACCCGCTACACCTACGGCCTCAGCGAAGACCAAGAGCGGGCAATGATCCGCGACAGTATGGAAACGATTCATCGCCATACCGGCCAGGCCTGCGCAGGGTATCTGGCACCGGCACTCTCCCACTCGGAACGCACCCTGGACCTGTTTGCCGAAGTGGGCGAAGAGCTCTTCGGCGACAAAGGTGGGATTTACACCTGCGACTTGTTTCACGACGACCAGCCGACGCCGGTCAGCGTTCGCTCCGGCAAGCGGTTTATCTCCATGCCCTACTCGCTGGAGATGAACGACACCATCGTCTATGCGGTGAATAAAGTAGAGCCGCGCCAGTATGCCACCATGCTCAAGCGCCACTTTGATCGCTTGTACGCCGAGGGCGCGGAGTCCGGCACGGTGATGTGCATTCCCACCCACAACTACCAAGTGAGCTGCCCGCACCGAATCAAGGCGTTTGAAGAGGCGCTTGAATACATCACCGGCCACCCGGATGTGTGGGTTGCCACCGGGCGCGAGATTGCCGATTACTATCTAGCCAATTATTACGACGCCGCCCTCGACAGCATGAAGGCCCAGGCCGCCACCGCACGCAAACAGGGGTAACGCTATGGCGCTTAACAACGACTATCTCGACTACCCTCTGCGCCGCCACGGCTACGACCACGAGCACTATGCGTGGTCGATGCTGAGCGACCGCGCGCCGGTCACTTGGCCCGAGGGCAAAACCCTTGCGGTGTGGATCAACATTTCACTGCAGTTCTACCCGTTAAATCAGCGCGGCAAACCGTTCAAAGTCCCCAACGGCATGACCATGCCCTACCCGGACCTACGCCATTTTTCACTGCGCGATTACGGCAACCGCGTGGGGATCTATCGCGTTCTCAAGGCGCTGGCAGCGCACAACATCACACCGACTTTTGCGATGAATGCGCAGTTGGCCGAGCAGACGCCCTATTTAGTGCAGCGTCTAAAAGAGCACGGCGGTGAATTTATTGCCCACGGCTGGAACATGGATCATCTGCACTACGGCGGCTTACCGATTGAAGAAGAGGCCGAGCTGGTCAAGCGCTCGGTTGAGACGCTGCAGCGTGTGACCGGCCAACCTGTACGCGGCTGGCTGAGCCCTGCCAAGCACCAGAGCTTCAACACGCTCGACCTGCTGGCCGAAAACGGCATTGAGTACTGCGCCGACTGGGTCAACGACGATATGCCCTATGTTTGTCACCAACAGCCTGGCCATAACAGCGCGGGCAGCGTGACCATGATGCCGCTGGCCACCGAAATCGAAGACCAGTTTGTGATGAGCCAGAACCTGCACTCAGAAGATGCCTGGGTGACGCAGGTCAAAGATGCGTTTGACTTTCTGCTGGAAGAATCTCAGCAGCAGGGTGGGCGCTTATTTGCCCTCAATCTTCATCCTTGGCTTGTTGGCCAACCCCACCGCATTGCCTGTTTAGAAGAAGTGCTGGCCCATATCAGCGGGCATTCAGCGGTGTGGCAAGCACCGGCGGGCGACATTCTCGATGCGTTTAACGCCGCTCAATGCCACGCAAAGGGAGCAACCCGCTGATGGCGATCCTTCCTTACGCCCACGATACGTTTGACGCCCACCTGCCGCTGGTCATTATTGGCGCAGGCGCCTGCGGCCTAGTCGCAGCGCTGGCGGCGCAAGAGGCGGGCGTGGAGCTGATGGTATTGGAGCGCGACCCGCTCCCACGTGGCAGCACCGCGATGTCATCAGGCTTTATTCCCGCTGCTGATACGCACTTTCAGCACGCACTCGGGGTAAGTGACTCGCCCGACGTGATGGCGGAGGATATTCAGAAGAAGAATGGCTTCGAAGCAGACCCTGCCATTGTCGAGCTGCTCGCCCACCAATCCGGCCCCACCATCGAGTGGCTCGCCGACCAGCACCATATACCGTTCGAGCTGGTGGACGGTTTTCTCTACCCAGGCCATAGCCAGCTGCGCATGCACGCCACGCCACGGCGCACAGGCGAAGAGCTGATGGGCGCGCTGCTCAACGCCAGCGAGGCGGCGGGCATTGATATTGTTACCCAGGCACGCGTGGTCGATCTGCACGTTGATAGCACTCAACGGGTGCGCGGCATAACGTTAGAACGCCCGGACGGCAGTCGTGAAAGCATCGGCTGCGACGCGTTAATTTTGGCCTGCAATGGCTATGGTGGGAATGTGGAGCTCGTGGAGCGCTACCTCCCGACGCTCAAGAATGCACTTTACTACGGCCATGAAGGCAACCAGGGCGATGCACTGCTGTGGGGCCAGGCGATGAGCGCCAGCACCAAAGACCTAGGCGCTTGCCAAGGGCATGGATCGCTGGCAACGCCCCATCAGATTTTGATTAGCTGGGCACTCATGATGCAGGGTGGTATCCAGGTTAATATAAACGGAGAGCGCTTCTCCAATGAGCACGGCGGCTACTCCGAACAGGCCGCCAAGGTCTTGGCGCAGCCCGAGAAAATAGCCTGGAACCTGTTTGATGCGCGCATTGACGAATCTGCCCAGGCCTTCGAGGACTATCGCAACGCGCTTGAAAGCGGCGCGGTCAGACGCTTTGCAAGCCTGGAAGAGCTAGCAGAAGATCTCAAGCTGCCCCTCAATGCGCTCCAAGCGACGTTTGCTGACATGCACCAACTGGCGAAACAGCAAAGCTCTGATAGGTTTGGCCGCCGCTTTGAGCCTACCCACTTGCTCAAGCCACCCTACTACGCCATCCGCGTCACCGGGGCGCTGTTTCATACTCAAGGGGGGTTAGAAGTCAATTCCACCGCACGGGTGCTCAATACCCAAGGCCAAGCGCTTCCCAACCTATTCGCCGCCGGCGGTGCCGCTCGCGGTGTTTCAGGTTCAAACGACAGCGGCTACCTTTCCGGCAATGGGCTGCTTAGTGCGGTGGTGCTGGGTGCAGTGGCGGGTAAAAGTGCCGCTGAATTGCTGCGCTTAAAGCTAAGCTCGGCCGTCTTGCCCTAGAGGCCATGCCCTAGCCGCCCGCCCAGCCTCTGCTCTGCCCACTGACGCACATCAGGATAACCACGCTGCTCAAAGACCGCGAAGCCGTTAAGACTTCGTGCTTTGAGCGGTGTAAAAATCGGCATGGTTAGCCCGCACAAAAAATGCGCCAGCCGCTGTGCATTTGGCGGTTGGCCGAACTGTTCGGCGTGTCGCTCAATGAAGGGCACGGCGTAGCGTGTGAAGTCGTTATCCGACAGCGCCGGCTGCGGCGATGAGTCCGGTAGGCGCACAGGGTTGCCGTAGCACACCGAACAGTGCCCGCAGCGATCCTGCCCAGTAAAGGTGCTGTCTTCAAGAGAGCTATCGCCAAAGGTGCTATCTCCAAAATGCTGCGCCAGCCGCCGGGTTAAGCAGCTTTGCGATTCAAATAGCGCCAGCATTGAATGCAGCCGCTCAATCTCCGTGCGTTCTCGCGTTAGGCATTCGTCATACAGCTGGCGGGCCAATGCTTCAATCGCGATCTCTGGCTGGCAAATCTCATACACGTCGGTCATTCGCTTGCCTTCCAGCGACAGCCAACCTTTGTCCTGGAAGTACTCAAGGGCCGTAATGACCCGGGCGCGCGAGGCGTCAATCTGCTGCGCCTGCCCTGCGCTGTGCAGGCGTTCAAAATCGACCGTGCCCCATGTCCGCGCCACAGGAACATTGTCGATGATAAGCCGCACAAAAGCCGCGCGTTCGCCTTCAAAACGGCTAGCCAGAGCACCCGGCTCACTGTGGTAGCGAAGCCGATAGTCAGCTAAGAAGGCAAAGCGCGGCGCAATAATGCCGTGCATTTCTAGCCGCACCAGCAGCGTTTTCAGCGGTAATAAGCGGATATTGGCATCACGAGAAAGCGTATTAAGCAGCACTTCCCACTGACGGTCTGGCGAGCTTCCAGCCGCCACAATCTCTTCCAGCAAACGGTAGATACCGGCATATTCAGGGGTATCACCGTAAACGAAGTTTTCTAGTACCTGCAGGCCATCGCGCCCGGCCATGGTCAGGCAGGTGGAGGGCTGGCCGTCGCGGCCAGCCCGGCCAATTTCTTGGCTATAATTTTCAATCGATTTGGGTAAGTCAAAGTGCACCACGTTGCGAATATTGCCCTTATCGATCCCCATACCAAAAGCAATCGTGGCGACGATACAGGGCGATTCGCCGCCCATAAACTGGCGCTGAATCTCATCGCGACGCTGTGAATCCAGCCCCGCATGATAGGCCTGCGCCGCGATGCCCTGGGCCGCCAGCGCTTTCGCCACGCGCTCGGCAGTCTGTTGAAGAGTGACGTAAATGATCGTCGGCGCCTCGCTGCCCGGCTGCATCTGTGGCTTCAGCCAGCTAATCAACTGCTGCTCGCGGTCTTGCAGGGCGGGCGCTACCAGAAGCTCAAGATTAGGGCGATAAAAGCCGGTAGTAATGACGTTGTCTGGCGCGATGGCGAACTTATCGCGCATATCGGCAATCACCACAGGTGTTGCGGTAGCGGTCAGCAGCAGCACCTGGGGAATAGCAAAGTCGCGCTGATAATCCGGCAGCTTAAGGTAGTCCGGCCGAAAATTATGCCCCCACTCAGACAGGCAGTGGGCTTCATCAACCACTAACAGCGAGATCTGAACCTGGCGCAAAAAGTGCCGAAAGCGCTCATTTTTAAGCCGCTCTACCGAGATCATGAGGATTTTTAACTCACCGCATTTAGCGCGCTCCATTATATCGCGCGCAGTCTCGCGGTCTTGAGTGGAATCAATGCTGGCCGCTGCCACGCCGTGGCGCGTTAGAAACGCCAGCTGATCCTGCATGAGCGCCAGCAGCGGCGATACCACCAGGGTTAAGTGCGGCAAGTGCAGCGCCGGCAGCTGATAGCAAAGCGACTTGCCCGCACCGGTGGCGAAAATCGCCGCGGTAGAGTGCCCCTCCAGTACGCGTGACACCACCGCCTGCTGGCCGCCCCGAAAGTCGTCAAACCCAAATACGGCTTTCAGCGTTTGTTGCGGAGAAGTTGAAGTCATGCATCTTCCTAAAGTGGGGTGACGTCTTGGGGTAACACGCTACCGGGTTCAAGACGCTTTCACCAACGAAAGACACGACCCTAAAAATAATAAGTACCCATGCAGTTGCGCTGACGCTAGCCCCAATTCACGCCATCTAGGGCATCCAAGGGGATTTTAAGATAGCGCTTGCCGTTGGCCTCAGGCTCCGGCAAACGGCCACCCAGCGTATTCACCTGCAGCGCGTGAAGAATAAGCTTGGGCATTGGCAGTTCACTATCGCGCTTATGACGCAGAGCAATGTAGTCGTCGGCGCTTTTGCCCACTACGTGTGGGTTATGAGCGCGCTGCTCCGCGACACTGCTTTCCCATTCAGGGTCGCGCTCGCCCGGCATATAATCGTGGCCGGTGAAAAGGCGCGTTTTACTGGGCAGTGCAAGAATTTGCTGGATAGAGTCCCACAACGACTTTGCATCGCCGCCAGGAAAGTCAGCCCGCGCGGTACCGAAATCAGGCTGAAACAGGGTGTCGTGAACAAACGCAGTGTCGCCAATCACGTAAGTAATCGATGCCAGCGTATGGCCCGGAGAATGCAGTACTTGGGCGCTTAGCTCGCCAATGTGAAACGTGTCGCCTGCGGCAAACAGCGTGTCCCACTGGCGGCCATCGGTAGGCATTTCAGGCCAGTGATAGATGTCCTTCCACAACGCCTGCACGCTGGTAATGTGCTGACCAATGGCCGTCGGCGCGCCGGTTTTGTGTCTTAAATACTGCGCGGCAGAAAAGTGGTCGGCGTGAGGGTGAGTATCTAAAATCCATGTGACCGTGAGCTGCTGCTCTTCTATATAGGCTAATAACGCGTCAGCACAGAAAGTCGCTGTCGCGCCAGATTTCTCATCAAAATCCAACACCGGGTCAATAATCGCGCACTGCCGGGTGGCCGGATCGCTCACGATGTATTGAACGCTAAAAGTACGGGAATCAAAAAACCCCGCCACATCGGGTGTGCCTGCACCTGTGCTTTGAGAAAGTGCAAAGGTCTTCATGCTTGCCTCCTAAATGCGTGTACCACTGCGCGGTGAAACCTAGCGTCCGCGCAAAAATATTCGTTATAAACATATCTAATTATGGAATATAAGCAATAGCACGTATAAAAATGCCGCCTACCTGACGTCAGGTGGCGGCGACAAAATAGCGGACTTAGAGAATTGAACTCACGCAGACTAAAACGCTTTTTCCAGCGCGAAGCGTGGCTGCGTGCGGCCTTCTTTAGTGACGGTTTCAGTGAACATCTCAAGCGGGCGCACCCACAGGCCGTAGTCGCCGTAAAGGGCGCGGTAAACCACCTGCCACTCTTCGCTTTCGCTATGCTGGCCGGTGCCGATGACTTCGTAAAGGCTGCCTTTGTAATGGCGATAGATGCCGGGAACGGGAGCGGTCATGGTAATTCCTTATGGGCGGCATGGGCTTTTTTAGCGAGGCGTTCGAGCACTTTTGAGGCGGCGACAAAGCCAAAGGTGCCGGTCAAAAAGGTGGCGGCGCCAAAGCCTGACGCGCAATCTAATCGCGTCGCTTCACCACTGCCGGGCTTTTGCAGGCATACCTCACCGTCACCGCTGGGATACACCAATTGCTCGTCGGAGTAGACACACTCTACCGAGAAGCGCCGCTTGGGATTGCGGGAGAAACCGTAGTCACGGCGCAGTCGTGAACGCACTTTAGATAACAGCGGGTCGTGCTCGGTGCGGGTAAGGTCAGCGACCTGAATGCGCGTTGGGTCGGTTTGCCCGCCGGCGGCGCCGGTCACGGTAATCGGAATCTTGCGGCGCTTGCACCAGGCGATGAGCGCGGCCTTGGCGATCACGCTGTCGATGGCATCTACCACATGGTCGGCGTCATCCGGGATACGCTCGGCGAGATTGGTGGGCGTTACAAAAGCGCTGTCGGCAACGATCTCGATCTCAGGCGCAATCAGACGGCACCGGCTTGCCAGCACGTCTACCTTGGGTTGGCCAATGGTGCCATCCAGCGCGTGGAGTTGGCGGTTAACGTTGGAAACACACACATCGTCTAGGTCGATCAACGTAAGCTTGCCAATCCCGGAGCGCGCCAGCGCCTCAACGGCCCAGCTGCCCACCCCGCCGACACCCACCACCACCACGTGAGCATGACGAAACACGTCAACAGCGCGCTGGCCGTAAAGACGACGAATCCCGCCAAAGCGAGCGTCGTAATCGGCAGAGGCTGGCAGGTTGGTAGCTGAAATCGCGGAGAACATAGCGGGATCACTCATAGCGCTTGGAGGGCGGAAAGCGGTGTGTGAGGTGGCGTACGCACACTATCCAGCGGTAAGTGTCCGGCCCAGCCAAGATGATTAAACAGCGCGACCATGGTGTCGTCCACGGCGCAACTTAACTGTACGCGTTTATCCAACATCGGATGATCGAAGGCTAAATAAGTGGCGGCTAGCAGTAAACGTGGTGCGCCCAGCTGCTCGGCAAAAAAACGATTGTGGACACTTTTGCCATGTTTGGCATCGCCAATAATGGGATAGCCTCGCCGAGAAAGATGGCGGCGAATCTGATGGCGACGTCCGGTCAGCGGCCTCGCCTCCACCAGCGAGTAACGCGCCACCGAATAGCGGTCGACCTGAACAGGCAGTTCGACACTATCCAGGCGGCGAATATCAGTCATCGCGGGCATTGCGGGCATTTCCGCCTTAGGCCGCGTGCCGTCCTCTTCACGCAGTGGATAGTCTAAACGCTCGCTTTCAGGGGCATTGCCACGTACCACGGCGAGGTAGCGTTTCTCGACTTGGCGCTCGCTAAAGGCCTCGCTGAGCAGCCCCGCCACTGCTGATGAAAGCGCAAATACGATGACGCCTGAGGTAGGCCGATCCAACCGATGAACGGGATACACCCGCTTGCCAAGCTGGTCGCGCAACCGCTGAAGCAGGAACTCTGTTTCGCCACGCGCTAGCGCCGAGCGATGCACTAAAAGCCCCGATGGCTTATGCACCGCAACGAGATACTCATCCTGATAGAGGATAGTGAGTGGCGTCATAACGCTCCCCGGTAAAAGCTAGCGACAAAAACGGTCTAGAACGGTTATCTAAGAACTATTTACACAAACTATTTACACAAACTGTTTATAAAAACTGCTTATAAAAATAGGACGCCATTGTCGCGGCTTGGCAGCGAGATGTCATCCGCTCGATACGATAAACCTTTTAGCTATTTATCGTTATGTTATATGACTACATAAATGATCAATAAAGAGTCCCTGATGAGACGCTCTTCTGTGGCATGGCTGGCTAGCTGAGCACAGGCTGAGCCATCGCCTGGCAGACATCAGGTAACGGCCCTGAGTAGCGCTTTACATCGTTCGTTGGCATAGTGGTGGTGTGGCAGCTACCTTAAATGGGCAACGCTGTCACAGCGTTTCCATGGATTAGGAAGGAGAAATTACTATGCGCTATATAGCTTCGCTTACCGGCATTGCCGCCTCATTACTGCTCGCAAGTACAGCGGCGCAGGCTAACGAAACGCTTGACGTTGAGATGCATAAAGTCAGCGTTGACGGTGTTGAAGAGTCGATTGGCACCGTTTCACTCGAAAGCACCGAGCACGGTTTATTGCTAACCCCGTCACTCACGGATATGGAGCCCGGTGTTTACGGTTTCCACGTTCACCAGAACGCCAGCTGCGATCCTGCCGAGAATGACGACGGCGAAATGACCGCAGCGCAAGCCGCCGGCGGCCACTATGATCCGGAAGAAACGGATACTCACCTAGGCCCCTACGGCGAAGGCCATTTGGGTGATCTACCGGTGCTAACGGTCAATGAGGACGGCGAAGCCAACCTCCCCGTGCTGGCACCACGCCTGAGCATGGAAGATATGCCGGGCCGTAGCATAATGATCCACGCAGGCGGCGATACCTATAAGGATGAGCCCCACCTGGGTGGTGGCGGCGCTCGCATGGCCTGCGGTGTCGTTGAGTCTTAAGACAAGCGTTCACTTCGGCATCAAAAACGGGCAGCCACTGGCTGCCCGTTTTATTGACGGTTTATCGAAAATCACCAACTAAAGTCTAGCTGTGATCTACGGGCCTTATCTGTACATTCATCCCGGTTTAAACGCACCTGCTGGTGTGCCAGCGTGCTAGTAAGCGTCTTGCCGACTCCGGCTAATCCCTCTAACTGCTCTAGGTACCTTAGATGATCACCTTTATTGTATCGATCCTGCTGCTAATTGCAGGCTACTTTACCTACGGGAAGTTCGTTGAGCGCGTGTTCGTGACCGACCGCAAACGACGCACACCAGCCTTCACCATGCGCGATGACATCGACTACGTGCCGATGAATACCACGCGTAACTCACTCATTCAGCTATTAAACATTGCCGGCGTAGGGCCGATTTTTGGACCGATTCTTGGCGCGCTTTACGGCCCGGTTGCCTTTGTATGGATTGTGGTCGGCTGCATCTTTGCCGGTGCCGTGCACGATTATCTAACCGGCATGATCTCAATTCGTAACCACGGTGCTCATTTACCACAGCTAGCGGGCAAATTTCTCGGCAAAGCGATGAAGCACGTCGTTAATGCTTTTGCCATTTTGCTACTGCTGCTGGTCGGCACGGTCTTTGTCACCTCTCCCGCTGCGCTGCTGGCGAATATGACCTCACTGTCGATGACGCTGATTATCGTCGCCATCTTTATTTACTACTTAATCGCGACACTGCTGCCGATCGATAAAGTCATCGGCCGTATTTATCCTTACTTTGGTGCGCTACTGCTGTTCAGTGCGGCCGGTATCGGCATTGGCTTGATTGTCACCGGCGCGCCCATTCCTGAGCTATCTTTCGAGAACATGCATCCTGAAGCAGCTCCTATCTTCCCGCTGCTGTTTTTAACGATCTCCTGTGGTGCACTTTCCGGCTTTCATGCTACTCAAACACCGATCATTTCGCGCACCACGCAAAACGAAACGAATGGACGCAAAATTTTCTACGGCATGATGATCACTGAAGGCGTGATCGCGATGATTTGGGCCGCCGCCGCTATGAGCCTGTTCTACGGCGACCAAACGCTGTCCGACGTACTTGCCGCCGGTGGCCCTGCCGCTGTCGTTAGCGAAGTTTCTACCACCATGCTCGGCGCTGTAGGCGGTACGCTGGCCATACTCGGCGTTATCGTGCTGCCGATCACCTCTGGTGACACCGCTTTCCGCAGCGCGCGGATGATTATCGCCGACTACGTTAAAGTCGATCAAAAGCCGATGATTAAGCGCATTCTGGTGGCTCTACCGCTGTTTGTTGTCTCCTATGCACTAACGCATATGGACTTCACGCTGCTATGGCGCTACTTCTCCTGGGCGAACCAAACCACCGCGGTTATTGCCCTGTGGGTAGGCACCATGTACTTAGTGCTGTCGCGTAAGCCCCATTTGATCACGTCGATTCCAGCCACCTTTATGACCATGGCGACCTTCACCTACCTAGCCTACGCGCCGATTGGCTTTGGCCTGCCGCTAAATACCAGCTACTTTGTGGCGGCGTTAGGAACATTGCTCTGCATTGCGCTATTTATGAAACGTGTTCGTCGCTTAAGCCGCACCACGTTTGCGGTTGATGAGCCAGCAGAGAAATTTGGTACGGGTGACGAAGGTTTCGCTACCGCCACAAAATAACTGCCTATAGATAGACGGCAAACAGCCGACTAATAACGATTAAGCGCTGATTTTTCAGCGCTTTTTTTATGTCTTCTTACGGTCCATTTGGCACTGCCCTATAATTTTTTGTATTGAGACTAATATTGCCGCAGCAACAAGAAATGATATACCATAACAATCACTAATAGCTTAGCCGCTTTACTAGAGATGTTATCAATGTGCAGCGATCCTGTTTTATCCGTGCGTGACCTGCGCATTCAAATTGGCCGACACCCGGTGGTTGATGGCCTCTCGTTTGACGTATTACCTGGCGAGCGTGTTTGCCTGCTAGGCGCATCCGGGTCGGGTAAATCGTTCACTGCTAAAGCGGTGCTGGGTCTCTTACCTCCCAACGCCCAGGTGCAGGGCAGCATCCGCATTCAGGGCCGTGAGGTTATTCAAACGCCCGCCGCGCGGCGTCGAAAAGATACTCGGGTGTCGATGGTATTTCAGGACTCGCTCTCGGCGCTCAACCCCTTGGTCTCGGTAGGCTCTCAGTTACGTGAGCCGTTTTCGCGCCATCATGGCCTATCGCGCAAAGCTGCCGATCAAGCCGCCGTGGCCCTGCTGGGGGCCATGGGCTTGGATGACCCTCAGCGGTTGATCAAGCGCACCCCAGCTGAGCTTTCCGGCGGCCAGCGCCAGCGTGTCTGCATTGCGCTGGCGATGGCCTGTAAAACCTCGCTGATGGTCGCCGATGAGCCCACCACCGCGCTAGATGTGGTCACCCAGGCCCAGGTACTGCGGGCGTTACGTGAACATACGGACACCGCACATAGCGCGCTGCTATTTATTACCCACGACCTTCACGCTGCAGCGCAGCTTTGCAAGCGAGCCGTAATTATTGAGCGTGGTGTCATGATCGAAAGCGGCGCGCTGGACACTCTGATTACAGCTCCTCAGCATCGTTTCACTCAGCAACTGGTAGCCGCCGCCCACAGCGTATATCCGACCGAACTAACGAATGCGGCCGAGCTAATGCCCGTTGACTACTTAAAGAGTGCCTAGATGCAGCGCGCAACCCTTTTTAATGGCCGAGTCGTTTTAAATGACCTCGCGGTAGTGAGCGAAAAAACTGCTTTCCTCTCGGCACGTGGGCTCAATAAGAGCGTTTCACTGCCTCGCGAGGTGTTCTGGCGGGCAGGCGAGCGCAAGCAGGTAATGAGCGATATCGACCTGGCGCTGTATCCCGGCGAACGCGTGGGATTGGTGGGCCTATCCGGCTCGGGTAAAACCACGTTATTGCGCTCACTTTTAGCAATTGAAGCCCCCGATACCGGCTCGGTTACCTGTCAGCAGAAAGCTGTACGCCCCGCCTCTACGGCCAAGCTCAGGTGGTACCGTCAAGCGGTTCAATATATCCCTCAGGACCCGGCTTCCTCGCTTGACCCGCGGATGAGCGTTCGCGCCTTGGTCGCCGAGCCGCTGATTAGACTCAAGGTTGATTGCGATCCGGTTGAACGCGCTTGCGAAGCGTTAGAGCAGGTTGGTCTGGATGCGCATTTTCTGGATCGCAAGCCTCATGAGTTGTCTGGTGGTCAGGCTCAGCGAGTAGCGATTGCCCGCGCCATTGCTACTCGCCCGCGCTTTTTATTGGCCGATGAGCCGCTCAGCGGCCTCGACCTGCCGGTTCGCACCCAGGTTATCAACGTACTCAAACAGCTTTGCGATGAGAACGGCACTGGACTGTTGATGGTGTCGCATGACTTATCAGTCGTTGCCAAGCTGTGCCAGCGCACGCTGGTGATGGATGACGGCAGCATTGTTGAAGACCGCCCCACCGCTGAGCTATGGCGTAACCCTCACCATCCGGTCACGCGGGACTTGATTAATGCCGTCTCCCAACTGCCTACCTGTGCTTATCCAGACTGCAACGCCGCTGAGGTAGAAGCACTCTTATAAACGTGCGAGGTAAACCGCCAGACACTTTTTAACCCCATTCGCCCGGCACAGCGCTTAGGCATTGACCTAGCGCGTTTGGGCAATCGCTTGCCTGTTAGTCACTTTACTTAGGAGAGTTTTCAATGTTACGCCGCCCGCTTCGTCTTTCCCTACCCTTTGCCCTGGCTGCTCCTTTACTGCTTGCCGGTTGTTTTGAAGAACAGCGCGACACCATCTCATCGGATGTTGGCCCGCGTATTAATGTGGCCATGCTTCAGCCACCCCGCTCGGGGTTAACGCCGCTATCCGACGATGCGTTTAAGCTGTCGCGCTGGAGCAATGCAGAAACCCTCATTCGCCTGGATGCCAACAGCGACCCCCAGCCATTTCTGGCCACCGAGTGGCAACAACTTGACCCGAAAACCTGGCGGTTTCTCATTCGCGACGGCGTAGCGTTTCACGATGGCACAGCGCTAACAGCCAATGCCGTGGTGAATTCGCTCACCGCAGCCACTCAGGCAACCCCGAAGCCGCGCATTCTAGACGGGGTCACTATGACCATCGAAACCGATGGCGATAACGCGGTGATTGTGCACACAGAAGAAGACGATCCGCTGATTCCTAACCGGCTTTCCAGCCCACAGCTGGCGATTTTAGCCGCCAAAGCCTACGGGGATGATGGCCGGGTCAATCCTATCGAAGCAGGCACTGGCCCGTTCGTTTTGAAAGAGATCAACGGTACCACCAGCGCCAAGCTTGACCGCTTTGAGGGTTACTGGGGCGAGCCTGCGGCAGCGGCCGGTATTGATGCCGACTACGTACCCGATGGTACCGCGCGGGCAGCGTCATTAAGAACCGGCGTGGCGGATGTGGTTGAAGCTATCCCGGTATCGCAGGCCGCTCTTCTCGACCCTGAGCGTGTTCATGAAGTGCCTATGCCGCGTACCAATACGCTCTATCTCAACACTCAGTCTGGTCCGCTGGCTGACCCGGCTCTGCGCGCGGCGATACGTGAAGCGATTGATCGCCCGTCGATTGTAAACACCGTCTATGAAGGCCGTGCCGATATTGCCGAGGGCTTGCTAGGCCCGGCGCTTGCCTGGGCGAGCGGTATTCGCACGCCGATAGAGGATCTTACAGCGCCCACCGCGCCGAACGGTACCGAGATTACCCTAGCCACCTTTACCGACCGCGCAGAGCTTCCCGAAGTCGCCGTTCTGCTGGAACAGCAGCTAACCCGCGCCGGCTTTAACGTTCGCCAGGAAGTGCGTGAGTACGCGCATATCGAAGCAGACGCACTGGCGGGTGAATTCGATGCGTTTATTCTCTCTCGGGCGACGGTACTCGACTCCGGCGATCCGGTGGCCTACATGTTTAGCGACTTCGCCTGTGCGGGCTCTTTTAATATCGCCCAACTGTGCGACCCAGCCGTAGATGAGGCGCTAGCCACCGCTGCCGTTCTGCCCACTGGCGAAGCACGACGCCAAGCGATTATCGATGCAGAAACGGCCATTTTGCGTACCGATGCGGCGATTCCCATGCTGCATGAGCGCGTTATTCAGGGCGAATCGGCACGCGTTGCCAATGCCGAACGCGATCCGCGCGAGCGTATGCTGATCACCGAAAAAACCATGTTCAACAACGATAGCGAGTCCTAAGGGCACATCACGAATGACGACCGCGATACCGTTGCGCTTGTGGCGCCGCCTGCGCATTGAACCCTTTATCCCGCTGATCTCGCGCCTGGTAACATTGGCGGGCGTGGTGGTTCTGGTCGGGCTGCTGCCGTGGCTATCAGGACGGGACCCGGCGCTGAGTATTCTGCGAGCGCGTTCTGCCGAACAAGAGGCAACGCCCGAAGCTTTGGCAGCCATTCGTGCCCAGCTTGGCCTTGAGCTTGGCCCGCTTGAACAGCTGCAAAGCTGGCTGATAGGGTTAATGCGTGGCGATGCGGGCAACTCCTGGATATCTGGCGCGCCCGTACTGCCGGGCATGTTAAAAAGCGCGCAGGTATCGGTCACGTTAATGGCGTTTGGCATGCTGGTAGCAGTTATCACGGCCACTCTTATTTGCGTGCCGGTGGTTCGTCGCGGCCTTAACGGCCGGGTCAGCCGCTCATCCGGCGCGGTTGGCGCAACGCTGACAGCTCTGCCTGAGTTTTTGCTCGCGTCCATACTGCTGGTCATTTTTGCCGCCTGGCTCAACTGGCTGCCACCTTACGGCTGGCGCGGTTTAAGCTATGCCGTACTGCCTGCCTTGGCGCTAGGCTTACCGGCAGGCGGCTTGCTGGGTCGGCTGTTTAGCGATGGCCTGGCGACGACGTTTACCGAGCGCTGGGTGGCCACCTGGAGCGTGGCGGGTTTTTCACGCAGCCGGATTACCTTGGCAACACTGCGACGAACCCTACCTAGCCTTATGCCTCAGGTGGGCATGGTGATGGTAGGCTTAACCGGTGGTGCGATTGCCGTCGAGCAGGTGTTTTCTATTCCAGGGCTTGGTCGGGCAACGCTGGGAGCAGCAGCGGCGCAGGACATGCCTGCGCTTCAAACCGGGATTCTTATTCTACTGGTGATTGCGATTGTGCTGGGCAGCTTGGCCAACATTGGCCGCGCGCTGCTGCTAGGGCGTGCGTTTCGGCTGGGCGCACTGCCGGTGGCGCATAGCGAGCGACATGCCCAGCGAGGGGCATGGGTAGTACCCTCGGTGGCCATCGCCCTGCTATGTGTGCTGGTGGTTGCAGGGATGACACGTGACCCGTTTAGCTCATTGTTTATGCGTCTTGAGCCGCCAAGCTGGGCACTGCCACTAGGCGCGGACGGAACGGGACGGGATATTCTGGCACGCGTTGCTCACGGGGCGCTTTCCACCATGGGGATGGCCGTTGCCGTTGTCTGCTTGTCGCTGGTGCTCGGGCTTCTCATGGGCTTGGCGCCAAGGCTTGCAACCGGTCCGATTGAAATCACCAAGGCTACTCCGCCCACGATTGCGGGGCTTATCGTGGCGGGGCTGGCAGGGCCTAGCGCCAGCGGCGCCATTATTGCCGTAACAGCGGTTGCCTGGGCACCGCTGGCGGCCCATACGGCAGCGCTGGTTGCCGAAGTCAAAGCCCAACCCCACGTGCGGATTACGCCTATTTTAGGCGTCGGCCATTTTCGCTTGATGAGCCGTTATGTGTTGCCAGCAGTACTTGGCCCGGTGTTTCGCCATGCCATGCTGCGCTTACCAGGAGTGGCGCTCGCCCTTGCGGCATTGGGCTTTCTGGGCCTTGGCCCACGCCCGCCGTCACCTGAGTGGGGGCTAATACTGGCCGAAGGCATGCCCTATATCGAGCGTGGGCCCTGGACGGTGCTTATCCCTGCGCTGGCGCTGATTCTGCTTTCCATCCTCGCCGTATCGCTTTCAAGCATTGTCGGCGTCAGGAAAGTATCACGTTGACTATATGGAGCAACCATCAGTGGAATTAGCCTGTAATCCCGTTTTGCTTTTAGCACGTTTTATATAACAATCTGGATTGCTGTAAATAGCAGGCTATTCGACACAAAAACAGGCGCCTCCTGCATCCTATGACTAGCCCACGCTCGAGCGAATGCTCCGTTGTTGTGCTGCTGTTGTTATTACCGTTGGTAGGTAATTAGCGCAATTTTGCATATCAATTAACAGGCGTTATTAGCTCATTACCTTCTGTGAAGGCAAGAATATTGGCGTACTGCAAGTCCCCCATGGATTCGCGCGTATTAATAGTACCCGAACCTTGATGGGGCTGAAGCAAGACATTTTCTTGATCGCACAACCGCGGATCTACATGCGGCTCAGTTGCAAAGACATCAAGCGCAGCGCCCGCTAAAAATCCGCCTTGCAGACGCTGAATTAGCGCATCCTCATCAATCACCGTGCCTCTGGAAACATTGATCACAACGGCATCGCTAGGTAATGCACTGAGTACCTCAGCCGATACGAAATGGCGAGTTTCATCTCCACCCACTATCGTTACAAACAGAACATCCACCGAGCGTGCTAGATCGATGGCATCGGCATGATAAACCCAATCAGAAGGTACTTGTTTGGCCTGACGTGATTGGTAATGCACGGTGGTTTTGAACGCTACCATGCGGTCAGCAATTTCCTTACCTATCCGCCCCATTCCTAATATGCCAACACGCAGACCGCTGGTATGTGCATTCAGCGGAAATGAGCCAATACGCGCCCAGTCTCCGCTGCGCACCCAGCGATCACCAGCAATAAGGCGACGCTTGAGGGCCAAATACATTCCGACGGCCAAATCAGCGACATCATCATTTAGCACGTTGGGCGTATTAGTCACCGTGATACCGCGGCTCGTAGCCGCGTCGATATCGATATCGTCGTAACCCACACCAAAGTTGGCAATCAGACGCAAGCTGGGAAGCGCATCCATTTCAGCAGCACCAAAAGGTGAGTGACCATGACAGGCAACTGCTGCACAGGCCTTCCGCTCGTCGCTAGCGAGCCTCATCAACTGCTGCGGAGTATCAACAGAGCACGTGGTAAAACGAGTTTCTAGCCGTTCACGCTGTTGGGGAGAATAAGCACCTACTAGGATTATATTAGATCGGGGCATATATACAGTTTCATCCTTCTGAATAAGCATTAACGGGCACCGGCAGCAACAATGATTCGATCACTTGTTAGCTCGATCAAGTAACCCTTCTCGTTCGATAGCAAGAGTCTGCTCGCGCGTACGCCGGTGCAGCACGCCTAGCGAGGTTAGTGCCGTATCCGCATCGGCCTCAGCGATTGCCCGCATGATTTCCACGTGGGGCAGCCCCGTGTCAGCTAGGCCCAAATCCGCGAACTGTGACAAGAAAAAGCCAATTCGGCGTGATACTGCATGCAGTGGCATGATGGTCTTAGCAGCAACAGCGTGCCTGGCTGCTTCACACACTCGTTCGTTAAAACGCTTATCAATCTGTGAGAAAGCTACGTTATCGGCACTTTTTAAGGCCTTTTCGGCCTGATCGGCCATACGCAGGAACTCTTGCCGTTGGCTATCGCTAGCCAGTTGGCTCGCGCGCCTGATAAGCAACCCTTCAACATGCTGGCGAACGTCTAAAGCCTCAAGAGCTGTCGTCGTATCAATCGGCTGGATAAAAATCCCCTGCCTGGGCAGAACGCTAAGCAAATAGTCTTGCTTAAGTCTTAATAGCGCTTCCCGAATGGGTGTTCGACCCATATCGAGCCGCTCGCAGAGTGCCTGCTCCGTCAGAATCTCTCCCGGTACTAGGGTCAATGTAACGATCATCTCTTCGATGATCGTATAGGCCTCCTCTGCACGCGAGAAAAGCGTTGATATAGTAGAACCGTAAGATCCGTTCATGTTGATTTAACTCTGCCTTTATTGCGACGTAGAAGCGCTAGCAAGGGAGGAACCACCCAGATAGCGATAGTGATTACTGCTAGAGCCAAGGCGATAGGACGACTGAAGAAGACCAGCATATCGCCATTTGATTTTACCAATGTATTAAGAAAATTCTCTTCAACGATGGGAGCCAATACGACGCCGAGAATCGCTGGCGCAAGCGGAAAACCATTTTCTTCCATGAAAAAGCCAAGTATACCGGCGCACAGCATTGTCACGACGGCAAACACCGTATTCTCCACCGCGAACGCACCGATAATGCAAGCCGCGATGATTAAGGGCATTAAAATCGTTCGCGGCACGGCTAGAATGTGCCTGAAAATACGGATCGCAAGATAGCCAAACGGTACAATCAGAATATTGGCGAGTAAGAAGGCAAGAAATACTGCGGTGATAAGATCACCTTGCGTCAGAAAAACGGTAGGCCCTGGGTTAAGCCCTTTCATATAAAGGACGCCTATAATCACAGCTGTCAGGCTGTCACCAGGAATACCAAACACTGTGGCCGGGACGAGAGCTCCACCAATCGACGCATTATTGGCAGCACTGGCTGATGCTATGCCATCGACGATTCCAGTGCCGAATTTTTCCGGGTGACGGGATTGTTTCTTCGTGCTGGCATAAGCGATATAAGAGGCAATGTCAGCTCCAGCCCCCGGAATAGCGCCGACCAGAGTCCCAATGCCGCAACCCTGCAGTATCTGAAACCCCATGCGCTTAATCTCAGACAGCACTCCCCGAAAAACATCATCTAACTTGCCTACCGGTGCAAGCTCATCGCCCTTTGGCGACAGCGCAAATCGAAAGACTTCTGATAAGGCAAATAAACCGATGAGCACCGGTATAAAGCCTAGCCCGCCGGAGAGATATTCCGTGCCGAAGGCGAAACGAGGCTGTCCAGATACCGGGTCAAGGCCTACCATTGCAATCAACAAACCAAGGCTTAAGGAAACAACTCCCTTAGCGGTTGAGCCCTGAGAGACGGCAATCGCTGCGGTCAGACCCATGCAAGCCAACCAGAAATACTCAACTGAGCTAAACTGCAGGGCTAAATTCCCTAATGAGGGCGCTGCAAAAATCAATACGATGCTGCCGAATATCCCACCTATTGACGAGCATACTAAGCCTGTTCCCAGAGCGAGCCCTGCCTGCCCCTTCTGAGTCATTCTGTAGGATTCATCAACATAAGCTGCGGAAGCTGGTGTTCCAGGAATACGTAACAGTGCGCCGGGAATATCTCCCGAAAAAATACCCATAGCGCAGAGAGTGACAACGCCTGCTAGCGCGGGCACAGGATCCAAGAAGTAACTGACGGGAACCATTAGGGCGACCGCCATCGCAGCGGAAAACCCGGGAATAGCACCAATCACGAGCCCATAAAGAGCGCACGCGAGCATGACACCAAGTGTTGTGGGCGTGAACAATAACGCTAGAGCATTCATTACCATGTCAGAGTCCCCGCGAATGGTGTTAACAGGCCCCAAGGCAACTGCACCGACATTAACTGATAAAAAAAGCTATGGAAGGCGATGCTACCAATAACAGCAATGCCCAGATCTCGACCAAGACGGCGGTGGAAATAAAACAATAATGAAAAAAGCACCAGCGGCATCGTTACCAAAAAACCCAGAATTTTGACGGTAAAGATATAAAAAAGAATAACGGCAATCACAAAGCCAATGGTTAATAGCGATTTCCATACATCCTGATCACTATCGATGCGCACCCAAGTAGCTATCTTGCCTTGGCTGGAAACAATCCGCTTCGCCAGTACAGACAACCCACATATAACAAGCACAATACCGATCAAGGTAGGAAAGAAGCCCGGCCCATAATCGATAAACTGCAGTGTCGGTAACTGTTGAGCAAAAAAAATGACCATGCTGCCGAAGCAGATAATGAGTAGCCCACTGATACTGTCGTCGAATTTCAAAGCGATGACTCCAAGTACGACTGTCTGAACTGCGGCGGCACTTAGGCATGCCGCCGGCGAATGACAAGCAAGAATCAGTTGCTTTTGACTAAACCGATGGTTTCGATGAGCTCGCGTACCGAGGCCTGTTGCTCGTTCATAAAATCGCTGAACGTAAGGGCATCACGCCACTGAATACCAAAACCGCGATCAGTCATCTGTTGGCGCCATTGATCGTCGTTCACGATTTCATGCATAGCGCTTTCAAGCCGCTCGACGATCTCATCAGGTAACCCTTGGGGAGCCACTAGTCCACGCCAGGCTCCCAGCTGCAAGCCTATGTCGGTAGCTTCGGCCAGCGTAGGAACGTCAGGGAAAGCTTCCAGCCTTTCATCACCCATCACTACTAGCGATTTGATGCGCCCCGCCTGTATCAAGGGACTAGCCTCAGGCAGAGAAGAAGGAACAATATCGACACCGCCAGCAGCAAGATCCTGCAATGCAGCGGCAGCCCCTTGACCTGATACAAAACGCACCTTTGATACGTCAACACCGTACTGATCCATCATTGTTGCAACAGCCATGGGCCAGGAGCCCCCGCACCCACCACCGCAGGCAATAACATAATCCTCTGGAGACTGCTGAATATCATCCAAAGCCTGCTCGATATTCTCCCAAGGACTGTCGTCGCGAACCTGGAAGCCAGCCGGATCAAAGTTGAACTGTGCAATAGCAGTAAAGTCTGCTGCATCAAAGTCGGCCTGCCCCATCGCCGCGTAATGGGCGAAATTATAAAGAACCCCCAGCGTATAGCCGTCGGGATCAGCATTTTTGATTGAGGAAAGACCTATTACACCTCCCCCTTGCCCCTGATTAATTACATTGAAGGGTTGGCCGAAATATTCCTGAAGCCTTTCAGCCAACATTCGCCCGGTCTGATCGGTACCGCCGCCAGCACCCGAAGGAACGACAATATTGACAGGTCGTTCCGGCCATTGAGCCAACGCCAGAGAGGGAATAAGGCCAGCAATAAGTAGCGCCGATGCTGTTAGAAAGGTTGTTTTGCGCATAGTCACACTCCTTTGATATATCACGATATATAAAGCTTTTTAAATGCACTATGTCAAAGCAATGAAGCTTAAACTTTAGTCTTTGAAGCAAATTTCAGTCGTGAAAAAAACATCCATTAAACGGAACAAGCAATTGATTTAGTTAACTATTAATATTATCAATGTGATGGAGGTTTTTTGAAGAATGGCGGCAAATGCTTTGCGGCAGGAATAATATGTAGAGGCTCTATAGCTTCATGGTTATTTTCAGAGAGCGGAAAGTCAGGCAAGACTCTGGCGACTAGCTCATAACTCGCGAGTAGCCTAATAGAAAACGGGCAGCCCATGGGCTGCCCGTTTTGCTTTGCGCATTAACGTGAAACGATCACTTAATACGGTAATACTGCCAGCGTATTTATTCTTCGCCAGCCATCTGCATTTGGCGCTGCAGGTAGTTCTGGATACCCACCTGTTCGATCAATTTCAGCTCAGTTTCGATGTGGTCGATGTGACCTTCTTCATCGGCGAGCAGGTCGCGCAGCATATCGCGAGTAACGTAGTCTTTTACGCTTTCACAGTAGGTGATGGCTTCAATGTAATCGTTGCGGCCATCGTGCTCGATTTTTAGATCGCTTTCGAGCATCTCTTTAACGTTTTCACCAATGTGCAGCTTGCCCAGGTCTTGCAGGTTGGGAATGCCTTCTAGGAATAGGATGCGCTCGATGATCTTGTCAGCGTGCTGCATCTCTTCGATGGATTCTTCGTACTCCCACTTGGCCAGTGCTTTCAGGCCCCAATCTTTGTACATTTTGGAATGCAAAAAATACTGATTAATCGCGACGAGTTCGTTACCAAGCGCCTTGTTGAGATGCTCAAGAACTTTAGTATCACCTTTCATAATGTCACCTTTTCAACGGTAATGCTGATGGTTAAGCCAGTGTTTAAGTGGCCTTTAAATAATGCGATCAAGCAGTTACGTTAGAGAAGGAGTATAGACGCACATAGCTACACTCCCAGCTTTCCTGAGAGTATAGATAAGGTGTTTAAAAGTTCAAGCAAATCATACATTTGCAAACGATAACTCTAACAAGAGTGATTCGCGTCACACGGCGTAAGCAAGTCCCATATCGGCTTCTTGACGCGCTTCTTGTACGGCATCGCGGGTAATAGATTTGGCATAGCACGCGCACTTACCGCACTGCGTTGCGCAGCCGGTTGCTTCGCGTACTTCCCGCCAGCTGCGCGCACCGTCGCTTACCTGCTGACGAATCTGATGATCGGTTACTCCCTTGCACACACAAACGTACATGGTGACACCTCATATAAGCTATGAGATGAATGTAAATGATTCGTATACATCTTATCAAGTAGAAATGACTGCTTTTTGGGAGGCATTCGTCTTAACACACAGCTGCCTCTCGATAACATATTGGCGCCGCGACATTTTTTGCAGGCAATAATTTTCGCCTAATTATTATTTTTCGGCGCAAATTCGACCGCGTTAGCCTTTTGGCAGTACGACGGTTTGCGTTTTAGACACAATATCTGGCCAGCTACGTCGTTGTGGGTCGAACAGCACCCACAGATAGCCTAACCCAAGCGTCAGCAGCGATAGCCACGCAACGCCGCAGCGAATGAGGCACTGCGTCACGCTCAGTGAATAGCCCTCTCGCGTTTGCACACGCAGCCGCCATGCCTGCATTCCCAGAGTCATGCCGCCGCGCGTCCAGGAGAAAACAAAAAACAGGCTGACAAACACGACCAGCATGATTCGCAGGCTCCAAACATCGCAGGCGGTGGCGCCAATGTCTTCAGGCGACTGGCCCAGCATATAGCGGAAAAACATTAGGTGAACCACCGTCACTGCAATCCAGATTGCCGTAACCAAAAAGCCGTCGTAGAGCATGGCGCCTAAGCGGCGGCCTAGGCCTGCTGGCCACGCATCACCCAACTGAGTAAAGCGTCGCGTGCGCATCTTGCTAACCGTTGCGGCGTAAGAAATAGATCCCGACCCCGGCACACACAAGCGTCGGCACTAAGACGGCCCACACGGGTGAGAATCCGAAAATCGTTGATGCAGGCGCCAGTAGGTCTTGCACATATTTAAAGCTGAGGCCGGTAATTACCCCGTAAAACACGCGGGTACCCGCGGCCACGGTGCGCAGCGGGCCAAACACGAACGAGGCCGCAATCAGCACTAATGAGCCCATGGTGAGTGGCATTAGCATTTTCTGCCAAAAATACAGCAGTGCCTGATCATTTTGCAGACCTTGATCAGCGAGAAACTTCGCGTAGTACCAAAGCTCACTGGGCGCCTGGCTTTCTATATCGCGCAGCAAGCGCTCAAGCTGCGTGGGGGTAAAGGACGTTTCCCACCCCATGCTTGCGGCCTGGTCGGACTCAGTGTGATTATCGAAGATGCGCGTCGTAGAGACGTTTTCCAAACGCCAGGCGCCGTCTTCCCAAAGCGCGCGCTGGGCATAGGTGGCTTCCACTAGCTGCCGGTCATCAAAGCGGTAGCGGGTTAAATCAAGCACCACATCATCAGCACGGATCGCCCCGAAGCGGTAGACGCTGTCGCCCTCAATCTGCCAGCCACTGCGGCTAGTCAGCATCGTGCCTTCGCCCTGAATCTTTTCTAAGCGCCACGCCTCAGCGTGTTGTTCGGTGCGCGGGCTGACGTATTCAGCCACCAGCAACACCACGACGATCACCAGCAGCACAGGCTTCATCACGCCCCACACAATACGTGCGAGGGAGCGCCCAGAGGCGCGCATAACGGTGAGCTCGTTATTAGAGGCCATGCTGCCCAAGCCAATTAACGCGCCAATTAACACTGCCACCGGGGCATATTGATAGAAGCGCCACGGCGTACGCATCAGCAAGTAAAACAGCGCATCAAGGGCAGTATAGCCAGCCTGGACGTCGCCTAAGTTATCGATATAGGCAATCGTAATATCCAAGCCCAACAGCACGAACTGAACCACAACAATAGCCGCCAGCACGTTGCGGGCGATATAGCGGTCCAGGCGGTCAACCATCAGCAGATTCACCATCAGCGCATTCCCTTACGTTGCGAGTGCCACAGCAGCAGCAGGCCCAATCCTAAAAACAGCCCATGTACCGGCCATACACCCAGCGTGGCGGACCACGTTTCACTGCCGATGGCGTCGACCACCGCAAGTAAAAGGCTCAGATACGCGACGTATAAAAATACCGCCGGTAGCAGCTTGCCAAAACGCCCCTGACGGGGATTAACACGGGAAAGCGGCTGCGCCATTAGGGCTAATATAAACACCATTAGCGGGAGCCCTGCACGCCACTGCCACTGTGCCTGTGCACGCGGGCTTGGATCATTCCATAGCGCTGGCGTAGTGGCATACTCCAGGGAATCCAGCGACTGCCGATTACTGTTTAGCCCTAAACGCAGCGTATAGCGATCAAAGGTGAGCCGTTCAGCGCTTTGCTGCCCGGGGGTGACGCCATAGCGCTCGCCTCTATCTAGCACCAGAAAACGGCTGCCCGTATCGATCCGGGTTTCCTGATAGCCAGAGGCGGCACGGGTAATATAGTCGTGGGTATTTTCATCGCCGGGCTGATTCTGCTCGTGCACCAATACATCCTGCATCTCAGTGCCATCACTGGTAAAGCTGCCTATGTACGCGGTGCGGCCGCCACCAAACTCCTGAAAGCGCCCCGGTGCGAGCACAGACACATCCAAACGGCTGCGCTGCTCCTCCAGTACGGTTTCCGTTTGCAGCGCGCCATAGGGTGTCAGCCATAGGCTGCACATGCCTACCAGCACCGCGACAACACTGGCCGGCAGCAGCGTTACTTTCAACAATCGCGTCGGGCTCATACCGCAGGCGACCATGACAGTGATCTCACTGTTCATGTAGAGCTGCCCGTAAGCCAGCAAAATGCCTAGAAAAAACGACAGCGGCAGTATCAGTTCCATAAAGCCAGGCAGGTGAAACATCATCAGGCTGCCTAAAATAGTGACGGGAAAGTCACCCTCCGCCGCATCTGCGAAATAACGGATAAAACGGCTGCCCATGATCACCAACAGCAGAATGCCGGCAACCGCCGCCATGGTGAGTAACACTTCGCGAGTTAAATACCGAAATAAAATCAACGCGCTCTCCGGCTAGTCGTGCAGGATGCCATGCAATACCCGCATGGCTTGGGTACACTAATGAAACTATTCTCACTGCCTTTTCAAATTCAAAAGCAACGAGGCATTATCCCGAATCCCTCGATGCTTGTCTTGTTGGAGACGTCATGGAATTTTCCGTTCAAACTGCTAATCCGGCCAAAACCGAAACCGCCTGTCTCTTAGTGCCGGTTTTTAAAGGTAGTGACCTACTGCCCAGCGTCGCCAAACTGGACGACGCTAGCGAGCGTCTGATCGGCCAATTGATGGAGCGCGGCGACTTTGATGCCTCGCTAGGCAGCGTACTCATGATACCGTTTGCGCCAGGCCTCGGGGCACAGCGGCTGTTATTGGTCGGCTTGGGCGAACGCGAAAAATGCCAGGAAGCGGCCTACATTAAGGCGCTGGATGCCGCCATGGCCGCGCTGGTGAAACTGCCCATTGATGAAGCCAGCGTCATTTTTAATGATATACCTTTAACCGACCGCGACGCGGCCTGGAAAGCTCGTAAAGTATTAGAAGCCGCTGAGCGGGCTATTTATCGCTTCGATCAGTTCAAATCGACGCCTGCGCCAGCCCCCAGTCTTACCAAACTCACACTCGTCATTAGTGACGCCAGCACGCAGCCTATCGTTCAGCAAGGTGCTCTAGTAGGCAACGCAATTGGCCAAGGCATCAACTACACCCGCACGCTAGGTAATCTGCCTGCCAATATCTGCACCCCCAGCTACCTAGCCGAGCAGGCGCAGCAGCTAGGCCGCGAGTCAAACAGTGCGCTGGACGTTGAGATTCTCGATGAAGAGGCGCTCGAAGCACTGGGCGCACGCTCATTACTGTCCGTAGGTCGCGGTAGCAAAGAGCCAACCCGCCTGATCGTAATGAAATATACCGGTGCTGAAAACGCTGAAGACGCGCCCCATGTGCTGGTCGGAAAAGGCATTACCTTCGACACCGGCGGCATTTCGCTCAAGCCTGGTGAAGGCATGGACGAAATGAAATTCGATATGTGCGGCGCCGCCAGCGTCTTCGGGACCGTCAAAGCGGTACTGGCGATTAAGCCAAAGCTCAACCTAGTCTTTATCGTTGCCGCCGCGGAAAACATGCCCGACGGCCATGCCACCAAGCCTGGCGATATTATCAAGACGATGAAAGGCTTGACCGTTGAAGTGCTCAACACTGATGCAGAAGGCCGCTTGGTGCTATGCGATGCGCTGACCTATGCCGAGCGCTTTACGCCGGCAAGCGTGGTGGATATCGCCACCCTCACTGGCGCGGTGATTATTGGCCTGGGCCACCACGCCACCGGTCTGCTTTCCAACGACGACGATTTGGCACTCGACTTATTAGATGCAGGTGAAGCCGCGTGGGACCGCGCGTGGCATTTACCGCTGTGGGACGAGTACCAGGAGCAGCTAGACTCTAACTTTGCCGATCTTGCCAATATTGGCGGTCGTCCAGCGGGCACGATCACCGCAGCGTGCTTTTTGTCACGTTTTGCCGATCACTTCCCCTGGGCACACCTAGATATCGCAGGCACCGCGTGGCATTCCGGCAAGCAAAAAGGCGCAACGGGTCGCCCTGTTGGCCTATTAACCCAGTACTTGCTTGATCGTGAAACCGACACTCAGGTCGAAAATAGTGACGCTTAACGCCTCGTTCATGCGTGAAACGGTTGCCTTTCTGCGCCGCAACCGTTAAACCTGGATATATCAAGCAGCACCGAGCCGAGGCTCGGTGCTGCTGTATCGAATTCACCATCGTATCCAACCGTGCCCAACCCTGGGCGTGGTTCTAGCGGAGACAAATAGCCGTGCCCACTGCAAGCTTTGAAACGGGTTTTGAAACGAGTTTTGAAACCCTGCCATCCAATCAGCCGATGGCAGATGATATTCGTGGCAATATCCTAAGTAACCCAGGTTTTGGCAAGTATTTCACTGACCACATGGCCCACGTTCGCTGGACCCAAGACGCCGACTGGCACGGCCATCAGGTGCGTCCGTATGGCCCGTTGATGCTAGATCCTGCAGCGTCAGTGCTGCACTACGGCCAGGAAATTTTTGAAGGCATTAAAGCCTATCGCCATGCTGACGGTTCGATCTGGACGTTTCGTCCTGAGAAAAACGCCGAGCGTTTTCGCCGCAGCGCGCGTCGTTTGGCACTCCCAGAACTCTCCGATGAAGACTTCATTGGTTCGCTAAAAGCGCTGCTGGCCCAAGATCATGCTTGGGTCCCCACGCCCGCCAGCACCTCCGACGAGTGCAGCCTTTACCTACGCCCCTTTATGATCGCTTCTGAAGCGTTTTTAGGCGTTCGCCCGTCTCAAGAGGTCGATTACTACGTGATCGCTTCACCAGCGGCGGCCTACTTTAAAGGCGGCGTTGCGCCGGTATCGATCTGGCTTTCCTCGAACTACAAGCGCGCGGCCGCAGGCGGCACTGGCTTTGCCAAGTGTGGAGGTAACTACGCGGCGTCCTTAGCTGCGCAGAAAGAAGCTGAAGCTCATCAGTGTGGCCAGGTTGCGTTTCTAGATGCTGCTGAAAACAAGTGGGTTGAAGAGCTGGGTGGTATGAACCTGTTCTTCGTGTTTAAAGATGGCCGTTTGGTAACGCCACGTTTAACCGACACTATTTTGGAAGGCGTGACCCGCAACTCGATACTGACGCTGGCCAAAGAGGAAGGCTTAACGCCAGAAGAGCGCCCGATCAGCATTGATGAGTGGCGCGAAGGCGCAGCGTCGGGTGAGATCATCGAAGTCTTTGCCTGCGGTACCGCCGCAGTGATCACCCCGGTGGGCGAGCTGGTTTCCGAAAACGAGCGTATTCGCCTCAAATCTGCCATTGAAGGCGCTGGTGACAGCAACGAAGTCGCTATGCGCATTCGTAGCAAGCTGCTCGATCTGCAGTATGGCCGTAGTGAAGATACGCACGGCTGGCTAACTAAGCTGGTTTAACGCCGAAGCGCTTCTTCTCGCCGCCGCATTCTTTGCGGCGGCGTCGTTTGGAGCCGCTTACTCTAGACCCGACTTATCTGGAATCGCTATGGCGCGCATTGATTTTTACATCCTGCCCGACACGACCCTAGAAGCCCGTTTGCAGTTTGCCTGTAAGCTCGCCGAGACCATCTGGCGTAAGGGCTATCAGCTGCATTTGCACTGCGAGGACAAAGCGCTCGCTGAGCAGGCCGACAGCGCGCTGTGGAATTTTCGCCCCGATGCCTACCTGCCCCACGCGTTGGAAGGTAGCGAAATGGCCGCCAGCGTGCCCATTACGCTTGGCTGGCAACAGCTTCCGGTACCTGCGCAAGAGACTGCGCTGCTTAACCTGCACCCCGACATTCCCGACGGCGTAGAAAACTACGCGCGGATCGCCGAGATCATCAATCAACACCAACAAGTGCTGGTCGCCAAACGCGCCTGCTGGCAGCGCTATAAAGAGCTCGGCCATGAAGTTGTGCCGCATAAATTGGGGTAATGGCTGAACGGCACCCATAAACACGTGACCCCGCACTTGGCGGGGTCATCAGCAGAACCAGGCAATCTCTGTCAGTACGTCGTCGCCTTAGCCTCCCTGTTGCTGCATCTGCTCCTGCATCTGTTGCATTTGCTCCTGCTGCTGAGCCATGGCCTCATCCAGTTGATCGCGCTGCTCCTGAGTGAAAACGCCTTCGATCTGAGACTGTATGATAATGCTATCCGCGGTCATCTCGGCCGTTAGGTCACCAAGACGCTCTGCATCCGCCCGAATGGCAGCTTCGTCGTAATCAGGCTGAACGTGCTCACTGAGTTGCTGTTGCAACTGCTGGGCTTCCTGCTCATTGGCACCAACGTCGTCTTGCATCTGGGTCAAAAGGTTGCTGAGTTCTTCCTTCTGCCCATCATTCAGATCCACCATTTCGTCGAGTTGGTTAACCTGGTCATCGACACTGGGGGCACCACCACCCATTTGCTGAGCCATAGCGGGCACACTGAACACCAGGGCGGCGACTGCTGGAACGAAAAGTTTAGCTAACTGCATAAAAACTCCAATTGCGTACAAAATGAATTTCCTCCCCGGCACAATCCTGGCGGGTCTTGCGGTACTCTCGCTCTCCGACAATGCTGTTTTCAAAAAATTCGTCGCAATGAAAAATTGTTGATTACCATTAGGGGCCTTGCCGCGCCCGTTACACTATTGGAGACTCAAACGTGCTCACGCGCTACCCCTTGGCCGTTATTGTCATCGCCCAGCTATTTGGCACCTCGCTGTGGTTCAGCGTTAACGGCGTTGGCCTGGCGCTCCAGGAGGCCGTAGGCCTGAGCGAAAGTGATCTGGGCCTATTAACCATCGCCGTTCAAGCCGGCTTTATTACCGGCACCCTACTAATGGCCACCACAGGCTTGGCCGATCGTGTCCGCGCCAGCCACCTGTTTGCGATTTCAGCGGTGCTGGGCGCATTGATCAATGCCGCCTTTATTGGCGTCGCCGAGAGCGTGACGCTCGCCGCAGTGGCGCGCTTTGCCACCGGGCTTTGCCTGGCAGGCATCTATCCGCTCGGCATGAAGCTAGTCGTGAGCTGGACGCCAAGCCATGCTGGGGCGGCGTTAGGCTGGCTAGTCGGCATGCTGACCCTAGGCATTGCGTCCCCACACCTGCTGCGCGGTTTAACGCTGCATCTTCCCTGGCAGTGGCCGCTGCTGCTGGCGTCACTGCTGGCACTGGTCGCCGCACTGATGATTGCTCGCTTGGGCGTTGGCCCTCACCTACCGGCCATCGCCAAAAGCGGCCAGCCGTGGGCGGGGTTAGCAGCGTTCAAACAGTCCCGCTTTCGCGCCGCTGCGCTGGGCTACTTCGGCCACTGCTGGGAGCTGTACGCGCTTTGGGCACTGGTGCCGTTTTTAGTCGCCCGGGAGCTAGAGCGCCTAGGCGCCGCCAGCAGTGCCCAGCCGTGGCTGAGCTTTGCCGTTATTGCCTTGGGGCTACCCGGCTGTGTGCTGGCGGGTAAATGGAGCCGTCATATCGGCAGCGACAGAGTGGCCTGTATCGCATTGGCGGTTTCTGGCGCGCTGTGTTTGATATACCCGCTGCTTGGCAACGCCTCGCCCTGGCTGCTTTTAGCGCTGTTAGGCATATGGGGGATTAGCGTGATTGCCGACTCTGCCCAGTTTTCAGCATTGGCCAGCGCCGCCGCGCCGCCTGAACGTTTAGGGGCGGCGCTGGCGATGATGAATGCCATTGGCTTCGGGATTACTATTCCCTCCATTGCGCTGGTCACCGCACTGTGGTCAAGCCAGTCGCTAGCGGTCATTTGGTGGCTGCTGCCAGGCCCGATTCTTGGACTCATCGCGATGCGCACCCGAAGCACCTGACGAGCCAGCACCTCTCGCGCTATACTTGTGCACATTTTTTGCCAGCCGTGAGCCGACTCCCATGGAAAAGACCTACCAACCCGAGCAGATCGAAACCCGCTGGTACGAACGCTGGGAAGCCGACAACCGTTTCGCCCCTTCCGGTAAGGGCGCGCCTTTTTCGATCATGATCCCCCCGCCTAACGTCACCGGCAGCCTGCACATGGGCCACGCGTTCCAGGACACCATTATGGATACCCTGACGCGCTGGAAGCGGATGCAGGGTAACAACACGCTGTGGCAGGTAGGCACCGACCACGCCGGTATCGCCACGCAAATGCTGGTGGAGCGTAAACTCGCCGCGGAAGAGGGCAAAACCCGCCACGACTTAGGCCGTGATGCGTTTATCGATAAAGTGTGGGAATGGAAGGAAGAGTCAGGCGGGCAGATTACCCGCCAGCTGCGCCGCATGGGCGCAAGCGTAGATTGGAGCCGTGAACGCTTCACCATGGACGACGGTTTCTACACAGCAGTACAAGAAGTATTTGTTCGTCTTCACGAAGAAAAGCTGATTTATCGTGGCAAGCGTTTGGTCAACTGGGACCCGACGCTGCACACCGCCATTTCTGATTTAGAAGTAGAAAACAAAGAGCAGCAAGGCAGCTTCTGGCATTTCCGCTACCCGCTGGCAGACGGTGTGCAAACCGCTGATGGCAAAAACTACGTGGTAGTCGCCACCACCCGTCCTGAAACGCTGCTCGGTGATACCGGTGTAGCCGTGAACCCAGACGACGCCCGCTACGCCTCATTGATCGGCACCTTTATTGAGCTGCCGCTGGTTGGTCGGCGTATTCCGATAGTGGCCGACGAACACGCGGATATAGAAAAAGGCTCGGGCTGCGTCAAGATTACCCCCGCCCACGACTTTAACGATTACGAAGTCGGCAAACGGCATAACCACCTGCTGATTAACGTTTTCTCCAAAGATGCGGCGATCCTTGAACGCGCAGAAATCTTTGACCTGAAGGGTCAGCCTCATCCTGACGAAGATGCCAGCCTGCCTGCCAAGTACGCCGGCCTGGATCGCTTCGAAGCGCGTAAGCAAATCGTTGCGGACATGGATGCACTTGGCCTGCTGGAGCAGGTAGAAGCCGTTAACAACACCCTGCCCCATGGCGATCGCTCAGGTGACGTGATTGAACCGCTGCTCACCGACCAATGGTTTGTGGCAGTGGAATCTCTCGCCAAGCCTGCCATTGAAGCGGTGGAAAACGGCGATATTCAGTTCGTACCCAAGAACTACGAAAACATGTACTTCGCCTGGATGCGCGACCTGCAAGACTGGTGTATCTCCCGCCAGCTGTGGTGGGGACACCGCATTCCAGCGTGGTACGACACCGAAGGCAATATCTACGTTGGCCGCAGCGAAGAAGAAGCACGTGAGAAGCACGGCCTTGGTGCCGACGTGACGCTTACCCAAGACGAAGACGTGCTCGACACCTGGTTTAGCTCGGGCCTGTGGACCTTCGGCACTCTCGGCTGGCCAGAACAAACGCCAGAGCTTGAGACGTTTCATCCTTCCAGCGTGCTGGTCACCGGCTTTGACATCATCTTCTTCTGGGTTGCTCGGATGATCATGATGACCCTGAAGTTCACCAAGCAGGTGCCGTTCAAAACGGTGTATGTGCACGGTCTAGTGCGTGATGGTCAGGGTCAGAAAATGTCCAAATCCAAGGGCAACGTACTCGATCCCATCGATTTGATCGACGGCATCACCTTGGATGAACTGCTCGACAAACGCACCGGCAATATGATGCAGCCGAAGCAGGCGAAGGCCATTGCCAAGGCAACTAAGGACGAATTTAAAGACGGCATCGAAGCTCACGGCACCGATGCGCTGCGTTTTACCTTCCTCTCCCAAGCCACCACAGGGCGCGATATCAAGTTTGATATGAACCGCTTGGATGGCTACCGCAATTTCTGCAATAAGCTGTGGAACGCCTCGCGCTATGTGCTGATGAATGCCGAAGGCGAAGATTGCGGGATAGACGGCAGTGACGTTAAGCTCTCTCTGGCTGACCGATGGATTATTTCGCAGCTGCAGAAGGTTGAGTCTCAGGTCACTAAAGCGATGGATGAATATCGTTTCGACCACGCCTCACAAGCGCTGTATGAATTTGTCTGGAACGAGTACTGCGACTGGTATCTGGAGCTTTCCAAACCGGTGATGTGGGACGAAAATGCCACTGCAGAAGCGAAAAGAGGCACCCGCCGCACGCTGGTGCGCGTACTCGAAACGATTCTGCGCCTCGCCCACCCGATGATGCCCTATATCACCGAAGAGATTTGGCAGCGCGTCGCGCCGCTGGCGGGCGTGTTTATGGGTGAAGGTGCGTCGATCATGCTGCAGTCTTGGCCGGAAACCGACGCAAGCAAAATTGACGATCAGGCAAGCCTGGATATCGAGTGGCTGAAAGGCGTCATCATTGCCGTGCGTAATATCCGCGCCGAGATGAACATCTCCCCCGGTAAACTACTCGACGTGATGCTCACCAAAGGCAAGCCCGAGGACATCGAACGTCTGGAAAGCAACCGTCACTTCCTGTCTAAACTCGCCAAGTTGGAAAGCGTTAGCTGGCTTGAAAACCCCAACGACGCACCGCTTTGCGCCACGCAGCTTGTGGGTGATATGGAAGTGCTGGTACCGATGGCAGACTTAATCGATAAAGATACCGAGCTGGCCCGCCTAGCCAAAGAGATCGAAAAGCAGGATAAATTCATCGACGGCATCGAGAAAAAGCTCGGCAACGACGGCTTTATCGCGAAGGCGCCGGTTGCCGTGGTCGACAAAGAGCGCTGCAAACTCGCGGAACTCCAAGCCACCAAGCAGTTGTTGGAAGAGCAAAAGGTGAAGATCGAGGCGTTGTAAGGCTATTCGGGCGCGCTGAAAACGCTAAGCCTAGTATTGAAAACGGCGCGCCCTCTTTGAATGGGCGCGCCGCTTTTTTGGCTTTAGTACTGAGTTACTTTAGCACTGAGTTGCTTACGGTGTTTCTTGCTGGTCATCCAAGTGCTCAACGATAGCGTCGAAAAACACCATGGGGTCAACGACCTCTTTACCCACGGGTTTGGGCTCGGCGGCGTTCTGGGCGATGACTATATTGTGGGCCGGATTGATGTAGACGTACTGGCCTTGAATGCCCACCGCAGAAAATGCCTGGTCTTCTCGAGACTGCGGAGTCCAGCCGGTCCACCACATGTAGCCGTAGTCTAAGTCATCGCCGCCTTCCAATGTTTTGGGCGTAGACGCCTCCTCCACCCACCCCTCAGGCAGTAAGCTCTCGCCATCGATGACACCGTCGTCGAGAATAAACTGGCCGAAGCGGGCATAGTCACGAAGCGTCGCACCAATACCGCTGCCGCCAATTTCTACGCCATCCGGCGACTCAAGCCACCAGGTCGCATCACTTTGCATGCCGTAGGGCTGCCACAGTTTCTCCGAAAGGTATTCCGCCAAGGGCCTGTCGATAGCGCCGCGGATAAACTCGGCAAGAATCTGCGTTTCACCAGTGCTGTAGTTGTTGATCGTGCCGGGCTCAGCGGCTCGTGGCAGCTCTGACATTACCTCCATGGCGCCACCCGGGGTCTGGGCGATCTGGGCACGCAACAATTCCCGGCGGTCCGAACTCACATCGGTATAGGTCTCGTTCCAGGCGACCCCCGATGACATCATAAGGATGTCGCGCAGACTGACGCCGTCATAGGCACTGCCTTCCAGTGCTGGCACGTAGTCCACCACCTGGGCATCGAGGCTCTCGATCAGGCCATCCTTGATTGCCATGCCCGCAAGCGTTGAGGAGATAGATTTGGCCACAGACATCGACATCCAACGCGTATTCTCATCGTTACCCCGTTGGTAAGTCTCATAAACGACGTCGCCATCTTTCATAACCAACAGACCCGCAACGCTGTTCAACGCCAGGTAGTCATAGAGATCATATGTTTTATCATCGCTCTCAACGGAGAGTCCCTCCAAAGAAGCATCAGAGGTCGGCAAAGGGCGAGGAGACTCTCCTGCGGCAATAGTCCGCGAAGGGAACAATCGATCGATATTCCGAAACGTATTGACGGCCATATCCGGCGTTAAGTGGCCACTGTAGACGTCTTCCACGTCGCCAATGGGCTCTTCGGCGTGACGATACTCAGCGCCAATCACGCCGTTGGAAAGTAGCAGGCAGATCGGCAAAACACCCAGCACGCACCAGCGCTTCCGACGTTCTATCGCCCTTTCTTGCAGAGCATTTCGGCAACTACGATTAATGGGCGTGAGCTGTACCCATGTGATATTCAGCATCTCGGTTCTCCTAGCATGTTGTATTTTGCGTCCTGCTATCGCAGCTTAACTACTTTTTCTTACCAACCGTGTAAGGTTAGTCTCAAAACTCTGACTTACTAGCATCGCTGATTCAGCAACGACACGGACTGCTTTATGCCGACACCTATCGAGGCGCGACTAGAGGCGCTGGCAAGCGAACTTAAGCGGGCAGGGATTTCGTACCGCAAGCTATCGCCGATGGCGGATACCGGGCTTGCTCACGATCACGTATGGGTTCACCGCAGCGATGGTGACGACTGGGTGGCACGACTGCCAAAGCAGAGCCAAATGAACCTGCCACCACAAGAAAACCTGGCCTACCAAGCCGCCTGTTATCAGCGCGCTAGCCCAGGTGGTCATATGCCAAGGTTTTATGGCACCTTGCCACCCAGCGATACCCTGCCACGCGGCGGGCTATTGGTCGAGGCTATCCGTGGTCGCTTAGCCCAACTGCCGGATGATCTACCCGCCATTGCGGATGCCTTGGCGAGCCTGCATCGCCAACCGCTGCCCAGTCTCGCGGCGCGAAAACCGCTGCTTGCGCCTGACGACCCGTGGCAAGCAATGGTCACTGAAGTGCGCCAGCAGGCTAACTGGCTGAGTGATGCCCAGCTTTCAAGCAAAGTCACGCAACGCATTCAGCAAGAACTGGATATGCTCTCGCCCCGCTTGCGCGATGCCACGCCTACGCTCATTAGCTTTGATACTCACCCTGGCAACTTTTTAATCCGTGACGATGGCCGCGCTGTCTTAGTGGATTTGGAAAAGTGCCGCTATGGTTTACCGGGCATTGATCTTGCGCATACCTCGCTTTATACCTCGACTACGTGGGATATCAATAGCCAAGCGGTACTGTCGCTGGGCGAGGTGATTACGTTTTACCGCCGCTGGCAAACCGCCATGGACGAAACACCCAGTGCAGAGACCTTGGTCGCTTGTCGTCGCGCCACCTGGCTCTGGTCGCTGACATGGTGCACCAAATGGCGAGCCCAGCACTTAAACGCCAAGGATGCCCAACAGCGCGGTGAAGACTGGTCGGCGGAACTCACCGATGCGGCCGTCATTGAGCACGTCCGTGATCGCGTTGAGCATTATCTATCCTTACCCATTATTGACCATGTTCACAGCGAGCTGCAGTGCTTACAGGCCTCCCTGTAGCGCTTTACGCTTTTTCTATTGCCAATCCTAAAATATCAGTCCCCACGAGGTGTGCGATGCCGATGAACCGTAATTCCTTTCGTGCCACTATTGCCATGGCGATGATGCCCATGGCTGTTACTGCCATGGCCAACCCCGATCCCAACGATTGGCAAAGCGTAACGGCGCAAGCTGAAGGCCAAACCGTGTATTGGAATGCCTGGGGCGGCGAAGCACGTACCAATGCGTATATCGAGTGGGTGGCACAGCAAGTTGACGAGCTTTATGGCATCGACCTAGTTCACGTCAAGCTAGGCGATACGTCAGAATCGGTGTCACGGGTTTTAGCAGAGAAACAGGCGGGCAATGACGACGCAGGCAGCGTCGATATGATCTGGATTAACGGCGAGAACTTTGCCGCGATGAAAAGCAGCGACCTACTGTTCGGGCCTTGGGCGGACTCACTGCCCCACTACCCGCTTACCGACCCAGACAATACGCCTGCCGTGCGTTACGACTGGACGATTCCCGTCGACGGGCTAGAGTCCCCCTGGAGCAGCTCCCAGGTAGTGTTTTATTACGATACAGCGCTGGTAGAAGACCACCCTCACAATATGCCAGAGCTTCTGGACTGGGCTAAGCAACACCCTGGAGAGTTTACCTACCCACAGGTGCCTAACTTCCTGGGCAATGCGTTTATTACCCAGGCCCTGCTGGAGCTAGTCGACAACACAGATCTGTTCTATGAACCGATGCAAACAGACGACTTTGACCAGGCCACCGCACCTCTTTGGGCGTATCTAGACGAGCTTCATCCACAGTTATGGCGTTCGGGCAGGGCCTTCCCCTCTAATAGCGCCGATTTACGCGGCTTAATGGGCGACAGCGAAATTGGCATTGCCCTTTCGTTCAGCGCCACGGAAGCATCGGGCGCTATCGCCAACTATGAGCTTCCCGAAACGGTACGCAGCTATGTTCACGACAGCGGCATGATCGGTAATATGAGCTTTATGGCAATTCCTTATAACGCCGAGCACAAGGCGGGTGCCATGGTGGTGGCCAACTACCTGATGTCCCCCGAGGCTCAGGCGGAAAAACACGATCCTGAAGTGTGGGGCAGTGGCACTGTATTAGCGATGGAGCAGCTCACTGACGAAGAGCGTGCGCTGTTTGATGGTATTGACCTAGGCATTGCCACACTCCCGCCTAGCGAGCTTGGTGAAGTGCTCGGCCAGCCGCATCCCAGCTGGGTGGATGCCCTCGCTGACGCGTGGCAACAACGCTACGTGAACTAAGCCATGCTTTTTCTGGCGCCCTGGGTATTGATAAGCGCGCTGGTGGTGCCGTTAGCGGCGGGCCTTGCGATGATCATCCTTCCGGCGTTTGGCTATTTGCCGGTACTGGGCGGTGAAACCTTTCACTTTGATGCCTGGCGGGCTCTTTGGGCGTACCCAGGGCTTCACCGCTCAATACTGCTGAGCTATGTGAGTGGGCTGATCACCACCCTGGTAGCGCTTAGCGTTGTGGTACTGTTCCTGGCGGCCAACCGTGGCACTTGGTTAGACCGCAGCATTCGACGACTGGTCTCGCCGCTACTAGCGATTCCTCATGCGGCAGTGGCGTTTGGTTTAGCGTTTCTTATCGCTCCTTCCGGGCTGTTTGTACGATGGATATCGCCTGGGTTGACCGGCTGGGAACGCCCACCGGATGTGTTGATCGTCAATGATCCTTGGGGGCTCTCATTGATGGCCGGGCTGATGCTTAAAGAAGTGCCTTTTTTACTCTTGATGTGCCTTGCAGCCCTCCCCCAGCTAGGCACAGAAAAGCGCTTAATGATGGCGCGCTCTCTGGGCTATACGCCCACGATTGCCTGGTTAAAAACCGTGCTGCCCTCACTTTACCCGCTGATTCGGCTGCCGGTGTATGCAGTGATCGCCTATGCCACGTCGGTTGTCGATATGGCGCTCATTCTCGGCCCCACACTGCCGCCAACCCTTAGCGTGTCGATTCTTAGCTGGTTCAATGATCCGAATTTGGATCGACGCTATATGGCCTCTGCAGGGGCGGTATTGCAGCTTGGGGTCACTCTGGCGGCGCTATTAACCTGGTGGCTGGGCGAACAGTGCATCAGGCGGTTCAGCCATTACTGGCTAGTAAATGGTGCCAGGAAAGCTGGCTCTACAACTATCGCCATTAGCGGCCGTATGTTGTTAACAACGACAACGCTGCTGGTCATCAGCGCGATAGGAGGGTTGGTCGTATTTTCGCTCGCCGGTTTTTGGCGCTTTCCTGATGCTTTCCCTGGCACTTTCACGCTGGATCACTGGCAACGCATTTTGCCGAGTGTGATAACACCACTGATGAATACGCTAAGCGTGGGGCTTGCCTCAACGCTCATTGCTGGCGTACTGGTCGTGGCAACGCTTGAGAACGCTGTGCGTCACCACTTGCCGGTTAGCCGCTCCCAGTGGCTGCTGTATCTACCGCTTATCGTTCCCCAGGTCGCCTTTCTATTTGGCTTAGTCGTCGCGGCGGAGAGTATGCGTATTCGCCCCCAGTTAGCATTAGTGATTGTGGCGCATTTACTGTTTGTGGCGCCTTATCTTTACTTATCGCTCTCTGAAGCGTATCGGCGTCTTGACCCGCGCTGGGTACAGGTCGCTCATTCCCTTGGAGTAGGGCCATGGCGTGCGTTCTGGCAGGTGCGCCTGCCGCTGCTATTGGCCCCGTTGCTCACTGCCTGCGCGGTCAGCTTAGCGGTCAGTATCAGCCAGTATTTACCCACGCTGTTGCTGGGCGGCGGGCGTATTCCTACGATTACTACCGAAGCGGTAGCCATGGCTTCTGGGGGCAATCGGCGCCTCATCGCGGTGCTTGCCTTACTGCAAGCGCTGCTGCCCTTTATCGGTTTTAGCCTCGCTTTATTGATCCCGCGATGGGTGTGGGCGAAACGGCGCACTATGCAAGGAGTGGTATGAACGCCAATCCCAGGCTTCACATCAAGCAACTGACTATCTCGCTAGAGAGCGAGATGCTGCTCGCTATCGACCGTGTGATACCACCGGGCGACGTATTGACCGTGATGGGCCCTTCCGGCTCGGGCAAGTCCACCCTGCTGGCTTATCTGGCGGGCTTTTTGTCACCCGCCTTCACTGCCTTGGGCCAGCTCTACCTGGATGAACAGCGCCTGGACACACTGCCCGCCGAGAAGCGTGGTATCGGGCTACTGTTTCAAGATCCACTGCTGTTTCCACACCTGAGCGTCGGCGGCAACCTACGCTTTGGGCTACCTCGTCAGAGTAACGATAAACACCGGCAAATCTCGCATGCCCTTGAACAGGTAGGCCTGGCAGGCTTTGAAAAGCGCGATCCCGCCACCCTTTCCGGTGGCCAGAAAGCACGGGTAGCCTTAATGCGCCTGCTGCTTTCGAAGCCGCAGGCAGTACTGTTGGATGAGCCGTTTTCAAAATTGGATACGGCACTACGTCAGGAGACGCGCTCGCTGGTATTTGGCCAGCTGCGCGAGGCTGGCCTGCCTACACTGCTGGTTACCCACGACCGCGCTGATGCCGACGCTGCAGGAGGGCCGGTCATTGAGCTTGGCTAAACAACTGCCTCGGCTCAGCATCATAATGCCGGTGCTGAACGAAGCCGCCAGCATTAAGAATGCGTTGGAACCACTGCGCACACCGAACGCTGCTCAGCAAATCGAGGTCATCGTAGTTGATGGCGGGAGCAGCGATGACAGCGTTCATATCGCCAGGCCGCTGGCAGACCATTTACTCAACAGCCCGGCCGGCCGGGCGACGCAAATGAACGTGGGCGCACAGCAGGCGAGTGCACCTACGCTATTGTTTCTGCATGCTGATACTCGCTTGCCCGAGGGCGCCATGGAGCAGATAGCCCAAGCGCTAACAACCCATGCCTGGGGCCGCTTTGATATTCAGCTTAACGGCCACAGTGGCTGGCTACCCGTGGTGAGTTGGATGATGAATAAGCGCTCGCGGCTCACCGGCATCGCGACCGGCGATCAAGGCATCTTTGTACGCACCAGCACGTTCCAAGCCATGGGCGGCTTTGCCGAGCAGCCGCTGATGGAAGATATTGAGCTGTGTAAGCGGCTCACTCGCGCATCGCCTCCCGCCTGCCTAACGGCAAAAGTGATAAGCTCAGGCAGACGCTGGGATCAGCACGGCGCGTTGAAAACCATCTGCCTGATGTGGCGGCTGCGCTATCGCTACTGGCGCGGCGTTAGCGCCACTCAGCTTGCCAAGGAATATCGCGATGCCCGCTAAGATGCCTATTCAGCGCAAACCGCTGCCTCATTTGCACCTGCTGGCCAAAGCGCCGCTTGCTGGGCAGGCAAAAACGCGCTTGGCACCATTGCTGGGAGAAAGCGGTGCGGCCAATGCACACGCTGAACTGGTGCGCCACTGTGTTGCCAACGCCTGCGGGGCACTGCCCGCTGAGCAGATTACGCTATGGACGGCGCTTGACCACACCCACCCGCTATTTATTGAGTTGCACAATCAATACGGCTTGGCGTTACGCCCTCAGCCGGACGGCGATCTAGGCACTCGGGTTCGCCAGGCTCTCAACAGTACGCCGGGGCCCGCCATGCTGATGGGCAGTGATTGCCCCAGTATTACCAGTGCGCTGATTACCACCTGTGCACAGCAGCTCGCCCGCTACGATGTGGTCATTTTACCCGCGGAAGACGGCGGCTACGGTTTTGTCGGCACCCAGCAAGATTACCCTGCACTCTTTACCGACATCCCCTGGGGAACCCACACCGTGCTGAAAACCACCCAGCAGCGTATTCAGGCGATGGGGCTGCAGGCCGCTTATCCGGCAACCATCTGGGATGTAGACCGTCCAGAAGATTGGCAGCGCTGGAAAGCGTTAGCGCTTTCCGTGTAAGGAAACAGATTCTGTTCTAACTGAGTGAATCTCCCTCTTTATATAAAAGCAGTTAAACGCAATATAAAAGCAGTTAAACACAGCATGCTTACTCCCGCCCCCTGCCCCTGGAGCTTATCGTGACCCGACAACGTTTGATTCTTGCCGTGCTACTGGTCATTGCCATTGGCGTGTTTTTTCTGAGCGGTGCCCACCAGTGGTTCACGCTAGAAACCCTTAAGGCGTACCAAAGCGACTTTCAAGCGGCGTTTAATCAAAATCCATGGCAGGTGGCGGGACTCTTTTTTGCCGTCTACGTGGTGATGACCGCCCTTTCGCTACCGGGTGCCACGCTGCTCACACTGCTTGGCGGTGCGCTGTTTGGTTTGGGCTGGGGGCTGCTCATTATCTCGTTTGCCAGCACGCTGGGTGCGACGTTAGCTTTCGTACTCTCACGGTTTTTATTTCGCCAACCGATTGAAAAACGCTTTCCGCGCCAGTTTGAAGCGGTAAACCGCGGCGTTGAGCGCGACGGCGCTTTTTATCTTTTTATGCTACGCCTTGTGCCGGTGTTTCCATTTTTCATGATCAACCTGGTCATGGGGCTAACGCGGATTAAAACCGTGACGTTTTACTGGGTGAGCCAGCTTGCGATGCTGCCGGGCACGGCGGTTTTCGTCAATGCCGGTGGCCAGCTGGGTGAGCTTGAGAGCCTGGGCGGCATCGTTTCCCCGACGCTGTTAGCCTCGTTTGCGCTGCTGGCGATTTTCCCCTGGATTGCCCGGCGCATCGTGCTATTAGTGCAGCAACGCAAGGCCTACCAGGGCTTCACCCGCCCCCAGCGCTTTGATTATGACATTGTGGTGATTGGCGCAGGCTCAGCGGGGCTGGTCACCAGCTACATCGCTAGCGCCGTGAACGCCAAAGTGGCTCTAGTGGAAAAAAATAAGATGGGTGGCGATTGTCTGAATACCGGCTGCGTACCGTCTAAAGCGCTGATACGCGCCGCCCGCGCAGCCCATGAGATTCGCACCGCGTCACGCTTTGGCGTCAGCGCCAGCGAACCAGAGATCGATTTTTCCAAGGTGATGGGGCACGTTCATCAGGCAATTCGTGATATCGAACCCCACGACAGCGTAGAGCGCTACAGCAGCTTAGGCGTGGAAGTGCATGAAAATCACGCCACGCTCATCTCGCCGTGGGAAGTCCAGGTCGGCGATAAAACGCTGACTGCCCGCCATATCGTGTTGGCCACCGGGGCACGGCCACGTATTCCAGCCCTGCCGGGCATTGAGGGCGCCCCCGTTTTAACCTCAGAAAACCTTTGGTCGCTCACGGAGCTACCCAAGCGCCTAGTTGTACTGGGGGGTGGTGCCATTGGCTGCGAGCTGAGCCAGAGTTTTGCTCGCCTGGGCAGCCACGTCACGCTGGTAGAAGAAGCTGCCCAGCTGCTGGGGCGTGAAGACCATGACGTTGGTGAACTGATTGAAAACACCTTGGCTGGAGAAGGCGTCACGGTGATGTCCCATACCAAGGCATTCGAAGTGATAAGTGATGCCGCTGGCTACCAGTTGGCCGTTGAGCATCAAGGCGAACGCACGCTGCTCGCCTTTGACTATCTATTAGTGAGTGCCGGACGCCAAGCCAACCTTGAGGGCTTGGGGCTAGAAGCGCTGGGTATCACTACCACTCAAGCGGGCACGCTGGAGCTTAACGAGCGGCTGCAAACGCGGCTTCCTAATATCTGGGCCTGCGGTGATTTAGCCGGGCCTTATCAGCTCACCCACGCTGCGTCACATCAAGCATGGCACGCAGCGGTCAACGCACTGTTTGGTGAATTCAAGAGCTTTGCGGTGGACTACCGTGTTATGCCCGCCGTCACCTACGTTCAGCCTGAGGTGGCCAGAGTAGGGCTGAATGAGAAAGAAGCTGAAGCAAAGGGTATTGCATTTGAAGTGACTCGCTATGCGATGAGCGAGAGCGACCGCGCCATTGCCGAAGGTGCCACTCAAGGCTTTATCAAGGTACTCACCGCACCCGGTAAAGATAAAATTCTCGGCGCGACGATTGTGGCTGAAAATGCTGGCGAGTGGCTGGGTGAGTTTACCCTCGCCATGAAGCATGGCCTGGGGCTTAACAAGCTGTTGGGCACTATTCATCCCTACCCCACGTTAGGTGAGGCGGCCAAGGCAACGGCAGGCGTATGGAAAAATGCGCATAAGCCCGAGCGGGTGCTGGCGCTATTGAAACGCTACTTCAACTGGCGGCGCGGTGACGCAAAATGAAGCAGCTGCTGCTGATCGGTGCAGGCCATGCCCATGCCTTTGTGCTGGAAGCGTTTGCAAAGCGGCCAGATCCAAACATTGCCATTACCGTTGTCAGCGACAGTGCTTTAGCAGCTTACTCGGGTAGCGTGCCGACATGGCTAGCAGGTGAATGTACGCTGCGTGAGACTCAGATCGACGTGGCGGCACTGTGCCAGCGCGCCAATGCACGGCTGCTGCTTTCTTCCGTTCGCCACATCGACACGCTATCGCGTTACGTAACGCTGGCAAATAGCGACCGGATTGATTTTGACATTGCCTCGTTCAACATCGGCTCCACCCTCGTTCCACCTCAGCAGCATGGCGAACGGCTGCCCAAGCTGATGGCGATGCGCCCGTTAAGCTCGCTACATGAGCGCTGGCAAGCCTTACAGGCGCATGTTCAGCACCTGCCCAGCGGCGGCGTTCAACGCGTTGTCGGCATTGGCGGCGGTGCGGCAGGCTGCGAAACGCTGATGAGCGTGATGGCGCAGCTACGCCACCAGCGTGCAGATATTGACTGGCAGGGGCATCTGCTCAGCGCATCTGATCGACTGTTGCCCGGCGCGGGACGCCTGCCTCGCGGCCTAACTCAGCGTGCGCTATCACGCGCGGGCATTAGTGTGCACACGCAAATACGCGGAGCCGCGCTGGTTGACGGCGGCGTTTTAACGCACTGCAACATGCTGATTCGCGCAGATATCGTGCTATGGGCAACCGGCGCCGTTGGCCATCGCTGGCTAGCAGAGTCGGCATTACCGCTGGATAAATATAACTTTATTCGGGTAAACAACACGCTAGAAGCCAGCGATCAGCCGGGGATTTTTGCCGCCGGTGACTGTGCCGCGCTAACGCCAGCACTGCCTAACGCCGGCGTTTACGCGGTGCGCATGGGGCCTCATCTAGCAGAGAACCTTCGCCGCGCTTGCCACGACGAGCCGCTGACGGACTGGCAGGCGCCGAAGCGCGTCCTGGCACTGATTGGCACCGGCGATGGCCGGGCCATTGCCAGCTATGGTCACGCTGGCATCTCAGGCCGATGGGTTTGGAAATGGAAAAAGCGGATCGATGCGCGCTTTATCGCACGCTTCAATCCGCCTAATAAGTAGTGCTCAGAACAGCCTACTTGCCTTCGCGCCAGCCGCCGAGCACTCGGCTGTCCGGACCAAAAAAGACCAGCCGATCATGATCAATTAAATAACGGTAGGCCGTTTCCATCATATCCGTTACCCGCTTTGCATCGGCCATTTGGGGGCACGCCATGCGGGTTGTCGCTAATTCGCTAAACGCTATGCGCTGGCTATCGCCAAGCGTCACTTCACCGGTAAAGCGGTTGCAGCCATCATAACCGCTGACCTTGCCGTCCTTTGCAATCTGGAAATAGGGCGTTTCCGACATGGACAGCCGCTCGTCAGTGCCAACCAGCAATAGATTCCAGCGCTGCTCAACGATAGGGCCTGAGAGCGAAGAGCCGCTCATTTGGCCTCCCCCTGCAGAGCTCGGCCCTGGGGTGCTGCTACAGGCACTTAACAACAGTGCGGCCGAAGCAAGCAGCGGCAATAAACGCCAACCTTTCATGGTCATGATGATCCTTTCCCTCTTTAGCGATTAAGCTTAACGACGATCAGCAGATAGATGACCCGCGAATGGATTACCAGCTACCGCTATTTTCCATAGAAGCCCAGGGTTCTTGCGGTGCTAACGCATCGCCTTTCTGCAGCAGCTCTACCGAAATACCATCCGGCGATTTAACAAACGCCATATAGCCGTCGCGCGGCGGACGGTTGATAGTGACGCCGTTATCCTGCAGGTATTGGCAAAGCGCGTAAATGTCATCGACACGATAGGCTAAATGGCCGAAATTGCGCCCACCTGAATACTCTTCTGGGTCCCAGTTGTAGGTCAGCTCTAGCTCAGGCGCGGTCAGCCGCTCTGAACGCTGCTCGTCCGCTGGCGCCGCTAGGAAAATCAGCGTGAAACGGCCTTGCTCATTTTCTTTGCGACGCACTTCCTTGAGGCCCAACAAGTCGCAGTAAAAATGTAGTGATGCGTCTAAATCGCTAACCCGCGCCATGGTATGAAGATATTGCATAACGACTCCTGTGAATAATTCATCTTAGCCATGCTTTACAAAAGCGTGACAACAAGACCAAAACATTGCAACGCTGTACAATGACACCATAACGTTTATCTTAACTGGGTTTACCCGACGGAGAAACCTGTGGATTCAGTCACTCAAGCCGCGCTGGGTGCTGCCATTGGCGGTGCTGTGCTAGGACGCCGCCTTGGCGGCAAAGCATTACTCATTGGCGCAGTGCTCGGCACCTTACCGGACCTGGACGTGGTGTTGGATTATGGCGATGCTGTGGCCAATGTCACCGAGCATCGCGGCTTTAGCCATTCGCTGTTTGTGCTTACCGGATTAGCCACGCTAATGGCACTGCTGTGCACACGCTTTGCCCCTGCCCGCGATATCTCCTTTCAACGCTGGTGGTGGCTTTTTACTCTGGGGCTGACCACTCACCCATTGTTAGATTCGCTGACCACTTACGGCACCCAGCTATTATGGCCTCTCGACCTCCCCCCAGCCGCGCTGCCCATTGTTTTTATTATCGATCCGTTCTACACGCTGCCCCTGCTGATTGCCCTCGGCATCGGCTTGGCTTCAAGGCGGATAGCTAAAGCCTGCACCTGGGGATTAGCCATCTCCAGCGTTTACCTCATCATGGCGATAGGCGCCAAAACCGCGGTGGAGCATCGTTTAGCGCCGGTGCTAGCGGCACAAGGCCTGGAAGATGCGCCCTTACTTATCCAACCAGCGCCGTTCAGTATCGCGCTATGGCGCGTAACGCTGGTGGACGGCGATCGCTACTATGAAAGTTTGGTCAGTCTGTTTGATGGCCAGCATTCACCACATCTTGAGCCGCTACGTCGAAACGCTGAGTTAGAACAGGCCGCTCTCGCTAGCCAGCAGGGCCAGCGTTTAGAATGGTTTGCCGGCCCATTCTTACGCTACGAGACACGCTTGCTGGACGGTAAAGAGACGCTGATTGCCACCGATGTCAGGCTCGGCTTTCCAGGCTTTCACCCGTTTAGCTTTACACTCGCAACCTTAGAGGATGGCGGCTGGACACCCATGGCGGTAACCGAGCAGCTAGAAAATACGCGTGAACTGCCTATGCAAACGCTGTTACGCCTCGCCGCTCGCGCCACCGGCAACCCTTCCGCTCTATGCGCTAACGAATTTGTGGCGGATGCATGGCGAGCGGAGCCCACGGCTTATCGCTGTTAAGTTAATGCCTGAGCATTGGGCAGGGCTTATGGAGCGATACCCTGGCCGCAGCCACTGTACTGCTCGCCACCATAGGTCAGCGTGACTCGGGCGGGGAAAGGCTTGCCGCTCATGTCATCGAAGCAGGCCCCCGCCTCAATGCGAACGCGAAAGAAGGGCTCGACATCGCCATTTTCAATCACCACTCGGCCGGCCTCGTTATCCATCACGCTGACCATGTAGGGCAGTTGGATTTTATCCTCACCATAATTGAGCTCGATCATTAGCGTCGGCGTGTCGTGGGCTAACGCAATCGACCATCCTGGCTCATTGCCCTGGCCAAAGAACATGACGCCGGGCTGCTCTGCACGAGTTAAGGCATCACGCTGCTCAGCAATCGAGCACTGCAGCTGGCCCCGCGGCGTTTCCACGCGTGCCTGGTCACCGCGATTCCAGAAGCTAATTTCACCATCCTGATAGCGAGCGCCGCTGGCCACAATCGCCTGGGGCAATCGCCAAGCACCATGCAGTGACCAAAGGCGCAGGTCGCTGTCATTGGTCGCGGTGACGAGGTGCTGCTGAGCGGGCATGCAGTGCCACGCTTCAAACTGCTGCGCAGAGCCGGGAAAAAGCGCCGAGGGTAGAAACGGTGCCCGGTTTTCCAGCGTTGCCTGGTTAGCAACGGCCGTTTCGGCTGAAGGCGTTGCTGCACAGCCCGTTAAGGCGACCATCAGCCCTGTCACGACCGACGCCCATACGCGTGTTGTTAGCATGTTCATTGTACTGGATTCACTGTGATGGGTTCCCTGTATGACGGATTCTATGGCTTGCGTTGTGCCTACCCGCGTTTGAACGCTTGCAGGTCTTGAGTATCGACACTTTCTACTCGTGGTGATAACCCCTGCTCTTCGCGCTTTATTTTAAGCTGGCTTTTTTCGGCGAGACGCTCTGGATCACTATTGGCGGTACGCCCATTAAGCTCGGCTAACTGCGCCATGCCCTGATGATAAAAAGTCAGTAGGTCCAGCGCAGTGCGATTGTTCTCTTCGAGTTCACGCCGCAGCGGAGCAAGATAGCCGCTGACTTGTGACAGGTGATGCTTAAGCTGCCAAACATAGCGCACCTCTGCCATCCACGGGCGCTCACGCAGCACGGCAAATAGTGCGCTGGTTGCTAGTAATCCAAGCACAACGCCTAAGACGTTGAGCCACAGGCTGCTGCCAAAGGTAGAGGTCAGCAGCATTGAAAATAATAGACCAAAAATAATCAGCTGCCCCGCCATGGCAAAGCTAATCATACGAGCTTTGCGACGGTAGGCCTCAGGGTCGTGATGTTCTAGGTTAAATACCATAGCCAGCCTCGTTATCTTTGGAAACGCTCTTATGATACGGGGCTGGCCAGGGCAAACAAGCACTTGCGCTAAGCTAAACGCTCCGCGGCCGTTTTGAGCAGATGTTCGGTGGTTTCCCAGCCCATGCAAGCATCTGTGACCGACACGCCGTAGCGCATTGCGCCGGGCTTTAATGGCTGTTTGCCTTCAAACAGATGGCTTTCTAGCATTAGTGCGACTAGGTTGGCCTCGCCTGACTGGCGCTGAGCCAGCACATCCAGCATAACCTCACTCTGGCGACGATGGTCTTTACGCGCATTGGCGTGGCTGCAATCCACCATCAGCCGTGGATTTTGCCCAGCGTTACGCAACGCGGCAATAGCCGCACGCACGTGATGCGCCTGGTAATTGGGTTCACCGTGGCCACCACGTAATACGACGTGAGTATGCGGATTGCCTGCCGCCTGCTGGACAATAGGGTGACCCTGAGAATCAACCGCGAAGCGCTGATGTGGATGCGCCGCTGCCTCCATGGCATCAATCGCCACCTGTACATCGCCGCTGGTGGCATTTTTAAACCCCACCGCGGCGGCTAAATCACTGGCTAGCTCGCGGTGCAGCTGCGACTCTGTTGTGCGTGCGCCAATCGCCACCCAGCTCAGCAAATCGTCCAGATAAGGTGCCAGCATTGGCTGCAAAAGCTCGGTAGCCACCGGCAAGCCGCGTGCTGCAACCGCATGCATCAGCTCACGGGAAAGTGCTAAGCCACGCCCCATATCGCCACTGCCATCCAAATCAGGATCGTAGGCTAGCCCCTTCCAACCCACCGTAGTGCGTGGCTTTTCGATATAAACGCGCATCACCGGCAAAATATGCTCGCCCACTTGCTCGCTGAGTGCGGCCAAACGATCGGCGTACTCTAGCGTCGCTTTGGGGTCATGCACCGAGCAGGGGCCTACGACGACCAGCAGGCGATCATCCTGACCGCTTAAAATTTGCTGCACGGCGTGACGCTGGCGCGAAATCTGCTCACGTAGCGAGTCATTAAGCGGAACACGCTGACGAAGCGCATCGGGAGTAGGCAGCCTTTCGGACGGCGCGGTGAAGGCCGTATCGCCGTTAGGGCTATGTTCTGAAGGACTATGTTTTGAAGGACTATGTTTTGAAGGACTATGTTCTGAAGGGCTATGGTTTGAATGACTTGATCTTGCAGGGCTATTGACAGCAGAACTGATGGGCGCATTCATGATTAACTCTCCGTAATCGTACATCGATTGACTAAGTGACCACCCAGGCGAACACGATCGGAGGTGGCAGCTAGCACCGATCGCGCGCCACTAAATCGCCAGCCATAGCAATAGCCCACAAAGCCAATAGCAAAAGCGTTAGTCAGTACGCGATAAATCATGGTGCCGCTCCTTAATGAAATAATGATGACGATCACTATAGATACGTCCAAAAACGCCAAAAGCCCCGGCGGGGTTACCGACCGGGGCTTCTGTGCTTGCGGCAGGCAACCGAGTGGTGTGCCTGGTAGCGCGACGTTAGACGTCGGCCAAGGGCACACCGTGGCTAAACCAATACCAATAAGATGCAATGCTGTTAGCCAGCTCAGCGCTACGCGCTGGCTGAAGGCTTTCCACGCTCACACGCAAGCCATCAGCCATTATCGGCTGGGGCTTAACTGTGAATGGCGTGGCGAGTCGTCGCATGCTGATTTTCCGTTGGTAATGGTGAGCCCTGACCGATCGCCCTAAGGGCTGCCGCAGTGGCGTAATGCCTTTATCCTGCCTGCAAGCGTTTCAAATGGCAATACTCATATGTTAAAAGCTTGCAGCTAAGCGGTGCCCTTCAAGTCAAACAGGGCTAAAAAAGGGCTTAGAAAAGAGCTTTAGCGGGCCTAAGAAAAATCATGTTTGGGATATTAGCTAGCCCGTGGCGCATAGGCGAACACGTCTGAAAACACGCGCTCTAATGGCATGCCTTTACTTTCAAGCACGTCCAGGCAGGCATACACCATGCCTGGCGAGCCTGATAAATAAACATCATGCGCATGCGGGGCAATATCCGCGGCCTTCAGGGCATCATCAATACGCCCCTGCTGATGGCTAATCCGCGCTCCTGCCGCTAGCGGCTCCTCTAACGGAAGCTCGGTGACAGCATGGAATGAAACGTTGGGATACGTTTGCGCCCAGTGGCTGGCCAGCTGTTCTAGATAAAGATCACGGTGTTCGCGTGCGGCCCACCATAGCGATACTTGCCGATCGGGCTGTTCGTGCAGCACCGCCTCAACCATGGCTTTCATCTGTGAAAAGCCGGTACCCGCGGCGATGAGCATAAGCGGCCGCTGGCTTTGACGATCCAGCACGCATTCACCGCCCGGCAATCGCAGCGTTAGTTGGTTCGCGACCTTCAACAGCTCTCGTAGGCGCACGGAATTGTTTCGCTCCGGCCAATGCTGAATATGTAGTTCAACAATGCCATCCCCGCGATCGAAGCTGGCAATCGAAAACGGCACCCAGGTGGTATCGTCTAACTTAAGCTCTAAATACTGGCCCGGTGCATGCTGCATAGCTTCGGCGCGCCCTTCGAGCGTCACGCCAAACACATCGGGATTCAAGTTCTCAACTTCGGTAACTTGGCAAGTCAACGTCCTTGCACTCATGAAAGCCTCTTTTTGCAAATTCGGTCAACTATTTCGGTCAACTATAACGCGGCACGTTTAACCGCCGTGGCGAGAGGGCGGCAAATCAAGGCCAATCCCAAGTGCTTCCCAGCGATCATCCACCCGCGCTTTAACGGCTTCGTCCATCACAATGGGGGTGCCCCACTCCCGGTCTGTTTCACCCGGCCATTTATTGGTGGCATCTAGCCCCATTTTCGACCCAAGGCCTGAGACCGGCGAGGCGAAATCGAGATAATCAATCGGCGTATTCTCTACCAAGACGGTATCGCGTGCGGGATCCATTCGCGTGGTGATGGCCCAAATAACGTCTTCCCAGTTGCGCGCATCAACGTCGTCATCCAGCACAATCACAAACTTGGTGTACATGAACTGCCGCAGAAAGCTCCAGACCCCCATCATTACGCGCTTGGCATGGCCAGGATACTGCTTCTTCATAGTGACCACCGCCATGCGGTACGAACAGCCTTCTGGCGGCAGATAAAAGTCGACAATTTCTGGAAATTGTTTACATAGAATCGGCACAAATACTTCGTTCAACGCTAACCCAAGGATCGCCGGTTCGTCAGGCGGACGCCCGGTGTAGGTTGAATGATAAATCGCGTCACGGCGCATGGTCATACGGGTGACGGTAAAGACAGGAAAGTGATCGACCTCATTGTAGTAACCGGTATGGTCACCAAAGGGACCTTCCGCTGCCATGTCGTCGGGATAGATGAAGCCTTCGAGGATGATTTCGCTCGATGCCGGCACATCAAGATCCGCATGGCCGCACTTGACTAGCTCAGTACGCGAACCACGTAGCAGCCCTGCAAAGGCATACTCCGAAAGAGAATCTGGCACGGGCGTAACGGCGGCAAGAATCGTTGCCGGATCAGCGCCCAAAGCCACCGCCACCGGAAACGGCTCACCGGGATGTTCTTTTTGAAACTCTAAGAAATCCAAAGCGCCGCCGCGATGGGATAGCCAGCGCATAATCAGGCGGTTTTTACCGATTTTCTGCTGACGATAAATACCAAGATTTTGGCGCTTTTTATGCGGCCCTTTGGTAATCACCAACGGCCAGGTGACCAACGGCCCTGCGTCGCCAGGCCAGCAGTGCTGGATTGGTAGCAGACCCAGGTCGACGTCGTCATCCTCATAAACCACTTCTTGCACCGGCGCCCGCTTGACGTTTTTGGGCCCCATGCTGAGCACTTGCTTGAAAATCGGCAGCTTGTCCCAGGCATCTTTTAAGCCTTTAGGCGGGTCGGGCTCTTTGAGAAACGCCAGCAGCTTGCCGACTTCTCGCAACGCTTCTACCGAGTCCTGCCCCATTCCCAACGCTACCCGCTTGGGCGTGCCAAAGAGGTTGCCCAGCAGCGGCATGTCGTGGCCCTTGACGTTTTCAAACAACAGCGCCGGGCCACCGGCACGCAGCGTGCGGTCGCAAATTTCAGTGATTTCCAGATAAGGATCGACTTCGACGTGGATACGTTTGAGTTCACCACGGGCTTCTAACGCCGCGATGAACTCACGCAAGTCTTTGTACTTCAAGGCACGCTCCCTGGCTGGCTACTGCGCGGCGGCGTTTGTCCTACTCAACGCTAGCAGCGCTGATATGAACAACACGCTAGCGGCGCTTCATCGCTTCAAAGAATTCGAGATTGGTCTTGGTGTCTTTCAGACGATCAATCAGGAACTCGGTCGCGGCGGTATCTTCCATCGGATTGAGAAGCTTACGCAGAATCCACATGCGCTGCATTTCATCCTCAGAGGCCAGCAAGTCTTCACGACGAGTGCCACTGCGACGGATATTGATCGCCGGGAATACGCGACGCTCGGCCAGCTTGCGGTCCAGGTGGGCTTCCATATTGCCGGTACCCTTGAACTCTTCAAAGATGACTTCGTCCATCTTAGAGCCGGTATCGACCAGCGCAGTGGCGATAATCGTCAGGCTGCCGCCCTCTTCGATATTACGCGCAGCACCGAAGAAGCGCTTTGGCTTCTCAAGCGCGTGGGCATCCACACCACCGGTCAGTACTTTGCCGGAGCTAGGCACTACGGTGTTGTAAGCGCGCGCTAAGCGAGTAATCGAGTCAAGCAGGATGACCACATCTTTCTTGTGCTCAACCAAACGCTTGGCTTTCTCGATGACCATTTCCGCCACCTGTACGTGACGCGCTGGCGGCTCATCGAAGGTCGATGCAACCACTTCGCCACGCACGGTGCGCGACATTTCGGTCACTTCCTCAGGGCGCTCATCGATCAACAGTACGATCAGATGACACTCTGGATTATTACGCGTGATAGAGGTCGCGATGTTTTGCAACATCAGCGTTTTACCCGCTTTAGGCGGCGATACCAGCAAGCCACGTTGGCCTTTACCAATCGGCGCGGTGAGATCAATGATCCGCGCGGTAAGGTCTTCCGTGGAGCCGTTACCGATCTCCATACGCATGCGAGCGTCTGGGAACAGGGGTGTTAAGTTCTCAAACAGTATCTTGTGCTTGGCGTTTTCCGGACGGTCAAAGTTGATTTGACTGACCTTCAGCAGGGCGAAATAGCGCTCACCCTCCTTCGGCGGACGGATTTTGCCTGAAATGGAATCGCCCTTGCGCAGATTGAAACGACGGATCTGTGAAGGCGAAATGTAAATATCATCTGGACCGGCCAGATAGGAGCTGTCAGCGCTACGCAGGAAGCCAAAACCATCCTGAAGAATTTCCAGCACACCATCGCCATAAATATCCTCGCCACTTTTGGCGTGTTTTTTCAGGATGGCGAAAATGATGTCCTGCTTGCGCGAACGGGCCAAGTTATCAATACCCATTTCACGGGCGATATCGAGGAGCTCGGGAACGGTTTTTTGCTTGAGTTCAGTAAGATTCATCGGTGTGTTAGAAAATTGCTCATGGAAGCTGGGCGCTAGGCGCCGGGAATAAGACAGGAGGCGTTTCAGTTACGCCGTGTGATGCGTTCAGACCCCGGAAAAGACACGCGCTCGAAAATGAAAGGAACTTGATTGGGCTCAGTTAATGACACTATTGGTTAGTGTGATTAAGGCTCAACTCGAGGGTGCTAACGGTTGTTTAATCTGGTTCGCACAGGAGAGTGGCGAAACCAGTGGGCTATCTGACGACTTGGAAATCTGGCTGACGCTAACGAGATAAACCATGAGTAGCGTCTGGGGCGACCAAGATGCCGTACTTGAACGACGAATGTAAAACGATTTATTACCATAACGCCGCGCTTGTGGACACACTAACAAACTAGGTCATATCAAGCCAGTAGCTCGATGGTAGTCAAGCATCGCGACAAACGCAAGTCTTTGGTAATTGACAATGGATAAAGCTCACCGCAACCTTGGCACAGATCATAAGAAGGATAGCGTATGCCCCAGGACCTTTCGACACCCACTACCGCCACTGCGGAGACAGAAAGCGTTGCGCCGCAGCGTTTTGCCGCGATTGACCTGGGCTCCAATAGCTTCCATCTTTTGGTGGCCAACTATCAGCATGAGCGCCTACAGGTCGTCGCCCGACTGGGCGAAAAAGTCCAGCTGGCAGCGGGTTTAGATGATGATGGGCTGCTCAATGAAGCAGCCATACAGCGTGCGCTGGACTGCCTGGGCCGCTTCGCGCCGTTTCTAAGCGACATTCCCTATGGCAACTTACGCATCGTCGGCACTAACGCGCTGCGCGACGCGCGTAACAGCCAAGCCTTCATTGAGCGCGCGGAAGCTCAGCTGGGTCACGCTATCGAGATTATTGCCGGTCGCGAAGAAGCCCGCCTCATTTACCTGGGTGCTGCTCACGCGCTGGCTGAAAACGGCCGCCGCTTAATTGTCGATATCGGCGGCGGCTCCACCGAGTTCATCATTGGCGAAGCCTTTGAACCCAAAGCATTGGAAAGCCTACGCATGGGCTGCGTGACCTTTTCTCGACGCTTTTTCCCCGATGGCGAGTTAAACGAAAAACGCATGCGCCGTGCTGAAATTGCCGCCCTTTCAGAGCTCGCCAATATCCAGCGCCCTTATCAGCGTTTAGGCTGGGACGACCCGGTCGGCTCAAGCGGCACGATCAAAGCTGCCGCTAGCGTGCTGCATGCTTACGGCGATACGCCTCATGAAGGAGTTATTACGCGAAGTGGGTTAAAAAAACTGCGCGAGCGCCTGCTGAAATGCAAGCAGCTGGATAAAGTCGAACTCGATGGTCTAAAGGCTGATCGCGCTAAAGTCTTTCCTGCAGGGGTTGCCATTCTAGGCGCAATTTTTGAAGCCTTCGATCTCACGCAAATGCGTTTTGCGGACGGCGCCCTGCGCGAAGGCGTGCTCTACGATATGGCGGGACGCAATAGTGCTGAAGACTCACGCTCGAAAAGCCTGGAATCGCTGAAGCGAATCTACGATGTAGATACTCGCCAGGGAGCCAATGTCGCCGACACCGCCGAGCGCTTATTTAATCAGGTACGTCATGCCTGGTCGTTGGGCCCTGCCCAGGCACGCCACTTACAGTGGGCAAGCCATGTGCATGAAATTGGCCTTGCGATTTCCCATAGCCAATTTCACCGCCATGGGGCCTACCTGTTAGAACACTCGGACCTGGCCGGCTTTTCACGCCCGGAACAGCGCCAGCTTGCCTTTCTAGTGCGCGCCCATCGACGCAAATTTCCGCTCAAAGAGTGGCAGGCGCTGCCAGAAACACAGCAGGCAAGCGCTCAAAAGCTTGCCCGACTGCTGCGCTTGGCGGTTTTATTTAATCATTCTCGACCTGAAGCGATGCCAGCGCTGCCGCTAATAAACGTCGATAGCGACAGTTTGACGATTACACTGCCGGAAAGCGATGAACCCACCCTGCTGAGCACCGACCTCGAACAGGAGCAGGCGTTTATGCAAGCCGCGGGGTTTAACTTTGCGGTTAAGCAGGTAAAGGCTGAGGAGTAAATTCGACGCCTTCAGCCTGCCAGAGCAGTCTCTCAGGAGGAGAAATCACACCAATACAGGCCCCTGCCTGCATCACCACCACTAGCCGTTCGCGCTCCCAGGGCGGCACGGATGCCTCTTGCAGCAACCGCTTTAAATCGCGCCGACCACGCCCGGGCAACTGAATCACTTCGCCCCCCTTGCGCCAGGCTACCCGCAGCCGTTGTGAGCAAGCCACCTGCCAACCTAACCGCCCCAATGGCGTTTCCAGCGGCGTTTGACCGTCCCAGAAAACGTCCCATGGCGGTAGCGATTCAAACTTTGTCATCACGTAGAGCCGCTGACGCCATAGCCGCGCCTGAACACCCGGCCACTCAACGCAGACTTCTGCACTCGCCTTAGCTGTAAGCTGCTCCAACAGGCTTTCTAAGCGTTTTTGCGGCGGCGGCGGCAAGCCTTGCTGTTGGCACAGCGCCCGCACCAGCAGCCGCTGACGCGGGCGTGAGCATCGATTAAGCGCATCGACATCCACCTGACCATCATTGGACATAAGGCCCGCTAGCTCTGCTGCCACATATTCGCCCAGCACGGCATCCGCCTCATACGCATGCGCCGCGCTATTCGCTAACGCGCGCGCGGCTCCTGGCCAGCGCTCCTGGATCTCCGGCAGCACGCGATGGCGCAGGCGATTACGATCAAAGCTGATATCGCTATTGGTAGGATCTTCACACCACGTTAGCGCTAACGAACGCGCTGCGGCGTCCAACTCGGCTCGACGTGCGCTCAGCCAGGGGCGCACAAGCGTAATGCCCTGAGATTCACGCCGATAAGGCATGCCCACCAGGCCACGCAACCCGCTGCCACGTAGTGCAGCGAGCAGAAACGTTTCTGCCTGATCATCCTGGTGCTGGGCAAGCCATAGCGCATCACCAGAGGCTAGCGTGGCGTAAAAAGCTTCGTAGCGAGCGTTACGCGCCGCGGCTTCGATACCCTGCCCCTGCACAGCCACCGTGACATTGACCACTGTCAGCGGCACATTCAAGCGTTCACACAGCGCCCGCGAATGCGCCTCAAAGGTCTCGGCAGCCGCCTGAAGGCCGTGATTGATATGAACAGCGCGAACGCAGCGATTAGCCTGCTTGCCTACCATGGCGGCGAGTGTTACCAGTAGGCACGAATCTAAACCGCCGGATAGCGCCACCCAAACAGAGCGCCCCGGCGGGGTTTCCGCCAGGGCGTCGTTAAGCAGGCTTTGCAGTGTGCTAAGCGGCTGGGGCGCCATAGCTCATTAAGCGCTTGTAGCGGCGTTCCAGTAGCGCCTCGGTGTCCATCGACTGCAAACGCTCTAAGCTGGCAGACAGCGCCTCTTTAACGCGCTCAGCGGTGGTTAGAGGATGCCGATGCGAGCCGCCTAACGGTTCTTTAATCAATGAATCGACAAACCCAAGCTCTTTTAGACGCTCGGCGGTAATGCCCATGGCCTGAGCAGCGTCAGAGGCTTTGGTCGCGCTCTTCCATAGAATCGAGGCGCAGCCTTCCGGCGAGATCACCGAGTAAGTCGAGTACTGCAGCATTTGTAGCTCGTCGCAAACGCCAATAGCCAGCGCGCCACCGGAGCCACCCTCACCCACCACGGTAGAAATAATCGGTGTTTTCAACCGAGACATAACGGCCAAATTGTAGGCAATTGCTTCTGACTGACCGCGCTCTTCGGCATCAATGCCTGGGTATGCGCCGGGCGTATCGATAAAGGTCAGAATCGGCATTTTGAAACGTTCGGCCATCTCCATCAGGCGGCACGCTTTGCGATAACCTTCCGGACGCGGCATACCGAAATTGCGGCGCACCTTCTCTTTCACGTCACGGCCTTTTTGATGGCCAATCACCATTACCGGCGCATCGTTCAACCGCGCAACTCCACCAACAAGAGCGGCATCGTCGGCGAAGTTACGATCGCCATGCAGCTCATCAAAGTCAGTAAAAACATGCTCAAGATAGTCGAGCGTATAGGGACGCTGCGGGTGACGCGATAGCTGAGAAACCTGCCAGGGAGTTAAATCCTTGAAGATCGACTCCGTCAGTTTGCGACTTTTTTCTTCCAGCCGAGAGATCTCATCCGAGAGATTTACCTGACTGTCGGAGCTGACTAAACGCAGCTCTTCAATTTTTGCCTGAAGTTCGGCAATGGGCTGTTCAAAATCGAGATAATTAGGATTCATCGGCGCTACCTGTAAGAAGCCTGATCGAAATAAGCATTGATAAAGAATGAGAGAATAAGAGCATTATCGCACCCTGATTCTGCCACGCAAGGTGAAGGCTCCGTGGTCGCCTGGCTAGCGGTAGCGAAGTTGAACACCCGCCTGGCCCTGCACATCTCGCAGCGCTAGCAATAAATCGTCGCTCGGCGCGACCTTCCACTCATCGCCAAGCTCAAGCCAAGCCACCGCTGCCGGATGGCGGTACTGCAGGCGTACTGGCAGCCCTGCTTCATCGCGGTAGGGCGTAAGGCTATCACGCAGGCTCTCAATTAAACGGCCGTTGATTTGCTCAGCGTCTAGGGCAAGCTCAACCGCCTGACCATAGCGAATTCGCGCTGTCACCATAGGCGTGACATCTTTACCACGCAGGCGCAAACCGCCAGAAAATTCGTCGCTAGAGACTTCGCCTTCAACAATTAACACCTGATCGGACTCAATCTGGCCGCGCAGCTGCTCAAACAGCTCGCCAAACAGCGAGGCTTCAATGCGTCCGGTGCGGTCATCCAAGGTGATAAACGCCATGGTATCACCACGTTTGGACTTCATCGTGCGCACGCCAACCACCAGCCCTGCCACACGCTGAGGATCGCGAGAGGGTTTTAAATCACTGATGCGAGTGGAAACAAAGCGCTTTAACTCACGCTCGTACTCGTCAATCGGGTGACCGGTTAGGTAAAGCCCCAGGGTATCTTTCTCCCCCGAAAGCCTTTCGCGATCAGTCCACTCACGCGCGCTGAGATACTCGGTGTAAACGTTGCTCTCGCTGTCGTCGGCTTCGGCGAAGGCATCGCCAAACATATCCAGCATGCCCAGATTCTGATTGGTATGATTCTGCGCAGCGGCTTTTAGCGCGTCTTCCATCGCCGCGAACAGCACCGCACGATTAGGACCTATCGTATCGAGTGCACCGGAGCGAATCAGCGCCTCCAGGGTGCGCTTATTCATCCGTTTAGGATCCATACGCCGGCAAAAGTCGAAGATATCCTTAAACGGGCCGTCCGCCTTACGGGCATCAACAATGGCACCAATCGGCCCTTCGCCCACACCTCGGATCGCGCCCAGGCCATAAACAACGCGAGCGTCCGTATCCACCGTGAATTTGTAGCCCCCCACGTTAACGTCTGGGGGCGTCACCGTAAGCTTAAGATTGCGACACTCTTCAATCAGCGGCACCACTTTATCCAGGTTGTCCATTTCGGTGGACATGACGGCCGCCATAAAGGGGCCCGGATAGTGGGCTTTCAGCCAAGCGGTTTGGTAAGACACCAGCGCGTAAGCAGCCGAGTGCGACTTGTTAAAGCCGTAGCCGGCGAATTTTTCTACTAAGTCAAAGATGTTACCGGCCAGATTCTTATCGATACCGTTGGCGGCACAGCCATCCATAAAGCCGTCGCGCTGCTTAGCCATTTCTTCGGGTTTTTTCTTACCCATGGCGCGACGCAGCATATCGGCCTGGCCAAGGCTGTAGCCTGCCATGACCTGAGCGATCTGCATGACCTGCTCTTGGTAAAGAATGATGCCGTAGGTAGGCGCCAACACCGGCTTAAGCAGTTCATGCTGGTAATCCGGGTGTGGATAAGAAACTTCGGCCCGGCCGTGCTTACGGTTGATAAAGTCGTCGACCATGCCCGACTGGAGAGGCCCGGGACGGAACAGGGCCACTAGGGCAATCATGTCGTCTAGTGAGTCGGGCAGCAGGCGCTTAATCAGCTCCTTCATGCCACGCGATTCAAGCTGGAACACCGCGGTGGTTTCGGCGCGCTTTAGCATTTCAAAGGTCGGTGCGTCGTCCAGCGGAATGCTGTCGATATTCAGCGCCCCCTGGCCGTTAACGCTACGCACTTTATCGACCATCTCCAGCGCCCAGTCGATAATCGTCAGCGTACGCAGACCCAAGAAATCGAATTTGACCAGGCCCGCTTCTTCAATATCGTTTTTATCGAACTGGACGACGAGGCCTGAGCCATCTTCATCACACAGCAGCGGTGAGAAATCGGTGAGTTTGGTCGGCGCGATTACCACGCCGCCCGCGTGTTTGCCGGTACCGCGCGTGGTGCCCTCTAACTTAAGCGCCATCTCCCAGATCTCTTCGGCCTCTTCGTCGTTGCCGATAAACTCTTTAAGCGCTGGCTCTTGCTCAATCGCTTTGGACAGCGTCATACCAACTTCAAAAGGGATCAGCTTAGAGAGCTTGTCGCCCAGCGAATAAGGCCGGCCCTGAGCGCGAGCAACATCGCGCACCACGGCCTTCGCCGCCATGGTGCCAAAAGTAACAATCTGCGAGACCGCGTTACGCCCGTAGCGCTCGGCCACGTACTCAATGACTTTGTCGCGTTTTTCCATGCAGAAATCGACGTCAAAGTCGGGCATGGAAACACGCTCAGGATTCAAAAAGCGCTCGAATAGCAGGTCGTAACCAATCGGATCTAAATCAGTAATTTTTTGCGCGTAGGCTACCAACGAACCTGCACCCGAACCACGCCCAGGCCCTACCGGCACACTGTTATCCTTCGCCCACTGGATAAAATCCATAACGATCAGGAAGTAGCCGGGAAAGCCCATCTGAATAATAACGTTCAGCTCAAATTCAAGCCGATCGCGATAGCGCTGGTCGATCGCTTTGTATTCGTCACTCTCGCGAGGATAGCGCTCAGCGGGAAATAAGAAATCCAAACGATCCTTCAGGCCGTCGTGGGAAACCTTACGAAAAAACTCGTCCTGCGTCATGCCCTCGGGAATTTCGAACTCAGGCAGGAAAATCTCGCCAAGGCGCACATTGACGCTGCAGCGCTGGGCAATCATCACGCTGTTTTCTAGCGCTTCGGGGATATCGGAGAACAGCGCCGCCATCTCCTCGGGGCTTTTCAGATACTGCTCTTCGGTATAACGACGCTCGCGGCGCGGGTCGTCCAACGCTTTGCCTTCGCCAATCGCCACCCGGGTCTCATGGGCCCAGTAATCCTCGCGAGCCAAAAAGCGCACGTCATTGGTAGCGACTACCGGCGTACCAGTCTCGATGGCTAACTTGACGCTTGCGTGAACACAGGCCTCTTCTAAGGGGCGCCCGGTGCGCACTAGCTCCAGATAAAAACGCTCCGGAAAAGCTGCCTGCCATTCTTTCAGCAGCGCCCGCGCATCCTGCTCGTGATCAGATAGCAGATGGCGACCAATTTCGCCCTCGCGAGCGCCGGAGAGCGCAATCAACCCCTCGCTCTGCTCCATCACCCACTGTCTGTCGAGAATGGCGCGCCCCTGGCGCTGGCCGTGAGTCCAGCCCTTAGAGATCAGTTCGGTGAGATTACGATAGCCAACGTCATTCATCGCCAGCAGCGTTATACGGTAAGGGTGCGATTCGTCGTGCGGGTTCTGAAGCCATAAATCGCTGCCAATCAAGGGTTTTAACCCAGCGCCTTGGGCCGCTTTATAGAATTTTACCAAACCAAATAAATTGGTTTCGTCGGTCAAGGCCAGCGCCGGCATCGCCCGTTCAGCGGTGGTACTGACCAGCGATTTAAGCTTAACCAGGCCGTCGACCAGGGAGTACTCACTGTGCAAACGCAGATGGACAAACGGTACCGTCATGAGACTCTCGCTAACGTCATAACACCCTCAACAAATTCATAACATTCTCGGCAAATAAAAACATTGGCTTAAAGCAGCGCTAGGGTATGTTGGTCGTTGATAGCTGACGCTGAACGGGCGCAAAGCTGCGTCGATGTTCGGGTAAAGGCCCATGCGCAGACAGTGCCGCTAGGTGCTCTTTTGTGGGGTAGCCTTTGTGACGGGCAAAACCATACTCAGGATAGCGCATATCCAGCGTCACCATTTGGGCATCGCGCCACACTTTAGCCAAAATTGATGCTGCGGCGATAGCCGCATGGCGGGCATCGCCTTTTACCACGGCTTGCCCGGGCAACCGGTGACCGGGAAGCTTGTTACCATCGATGAGCAGATACTCGGCCGAAGGCGCCAGCGCATCAATGGCTCGGCGCATAGCTAAATGAGTGGCGTGATAAATATTTAGCGCGTCCACTTCGGCGGCACTGGCCTCTGCTATCGCAAACGCTATTGCCCGCGCGCGGATCTGTTTGTCCAGCGCTTCACGGCGACGCGCGCTTAATTTTTTCGAGTCAGTCAGACCTTCAATCGGATGGGCAGAATCCAGAATGACCGCAGCGGCCACTACGCTGCCGATCAGTGGTCCGCGTCCCACTTCATCGACCCCGGCAAGCCGCTGGCCGCTATAGGCAATCTCTAAAGGCGGATAGTCGGCGTAGTTAATCGTCATAAGCCTCTTCCCATGGCTGCCCTGCTGCCAATGCGCCGAGCGCTTGCGCCGCACGCTGGCTAGCGTTGCGCTGCAGCGTGGCGTGTATCTCGGCAAAGCGCGCTTCAAGCGCGTAACGGCTCGGCTCATCGGTCAACATAGCGCTGAGCTGGTCAGCAATCGCCTCAGGCGAGGCAGCCTCCTGAATCAACTCAGGCACCAGTGTTTCTTGCGCGATCAGGTTCGGCAGCGACACCCACTGAGTTTTCACCAGCCGCTTCGCCAGCCAGTGAGTGGCTGGCGCCATTTTGTAAGCGACCAGCATCGCCCGGTGGCAGAGCATCGCTTCAAGCGCCGCCGTACCGGAGGCGAGCAAAACAATATCGCTTGCCACCATGGCTTCGCGGGCTTGCCCATCTAGCAAACTAGTACGCTCTGCAAGCCGCGGGTAGTCGGCAAGTAGTGCGCTTATTTCACGACGTCGATCAGGCGTTGCGGCGGGAATAACAACGTGCAGCGCGGGATGACGCTGACAAAGCTGCTCGGCAGCGGCCAAAAAAGTAGCGCCTAAAAAACGCACTTCGTTAGCGCGCGAGCCCGGCAGCAGAGCCATCACCGGCGCATCAGCAGGCACGTGGAGTTCACGGCGCGTGGCATCACGATCATTTTCAAGCGGTAGCTCGTCGGCCAGCGGGTGGCCAACAAACACGACGGGGACTCGATGGGCGCGATAAAAAGCAGCTTCAAAGGGCAGCAGAGTCAACATGCCATCGACTGATTTGGCGATGCCTTTCACTCGGCCCTGACGCCACGCCCAAACGGAGGGGCTGACGTAATGAGCGGTCGTGATACCTGCCTCGCGGAGCTGTCTTTCTAGCCCCAAATTGAAATCAGGTGCGTCTATGCCCAGCATAATATCCGGCTGCCAGGCCAGCGCTTCTGTTTTTAAAGTACGCCGCACACGAATCAGCTCAGGCAGATGCTTGAGCACTTCAACTAGCCCCATGACTGACAGGGTTTCTAATGGAAAACGACTTTCCATGCCCTCAGCCTGCATGCGAGGCCCGCCCATACCTCGAAACTCAACGCCCGGATGACGCGCTTTCAACTCGCGCATCAACCCTGCGCCCAGAATATCGCCGGAGAGCTCCCCAGCCACGAGATAAACGCGTTGCAGGGTCATAAAATAATTCGCATGGGCTAGCGGGTAATGCCGCGTGTCGAGCGCTCAATAGAGGCGGCGAAATGCTCGACCTCAGGCAAATCAAAGCGGCTGCGCATCTCGGCAAGCGCCTGCTCTGTCGTCAAGCCCTGGCGATACACCATTTTGTAGGCTGCAGTAAGTGCGTTAATCGCTTCGCGACTAAAGCCTCGACGCTTCAAACCTACTAAATTAAGGCCGCGTGCTTCAGCAGGATTACCATTAATCATGATATACGCAGGCGTGTCTTTGGTAATAATCGAGCCACCGCCCGCCATCGCATAATCGCCAAAGTGGCAGAACTGATGTACTGCCGACAAGCCACCTAGGATGACGTAGTCGCCGACGGTGACATGGCCAGCCAAGGTGACCTGATTAGCCAAGATGCAGTCGTTACCAATAACGCAATCATGCCCAACGTGCACATAGGCCATAAATAAATTGCGCGAACCAATCGTGGTTTCACTGCGATCCTGAACCGTACCGCGATGCAGCGTGGCGCCTTCGCGAATTACGTTATCGTCGCCCATCACCAGGCGCGTTGGCTCGCCTGCGTATTTTTTATCCTGGCAGTCTTCGCCTACAGAGGCGAACTGAAAGATACGCGTACGCTCGCCCAGAGTAGTGGGGCCTTTAACCACCACATGAGGGCCAATGACAGAGCCTGCGCCGATAGTGACGTCTGGCCCAATAACACTAAAAGGACCCACCTCAACGTCATCGGCGAGACGCGCCGCTGGGTCGACCAAGGCAGTAGGATGTATCAAGCAACCTTCCTCTCGGCACAAATAATTTCCGCTTCGCAGGCTAGCTCGCCATCAACAGAAGCGCGACAGGCGAATTTCCAGATACCGCGTTTACCTTTGATAACGTTCGCTTCTAACGTGAGCTTGTCACCGGGCATAACCGGGCGCTTGAAGCGCACTTTATCGCTACCTACTAGATAATAGACGTAACCATCGGCCGGTAATTTATTAACCGTTTTAAAGCCAAGAATGCCACATACCTGTGCCAGCGCTTCGATAACAAGCACGCCGGGCATGATCGGATGGTGCGGAAAATGTCCGTTGAAAAACGGCTCATTGATGCTAACGTTCTTGTACGCAACGATGGACTCACCGATGGTCAATTCCGTTACTCGATCCACCAGCAAAAACGGATAGCGGTGGGGCAAGTATTCGCGAATTTCATTGATATCCATAACCATCGTAGCGACCTCTAAAATGACAAAAAAACCTGAAACACCTGAAGGGGAATCAGGTAAATACCAGCACGCCTGCTGGTGAAAAGGCTGTGGATTATACCCCGCCGCGATCTAGCCTCAAGCTAACGGCGGATAAAATCATTCAGCACTTGTTAATCTCGCTGCTTTTTTTCCAATCGCGCTAAACGCTTGGCGATATCATCGAGCTGCTTAAAGCGCACCGCGTTTTTCCGCCACTGGTTATTGGCCATGGCACCAGTGCCCGAAGAGTAGACACCAGGCTCATGAATAGAGTTCGTGACCAGGCTCATTCCCGTCACCTGAACGCCATCACAAATGGTCAGGTGGCCGGATAGCCCGACGCCGCCGCCCAACATGCAGTGCTTGCCGACTTTCGTTGAGCCCGCAATGCCGACACAGCCTGCCACTGCACTGTGGTCGCCAATAATAACGTTATGGGCAATTTGCACCTGGCTATCGATTTTAACGTCATTGCCAATTACCGTATCACCCAGCGCGCCACGATCAATACTCGAGCAACTGCCGACTTCCACATCATCACCCAGCACAACGCCACCTAACTGAACAATTTTATGCCAGCCGGCACCATCGTGAGCAAAGCCAAACCCATCGCCGCCGATGACACAGCCACTTTGCAGGATCACGTTCTTGCCAATAACGACGCCATGGCAGACGGTAACGTTGGCGTGCAGGCGCGTACCTTCGCCGAGCTGACTATCGGCCCCGACCATACTACCGGCACCAATAACGACGCGGCTGCCAAGCACCACTCCTGCTTCCACGACTGCGTGCGCCTGGATAGAAACATCGGCACCTAGCTGAACGTCATCAGCTACCACCGCCGTCGGGTGAATACCGATCACATCGCGCGCCGGCAACGGATCAAACAGCTGAGAGAGCTTGGCATAGCCTAAATACGGGTTATCAATTTCCAGACGCGGCACAGGGCAATCTTTGCCATGCTCGGGGTGTAATAACACCGCCGCTGCCTGAGTCGTCGCCAAATCTTTCAAATAGGCACGGTTCGCCAAAAAAGCCACTTGATCCGGCTGCGCTTCTTTTAGCGTCGCAAGACCGCGTATCGGCTGCTCAGCATTGCCCTTAAAGGCAACGCCTAAGTGGCGAGCAATGTCTGCAAGAGTAAGGTGATGAGAAGCGTGCGTCATGGGAACCCAGAGAAGCTTTGGTGTGGCCAGGCCACACCAAACATCATTTAAATTTAGTTCAAGCCATCAAAAATCTGAGTGACTTCGTCGGTCAGATTAGGCAGGTCAACACCGGAGTGTAGTACACCCTGTGGCTCAACCAGCACGTCTATGCCGTGACGCTCTAGCACTTGCTCTACGGCTTGCTCTAGCTTGGATTCAGCGCTTTCTAAAAACTGCTGTTCAGAACGCTGCTGTGCCTGCATCACTTCTTGACGAAGTTGCTCAAAACGGCTGCCCTTTTGCTGCAATTCGCCTATCAGCGACTCACGCTGGGACTGCCCCATTGTTTCACCTTCGTTTTGCAAGCGCTGCTGGAGCTGCTGAAGCTCGTTGCCAAGAGACTGCGCTTCCCGCTGCTGGCTGCCGATCTGACCTTCCAGACTGCTCAGTGACGCTTGAGCAGACTGGGTATTCATCAACGCTGCTCGCCAATCAAGTACGGCCACTTCCGCCGCATGAGCAGGTAAAATCATCGCGCCCAACAAGCATACAACCGCTGTCAGTTTACGCATTGTGTTAACTCCTTAGGTCACGCTAGTGCGCGCCACCATGGCACGCGACCTAGCAAAATTAGAACGGCTGCCTCTTAGAGCTCTTAGAACGTTTGTCCCAATGAGAACTGGAAGAACTGTGTATCGTCGCCGCTCTCATCGTTCAATGGGCGAGCAACACTAAACGTTAGCGGGCCCACTGGTGTCAGCCAAGAAAGGCCAATACCTGTGCTGTAGCGCAGGTCACCTAAATCAACGCCCGAGTTACACTGCTGACGGCCGGCATCTTCATCCAGCACATCGTAGCAAGAGCTCAGGAAGGTATTACCACCATCTAAGAACAGCGATGTTTGAAGTGCGCGCTGATCTTCAATAAAGGGCAGCGGGAAAATGATCTCGGCGCTGCCTTCGATTGAAACGTTACCACCCAACGTACGATTACGGCCGCCTTCAGAAGATGGCGTCGTGCGCTGACCTAACGTATTAGAGGTAAAACCACGTACCGAGCCTAGGCCACCGGCGTAGAAGTTCTCATAGAAGGGGAACGGATCGTTGCCGCCTAACGTGTCGGCATAGCCAACATTACCGGTAAATTTGAGCGCGAAGGACTCATCATCGTTGATCGGGAAAAGCTGCTGGGCACGCGCACGCAGCTTATAATATTCCGCATCGCTGCCCGGCACACCGGTTTCTATTGAAAGACGCTGGTAGTTACCATCCGTCGGCATGATACCGCGGTTAAGGTTATTACGTGTCCAGCTGGCCGTTAGCTTAAGGCTTTGCGCGTCCTCACCCTGGTCTTCCACATAGCGGCGAATTTCAGAGGCCGTATCAAAGTAGGTTTTGACCGTTAGGTCTTCAAGACTGGCGCCAAAGTTTAGCCGCGATAGCTCGCTGACAGGGTAGCCGAAGTTAATACCCGCACCATAGGCATCCGTCGAGAACGTAGAAATATCGGAATCGGCATAGTCGGTTTCGCGGTAGAAAACATTGTAACCGCGAGAAATCCCATCGAGCGTCCAGTAGGGGTCGGTGAAACCAAAGTTGACACTGGTAAAGGTATCGCTGCGCTGAGCCCCTATGTTGACCCGATTACCCGTACCAAGGAAGTTGTTCTGCGATAGACCTACGCCATAGATAACGCCGGCACTTTGAGAAAAGCCAACGCTTGCCGACACCGAACCGGAAGGCTGCTCTTCAACGTTATAGGTAACATCCAGCAGATCCGGCTCACCAGGAACAGGCTGCGTATCCACTTCTACTTGGCTAAAGAAACCCAGTCGCTCTAGACGCTGACGCGATTGAGTGATGGCATCCGTCGAAGCAGGCGCGCCTTCTAGTTGAATCATCTCGCGACGCAGCACTTCATCTTGAGTGGTGGTATTACCGAAGAACTCAATGCGGCGCACATAGGCACGCTCACCTGAATTAACGGCGATGACCAAATCGACCGTCTCACCATCGTCCGATATTTCAGGCACGCCCTGAATATCAGCAAAGGCAAAGCCCTCCGCACCTAGCCGCTGACGCAGGGCTTCAGTGGAGGCATTGACATCACCACGCGAGAAAATCTCACCTTCATTAACGGTGAGCAGCTGACGGGCTTCGTTTTCGCTGATCTGTAGATCACCCGCAAAACGAATATTACCAACGCGATACTGTTGACCTTCATCAACGTTTAACGTGATGAAAATCTCCGATTTCTCGGGACCAATCGATACCTGAGTCGAGGTAACGTCAAAGTTGACGTAGCCGCGGTCTAAGTAGTAAGAACGCAGTCGCTCAATATCGCCCGACAATGCTTCGCGGGAGTACTCGTCGCTAGAGAACCAGCCAAAGAACCGCCCCGGCCGATCGTTTAACTCAAATACTTGGCGCAGCGTTTCATCATCAAAGGCCTCATTACCAATAATATTGATCTGGCTAATTTTAGCAATTTCGCCTTCATTGATGTTGATATTGACCTGAACGCGGCCTTCATCAATTTCTTCAACTTCGGTATCAATGCTGGCGCTGTAGCGACCCTGAGACTGATAAACACCTTCCAGCTCGCGCTGAATTTCCTCTAGCGTAGAAAGCTCCAGCACCTGCCCCTCAGAAAGGCCCGATTGGCGTAAGCCATTACGCAGATCGTCTTCAGATATCTGGTCGTTGCCGTTGATCTGTAGCCGTGCAATGGTCGGGCGTTCAACGACCTGAATAACGAGCACATCTCCCTCGCGTGCTAAGGAGACATCATCAAAAAGTCCCGTTGCAAACAAATCACGAGCAGCGTTAGCCAACTGGGCCTCGCTGACGCGCTCATTGGCACTGACTGGGAACGCATTGAAGACCGAGGCGGCAGATACCCGCTGTAGTCCTTCCACTCGAATGTCTGAAACATCAAAGGATTGTGCTTGGGCGCCGCTGGCGCCTGCCAGCAAAAGTGCCGCCATTCCAAGGGTCTTGATTTTCATGCAGTCAATTCGCTCGCGTTGGTCTGCCCATCATTCCAGACAGGCACCATATACATTTGTGCAGGCAGATGACAAGGCATCCTGCGCGCTACACGCGTCATTACCACAGGCGCATCAGATCAAAATAGAGGGCCATCAACATCAGGGTGCCAACCATGGCAAGCCCAATGCGCAATCCTACGGCTTGTGTTCTTTCAGATACTGGCCGTCCACGCACGACCTCCATGAAATAATAAAGCAAATGGCCACCATCAAGCACGGGGATTGGTAGTAAATTAAGCACCCCAAGGCTGATAGAAAGATACGCTAGAAAGCCGACAAACGCTTCTACCCCCGCACGCGCTGAATCTCCAGACACCTGCGCGATGGTAATCGGCCCGGATAAATTGGAGGGAGAAATAAGCCCAACCAACATCTTCCGTATGGCATCTACGGTTAATAGCGTCATCTCTCCGGTGCGCGAAAGCGCCTGTCCAACCGCTTCAATAGGGCCATAGCGGATTTCACGCTGGAACTCCGCAGGCCACTCAACCTGCTGCGCGCCGGCACCGATATAACCAATTTCTACCCCTGTATCTAAGCTGTTACGCCCTGGGGTTAAATCTATATTCGACCGTTCGCCGTCTCGTTCGTAAGTGAGCTGCAGCGTTTCACCAGGGCTGCCCCGCACGATATTGACGAAGTGCATCCAATCATCCACCTGCTCGCCATTAATCGCCACCATGGTATCGCCAGCCATAAGGCCCGACTGCTCGGCGGCCTCACCACTCACGACTTGGCCTAAAATAGCCGGAAACTCTGGCTGCCACGGCGTGATACCCAGCGTTTCCAACGGCTGCGGTGGATCCTGACGCACCAAATAATCTGCCACCGGCAGCATATAGCGCTGGGAATCACTCGCCCCTTCTGGGCGTGCATCAATACTCAGCTCGCCGCTAAAGCCAATGATAGACACTAGCTTTAGATTAACATCTTCCCAAGAGCGCATTTCATCGCCTTGAACAGCGACAATTTCATAGCCACGCGCAAGCCCTGCCTGCTCGGCGGGGGAGTTCGGAATAACGTCCCCCACCATGGGCGCAACGACCGTGGTACCGGCCACAAATAGCCCCCAGTACACAACGATTGCTAGCAAAAAATTAGCGATCGGCCCCGCTGCCACAATAGCAATGCGCTGCCAAACTGTCTTGCGGTTAAACGCCTGGTCTAGCTGATCTTCTGGAACCGGCGCTTCGCGCTCATCAAGCATTTTGACATAGCCGCCGAGCGGAATCGCCGCGATAGCGTACTCGGTGCCTTGACGATCAACCCGGGACCACAAAGGTTTACCAAAACCTACCGAAAAGCGCAGCACTTTGACGCCGCAACGGCGTGCCACCCAAAAATGGCCAAACTCGTGAAAAGTCACTAGCAGGCCCAGCACCACAATGACCGCTAAAATATTTTGTATCAGGCCCACACTAAACTCCTTTACGCCCCGCTCTTAACGACCAGCTCAGCGGATGCTTAAGCGGACCACTTGGTTACCAGCTCAATCGCCTGATGTCGCGCCCACTGGTCGGCTGCCAATACGCTTTCCACACTATCAACGCGACCTTCAGAGGGACGCGAAAGAATTTCTTCTACCAGCTGTCCAATCGCAGAAAAGCCCAGCCGATGCTGCAAAAATGCTTCAACCGCTATTTCATTCGCTGCATTTAATACGGCCGGCGCCAATCCGCCTTGCTGCATCGCTGCGCGAGCAAGGCCTAAACAGGGAAAACGCGCTTCGTCAGGGGCTTCAAAATCGAGCCGTGCCACCTGAAAAAGATCAAGAGTTTCCACTCCAGCGTTAATACGCTCAGGCCAAGCAAGCCCGTAGGCAATAGGCGTGCGCATATCTGGATTACCCAGCTGGGCAATCACTGACCCGTCATGATACGCCACCATGGAGTGAATCACGCTTTGCGGGTGAACCACCACCTGGATTTGCTCAGGGGTTGCATCAAATAACCAGCAGGCTTCAATCAGCTCTAATCCTTTATTCATCAACGTTGCGCTGTCGACTGAAATCTTGCGCCCCATTGACCAATTAGGATGGGCACAGGCCTGCTCTGGCGTTGCGCTATCGATGTCGGCCTGACGCCAAGTGCGAAACGGCCCTCCAGAGGCCGTCAACATAAGCTGGGTAATACCGTGTTGTGCCAACCCACCGCGATGCTTCACGGGTAGACACTGGTAGATGGCATTATGTTCGGAATCAATTGGCAATAACGTTGCGCCCGAGCGGGAAACAGCCTCCATAAACAGCGCGCCACTCATGACCAGTGCCTCTTTATTGGCCAGCAGCACTCGCTTGCCTGCTTCCGCCGCCGCCAGTGCTGGCAGCAAGCCTGCGGCACCCACAATAGCGGCCATAACACAGTCGACACTGGCATCTCGAGCAACGTCACATAGCGCTTTCGGGCCGGCATTGACATCGACCTGCTGCCCAGCTTGCTTAAGTTCACGACGCAGCCATGCGGCATCAGCATCGCTATCTAGCACGGCGACCGCCGGTCGATGCACCAAACACTGGGCTAGCAACGCTTCCTTTGAGGTGTGTGCAGTTAGCGCGTGAATTACATAGCGCTCGGGATGGCGGGCAATCACGTCAAGCGTGCTAGCCCCCACAGAGCCCGTCGATCCTAGCACCGTAACTCGCTGCAACGATGATGGCTTAGCTGACTGAATCATAGCGGCAGTCCTTGGACCAGCATTGGAGCAAACCTTGCGACCAAGACTTCGAGATACAGCAGCGCAAACAGCGGAATGGCGGCTGTCAGGCTGTCAATACGGTCTAAAACTCCGCCGTGACCAGGCAGCAGCTGACTGGAATCCTTAATATTGCGATATCGCTTCAACATGCTTTCTAACAAATCACCAAGCACGGAAATCAGAGTGACCAGAGCGGTGATTATGATCAACGCTAATCCTCCCGCGACGCCCAGCGGCTGCCAAATGGCAAACGCTAGTGCCAGTAGTGAGGTTGCTACCAGCCCTCCAATAACGCCTTCCCAGGATTTTCCGGGGCTAACGCGGGGTGCAAGCTTGCGTTTACCCCATCGACGACCTGCAAAATAAGCACCGATATCGGCGGTCCAGACAAGCAGCATCACGAACAACAGCCAAATCGCGCCGCTATCACGCAGCACGTTAAAGCCCACCCAACACGGTAGTAGCACCCATAAACCCATTGCTAAGCGGCGCCCTGTGGCTTGCCACTGCGCCCCCGCTGCCGGGTAGCGGACGACCCAGTAAAGGTTTACTAACCAGCCCACTGCGGCGAGCCATAGCGGCCAAACGGCAAATACCGCACCGCTCAGCCACATAATTGCCATCAGCAAGGCTAAAGCGGCTACCAGCTGTAAGCGGACACGCTGGCGAGTAACGCCGGCTAAATTGGTCCACTCCCAAGCGCCAAGCACAACTATCAAGGCTGTAAACAGCGCAAACGCACCGCCTTGTAATCCGAACAGGCCGATTAGCGTAAGAGGCGCTAACCAAGCCGCGGTGATAATCCGCTGTTTAAGCACCTTGCGCCTCAATTTGTTCGTCTGTCATACCAAAGCGACGACGACGCTGACAGAAGTCGTTTAACGCCAAATCAAAAGCGTCTGCGCCGAAATCAGGCCATAACAGAGGTGAAAAATACAGCTCAGCATAGGCAAGCTGCCAGAGCATGAAATTAGATAGCCGCTGCTCACCGCTCGTCCGTATGCACAGGTCGACCGGCGGCACTCGCTCGCTGCCCATCGCTGCATCGAAGCAATCTTCATCAATGGCGGAAGGTGCTAAGTCACCGGCGGCAACCTGCTCAGCTAAAGCTCGCGCCGTGCGGGCGATTTCCCACTGCCCGCCATAGTTGGCGGCAATCACTAAATGCATACCCGTGTTATGCGCCGTTAGCGCCTCAGCACGCTGAATATGCTTTTGAATAGCGTGTGAAAAACCACGCTCCTCACCAATAATCGACAGCCGTACATTGCGCTCATTGAGCTTTTTGACTTCACGCTTAAGCGCCATTAAAAACAGCTCCATCAGCGCATTAACCTCTGCTGCTGGACGTTTCCAATTTTCGCTGGAGAAAGCGAACAGGCTAAGCGTTTTCACCTCACGCTCAGCGGCACGCTGAATCACCGCACGAACCGCTTCAACGCCTGCACGGTGTCCACGCACGCCAGAAAGCCCACGCGCACGCGCCCAGCGGTTATTACCATCCATAATGATGGCAACATGAGACGGCATAGCCTCCCCATCCAGGGAAAGAACGCTGGCATCGTCCGGTTGTTTTTTGGGAAACTGCGGTGACGTCATGGATTCTCGCGCCAAAGTTCAGTCATAAAACACCCGCCAGAGCGTCGAAAAACGGGCAGCTAACGCTGCCCGTCATTAAATAAAACACAGACTTATACCTGCATAAGATCCTGTTCTTTTGCGGCCAACGCTTTATCGACTTCAGCGATATATTTGTCGGTCAATTTCTGAACCTCATCTTCACCTTGACGCTGATCGTCTTCGGTAATGTCTTTTTCTTTTAACAGCGACTTAAAGTCACCGTTGGCATCACGACGCACGTTGCGCACGGCAACGCGAGCATTCTCTGCTTCGCTGCGCGCCTGTTTAATGTAAACCTTGCGAGTTTCTTCAGTCAGCATCGGCATCGGAACACGAATGACGTTACCCGCGCTGGCCGGGTTAAGGCCAAGGTCAGACGTCATGATGGCTTTCTCGATCTTCTGAACCATGCCCTGTTCCCACGGCGCAATGCTCAGCGTACGAGCATCTTCAACGTTCACAGAGGCTACTTGGGTAAGCGGCACCTGGCTACCGTAATAATCAACGGTGACCGCGTCCAGAATACTCGGATGAGCGCGCCCGGTACGAATTTTATTGAAGTTACTATTCAGTGCCTCAACGCTTTTCTTCATGCGCGATTCGGCATCTTTCTTAATATCGTTGATCACGTCATTACCCTCTATATATCAGCGTGCCTTCCTTGCCCCCCACCACCATATTCAGCAGGGCACCAGGCTTATTCATATCAAACACCCGCACCGGCATATTATGGTCACGTACCAGGCAGATAGCGGTCAAATCCATCACGCCCAGCTTTTGATCTAGGGCGTCGTCGTAAGAAAGCTGGTCATACTTCACAGCATCCGGGTGTTTTACCGGATCTTTATTGTAGACGCCATCAACTTTGGTCGCCTTGATCACCACATCAGCATCCACTTCAATGCCGCGCAAACAGGCAGCTGAATCAGTGGTAAAGAAGGGGTTACCCGTTCCCGCCGAGAAAAGCACAACATCACCGGAGGTTAAGTAACGAATGGCAGTGCGCCGATCGTAGTGCTCAACCACACCGCTCATCGGGATAGCCGACATAACGCGCGAACGGATGTTGGAACGTTCGAGTGCGTCACGCATGGCCAGCGCATTCATGACCGTGGCCAGCATCCCCATATGGTCACCAGTCACACGATCCATACCGGCCTCGCTGAGCGCGGCGCCGCGAAACAAGTTACCGCCGCCAATCACGATACCCACTTGCACGCCAATACCCACCAGTTGACCGATTTCCAGCGCCAGGCGGTCAAGTACCTTGGGGTCAATACCAAAATCGTGCTCGCCCATCAGCGCTTCGCCCGAAAGCTTGAGCAAAATACGTTTGTATTTTGACTTCGAACTCTCAGCGTTGCCTTTGCTGGGTGCGACGTAAGGGGTCGGCTCTTGAACATCACGTGACATGGCATCTCTCCTGAGGCAGGCCTGAACACAAGCAGGCGGGGTAGCCCTGATTTGTACAACCATCCGTTGCACAAGAACCAATTACAAGGGCCGGATACGCAAAGGCGTGCGCTCGCGCGCACGCCATGTTCTTCTTGAAACCTCTGACCTTAGCGACGGCCAGCCTGTTCCATAACTTCTTTAGCAAAATCGACTTCTTCTTTTTCGATACCTTCGCCTACTTCAAAGCGCGTGAAGCTCACGACTTCGCCACCCGCTGCTTTAACGAACTCAGCGACGGTCTGGTTAGGGTCTTTAACAAACGGCTGCTCGGTTAGGCTGTTTTCGGCCAGGTACTTTTTCAAGCGACCCTGCACCATTTTCTCAGCGATCTGCTCCGGCTTACCGGCCATATCCGGCTGTGCCAAGATAATAGCTTTTTCTTGATCAAGCTGTTCTTGGGGCATGTCAGCAGGAAGCGCAACCGCAGGATTGATAGCGGCCACGTGCATCGCAACATCTTTCGCGACGGCCGCGGTACCGCCAGTCAATACAGTCAAAACGCCAATGCGGCCACCGTGGACGTATTCGCCAACCAAACCACCTTCTACAGCGTTAACAACGACGGCACGACGCACGCCGATATTCTCGCCAATTTTCTGAACCAACTGCTCACGTGCAGTTTCCAGATCGCCCGCCATTACAGCAGCGACATCTTCGTTTTTAGCGGCGAAGAAACCACTAACGATTTTGTCAGCAAACGAAATGAAGTTGTCATCACGCGCAACAAAGTCGGTCTCGGAGTTGATTTCGACCATTACGCCGTAGCTACCGTCTTCCGCTACGCGCGTAACTACCACACCTTCTGCGGCGATACGGTCGGCTTTCTTCGCGGCTTTAAGGCCTGAATTTTTGCGCAGGTTTTCGATTGCAACGTCGATATCGCCATCGGTTTCGGTGAGTGCTTTTTTACACTCCATCATGCCGAGACCGGTACGTTCGCGAAGTTCCTTGACCTGAGAGGCGCTAATAGCTGCCATGAGAATTCACCTCTGAAATAGTGCTATTGAAGTAGCACTTGAAAATAGTGCTATGAGAGTTAGACGCAACACAGGCGAGTATAGCCAAAATAGATGACCATCATGTATCACTCTGCATTACGAAGCCGGCTTCGACGAGCGGGCAAATTCGACTTGCTCAGATTATTCATCTGTAGCGCGACAAAGGGGGCATAGCCCCCTTCATCACGATGCGGCTAAATCAACCGCATCCACAGCGGCTATTACTCAGCAGCCGTGTTGTCTTCAGCTGCAGCGGCCTCTTCGGTCACTTCAACAAACTCTTGAGCATTGCTTTCTTTGGCACGACCACACGCATCCGCAATCGCTTTAACGTAGATCTGGATAGCGCGGATAGAGTCATCGTTGCCTGGGATCACGTAATCAACGCCATCGGGGTTGGAGTTAGTATCCACCACGCCGATGACCGGGATGCCAAGCTTGTTGGCTTCGTTGATCGCAATACGCTCATGGTCAACGTCGATGACGAACAGCGCGTCCGGAAGGCCGCCCATGTTCTTGATGCCGCCGATAGAACGCTCAAGTTTTTCTTGCTCGCGAGTCGCCATCAAGACTTCTTTCTTGGTCAGCTTCTCGAACGTACCGTCTTCACGCATGGTTTCAAGATCACGCAGACGCTTAATAGACTGGCGAATGGTCTTGAAGTTGGTCAGCATGCCGCCCAACCAGCGATGGTTGACGAACGGCTGGCCACTGCGATTGGCTTCTTCTTTAATTACCTTGCTAGCGCTGCGCTTGGTGCCAACAAACAAAATTTTGTTGTTGGATGCCGCCATCTTCTCAACCACATCAACCGCTTCATTCAGTGCCGGCAGAGTATGTTCAAGGTTGATGATGTGAATCTTGTTGCGCGCGCCGAAGATAAACTTGCTCATCTTCGGGTTCCAGTACTTGGTCTGGTGACCGAAGTGAGCGCCTGCTTTAAGCAGGTCACGCATATTGACGTGAGACATGGTAAAACTCCTCAAACTCGGGTTAGGCCTCCACGCACCCCATGGATCCGACCGTTGACTGCGTTAGACGCTGCCAGCGGCACCCGGGACCATGTGCCGGTGCATGTGTGTTTTTAAGGCTTGACGTTTTTAGTGATTAAGCAAGCAACGCGCCGCTTCGTGGCACACTGCATATTCATTGCCCCGCCCTTCAGTGTGCACCCAGCCAATAAAGAAGCTCGGAATCACGATTGCAGGAAAGCGCGCGGCTTTATACCATAGATCATTGCCAAGATGAAGTCGCGCCCCGTTTTACGGTTTTAAATTGCGCCATTCTATTTGCCCCATTTACATTCAAATCGAGTATTCATGAACGTTCCTATCAAGACGCCTTCTGAAATCGAACACATGCGCGAAGCCGGACGCCAAGCGGTCAGCGTCATCGAAATGATCACCCCGCATGTGCAGGCGGGCATCAGCACCGGCGAAATCGACCGCCTTTGCCACGCATACATTGTTAATGAACTGGGCTCAACACCTGCGCCGCTGAACTACCATGGCTTCCCCAAGGCGACCTGCACCTCGCTGAATCACGTGGTGTGCCACGGCATTCCCGACGATGCCAAGACGCTGAAAAAAGGCGACATCATGAATCTGGATATCACCGTTAAGACCCCAGCGGGTTATCACGGCGACTCCAGCGTTATGTTTATCATCGGTGAGAACATTCAGGGCGAGCGACTGAGCCGCATCACTCAAGAGTGCCTGTATAAAAGCATCGAATTAGTAAAACCCGGGGTACGCCTTTCTGAACTCGCCCGCGTGATTCAAAAGCACGCTGAAGAGAACGGCTATTCGGTCGTCCGCGACTTCTGCGGCCACGGGCTAGGTGCCGAGTTTCACGAAGAGCCGCAGTTTTTACACTACGATGGCTACGCGCCGGATGCCGACATTAAACTGGCGGCGGGTATGTGCTTCACGATCGAGCCGATGATCAACGTTGGTGGCTACAAAACCAAGGTACTGCGCGATGGCTGGACGGCCGTCACCAGAGATCGCAGCCTTTCTGCCCAGTGGGAACATACGCTGCTGGTCACTGAGTCTGGCGTTGAGGTGCTGACTGCACGTAGCGAAGAAGACTTCAGCTTTTTGCCCAACTGATGCTCCTACACCACTACCGGTTTGAACCGGACACCTCGCTTTACGACCTGCACGCCTTTCGCGCCGAGCTTGCAGGTTCGCGCTCACCGATTGCACCGTTTAAGGCGGCCCTGCGCGAGCTACAGACGCGCCTAGATGACCAGTTTCGTGCCGGAGCGGATATTCGCGACTTGGTGCGTGGGCGCGCCTGGTATTTAGACCAACTGCTGGCGATAGCCTGGGCACTGCAAGCATGGCCTGATGACGGTATTGCATTGGTCGCAGTGGGTGGCTACGGCCGGGGCGAGCTCCACCCTCACTCGGATATCGACCTGCTACTGCTGCTGGCACAGGACGATGACACCGCTTACCGCGAGCCGCTCACCGCGTTTATCACTTTTTTGTGGGATATCGGCCTTGAAATTGGCCATAGCGTGCGCTCACTCAACGACTGCGAGCGAGAAGCCAAAGCCGATGTGACGGTGATTACCAACCTGCTTGAATCGCGCCTAATCGCAGGCCCCGAAAGCCTGCGTGTCGCCATGCAGCAGCGCTTAAGCGCCAGCAACATTTGGCCCGCCGACCGTTTTTTCGAGGCCAAATGGCAGGAACAAATATCTCGCCACTACCGCTACAACAACTCTGAATACCATTTGGAGCCCAACCTTAAAAGCTCCCCAGGCGGTCTGCGCGACATCCAAATGATCGGCTGGGTCGCGAAGCGCCATTTTGATACTGAGCAGTACACCGACATCGTGGCCAAAGGGTTTATGAACGATGCCGAGCTGCGCATTCTAAGCCAGGGCCAGGCGTTTTTATGGCAGGTCCGCTATGCCCTGCATATGCTCACCGACCGCGCTGAAGACCGCCTGCTGTTTGATCACCAGCGCACCATTGCCGACATGTTTGGCTTTCGCGATACGCCGGAACGCCTGGCGGTTGAGCAATTCATGAAACGCTACTACCGGCATGTCACCGCGCTCGCAGGCCTTAACGACATGCTGCTACAGCATTTTGACGAAGTCATTCTGCGTGGCAAAGAGGCCCTAGAAACCGTCAAACTCAATGAGCGCTTTGAGACCAAAGGCGGCTACATTCAAGCGCGCTCGCGCACTTTATTTCGCGAGCAGCCCGCGGCCATGCTGGAACTGTTTCTCCTCATGGCCCAGCACCCAGAGATTGAAGGGGTTCGCGCGGACACGATCCGGCTGATTCGTGATCACCGCCACCAAATTGACGATCACTATCGCGACGAGCCTCGCCACCAGCGGCTATTCATGGCCATTATGCGCGCCCCTGGCAACGTGCCACGCCAGCTGCGCCGCATGAACCGCTACGGCATTCTAGGCAAGTATCTGCCTGAATTTGGCCGCGCGGTGGGCCTCATGCAGCACGATCTGTTTCATATCTATACCGTCGATGCTCACACCCTGCGGCTGCTTAAGTTTCTGCACGGTTTTCGCAAATCGGACGCCAAGAGCGACTTCCCAGTCGCGGCTGCGCTAATACCGCAGCTGCCAAAGCTGGAGCTGCTTTGGATTGCCGGCCTATTTCACGATATTGGCAAAGGCCGCGGTGGCGATCACTCAGAAATCGGCGCCCGCGATGTCGAGCAGTTTTGTCAAAAGCATCACGTATCGCTGCATGACACCAACCTCGTTAGCTGGCTTGTCGAGCACCATCTGCTGATGTCGATGACGGCACAAAAGCGCGACATTACCGATCCCGACGTGATTCGCGATTTCGCTCTGATCGTGCGCAACGAGACCCGCTTAGATTATCTGTACGTGCTCACCGTCGCCGACATCAATGCCACCAACCCTACGCTATGGAATGGCTGGCGTGCATCGCTGCTGCGCCAACTTCACGCCGAAACCAAACGCGCCCTGCGCCGCGGCCTGAACAATCCACCGGACCGCGACGACTGGGTACGCGAGACGAAAACAGAAGCGCGTTCGCTGCTACAAACCATTGGCGTCAATCGCGGCCAAATTGACCAGCTTTGGGATTCGCTCGGGGAAGACTATTTTCTACAGTACGCGCCCAGCGAAATCGTCTGGCAAACCCAGGGCATCCTCAATCACAACCCGTCGCCGCTACCGCTGGTGCTGATTAGCGCGCCCACGGCAGATATGGCCGAAGGCGGCACCAAGGTATTCATCCACACCCGCTCGGTGGATGATCTATTCGCTGCCACCGCTGCCGCCATGGAGCAGCTCGGCCTATCAATTCACGATGCGCGTATTGCTACCTCGCATAACGACTGGACGCTAAATACCTTTATCGTCCTTGATAGTCACAGCCAGCCGATCCGCGATCCTGCGTACATCGAGGAGATGCGTCAGCATTTAGTCGAAGAGCTCGATGATCCTGATGACTACCCCACGATTGTCACCCGCCATACTCCGCGCCAGCTCAAGCATTTCAAGGTACCCACCGAGGTCATCATTGAACAAGATCCGGCTAATGAGCGCACCCTATTAGAGCTAACGGCCCCCGACCGCCCCGGCCTGCTGGCCCGAGTAGGGCGTATTTTCATGGAGCAGGACATCGCTATTTCCGCGGCCAAAATTGCCACGCTAGGCGAGCGCGTAGAAGACGTATTTTTCATTACCACCAAAGCCGGTGAGCCGCTTACTGACCCCGAGCGCCAGCAGCAGCTGCGCGAGCGCTTAATAGAAGTATTAGGGGTTTAGAATGCTCTGCAAGCCCAGTAAGGTTTGAGCCAACACTGGGGCTTGCTTATAATTGTCGGTCTACGCCCGCCACGCCACCAACGGACATATCATGAACGCCGACCTTGACGCCCTGCATCCCTACCCGTTTGAAAAGCTGGCCGCGCTCAAGGCAGCGCTCACCCCACCGGCTGAGATCGCACCTATCTCGCTGACGATTGGCGAACCCCAGCACGCCCCCTACCCCGCAGCGCTGGAAGCCATGGTGGCGCATCAGCTGGAAATGGCCCGCTACCCGGCCACTAACGGCCTGCCTGCACTGCGCCAAACGATTGCTGCCTGGGCAGCCCAGCGTTTTCAATTGCGCGAGCTGGATAGCGAGCGCCACGTAGTGCCGGTTAACGGCACGCGAGAAGCTATCTTCGCCTTTGTTCAGGCGGCGCTGGACCGCACCCGCCCGGCCAAAGTTGCCGTACCCAATCCGTTTTATCAGATTTACGAAGGCGCGACGCTGTTAGCCGGTGGCGAGCCGCTTTACCTGGACTGCACCGCTGAGAATGGCTTTCGACCCGACATTAGCGCGGTGCCCGCCGCCACGTGGCGCGAGGTGCAGATCGTCTTTATTTGCTCGCCGGGCAACCCTACCGGTGCGGTCACGCCTCTTGATGAGTTCAAGCAGCTGATTGCGCTGGCTGATGAACATGATTTTATTATCGCCTCCGATGAATGCTACTCGGAGCTGTATCTTGACGAAGCCGCCCCACCGCCCGGCCTGTTGCAGGCCTGCGCAGAGCTTGGGCGCGACGATTACCGGCGCTGCGTCGTCTTTCATTCGCTTTCCAAACGCTCCAACTTGCCAGGGCTGCGCTCTGGCTTTGTGGCGGGCGATGCGGCATTACTGACGCCCTTTAAGCGCTACCGTACCTATCACGGCTGCGCAATGTCGCTACCACTGCAACATGCTTCTATCGCCGCCTGGCAGGATGAACACCACGTGCGCGCGAATCGCGACGCCTATCGCGAAAAGTTTAGCGCCGTTACCGGTGTACTCGCACCCGTAATGGACTTTCCGGCGCCAAAGGCTAGTTTTTATCTATGGCCTGCGGTACCGGGCGGTGACGACATCGCCTTTACCCAACGCCTATTCGCTGAGCAGCACGTGAGCGTTTTGCCCGGCAGCCTAATGGGCCGTACCGGCAGAAGTGGCAAAAATCCCGGAGCCGGCCGTTTGCGATTAGCGCTGGTCGCTGAGTTAGCGCCCACGCTTGAAGCGGCCCAGCGAATTCGCCAGCTGATAGAGCTCGGTTAACAGTGATTACTCACCGCGCCCTTATTTAACGTTCTTGGAGGTCGTATGCGAACGCTCTACATTATCAATAATTGCGACACTTGCCGTAAGGCACAAAAAGATTTAGAAGCGAAAGGTATTGCCTTTAAAAGCTATGATTTACGCAAAGATGGCCTTTCAGCGAGCTTGCTTGAGCACATCCTTGAGCGCGTAGCACTAGTGGAGGCAATCAATAAGCGCAGCAAAACCTGGCGCGAGCTTTCCGATGAGGAGAAAAACTACGACGCCAACTCGGCTCGCCAACTGCTGATCAAACATCCGACGCTGCTTAAGCGGCCGCTGCTCGAAGTAGACGACGCCACCATTTTAGTCGGCTATCGCGAGGGCGATTACGACCAGCTACGCGGCTAGCCGCGGCCACACACTGTTTATTTTTACGACCCTTTTCCCTAACCACAGGACGACGACTTATGCTGAGCTTTGCGCTTGGAATCGGCACTCAAAACACTCAGGGCAACTGGCTGGAAATTTATTACCCGGCGCCACTGTTCAACCCAGAAGCGAGTCTGGTGGAGGCCGCGCAACAAGCGCTAGATGCGCCCAAGGGCAATGCCGCCATCAGCTTTCTACCCGAAGACTGCACGCGGCTGGCCAAGGCGTTAGAAGCCGCCGGCCATTCTGCCCAAGCGGAGCTTGCTGAAGCGCTTTCTGCCAGCCAGCGCCCCCTGGTAGCCATGTTCCTGGACACAGACCAAGCTCCGCAAACCGTGCCTGAGGTGTATTTAAAGCTGCACCTACTGTCGCATCGCCTAGTTAAGCCTCACGGCCTCGATCTCACTGGTATGTTTGGCCTGCTGCGCAATATCGCCTGGACCAACGAAGGCGCGATTGATATTGAAGAGCTACCAACGCGCCGCCTGAAGGCGCGCATGGCCGGCCGCGCGCTGTCCGTTGACTGCGTTGACAAGTTCCCCAAAATGACCGACTACGTGGTGCCCACCGGCATTCGCATTGCTGACACCGCCCGCGTGCGTCTGGGCGCTTATTTGGGTGAAGGCACCACCGTCATGCACGAAGGCTTCGTCAACTTCAATGCCGGCACTGAAGGCCCTGGCATGGTTGAAGGCCGTATTTCAGCCGGCGTCATGATCGGCAAAGGCTCTGACCTTGGCGGCGGTTGCTCGACCATGGGCACGCTCTCCGGCGGCGGTAATATGGTTATTAAGGTCGGAGAAGGCTGCTTGATCGGCGCCAACGCAGGCATCGGCATTCCGCTGGGCGACCGTTGCACGGTAGAAGCAGGCCTGTACATCACCGCAGGGTCTAAAATTACGCTTTTGGATGAGCAAGGCCAAGAAGTGAATACCGTCGCTGCGCGCGAGTTAGCCGGCCAAGATGACCTGCTATGGCGCCGCAATTCACAAAGTGGCCGCATCGAGTGCTTGACCAATAAAAGTGCGATCGCCCTAAACGAGGCGCTGCATGCCCATAACTGAGTCTGAATCACTGTCGCCGACGCTCACGCTCGCCTTTGAGCTGCTGCGCCGTGCGTCGGTCACGCCAGACGACGAGGGCTGCCAGCCGCTGATGATCGAGCGCTTAGAAGCGCTCGGTTTTCATATTGAGCGTCTGCCGTTTGGCGATGTGCAAAATTTTTGGGCAATACGCGGCCATCACGGCCCCGTCATAGCGTTCGCGGGGCATACCGACGTGGTCCCCAGCGGCCCGCATATCAATTGGCAGCATCCGCCGTTTGAACCCTGTATCGACGACGAGGGCATGCTCTGCGGCCGCGGCGCTGCCGATATGAAAGGCAGCCTGGCCTCAATGCTGACAGCGGTTGAGCGTTTTGTTACTCGCTACCCTCAGCACGATGGGCGAATTGCCTTTCTGATTACCTCCGACGAAGAGGGCCCCGCAGTGGATGGCACCCGTGCGGTGGTTGAGCATTTACGCGAGCGCAATGAACGCCTTGATTACTGCATCGTCGGCGAGCCTTCCTCTACTGAGCGCCTGGGCGATGTGATTAAAAACGGGCGCCGCGGCTCGCTCGGCGGCGTACTGCACGTCGAAGGCATTCAAGGCCACGTGGCTTACCCGCATTTAGCGCGCAACCCTATTCATCAAGCGATGCCTGCGCTAACGGCGCTCATCAACGAGCACTGGGACGCTGGCAACGATTTCTTCCCGGCCACCAGCTTTCAAATATCTAACCTTCGAGCGGGCACAGGCGCCACCAACGTGATCCCTGGCGACGTGGAGGTGGTATTTAACTTCCGCTTTTCCACCGAGGTGACGCACGAGGAGCTCAAAACGCGCACACACGCTATTTTGGACCAGCATGCGCTTGAGTATCAGGTAGACTGGACGCTCAATGGCGAGCCATTTTTGACTGCAGAAGGCGAGCTTGTCGATGCGGCCATTAAAGGTGTTGAAGCGGTGACCGGCCTGAGGCCCACGCTTTCAACCAGCGGCGGCACGTCTGATGGCCGCTTTATTGCCACCCTGGGCGCGCAAGTGGTCGAGCTAGGACCGCTTAACGATACCATCCACAAGGTCAATGAGCGCGTTCGCGCCAGCGATCTAGACGATTTAAGCCGGATTTACGAAGCCACGCTACAGGCGCTGCTCACACCCGGCGAGGCAAACGTATGATGGAGCGTTACCCCGATATAGAAATTTACCTGAAGAGCATTTCGCTTGACGCACTCAATGCGTGGCTTAAAAGCTCGCTGATAGCACCGCCGCTTAGCCCAGCCGGTAAAGGCCAGTGGAAAACCCGCGGCCAATATCAGGGCGACTGTGTACCGGTTTTATTGGTTGATAGGGCTGCGGATGGGTTTGCTAGCCTTTGGTTTGATAGCAACCATACCCCCTGGCTAACCGACCAAGACTGCGCCCAGCAGGCAGCCGAAGCGCTGCAAACCGAGGTGCGCTGCTCGCTAGGCGGCTGGCACCCTGGCGATGATCCTGATCGCTTTTGGCAAGTATTCCCGGGCGGCAAAGAAGGTGAAATTGCGTGGCCAGATTCGGGCCGCTGATATCAGGCTCACTAAACCACCCAACGAGCTAAACGCAAACGACCCCGCCTTGGCGGGGTCGTTTGCTATCAAATAAGTGGTTAAACCTACTCGATAATACTCACATCGTCAGCTTGCAGGCCACGCTCATTTTTTATCACGTGGTAACGCACAATTTGACCTTCTGCCAACATACGCGGGCCACGACCACGAATGGCGCGAAAATGTACAAATACGTCTTCGCCATTGTCGCGGGTAATAAAACCGTAACCTTTGTTAGTGTTGAACCACTTTACATCACCTTCTTCACGGCCATCATTGGGGTCGATGATGTCTTCTTCCTCATCATCTTCCAAAGGAGCCGCCTGGGGCGGGCGCGACGCTGACTTGGAGCGTGCCATAGCGTCTGACGCCACCATTGAAGGCGCAAGCGCCGCTGATGCCAAGGTGCCGAGGAACAAAACAATAAAACACCCTATAGCAACGGCAATATACACACCGCTCATACCACTGATGGCTAACTCGGCCAACCATAGCTCAGCGAGCGCACTATCGGTTAGATGAACAATCCCCGCCAGCAGAAATGGCGTGGGGGCGGACAGTAATACACTGATTAAGAAACAGCGAAACACAACTTTTGGGTTCATAGAAAAAGAAAGCTCTCTTGTTGTATGGGTAACAGACGAAGGACAATACCCGAACTATCAGGCCCACTCCCAATAGCACCGGCATACTACTACATAAGGCTGCAATGTTATCATGACCCACGAATTAACGCCTGCTGAGCTAACTCAACTTCTTGAATCGTTAGAAAGTCGTCTCGCCTACCAAGAACACTGGCTGGACACGCTAGACCAAGCGGTCGTGCAACAGGAGCGGCGCCTGGAAAAATTAGAGCAGCTAAGTGGGCTAATGCGCGAACGTCTGCGCGAGCAACATCAGGCACTCCAAGATAGCGAGCCCCAGGGTGGCCGACGCCCTGAGGATGAGCTGCCTCCGCACTATTAAACCGACGGCCAGCGGGTGGACGGTTTAACTGCCGCTGATGACGCTGGCGGGATCAACACCATCAAGACCAAACGCTTGCGCCACCGCAGGGTACGTCACTCGCCCGGCATGGACATTAAGGCCCGGCAGAAAATGCGAGTCATCACGCAGCGCCTGCTGCCAGCCTTTATCTGCCAGCGCAATCACAAACGGCAGCGTTGCATTGGTTAGCCCTTGGGTAGAGGTCCGCGCTACCGCACCGGGCATATTGGCCACGCAGTAGTGCACAATGCCATCAACGATGTAGGTCGGCTCGGCGTGCGTCGTGGGTTTGCTGGTTTCAAAACAACCGCCCTGGTCAATCGCGACATCGACCAATACGCTGCCGGGCTTCATATTAGCCAGCATATTCCGAGTGATTAATTTGGGAGCGGCCGCACCAGGCACCAGCACTGCGCCAATGATCATATCGGACTCACGCACAGCGCTGTCTAATGCGTCGGTAGTTGAATAAACCGTTTTAATGCGCCCCTGATAACGATCGTCCAGCACTTCTAGCCGGGCCAGCGACTTATCCAGGATGGTGACGTCAGCACCTAGCCCCAGCGCCATACGGGCCGCGTTTTCGCCGACCACGCCTCCCCCAATCACGGTCACTTTGCCCGGCGCAACGCCAGGGACACCGGGCAGCAGCACGCCAGCGCCCCCCTGGGCTTTTTCTAGGCTGTGCGCACCGGCCTGAACGGCCATTCGACCGGCCACCGTGCTCATCGGCGCCAGCAGCGGCAGGCCGCCACGCGCGTCGGTAATGGTTTCATAGGCGATACAGGTCGCGCCGCTTTCCATCAGCCCACGGGTAAGCGTTTGTTCAGCGGCAAGATGTAGGTAGGTGAACAGCGTATGCTTCGCGGTGAGCCGTGCCACCTCCTCCGACTGAGGCTCTTTGACCTTAAGAATCAGCTCTGCACCGCGCCACAGCGCCTCTACATCGGTTTCTATCTGCGCTCCGGCGGCGTGATAGTCGTCATCCGCAAATCCCGCACCCTCACCGGCACCGGCCTGAACACTGACGTGATGGCCACGCTCGACTAGCTCGCGTGCGCCGGCGGGTGTTAAAGCCACTCGATATTCATGATTTTTAATTTCTTTAGGGATGGCGATATTCATTGGCGGCTTCCTTTTTAATGTAACGTCGGCGCTCAGCAGAAAAATTAGCTCTGTTAGGCAAACTACATCACCCCTAACGTTGACCACCAGCCCAGAAAATAAAAACAAAAAAAACGCCGGCTAAGGCGTTTTTTAGGAGAAAAATCTAGCGAATGCCGTTTCTACACGAAAAATTCAACTTGTCCCTGCGTCACTCCACCACCACCGCGCCGCCATAGATACGCCGATACTCATCGGGCAGCCGCTTGGGCCGCCCCGTACTAAGCGCGACACAGGCAAAGCGCGTGCGTGCGTTTAGCAACGTTTTGCCATCCCGCGGTCGCTTAAGCTGAAAACGCCGGGTCAAACTGAACCGCTCATCACAATCGACAATCCAGGTCGCCAACAGCAGTTCGTCGCCTGCAAAGGCGGGCGCGAGATAGTCCAGCTCATGGCGATGAACCACCATGGCACGATCAAGCTTACGATAACGCTCAAGCGACAGCCCGAGCGCCTCCGAGTGCGCCCAACTGATCTGCTCAACCCAGCGCAGATACTCGCTGTTGTTGGCGTGCTGATAGGCGTCAATCGCCTCATCAGCCACGCGGATATCAATCATGAAGGGATCAGGCAGCGCCCACTCCATTAGCTTTTTCCTTTCGATTAATCGCGGAACACACGCACGCCGAGTGCTTTTAGGTAAGACGTTTCTGGGATAGCCGGGTGTACCGGGTGATCAGGCCCTTGGTGGCCCTGGAAAATCACCTGGCCTTGACGGTCTTGGTGGCGTACCGCGCCACGCACGACATCCATTAGCCGATCATTCGCCAAGTGCATAGAGCACGAGGCGGACATCAGCAGGCCATCGCGACCCAGTAGGCGCATAGCTTCGCGGTTTAAGCGGGCATAGGCACGCTCGCCGTTGGGAATATCTTTGCGCTTTTTGATAAACGCAGGCGGATCAAGCACGATGACATCAAATTGCTCACCGTCTGCTTTCAAAGCCGCCAGGGCTTCAAAAGCATCGCCCTCACCCACGGCAACCTGCTCCTGAACACCGTTCAGCTCGGCGTTGCGAGCCACTTGCTCAAGCGCTGTCTTGGAAGAGTCTAAGCACAGCACATCTTTGGCACCGTGAACCGCGGCCTGAACACCCCAGCCGCCCACGTAGCTGAACACGTCCAGTACGCGCTTACCCGACACTTGGCGATTGAGCCACTCGCGGTTCACCCGGTGGTCAAAGAACCAGCCGGTTTTCTGGCCGTTAATAACCGGCACAGCAAAGCGCGCGCCGTTCTCTTCAAGCAAGACTTCGTCAGGCAAAACGCCTTTGATCACTTCAACGTGAGCCTCTAACCCTTCCTGACGACGCCCGCCGGTATCGTTACGGAAGACGATCACTTCAGGCTTGATGACTTTTTCCAGCGCATCAACGATCTCATCTGCCAATGCCTGCATGCCGGCAGTATTGAGCTGAACGACGACCACATCGCCAAAGCGATCAACCACCAAACCTGGCAGCAGATCCCCTTCGCCGTGGATCAAGCGGTAATAGGGCTGGTCATACAGGCGCTGGCGCAGAGCAAGCGCTTGGTTAAAGCGGTGCACAAACAGCGAGCGGTCCAAGCGCATTTCGGGATCGCGTGACATGACCCGCGCCGCAATAAGCGAATGAGGATTCACATACGCCACCGCCATGACTTTGCCGTTGGAAGCTTCTACCAGAGCGGTTTCGCCTGCCGCAAAGTTTTTCAGCGGCGTCTCTTTAATATCGACCTCGTTGGAGTAGATCCAAAGATGTCCCGCTTTAAGGCGGCGGTCAGCGTGTTTATTTAGGCGCAGGCGTTGGGTCACAAAAATCTCCAAAAGCGCTGTTTTAGCGCTTTGTCTTAAAACGTTGCCTTAAAACTTAGGCTTGAAAAACCTGAGGCTTAGAAAATCTTAGGCTTAATAAAACCTAGGCATGGCAACAAACTTGAATAGGGCAATCATTTGAGGTGCAAAACAACAGTATTAGGGGCGGCCATTAGTGCTGGCAGCCGGGACAGAACACGCTGGCGCGCTGGCCAAGCGTAATGCGGCGCAGTTCAGCACCACAGCGAAAGCACGGCTGGCCATGGCGCCCGTAAACCTTCAGGCGCTGGGCAAAGTAGCCCGGCTCACCCTGGCCGCTCACAAAATCGCGTAGCGTAGTGCCGCCCTGAGTAATCGCAGCGGCCAGCACCTCTTTTACCGCTACCGCCAGCTGCTGATAGCGCGCGAGGGACACGCGGCCCGCTGCGCGCCGTGGATCAATACCGGCCATAAATAACGCCTCGGCCGCGTAAATATTCCCGGCGCCAACCACTACCTGGTTATCCATCAAAAAAGGCTTAACCGCCACCCGCTTGTTGCGCGAGAGCGTGTATAGCCATTTACCGTTAAACGCATCAGACAGCGGCTCTGGTCCTAAGTGCGCAAGGCGCTTATCCAGCGCTGCATCCTCTTGCTGCCAATCCACAAAGCCAAAGCGGCGAGGATCATGGTAGCGCAACACATAGCCGCTGGCAGTCACCACATCGACATGGTCATGCTTTTTAGGCAAGTCCCCCACCCTAGCAATACGCAGGCTACCCGACATACCTAGATGCCATAGCAGCGTTGCATCCGCTTGTTGCGCGGTATCACGTTCGCCTTCTGGCGCTTGGCCAGCGTGAATGGGGATCTGCAAATATTTAGCACGTCGCGTCAACACGCCAATCCGCGCGCCCACCAACCTCTCAGCGAGATCCTCTGGCACCGGCACACGCAGCCGTGGCTGCCGCACCAACACCTCGGTAATTTCCTGGCCCTCAATATAGGGGGCTATCCCGCGTCGGGTCGTTTCAACTTCGGGGAGTTCGGGCATATTTGGACACTGTACCGGCCTATTGATGACAGCCTTGTGAAAGTGGCAAAGAGACGCATGTAACATGAAAGACATGCATGCAAAAACCCGGCTTGGGGCCGGGTTTTTGAACAGGCGCTAGCCTGCAGTGAAAGCCGATCTTCATCGCAACAGCGATTACTTGATCTTAGCTTCCTTGTACATAACGTGCTTACGGACGACCGGATCGAATTTTTTGAATTCGAACTTGTCCGGCGTGTTCCGCTTGTTTTTATCAGTGGTGTAGAAGTGGCCTGTACCGGCACTAGACACCAACTTGATTTTATCGCGCATGGTTTAATCCTTCCAAAATGCTTGGTCCGAAACGCTTGGCCAAAAGCTGGCTTAGATAGCGTCGCCGCGCTTACGAATACCAACCAAAACTGCGTCGATACCGTTTTTATCAATAATGCGCATTCCTTTGGTAGAAACGCGCAGCTTGACGAAGCGGTTTTCAGACTCAACCCAAAAACGATGGGTGTGCAGGTTTGGCAAGAAACGACGACGTGTCTTACGCATTGAGTGTGAAACGTTATTTCCAGTTACCGGACGCTTACCGGTAACCTGACATACTTTGGACATGAGAGCCTCTCAACTGCTTGGCCAGGATATAATAACCTGAGTGTTCAAAACTGTCGGGCAAACCGGAGCAAGGAAGGCGTCGACGCGGTTAACCGGCCAAGCTTTATCCAAATCCGTTATTCAACCCAAGTTTAAAGGTGGCACTTTATACCAGAGCACCTGACTAGCAGCAAGCTAAACCGACCCAAAAGGCTAAAAAACAGCCTTTTTGCTCACAAAACTTAGCAAAACAAGGATGGCGCCATGTTCTACACCGCGAATCTCTTAGCGGCTAAGAACGATGCACCAATTGAGCTTATAGCCAGCCACGCTCGGCAAAAGAGACCACGTCTCCATCCCCCACCACGAAATGATCCAGCACGCGCACGTCAAACAGTGCGAGAGCGTCTTTTAAACGTTCCGTAATACGTCGGTCAGCATCGCTTGGCTCTGCCACGCCAGAGGGGTGGTTGTGAGCCAGGATAACGGCGCCAGCGCTAAGTTCTAACGCGCGCTTGGCAACTTCGCGGGGGTAAACAGATGCGCTGTCTAGGGTACCGCGAAACAGCGATTCATAGCGAATAATTCGGTGCTGAGTATCTAAAAAAAGCACCGCAAATTCTTCATGCCCTAAATGGCGCAGCTGTGAACTCAAATAGTGACGTACCAAGGCAGGTGACGTTAGCGCATTGCCGCGTGCCAACTGACTGGCCAAATGACGTCGCGACAACTCAAGCGTCGCCTGAAGCTGGGCATACTTAGCACTGCCCAATCCATGCGCGGCGCAAAAGCTTGCCTGATTAGCCTCTAGCAGGGGCCGCAAGCCGCCAAAGCTGCTGAGCAGGTCTCGCGCTAAATCAACCGCCGAGCGGCCTTGCACGCCAACGCGCAGGAAAATCGCCAGTAGCTCTGCATCTGAAAGCGCCTGAGCGCCGTTATTTAATAGTTTTTCTCGGGGCCGCTCACCTTCCGGCCAATGATTGATTCCCATGACACCTTCCTGCCTTCATCTCTTTTGTGCTTATTGATATCCGCCTTATTGAGAATAGTCGCCCACAGACAAGCCTCATTAAAACTAGCCCGGATAATGCTAGCTTAACCTTGTTTACCCCTAGCATGCCAAATCGCGATGCCAATGGTATGGTAAGCCTCCTCACGAACGCTGACGTGGATCACTGCTCATGGCTTCTGGTACTTCAATAAGCGCGCCTGACAAGGCGTCGACGCTCACGGGAAAGCGTGTGCTACTAGGGGTTAGCGCGGGTATCGCGGCCTATAAAAGCGCCCTTTTGGTGCGCTTGCTTAAGCAAGCAGGCTGCGAGGTACGCGTGGTGATGACCAGCGGGGCACAGGCGTTTATTACGCCACTAACGCTGCAGGCGCTTTCTGGCGAGCCGGTGCGCACGTCCTTGCTCGACCCTGAGGCCGAAGCGGGCATGGGGCATATTGAGCTAGCGCGCTGGGCAGATGTCGTGCTGATTGCACCGGCCACCGCCGACTTGATCGCACGTCTAGTACACGGCATGGCCGACGACCTGCTCACTACGCTGTGTTTAGCGTCTGATGCGCCTAAACTCATTGCCCCGGCGATGAACCAAGCCATGTGGCGCCATCCCGCCACACAGCGCAACGTAGCGCAGTTGGAAAACGACAAATGGCAACTGATAGGCCCCGCTGCCGGCGACCAAGCCTGTGGCGATGTCGGTCCTGGCCGCATGAGCGAGCCTGACGCGATTTTTAGCGCGATTGTCGACCTATTTATGGCATCTCCCGCCACGCCACGCCCTGCAGCGAGTGCTCCTCATATTGTTATTACGGCGGGCCCTACCCGTGAGCCGCTCGACCCCGTGCGCTACCTCTCCAATCACAGCTCGGGGAAAATGGGCTTCGCGCTGGCCGCTGCGGCGGCGCTTGAAGGCGCCAACGTGACGCTAATCAGCGGTCCAGTTGAGCTACCCACACCAAAAGGCGTCACGCGTATTGACGTAGAGTCTGCCGAACAGATGCACGCCGAGACTCAGCGGCTAGCGCCCCGCGCCGCGCTGTTTATTGGCTGTGCCGCCGTCGCCGACTATCGCGCCGCGGCCCCCGCCGAGCACAAACTCAAAAAACAGGAAACGGGTGATACGCTTACCCTGACCCTGGTAAAAAACCCTGACATTATCGCCAGCGTCGCGGCACTGCCTGCTGAGCAGCGTCCGCTGGTGGTCGGCTTTGCTGCCGAAACCCAGGACATCGAGCGCTACGCACGTGACAAGCTGCAGCGCAAAGGGCTGGACATGATCGTCGCTAATGACGTCTCTTTAGCCGGCCTTGGCTTTGGCAGCGACCAGAACGCTGCTTGGCTCCTGTGGCGCACGCCTCAAGGCGTTGAAAGTCGATCAGAAGCGCCCCAGCCAAAAACACAGCTGGCTGGCACCATTATTCGTCAAGCGCTCGCCCTACTAGCGACACAAACAGCTGAAAAATCATCTAACACCGCTTCTGGAGACATCCTATGACCGCCCGACCTCGGCTACAGTGCAAACTGCTGGATGAGCGACTAAACGACTATTTGCCAACGTATGCCACCGAAGGCTCCGCAGGCATGGATCTTCGCGCCCTGCTAGATGAGCCGCTAACATTAGCCCCCGGCGAATGTCAGCTCGTACGCACAGGCATTGCCATCTATATTGAAGACCCTGCCCTTGCGGGCATGATTTTGCCGCGTTCGGGTCTGGGGCATAAGCACGGCATCGTACTGGGTAACTTGGTCGGCTTAATCGACTCTGATTATCAGGGTGAGCTGATGATTTCTGTCTGGAACCGTGGCCAAAGCGCGTTTACGCTCGCGCCCTTTGAGCGTCTGGCACAGTATGTGCTTGTGCCTGTTGTACAGGCCGAACTCTCTCTTGTGGACGCTTTTGAAGATTCTTCACGCGGCAGCGCAGGATTTGGCAGCACCGGCAGTCAGTAGCCTTTGGCGGATAACGCCGCGATGAGCAACGCATGTTGCGTTTAGCTAGGAAGCCTTATGGATGCACAAACCGTACCCGCTTCGATTTTTCGCGCCTACGACATTCGCGGCATTGTTGACGACACGCTGACAGAAAGCACGGTCGAGATGATTGGCCGCGCTGTGGGCTCCGAGGCGGCCGCACGCGGTGAGTCCACGGTGGTGGTGGCACGCGACGGGCGTCTTTCCGGCGCGCGGCTGCAAGCGGCCTTAATGCGCGGTCTAAACGCTGCAGGGCGCAACGTCATCGACATTGGCATGGTGCCCACCCCGGTGCTTTACTTTGCTACGCATCTGCTAGAGGGTACCCAGTCGGGCGTCATGGTGACCGGCAGCCACAATCCGCCAGATTATAATGGCTTTAAAATTGTGCTGGGCGGCGAAACGCTTTCCGGCGATGCCATCACTGCCCTGTTCGAGCGCATCCAGTCGGGCGAGCTAGTAGAGGGCCAAGGCAGCATCACTCAGCAAGATATTCGCGAAACGTACTTAGCGCGTATTTTAGGCGATGTTCGCCTCAGCAGGCCGCTAAAAGCCGTTGTCGACTGCGGCAACGGCGTCGCCGGAGAGCTGGGGCCACAGCTGCTGTCGCGCCTAGGCGTGGAGACGATTCCATTGTTTGCTGAGATCGACGGCAACTTTCCCAATCACCATCCGGACCCTGGCAAGCCGGAGAACATGCAAGATCTGATACGCAAGGTTCACGAAACCAGCGCTGATATTGGCCTTGCCTTCGATGGTGACGGCGATCGTCTAGGCGTTGTGACGCCTCACGGCCAGCTAGTTTTTCCCGATCATCTACTGATGCTATTTGCCACCGACATGCTCACTCGCCAGCCCGGCGCCAAGGTCATTTTTGACATTAAGTCCACGGGCAACCTGGTGAAAGTAATCAGCGAAGCAGGCGGCGAACCGGAAATGTGGCGCACCGGGCACTCGCTGATCAAGGCGCGCATGAAAGCAACGGGTGCCCAGCTGGCAGGTGAAATGAGCGGGCATATTTTTTTCCAAGAACGCTGGTATGGTTTTGACGATGGCCTTTATGCCGCCGCCCGACTGGTTGAGATTTTAGCTAACCAATCTGACGACGCTGATACGCTCTTCGCACAATTCCCCCAGGACGTGAGCACCCCGGAAATTAATATTGCGGTGACCGACGCTAACAAATTTTCTATCGTGGATAAGCTTGCTCGCGAGGGCGACTTCGGCGAAGGTATCAAAACCACGCTGGACGGCATTCGCGTCGACTATGCCGATGGCTGGGGGCTGTGTCGAGCCTCTAACACCACGCCTGCACTGGTGATGCGCTTTGAAGGCAAAGACGATGCCGCCCTAGCGCGCGTCAAAACTGTTTTTAACACCGCGTTATTACGCGCCGCGCCAGAGCTTAAGCTCGCCATTGAAGAAAGCTAGGCGCCGAAGGGATCGTGTGCACCAAGAAAGCACGGCCCTTATCACTGCATCAGCACAAATGTGATCAGCATAACAACGTTCGCAAGGGACAACATAATGAGTTCAGCCAGTAGCGACCCCCAGGTCGTTGTGGAAGTGCTTTCTGAAGCACTTCCCTATATCCAACAGTTTTCCGGCAAAACCGTCGTGGTCAAATACGGCGGCAATGCGATGACTGAAAGCACCCTGATAGACTCCTTTGCACGCGATATCGTGTTAATGAAGGAAGTCGGTATCAATCCAGTGGTGGTGCACGGTGGCGGCCCGCAAATTGGCGACCTGCTAAAAAAGCTCAACATTGAGTCACGCTTTGTGAACGGCATGCGCGTCACCGACTCGCAAACCATGGACGTCGTTGAGATGGTTCTAGGCGGCCTGGTCAATAAAAGCATCGTCAATCTCATCAACCAGAGCGGCGGCAAGGCGATAGGCTTAACGGGTAAAGACGGCGCACAAATTCGTGCCCGCCAGCTCAAAGTTGAGCACCAAAGCCCCGAAATGACCGCGCCTGAAATTATCGACATTGGTCACGTAGGGGAAGTCGAGTCGATCTCAACCGAGCTAATCGAGATGCTCGCGGCTCGCGACTTTATTCCGGTGATTGCCCCCATCGGCGTTGATGCAAAAGGCCACAGCTACAACATTAATGCCGACTTAGTGGCCGGCAAGATTGCCGAAGCTCTTAATGCCGAAAAATTAATGCTGCTCACCAATGTGGCCGGCTTAATGAATGCCGAAGGCGAAGTACTTACTGGATTAACCACTTTCCAGGTAGATGCCCTAATCGCCGATGGCACGATTTATGGCGGCATGCTGCCCAAAATCCGCTGCGCTCTTGATGCCGTTAAAGGCGGTGTGAACAGCGCACACATTATTGATGGCCGCGTCCCCCACGCAGTGTTGCTAGAAATCTTCACCAATGCTGGGGTAGGCACTCAAATAATGGACGCGTACTAACCGCGACGGAGGGCACTTTATGAGTGATGACCAAAAGCCTCGCCGTCGCGAGCAAATTCTTCAGGCGCTGGCATTGATGCTTGAAGAGGACAGCGGAAAACGCATTACCACGGCGGCCCTGGCGCGCCAGGTGGGAGTATCCGAAGCGGCACTCTATCGCCACTTTCCTAGCAAAGCGCGCATGTTTGAGGGGCTGATCGACTTTATTGAAGAGAGTATTTTTGCCCGGATTACGCGCATTTTAGAAGACGTACCCGATGCCACCACGCGCTGCGGCACCATCCTTGCGCTGCTACTAGGCTTTGCTGAAAAGAACCCTGGCCTTGCTCGCGTGATGGGGGGCGACGTGCTTACTGGCGAAACCGCTCGGCTGCGCCAGCGCGTCAATCAGCTGTTTGAGCGCCTAGAGACGCAGCTAAAGCAGATCCTCCGCGAGGCAGAACTTCGCGAAGGGCTGCGGCCCACCATTCCGGCCCCGGCCGCCGCTAACCTGCTAACAGCCCAGGCAGAGGGACGCATTTCGCAGTACGTGCGCAGTGACTTTAAACGCCTGCCGACCGAGCACTGGGAAGATCAGTGGTCATTGTTGTCGGCTCACTTGCTACGCGCCGTCGCACTCCCTGCCTAAGCCAACGGGACGCGGGCTCTTGCCCCATAAAGCTTACCCATAAAAAACGGCCCTGCTTTTAAAGAGGGCCGGTTTTTTGTATTACACATACCATACTGCAACTTACGGTATTTAAACTTACGTTAGTTAAACCTAGCTATGCAGCAATGGAATCTTCACCCATTTTCAAGCGCAGCTTTTTCATGGCATTTTTTTCAAGCTGACGAATACGCTCTGCACTCACGCCGTAAACGTCGGCCAAATCATGCAGCGTTTCTTTATTTTCGGCTAACCAGCGGCGCTGCAAGATATCTCGCGAGCGATCGTCCAGCCCTTCCAACGCCAGTTGCAAACGACGCGTGGAGTCTTCTTCGAAATTGCTGTCTTCCAGCTGTGTTGCCGGGTCTGACGCAGCATCATCTAAAAAATGCACCGGCGCTTGATAAGCGCTGTCGTCATCGTCGCTCGGCGAGCCGTCAAACCCAGCGTCGTAAGAAGAAAGGCGGCCTTCCATATCGCGAACAATTTCAGGCTTAACGTCGAGATCTTTAGCAATAGCGGCGACTTCGTCGTTGTTCAACCATGCTAGGCGCTTCTTAGCGCTGCGCAAATTGAAAAACAGCTTACGCTGAGCCTTCGTCGTGGCGATTTTCACAATGCGCCAGTTACGCAGTACAAATTCGTGTATTTCAGCTTTGATCCAGTGCACCGCAAAAGAAACCAGCCGAACGCCGTGGTTGGGATCAAAACGCTTGACGGCTTTCATCAAGCCAACGTTACCTTCTTGAATTAGATCCGCTTGCGGCAACCCATAACCTGAATAACTGCGGGCAATGTGCACAACAAAGCGCAAATGCGACATAACTAAACGCCGAGCGGCTTCTAAATCGCCTTCATCGTGCAAACGATAGGCAAGCTCGCGCTCTTCATCGGCCGTTAATACCGAAATACCATTGACCGCGCGGATATAACCGCCCAGATCGCCGCCGGGTGAAAGCTGCCCCACCGGTAGAAGACTAGTGCTCATGTGCAGGTGGTCTCCCCTGTAAACCATCGTGGTTGACGTAGCACGCCTTAATTAACTTATACATTCAGACCCGATTGTGTGGATAAGGTTCAAAGCCTTTGCCACCCAACGGCATCATCTTGGACGAATACTTGAGAGATGGCGAGTCACCGCCAGCCAAGCGCCCAACCAGCCTAGTAGTGTACTGCAAGATAGCAGAATTGTAGAGCCTGTCACATCAAGTTGAGGCAAGGAGAAGCTCGCGCCGTAGCTTGCGGCCAGTGCCGCCACCGGCAGTGATAGCCAATGATTGCCCACGCCGAGTAGCCCCAGTGCTAACAGGCCGCCACCGACACCGTACCAAGCGCCACTATATAAAAATGGCCGCCGAACAAAAGCATGAGTAGCGCCAATCAGCATGACAACTTCAATTTCTCGGCGGCGGCTTTCTACGGACAAGCGAATAGTATTGCCAACCACCAGCAGCACCCCTAAACCGAACAGCGCTCCTAGCGCCAGGGCAACGCGCCGGCCAAGCTCGGCTAAGTTTCTGAGCCGCTCGACCCAGGCTAAATCGACTCGCACCTCATCAACGCCCGAAAGCGCTTCAAGCGTGTTAGCCAGCTGCTGCATGGCTGCAGGGTCAACGCTTTCTGGTCGCACTACGATGCTAATCGGCAGCGGATTATCGTCCAGGCCAGCCAGCGCATCATCAAGCCCCAGCGCCTGCTGAAATTCCACCATACCCTGGTCCGCGCTGATCAACTGTGTCTCAAGCACACTCCCCTCAGCATTGACGGCTTCTTCAATCCGCAGAGCCTGTGCGTCATCAGCGGCCAACTCTAGATACATCGTTAGCGTTGCGCTCTCATCAAGCTCCGCATCTAGCAGGCGCGCACTATCTAACGTTAGCCAGAGAGCGGCCGGCAGCACCAGCGCAATAGCAATGGCCAGCATTGTTAGTAGATTGCCAACCGGGTAGCGCACCAAGCGATAGAAGCTGTCTCCTGCCATGCTGCGGTGGTGACGACCCCAGGCCCGCAGGCGGCTTGAAAAGCGCGCCTGATGCGACCTGGCGCCTCGCTGCGAAAGTTTATTATCAGGTGCTTTGGCGGGCGACCTGCGCGGCGTTTTTAACGCCGCTCCTTGGCGGCGCCTGGGAGTAGCCGATGGCTTCATAGCGCCCCCTCGTCGCCCACGAGACGACCGTCACTCAAGCGCAGAATACGATGACGCAGTCGTGCAATCAGAGCGAGGTCGTGGCTAGCAATCATGACAGTGGTGCCGATGCGATTAAAATCCTCGAACAGCCCCATGATATCCGCCGAAAGCTGAGGGTCTAAGTTACCCGTTGGCTCGTCCGCCAGCAGCAGCGCGGGCTTATTGACCACGGCGCGAGCAATGCCCACCCGCTGCTGCTCACCGCCAGACAGCTCTATCGGCAGCGCTTTCTCACGGTGTAATAACCCCACCTTATCTAGCGCCGCACGCACTCGACGAGCGGTTTCGCGGGATTCAATCCCTTGGATATCCAGCGGCAGCGAGACGTTGTGAAAAATACTGCGGTCAAAGAGCAGCTGGTGGTCCTGAAAGACGACGCCAATTTGGCGGCGATAAAACGGCACCTGGCTGGCATGCAGCTGGGCAATATCGTGACCGGCCACTATGACACGCCCGCGACTGGGCTTTTCAAGACGCATGATTAAGCGCAACAGTGAACTCTTACCCGCGCCGGAATGGCCGGTAAGAAATACCATTTCACCTCGACCGACACGAAAATTGAGGTGCGCTAGCGCTTCAAAACGGCCGCCATAGCGCTTTCCCACATGCTCAAAAGCGATCATGCGTTGACATCATCCTCTTGACGGTCAAACAGCGCATGCACAAAATCACTGGCCTCAAAGGGGCGAAGATCATCAATGCCCTCCCCCACGCCAATAAAGCGAATCGGCGTTCCTAGCTGCTTAGCCAGCGCGAAAATAATGCCACCCTTGGCGGTGCCATCCAGCTTGGTCAAGGTGATACCGCTGATAGGCACGGCATCGTTAAAGGTACTGGCCTGAGAAATAGCGTTTTGCCCGGTTCCCGCATCGAGTACTAGCATCACCTCATGAGGGGCGCTGGTATCTAGTTTCTGCATCACCCGGTGGACTTTTTTCAGCTCTTCCATCAGGTGGCTTTTGTTATGTAGCCGGCCGGCGGTGTCGGCAATCAGCACATCGACACCGCGTGCTTTGGCAGCAGCTACCGCGTCATAAATAACCGAAGCACTATCGGCACCGGTATGCTGGGCAATCACCGGCACGCGGTTACGGTCGCCCCATACTTTGAGCTGTTCAACGGCGGCGGCGCGGAAGGTATCGCCAGCCGCCAACATGACGCTTTTACCTTCACGCTGAAAACGCTGAGTCAGCTTACCTATAGTGGTCGTTTTACCCACGCCGTTAACGCCGACGACTAAAATAACAAACGGCCCGTTGCCCTCTTGATTGCGCGAGCGTTTTTCAATCACAAGAGGTTTGGCGACCGGCTCCAGCATAGTGGTCAGCTCTTCTTGCAAACCACGGTAGAGTGCTTCGGGATTATTGAGTTCTTTGCGCGAGACGCGCGCTTCCAGGCGCCCAATGATCTCTGTCGTTGCTTCAATGCCGACATCGGCCAGCAACAGCTGCGTTTCTAAGTCTTCTAATAGCTCGTCATCGATCTGTTTTTTACCTAAAAACAGATCGGCGATGCCGTCGGTCAAATTAGCGCGGGTTTTGCCCAGGCCTGATTTAATCCGCGCAAACCAGCCTTTTTTGTCACTTTTTTCCGCCCCTGGCTTTTCCTGCAAAACAGCAGGGGGAGCGATTGGCTCTGGCTCTGGCTCTGGCTCTGGCTCTGGCTCTGGCTCTGGCTCTGGCTCTGGCTCTGGCTCTGGCTCTGGCTCTGGCTCTGGCTCTGGCTCTGGCTCTGGCTCTGGCTCTGGCAAAGTATCCGGTGCTTGCGGGGCCTCTTCAACAGGCTCAGGAGGAAGTTCGGGCTCAATTTCCACCTCATCAGCCTGCTCTTGGGTCTGCTCTTTTAACCGCTGCTCTTCTTCTTGAGGCGTCTGCTGTGGATCTTGCTTATTTTTACGCTTAAAAAAACCAAACATGAGTGCTACCCGACAAAAATAGTGAACATTAAGGTTATGCTAACACCGTAACCCAAGACTTTGGATAACTAGCCCGCTACAATCCGCTTCATGACACGACAACGCTCCTCACGTTCACCCACTTCTCGCCGCGCACCTGCTCAGCAGGTTGGCAAGCTGCGCATTATTGGCGGAGAATTTCGCCGCCGCCAGCTACCGGTGTTAGACAGCCCTGGCCTGCGCCCAACCCCAGACCGCGTGCGTGAAACGTTGTTCAACTGGCTAGGCCAACAGTTTTACGGCCAAGCGGTGTTGGATCTGTTCGCAGGCACCGGCGCACTGGGTATTGAAGCGCTGTCACGCGGCGCTGCGTGTGTCGACTTTGTCGAGCGCGACCCGCGCGTATCTGCGCAGCTGTCGGCGAATCTTACCCTGCTTAATATTACCGCAAGCGCAGTACATGTTAACGATGTGCAGGCGTATCTAACGCGAGCGGCAAAGCCGTATTCGCTGGCATTTCTAGACCCGCCCTTTCACCAGCAGTTAGCCGCAGCGTGCTGCCACGCGCTAGAAAACGGTGGCTGGCTAGCCAGTGAGGCAATGATTTACCTCGAAACCGAGACGTCGCTGGCGCCGGACGTGCCTATTAACTGGCAGTTACACCGCGAAACCCAGGCCGGCGAAAGCACCGCACGGCTTTACCAACGTCAATTGCCGTAAACAGCGCTTGCCGCCACGCGGCAGCGGCGTTACGCTCGCCTCATTCGTCCCTATTAGCAAGCACGGCGCTTGTTTCTGGGTACTTATTTTTTGTTAGTTACTTTTTTTGGTGCTCGTTTTTACTCTATGGAGACATGCATGAGCCTGGAACTATTTAATCAGCTTGAACAGAAAGTCACCGATACCGTTGACGCTCTAGAAATGATGAAAATGGAAAATGAAGAGCTGCGCAGTGAAAATGCCAAGTTCAAAGAAGAGCGTGAAGAATGGGAGCGTCGTCTCAACAGCCTGTTAAGCAAATTCGACAGCCAAGATAACGCCAGCGCGTCCTAAACGGCGCATTGGCACGCGACTAAAGCACTCGAGACAGCAATAGCGCGTCCTCACGCCCGGCGGGGCCCTCAACCGCTGGGCAGCTTGGATAGTAGCCCTTTCGTCGCCCGTCTTCGCTAAACCCGCTGCGCTGATAGAGCCGGATAGCGCTAAGATTGCCAACGCGAACTTCCAGCAACAGCCGCTCGCTAGACCATCCTTGAGCTGTCGTTAAGACGGCGCCCATTAGCGCGTCACCTGCGCCCTGTCGACGACACACCGGCAATACGCCTATCGCCTGTAGCTCAGCGTCAAACAGCAGTTGCACCACAATGGCATAGCCTACTAGCGCCTTCTGATGCCATAGGCCCAACACACAGGTTTGCTGACAGCTAAGCGCGGCCTGCAGCTGTGAAGCGCTAATGCCGCTTCGCGCCTGATCCTCCAGCGCGGTGAGTAATGCTAAATCGTCGACCCTCAACTCAGTGATCATCAGCCGCCTGAGGAGTGTCCGCAGGGCTAACCGATGCCCATTGCTGGCCCAACAGCTGAAGCTCAGGCCAAAGATCACGCTTATTGTTCGTATTGTCGAGCAGTGAAGCCAGCGCAGGCCCCTGCCATACCGGCAGCGAAAGCGTATGGCTCTGCCCATCGGCCACGTTTAAGACGCGATCCAAGGTGCCTTGATCGGCGCCTAGCGCTCCCCACCATAGTAGCTGCTCTAATTGCCATCCTTGACGATTTACGCGGCCGGCGACAAAGGCCGCCAAGCCTTCACGGGCTTCATCCAGAGGGTCTTCAACGGCAAAGGCGTTGGTCATCTGCGGCCAAGTAAAGTGCGTGATACTTGGCGCGACGCTGGGCTGAATACCCGCCGCATAGAGTAGATTGATCAATAGCTGCTGCTCTGAGGTGCTCATTTCACCTGCGTGCAGCACCAGCCAACGCCCGTCAACACACAGGCAGGAAAGTGAAAATGCGAGCGGCTTAGCGGGCGCTGCATCAGGCGCAGCAACAGCCTCTGCGGGCTGAGAATCTGGCAGCGCTGCTGGAACCGGCGGTTCGCCCGCGTGCTTGGCTTGCCCGGGTTGATCGTTGGTCAGCAGAGCGCGAATCGCGGAGGGCGAAGCGGTTACATCGCCTGGCACTGATAACTCGGGCGCCGCTCGCCTTGGCGCCGGGGCATCATCCAACAACGCCTGCAGGCGCTCACGAGGCGGCGTCGGAGCGGGCGCAGACTCCTCCCACTCACAGGCCTCGGTGGGCAGTGCATTCGGTAGCTGATATTTAGCGGCCCAGGCCGTAATGCCCATAGCATCAAGGTAGTGCCGCCGAATAACTTCTTGTGTCACTTTTCGCCGCCATGGCAGTTCGGTGAGTTCGGACGTTCGCCGCCCCGGGCCTGCCACTCGCTGGCGGTATAAAGATGTAATGCCAGCGCGTGAACCGGGCCAGAAAGCTCATCAGCCAACAGCGCATAGATCTGCTGATGGCGCTTCACCGGCATCATGCCGCTGAAAAGTTCGCTAACCAGCGTCACCTTGAAATGAGTTTCAGAGTTAGCGGGCACGTTGTGCATGTGGCTTTCGTTCTCAACCTGCAGCACGTCAGGCGCTAATGCCGTTAACTTCTGCTCAATTTGTGTCTGCAGCGTCATGTCATTTCTCCTAGAGATCAGAAACCGTTTTATTGTACCCGCTTAGTGACCCGCCGACGATGCCCGACGGGCGTGTAACGCGCGGCGAGCCAGCGGCATACGTGCCACGCTTGCCAGTAATGCCAGCAGCGTCGTTGCGGCCCCTAGCCATAGCGTTACCTGAACCGGCCAACCCAGCGCCAGCGCAGCCCCCACTATCGCCACGCCAAATGACTGGCCAACGGTACGCGTCGTGCTCATCACGCCTGACACATTCGAGCTGCGCTCTAATGGCAGGCTGCCCATCATTTCGCGATTATTGGGCGGCTGGAACAGTCCAAACCCTATCCCACATAGCGCGGTGCGCCACAGGCTGCCCGCCACTCCGGTTGATTCATCCACTAATGCCAGTGCAATCAGGCCAACAATTAATAGTCCTAGCCCCGTGCTCGACAGCACGCTGGGGTTAATCCGGTCCGCTAAACGCCCTGCAATCGGCCCCACCAACATGATGGCAAGCGGCCAAGGCGTGAATAGCCATGCGGTTTCCAGCGGCGTAAACCCCATCTGTTCTTGGTAGAAAAAAGACAGCGCTACAAACGTCAGCCCTTGGCCAATAAACGCTAGCCCAGAGGCCGACACCGCTAGCGTAAAGCGCATCTCAGAAAAGACGCTAAGCGGCAGCAGCGGGTAAGGTGCGCGGCGCTGACGAATAATAAATCCGCCGCAAGCCAGCACTGCCAGCAGCGCCCAGCCAGCGCTTTGCCAAATCGGCACGGCGTGGCCTACGGCGTCCATGGCGATAAATAGACTGGCCAGCATCACCATGGAAAGCAGCGCGCCGGCCACATCAAAGCTGCCTTTACGCGGCTTTTCGCGGGGCAGCGCGCGGCTCGCTAGCCAGAAAGAGCACATGCCCAGCGGAACATTTAATGCAAACAGCCAAGGCCAGTCGGCGAAAGATAAAATCACTCCGCTCAGCGTAGGCCCCGCGGCGTAGCCACCCGCGACCACTAACGCGCTGAGGCCAAGCGCACTGCCGAGCAAGCGCGAAGGAAAAATCGCCCGATAGAGCGATGGGCCTATCGACAATGTCGCCGCGGCGCCTAGCCCCTGGCAGGCACGAAAAACAAGCAGCGTTTCCAAATTACGCGACAGCGCCGCCCCTAACGAGGCCGCAACAAAGATCCCTATTCCGAATAGATACAGCCGGCGGCGAGTAACTAGCTCACTAATGCCTGCAAAGACGAGCAGAAAAGCGGCGCAGACTACCTGAAAAAGATTGGTAATCCACACCGCACGCGAAGCGGGCACATCTAAATCGGCGGCAATGGTCGGCAGCGCCAAGTTAATCATCGTGGTATCGACCACCGCCATTAAGGTACCGGTGACCAGCGCCAGCACCGCCAGAGCGCGCTCAGGGCCTGGCAGGCCATCGTCTCCGGGACGGCTTTCAAACAATCGCATAGCGAAGTTCCTAGAGGAGCGTTCCTTAACGAAACGGCTAAAACAACACAGTTTTTAGAATCATAGTTTTTAGAAACACAGCATGTAGAAACACAGCATTTAGAAGCACAGTATTTAGAAACAAAGAAACCGGCCTTAGCCGGTTTCAAAGTGCGCCAATGCTAGGCTCTGCCTCAAACGTCGGCGAGTAAGGATTAGGCCTAGCGCAGCGCGTTTTAAAGCGCCTATACCGTTCGAATGCTACGCCTACTCACTATCTAACAGCAGCGCGTCATCTACTTCTGATATTTCAAGCGCGGTTTCATCATCAAGATCAATCGCTAGATAGCTGTGCTCGACGCGCACAAATTCTTGAAACAGCGCCCAATCGAGTTTATCCGGCCACTGTCCCTCATCCTCTTCCCACGCGCGCAGCTCCGTTTCGAGAATGTCCACGTAGCGGTCGCGCACAAACGTTTCCAGCGCTTCCGGCGTATCCATCTCAGGAATCAGGTAAATGGTACTTTCACGTTCGACGTCGTCCAAGGTCAGGTCGTCGTCTCCCATGGTGGGTTCCAGCGCGTTGATCCAGTCCACAAAGGGCTGGGTCGGCCTGACGCTCAATGCGGAGCGGTTAAGCAGTTTCATGGGATTCTCCTCGCCGTCGAAACGTTGACCATTATGGGCGCTATAACGCGCCCTTACCAACTTTTCATCCGCTATAGAATTTGTTTAGTCCACTTCAGGGCGCATTGCAGGGAACAGCAGCACGTCACGGATAGAGGGACTGTCGGTAAATAGCATGACGAGACGGTCGATACCAATGCCCTCGCCTGCGGTAGGCGGCATACCATACTCCAACGCGCGGATGTAATCGGCGTCGTAATACATTGCCTCCAAGTCACCTGCGTCTTTTTCCGCTGACTGGGCGCGGAAACGCTCGGCCTGGTCTTCGGCGTCGTTGAGCTCCGAAAATCCGTTGGCGATTTCTCGGCCACCAACAAAGAACTCAAAACGATCGGTAACGAAAGGGTTAGCATCATTACGCCGCGCCAGCGGGCTGACTTCAGCCGGATACTCGATAATAAACGTCGGCCGATCGAGTTTGTGCTCAGCGACTTCTTCAAAGATCTCTGTTTGCACCTTACCCAGGCCCCAGCTCTCTTTGACCTTGATACCGAGCTTCTCAGCAGCCGCTCGCGCAGCCTCTAGTGAATCTAAATCGCTGTCAGCAATGCCGTCGCCGTGATCCAAAATCGCCTGACGCAGCGTCAAACGATCAAACGGCTGCCCAAAATCATAGCTAGTGCCCTGATATTCAATCACCGCGCTGCCCAGCACTTCTTCGGCTGCCGTGCGCAACATCGCTTCGGTCATATCGATCAGGTCGCGATAATCCGCGTACGCCCAGTAGAATTCCACCATGGTGAATTCTGGATTGTGGCGCGTCGACAGACCTTCATTGCGAAAATTGCGGTTAATCTCGAAGACTTTTTCAAAACCGCCCACCACTAAGCGTTTGAGATAAAGCTCCGGCGCAATACGCAGATACATGTCGATATCCAGCGCATTATGGTGCGTGATGAAAGGACGCGCTGCGGCACCGCCAGGAATCGGCTGCAGCATGGGCGTTTCTACTTCCATAAAGCCGCGCGTTTCAAAGAAGCGACGCATGGAGCTGATCACCGCGGCACGGGTTTCAAACACCTTACGCGACTGCGGATTCATAATCAGATCCACATAGCGCTGGCGGTAGCGGGCCTCCATATCAGTCAAGCCGTGAAACTTATCTGGCAGCGGACGCAGGCTCTTCGTCAGTAGCTGGGCCTCTTTCATCATGACGTACAAATCGCCCTTACCGGACTTGTGCACGGGCCCGCGAGCGGCCACGATGTCACCAATATCCCAGCTTTTAATATCGTCTAGCACATCAGCGGGCAGGCCTTTTTTATCCACATACAGCTGGATTTGTCCGGCCACGTCCTGAATAACGATAAACGGCCCGCGCTGACGCATGACTCGCCCCGCCACCGAGGCGTGATGATCAAGCCCCTCAAGATCCGCCTTTTCTTTATCGCCCAGCTTATTTTGCAGCTCGACGGTTAAGCTATCGCGGCGAAAATCATTTGGAAACGCACTCTTACCCTGCTCGGCGGCCAGTTCACGACGCGCGGCAAGCTTGGCCCGGCGCTCGGCGATCAGATGATTTTCCTGGTGTTCAGAGCCATGTGTTTCAGAGCCATGCTGCTCAGACGCGTCTTGGTTAGCCATGTGGCACCCTGTTGATAATCAAACCGTTAAAAAATTACAAACCCTGCTTGAGACTAGCGACGATAAACTGATCAATATCCCCGTCGAGCACCTTATCGCAGTTGCTGGACTGCACGCTGGTACGCAAATCTTTGATGCGCTGATCGTCAAGCACGTAAGAGCGAATCTGGCTACCCCAGCCGATATCCGCTTTTGAATCCTCGGCTTCCTGCTTGGCTGCATTGCGCTTTTGCATTTCGTGTTCCCACAGCCGTGCTTTCAGCTGCTTCATAGCAAAGTCGCGGTTAGCGTGCTGGCTACGCTGCCCTTGGCAGGCCACGACGATGCCGGTTGGCTCGTGAGTGATCCGTACCGCAGAATCGGTGGTGTTAACGTGCTGCCCGCCGGCGCCGCTAGAGCGATAGGTATCAACGCGCAGATCCGAGGGATTAATCTCAACCTCGAAGCTGTCGTCAATTTCCGGCGATAAAAAGACCGATGCAAAGGAAGTATGCCGGCGGCCGCCTGAGTCGAACGGGCTTTTGCGCACTAAACGATGCACGCCAGTTTCTGTACGCAGCCAGCCAAACGCATAATCGCCCTGGATATGTACCGTTGCCGACTTAATACCGGCCACTTCACCGGCAGAAATTTCGCTGATATCGGCTTTAAAGCCGTGGCTTTCCGCCCAGCGCAGGTACATGCGCAGCAAAATATTCGCCCAGTCCTGCGCTTCGGTGCCGCCAGAGCCAGACTGAATATCCAGATAGGCGTTATTTTGATCCATATCACCAGAAAACATGCGCCGGAACTCAAGCTTTTCAAGCGCAGCCTGCAGGCTGTCTAGCTCTTTGCGCACTTCATCAACCGTGCCTTCGTCGTCCTCCATTTCAGCCAACTCTAGCAGGTCTCGGCTATCGCCTAAGCCCTGGTCGAGATCATCAATGGTGGCCACAATGGCCTCAAGAGAGGCGCGCTCTTTGCCCAGTTTCTGCGCATAGGCCGGATCGTTCCAGACATTGGGGTCTTCCAGTTCGCGGGTGACCTCTTCTAGCCGATCTTGCTTTTCGGCATAGTCAAAGATACCCCCTAAGAACGTCTGTCCGCTCAGACAGGTCCTTGATCTGGTTATGAATCGGGTTGGTTTCCAACATGGGATTGCCCTAGCGTGGTCTGCATCGGATCGTACAGAGGTGTATCGATCAGAAAAGCGCATAGTGTAACGAAAGCCGACCCGCCCCGCATCCAATGGCCAGCGTCAGGGCAATAAAAAACCCGGCGTGCGCCGGGTTTCGATAAGGCTTAGCCTTCTCTGTGGCTTAAAAGCGATAGGTCAGCTGAGCGCCAAAGCCATGGGCTTCGTTTTTGTAGTCTGCCGAATAATTCGCTCCACCGATGGCCGCGCCCCCCGTGGCAGCGCTGGCTAGCAGGTCATTACGCTCCTGCTCTACAAACGTGCCGCGCTCGGTCAGGTAAGAATATGCAAAGTCTAGCGTCATATCAGGCGTTGGGCTCCAACCGGCCCCCAGCGAGAAGATGCGCCGATCATCCGAAGGAATACGCACGCTGCGATCTTCATCATTGGTCGGCGTAAAGTCCAGCGACACCCCTGCACGCAACGCCAAGGTAGGCGTTAGCTGATATTCACCGCCGGTGGCAAATGCCCATGCGTTTGAATAATTTTGTGGCTCTTGAGTGATTTGGTCGCCCTGACTGCCTCTGACCAAAATCTCATCAAATTGACTCCAGCGCACCCATGAAGCGCCAAACATCAACTTAAGACGATCCGTCATCTGCTGCGTCAGCGAGAGGTTAACCGTCTCAGGCGTGGTTAGATTGAGGCTTGCTGAATCAGCACGCACCACGTTACCCATAGGATCGGTCGCACTAAAACTGCCTTCCAAGTTGTAATCTACTTTTGAGCGGTAAGTCAGACCCAGCGTCGTTTCAGCTACCGGGCGATAAATAACGCCTAAGTTATAACCCCACGCCTCGTCGTCACCCTCAACGCGCGAATCGATATCGCCAGCGGCATCAAAAGCGGGGCTTGAGGGCAACTGGCGGCGCAGCTCGCCTTCTACCCGGTTATAAGTAACACCAGCGCCGACCGCCCATTGATCGTTAAAGCGATAAGACACCGTCGGCTGGGCACTGACTACCGTCACTTCGGTGTAATCACCAAAGTAGCGGCCTTGGAAGTCATCTTCATACTCGGTTTTAGAGCCAAACGGCGCGTACACCCCAAACCCAAACGCTAGCTGATCAGTAACGGGCTGTGCATAGAAGGCAAAGGGAATGAAAGTACCCGGCACCATATCGCCATCGTTACCGCCGGGAATACTCCCCAGAGGAATTTGATTGCCATTAGGCGCACCGCCGAGGGCAACGCCGGAGTCGATATTACGGGTAGCCTCCACATTTGAAAGATCCGTATTTACATTTAAATAGGTTCCACCCACGGTGATTTGGGCACGATCTAAAAATGACATGCCCGCCGGGTTGCCATAAACAATAGAGGCATCGTTGATGTTAGAACTGCGCCCAGCATGGCCGTAACCCTGCCCGCTTACGCTCTGTTCGTTGATTTGATACCCGCCCGCGTGGGCTTGGCTGGCGAAGGCGGCTGTGATGGCAGCAGCCAGGGTGAGCTTATTAAATTTATTGCTCTTAACTTTATTATTCTTAAATGTATTGTTCATAGCGAGCCTCTCTTCCCAATGATCCGATGGATACAGACGATCCAACTTCGTTATTTTTTACATGACTGTTTTCTCGCAACTACGCTAAAGGATCAAGAGTAAACGAGCGTTTTATTTCATTTTTCGCTTATACATTAGTCGTACGATCGTTTTAAATCAGTGTTTTAGTTATTTTCACTCATTCACTAAGCCTAGCTTGACCTGTGGGTTACCCATAGGTTTTACACTTAAAAGCATGATGCAATCCAACGATTCGCTTATTAGATGAGGGAGACGGCCATGAAAGTGAATGAGCTTGCCAAACGTGGCGGCGTCACCGCAGAGACCGTGCGCCATTACGCCCGCGAGCAGCTGCTGGCCCCGCAGCGCCACCCGGATAACGGCTATCAGCTGTTTTCAGATACCGACTTAGAGCGGCTGCGCTTTATTCAGCGGGCGCGCAAGCTAGGTTTTAGCGTCGCTGAAATCCGCGACATACTTTCCCACGCCGACCAGGGCGACTCCCCCTGCCCGCTGGTGCGTGATCTGCTCACCAGCCGCCTACCTCTCATTCGCGCCCGCATTGCTGAACTGGAAGCGCTGGCCGAGCGCATGGAGCATGCCCTCGTGAGCTGGCAAAACATGCCCGACGGCACGCCTGACGGACACAGCGTATGCCGCTTGATTGAAAGCTTTCCAGCGCCAGCGTCTAGCCAGGAGACACCATGAGCAACTCGTTGAGCGTCATCCGCGATGCTACCGGCAATGCCCAGCACACGGTGAAAAAGCAGCGTTTAGCGATCAGCGGCATGTCCTGTGCGGGCTGTGTAACAAGTGTTCAGAAAGCGCTTGAGCATACCGATGGCGTCGACACCGCCAGCGTGAATTTCGGCACCCACTCTGCGCAGGTAGTTGGCAGCGCGGAAAGCCAAGCATTAATCGCCGCCGTTGAAGCGGTGGGCTATAGCGCGGCACCTATTGTGGACATGGCTGACGCCGAGCGTACTCGCGCAGAGCAAGATGCCAAGACCTATCAGCAGCGGCTACGCGGCAGCGCTGCTTCGCTAGCCTTAGCGATTCCTCTCATGCTTAGCATGTTCTTTTTTCACCCTCACCCAGTGGGCATGGGGCGTCTTTATTGGCTAGTCGTTGGCCTGCTCACGCTAGCCGTCATGGCCTTTCCCGGGCGTCACTTCTTCGTCAATGCTTGGAAGAGCGTAAAACATCATCAGGCCAATATGGATACGCTGATTGCCATGGGAACTGGCACCGCCTGGCTTTACTCCATGGCAGTGGTGCTGCTCGCACCGTGGCTACCGGAGGTGGCTCAGGGTATCTATTTTGAAGCCTCTGCGATGGTGATCGGGCTGATTCTGCTCGGCAATGCCCTGGAACTACGCGCGCGCGGTCGTACCAGCAATGCTTTAAAGCGCCTACTCGATCTGCAAAGCCGCACGGCGCGGATTATCCGCGACGGCCAGGAGCAGGAGGTTGAGATTGATGATGTGCGCACAGGCGATCATATTCGGGTACGCCCCGGCGAACGCCTACCGGTAGACGGCCAGGTGACCGAAGGCCAAAGCCATATTGATGAGTCCATGCTTACTGGCGAACCGGTGCCGGTTGCCAAGCACGTTGGCGATGACGTCAGCGCTGGCACGGTGAATGGTCGTGGCGGGCTGGTGTATCAAGCAACGCGAGTAGGCGCCGACACTCGGCTTGGGCAGATTACCGAACAGGTGGCGAGTGCCCAGAACTCGCGCCCACCGATTGGCGAACTCGCCGATCAGGTCTCCAGCGTATTTGTCCCTTCGGTCATGATCATTGCCGTGCTCACGGCGCTGGTCTGGTTCAACCTGGGGCCGGCACCGCTGGTCATCCATATGCTGGTCACGGCGACCACCGTGCTAATCATTGCCTGCCCCTGCGCGCTGGGCCTGGCAACGCCCATCTCGACCATGATCGGCGTTGGCAAAGCGGCAGAGTACGGAGTACTGGTGCGCAACGGCGAAGCGCTGCAAACCGCCAGCAAGCTCACCACGCTAGTCGTCGATAAGACCGGCACGCTGACCCAAGGCAAGCCCAGCGTCACTGATGTACAGATGTTTGACACCGAGCAATCCACCGCACTGGGATGGGTGTTCGCACTGGAGCAAGGCTCCGAACATCCGCTGGCAACGGCGCTGATGTATTACGCCGAAGAACATAACGCTCCAACCGCTGAGATTGAGCATTTCGATAGTGTGACCGGGGGTGGCGTGAAGGCGCAAACTGCCGATGGCAAATCACTATTACTGGGCAATGCTCGCCTACTGACGGAAGCGGGGGTGGATCTCCATGCGGGTGAGGGCCAAGCCCGCACTCTGGAAGCGCAGGCCCGCACGCTGGTGTACTTAGCGATAGATGGCAAACTGGCCGCCCTGTTTGGTATTAGCGACCCTCTGCGTCGCGACACCGTGGCCGCCATCAAACGTCTACAAAAAGACGGCTTGACCATTGTGATGCTCACTGGTGATAACGAGCACACCGCCAAGGCAGTTGCTCAGGAAGTGGGTATTGACGAGTATCGTGCGGGTCTATTGCCTGAAGAAAAGCATGCCGAGATTGAGCGGCGGCAAAAGGCGGGAGAAATCGTTGGCATGGTGGGCGATGGCATTAATGATGCGCCCGCCTTGGCCCGGGCAAATGTAGGCTTTGCCATTGGTCAAGGCACCGACGTAGCGATTGAGAGTGCGGGCATAACGCTAATACGCGGCTCGCTACACGGAGTGGCGTCCGCCATTGAGATAAGCCGGGCAACGCTGCGTAATATCAAACAAAACCTGGTGGGCGCGTTTGGCTATAACCTGCTGTGTATTCCCATCGCCGCCGGCGTGCTCTACCCGCTCACCGGCACTTTGCTCTCGCCAATGATCGCCGGAGCAGCGATGTCGCTCTCTTCCATCACCGTGGTGAGTAACGCCAACCGTTTACGGCTATGGAAATCAGACAACCCGGAGATTGCCTCATGAGTATATTGGTTAACCTCGCAGGGCTGGGTGCCATCGCGCTGATTGTGTGGTGGTTCTGGCTCAGCTGACGCCGATATAGCGCCCTGGCTTATGATTCAAGGCGATAATCAGATTGAGCGTCAGCGCCCCCAGCACCGAGTAGCCCACGCGATCTAACGGTAGCTGTGTCAATGCAATCAGTAAAATGACGCCATCGATTGCCAGTTGAACATATCCTGCGCGCAGGCCGTGTTTATCCTGTAGATAAAGCGCCAAAATATTAATACCACCAAGACTGGTGCGGTGGCGAAATAGCATCAGCATGCCAATGCCCATTAACGCACCACCCATTAACGCAGCATAGAGCGAAGGCACGTTAGCAAACTGCACCCAGCCTTGGGTGAGTTCCGAAAACAGCGAGACCAAACCAATCGCAGCAAAGGTACGCAGCGTGAAACTCCAGCCCATACGCTTAACGGCCAAATAATAAAACGGCAGGTTAATGGCAAAAAAGTACACCCCAAAGCCCCAGCCGGTGACGCTACTGGTCATATAGCTCAGCAACAGCGCCAGACCCGCGGTGCTGCCCGTGAGAAGCACCGCATGGGTGTAGAAGGTGACGCCCAGCGCAACAAAAAACGTGCCCAGCAGCATCGCCATGAGATCTTCATAAGGACGATGCTGGTCTTTGGGTAAATCTTCCACGCGCATAAGGGGCGACCTTACTTGGAGGTTGTTGGGGGTTTACGAGTTTGTGGGACGGTTTAAATAGCGCTGGCGTGTTCGACCATCAATTGAAGTGATTCGCGGCCGCGCCAGCGGTTACGATTAAGCTTATAGGCGCAGTGCAGCGTATCCCCCACGCTGAAACCAGGCAGCTCACCGGGCGTTAAAGCACGAAACCAGATGGCTTTGCAGGTTACCGGACCGGTGGAAAGCTCCAGCATCAAATGCGAGCCCTCGGCACCGACCGGACGCAGCGCTTCGACAATAAAGCGCCCTTCAAACAGCGGAGGATCAAATTCACGCCCGTAGGGACCGAGCATTTCAATCTCTTTTAGCGTTGTCAGCGAAAGCTGTGCGATGGAAAGCTCACCGTCGGTCCATAAGCGCGGGTAAAGCGTTCGCCCTCCCAACTGCTCGTTGACTGCCTGCAAGAAAGCCGCCTTAAAAGCATCAAGCTGGCCCCGAGGCACGCCAACGCCCGCCGCGCCACTATGACCACCAAAGCGCGGCAGCGCCTCGGGAGCAAGCTCATAAGTACGCTGCAGGGCATCGCGCAGATGCAGCCCATCGATTGAGCGACCAGAGCCGGTGAGCATGCCGGGGGTCGCGGCCTGGGTAAGCACCAATGCCGGGCGCCCGTAGGCCTGCACTAATCGCGAGGCAACGATGCCCTGCACACCAGGGTGACCATCTTCCAGCAGCACTATGACGGCAGGCTCGTCAGCGGACAGTGCACTCACCGCGAGGGTGCGCGCTTCGGCAGCCATATCCGCCTCAATGGCCTTGCGCGACTGGTTATCCTGATCCAACACGTCGAGCTGACGATTGGCAACGGCATCACTTTCAGCAAGCATAAAATGCAGCGCCGCGTAGGGATCATCAAGCCGCGAACGCGCGTTGATACGCGGCCCCATCTGAAACGCCAGTGTCTCGGCATTAAACGGCACGCTGTCAGCGCCTAAGCGCGTGGCCATAGCGCGCCAGCAGGCCGCATCCATACGATTAATCAGTGTTAAGCCCTGGCTGACCACTGCGCGGTTAGCGGGGCTGCCGCCCAGCGAGACGCAGTCAGCTACAGTGCCTAGCGCCACGTAGGAAAGCCAGGGCGAAAGCTTGGGCGTCGATTCTGGCAGCGCGCCCCACTCGATCAATACGCCGCGTGCAAGCGACATCAGCAGCCATGCCACCATACACCCGGCAATCGTTTTGTCGGGATAGTCACAGTCATTGCGGGTCGGATTTACACAGGCATAGGCCGACGAGGGCGGGCCCTCCACCGGCAGCGCGTGGTGGTCGCTGACCACTACGTCGATACCCGCTGCTTTGAGGCGTGCAATACGCGGCTCATCGGAGCTACCGCAGTCGGCAGTGATCACCAGCGTTGGAAAAGGCTTAAGTGCGAGCGTGCGTTCCACCAGCGGCAGACTAATGCCGTAGCCGTCGTTAATACGATGGCCAATCAAACTGTGCAATTTGCCTTCCGGCACGCCGAATAGCTCCACTAGCGTGCGCCGAATCACCACGTGCGACGTGATTCCGTCGACGTCGTAATCGGTAAGAATGCCAATGGCCTCGCCTTCGGCGACCGCCTGGGCGATGCGTTCGGCGGCGCGGCGGCCGTCGACAAGCTTCTCAGGGTGAGCCAAATACCGCAGGCTGGGTGTGATTAACGGCGCAAGCTCACCGCTATAGCCCGGCAAGCGTGAGGCTAGCAAGCGCGCCTGTAGCTCACTTAGGCCCTCTGCTTGCGCGCGAGCGTAGAGCGCCTCGTCCAGTGGACGAGGCTCCAAGCGCGGCCTGGTTGTACTAGGGGGCAGCGCGTCGTTAGACAACTCATTCACGGCGTTCATTAACGGTTCAACGACGATGTTCAGCGACATACTGCTGCACGGCGGCAAGCTCGGCGGGCAGCACGGTGTAACGCTCTTCGCGCTCAAGCAGATCGTCCATGTGCGGCGGCAACGGCACGCCGAGGAAGCCCGCTTTCACCACGGCTTCAGCAAATTTGGCCGGGTGCGCAGTCGCCAGCGTAATCATCGGCGTTGACTGGTCCGCACGGGCACGCTCAGCGGCCCAATAGCCGGTAGCGGTATGCGGATCAAGCATTTCGCCCGTACGTTTATGGGCGTCACGGATCGCTTCCAGAATGGTTGTATCGTCCACGCTGTAGCTTGCAAACTTCTCGCGCAGCTTGGCCAGCGGCGCATCCGCTAAGGCGGTAGGCTCCTGCTGAAAACGTTCAAGCAGCGCCGCCACGGCCAGGCCGTCGCGGTCATAGGCGTCAAACAGCAGGCGTTCAAAGTTAGACGACACCACGATGTCCATGGAAGGCGCTAGCGTCGCCGCCAGCTCTTTTTTGGAGAAGTCGTTGGCCGCTAATGTGCGATGCAGAATATCGTTGGCATTGGTGGCAATGATGAATTGCTTCACCGGCAGCCCCATTTTGTAGGCCATGTAGCCTGCAAATACGTTGCCGAAGTTAGCCGACGGTACGCAGAAACTCACCTCACGATGCGGCGCGCCTAGCGCAACGCCCGACGCAATGTAGTAAACGATCTGCGCCATAATGCGCGCCCAGTTGATCGAGTTCACCGCGACCAGGCGAGTCCCGTTCAAGAAGGTTTGATCGGCGAAGCTCGCTTTCACCATTGCCTGGGCGTCATCGAAATTGCCCTCAATGGCAATATTGAAGACGTTGTTGGCCAGCACCGAGGTCATTTGACGACGCTGCACTTCCGACACGCGGTTGTGCGGGTGCAGGATAAAGATATCCAGGTTATCGCAGTGGCGGCAGCCTTCAATCGCCGCCGACCCAGTATCGCCAGATGTGGCTCCCATGATCACCGCGCGCTCGCCGCGCTTTTTCAGGAAGTGATCCAGCAGGCGACCTAGCAGCTGCAGCGCTACGTCTTTAAACGCCAGAGTTGGGCCATGAAACTGTTCAAGCAAAAAGTGATTGGCATCGAGCTGCTTGAGCGGCACTACCGCATCGTGATTAAACGTTGCGTAGGCTTCGGTAACGATACGCTTGAACGTCGCATCATCGATTTCGCCATTCACAAACGGCTTCATCACCCGAAAGGCGATCTCGGCATAGGAGAGCCCGGCCATATCGGCGAGCTCTTCGCGGGAAAACTCAGGCAGCGTTTCTGGTACGTACAGCCCACCATCACTGGCCATACCGGTGAGCACTACTTCTTCAAAAGACAGTGCGGGCGCCTGCCCACGCGTGCTGATATAGCGCATCTTGGCTTACTCCCCTTCGTCCAGGCTTTCCACACGAATACGCGTCAGCGGCCCAGCGATATCAGCCATTGCTTCGATTTCACGAATGGCTTCGTTCATCTGTTTCTCTTTGGTGCGATGCGTCAGCAGAATAATCGGCACCAGCTCGCCTTCGGTGGCTTCTTTTTGAATCAGCGCCTCGATCGAGATGCCCTGCTCAGCAAGAATGGTTGCCACGCGTGCCAACACGCCTGGGCGGTCGACGGCCAGCAGGCGCAGGTAGTACGCCGTGGTGATATCTTCCATCGGCATGATGGGCAGCTGGCTGACATCGTCATCGATACCGCTGAACGCCAGATAAGGCACGCGATAGCGGTGATCCGTGGCGATATCCCGGGCCACGTCAAGTAAGTCGGCAACCACTGCCGACGCTGTTGGCTCAGCGCCAGCACCCGCGCCGTAGTAAAGCGTTGGGCCAACCGCATCGCCCATGACCGCGATGGCATTTTTAACGCCATGCACATTGGCCAGCAGGCGCTCTTTGGGGATCAGCGTGGGATGAACACGCAGTTCAAGCCCTTGGTCGGTGCGTTTGGAGATACCCAAGTGCTTGATGACATAGCCTAGATTATCGGCCTGCTCAATATCTTCAGAGGTGATTCGCGAAATGCCTTCGGTGAAAGCGCGCTCAAACTGCAGCGGCACGCCATAGGCGATAGAGGCCAAAATAGTCAGCTTATGCGCGGCGTCGATGCCTTCCACATCAAAAGTGGGGTCGGATTCGGCGTAGCCTAACGCTTGTGCTTCAGCGAGCACGTCTTCAAAGGCACGGCCTTCGTCGCGCATATGGGTAAGAATGTAGTTGCCGGTGCCGTTGATAATGCCGGCCACCCATTCGATGCGGTTGGCACCTAAGCCTTCGCGCAGCGATTTAATCACGGGAATGCCGCCGGCAACGGCGGCTTCAAATGCCACAATCACGCCCTTTTCATGGGCGGCTTTGAAAATTTCATTACCGTGCACGGCAATCAACGCTTTATTGGCCGTGACCACGTGCTTGCCATTAGCAATGGCGGTCAGCACGAGTTCGCGAGCCATATCGTAGCCGCCAATCAGCTCAACCAGGACATCCACATTGGGGTTAGTGGCAACTTCAAACACGTCAGAGGTGGCATTGATGCCGGTAATATCGCAGTCAGGGTGAATACTGCGGTGAGCGACCTGTTCAATCACAATAGGACGGCCAGCACGACGCGCAATATCGTCGGCATTGCGGGTCAATACGTTAAAGGTGCCGCCACCGACAGTGCCTAAACCACAAATACCTACTCTTACCGGTTTCAAAATACTTCCCCTTTCACAGTTCGCACCCGTCAGTGTCGGGTCTTAAATTTGGAGTCTCAGCAGTCGTTGCTGTCGGTGACGTTATTCGTCGTCTAAGCCTAACATGGCGGTGAGCCGCTCGGGGGGCACAAATCCAGGCACTAGCTGCCCATCAGGTAAAATAATGGCGGGCGTACCCTGCACACCCAATGCTTTGCCCAAATCATACTGCCCGGCGACGGGATTGTCGCAGCTTGCCGAGCTAGCAATACTCTGACCTTCTTTGGCCTGGGTCATCGCTTCGCTGCGGTTATCCGAACACCACACCTGCTGCAGAGTGGTGGCAGCGGCGCTATTCATACCGGCGCGAGGAAAGGCCATGTAGTGAACGGCGATACCGCGCTCATTGAGCTCGGGAATAGTGTCGTGCAAACGCGCGCAGTAAGGGCAGGTCGGGTCAGTAAACACCACGATGGTCGCCTTAGGCTCTGCGGCACCGCGGAATACGACTCGCTCGCTTTCCGGCACGGCCGCTAACGCATCGGCGCGCTCTTGGTTTTGCGCCTGTTCCGTTAAGTTAATCAGCCCGCTGGGCGCATTTTCATACAGGTCGCCAAGCAAAAAGTAGCTACCGTCAGCGTTCGAGTAGAAGGACTCGCCACTTTCCAGCCGCACATGATAGATACCATCCATGGGCGTTTCAGTAACCGCTTCGACAGGCATCGATTGACCATTAACGCTCAGTGAGCCAGCTAAACGGTCTGCCACGTCATCGGCTTGAGCAGCCACAGGCAATAGGCTACCCGCTATCAGCAGCGTCATCATTGAGAAAGGAGACAGTAAAGGCAGTGCTAAAAAATGGCGTTGACGCATCATCAATTCAACCTCGTGGGTGGTGTTCTGCATGTAAGCTTTCCAAGCGCGCTTGGGCTACATGGGTATAAATTTGGGTCGTCGACAAGTCGCTATGACCCAGCAACAGCTGTACGACTCTCAAATTGGCCCCATGATTCAATAAATGGGTCGCAAATGCGTGACGTAGCGTATGCGGTGACAGCGGCCGGGTAATCCCAGCCGTTATCGCATGAACTTTAATGCGGTGCCAAAACGTTTGCCGTGTCATGGCTTTGTCGGCGCGCCCAGGAAACAGCGCCGGACGCGTTGGGTCGCTCATTAAGGCAAGCCGCGCGGTCTGCATGTAGTGAGCTATCCAATCGGCGGCCTCTTCGCCCATGGGCACTAGGCGATCTTTATCGCCCTTACCGCGTACTCGCACCACCCCTTGGCGAAGATTGACCGCGTCACCGGTGAGTCCTACCAGCTCAGAAACTCGCAGGCCACAGGCGTAAAGCAGCTCAAGCATGGCGCGGTCGCGTACTCCTAGCGGCGTATCCGTATCGGGCGCCATCAGCAGCCGCTCTACCTCGTCCTCATCCAGCGTGTTGGGCAATCCGGGGATCACACGCGGCAGCTTGATATCCGTTAGAGGATCGCTCGCCACCTGATTATTCAGACGGCCCCAGCGGTAAAAACTACGCAAGGTCGATAGTAGCCGGGCGGTGCTACGTAACTGGTAGCCTTGCTCACGGCGGCTGGAAAGCCATTCTCTGAGCCGCTCAGGCGGCGGTGCCAACAGCGCCTCACCGTGCGTGTCCAGATGATTTTGCCACGCGGTTAAATCACGTCGATAGGCCGCTAAAGTATGGTCGCTAGCCCCTTGCTCTAACCACAGGGCATCCAAAAAAGCATCAATAACGCTCATACGTTAGCCATCTCCCGGCGCCTGCTTTAGCGTGACTACGCAAAGCACCTGCTCTATAGACAAAACCCCGCCCCGCAAAGCGGTGACGGGGTTTTGGTATCCAGACGCTACGCATGTCCGAAAACAGCGAGTGCCTGTGGAACAGTGGCGATTAAGCCAACTTTTCCTTGATACGTGCTGAACGACCGCTGCGCTCGCGCAGGTAGTACAGTTTGGCTTGACGCACGTCGCCGCGACGTTTGACTTCAAGCGAGTCAACTAACGGGCTGTAGGTCTGGAAAGTACGCTCAACGCCAACACCGTGAGAAATTTTACGCACGGTGAATGCGGAGTTCAGGCCACGGTTACGCTTACCGATGACCACACCTTCAAATGCCTGAAGACGCTCGCGAGTACCTTCTTTTACTTTTACCTGAACGACAATAGTATCGCCGGGGGCAAAGGGAGGAATTTCTTTGCCCATTTGCTCAGATTCGATCGCCTGGATCACTTTGCATTTACTGCTCATCATCATACTCCTGAATAACGTAATGGCTTGACCGCTCAATCATGGGAGGCGGAAGCCGTGATCCCGGCGCTCGAAACAAGCTGCGCGGGAGTCGTTATGGGTGACACAGGTACGCAGGCTTGCTGCCTTGTTCGCCCTGCACCGCCGCCCTGGCCTACTGAGTGGGCAAACGCCTACTGAGTGGACAGCGCGTGTTCCTCGATAAACTCATTCAACAGCTTGCGCTGTTCGGCATCTAACGGCCGCCCTTCTAACATATCTGGACGACGCTGCCATGTCCGGCCTAGCGACTGCTTTAACCGCCAGCGCTTGATGGCTGCATGATTACCGCTTAACAGCACATCGGGCACTTGGCGCCCGTCAACAACCTCTGGACGGGTGTAGTGCGGGCAGTCTAACAGACCGTCATTAAACGAGTCTTCGACAGCGGAATCCTGATGGCCCAACACGCCGGGAATCAGCCTTGCCGCCGCATCAATCAGCACCATCGCTGGCAGCTCACCGCCGCTCAGCACATAGTCACCAATTGACCATTCTTCATCGATGTCACTTTCTACCACGCGCTCGTCAATGCCTTCATAGCGCCCAGCCACGACTACTAGTGGTCCGGCACAAGCTAGTGCTTGAACGCCCTGCTGATCTAGTTTACGCCCTTGAGGCGACAGGTAGATCACCGTCGGCACTTGGCCAGTGGCTTGCTGTGCCCGCTCACGGGCTGCAAAAATCGCTGCGCGCAGGGTATCGACTTTCATCAACATCCCAGGACCACCGCCATAGGGGCGGTCATCAACGCTGCGGTGGCGGTCAGTGGCATAATCCCGCGGATTCCAAAATTCCAGTGCGATACGCTGCTTATCTACCGCTCTGCCGACCACGCCTTGTTGCGTTAGCGCATCAAACATCTCGGGAAACAACGACACCACACCAATCCACATTGCAGGCGTTGCTAGGTTTTCACCAGTGACCGGCTCACTTGAGTCGGACGGCACATCATTGTTCAGCGCATCCAACTCGCTCAGCTTACTCAGCTCTCTCAAAACTCAGGATCCCAATTGACGACCATGCGGCCCTCGTCGAGACTGATTTTGACAATGACATCGTCTGGTAAAAACGGCAGCAGCCGCTCACGCATGTCGATCGCATCCTGATCACCGCGAACCACCATGACATCGTTGGCGCCGGTTTCAAACAGGTAGCTTACCCGCCCTAGCCGCTCGCCGGCCTGAGTGAAGACCGCCATGCCTTCAAGCTCATGCCAATAGTATTCGTCGTCAGAAAGCTCGGGCAGTGCTTCTTTAGGCATCAGAATGTCCGTTTGGGCCAATGCTTCAGCCGCATCACGGTCATCAACGCCCTGCAGTTGCACCACAACGCCTTTGCCCTGCCGACGCCCCTGAACAATGCTTATGCGCTTAAGCGTTTCGCCTTGGCGCACCCACCATTCCGGGTATTCGAGAATGCTGTCCATCGGGCTAGTATAGGAATACACCTTCAGCCAACCTTTCACCCCATAAGGGCTAGTCAGCTTGCCTAGCACCACATGCGTGTCGTCAGTTTGGCTTAGTTCTTGGCTTAGCTTTTGACTCAGTTCAGAACGCGTCATTGACGACCTCAGCTACCTAGCACTCAACTAATTTCACACAGCAAGTCTCACACAGCAGGCTTAGGCCTGTTTGCGTGCTTCTTTAACCAGCTCAGCAACACGACCAGAAAGCTGGGCGCCTTGGCTCTGCCAGTGAATAACGCGGTCTAGGTCAACGCGCAGACGCTCTTCCTGACCACGGGCTACCGGGTTAAAGAAGCCGATACGCTCGATGAAACGACCGTCGCGAGCGTTACGAGAATCAGTAACGGTCAGGTGGTAAAAGGGACGCTTCTTGGCGCCACCACGGGCCAAACGAATGGTAACCATACGATAACTATCCTTCGGTTGAGGTTACGAGAGTGTATTTCTAGCGCTTAGCGCCGTCGGAACACTCGTCGTGCTACATGCTATATAAAGGCCTTCATTGATGGGCGCTGCTGCCGCGCTTTACGCGCTTTTAGGCAACACCCACGCATGAAGAGGCCGCATTCTACGCAAATGCGCTCTGCTTGGAAAGCCTGACAGCCAGAAAACTCAAAGGCCGTCAACCTTACCCAGCGAGCAGATGCCTACTTTAGCGTCGCGGCAATCCACCGGGGCCGCCCATACCGCCCATGCCGCCGGGGCCGCCCATTCCACCTGGGCCACCCGAGCCACCGCCGCCCATCATGCCTGACATGCCGCGCATCATTTTCTGCATGCCGCCCTTCTGGCCGGCTTTTTTCATCATTTTCTGCATCTGCTTATGCTGCTTGAGCAGACGATTAAGGTCCGGCACTTGCAGGCCTGCACCGGCGGCAATACGGCGCTTGCGCGAACCGTTGATCAGGTCGGGCTTACGGCGCTCTTTAGGCGTCATGGAGTTAATCAGCGCTTCAAGCTTGCCCATCTCTTTCTCAGGGCCTGGGCCTTGGGCCATCTCGGCCATTTGCCCCATACCAGGCAGCTTACCTAACAGGCCACCCATACCGCCCATTTTTTTAAGCTGCTGGAGCTGGTCGCGAAAATCTTCCAGATCAAAGCCATCGCCCTTCTTAACTTTTTTGGCAAGCTGGGCGGCTTTGGATTTATCGACGGTGCGCTCAGCTTCCTCGATCAGCGACAGCATGTCGCCCATACCGAGGATGCGCGAGGCCACGCGGTCGGGATGGAACGGTTCCAGGGCATCTACTTTCTCACCGACACCCATAAACTTGATCGGCTTGCCGGTAATGTGGCGCACTGACAGCGCCGCGCCACCACGAGCATCACCGTCGGCCTTGGTCAGGATCACCCCGGTCAGCGGCAGCGCTTCGCTGAATGCCTTAGCCGTATTGGCGGCATCCTGACCGGTCATGGCATCGACCACAAACAGCGTTTCCTGAGGCGAGACTGCTTTATGCAGCGCCTGGATTTCCGCCATCATCGCTTCATCAATCGCCAGGCGGCCGGCGGTATCGATCAACACTACGTCGTGAAACTGGATCTTAGCGTGCTTGATCGCCGCTTCGGCAATCGCGACCGGCTGCTGATCAGAGCGAGACGGGAAGAAGTCTACCTCGACCTCTTTCGCCAACGTTTCCAGCTGGTCGATAGCCGCCGGACGATAGACGTCGGCAGACACTACCAGCACTTTTTTCTTCTCGCGCTCACGCAGATAGCGAGCCAGCTTGGCCACAGAGGTGGTTTTACCCGCACCCTGTAGACCCGCCATTAATACAACCGCGGGGGAGCCTTTAAGCACGAAGCCATCGTTAGCTTCGCCCATGATCGCTTCCAGCTCTTGCTGAACGATCTTGACGAACTGCTGACCGGGCGACAGGCTTTTGGATACTTCCTGCCCAACGGCCCGCTCGCGCACGCGTTCAATAAACTCCTTGATGACCGGCAACGCTACGTCGGCCTCAAGCAGTGCTCGGCGCACTTCGCGTAAGGTGTCTTTAATATTGTCGTCGGTCAGGCGAGCCTGGCCTTTGATCGACTTTAGCGTCTGGGAAAGACGCTCGCTAAGATTCTGGAACATGGGGCCTCTCTGCCTCCGTCACTGCCGTCGGCGCGCACGCCCTGGACTGATGTGCCGCGATTATACGCGTTCACGCCCTGAGTCTCCATGGGGCGCATTGACGATCATGAGAGCCAGCACGCTATTTTCGTATACGCGTGCACGGCTGTGCGATATGGCTTGGATTCGTTATAGTAGCGGAGTAGGTTTTGGCCGCAACCGCTCTTAACGTCGTTTACTTATTTAAAGCAACGCGCTGCAAGGCGCACGGATAGCATCAATGCAGGCGCTCCCTTTCGCCACGATGGCCTTTATTCTCTATGTCGCCGCTGCCATTTGGCAGGGCATGACATTGTTCCGGCGCGTGCCGCCGCGCCAAGGTATGGTGCGCCTAATCGCCGTGCTGGGCCTGTTGCTGCACATCCCCGTGGCGATCAAACTGGTAGGACAATCCCCAGGGCTTTTGCCAGGCTTTTCCACTAGCGCCACGCTACTGATGGCCGTAGCGGTTAATGTGCTGCTCGTGGCTAGCCTGTTCAAACCGGTTTTAAACGCTGGCATTGCACTATTCCCGCTGGCAGGCATTGCGCTCTTGGCAGCCACTTGGCTACCGAATCAAGGGGGTCATACCGGCCTAACGCCCGGCATTTTGCTGCATGCGGTAAGCTCGGCGCTTGCGTTTGCCGTACTGGCGATTGCCGCGGCCCAGGCAGTGCTGGTGGGCCTGCAGAACCAAGCGCTTCGCCACCATCATATACGTGGCATTGTGCAATCGTTACCGCCGCTCACGACCATGGAGCGGGTGCTCTTCGAACTTGTGTGGGCCGGCATTATCTTGCTGACGCTCTCCATCGCTAGCGGGCTCATTTTCCTCGACAATCTCTTTGCCCAGCACTTAGCGCATAAAACAGTGCTGTCGCTCCTGGCCTGGATAATCTTCACCACGCTGTTGATAGGCCGTTATCGCTTTGGCTGGCGCGGCATGCGCGCCGTGCGCTGGACGCTAGGCGGCTGCGGCTTGCTCGTGCTGGCTTACTTTGGCAGCAAATTTGTACTTGAGATTATACTCAATCGATAGCTACTCAACCGATAACGGCTTAATTGCTGACGAGGCGCAACCACGCCTTTAGTTGTCTTGACACACTACTCGCTACCTTCTAAAAACGAGCCTAATACGCCACAAAGGACCTTTCGACTTGAGCGACGACTTCCCCCTGGGGTTACTGTTCGGCCTGCTAGCCTTACTGATAGTGCTTTCTGCTTTTTTTTCCAGCTCTGAAACCGGCATGATGTCGATCAACCGCTACCGCTTGAGCCATCAGGCTAACAGCGGTGATCGCAGAGCAAAACGGGTTATGCGCCTGCTCACCCGCCCAGATCGCCTAATTGGCGTCATTCTGATCGGCAACAACTTCGTTAATAACTTGGCTGCCTCGATTGCCACGATTATCGCCATTCACTTTTTTGGCGACGTATCAGGGCCTGCCATTTCTACCGCCCTGCTAACCATTACCATTTTGATTTTTGCTGAAGTCACGCCCAAAACCTACGCCGCGATTAAGCCAGAACGCATTGCTTACCCCACGTCTTACGCGCTTGAGCCGCTGCTAAAGCTGCTTTATCCGCTGGTATGGCTGGTCAACGTGATGTCGAATGGCCTACTCAGACTCATTGGCGTTAAAAGCGTTGATAGCGGTGGCGACAACCTAACGCGAGATGAACTGCGCACCGTCGTTCATGAAGCCGGCACGCTGATTCCTTACCGCCACCGCGCGATGCTGCTCTCCATTCTCGATCTGGAGAACGTCACGGTGAACGATATTATGGTGCCGCGCCATGAAGTGCTGGGTATCGATCTGGATGATTCGTTAGAAGATATTTTGACTCAGATTCGCACCAGCCAGCACACGCGACTGCCGGTATATAAAGGCGATATCAATAACATCATTGGCATGCTGCACCTTCGCAATGCGGCACGCTTTCTCTCTCGCGACGAAGTCACCAAAGCCTCGATTGTTCAGGAAGCCCGTGAACCCTACTTTATTCCTGAATCGACGCCGCTACATACCCAGCTACTCAATTTTCAAAAGCAGAAGCGGCGTATCGGCATCGTCGTCGATGAGTATGGCGACGTGGACGGCCTCGTCACGCTGGAAGATATTTTGGAAGAGATCGTGGGCGAGTTCACCACTGACGTGTCCGAAGATGAAGAGATTCATCAGCAGGATGACGGCAGCCATGTGATTGAAGGCACCGCCAATATCCGGGAGATTAACAAAATGCTCGGCTGGCAGCTGCCTACCGATGGGCCCAAAACGCTGAACGGGCTAATTCTTGAGCATCTTGAGGCGTTTCCAGAAGGCCCTGCATGCCTACAGATCGGCAATATGCGTATGGAGATATTAGAGATTCGCGACAACCTCATCACCTCAGCACGCTGCTGGCAGAAAGCTCGCCTGCCACGCCGCTAGGCTAAGGCTCGCCAGCAGAGCATCCTTCAGCGGCGATTGGCGAGGTCCTGATCGGCCGCAGCCTTTAGCGCCCTCACTCGCGCTTCAAGAAACCGCCTTAGCGCCATGTCGTCAGCATCCAGACGGTTTAGCGCTGGCCCAAAGTGCAAACTGACCGGGGCGCGGAAACGCCGGGGGCATTTCTTAAGCGCTTTGCCGCCATGATGAGAGGTCCACGACCCCCACAGACCTGCCAACCCGGCGGGAATGACCGGTACGTCGTCGCGCGCCAGAATCGTCTCTAAACCGCGCCGGAAGGCGTGAATTTCGCCATCGGGGGTTAATCGCCCCTCGGGAAACACCATGACAATTTGACCTTGGCGCAGCGCCTCGCTGACATCATCCAACGCACGCCTTATAGCACCCGGGCTGCGCCGTTCGGACTCAATAGGGATAGCCCCCACCAGCTGAAACCACCATTTAAACCACGGGGAATCAAAAATCGGCTGATCCATCACAAAGCGCAGCGGGCGAGGACTCGCGCCTCCAAGCACCAGCGCATCCATAAAGCTTACGTGGTTACACACCACCAGCGCGGCTCCCTGACGGGGAATATGCTGACGACCGTGCACTTGCAGCCGATAGCAAAGCCGCATTGAAACAAAAATAAGCCAGCGCAACACTTGGCGAGCTGCATTAACCCACCCCGTCACGACGATGCCTCACGGTGACGCAAACCCGCCAGGATGGTGCTCATGAGTTGATCCAACAGTTCATCAACCTTCAACTGCTGGCCTTGCCAGTAGCCCAATCGCTCATTCAGGCCCAGTTGAACAAGGCCGTGCACACTGCCCCACAGAGTACGCCCCAAACGACGTGCCTCAAGATCATCCAGTGCAGGCTGATAAGATTTAAGCGACGCCTCCACCTGCGTAAATAGCGCTTCGATCAAATCGCTTTGGCGCTGATCCAGCTCGCCCTCTTGCGCCAGCGGGTAATCAAAAAGTAGCTGCCAGCGGTAGCAATCCTGCTCAGCGAACCGCCAGTAGGAATGCGCCAACGCGCGCAGCCATGGCTCAGGGGCGTCATCGGCAAGGCTAGCAATGGTGTGCTGTAAGCGGGCTAGCGACTCAACATTAACGTGCTGCAATAAGTTATTAAAGCTGCCATATAGCTTGAGCAGCGTGCTGGGAGCACAGCCGACGTCTCGCGCCAAGGCACGCAGTGAAAGACCATGGACTGGCTGCTCAGCCAACCACTCATCACAAGCGTTCATCACCTGCGAATGGAGGGCATCGGGCGCATGCTGTCTAGGACGGGCCATGGCGATCTCTTAAGGTCAACAACAAACAAGAAGGAAGCCTCGCTGCACTTTAGTCGGAACAACGGGTGATATAGGATACCTTATATCGAACACTGTTTTCGACACTAAAAAACACCCTTTCGTGCTTTATTGCGCGAAGTCTCCCGCTATACAGGTACACTTCCACGACGATTTTGCTAAAGGAGGTAAGTATGACGGGGCGACTGCATGTGCAAAACTTACCGCTGACCCGTTTATTGCCGACGCTCGACACATCTGAGCCGCTGATTGAATCGCCCAACCTTGCGCCTCGACAGCCCATCTCCGCGATTCGCGCTGAGCAGGGCCAGTATCGGCTATCGTCGCTTTTCTGGGGATTAACGCCCCCCTGGCTCGAGGTGCTAGATCATGCGCCTCACTGCGCGCGAGCCGAAACGCTTGAATCTCGAGCAATGTTTCGCGATGCGTTTAACGCACGCCGCTGCGTCATCCCGGTCAGCGGCTTCTATCTATGGAAAAATCAGCCGCGCAGCAAGCAGCCTTACTTGGTCACCCAGGTATCACGGGCGCCGCTACTGCTAGGCGCGCTATGGTGCCGCTACCACACCACGCTAACGGCGTTTAGTGACTCAGCCGCGCTCATCACCGTGCCCGCCAATGTTCTTTTATCACCGCTGACCGACCGCTTGCCGGTGGTCATCCCAAGCCATGCGCTATCCGCATGGCTTAACCCGGACACCGACTCACAAACGCTTAATTCACTATTAGCGCCGGCGCCTTTGGAACTGTTAGGCGCTTTTCCGGTATCTAAATATGTCAATAATCCCGCCTATCAGTCACCGGCCTGCGCCCATCCCACCGGGTCGATGCTGCGCTGGGCTGTGTCTCAGGAGCTGTAATGTTGCGATCTTCTAGTTTAATGCACTGGCGCGCTCTGCCTCAGCGCGCGCTGCTTGGTTTTTTTGTGAGCCTCGGAATAGCCTCTTGCGCGCTAGCCGATGATAGTGACACCACGGCGACTGGCGCTACTAAAGACGCGATTAAGGACACAATCACTCCGATCATCAGCCCTTATGACAGCCGCGACTATCGCGTTTTGACGCTGGAGAATGGGCTCAATGTGCTTATCGTCAGCGACCCAGAAGCAGACAAAGCGGCCGCATCAATGAATGTTCGCGTGGGCAGCGCTCAAGATCCTGACGATCTTAAGGGATTAGCCCATTTCCTTGAGCACATGCTGTTTTTAGGCACCGAACCCTACCCCGAATCGGACGGCTATCAGCGCTACATTTCGGATAACGCGGGCTCTCATAACGCCTTCACCGCTCAGCAAGACACCAATTACTTCTTTGACATTGAGCCATCGGCGCTACCCGGCGCACTAGACCGCTTTAGCGAATTTTTCCTTTCACCGCTGTTCAATGCAGATCATTTAGCCAGCGAGCGTAATATCGTTCACTCGGAGTATATGGCACGTATTCGCGATGAGTCCCGACGCGAAAACGATGTGCTTAATCAGCTACTTGACCCTGATAATGCGACGACGGGCTTTGCCGTGGGAAGCCGTGAAACGCTCGCCAGCCCGCCCGAAGGTGAAGCAACGCTGCGTGAACGGGTTATTGATTTTTATCACCAGCATTACGACGCCAACGTCATGAATCTTGCCATTGTCGCACCTCAGCCGCTGGACACGCTGGAAGAGTGGGTGGCCGAACGCTTCGCTGACATTCCCGACAACGACTTAAGCGTGCCAACTATTGATGCGCCGCTCGTGGATGCTGACACCCTGCCCCGCTATATTGAGCGCCAGTCGCTGCAAGACCGTCGCCAGCTACGCTTTTACTTTCCCGTCCCGGACCCTACCGATGACTACCGCACTAAACCGTCGCAGTTGATCTCACACCTGCTCGGTGACGAGGGCGATGGCAGCCTACTGGCCGTCTTAAGAGATGCAGGGCTTGCCGATGGGCTTTCCGCCGGCGTTGGCCGCGGTGACGGTAACGATGCGCTGTTCACCGTTTCCATCAGCCTGACACCAACAGGCGCGGAGCGCTTGGATGACATTCAAGCCACGCTATTTGCAGCGGTTGAGCAGTTGCGCAACGACGGCCTTAACGCTTGGCGCTACGATGAACAGAAAAGCCTTAACGAGCAGGGCTTTCGCTTTCAGCAGCACGGTGCCCCTCAGCAGGAGGCCACTCAGCTTTCCATGAGCCTGTCGCGGTATCCCGTAGAGGACGTGCAGTATGCGGCTTATCGCATGGACGGTCTGGACGCAGAGCGTCAGCAGGCTTATCTAGATGCGCTCACGCCGGGTAACATGCTGCGCTTTTATTCCGCACCGGATATTGAAAGCGAGACCATATCGCCGTGGTTCAATACGCAGTGGAAAGAACAGGAACCTGGCACAGTGGGCCAAGCACTTAGCGGCTTAGCCCTACCCGCCCCCAACCCCTTTATTGCCAGCGATTTGACGTTGCTAGAAGGCCAAGACGAACTGCCTAGTGTACTAGTAGAAACCCCCACGTTTAGCGCTTGGCACATGCAGGATGCGCGCTTCAACACGCCCAGCGTTGAATGGCGAGTCAGCTTACAAAATCCCACTACAAGCTACTCAGCGGAAGAAGCCGTTCTCACCCAGCTGCTCGCCGGATGGCTCAACGACAGCCTCAACGAATCGCTTTATCCTGCATGGTTAGCGGGCCAGGCGTTCAGCGCTTACCCACACGCCCGAGGCATGACGCTGTCTTTCTCCGGCTGGCGCGATGGGCAAACGCCGCTCATTGAGCAAGCACTGGACCAATTGGAGAACGCCCACATCAGCGACAGCGCCTTTGAACGCGTGCGCTACCAACTGCAGCGCGAGTTGCGCAACGCCCCTCAAGGCGCTCTTTACGGCCAAGCCAGCAGTACTTTGGGCGAAGCCTTGCTAACGCCGCAATGGTCTAACGCGCAGCTCCTCACTGCTAGCCAGCGGTTTGATCGTCGCCATCTGGAAGATTTCCGCGAGCGCTTTCTAAGCGACCTTTATGTCGACGCAATGGCGGTTGGCAATACCGACGCAGCGCTAGCGCGAGAACAGGCACAGCTAATACGTGACCGGCTACAGCCCCGCCTGACCCGCGACGACATTGCCACGCTAACGCCGCTGGCCGTCAGTGATGAGCCTAGCGTATTGCACCCTGACAGCTCACGGGATGAGTCGCTGGTGCTGCGCTATTTACAAGGTCGTGACCAAACGCCTGAAGAGCAGGCAGCAACGATGGTCATCGCCCAGTGGCTGGAAACGCCGTTCTACCAGCAGCTGCGCACCGAGCAGCAGCTTGGCTACATCGTCAACGCCGGCTATTCACCGCTGCTCAATGCGCCAGGCATCGCCATGATGGTGCAATCTCCCGATACCGACAGCGACACTATCGCTGAGCGTATGGATGCGTTTCTTGAAGAAGCTGGCCAGCGCCTTGCCCAGCTGAGCGACGACGAACTAGCCCCCCACCGCCAGGCGATCAGCACCCAGCTGCGCCAGCGAGATACCAGCCTCTCAGGCATGGCCAACCGCTACTGGCAGGCAACGGCATTGGAAGACGTACGCTTTGATCGACGCAGCCAGTTAGCCGACCTGGTGCTGAACGTTAGCCTTGACGATATAAAGACACTTTGGCCATCGCTGCGGGCACATACCCTGGACGTGCGCTTTAACCCCGGCGATAAACCCAGCAGCAACATCGAAGCCTACAGAGCAGCGCTTTCAGCACTGCCTACGGTTCACAATGAGCAGAGCAATCCTTAACGCTTAGCCATCAAGCGCTAAGGAGGATCTCACTACCACCGGCTCAGGCGTCAAATGCCTGGGCCGGCATCATTGCCTCTACAAACATCACCAGCTCTTCTAGAATTTGCCTTTCACGATCGCTGAGCGTTTGCTGATTGTATTGGGCAATTTCGCGCGCAAATGCCTTAAGCGTAAAGCCGGCTAAACTTGGGTCGTTGATGCGCATCCAGCGAAACGCCTCCCACTGCTCTCGCTCGTCGCCTTCCAGGGTGTCTGGGTAGCTGCGGGCACGAAAGCGAAACAGCATCTCTTCCAGGCGCGCATCTTGAAACGCAAAGCGCTCGCCCACTAGATCCCAGGGTTCCATGGTGCGCGCACGCTCCATCTGCTGACGGTCTGCGGCGGAGAAAAAGCTGCCCGAATAAAGCATCAGATCAGGATCCTGCGAGCCGTCGTCGTAGCCTGCACTAAACACCTCTGCGACTTTTTCTGCTATGCCGCTGGCATCGCGCAGCGTTTTCCAGTGCTGCCGACAGGCTGCAACATCGAGCCCTAAACGCGTGACGATACTGCCGTACTCGCCCTGCTGCGGCCCCTCAACGTCTTTCAAAGCACTGGCGGGGAAAACCACCGGGCAGCGATTGATATGAATTACTTTCAAGGGAATCCGTGCTTCGCCTTCGGTCAAATCCTGCTGACTAACAAACACGCGGTCACGAATCTGTTGTGCTGACATGCTGAGCAAATCATCAGGATCAACGCTTAAGTCGTAGACAATCACGCCGTTTGGATTGGAGGGGTGCTCGGCTAGCGGCATCACCAATGCGCTACATCCGCGGCTTGCAGGGTAGCGGCGCGAGATGTGCAGCAGCGGCTTGGCGTTAGCTAAGTCGAGCTGGTGAGCAACTGCACGCTTACCGCGCAGACCGAGTAGATAATCAAATAGCTTTGCATTACGTGCCCTAAGTAAGCGGGCCAGCGCAATCGTCGCCCGCACGTCGGCCACCGCGTCATGGGCGCCCTCATGGGCAATACCGTTGGCCGCGGTTAAGTGTTCAAGCTTAAAACTAGGCGCGCCGTCTTCGCGCAGCGGCCACTCGATACCGGCCGGGCGCAGTGCATAAAAAGCGCGCACAATATCGATTAAATCCCAGCGGGAATTGCCGTTTTGCCACTCGCGCGAATAGGGATCAAGCAGGTTGCGATAAAACAGATGACGCGAAATCTCATCGTCAAACCGCAGGCTGTTGTAACCCACCACGCAGGTACCAGGCTCGCTCATATGGCGCTGAATTTGGCCTGCAAACTCTGCCTCAGGGAGGCCATGACGCTGGGCTTTTTGGGGGGTAATGCCGGTGATCAAACAGGCAGTGGGATGGGGCAAATAGTCATCGGCTGGTTTGCAGTAAAGCTCTATCGGCTCACCGATTTCATTTAACTCGGAATCCGTACGCAGCGCCGCGAATTGAGCAGGACGGTCGCGTCGCGGGTCAGCCCCGAAGGTTTCATAGTCATGCCAGAGAAAACTGGCAGGGGCAGCATTGGGTGGCGCCATGAATAAACACTCCGCTGGGCAATGAAAAGCCCAAGCCTAGCACACCCGCCACCCCTTTCGCCGCGTCTTCAGCGCTTTGACTCAGCGCTTGACCTCAACCCTTAGGCAGAGTGACGTTCAGCTCCAGCACGGAACAGTTATCTTCACTGTCCAGCGAAATCTGAATCGCATCGTCGTCTACCTTAACGTAACGACGAATCACCTCTAGCAGCTCGCGCTCAAGCAGCGGCATATAATCCGGCTGACCGCGCTGACCACGCTGATGCGCGACAATGATTTGCAAACGCTCTTTTGCCACCGAAGCGGATTTCCTGCGCTCACGCTTCAAAAATTCCAGTAATTTCATCGACGACCTCCCCCGAACATGCGGCTCAGTAGACTTTTGCGCTGCACCTCATGAAAGCGCAGCGGTATGTCTTCACCGAGCAAGCGCGACACCGTATCGCTGTATGCTTGGCCTGCATCGCTAGAGATATCGTGCGTAACGGGTACGCCCTGGTTAGATGCGCGTAGCACGGCTTCTGACTCAGGAATTAAGCCCAGCAAATTAATTGCTAGAATTTCGCGAATATCGTCCAGTGTCAGCATGTCACCAGAGGTGACTCGTTCAGGGTTGTAACGCGTCACCAACAGGTGCTCTTTAATAGGGTCTTCACCCTGCTCTGCGCGGCGCGTTTTAGAGGCCAGCAGCCCTAAAATACGGTCTGAGTCGCGCACTGACGAGACTTCAGGGTTGGTCACTACAACCGCTTCATCGGCAAAATACATAGCCAGCTGCGCGCCGCGCTCAATACCCGCGGGGGAATCACACAGAATGAAATCGAAATCTTCTTTCAGCTTCTCCAGGATTTCGGCAACGCCTTCCTGGGTTAACGCATCTTTGTCGCGGGTTTGTGAGGCCGGCAAAATAAACAAATTTTCAACGCGCTTATCGCGAATCAACGCCTGATTCAGCCCTGCTTCGCCTTGAATAACGTTGACTAAGTCGTACACCACGCGACGCTCGCAGCCCATGATGAGGTCCAGATTACGCAGACCTACATCGAAATCGATGACGACGGTTTTTTTACCACGCAGCGCAAGCCCTGTGGCTATTGCTGCTGCACTGGTGGTTTTACCAACCCCTCCTTTACCAGAGGTCACTACAATTATTTTGGCCAAAGGTCACTTCCTTCTTGAAGTCATTTGTCGTGAGCGCGAGTGATCAAGCGCTCTACGCATAACGGGAACGTCAATGTTATCAACTTGCCACACTGTAACGGATAGTGTCTTCGGCGTCGCTAGGCGTAAAGCGCCTGCCAGCGGTCGCACCACATTAACCGAGTGGCTTAATTTCAAGCTGTTCTTTTGTAAAGTGAACTTCTGCTGGCCGCCCCAGCAGCTGTGAATCAATATCTTCCATGCGCTTGTAATTACCCGCCACGGATAACAGCTCCGCCTCAAGTTCACGGCAGTAAATACCCGCCTGAATATTGCCGTGAATACCCGCTAAAGCACGACCACGCAGCGCGCCATACACATGAATACTGCCGGCGGCTAGTACCTCCGCCCCGGCATTGACGGCGCCAATCACAACCAGATCTCCCTCAGAGGCACTGACCTGCTGCCCCGAACGGACGGTGCCACGGAAAAGACGTGTACCAAGTGCAGGCGCATCTGACTGCTCATTTTGTCTTGTCGCGTCTTCAGCGGTTACTTCATGCACTGGCGTTCTATCAACACTTTCAAGCGCGCGTGCACGGCCTTCTTCAACCGGAGGAAACCAGCCCAGTCCAAGTGCCCATGCCGACTGGCGCACCGGCTCGGTTCCTCCACGCACGGCCACAGGCAAAAGTTTGTGATCCCGACACACAGCACAAATACGCTCAAGGGCTAAGTGGGGTTCATTCAGCTTTTCCACGCTGAGCACAACCGGTGTATGCTGAAAGAATGCGGGGGCCTGCGATAGCTTGCCGGCCAGCTGCAAACGGATACGTTCCGGGTCGGCGCTGCTTAGCTCCATGACGGTCATCGGCAGCATGCCACCTTTGAAGGTAAAGGCCACTGCGGCACTATCCAAGTTAAGGCTCATGGCCGAACTCCATGTCATGTTTAGATTAGATAAAGGTAGCGCACTATTCACGCATTGTGATGTAGAAAATAGTCGCTTACCAGATCATAGTAAGACCAAGCTAAGCGACAGCGCCGGTGACTGCAACCGCCTTGTCGTAGAAGACTGCTTTTTTTTAGCGCTATACACCTCATACAGCAGGATGATCCATGCACGGACTGTTAAGACGCCTGTTCGCCCCTCGGTGGCAGCATCCGGACCCTGAGGTCCGCCGCCAGGCTCTCCAGCGACTCGACCCACAGCATAACGAACAGCGCCAAGCGCTGCAGTCGCTCGCTCAAGATAGCGATAGTCACATTCAGCTTGCCGCGCTGCTCGCCCTTGATGACTGTGCGGGCCTCGTCAAAGCGTATCCACAACACCTGCAAGAAGACGCCTGGTTTAATGCCGTCTGCCAACGGATAAGTGGACGTGAGGGCCATACCGATCTGCAGCAGCGCCAAACACTTATTGAGCAGATCGACGAGCCGCGAGCGCTGAGCGCCGTTGCCTTGCAAGGCGATAATCTCAGTCTGCGCATGAGCGCACTGGATAAGCTCACTGATGACAATGACTTGATTCATCAGGCGTGTCATAACGGCGTGGCGGCCGTTCGCCATCAGGCCGCCGAGCGCATTGAAGACGAAGAAGGGCTGAAGCGGTTACTGAAAGAAGCCCGCCGTGATCGCCAGGTGGTTCGCTTAGCGCGTGATCGCCTTAACCGCCTGCGCAGCGACGCTCAGTGGCAGGAAGCCGAAGAGCAGCAACGAGAAAAGCTGCTTAATCAGCTTGAGCAGCATGCCCGTGCGCCCTGGGAGCCTCTTTACGGCGGCCGCCTCCGCCACCTCCATCGCCAGTGGGAACAGCTTACTCAGCCCGCCAGCGTTGAGCAGGACCAACGTTTCCACCACGCCCTGCTCAACGGCCGCAAGACGTTGCACGACCACGAAACCCAAGAGCAGGCGCGTCAGCAAAGTGCAGAGCAGCGCGACGAAGCCGAAAATACCCGCGAGCAGCTGCTTGAAGGTATCGAAGAGACCCTTGACGGCCTGCGTCATGCCAGCGCCATAACTGCCCAAGATATCGACAGCCTGCGCGCCCAGCGCCAGCTTTTAGGCCAGCGCTGGCAAACGCTGTCCGACATGCATCCGCCTAGCGACACCCTCCGCCAACGCCATGCAAGGGCCATTCAGCACTACGACCAGTGCTTAGAAACATGGCAACGCTGGAGCGCTACCAGCCCTGCTATCGAAATTGCCCTGGGCAATGGCGATCACTCGGATTTGGCAACGCTGGTTGCTCAGTGCCAGTGGCCCGAAAGTTTTTCGTCGCCAAGCTTACTGAGCCGCGCCCAGGCGGCTCTCAGCGCGGAAAATGCCGCCCCGGCACAGCCGACCACTGAAGATACGGCCACAGTAGAGACCCATGCGGCGGAGCTGGATACATTTGAGCAGTTGCTAGAACGCGGTGCCTTTAAGAGCGCTAGCCGGCTTCACCAGCGGCTTAAACCCAACATAGAAGCACTAGAAAGCATCGCTGCCCAGCCTCTCAAAGTACGTTTAAAGCAACTTGCCGCCCGACTTGCAGAGCTTCGCGATTGGCGTGGCTTTGTCGCCGGGCCAAAACGAGAGCAGCTGTGCGCCAGCATTGAAGCACTGGCCAGCGATCTGCACATGGACGAAGAAGCGCTCGACCGCCATCATCGCCAGCTGGTCAAAGAGTGGAAATCCCTGGGTGACGCGGCGGCTAATCGAGAGCAGTCCGCTCGTTTTCGCACCGCTTCAGACAGCATTCATGAACGCCTGGCCCCTTGGCGGGATCAATTGAGCGAAGAGCGTGCGGCCAACCTGAAAGCTCGCGAGACCCTTTGCGATCAGCTTGAAAGCCTACTGGAACAGCCCGCAGAAGATGCTGACCCCGATATACTTCGACAGATTCGCGATAAAGCACGCCATCAATGGCGCCATTACAGCCCCATCCCGCGAGAAGGCTCTGAGGCCGTAGGGCGTCGCTTTGGCGTCATTCGTCATCGCCTGCAAACGCTGATAGACCAGCGCGCTGAGACCATCGCATCACAAAAATTGGCGCTGATTAGCCAAGTCGTAGCGCTGCGCAGCGACGATAGCCAGCCGCTGGCACAGCGTATCCATCTGACGAAACAGCTTCAGCACCAGTGGCGTGCACTAGGCCGTGCGCCTAAGGGTGAAGAGCAAGCGCTTTGGAAAAACTTTCGTCACGAGTGCGATCAGCTCTTTGCCCAGCGCGATGCGCATAAAAACGAGCAGGCCGCGCGTCAGCAAAAACAGCTGGATGATATGCAGACGCTAATTGACCAAATGGAGAGCTGGCAGCCCATTAACGTCAGCGAGGCGACCAGCCTAGACAACTTCCTCAAGCAGGCCAGCCAGCTAGAACCGCTGCCACATAATCGACGTAGCGAAGGCATGCAGCGCCGCATGAGCGGCATAGTCCGCGCGCGACGAGAGCGCTTGAACCGTCTTGCGATCGCCGATACGGTCCAGCAGTGGCACGCCATCATGCCGTTAGTGAATGCTCACTTAGCTGCCGACGAGCACTATCTAGGCGAGGCCATTGCCGACGATGTTGATGCTCAAACGATACTCAGCGCTGCGCTTCCCGCAGAGTTCATCGCCGCTCATCACGCACGCAATGAACAGCGCCTCAGCGTTAAGGCACCGCTTTCAGATGCGGAACTCAGCAAAATAGCTGACTCTCTCGCTCGCTTGAGAGTGCACCTTTCAATGCTGGCACTGGGCAGCGTGCGCCAAAGCGATGAGCCTTTACGCCTTGCCATTCAGGTAGAGCGCCTGAATGAAGGCTTTAATCAAGAACGTAGCCGTGACCAGAATGTCACCGACATTTTAGCTGCACTATTGGCGCTAGGGCCGATGCCTGCCGCGCTATGGGCCGCTGAAGTGGAAGAGTTTGATAATCTACTGAGCCGGCTAGCAAGAGTGCCGCTGCCTTAGCGAAAGCGTGGCTTAACGCCATCGATAAAACAATAACGGGAGGCTGAAAAGCCTCCCGTTTGCGTGTTCACATAACCAAGCACACATGCCGTTATCAGCTAATAGCGAGCCACTAGCCCATAAACTGACCGCCATTGATATCGATGTTAGCGCCCGTAATAAATCCTGACTCCTTATCGGCTAAGAAAGTGACCAGACGGCCAATCTCTTCCGGCGTACCATAGCGCTTCACTGGAATCGTTTCCCTGATGGCTTCACGCACTTTTTCTGGAATATTCATAATCATATCGGTGGCGATGTAGCCAGGCGATACGGTATTAACGGTAATACCCTTGGTCGCTGTTTCCTGCGCCAATGACATGGTTAAACCGTGCATCCCAGCTTTGGCGGCCGCGTAGTTGACCTGGCCAAACTGCCCCTTGCGGCCATTAATGGATGAAATATTAATAACCCGTCCATAGCCATGCTCAAGCATCATCTCAATGACGCTGCGGCACGTATTAAAAACGCTGTTGAGGTTGGTATCGAGCACTTCGTACCACTGCTCATAAGACATTTTTTTCATGGTGCCATCACGCGTAATGCCCGCACAGTTCACGAGCACACTGATGGGTCCGTACTTGTCATGAATTTCGCGGGCACCTTCCAGGCAGGCATTGTGATCGGACAGGTCGACGCCGGATAGTTCGATATTGCTGTAGCCGTCAGCCTGCTGCGTTTCTAGCCAGGTTTTGGCCTTATCGGGGTTGCGGTAACCCGCGACGACCAGATAACCCGCCTCTGCCAACGAACGGCAAATCGCCGTACCGATACCACCAGTTCCACCAGTTACCCAGGCGACGGGGGCTTGATTGGCCATTGACTACCTCCCTGATATGACAAATGACTTGAACCTAACAGCACAGCATTACGCCTGCGCCTGTACTACTCTAGTCCGCCCGATGGTCAAGCAATACACCAGCGTAAGCTTTTTATTGTGACTATTTGAAGCATCGCGATAAGCCCTTAATGTTGCAGTAGTACGCCGCGAACCGCTATAAGCCGAACGTGTTAATACGCCTGTTGACTTCACGCAAAAAGCCTGTAGAATACGCCACAAGTTGATGCGGGGTGGAGCAGTCTGGTAGCTCGTCGGGCTCATAACCCGAAGGTCATCGGTTCAAATCCGGTCCCCGCTACCAAATATAGAAGAAGCCAATACCTTATGGGTGTTGGTTTTTTTGCTTTCTGGGTTCCAGAAAACTCCCTATCTATGCTGAATGACATCCCTGTCGACGATCAGTCTTTGGCAGCTAAGCTTAATTCACTCAAGCATGCACTACTCCAACATAGATTCTAAGCGCAGCGCCTGCTCGCCCGTCAACTGCGTGACGCACTGCATCTCAGAAAGATTGGCGATGGTGGGGTCTTGAACCGAAATGAATTCACACATGCCATCGCGAAAAGACAGCCAAGTGCGGTGCGCATCGAGTAACTGTGTGCGCAGAAGCTCAGTGGATTGCTCGGCCTGCATTGCGCTATAGGCCTCACTCAACCTAGCATCCCAAGACTGCAGCACATCCTCGTAGCATTCGGTCATCGCCTCTGCCGTATCGCCATCGCTACGATTAGCCATGCACTCATGCGCCGGCTGACCAATACAATCGACCTTCTCTCCAAAGGTGTCAGTCGCCGCCAAACACTCTTCGATACTCTGACGATACGGCTGCTCATCCTGAGCATAAGACGTACTTGTGCATAAAGCCCAAGCAACAATGCCGACAAGGCACAGGCGTAGCCTAGGTAGCTTCACTAACATCATCAGTATTCCTTCCATGACGGCGTATCTTTACTTGTAACGCATCTAAGATACGAACACCGTATCAGCTTTCCCATTGTTATAGCATGATTCAGCGCTTCTATATTCCTTGCCAGCCAATGTCACGGTTGAATATTCCCCGCAGCGCCTGCATATCATGGGTAGCTTTCTTCTTTTTTAAGGTTGAGTCTAGCCATGCAAATTATTGACCCCCGCTCGGGTAAGCCGCTTACTGCCGATCCTGACAATACCGCAACGACGACCGCGAACGCTGAGCGAGCAAACGTACGTCCCGAAGATGTCATTATTGAGCTGAATGCAGGCAATATTCAGCAGATTCTGGAAGCATCAAAGCAGGTTCCGGTGCTAATGGGCTGCTACTCGCCTGCCAACGAGGCATGCAGGACGCTACTCGCGGTGCTGGAAAAGCTAGCGGTTGAATACGCAGGCGCCTTCCTACTTGCCAAGCTCGACATTGATACCAATCCAGAAATTGCTGGCCAGCTAGGTGTGAGCTCTGTGCCTGATGTAAAGCTAATCAGTCAGGGTGGTTTAGTGGATGGCTTCCAAAGTGCGCTGCCTGAAAAAGAAGTGCGTGAGTGGTTAAACCGCTACTTCCCCGCTTCCGGCGAAGCCCCGCCCAGCCCAGAAGACCTGGCGGAAGAAGCCCTAAAAGCAGGCGATACCGCTGGCGCGCGCGATATTTATCAAACGCTCATTGGCCAATATCCTGAACACTATGCCTATCAAATAGCGTTTGCGCGCGTGCTGGTCGCCGAAAATCGCTATGACGAAGCGCGAGACGTGCTGAATAATTTGCCGCCGGAAGAACGCGATGCCGCGCCTGCGCGTGGAGTACGTGCCAGCATCGAGTTTAGCGAGCAGGCACTCTCGGCTGACGAGATCGCCGCGCTTGCTGATCGCACCGATAGCGAGGCGCAGTATCAGCGGGCTCTGCGCCAAATCGCGGATGGCCACTATGATGAAGGTCTACAGGCGCTGCTTGCGCTGATGAAGCAAGACCGCGCCTACAACGATGACGCAGCGCGTAAAACGCTCCTTCAGGCGTTCGATGCGCTAGGCGCGGACCATCCACTGACCGTTGCCTACCGCCGCAAACTCTTTGCAATGCTCTATTAAGCAACTTTTCACATCTTCTTACGCATGGCGCGCATATCTGACAACGCTGCTTGAGGAATCATGAACAAACAAGACAAGCCATTACGCATAGATATCGTGTCGGATGTCGTTTGCCCCTGGTGCATCATCGGCTACCGACAACTGGCCGAGGCGTTAAAAGCAACCGACACAGCGCATGAGATTCATTGGCACTCATTTGAGCTGAACCCTGACATGCCGCCTGAGGGCCAAAACCTGCGCGACCATATTGCTGAGAAATATGGTACCAGTGCCCGGGAGTCCGAAGAGAGTCGGCGCAAGATGACAGCGCTTGGTGCAGATGTCGGGGTCGAGTTCCGCTTCAGTGACGATACGCGTACGTACAACACCTTCAACATACACCAGCTTCTGCATTGGGCCGGCCAGCAAGAGCGTATGCACGATCTTAAACTGGCTCTTTTTACTGCTCACTTCACCCATCAGCGCCATCTTTCTGACAACCATGTGCTGGCAGAAATAGCCGCAGAGATTGGCCTGGATCGCTCCGAAGCTCTAGCGATTCTTGAGAGTCAACGCTTTGCTGAAGAAGTGCGCGATGCGCAGCGCGTTTCGCGGGAACAAGGCATTCAAGGCGTGCCAGCCGTTATTTTCAATCGCCGTCATCTTGTGACGGGCGCACAGGGAATAGCAAACTACACCCATATTCTGGAGCAGTTGGAGGAGATGCAGGATTGAAGTGGCATGCAAGCTCTGTTTCCAGATATAGCTGCAGCGCTCGTTCCAACGAACCTTGCTACTTGCAGAATGCTTTTAGCAACTGGCATAAAATTGTTATAGCATGGGCGATTGCCCATTATCATAGGATGTATCGTTTCGTGAAAAAAACTATCTCCGCACTCGTGCTCCTAGGCCTCTTCGTCAGCCATGCTGCTAGCGCACAAACACAAGAGTGCTCAGCCGAAGCGCTGATGACTGCCAATCAGGAAGTTCAAATTCAGATGGCGCAGTTTGCCGAGCAAAGAATGTCCTCGGACGCTCAAAACAGCGATGCAATGGCTGAAATGGAAAGCATTCTTCAGAATGCAGGTGTGAATAATACGATTGCTAAGCACGCAGACGAACTGGAAATGATGGAGCCTGGTTCTAACCACCAGCCTTCCCAGGCGCTGTGTGATGATATGTATGCCATGAACGATCGCCTGAGTGCAGAGCTGAAGCAGCGCCAGTAGCACGCCCTCTCGGAAGAGGGGTCGCGGCGTTTAGTCCGCGCCCCTCCCTGTACTTAGCGATGCCTTAATCTTCGCATCTGACGCCTTTGTTTTTCAACATGGCGTCCATACGCGACAACGCCACTTCCAGCTGAGAAGCAGTGGTGCCAAAGTTAAGCCGCACAAAGCCGGGGCAACCAAAGGCTGCTCCGTCCGAGAGCGCCACGCCCACCTCGCTCAGCAGTGTTTGATATGGCGCCTCACCCAGCCCCGCCTCGCGCATATCTAGCCATGCCAAATAGGTGGCCTCAGACGCATGCCAATTAACGCCCGGCCAAGTCGCCACGCGCGCTTGCAGGGTGTCGCGATTCTCGCGTAATACATTTAACAGTGCCTGTCGCCACGCCTCTCCTTCACGATAAGCGGCCTCCGCCGCAACCAAGCCCAGCACATTACCGTCAGGAAGCAGCCCTTTTGCTGCGGCGGCAAATCGCTTGCGCAGCTTAGCATCGGGAATCACCGCGCAGGCGCTGGTTAAACCGGCTAAATTAAAGGTTTTAGACGGTGCCCACAGCGTAATGGTGCGCTTCGCTAGTCCAGGAAACGCCGCGGCCAACGGGCGATGCTGCGCCCCCTCGTTTAATAGCAGGTCACAGTGCAGCTCGTCTGACACTACCCAAAGGTCGTGGCGCTCCACCAGCGTAGCCAGCGCTGCCAGCTCTTCATGTCGCCATACACGGCCGGTCGGGTTATGAGGCTGACACCACAGTAACAAGCGTGTTCTAGGCGTAATTGCCGCCTCTAGCGCAGCGATATCGAGCTGCCAAGGCTCGCCCGGCGCGGTAGGTTGCGCCAGCATGGCCTGCTGAGGCAGCCGCCCCGTTCGCTCAGCCACCGCTAAGAAAGGTGGGTAGATCGGTGCGACGGTCAATACGCCGTCGCCAGGTTCAGTCAGGGCCAACGCTGCTAGGTGCAATGCCGGCACCACCCCAGGCAACCACTGCTGCCACTCGGGTTGAATGCGCCAGTCATAGTGTTGAGCACTCCACTGACACAGCGTTTCTGTTAACGTAGCCGGCACTTCGCCATAGCCATAAACACCGTGGGCCACTCTCGCCTGTAGCGCATCAATGACCGCTGGCGGCGAGCAAAAGTCCATATCGGCAACCCACAGAGGTAAGATATCGTCACCGTAACGGTGCCATTTCTGTGATGCCCAGCCACCTTCTGGATGGCGGCGCTCAATAGGCGTGGCAAAATCATAGGCCATAAATAATCTCACTCATTCAATAGGAGTTGTGCTGAGCATGCCGCAAGATGACTTTTATACCAAGATGCGCGCTGGGCTTCCCGCTCTTTTGCGCCAGTGGCGTGCACTAGGCCAGGCGGATGCTGACCGCTTGGCGCTGATTCTCGCCGAGACGGCACGGGTGGCCAAGCTGGGTGAGCCTGAAAGTACGCCGAGCGGCTCAACGCTCGATGCATGGAGCACGGCCAGCGCGGATGACATTCCCCTCTGGGCACCCCGTACGGCGGTATTTCTGCTCAATCAAATGCCCGCTCGCCCGACACCGAATAGCGATGCTGAAGCCTGTGCCTGGGCCTACTGCTGGCTGCGGAACCGATCGTTTGACTCACTACAGGCCGCTCATGAGGCGCTCCCCACGCATTTAAAAGCACCGCTAGACAATGCGCTAGAGGCCGCGTGGCGCGACCAGCAAGGGCTGCGCTTAGTCTAAATGACGATGCTTATGCATCAATATCTTTAAAATAAAATACTTAAAATCAAAATAGCGATACCATAACCGTAAGGGCAACGCCGCATGTTAGAAATTCCGCTCACTTGGCAGCTAGCGAAACTCAGCCTCTCAATCAGCATGGTATTAGGCCTGGGTGCGATTGCGATGCGTACGAGCCCTCGTACGGCCGGGCTACTCGCCGGCTACCCGTTAGGAACGTCCTTGACGCTGTTTTTTATTGGTTTAGAAATTTCCCCGGCATTTGCAACCCAAAGCGCGATACATACACTGGCGGGCTTTACCGCGACAATAGCGCTAGGCGCTGGTTACTTAGTGGCAGGCGGACGACAGCCCGGCATTAAAGGCATGGCGAGCGGCGTGGCCGGTGGCTTTATAGCATGGCTCACTGCCAGCAGCCTACTCACTCAGTTTGACTTCACCCGGCTCAGCGGTACGCTAGTAACACTGTGCGCTATTGGCGTGTTTAGTACGCTGTTCCGCGCGATACCTGATGTAAAAAGTCCCGCTAGCCGTGCATTTTCACTATCAGCGCTGGCCGCACGCGCCTGCCTTGCAACCATCATCGTGTTTACAATCACGCGGCTAGCGCATTGGCTCCCGCCCGCCTGGGCAGGCACCCTGGCTGCTTTTCCTGTCACTATGCTGCCCTTTCTGCTGATCCTTCACTTGAACCATGGCATGGCACCGGTAGCCACTGTCATTAAGCATTTCCCGATGGGACTAGGCTCACTGCTAAGTTACACGCTATGCGTTTCCTACACTTATAGTTCGCTAGGGCTTTTGTGGGGCACATTGGCTGGGTTCGCAGCGGCGACGCTATGGCTGCTGGGATGGATGCAATTGACCGCTTGGTATCAGCGCCGCACCACTTGACCAAGAGCTTGGTTGGGATAATCCTAAATGAGCTGCGTTGCTAACAATGAGGATACGCCATGTTTACCCGCACTATTGAGCCCGCGTTTTATGACACCGACGCGCTAGGGCATATTAATAACACGCGGCTACCCGCGTGGTTTGAACTCGCCCGCAATGACTTGTTTAAGCTCTTCACACCCGATTTAAACCCTAAGCAGTGGCGTTTGATCATGGCGCGCATGGAAGTCGACTATCGAGCTGAACTGTTTTACGGTCACGATATCGAAATACGCACTTACTTAACCCGACTAGGCAATAGCTCGTTTACAGTGACCCAGGAGGCACGCCAGCACGGCAAGCTCACCAATCTTGGTCACGCCGTTATGGTGCAATATGACCATCAGGCCAAATGCGCTGTACCCATCAAGGACGGCCTGCGCGAAGCGCTAACGGCGCATGTACAGGATGCGCCTGCACCTGCCTGATTGACGTCGCCCCAGCCAGCTGGGGCAACAGGAGCTCGTATAATGGCAATCCGTTACACTCTCTGGCTAGACCCTGACAACGTTGCCCAGCATCGCGCTGTCGAGGCTGACCTTGAGCATTATTTTATGGAACGCTTCGCCGACTATCCGCATATCCGCTTGTTCGGTGCCGACCCCTACGATTATGATGCCCCCTTCAACCGCCTTTATGACGTGTTAATGGCACGAGCCGCTGAATACTGTGAGCGGACGTGGTGCTATGTCGCGTCACCCGAACAGCTCAACCGCTGCTTTTTCCGTGCTGTTGGCCGCTCAAATAAATTTGTGAGAGACCAGCCCAATGGTGATACGCACCAATCAGGTTCCTGACGAGCGTCAGCTCGCCATTATTGCCCAACAACTTGGCCGCGCACCGCGTGGTATCGAAGCCGTTGCCGCCACTGACGGTGAAGGTACGCCACTAGTTCTGCGTATGGCTCCCATTGTTGATGGCAAACCCTTTCCAACGCTGTACTGGCTTTGCTCAGACGTGCTTAAAGTCGAGATTTCACGCATTGAGGCCGTTGGCGTTATCAAAGCGCTGGAGCAACGTCTTCAGGAAGAGCCCGAGTTTCTTGAGGCTTACCAGCAGAGTCACCGCGATTACGTCACCGCTCGCTGGGACTATATGAGCGCCGCTCAGCGTGATGAAGTCGCACAGCTCGGCTATACCGACGTGCTGACCGAGCGCGGCATTGGTGGCATTAGCAATTGGCAACAGATTCGCTGCCTGCATACTCAGTACGCCCACCATCTATGTGGTGACAATGTGATCGGTCAATGGATGGATCAGCAGCATCAGATCGACCGCCACCTGCCCTAGCAATTGCTCATTTTTAGCATAAGGAATTAACTGGATGTCTAGAATTTGTGTTTATCTTGGCTCCCGTGAAGGCAACAGCCCAGGCTTTCGTCTGGCAACCAATGCGCTCGGCCGTGCACTGGCTGTACGTGGCCACACGTTGGTTTATGGCGGCGCACGCCTTGGCCTTATGGGCGAACTGGCGAATGCGGCTTTGGAGGCTGGCGGCGACGTCATTGGCGTGATGCCCGACCACTTGGTTGATCGCGAGCAGGCGCATTTTGGCTTAAGCGAACTGATCCGAGTACGCAATATGCACGAACGCAAAGCCACCATGGCGGCGAATGCCGATGCTTTTATCGCGTTACCCGGCGGCATTGGGACATTTGAAGAGCTGTTTGAAACATGGACGTGGGGTTATCTAGGCCTGCATACCAAACCGATGGGCTTGCTGAATATTGATGAGTTCTACTCACCGCTGCTAACCTTTTTAGACAGCACCGTCGGCCATGGCTTTTTAGCCTCAGCGACTCGCGACATGTTACTGGACGCAGCGACGCCCAATGAATTACTTGATGCGCTAGAAGAGCAGCTTTAATGCGGAAGGAACAGAACGTGGCTAGCGGCCCACATGCTCGGTGAGATGGCGGGTATGCTGATAGGTAAGCTGCAGTAAGCGGGCATCTTCACCAGCACGATGGCGGTGAATGCCGCGCTCGGAGATCAGCGTTTCTTTGGTATCGCTCCACAGCGCCTGCTGGTCTTCGCTAAGCAGAATCCTTAATGCCTCAAGACGAAAACGCGGCAGCATTCCTGCGTGGTGAAAGAGTAATGAGAGCCAGGTATTGTCGTAGCCCCAGCTGTCGCTGTAGGCCTTTCCCAATTCGCCCATCTCATCGTTCAGCCATTGCGCGACTTGACGAACCGGATAGCCTTCCCGGGTAAGACGATCACGGGAGATGCCGTGCAGCAGCTCGGCCTTAGGATCCCAGTGTGTCCACTCATCCAGCGGTTGAATGAGGAAAGCGCAACAGCTTCCATCAGCACGTGCGATACCCACTTCAATGGGATAGCTGCCACGCCCAAACCCGGACGCTTCAATATCTAACACTGTGGGTAGCGTCTCGGACACAAACTTCCTCACTCAATCAAAAAGCAGTAACGGCTTCAGGCCGCGGCTGCTTCGTCTAGCGGCTGCGCAATAGCCTGTCGCTGCCAGTAAGCCGCCTGCTCACCGTCAACGGCCAATCCTAGCTCACCCAAGCGGTAGGCTTGAGCAAGGCGCTCAGCGGCTAAACAATGGCCGGCTTGAGCGGCACGCGCGTACCAAGTAACCGCGTAGTCTTCGCGACGGGGGTATTGAACACAGCCATGTTCGTGAATTTGCGCGACCTGATACTGTGACTTTAGGTCCCCTGCATGCGCGGCTTCCAGCACGTAACGCGCACCGCGCGCTTTATCTTGCGGGGTTTGGCTGCGATGAAACAACATGTGGCCATACATAGACAGCGCATCAGGATGCCCCGCGTCTGCACAGCGTTTAAATAAACGCATCGTTAAGCGCTGCGTACGCTTTGAGCGCGGCAGCAGCCAGCGATTATGAGACAACCTTTCAGCCAATCTAAATTCTAGCTGAATAAACAACATTGATGCCTGCAACATGGCAAACAAACCTGCCTATCTGTTGAAACCTTGGGCTAGCAGTCACTCAAAAATTGACGCCAACCACACAAGAAACCGGCCTTTAGCCGGTCGACGGGCTGGCAAGCATACGCCTGCCTTAGCGACGACTCAACCCCATTAATTTGCTGCTTTTGCAACGCCTCGCTAACATGCCCTACACACGCCGTGAACTATTCGAGTAATGGCTGCTTATCTTGCCGCAATTCCACCTTAGCTAGGAGATACATATGCAAACGCGCCCACTTGGCAGAACGGGTATGGAGGTCAGCAGACTCTGCTTAGGAACGATGACGTTTGGTGAGCAAAATAGCGAAGCCGAAGCTCACGAACAGCTTGATCGCGCCGTGGCGTTTGGTATTAATTTCATTGATACCGCTGAAATGTATCCCGTTCCTCCGCTGGCCAAAACTCAAGGCCTCACCGAGCAGTATGTCGGTAGCTGGCTAAAACAGCGCGGCTCAAGAGACGATGTCATTATTGCCACGAAGGCCGTTGGCCCAGGAATTGAACATATCCGCGGGGGGCCGCGTCTGACGCGCGATCATATCCATCGCGCCATCGATAGCAGCCTTGAGCGGCTAAATACGGATTATGTTGACCTCTACCAGCTCCACTGGCCCGACCGCCAAACCAACTTCTTTGGCAAATTGGGCTATATGCATAGTGATGACGAAGAAGCGACGTCACTCGAAGAGACGCTCTCAGCGCTTAAAGAATTAGTCGATGCGGGCAAGGTGCGTGCCATTGGGCTTTCTAATGAAACACCATGGGGAGTGATGCGGTCACTGCAGCTAGCTGACCAGCTTGGTCTACCGCGTGTCGCTTCGATTCAAAATCCCTATAATCTTCTCAACCGCTCCTTTGAAGTGGGCTTGGCTGAGATTGCTCATCGCGAAGATGTCGGCCTACTTGCCTATTCGCCGCTAGGGTTTGGCGTGCTCTCGGGCAAGTACCTTAACGGTGCTCAGCCATCGAAAGGTCGCTTGACACTTTATGAGCGCTTCAAACGCTATACCTCGCCAGAAGCAGAAGCCGCGACGCAGGCCTACGTGACATTGGCCCAACAGCATGATTTGGACCCGGCACAAATGGCGCTCGCGTTTGTTAACTCACGCAGCTTCTTAACCAGCAATATTATTGGTGCTACCACCATGAACCAGCTGGAAAGCAACCTTGCTAGTGAAAGTCTAAAGCTTGATGACGACGTATTAGAGGCGATTGAAAGCATCCACCGCAGAATGTCGAATCCCTGCCCATAAAAGAGTTTAAAAAATAGATGGTAAGACTGCCTCTAGGGGCAGTCTTTAAACCGCATTACCCCCTTATACACCAAGCTATCGCGTCTATAGCCTCGGCCTTCGCCAAGGCTTGGTATACTGCACTCACTAATGATGATTCCAGGAGTACGCGATGCTGAGCGTTATTTCACCGGCGAAAACGCTGGATTTTGAAACACCGTCAACGACTGACGACGTCACTCAACCCAGCTTTTTATCTCACAGCCAACCGCTTATCGATATTTTGCACGATTACTCGCCACAGCAAATCAGCGAGCTGATGGGCATCAGCGATAAGCTGGCGGGGCTGAACGCTGCGCGTTTTAAAGAATGGCAGCCACCCTTTACACTAAGCAATGCAAAACCTGCCGCTCAAGCCTTTCAAGGCGACGTCTACACCGGCCTACAAGCGGAGTTGTTCAGCGATTCAGACAATCGCTATGCGCAGTCACACTTACGTATACTTTCCGGCTTATATGGCCTGCTACGGCCCTTGGATTTAATTCAAGCCTACCGCCTGGAAATGGGCACTAAGCTGGCCAATAGCGCAGGTAGTGATCTTTACGCCTACTGGAAGCCTATTTTGACACCGGCTCTCGACGAAGCTATCTCTGAAAGTGGCTCTAACGTACTAGTGAATCTTGCGTCTAATGAATACTTTAAAGCGGTAGATACTAAAAAACTCAACGCGAGAATCATTACACCGGTGTTCAAAGACGAGAAAAATGGCACGTTCAAAATCATTAGCTTTTATGCCAAAAAAGCGCGCGGCCTGATGAGCGCCTGGCTTATTAAGGAGCAAATCAACGACCCAGACCGCCTTCAAGACTTTACCGTCGCTGGCTATCGCTTCAATGCCGCTTCATCACAGGGCGATACGTTCGTTTTCACCCGTAAAGAAACGGATCGTTAGAGAATCAGGCCTAGAAGAAACGGACAGGGCGCGCGGAGCGGGGCTTTAAAAGCTGCTGGTGCGCCTCTTTAAACAGCGCCGTGTCACAACGGTGCAGCCATTCATAGGCCACCATATCGGCTGACACCGCGACTGCCCCGCTCTGACAGGCGCGTTCACGGGCAAGCACTGCTTCCTGTGGACGTCGACTAGCCGAGGCATCGCTGAGCCAGTACAGCTCGTAGCCTGCCTCTAATAGCCCTAACCCTGTTTGCAGTACGCAAATATGGGCTTCCGTTCCACACAAGACGATCTGTGTTTTCCCCGTAGCGTTCAACGCTTGGCGAAAATCATCTTCAGCCATGGCGCCAAAATGCTGCTTTTGCCAGAGCCGATAGTGGTTGCCCAGGCAGGCGAGCAGTGACGTCGACGTGCCTCCCAGCTTGTCTGGCGATTGCTCTGTTAGCCATACGGGCACCTCAAGCAAGCATGCTATTTCGCCGAGCCAAGCCGCTTCGCTAACGGCTTCCTCACCGCCGTCAATCACAGGCAGCAGCTGCGCTTGAAAATCGACCATTAAGAGCAAACTTTTATCACGCTGTATTTGCACGTCGGCTCCTACATTTCAGTTGTTATCGTTATTAGAGCTATTTATCGCTGTTAGAACCATAGTCGACATTCCATAAACAACAAAGCAGCCGCTTTTCGGCGACTGCTTTGGCTAATGCATGCAACTAATACTCGGCCTAGTCTTCGGCAGCATCTTCAATATTTTCGCCTAGATCTTCCATGCTCTCACCGGCACTTTCCGCGCTCTCATCAATGCTTTCACCGGCTTTTTCAGCAGGCCCTTTATTATCGCAAGCGATCAGCCCACCTGCCGTAAAGGTCATCAATAGTGCGATTGCTAACTTCTTGGCTAATGACATCGTCATATGCTTCTCCTCCTGAGATTTTACGTCATAACACATTCACCATAATACTAGATGGTGCTCGTCTACAATACCATGACAAATACGCAACCTGTTGTTATAACAACCTTTAAAACATATTTATTCGAGTTTCAAAGCACCCAACACGTTAAAATTGTTAAACAATGAGCAGCATAACTGTCGTTTTTTCAC